>JBGAHL010000010.1:0-152943 GCA_044226205.1 Saprospiraceae bacterium
ACCAACGTGTTGAAAATTACATCAAGGCGCTTATCGCCTAAACCCACCAGTTGCGTCTCCATAACTTTTTGGGTAATGATACCTAATTGTCAATGAACTCATTTTGTGTGCATTCCGTAGGTGAAAACACCAAGCACGGCCCCAAACTTTGAACTTTAAACTTTAAACTTTGAACTTCCAACTTCAAGCAGATTCGGGGAGGAAGATTTCGGCCATCATACAGCGGGCGCTGCCGCCGCCGTAGGTTTCGATGGTATCGAGAGGACTGTGGAGCAGGCGGGTATGTTTTTCGAGGGTTTCGACCTGCTCGGGGCTCAGGGAGCGGAAGGCTTGTTCGGACATGACGAGCAGGGTTTCGTCGCGGTTGTTGCGGACCTGGAGCATGTTTCCGGCGAAATGATTCATCTGATCGAGGCTGATTTCCACGATTTCCTTGCCTGTTTCGGCAAACTGGCGGGTCAGCATGGCGCGTTCGGCGGCATCCCGCACGGAATCGAGGCAGATGACCACGAATGTTTCGCCGAGGGCCATCATGACGTTGGTATGGTAAATGTCTTTTCCTTCGGCGTCGGCGGCGTGAAAAATGACTGGCGAATATTGAATGGTTTCGCACAGCTCGCGCAGCAGCGCAGCGTCGGTGCGCGGGCTCAGGCAGGCGTAGGCCAGGCGGTTCTGGTGATCGAAAATGATGCTGCCCGTGCCTTCCAGAAAACGATCGAGTTTTTCGTTGAATTCGAAATTGAGGCGGCGTTCGGCCGCAAAACCTTCTTCCAGCACGGTATCGATCACCTGGCGGCGGCGCTCCTTGCGGCGTGTCGGGGCAAACATCGGGTAGGTGATCATGAGACCTTCCTGATGGAACGTGATCCAGTTATTGGGGAAAATCGCGTCGGGTTTCAGGGGCAGCGCGGAATCGCGGGCTACCACGACGTGCACGCCCGATTTGCGGAGTTTGTCGACAAAGGCGTCAAATTCGAGCAGGGCTTTTTTGTGAATTTCAGCGGCCTGATTGGCTTCGGCACGGGTTTGAAAAGCGTTGTTGACGGCAGTTTCTTCGTTGTAGGCGAAATTCGCGGGCCGAACCATCAGAAGGTGACGAGTGGTCTGTTTGCGCATGGAGTTGTTTTTTAGCCGCCCAGCGGCGAAAATGAATCATATTCGGTGCTGCGAAAGTCGGAAATCCGCGAATTTTACCCGCCATGAAATATTCCAAATCACGCTACTGCCGCAACTGCCATTATCCGCTGGCCTACAAAGCCAAATTCTGCGCACAATGCGGGCAAAAAGACACCGACGGCCGGGTTCAGGTGGGTGATTTATTGCAACAATTGTTTTTCAGGATCTTCAAACTGGAGAGCAAATATTTCCTCATTCTCTGGCAACTGTTCATTCCGGGCAAAGTGAGCATGGCCTATTTTCAGGGGAAACAAAAACGTTATCCGCCGCCTATCCAGTTCTTTTTCGTGGTGATGGTCTTCTTTTTGTTCACCCTGAGCAAACTGATCTCACCGGACAACATCATGGTCGATACCAAAGATGGCGGCATCCTGTCGAACAACACACGGGATACGGCGGTATATCAGCGTATATCTCTGACAAACTCCGTGAAACGGATGCATGAAGAAGAACGGCAATACCTCTCGCTGCTCTACCTGAAAAAACGCTACCAAACCTTTCCCGACTCCCTGCGCAGCCAGGCCGCCGACCGGGCTGTCGACAGCCTCCTGAACCCGAATGCCTACGATTTCATCGCCCAGGTTGACAGTATTACCCTGCCGATCGAGCAGCGAATACTGAGGATCGATGCCAGCGAACTGTACCTGATGGAGCCCGATTCCTTGCTCGACAAATACCAGATCACCAGCCGGAAAAACCGCTTTTTGCTGCGGCAGGTACTCAAATTGTACACCGACCCGACCCAGTTGCTCCATTCGTTTCTCGGCAACCTGACCTGGACGGTTTTTGCCCTCATCGGCGCGATGGCCGCTGTGCTTCGGCTCCTTTACTGGCGGCAGCGGCGCTATTTTGTAGAGCATTTCGTGTTTCTGCTGCATCAGCACACGGCCAATTTCCTCGTATTGAGCCTTGGTATGTGGGTACAAATTGCCGGATGGAGCCACTGGCTGTGGTGGACGCTGGTCAGCAGCTGGATGGTAACGGCAAACTGGCGCGCACTCCGGCTTTTTTACGGGGAAAGCGTTTCCAAAACCACGGTTAAATTTGTGCTCTTTTCCTTTGCCTATCTGCTCCTCTTCATCCTGTTTTTCGCAATCGGCCTGTTCGTCGTATTTCTTATTTTTTAAAAACACATGGAACCCACTCCCGACATCCAATCGGAAAAACAGCCCAAACCCGTATGTCCCAATTGTGGCGAAAAAATGAGCCGGAAAGGCCAGTTTTGCTCCAGTTGTGGCCAGAAAAGGTTCGACGGCCGCATCAGAATGCGCGACCTGCTCAGCAAGTTTTTGCACAACATCACGCACCTCGACGGCAAGTTCGTGCGCATGGCCTGGCAATTGCTGATCCCCGGCAAGGTCACCGTGTCTTATTTTCAGGGCAAGATCAAGCGGTACCCCCACCCGGTCCAGTTCTTTTTCGTGGTGATGTTCTTTTTCCTTTTTCTCCTGAACAAAACCTTTGACTCGGGAAAGGGGCAGGTCAGCAGCCGCAGCGGCGCCAACATCCACATCAAAATGGATGAAAAAAAAGACAACGACGAATCGACCAGAGCAGATGCCGGCGACTTTTTCAAAACCCTTGAAAGACAGGCTCTTGTGCGCGAGTTTCAGGCTTCCTATGCCAATTTGCCCCCCGAACTTCGTACGCCTGCCGTGCACGCTGCGTTCGACAGCAGCGCGTCACGCCTGAGCAGCAACTACCGCCTGCTGCTCCAGGATATTCAGGAAGAACTCGATTCGGCAGGTGAAAAATCCATTCGCGCCGATCTTTTACTCGACACGATTCCCATCGGCCTGGTCAACAAGGAATACCGCTTCGCCATCAACGACCTGCTGCGCCTTTCGCCCGACGACCTGCTCGACGCCTACGGCATCCATGCGTGGCAGGAACGCGTGATGGTCAAACAGGGCATCAAATCCATCAAAGAGCCCAAGGGGCTCCTGCATGCCTACCTGGGCAGCCTGACCTGGACCATCCTGGCCCTGGTGGCGCTCATGTCGGTTTTTCTTGCTTTGTTTTACCGACGCCAGCGCCGCTATTACGTCGAGCATTTTATCTTTTTGCTGCACCAGCATTCGGGCGCGTTTCTGCTGATTACGCTCGCGTTGTTTTGCAACCTTTGGATAGACATGGCCTGGGTGTGGCTGCTGGTATTTGGCTGGATCGGCTTGTCCTTGCTGATTGCCATGAAAAATTTTTACGGGGAAAACTGGTTCAAAACGGTGCTGAAATGGACGGCCTATTGCCTGCTTTACGTGCTGAATTTTGGCGGTTTATTCTTCATCGGCATGCTGATCGTCTTCTTTATTTTTTAAAAATTACACCCTCCGCTCTACGCTGATATGTCGTACGAAACCGTCATCGGGCTTGAAATACACGTGCAACTGGCCACCCGCTCCAAACTGTTTTGCGCCGACAGCACAGCCTTCGGCGCAGCGCCCAATACGCAGGTCAGCGCGATCAGCCTGGCGCATCCCGGCACCCTGCCCCGCCTCAACCGGCGGGCTGTCGACTTCGCCGTACAACTGGGCCTGGCGCTGGACTGCGAAATCAGTCCCTACAGCGCCTTCGACCGCAAAAACTATTTCTACGCCGACCTGCCCAAAGGCTACCAGATCACCCAGGATTTGCACCCGATCTGTCGCAAAGGCGCCATTCGCTGGATGACGGAGCAGGGCGCCTCCCGCCAGTGCGCCATTCACCACATCCACCTCGAGGAAGACGCAGGCAAAAGCATCCACGACCAGTCGCCGACCGAATCGATGATCGATCTGAACCGCGCGGGCGTGCCCCTGCTCGAAATTGTCACCGAGCCCGAGCTGCGCTCCGCGGCCGAGGCCTCGGCCTGCCTCGAAGCCATCCGGCGACTGGTGCGCTGGCTGGGCGTGTCCGACGGCAACATGGAAGAGGGGTCGCTGCGCTGCGACGTCAACGTGTCGGTGCGGCCAAGCGGATCGGAACGGCTGGGCACCCGTTGCGAGATCAAAAACGTCAACTCTTTCCGCTTCGTCCGCCGCGCCATCGAGCACGAGGCAGCGCGCCAGATCGACATCCTGCAAAACGGCGGCCGCATCGAACAGGAAACCCGCGGCTTCGACGCCGCGACGGGTACGACTTATTCGCTGCGCGAAAAAGAACAGGCGCACGACTACCGCTATTTCCCTGAACCCGACCTGCCGCCGATAATTTTGCAAAAGGCTGACATTGAACTAATTCAATCAGAGATGCCGCGCCTTCCCCTCGCTGTCGAACAGCAATTGCTCGACACTTTGGCCCTGCCTCCGGCCGATGTTGCGGTGCTTTGCGCCGACCGCGATACGGCATTTTATTTCCTCGATCTGATCGAACAACTGCCGGCCACTCCGCCTCGCGCCCTGGCCAATTTCGTCGTTCAACGCGTCAAACCCTGGGCCGATACCAGCGCCAGGCCGCTCGCCGACTACCCGCTCGACAGCACCGCCATTGGCGCCTATCTCGGCCTGATCGAGTCGGGCAAACTGAGCGCTTCGGCTGCTGCCCAGCGCCTGCTGCCCGCCCTGCTCGAGCAGCCCGGCACGCCGCCCGAAGCACTCGCCACCTCGCTCGATCTGCTCCAAAGCGCCGACACCGGCTTCCTCGACCAGCTGGCCGACGAGGTGCTGGCGCGTTTCCCCGACAAAGTGGCCGAGTACCGCAAGGGCAAAAAAGGTCTGATCGGTTTTTTTATGGGAGAGCTGATGAAAGCCAGTAAAGGCAAGGCAGAGCCGGGGGCAGCCAACAAAATTTTGTCGGAAAAGCTGGGCTGAAAAGCGCTTGACCAACAGTAACACTGCTGCCCGCGGTAGTATTTTAGGGTATCATTACGTTGAACACAAGGCAGTAAAAATTTGTATCAGACCCGCTGCGCAAAATACGCGGCCCCTGTACCCAGTCGTTAATTTGCATTTATTCATGTTTTCTCCAAGGCTCATTTTCGCGATTGTCTTTTTCCTGAACGTCTTCGGGAGCAATGCCCAAACCCTCCACTACACCATTACGCCCGACATTTCCGACGACGGAAAAAAAAGGCTGCTGGAAGTGGCCGTGGAATTTTACCCGGAGCCCGACGACACCAGCTGGTTTGAATTGCCCACCCAGCTCAACTGGTCGGAAGACCTGGTTCGTTGTTTCCGCAATTTCAGGGTCGAAGGCAAGGGCGGCCGCTACATCCGTCACCCCAAATACCCGCACGTCGTGGGCGTCATCAGCCGGGGCGCCGAGCGGCTGACGCTGCATTACGAAGTGTGGCCCAATTTCAGCGGCGAGCAGGTCACGTTGCAAAATTCGAGCAGCCCCATTTTACAAAAAGACTACCTGCACATCCACGGTCGTTGCCTGTTCCTGACGCCCCGTCACTACGAAATCAACGACTTCTACGACGTCACCATCGACTGGCTCAAACTGCCCAAACGCTGGACCATCCAGACCAGCTTCAACTCCGGCCAGACCCACCAGGCTTTCCGCGCCTACAACCTCGACTGGCGCAATTCGGTGTGCGTGGCCGGCGATTTCCGCATTTACAAACAGGACGTTCTGGGCAGCCCCGTGTATTTCGCCATTCGCGGGCAATGGGTGTTCGAAGACCAAACCCTGTTCGATGTGATCCTCAAAACCATCGAGACGCAACGGCTGCTTTGGAACGACACCAACATCCCGTACTACTCGGTCACCATGATCCCGTTCATCAAACCCACGCGGCCCGTGCCGGGCGTCTGGACGGGCGATTACCTCGGCCTGGGCAAGTACAACTCATTCGCCGTGTACGCCACCGACGGCTGCCGCCTCGACAACCTGATCTACCTCTTCAACCACGAAATGATGCACGACTGGATCGGTCAAAAGATCAACCCGGGCGATTTCGACGGCCCGAACAAACTCAGATGGTTCGCGGAAGGCTTTACCGAATACCTGGCCCTGCGCAATTGCTGGAAAGCAGGTTTTTTTGACCAAAAGGATTTTTTCAAACGCCTCAACGAGGAAAACTTCGAAGACCTCTACACCAGCGACATGGGCGAAATCTCGGCCGGCGATGCCGAACTGTGCTTTTACTACGACACGGAATGCGAACACGTACCCTACACAAGAGGCTTCATCCTGGCTTTTTACTTCGACTGCGCCATCCGAAAAAAGACGAACAACGAGCGCAATCTGCACGATTTCATGCTCGAACTCCTCGAATATTTCCAGAATTCGGGCCGTACCGTGGACGAGCACTTCGACTTTTTTACCGAAACCCTCGGCGAATACCTGGGCGAGGACCCCAGCGATTTTCTGCAACAACATGCCCTGAAAGGCAAACGAATCCCGCCTGAAAACTTTCTCCTGCCCGACTACCTCCAGATGACGGTCAATGCCAAAGGCGTGCCCAAATTTTCCCTGAAAGCAGGCGCCTCGGAGGCTGATTTTTTAAAATAAAGAGGCTGTATTACTGACGGGGTGACTTTGAGTCACCCCGTCAGTTGGCCGCGATTTAAACTTAAATTTTGCAGGATTTTGAACAAAAGGACTTACAAGACGGCCTCTTGCTTTTTAGCATTCAGGATCAAAGCTTGTATTCCAGCGAAACCTGTATGAACGGCTGGTTTTTCTTCGCAAAAATGAGGCCTCCCCGAACCCCTATGTTCAGCCCCGAGCGCACACTGCCGAAAGTGAGATCGCCAAAAGCCGAGTAACGAAAGTCGAGGCTCTTGTTCTCGTCGGACAAGGTCGAGGACGGCAGGTTTTCGAATGGCAGGTTCGGATTGAGAATATACCCTGCCGGACCAACAACATAGTGATAAACAGTGCCGGTTTTGGTCATGGTCGTCTGGTCGAAATTCAACACAGCCCTCGCGCTGCCGCCGATGCCAGCCCCGAAAAATTTGGTGAAATTCTTTCGCAGCAGCACCGGCAGTTCGAACGACACAAAACTCGTAGTGCCCGTTGTCGTCGTGGTGTACACGGTGTCGTTGTAAAAGTCGCCCGAGTCCACCGGAGGGCCGGTAGGCGGCTCCGTGTATGATTGCTCGCCCAGGTCGGTCTGTCCTTTCAGCCCGGTCAGCAGTTCGATCTGCGGGTACCATTTCCACGATTTGTAGGGCGAAAGACTGATTCCGAGGAAAACATAGCCGTTTCCGGCGTCGTCGGGCGGGAAAGCGTAGCCTGCTTTGAGACCGGGCGACAAGCCGGGTTTGAAGCGGGTTTTGGAAAAATTGGTGTGGATGGGCGGGTTTTTGTCAAAAACAATTTCCGCCTGGCTGCGAAAGGCCAGTTTGGCCATTTTTTTATCGGGCTCGATACGATAGCGCACAAAACCCTGGGTGGAATCGTAGTCGGACACCCCGCGCTGCCGGCTGCCGGGCAGGTAAATATTGCGAAACGTAAAAATCAGGGCGTCTTTGGTCGTCGCCGTGTCGAGGCAACTGAACGGGCTGAGGGAGTCGGGACAGATCGGGCATTCGGGATACCAGCTCAGCGGCCGCATTTTGGCGGCGTTGAGCCCTTCGGGAATGTGAATGGTGAGTTGGATTTTACGGGCCGGGCCTTCTCCGTTGTTCTGGAAACGGACCTTGTAATCGATGGGCTGATCGTGAATTTTGCGAAAATTGACGCGATGCTCCGACACGGCGATCAGGTTGGGGTCGTGCGAGCTGACGATCTCGATTTCGAGCGTAAACTCCTCCGCAGGCACGCCCGGGTCGAGCGGTTCGAACACGCCGCGCAGGTGGATGAATGCGCTCGTGTCGCGCAGCATGTCGGCGGTGCCTTTGAGGCTGACGAAGAGGTTGCGGGTTTCGCCGGTTTTCATCCAGCCGGTGCGCCAGATTTGTTCGCTGCGAAATTCCTTGCGCGCGGTTGCCAGCAACTCGGCGCCGGGCGGCGGCGGGGCGGTCCAGGCCAGCAAGCCGGCAGCGCCCGCGGCCTGGAGCGGCGCGGGCGCTGCCGTCCAGGCGCCGTCGTCAGGGTTTTGTTCCAAGAAGCCGATTTCCTCGGGTGTTTCGTTGTAATGGGTGCGCGCAGCGACGTAGTCGAAGTGCCGGTTGGGGAATTTTTTTTCATTAAAAAACAGGTGCAGCCGGCCGTCGGTATTGATTTTGGACAAATTGCGGTAGCTGATAATGAACACCAGTTCCTCGCCTGCGCGTGGCTCGCGCTGGGCTTTCAGGGCGATGGCGTACTGGGCTTTGGGAAACGCATTAGCCGGTTCGGAAGGCGTTTTGCTCGCCGAGGCGTACATCTGGCCGGCATAGCTGGGCGGCGGCGTGTTGGTGTCGTCGTAGTGGGCCGTGGCAAAAAGCATGGGTTGCACCGACTCGTTGGCGGCAAAATAATGGAGCGGTCGTTCTTCAAAACTGAAATCGCCATCGCCGAACTCCCAGTAATACGTGTAAAATGCGGGCGGCGCGCCGGCTGTTGGCGGGGGCAAAGGCGGCACCTGCGGGGTAAAACGGTAGCCGTCGCCTTCTTTTGTCGTGGTGTAGCCGGGGGTTTGAACCGGTGTTTGTTGCGCCTTGAGCAGCGTGATGAGGCACAACAGCCAAAGGGTAAAAAAGGGTTTCATGTGAAAAAAAATTTTGGTTTGTTCAGCGGCAAAATCGCCCTGGGGGGCCATTCGAAGGCCAATAATATCTGTTTTCGGGCATTTTGGGTCCAATTGAAGGGCCAGGATTTTCTGTTCAGGTTGAAAGAGGTTCTTTTTTTGCCATTTTTCTCCTCCGTCCGCTCCCGAGCGTCGGATTTGAACGGGCAACCGCGCTGTCGTGAAGTTTTAACAAACGGACCCGGCTGCGCGGGAGCACAACCGGGTCATTCGCAACATATTCCACCTTTTTTTTAGGTCGTTAAGGCGCGTAAATTCAATGTTCGTTCGGGCTGTTATACAGGGTCAGTGTTGCGTTCTGGCGCCGGTTCCGCTGCCCGAGTCGCAACGCGCATACTTGACTTCAATCCCGTACTGGAACGTCTTTGTGCTGCCCGAGGTGTAGATCGTTGTGAAGAAATGAATGCTGCGAACATCCTTCTTTTTTGAGCCATCTGCCGTCATGGGGGCATTGGCAACAGCCGTGCTTTTCGCCAGTGTCATCAGGTTGTCCTGTTCGCTCACCGTGTACAGGTGCACGGAATAACCGACCTGGTTGTAACTGCCAATCGCAAACGTCTGGGTTTCATATTCGCTGGTTTGACCATCGGCCACGCCGAGTTGAAAACCCGGGCACATCATCAACTTATCGAGGGTATTGGTCAATTGTTCCTGGTTCACCACTTTGCGGGCGCACAAATTGTTGTCTGGAGTGGGCTTGGCGGTTGGGTTTGCCTTTGTTTTTTGGGCCTGAATGGCCGATGCGAACGCAATCATCAGAAGGGAAAACACGAGCTTTTTCATGACTTGAAACTTTGAAAATGAAGAGAAAGAAACTCATCCCGGGCTTCTGTTTTTTCGCTTGACAAAAGCCTCGCCGGAAAGACATTACATCTCTACATCCACAGTGTTTGTCTCGTGTTACCCCCGCCTCGGGAGTTTTTTCAAGGATGATGATAGGGTAGATGAGGTTGATAGGGGGAGACATCTGACAACCCAATTGTGAAGGGGGCGTCCCAGCGCTGATAAACAATTAATAATCAACCCTATAAACCTCATCAACCCTATCAACCTTTTCATCATCCGCGCCGCCGGCGCCGCAAGAACCAGCCGCCTGCCAGCAGTGCGAAAATGCCCCCGCCTGCATACCACCACCAGTCGGTGTTTTCGTGCAGATCGACGGCGCCATCGGCGCCGCTCAGGGTGATGGCGGCCCAGTACCAGGGCGCCTTGCGGGCGTCGGGCTGAGATTTGTCGAGCCAGGCGAGCTTGGCCTGCCGAAGCGCTTCGGCCCTCGAAACGCCCTGCTCGATTTGCGCGTAAAAGCCGGCAAACAGCTCGGCAGTGGCGCGTTCGTTGACCGACCAGTGACTGGCCATCAGGCTTTCGGCGCCGGCGTAGGCGAAAGCCCGTGCGAGGCTGAGTACGCCCTCCCCTTCCGCGTATTCGCCCGTGCCGGTTTCGCAGGCGCTCAATGCCACGAGCGATGCAGGAATCCGCCGCGCATAAATTTCGGGCAGCGTCAGGGTGCGGTCGAAAAACTCGATACCCGGCTCGCTCCGGCCGCCGGCATGCGCGTGGGTGGAGAGTTGCAACACCCTGAACCGGTCTGCGCGTTGCAAAAATTCATCGGCGGTGGCGGCGGAGCCGACCAGTTCGCTGACCTGGACGCCCGCGGGATGTTCGTCGCGACTTTCCGGCAGCGGCGCGAGGCCGTCGCGCGCAGTTTCCACAAACGGCGCAACGTGCAAAAATGCCTTGCCGGCTTGCTTGTTGGTCGGAATAGCCGCGCTCAGCAAAGCAGCCGACCACGCGTAGCGCACCGTGTGAGCACGCAACACGAATGGCGCCCGGCCAAATGTGCCCTCGTAGGGAGCCGTCAGCAGCGCCTCGAAAGGCAGGTAATCCAGTCGGCCGTCGGGCAGGATCAGCAGACCGCCCCCGGACGGTAGCAACTCCGCGGGCAGCAGCAACTGTCCAAGAAAAGCCGCTTCGCGGAAATAGCCGGCCGGGTCGTTTTCCTGGGCAGATTTATCGTTCAGCGTTTGCAAAAAGTGGATCAGCCGCCGGTCGAACGCCGTATCGCGCGGGACTTCGAAGGCTTCGAGACCCTTTTTTTGCACACAAATACCCAGGTAGCGGTCGCCAGCATCGAAGAAGGAAAGCAGGGCGACCGTGTCGGGCAGCGAGGCTTGCAGTTGTGAAGGCGTGGCCACGCGGTCGTCGGCGCTGAAGCGGCCGAATTCCGGGTAGCGCTTTTCGAGGTTGGCATGAAAATCTTCATACGAACGTGCGGCCCTGAACGCCTTTTCTTTCGCACTGGAAAGCAAAGAATCCTGTACAACACCTTCAAGTTCAATATCTTTTACAGCCAAGGCCGCATCGGCCGCAGTCAGACGCAACACAGCCTCTTGTTTGACCAGCGAATCGGGCAACTGCGCCAATACGAGGGCGCGCTGCTGGCGCACGGCATCCGCAAGCGCCTGCGCTTTGGTTTGTTCGGCGAGCTGAAACAAGCGTTCGAGTACGGCCGGGTCGTGGTTTTCCTGCCAGATTTGCCACAAATTCCGTGCGGCAAGTTGCTGGTAACTGTGGTTTTCACCGGCCAGGGAAAGTTTGTCGGCATCGTCGCCGTAAGTTTTGCGCAGTGAAGCAGCCACGGTGAAAGACAGGTCGAAGCAATCGGCAGCATTCAGGCGTTCGGCCGTCGACGGTGATGTCCTGGTCAAAAGCGCGGCCCCTTTTTTGGCCAGTGCAAACATGGCCTGCGACTCGTTGTAGGCCGACGACAGGGGCGGATTTGCCTCGATGCGGGTGTCCTCAAACCCGGGAAAAACCTGCACAACCGCTTTTTGGTAAAGGCTCAAAGCCTTATCGACCTGGCCTTGTTTTTCATAAAATTCACCCCAGGACACGTACAAAATAGCCATCTCACGGCTTTTTCCGGCATATTTGGCGCGTCCGAACGTTTCTGCCTTCCGATAGAAACCTTCCGCCTGCCCCACCTGGCCGCGCTCCGTGGCAATATCGGCCAGGGTGGAATACGAGCGGAGCACGTTGAGCTTGGCGGGAGGCAACGTCAAATAAATATCGAGTGCCTGCCGGGTAAGCCACTCCGCTTCCTGCCAGTTGTCTTCGCGCAGTGCCAGAGCAGCGCCTGTACTGAGGATGGAAGCCTGGTATGCAGGGTCAGACGTATTGGTTTTCAGCGCTTTTTGATAAGCGATACGCGCGGCGTCGAGGCTGTCGAGAAATAGCCAGGTGGCAGCCGTTTGGGATAAAATAGAAGCGTGTTGCCGGCCGGTAGTATCGCGTCGCAGGCCTGCGTCGAAGTACTCCAAAGCTTTTCGATTGTTGGAATACCGCATGTAGATCTGCGCGGCGTTTTTGTAGGCATAGCCCACTTCCGAGCCATAGAAATCATTTTTCTCGTAAATTTTAATGGCGGATTCGTAACAGGTCAGCGCTTCGGGAAAGCGCTCCTCCCGCGCATAGGTGACCGCGTGCCACGACCACAATTTGGCAGCCAAAGGACTGTCCGTCAGTTTATTGCGGTCAAAAACAGCAAGCGTTTGATCCAACAGGCGGTGAACCTCCTCGAACTTTTGCTGCCTGGAAAGCACATCGGCCAATTTGGTGGTTCCTTGCTGGTATTCCGGCCATTTTTGACCCAAACTGTCTGCCCTGCGCTGTTCGAGCAGCCAGACGGCAGCCTCATCATATTTTTTTTGGGTCAAAAGCGTGTCGAGGTACGCAGCAGGTGGCGGGGTGGCAGATTGCTGCTGTCCCTTCGACAAAGTCCAAAGCCCAAGGGACAGCAGCAAGAGGTAAAAAAAGAATCGTTTCATGGCGGCAAAAGGGTGTTTTGCCGGCAAGTTTACCCTTTTTTCTTGAACCAGCGACCCAGCCAAAACAAGAACAGAAACAAAGCGGCGGCCCCGGAAAGCACCACAGGCAGGGAAATATCGCCAAAAATCCCGCCGCCGCCTTTTTTACAGGGCGGAAGTTTGATCTCGTAGATGATCTCGGCGCTGCATCCTGAGTCTTCGTCGGTGAGGCCGAAGTAGTATTTCAACTGGGTGGTATTGACCAGTTGGCGCGTCATGCTCAGGCCGGTTGAGCCGCATTCATGCCATTGCAGGTTGTTCGAGTGGCTGCCGGTGGCCGTGGCGGTGAGGGTTCCGTTGACCACACCCGTGCAGGGGTCAATTTGCAAGCCGGAAGCATCCACCTGAATACCCAGGTCGCAATTCTTGTCGTAAGTAACATCCAGCCGGCCGCGGGTGCAGGTAGTTGCCGTATTGCCCTGCGACAGGATCAGGGTGTAGGTATTGTGCTTCGGATTGACAAAGAGCGGGTTAAGGTCGGTCGGTTGATTCAGATCGGACCCGGGATACCACAATTGCCGGTTAAAACCGTAGTTGAACGGCGGCAACTGGAACAGGTTGACCAAATCGGGCGAGAGGACGAGAGAGTCGTTGATCGGAATGGGATCGTTGACGAAAACGGCGGAATCGGCCACAGTCTGGCAGCTATCGCAGTTTTGACAGCGGATATTGGCGATCGCGAGGTCGGTTTCCATCCAGGGGTTACAATCGAACCGAATGCGGGCGCGGTTGAGGATGGCGTTGCAGGGGTATTGAGCGGCTTTGGCCGGGTCGATAGCGCAGCGGAACGTGATGGAGGCTTTGGTATCCGCCTCGGAAAATGAATGATTCAATCCGCCTTCGTTCAAGCCGTGCAAATTGTAGGGATTGAGGGTAAAAACCACCTTCCGGTCGTTTCCGGGCGGCGTCACGACGGGTTTTTTGTACGTCGACCAACTGACCAGTTCGGGCGATTCATTTTTCAACAGGTAATGCAATTCGTCTTCCACCACGATTTTGTCGGTCGGGCCGGTGCCATTGTTTTGAAAACTGACGGTAAAAGTGACCGAATCCTGCGTCATGCAGATTTCCTGTTCAGCGGCGAACTTGTGGTTGGGGTCGTGCGAATCGACTATCGTCTGTGCGGGCAGCGACGATTGTCCTTTGATCTCCTTGGGGATACAACTTCCGGCAAGCGGCACGATAAAATCGACCCAGGGGGTATTGAAATGCGCGCCGACGGTCGCGGCAGTGGCAGTCGTGCAGCGGACGAAAGCATTGCGGCGCATGCCGCGGCCAAGGTTTTGAAACGGCAGGGAGATTTGTTTGTAGTCCACTCCATTGACATTAACTACAGCATAAGAGGCGTTGTAGGCTGTTTCAAATTCATCGGTGGCGCTGTAATTGATCACATCTTTGTCAACATACAATTTCAGTTCGCCATTCAGGTTTGCGCATTCCCCGTCGACGGGGTTTTGGTACTCGATGATATACGTCAGTATATTGTCTTTTCGCGGGCTGAGCGAGCTGCTCAGGCGGACCAGTTTTCCCGCAGGCATGGACTGCATGCGCTGGGCGGCAGCGCCAGTCACACCATGCCCCGTACCAACGGTAAAACTGCCGGCAATCCGGCCCGGATTGGTATTGCCATCATCGTAAGTGGGCGCCAGTTCGACGTCGATCGTATGGGCGCCATCCACATCAAAGGTAAAACCCGTCGATTCGAACACGGCCTTGGTGCCCATCCAGTAAGTACCGTCGTCGAAAGTGGCCAGTACGCGCCAGTTGTCGAAGTCGTTGGCGGCGGGCACGACGAGGGTGTGTGAGGTATCGAACGAATCCGCAGGAGTTGGAAGCGAAGCCAGTTTGAAGAAATATTCGTATTGATTGGTCGTGCTGTTGCGCAGTTCCGTAACTGAGTCGAGGGTCGGGCCGTTGTTGTTGGGCCAGTCGAAAGAATAGTACACGACTGCGCTCAGCGTCAGGGCGAGCGGTACGAACCATTTTTGAGCGATTGTCTTTTTCATAAGGCAAACAAGTTGAGCGTGGAAAAGTGGCGTGCTGTGCTTTTTCTTAAATATCCCCCAAATCATAGGATTGTTACCCTGAAAAAAGTAAAACCTTAGGCAGGGGTAGCGCCCCGAAAGATTTGTAACAAATGGTGGAGAAAATAGGCCAGGAGGGGCAGCGCCCCGAAAGATGTTTCGGGGCGCTGCCTCCTGGGTGGATTTTGGAACTAAAAAACTACAAAGATCACGGGGCGCTGCCCCTGCCTAGGTTTTTACCCTGAAAAAATAAAAAAGCGGCGACAAGTTGCTTGCCGCCGCCCGAATGGGTCTTTCAAAACAGGTTTGCTCCGCGCAACGAAATTACTTTCCGCTCAGCAGGAGTTTCAGCGTGCCGGCCAGTCGGCCGTCGGCCTGAAGGGCGCACAGGTACGTGCCGTTGGGCGCTGCCGACAGGTTCATTTCGACGCTGACCTGGCCGCGTTCCGTCACCGTGCGGCGGGCGATTTCACGGCCGCTCAGATCGGTCACGACGAGTTCCGCGTTGCGAACCGTTTCCGGGATATTGCAATTGATGGTCGTCGAGCCGGAGAAAGGATTGGGCTGGTTGCTCATCTGAATTTGAGCCGGCGCTGCCGACGGTGTGGAGCGTTCGAGTGCGGCTTCCAGGCGGGCAAGACGGGCTTCGAGTTCGTCGATCTGTTTGTCTTGCTCGGCAACACGGGCTTCGAGGGTCGCGATTTCTTCATCCTTTTCCGTTTTCAATTCTTTCACCGCTTCGGTCAGCACGGGGATGACGCCCAGGTAGTTGACGGCCAGGTAGCCGTCGGGGCCTTCCTGCACGAGTTCGGGCAATACCTCGCGGAGTTCCTGGGCCACGTAGCCGTCGGTTTGGCCGCCGGGGAAATTGCGCTCTGTGAACTCGTTCTGACGGTATTGATACTGCACGCCGCGCAAACGGGTCACGGTATTCAAGGCGCCGTCGAGGGTGCGGATATTGGTTTTAAAGCGGCGGTCGGAGGCGACGAACAGGCCGCCGGAATAATAGCCGTTGCCGCCAACATACAGGCGGTAGGTGCCTGGGTTGGTCGTCAGCCCGATGCCGACGTTGCCGGCATTGTCAATGCGCATACGCTCGACATTGGTCGTCCAGTCCCAGAACAAAAGATGGCCGGCGCCCTGGGCATTGCCCGGGCCGGTAGAATGAAACGCCCAGTTTTTGGCGCCCGTGCCCGTAGCGATGAGGGAAAGCGTAGCGGCCGTGGTGCCCGTCTGGCTGACGCGGATGCCATCGTTTTGCGAAGCAGTGCTCAAATGCAGTTTTGCAGCAGGGGCAGTTGTATTGATCCCGACGTTGCCGTTGGCGCAAATGCGCATCCGCTCGGTGCCGCCGATGGTGCCGTCGACACGGAAAATGAGGCCGTCCTGGGCAGTGCCGCCCGTGGTGCGCACGTCGATAAAGCCGTTTTTAAAACCGGCGCCCGCGCTGTTGTAAAAGGAAAGGCGTAGTCCGTTCTGACTCGAGGTGGTGAGGCCGCCGAAAAACAGGTTGCCCACCCCGCCGCCGGTGGAGTAGTCGAGCAGGAGGTTGCCGCCCGACACCTGGAGGCGTTGCGAGGGAGGTGTGACATCGCCCGTACCAATGCCCACATTCCCGCCGGAACCAATGAACATTCGTGGAGCGCTGCCGGTGGCAAACGCCATGGTATTGGCCGCCGGCCGATAGATGCCGTTGCCGCCGCCGCCGTCGTTGAGGTTGCCGGGCACTGCGCCGCCGCCGGTAAAACCGATGGCCGGGTTGGCCGCGGTTTCGCCCTGAACGGCGAGGATGCGGGCGCCGCCAGCTACCGGCGAATAAATGGCAGGATTGGCAATGATCTGGGCCGAGGCTTGTTGAAAAATAGCAAAACAGCAGAGGAGAAGCGTTGCGTTTTTAAGGATAGACAGTTTCATGGTTGAAAATTGTGTGAAGGTTTTCCCTACTCTTTTTCAGCTTTTCGGGTTACGCTGTTGGGTGTTTTTAAAAGCGCTTTTTCCACACATCCACCCCTTTGCCGTCTTGTTACCTGTCGGCGGGATTTTTTTCAAAAAAATATTTTGCCGCCACGTTTACCTTCGCCACAACCGTAGCGACCATACAGTTTATGCACCCTGACTTCCATTACATCCAGAGCCTGCTGGACAATCACCACGCGGGCATTTCTTCCATCTATGCCAAATTTTCCGGCGGCATCACGCGTTTTGTACGCGCCAACAACGGCTCGGCCGACGACGCGCAGGACGTGTTCCAGGAGGCCCTGATCGTGATCACGCGGCAAGCCCGCCGCCCCGGCTTCCAACTCACCTGCCCTTTCGAAGCGTATCTCTACATGGTGTGCCGCGGGCGCTGGCTCAACGAACTGAAAAGACGCCAGCGCGCAGCGGTAACAATTTCCGAGTCCGATGGATACAGGGACAAAGAAGACGCCGGAATACTGGCCGATGCCGCCCTGCGCGAAGAAGCCCGCAACCAGTTGTTCCGACGTTTTTTCGACAAACTTTCTGCCGGTTGTCGCCAAATCATCCAGTTAGCCTGGACCCCGAATACCTCGATGGAAGAGGTGAGCACCCAACTGGGTGTGAGCTATAATTACGCCCGCAAGCGCAAGTCCGAATGTATTGCCCAGTTGATGGACTGGATACGCGCCACACCTGAATTTGCAGCCTTGCGATAACCCGCACGATTACATGGAAGAACTTTACGAACGTATTGAAGATTATCTCGACGGGCAAATGGAGGAAGCCGACCGAACGGCTTTCGAAGCGGCGCTAAAAAGCGACGCCCAACTCTCGGCCGCTTTCGAGCTCGTCAGCGAAGCCCGCGAACGCCTCGGCCGCCAGTGGGCCGAGGAAAAAGCCGACGCCGAACTCGTCGCCACGCTGCGCCAACTTGGCCAGCACCATTTCCACACCGTGGCCGAAACGACCGCCAATCGCCCCTGGGTCGTCCGACATTGGCCCAAACTGGCCGCCGCCGCTGCCTTTGCCGGCATACTCATCTGGCTCGGATGGCCGGCTGGCGATCCCGATGCGCGCCTCTACGCGCAGTACCGCGAATACCCGGAAGCGGCGTTTGTCACCCGCTCCAATGCCCCCGACGAAGCGGAAATGGCCCAGGCCACGAGCGCTTTCAATGCCGGCCAGTACGAAGCGGCGCTGCCCATTCTCCAGCGCAAGGTGCAAGCCGAGCCGGAGCAGTCGGAAGCCCGGCTTTTCCTGGCTATTTGCCTGATCGAAACCGGTCGCGGCGCCGACGCCCGCAGCCAGCTCGACCAGCTCGTGAAGGGCGGCGGCGCCTGGGTGAGCGATGCCCGCTGGTACCTGGCCCTCAGTTATCTGAAAGAAAAAGACCGACCGCGTTGTGTGGAAACCCTGAGGGGCATCCCGCCCGACGACCCGCACTACGCCAATGCGCAGGCTTTGTTGAAAAAACTGAAATAAATCACCGCTTACAGTTTCAGTTTTTCGAGCAACCACTCCCGCTCGGCCACCGCGTCGGCAGCTTGTATTCGCACTGCAAGTTGCCGGCGCGGTGCTTTTTTGCGGCCGGCTACTTTCATGAGCCGTTGGGTAAAACGTGCAAAATTGAGGTAACTGTCGCGGTGGTAACCCAGGTCTTTTTGCCGCCGCAGAAATGCTTTGAAACTGTCGAGCAAACTGGACAAGGCCGGCCACTCTCCCAACTCGTAATAACTGCGAATCAACATCTTGCGCGCATCGAGCTGGATAAAAATTTCGGAAAAATCGACTGCCCGCAACAATTCCAGCACGGGCTCGTACTCGGAGCGCCGGAAATGGAAGCCCGCCTGTGCATAGCGCCAGGTGTTGTCGCGTTCGGCCGGTGGCAGCAGGGCACGGCCACGTTCGAGAAACGTACGCGCCCACTGGTGTTCGCCGGTCAGCTGGGCGAGGTTGAGCAGGTTGATGTAGGTGTATTTGGGCAGCAGGCCGTTGTCGGTGAGCAAGCCCGCGTCGAGCGCTTCGCGGTACAGTTCGAAGGCTTCGCGGGTAAAAACCCGGTCGCCCCGATTGTGACGGCGGATGGCGAAATTGATGGCCGTCATGTACAGGTCGCGGCCCTCGGCGGGCGGGAAAAGGGACACATGGGCGCGGAGCAGCGATTTGAGGCGCTGGTACTGGGTTTCGTCGTCGGGGTTGGTTTGGGCGCAAAGCGCGGCGTGCGTCAGCGCCAGGGCCGGGTGCTCGCTGCCGGCCGCGGCATCGAGCGCCTCCGGCGCCAGCGGCACGGGCGGTTGCGCCTCGCGGGCCAGCGACTCGAAGGAACGGGCCGTGGCCGACCAGCGCATGTTTTCCAGGAGAAAAAAATTGGCCAGCGCCTCGGTGGCAGCGCCGAGATTGGTCGGGCCGCTGCGCCGCTGCATGGTCATGCGGGCAAACATTTCATTTTGCAACTGGTACTCGAACAGCCACCAGCCGGCATTGCGCAGGGGCGAGGCGGCGTGGTCGCGCTCCAGCTCGCGGGCGTTGGTGTCGAAATGTGCGATCAGACCGCGCTGGCGGAAAGCCCGGCAACGCAGGAGTCGGTGCTGAAACCGGTCGGCCTGCATTTCTTCCGTCGCCAAAAACTGCTCGATGCGTTCGGCCAGAAAATTCATCAGGTAGTTGAATTGCTCGCGGCGAAAGGGCTGAGCGGGGTAAATTTGTTTCCAGACCAGCGCCCGATCGACCGTTTCAGGGAAAGGCAAGGGCGCAGCTTTGAGCCACTCGTAGAGGGCCAGCACGTCGGTGCGACGGTTGAAGTAGGGCGAACGAAGAAACTTGCCGAGCCGAATTCGCTCTTTTTCGTCCAAAGCCTCAAACAATTGCACAACCAGCGTTGATTTCATTTTTTGATTGAAAAAGATTTTTGAATAAAAATCAGACTGACTATATTCACTTTTACCCTTTGGGCGTCTTTTTTACCGCAAAGGCGCAAAGACGCAAAAGTTTCGCGGTTTTTTTTGCGCCTTTGCGTCTTTGCGGTGAAAACCTGCAAGTGGAGATTGTCACCCAAAGTACAGCGCTTAAAGGTATCATTGATTATTTTAAATAAATTTTGACCCAAATTGATCTAACACATTTTTTGATTCATCGTAAAAAATGTACCAAAACCGACACTCCGCCCTCCTGCATCTTTGTCAAAAAAAAGAATACGGCCATGAACACCAGACTATTCAACACAAGCTTTTGGGCGGTACTGCTGGGCGCTTTCCTGTCGTGGACAGGTGAATCGAAAGCCCAGGGTTTTATACGCCAATACCCCTTTTTCACCTGGCTGGACGGAGGCGCGCACACCGTGTATCCAAAGGCCGACGGCAGCTTCCGCCTGACTGCCAGCAGCTACCCGGACTTTGGCATCCAGATCGACCTGGTGTGGCTGGACGCTGACGCACAGGGTGTGTTGGTCGGCGGCGACACCGCTCAGACTTCCCTGAATACCAATGCTTTGTTTCAACTGGAAAACGGTCAACTGCTGACCGGCTACAACGACACAGGGCAGGTAATCCTCCAGCAAATAGCCCTGGATGGCTCCGCGCTGTGGACCCGGGCATTGATTTTTCCCGACACTGCCAACGCGGCGGTCACGGCTATCAAGCCCAATGCCGCGGGCGAAGTTTTTGCCAGGGGCTACTACTGGACCCAGTACACGAATGGCAGCACCGTCGTGATCCAGTACACGGGTTTTTTGGCCAAAACCGACGCGGCAGGCAACCTGCTGTGGCAAACCACCTTCCCGTACGACCTCACGTACGTCATTCCGCACAGCCTCGAGCCCATGGCCGACGGCGGTTGCGTGCTGGCCAATTATTACTGGGACGGCGTACACGACGCTTCCGTGATGCGGTTCGGCAATACGGGCGACCTGTTGTGGTCGTACCACCCGCAGGGCGCCAGTCTGTTTCCCTACCAGCTCGACAACTGCCTGGCCGCCAGCGATGACCTGATCGTGCGAATCCCTGTGGAAGACACCGGCAACAATCCGAGTACTTCTTACATCGATTTTGTCGGCCCCGATGGTCAGATGCAGGCGCGTGTCGACGTCTCCTCAGCCATTGGCTGGGGCAATCTTACCCCGCAAGTGAGCTTTGCAACTGCCGACGGAGGGTGCGTAGCAGTGTATCAACGGTATTTTCTCAATGATTTTATCAGCCATGTCGTCAGGATCGGCGCCAACGGTAATGTCTTGTGGGTCAAGACCTTGACTCCGTTGAGCAACGCTTTGGTTCCCCCCAATTTTACGGATGGCAGCGAACTGACCGACGGCAGCCTGGTTTTGTACGGATCGCACGACAACCAGTTGTACCTGGTCAAAATGGATGGCAGCGGCACGATCTATCCGCATTCGCTGACTGGCACGGTCGTGCGCGATTCGACCTTCAATTGTGAAGTGGATGCTTTCGATCCGCCTTTCAAAGACTGGGTTGTGGAGGCTTCTGCCAACGGCCAGACCTACCTGACCACGACCGGCCCCGATGGCCGTTACCAGTTTTCCGACCTCGACACAGGCGCCTACACGATCAAGATAAGGCTGCCCAGTTACCTGTGGGCGCCTTGCACCGATTCGGTGGACATCAGTTTCCAGGGCACGGTACCGCAGGCAGATACGGTTGATTTTGCCATTCAGTCGCTCTACGATTGTCCTTTGATGGAGGTCGATCTGAGCACGCCCATCGTGCGCCGATGCTTTCCGGGGACGTATTACCTGCACTACTGCAACACCGGCAACCAGCCGGCATCCCCGGCGACGCTCGAACTGAATCTCGATCCCCTGATCGAACTCGACTCGGCCTCGGCGCCGTACACCCAAAACGGAAATGCGCTCACTTTCAACCTCGGTACCGTGGCAGCGGGCGAATGCGGCAGCGTTCAGGTTCATTTCACCGTCAGTTGCGACGCCGAACTGGGACAAACGATTTGCGCTTCGGCGCACGTGTCTCCCGACACGATCTGCGGCGGCCTGCCAGACTGGTCGGGGGCCGTGGTGGAAGTCGGGGCGGCTTGCGCGGGCGATTCCGTGCAATTCAACATCCGCAACACGGGTATCGCGCCCAGTCAATCGCTGGATTTTATCATCGTCGACGACCATGTGATTACCCGTTCGGGGATGTTCAGTTTGCCGGCCGGCGCCGAAATGATTCAGAAAACCCCGGCCGACGGCAGCACCTGGCGCCTCATCGCGCAACAGGAGCCCGGCTATCCTTTTGGTTTCCAGATGCCCTCGATTGCCGTGGAAGGCTGCACGACACTGCCGGGATCGCCATTCAGCACGGGTATGGTCAATATGTTTGCCAATTACACGGGCAATCCCTTCGACGATGTAGACTGCAAAACGGTGGTCGGTTCCTACGACCCCAACGACAAGCAGGCCTTCCCGATCGGGGTGGACGAAGCGCATTTGATCGAGCAAAACCAGCCGATCGAATACCAGATTCGTTTTCAGAACACGGGCACAGACACGGCTTTTACGGTCGTGATCCGCGACACGCTCTCTGCATGGCTCGATGCGGGCAGTATTCGGCCCGGCGCGGCCAGCCACCCGTACACCTGGACGGTGACGGAACAGGGCATCGTGCGCTTCGTCTTCAACGATATTCTGCTGCCCGATTCCAACGTCAACGAAGCAGCCTCGCACGGTTTTGTGCAATTTTGGATCAATCAAAAAACCGATGTTCCGCTGGGCAGCCTGATTGAAAACAGGGCCGGTATTTACTTCGATTTTAACGAGCCGGTAATCACCAACACGGTTTTCCATACCGTCGGGCACAACTTTTTACCGCTCTCGGCCCAGCCGGCCCAGACCAGGATCGCCAATGTGCGCCTCGAACCCAACCCGGCCTGGCAAGTGACGCGCCTTTCGGCCGATCCGCCGCTGCCGGCCGGCTTGTTGCTGGTGCTGCGCGATGCCACGGGCCGGCCGGTGAGCACGCAGATAACCCGCGGGGCTACAGTTGAGATCAACCGCAATGGCCTGCCGTCCGGCGTGTATTTCGTCGAATTGCGCAATGAAAAAGGCCTGGTAGCCGTGAGCCGGTTGATCTGGACGGAATGATGGTTTTCCCGCGCTTGGGCGAAGGTTTTCCCGCTGACAAGCGCAGACTTTTTCGCAGACAGACGCAGACTTTCCCCACAGAACCGGTAAAAAATCTGCGTCTGTCTGCGAAAAAGTCTGCGCCTTTCTGCGGGAAAACCTATCCAGCCTCCATTTCACGAATCCCCTGTATTTTGAAACACCCTGACAATCAATACAGCCGTCAAGAATCTGAAAATCCTATTCATCCTGTCAATCCTCCGCCATTGCCCCGCCGGCGATCCAGCCGCCCGTCCAGGCCGCCTGAAAATTGAACCCGCCGGTGATGGCGTCGATGTCGAGGGTTTCGCCGGCGAAAAAGAGCCCTGGGAACAGTTTGCTTTCAAAAGTTTTAAAATTCACCTCCCTCAGGTCGACGCCGCCGGCGGTAACGAATTCTTCCTTGAACGTGCTTTTCCCGTGAATGGAAAATTGCGCGGCGCTCAGCTGACTGGCGAGCGCCGCGATTTTTTGTTTGTCGAGCTCGGCCCAGCGGAGGGCTTCGGGAATGCCGGCAGCAAGACACAGGTTTTGCCACAAACGGGCGGGCAGGCCGAACTGGGCGTGGGAAACGATCTGTTTTTTAGCCAGTTCGGTTTTCAAACCCGTCAAGATCCGTGTCGTTTCTGGCAGGTCCATTACTCCCAACCAATTGATGATCAGGGGGAAAGTGTAGTTTTTTTCAAATAACTCCCGTGCCCCCCACGCCGAAAGCCGCAACACCGCGGGGCCGCTCAGGCCCCAGTGCGTGACGAGCAGGGGGCCTTCCGCGCGGAGTTTGGTACCTGGAATGTGCAGGGCCGCGCGGGGCACAGACAGCCCTGAAAGCTCGCGCAGGCGGGTGTCTTTGGTGTTGAATGTGAACAGGGAAGGCACGGGCGGCACGATGCGATGCCCCAATTGGGCCAGCGCGTCCCACATGGCGGTGCTGCTGCCCGTGGTGACCAGCACGCGGTCGTACGGCCCTGCCAGGGAATTGTCGGGGCCGGTCAGGCGCCAACGCCCGGCGTGTTGTTCAAGCCCCTCTACGCGAACGCCCGTGCGCACCACGACGCCGGCTTTTTGGGCGGCCTGGCGGAGGCAATCGACGATGGTGGCGGAGTCGTCGGTGACGGGAAACATGCGGCCGTCGGGTTCGGTTTTGAGCCGCACGCCGCGGCGTTCGAACCATTCGACCGTGTCGGCCGGCCCGAAACGCAGGAATGGCGCGAGCAATTCGCGGCTGCCGCGCGGGTAATGGCGCACCAGTTCGCGGGCATCGAAGCAGGCGTGGGTCACGTTGCAGCGTCCGCCGCCGCTGACGCGTACTTTTTCCAGCACACTTTTGCCGCGTTCCAGAATGGTAACCGCCGCTTCGGGCGCTTGTTCAGCGGCCCTGATCGCGGCGAAAAAGCCGGCTGCGCCGCCGCCTATGATTGCAAGCTTCATGTCGTTGTTTATTGCGGGGCAAAGATTTTTCAAAAAATTCGTTAATCCCTCGCACAGCCGGAATGCCTGTCGGCGCGTTTGTATTTTTGTCTTTCCAAACGCAACATTCAGCATCAACAACTCCCTAGATTTTTCGCCATGAAAAAGACCACACTTTTGCTGATCACCCTTTTCAGTGCAAGCCTGGCTTTTGCGCAACAGCCCGACCCGTTTGGCGACGCCTTGCGCCGCATGGACAGTCAGATGCGCCGCGGATTGCCGCCCGCCGATTCCAGCTCGGCCAACAGTTTCTTCTTTTCTTTTCCCAACCAGGGCGACACGTCATTTTTCTTTCAGTTCGACACGACGTTCAGCAACGGCAGCGGGAGTTTCTTCTTCCACTTCTCCCCCATGCCGGGCCAGGGCAATCAAAATTTCAGCCCTATGGCCGATCCGTTCGGGCTGGAGCAAATGATGCAGCAGTTTTTCAACATGGGTATGGGATTCGATAATCCCTTCATGAATCCGCTCCAGGCCGCGCCGCCCGCCGACGATGGCAACCAGCAATCGGAAGACGGTCTGTTGCCCGAAGAACGTCTTCGCCAGGACGCGCCCCCGGCCACCACGCCCGGCAATGGCGCCAAACCGAAAGCCAAACCTAAATCAGAAGCAATCAAAACAACCCGGATTTAGACGGCCTTTGTAGGGCGTTTGCGTTCGAATCGCGTTCTTTGCAGCCGACTACGACAGGGCACACAACTTTTCTTAGGCGCCAGTGTTGAATTGAGCAAATTTTCAAAACAGACAAATTTTGTGATGCAAGCCAACGATCAAGTGGACGTTTTCATTTACCGCGTTCGCGACAATGGACTGGAAGTATTTCTGCACGAAACCGCATCCAATCAGTGGACCACCCCGTCTGCCGACGAAAACACCCCCGAAAAACTGCGCGACACGCCCTGTATCGAGCTTGATCCGGTGACCGACGCCGATGGCGCCGCCCGAAAAGCGATCGCGGTGGAGGCCGACTGGCACGAATTGCCCAGCCTGCGCGCCCTGATTTACGAAGACTACCGCGTGGCCAAGGAGAAGGCGAAGTTGAAAATCAAAAACCTTCTGCCCGAACTCGAACAAGGCACTTTTGTGGCCGTAAAAGAGGCTTTCAAACGGGTACTTCCGCACCAGTATGCTTTTTTGAAAGAATTGAAAGAGGTGCTGGCGGAGAAGAATCAGACGAAATATATTTAATAACACTCTTTTGAAAGAATCGGTCGGCGCCCCGTTGCAATGCAGCGGGGCGCCGTTTTTTTATTGGGTTTACAGGCGGTTGCTATCTTTGAGACCATCAAAAACAACCAATTTCATGAAAAGTCTCCTTACAAGTCTGTTCCTCTGTCTGCTGCTCGCTACACTGAATGCCCAGATTCCTGATGTATTCGACCTGCAACCCTGTGACTCCCGACCTGCCGGCGCGCCACTGCCGGAAACGGAATTGCAGAGCATGCCGGAAGGTTTCGCGCCGGAATCCGCCATTCGGGTTATCCCGGTAGTCTTCCACGTGCTGCACCAGTCGGGCACGGAAAATGTGTCGCGGGAAGACCTGCTGGCCACCCTTCAGCGCCTCAACCTGGACTATAAAAAACTCAGCCCCGACCTGCCCCTTAGCCCCGAAGTGTTTAAAAACCAGGCGGTTGACATGGAGGTGGTATTCAAACTGGCCACCATCGACCCCTTTGGAAATTGCACGGACGGTATTAACCGGATTTACACGCCGCTGGCCAATTTTGACAAATACGACACGCCGCCCGTGGAGTGGCCGACAGACAGTTATTTGAACATTTACGTTACCAGAGGCTTGTATCAGCCTGCCGTTCTCAACTCGAACGGGCTTCCTTCTTCTCCACTCGGATGGGCATCTTTCCCGAATCCGTCGGATAATTCATCCTCCTCCTGGAATGGGATATTTTTGAATTCCGCCTCGACAAAAATGGTCAGCGAGGCCGGCAACCCCTCTTTTACCGGCTACTTCTCCAACATCGCTCACGAAGCCGGCCATTGGTTGAATCTCCGGCATATCTGGGGCGACGACGACGATTGCTTTTACAGCGACAATGTCAGCGACACGCCCAACCAAGCGGGGCCGTCCAATCTTTGCAACGAGGATTTTCCCTACATCACCTGCAACAACGGCCCGAACGGCAACATGTTCTGCAACCTGATGGACTATGGCAAGTGCCTGACCATGCTGACGCAGGGCCAAAAAACCAGGGTCACCACGGCCCTGAACGGCGTATACCGCTACAACATCTGGCAAAACATCAACCTGATCGCCACGGGAGTGAATGCCGGCAATCCCAATTTCAGTTGCCCCACACCGCCAAAAGCAGATTTCCGGCACGACGGCTTGTTTCTGATTCCTTGCGAACCCGACATTTCCGTCAGCCTCGAAGAACGGTGTTTCAGGGCTAAACCCTCTTCCATCGAATGGTACCTGCCGGGCGGTACGCCCGCCTATTCCACTGATTTTGATCTCACGGTGAGTTACCCGGCTGCGGGCGACTATCCGGTGACAATGATTGCAAAAAACGCTTACGGGTCAGACACCCTGGTCCGCAACCTCACGGTGCAAGTCATCCCCAATGTATCGTACAGCATAGGCGGCGTAGAAAATTTTGAGAACGCCAATAACATCGGCGATGTGGGCGGCGTGTACTATCGCCTGGGAGATACCAACTTCGGCTTATGCACGACCAGCGGCTTTAACAGCAGTCACTCCCTGATCTTTCCTAAAAAATCGGACGATTTCTATTGCTGGTTTTTTACGCGAAAATTTACCACGACTGCCGAAGACAGCTTGCTCAGTTTCCAGGTAGCCCGCTCCAATAACGGCACTGCCCTCCTCTCCGTTTTCGCCAGAGTAGCTTGTAACCAAGGCTCAGTCTCGTTGGGTACTTTTTCTGTTAGCGAATTAAATACCGCTCCTCAGGATGCAGGCGATTTTTACCCTTCGGGCGAAGGCCAATGGAAGATGTTTAACCGCGTCATTCCTCAGAGCCTCCGCGACCGCAACGACGTACAGTTTATTTTCGGGTATACTGGGGGAGAAACCAACAATTTCTTCATCGACGACATTCGCGTCACCAGCCAGCTGGCCACCGCTGTTTCGGGTCCGGAAACCGACGCTGCTTTCGAACTCTTTCCCAACCCGGCTACCGACCAGCTCAGGTACCGTTTCGATCAGCCAGTAAGCGGTAGCACTCTCGTGATCAATGATTTATATGGCAGGGTACGGTTGCGTGAAACGCCGGGCGCCGCCACTTCGGGCGTCATCGAACTTGTCGATCTGCCGCCGGGAGCCTATTGGTGCCGGCTTTTGGACGAGCACGGTCGTCCGCTCGGGCAGCCTCAAAAAGTCATTGTGCTGTAAGCACTGCACTCCTGCAACGCCCAATAAAATCCTTGATTGCTCCCCGTGCAGGCGCCAGTGCGCTGCGAAGGCGTTCACGTTGCGCCCCCGGCCAGCGGGCTGCCCGGCTTTCCAGTTGGTCGAGCGCATCAAGGGCAGCCTGGGAGCAATCCGAGGCTTCGAGCGCCTGCGCGCGTTGGCAAGGCAACCAGCGTTCCTCAACTCGGGCGTAGTATTCGGGTAGTTTTTCCACAGTGACGCAGATCAATCCCGCTTGGTCACGCGCCAGCAAGCGGTCGAGCGGTTCTGAAAGGCAGTATTTTTTCGGGTGCGGCCAGGGCTGTTTGCCGGGCTGGCCCAGGGAATCCAGCATGGCTGAAAAAGCGGCAAACCGCGCTTGTTGATCGGGCGGCAAATCGGCGGCGGCGATCCGGCGGCTTTGTTCCAACAAATCCCGGATGGCCGATTGAAGCCGCTCCGCATCATCTGCCGACGGCGGCAGGGGCAGCACCAGGCTGTCTTTTTGGTCAATAATAACAAAAGCGCCCGGCAGGGCGACGCTGTGTAAAAAGTCGCGCTGCAAACGGTTGAAACGTTGTTCGGGTGAAGAACAGGCGACGAACGACAATAAAGTGACGAAAGCGAGAAGCCGCATGGGCAGCGAAATAATGAAAAACCGGGATATTTGCGGCGTAAAGATGAGCCACCCGGACGCCAAATTTCCCCTTTTGTAATTTTCAATTTCCCGACACCTTGCCGCTGCTTGAAAAATCTTCCTACCCCGGCGCGCCGTTCTGGCAATTCAACGGCCACCTTCAAACCATCGTACCCGGAAAATTCCGCCGCGTTGACGGCGTCGATTACACCCGCGAGCGCATCGACACACCCGATCACGATTTCCTCGACCTCGACTGGCTCCTGCAAGGCAGCCGCCGGCTGGTGGTGCTGACCCACGGCCTCGAAGGCGATTCGGATCGCCAGTACATCCGCGGTTCGGCCAAATTGTTTGCACAAAACGGCTGGGATGCCCTGGCCTGGAACTGCCGCTCCTGTTCGGGCGAGATGAACCGCAATTTCCGCATGTACCACCACGGCGACACGGAAGACATCCACACCGTCGTGCAGCACGCCCTGGCCACCGGCCGATACGACACGCTGGTACTGATGGGCTTCAGTATGGGCGGCAACATCACGATGAAATACCTGGGCGTCATGGGCGATGATGCTCCGCCGCAGGTTCGGGGCGCGGCCGTGTTTTCCTCGCCCTGCGACCTGGCTTCCGGCGCCAATGTGCTCGATCGTTGGGAAAACGGCATTTACAAAAAGCGTTTTTTGCGGGCTTTGAGCGATAAAATCCGACTGAAAGACGCCAACTTCCCCGGCAGGCTCGATGTGACCCGCCTGGCCGAGGTGCGCCGCTGGCGCGATTTTGACGAATGGTTCTCCGCGCCGATTTGCGGCTACCAGGATGCCGAGGATTTTTACCGGCAAGCTTCGGCCAAACATTTTATCGCCGGCATCCGGCGCCCTACCCTGCTGGTCAGCGCCCAGAACGACCCGATCCTGACGCCCGAATGTTTTCCTGCCGACATTGCTCGTGAGCACCCGTTTTTTCACCTGGAAATGCCTCGAGAGGGTGGGCACTGCGGTTTTCAGATGCCCCGGCGCGATGAGTTTACGTGGTCGGAACGGCGGGCGCTGGAGTTTTTGAGCATCGCCCCAACCCTATAAGGGTTTTTAACCCTTATAGGGTTATCGAAATATCTGCCATTACCGGCAAATGATCGGACGGGTAATGGCAATCTTTCGAGTCGCTCAACACAGCGTGCCGCAGCACCTGCAGCCCCGTTCCGCCGGCAAAGATGTAGTCGATCCGGCGCGTCACCGGTTCCTGGAATTTGAAGCCGTTGAAGGTGCCGGGAGGGCCGAAAGCTGGCGTTTCGCTGACGTCCCGTGTATCCATCAAGGCGCTTTTCATGACTGCCACGGGCGCTTCGCCGGGTTCGGCGTTGAAATCGCCCATCACCAACACCGGCAGATTGTCGGGGTTTTTCTCCCTTATTTTTTGAATAATCAGCAAGGCCGATTGCCGCCGGGCCTCCTGGCCCATGTGATCGAAATGGGTATTGAACACCCAGAGGCTGCGCCCGGTGATCGAGTCGCGCAGCAGGGCGTATGTGCATACACGATTGAGGGCCGCGTCCCAGCCTTTGGAAGGCTGATCGGGCGTTTCGGAGAGCCAGAAGGTGCCGGAATCGAGCAACCGGAACCTGTCGCGGCGGTAGTACAGGGCGGAGTATTCGCCGGCCTGCAGGCCGTCGTCGCGCCCGACGCCTACCCAGGCGTATTGCGGCAGGCTTTGGGCCAAAAATTCGACCTGATGGTGAAGCCCCTCCTGAATACCAAACACGTCGGGCGAGTAAAACCCAATCTGTGCGGCAAGCCAGTCGCGGCGTTTGGGCCAGGCATCGTCGCCGTCGTTGGGATTGTCGTAGCGGATGTTGTAGGTGAGGAAACGGAGCGCCTGAGCGGTCGCGGCAGTCGAAAGCGTGAGATACAGCAGGAAAAAGAGGGTACGGATCATGGGTATAAAGGTGGGCTTTTTTGGGCTCCCACCCTAACCCTATGAGGGGTTCAAATCCTGGAATTGGCCAGGCCGGGAAATTCGCAGCGCGGTCCCACCGAGCACCAGGCGACCGGCCTCAGTTGTTTTGAATTTCAACGTTGAAACCGTGCCGGGCGAGGGTCCCGGCGATCGCACGCGCGCATTCATTTGCGGCAGTTTGATCAGCAAACGGCAACATCAGTCCGCTTGCGAAGCGCAGGCTCGCGCCATTAGGCTGCGGCGGCGGCAAAAAACTGGAATGTATCCAAATGACATGCCCGCGGGCCTCCGTTGTGTTTCCCGGGTCTGACGAGGCAGCCAGGGCTCCGACAGAAAAGCCATGCCTGCGCATCAGGCCGACGAGTTCATTAGCGCAGGCCTGCGCATCTTTCAGATCGGAAAATGCAAGTTCCAGGCCGCTTCCGAACGCCACACTGGCACCCTCGGGCGGAGCCGGAGGCAGCATGTTGCAATTTATCCAAATAACACTATGTCGTGGCATGTTGAAGGTGTTCCAGTTTAAAAGTCGCCCCGATTCGCACTACATTTTTGAGGAAGCTAACAACAACAATTGAAAGCGGCAGGCGGAAGCCGAGGTTGCAGTGTTTAAGATCTTTATTTTATGGGTTCCACACCTGACAGATCGGAAACCCGGCCTGCCCGATGAGTAATTAATCCAGCAAATAATACGTTACCGTCAAATTTTCCGTCACCGGAACTTTATGGTCGGGGCGTTTTTCACCGAACATATTTCCAAACATTGCTTTCATCATGTCGCCGTATGCGCCGAGGCCTTTCATCGACGATTCCATAGCATCGGCCGGGTTGAAGGCATCGAAAGGGGAGCCGATTTGATACACGCCGCCAACTTTTTTGCCCGAGAGCCGGGCCATCATGTCGGCTTTGGCGCGGGCTTTTTTGAACAGTTTGTCGTAAAGGCGGGTCAGATCCAGCGCATCCTTGTCGACCGAACATCCGGTTTCCATGACATCCACATATTTGACGAGGCGAACCAGCGGCAGCACTTTTTCGAGTTGCTCGGCAGAATTGAAGTCGGCAAAAATATCATCCGCACTCTTGCCAAGGCCACCGATTCCGCCCAGAAAACCCAATTGGTCGGAGGCATTTTTCCACGCAACGTGGTATTGATCCAGCAATCCCGTGACCTCGGCGCGGGAAGCGGTGAAATCGGGAGCATGGTTGGAATATTCAGCCTCCGTGTTTTTGAAAGAGATTATGACGGAAATGTGGCTGGCGGGCACTTCTATCGTGTCGCTGACGGTCACTTGAATAGTGGGCGTTTGAGCGGATAGTACGGTGGAGGTAGCCAGGAGAACCGGCAAAAGAACAGGTGATATTTTCATGTGGGTTGGAAATTTTACCAGTGAGAAATGGGGATGGAACGGGTTCAAAATTAGGTTATCAGAAGCGAAATCCGAACGTCCGGTTCGCATTTTCATTTGACTGGCCGGATTTTAGGGGTAAAAACAAAAGCAGCCGCGAGGGCGCGGCTGCTTTTATTTTTACCCGAATTAAAATCCAATCCGGCAGGCAGGGCGGGGGAAGATCAATTCTTCACTTCCTCAAACTCCACATCCTGTGTGCCGCCGCCGGAGGGGTTGCCGGTTGCGCCGGCGGTATCCGTGCTGCCGCCGTTGGCGGCTTGCGTGGCCTGGTAGATGTCCTGGCTGGCAGCGCTCCACGCGGCAGTGAGTGCCTCGGTTGCGCTGTCGATACGGCTCAGGTCCTGCGATTTGTGGGCTTCTTTCAGGTCGGCCAGGGCGCGTTCGATGGCGTCCTTGTGGTTGGCCGGTACTTTGTCGCCGTATTCGGAGAGTTGCTTTTCCGTCTGGAAGATCAGCGAGTCGGCCTGGTTGAGTTTTTCGGCGCGTTCGCGGGTCTGGCGGTCGGTTTCGGCATTGGCCTGAGCCTCCGCTTTCATGCGGGCGATCTCCTCTTTGGAAAGACCTGTACTGGCCTCGATGCGGATGTTTTGCTGTTTGCCGGTGCCTTTATCGAGGGCTGTGACCGAGAGGATACCGTTGGCGTCGATGTCGAAAGTGACTTCGACCTGCGGTACGCCGCGCGGGGCCGGCGGGATGCCGTCGAGGATAAATTTGCCGACCGAGCGGTTGTCACGGGCCATGGGGCGTTCGCCTTGCAGCACGTGAATTTCTACCTGCGGCTGGTTGTCGGAGGCCGTGGAGTAGGTTTTCGACTTTTTGGTCGGGACGGTGGTGTTGGCTTCGATGACTACGTCGTACACGCCGCCCATCGTTTCGATACCGAGGGAGAGCGGGGTAACGTCGAGCAGGAGCACGTCGTTGACCGAGCCGCTGAGCACGCCGCCCTGGATGGCAGCGCCCACGGCAACCACTTCGTCGGGGTTGACGCTTTTGTTCGGTTTTTTGCCGAAAAAGCGCTCCACTTCCTCCTGAATACGCGGAATACGCGTGGAACCGCCTACGAGGATCACTTCGTCGACTTCGGAGGGCTGCATGCCGGCGTCTTTGAGGGCCTGGCGGCAGGGTTCGAGGGTGCGCTGCACCAGCGAATCGACCATCTGCTCGAATTTCGAGCGGGAGAGTTTCATCACCAGGTGTTTGGGCACGCCGTCGACGGCGGTGATGTAGGGCAGGTTGATTTCGGTTTCGGTACCGCTCGACAGTTCGATCTTGGCTTTTTCAGCGGCTTCTTTGAGGCGCTGGAGGGCCATGGGGTCTTTGCGGAGGTCCATATTTTCCTGGCGTTTGAACTCTTCGGCCAGCCATTCGATGATGACCTGGTCGAAGTCGTCGCCGCCGAGGTGCGTGTCGCCGTTGGTGGATTTCACTTCAAACACGCCGCCCCCGAGTTCGAGGATGGAGATGTCGAAGGTGCCACCGCCGAGGTCGTACACGGCGATTTTCATGTCTTTGTGGCGCTTGTCGAGGCCGTAGGCCAATGCTGCGGCCGTGGGCTCGTTGACGATGCGCTTCACGTCGAGGCCGGCGATGGCGCCAGCTTCTTTGGTGGCCTGGCGTTGCGAGTCGTTGAAGTAGGCCGGCACGGTGATGACGGCTTCGGTGACTGCTTCGCCGAGGTAGTCTTCGGCCACTTTTTTCATTTTCTGGAGCACCATCGCGGAGATTTCCTGCGGGGTGTAGAGGCGTCCGTCGATATCGACGCGGGTGGTGTCGTTGTCGCCCCGAACGACTTTGTAGGGTACGCGGCCGATTTCTTTGGAAGACTCGGAGAAGCGCATGCCCATAAAACGTTTGATCGAAGAGACCGTGCGGGTCGGGTTGGTGATGGCCTGGCGTTTGGCCGGCGCGCCGATTTTGCGTTCGCCATTGTCGAGGAAGCCGACCACGGAGGGCGTGGTGCGGGCGCCTTCGTCGTTGGCGATCACTTGCGGTTCGTTGCCGACCATGACGGCCACACAAGAGTTGGTGGTGCCTAAGTCAATGCCGATGATTTTTCCCATATCGATTTGTAATTCGTTGATGCTTGATTGATGGAAGGTTTCTGGTGTCGCAAAACGCGACGCAGGGCCTTGATCAATCGTTGTGCCATGCGGGGAAAACTGACGGATTGACAGGATGGCGGGGTGGAGGGGGTGTTTTTTTGGCAGAAAAACAAATGTCCGCTGTCACCCGGTCAGCCAGCAAGCCGAACCGAACAAACAGCGTACATCTGTCCTGCATTTTATGATCTCATCACCGCCACATCATCCGCCCCATACCCACTATCCGGCCGGCGCTCGACACGCGGAACCCATAGACCCCGGCAGGAAGATTAACCCAGGCAGTCTCGACCGTATTGCCGACAACGCGCCGCTGCATCACCGTACGCCCCAGGCCGTCGATCCATTCGAACAGCCCGGCGTCCAGTTCCGCGCCTTTCAGCCACAGGAGATCGCCCGTGCCGGCCGGGTTGGGCGAGACGGAAAGTTGAAGGGAGGCGGCAGGGGCGGCAGGGGCGCTGGTATGCACGGCAACGAAATTTTCACCGACCGTATGGTGTGTGTAATTGGTGATGACAGGCTCGTTGAAGTCAAAATAGATCCCCGCGCGGTTGTTGAGCACGGTACCCAGCGGAATGTTTGTGCGCTGTTTGACCTCGAATTTGACAAAACCATGCGAAGCAGGCTCGTTGGTGGTCGAATCGGGCAATAAAATATTGTCAAAGGCGAAGCTCAGGTATCCTGTTCCCGACAATTCGAAGCGATAATCATGACTGGAAGCGCCAGGCACTACGGTGGACGGGTCGAGCCATGCCGGCAGGGTGTCGCGAATGACTACCTGAAAAGCCGTGTCGTTGCCCGTATTCTGGAAACGAATCAGGTAGTCGAGCGGCTGACCGGGCCGGATGTAGTGCTCGTCGCCATAGCCGAGCGGGAAACCTTGCTTGTCGTTCGGATCGAGAGAAGCCGTGCTCTCGCGACAATCGACGGACACGAAGGGATCGCGGTCGTCTTCGCCGAATTGCGACACGTAGCCAAAACTGAACCCGCCCAATCCGTTCAGGCCGCAAGCCTCCACCGTGGCCGAGGGGAAGGGATGCAAGGGATTGCCGGGCTCCTGCTGGGCTTCGAGGCGCCAGGTGCTGCCATTGGCCGGCAACAACACCACCATCGAATCGCCCTCGGGCAACTGAAACGCGCCCTGGTAATTGATGATATTGTCCTCAATAACAATGTAATCGAGCGTAGAACTGGGCGCCGTGCCGGTATTGGAGAGCACAAATCGAACCGAATCCGTCTGGCAGGCGCCATCCACCTCGATGTTGGCGCCCGACCAGCCGGGGGCATTCAGACAGAAGGTGTCGGGGTAAATATGCGCTTCAATACAATGGGTCTGGCCCAGCACCGTGCTGTCGCAATCGAGGTACACCACAAGCGGGAACGACCCGCATTCGCCCGGCTCGATATCGCCGAGTTCGAAGCGCCACACGTTGTTGCCTTCGTCGATGCCGGGCAGCTCGGACGAGACCAAACTCATGTACGGATCGAGCGTCAGGCGCAGGTAGGCGTCTTCGGCCGTGGCTGTGCCGGTGTTGCAGTAGCGGGCGGTGTAGGTGTTGTTAAAACAGCGTCGCAAGGCCCAGGCGCCGATGTCTGTCTCCAGAAACGGGCATTGTACGAATGCCTGAGCCGAAAAATCATTGACCGTCACGCCGCCCGTGGTATCCACAATTATCGGAACGGGGTCCTGACAAATTTCCCAATACCCGTTTGGCGCATCGATGCTGAGCATGTAACTGCCCGTATCGACCCAAAAGCGGTATTTGCCGTCGAGCAACGCCGAACTGAACTGGGTGGACAAAGGATCGCCCTGATCGTCGAGCGATTCCAGCCGGGCCCGCCAGCCGGGCAGCAGCGTTTCCGCGGCGTCGGGCTGGCAGTCGGCATCGGCGTCGATCAGGGTCGTGCCCTGGAGGGTTTGCTGACCGACAAAATTGTTGGACGAGATACCGATCAGGTGCTCGCAAACAGCTTCGTTGCCGCATTGATCCGTGACATACCATTTGATTTTGTGGGTGCCCTGCGGAAACTGAGGCGTCACCCAGCTATCCGGGTTAGCCTCGGTGTTCCAGAGCATGGTAACGGTAAGGGTGTCGCCATGAATCACAGGGCGAAGGGCGAATCGGTATTTTTGATCCGCAGGTACAGGTCTTTCATCAAAATTGACGGGTGTGCCGCCGGAATAATTAGGATTAAACGTGTTGCCCAGGTTGACCTGCCCGGGCGCAGGCGGGTTGAGGCTGTTAATAGCGGTTTCCATGACGCCGTCGTTGTCGGTATCCATAAACAGGACGTAATGCACATCCACGTCATTGCCGTAAAATGCGTCAGACGCGGTGAGATTCCACTCATGTGGCGCTTCGCTCAGGTCGTGACCGCCGGTACTCGGGTTGATCCAGACGGGGTTGTTCCATAAAAAAGGGTCGTTGGGCGTCTCGTCAAATACGATCGGGCAATAAGGATAGCAGTACTCGATGACCGGATCGACAAAGTCCACGTACATGATTAGTTGCTTGTACATGTAGCAATTGGCCGTGTCCGTCCAAAACGTACTGTAATCCATGATCTGCGGGTTGCTGAACCAGGTATAGGACACCGTGGGCACCCAGGGCGCAGCCGTTCCGGCCGGAGAAAGCACGGGGCCGGGCAGGTTTGCCGGATCAGTCTGGGGGATAATGGGCGTCGGGTTGATAATGGTATCGCAGGCAAGGGCAGGGTTGTAATTACTGCTTTTGATGATCCAGGTGCGCTCGGTCAGATGGCAGGCGTATGGAATGACATTGAATTCTTCATCCGAAAAACTGGCGGTGGGCGCATCGCCGCTGATGACCAGATACTCGGGCTCCCCGAAATCGGTAGAGCCGCTGGTGGTCAGTATGACGTCATCGGGGAAGCGGACGTAAAAATTGCTCTGCGCAAAGGCCGACCAACTGGCCAGCAAGCCGATCAGGCAGAATAGAACTTTTCTCATGGGATGATAAAGTGATGATTCCATAATCTAGTAGGTCAGGGCGTGCATGCCGACTGTTTACAGGGTCAAATGTGGCCGCTTCCGTGTTTGTTCTACAAATACAAAAATTGCTTTTTATAAAACCATATTTAAAACTAAAAATCTGTTTTTCAATGTTTTAATTTAATTTTTATCAATAAAATTGCACTTTCAACAACCCAATTATTTGTCGCCCGCACTACTTTTTTCTCTTTCCTGATTCAATTTATGCGCACATCCACCCTCGTCAGGCTGCTGGAAAACCTCGACCTCAAATCGCGCCGCGAGGCCCGAAAATGGCTCGCCTCTCCCGTGCACAACCTGCGGACAGACGTGGCGGCGCTGTTCGACTACCTGTGCGAAGGGCTGTCGGGCAAACCCGAACTGCTGAACAAGCAGGCCGCTTTTGCGGCTTGTTACCCGGACGAAGCCTACGACGACCGCCGCATGAACCACCTCATGTCGTGGCTCTCGACCGCCCTGCGCGACTATCTGGCCTGGCGCGAATGGCAGTCGGACAGCGCCGCGGTGGGTCTGCTGCGCAGCCGGGCCTTGCGCAAACTCGGCCTGGGCCCCGAATTTGAAAAGGAATGGCAGCAGGCCTTGTCGGCGCTGAATGCAGAGCCGTACCGCGACGAGCAGTATTTTTATCAATTGCACCTCCTGCAGCGCGAGCATTTTGAATACACTTCGGTGCAAAAACGCAGTCCCGGCCTTTCCCTGGCCGCGCTGGCCGAAGCCGCCGAAACCGCCCACCGCCTCAACCGGCTGCGCTACGAATGCGGCGCAGTGGTGGCCCGGGCCGTCTCCCGCGAAGCCGAAGCGCCGACAGCAGCCGCCCCCGAAACCGACACCATCGTTTTGTACGAACACCTGCTCGAAGCCCTGCGCGACCCAGGTAGGGAGGCTGATTTTCATACTGCCAAAACCTTGCTGGAGACCCACTGGGAGCGATTTCGCAGCAGCGAGCGCCGCGATCTTTACCTGCTCGCGCTCAACTTTTGCATCCGCAAGATCAATGGCGGGCAACGGGAATACATGAGAACGGCGTTCGACCTTTACCGCTCGGGGCTGGAAAACCGCGCACTGTTCGAACACGGTTATTTGTCGCGCTTTGCCTACAAAAACGCCGTCACCGCCGGCCTCAACCTGCGCGAATTCGAATGGGTCAGGGCATTTATCGAAGATTATCGCCAGCATTTGCCCCAACGCGAGCGGCACAGCGCCTATTCCTACAACCTCGCCGTGTGGTATTTCTGGCAGTCGGACTACGATCAGACGATGACCCTGCTGCGCGAACGGGAGTTCGGCGACCCCTTGACCAATCTGGATGCGCGGTCTATTCTGCTCCGCATCTATTTTGAACGCGACTACACGGAAGCGCTGGCATCGCACCTCGACAGTTTTCAGGTGTACCTGAGCAGGTCGAAAAACATTGGTTACCAGCGCGACAATTACTCCAACCTGCTGCGCATCGTGCGAAAAATGATGCGCCTCGACCGCAAAGACAGCGCTGCGCGCGCGGCATTGCTGGCAGAAGTGGAACAGACCCAGGCCATCGCTGAAAAACGGTGGTTGATCGAACAACTTGGCCCCTAGCTTGTATTGAGGAGTAGTTTCGCGAAAATTTGACGCCAGGGTCGGCTTTCTTCGGGCAATTGGGGCGCAAGCGCCTTACTTTTGCACCCGTCTGCCGAAGGAGGCGCAGGTATTTTATTATGCATTTGTTCAACGATTTTCAATTATTGCTGCCAGCCGTTGCCCTGGGCAGTATCATGGAGGTGATCGGCAGCCTGATCGACGAAACCATGTCGGGTCCCGGCACCCGGGCCTGGAACAATCGGGTGCAGCGCCTTCGCGATGCCTTGAAAAAATTCAACGCCGGCCTCGTGCCCTGGGACGCGGAAATGCTGCGTCTTTTGTCTTTGAACAAAGTGCAATCGCAAAAAGAAGGCTGGTTTGGCCGTCCATCCGGCGGGATTTTCACCAGTATTTATCAGGAACCCGTGCTCGCTTTTGTACGCGAGGCATTGCCCAAAAGCCCGCTGCTCATGGCCAGCACCAGTCAGCACGAACTGGTTTTCCGGCTCAAAGGCAAGGAAACGGAAATATGGATCGACCGTCAGCCCTTCGGTATTCTGGCCAATGGCGCCTTGCTTGCCGCCGGTAAAGGCAGCAAACTGCTGGCTCAACTCGACCTCACCAAAGGAACTGCCCAAAATCTGCTCCAGGTGGGCAATCAGCCCGCCGCTACCCTGCTCAACCCCGAACAGGCCGATACGCCGATGCCAAGGGCAGCCACCTTGCTGCGCGACCTGACGGCGGAAGAAGAATTGATCGTACTGGCGCTGACGGTGCTGCGCATGACCCGTTCGATCGGCTGAGAGTCCGGCGGAACATTTTTGGGCGGAAGAGGTTGTTATCCCTTCCGCATCCCGACGGCTGCACGTAGCAGCCGCTTCAATTGTTTACATCCTGAAAAACACTGCGCATGCTCAAACAACAGTTCAACTCCCTCCGCAACATCCCGCGATTTTTCCGCATGATCTGGGCGGTTTCACCGGGCCTCACGCTGTGGAATGCCGCGCTTCGCCTCGTTCAGGCTGCTATTCCAGTAGCCATGCTGTACGTCGGCAAAGAGATCATCGACGAGGTGCTGCGTTTGTCGGATGCCCACTCCGTGCATACCTGGCAGGATGCCGACGCGCTGTGGTTCTGGGTGGCTGCCGAATTGGGGCTGGCGATTCTGAACAGTCTGCTGGGCCGGGGTATCACGGTGACCGATAACCTGCTGGGCGATCTGGTGGCCAACGACAGCAGCGTCCGGATCATGCGCCACGCCGCTACCCTCGATTTGTACCAGTTTGAAAGCCCGACCTTTTACGACAAACTCGAACGTGCGCGCACCCAGACCTTCGGCCGCACCGTGCTGATGAGCATGGTATTTTCGCAGGTGCAGGACCTGATTTCCATCCTTTTTCTGATCGGCGGCCTGAGCGCGTTCAATCCGTGGCTGCTGCTCCTGCTGTTTGTAGCCGTGATCCCGTCTTTTTTGGGAGAAACACATTTTAACCAAAAAACCTACTCGCTCACGCGCTCCTGGACGCCCGAACGCCGCGAACTCGATTACCTGCGCTACATCGGCGCCAGCGACACCACGGTGAAGGAAACCAAGATTTTCGGGCTCGAACAATTCATCATCGACCGCTTTAAAAACATCTCAGACCGCTATTACGCCGCCAACCGCCGCCTCACGTTCCAGCGCGCAGGCTGGGGCAGCCTGTTCTCGTTGCTGGCAACGGGTTCGTACTATCTGGCGTACGTCTTCATCGTCTGGCAAGCCGTGATCGGCGCCATCACGATCGGCACGCTGACCTTCCTGGCGGGTTCGTTCCAGCGGATGCAGGGCTTGCTGCAGGGCATCATGGGCCGCTTTTCAAGGGTGGCCGAAACGGCGCTTTACCTGCAGGATTTCTTTGATTTTCTGGCTTTGACGCCGCTGGGGCAGGCGAACGGGGCCAGCCGGAAAATCCCGCGCCCCATGCGCGAAGGCTTCGTGTTCGACAATGTCAGTTTCCGGTACCCGGGCAACGAGCAGTGGGCCATCCGCCACCTCAGTTTTGCGCTGCATCCCGGTGAAAAACTCGCCCTCGTCGGCGAAAACGGCGCCGGCAAAACCACCGTGGTCAAACTGCTCGCCCACCTGTACGAGCCCACCGAGGGCCGCATCCTGCTCGATGGCGTCGATCTGCGCGAATACGACCCCGAAGACCTGCGCCGCGAGATCGGGATCATTTTTCAGGACTTTTACCGCTTCATGTTCACGGCGGCGGAGAATATTGCCGTGGGCAACATCCCCGAACGCGGCAACCGCCCCCGCATCGAAGACGCCGCTGAAAAAAGCCTGGCCGATTCGGTCGTCGAAACCCTGCCCAAAGGCTACGACCAGATGCTCGGCAAACGATTCGCCGAAGGCACGGAACTTTCCGGCGGCCAGTGGCAAAAAATCGCGCTGGCCCGCGCTTACATGCGCGACGCCCAACTGGTCATTCTCGACGAGCCGACGGCCGCCCTCGACGCCCGCGCCGAGCACGAGGTATTTGTTCGTTTCGCCGAGCTGATGCAGGGCAAGGCGGCGGTGCTCATTTCACACCGCTTCTCTACGGTCCGCATGGCCGACCGCATCCTGTTCCTCGAACACGGCCAACTGCTCGAAATCGGCAGCCACGAGGCGTTGCTGGCGCAGGGCGGGAAATATGCCGAGTTGTTCCGTTTGCAGGCAAAGGGATATTTGTAGTGAACCGCCAAGACGCGGAGACGCGGAGGACGCGCGATTTTTTTTTCGTTTGTTTGAACCGCCAAGACGCGGAGACGCGAAGGGCGCGCGAATTTTTTAGCGTCTTTGCGCCTTTGCGGTAAAAATGGATACAGTTACCTAATTTTTTTAATTGCATAACAAAGCGGGCTTCTTTTAGCCGCTTTCGCCATACTACCTTTGGCGCAATGGGACTCCTCAATCTCCACACCCACCACCCTACCCGGGCGCCTGGCTTCGTCGAAATCGAAAGCGTTTACCTGGGGCAAATCAAGGCGCCGGCAGCCGACTGGTACTCCGTCGGGCTGCATCCGTGGTATGTGCAAGGCCTCGACTCGGCTGCCGCCGGGCAATGGCTGCGCGTGGAAGCGGCCCGTGCCGACGTACTGGCCGTCGGCGAGGCCGGACTCGACAAGGTGACCACGACGCCCTGGGTCGATCAACTGGCCGCCTTCAGGCTTTGCGTCGAGGTGTCGGAGGAAGCGGGCAAACCCCTGATCATCCATTGCGTCCGCGCTTTCAGTGAAATACTGGCTGAAAAAAAACGCGTCAGGCCGCGCCAGCCCTGGATTTTCCACGGCTACGCCAAGGCGGAGAAAACGGCCGAACAATTGCTGCACGAAGGCTGCTACCTGTCATTCGGCGCGGCCCTCCTCAGCAAGGGCCACCCGGCCCAGACAGCGCTGAAACACTGCCCGCCCGATCGCTTTTTCTTCGAAACCGACGACCAGGCAATCAGCATCCGCGAAATTTACCATCAGGCGGCCGTGTTGCTCAACCTGCCCGAGCAGGCTGTAAAACAACAGGTCTGGTCAAATTTTCAACACGTTTTCGCGGTCGACAGCGCTATTTTTGCCGCCAAAACAGTGCGCCCTTAATGTCGTCTTCCCATCCTGACTATGCTGCTCCTCACTGGCTCCAGCGCACCGAATTGCTGCTGGGCCCCGAAACGCTCGAACGCCTCAACAACATCCACGTGATGGTCATCGGCCTGGGTGGTGTGGGCAGCTTTGCCGCCGAATTCCTCGCCCGCGCGGGCGTGGGCCATCTGACCATCATCGATGGCGACACGGTCGATCTGACCAATACCAACCGCCAGCTGCCCGCCCTGCATTCGACCGTCGGGCAGTCCAAGGCAGGGATCATGGCCGCCCGCATGAAAGACATCAATCCCGACCTCGACCTGACCGTACGGGAAGAATTTCTCACCCCCGACACCGTAAAAACCCTCATTACAGACGAATACGACTACGTGTTCGACTGCATCGACTCCATCCAGCCCAAACAATACGTCATCGTGGCCTGCAAACAAAAGGGCGTGCGGATCGTGAGCAGCATGGGCGCGGGCGGCCGTCTCGACCCCTCCAAAGTACAGGTGGCCGACCTGTCCGAAACCTTCAATTGCCCCTTTGCCCAACAGGTGCGCAAAGGCCTGAAACGCAAGGGCGTACGCCGGGGAGTCACGGTGGTGTTCTCCTCCGAGATCGTCAGCAAGGAACACATGATGATGACCGACGGCAGCCGTTTCAAAAAATCGTTTTACGGAACTATTTCGTACCTCCCGGCGCTTTTCGGCTTGCACATGGCCAGCGTCGTCGTGCGCGACGTGGCCGGGCGCTGAACGACAACATGAAAATATTTGCCGAAACACCCCGCCTGATCCTCCGCGAACTGGTCGCCGACGATGCGCCCGGCATGTTTGCCCTTGACAGCAACCCGGCTGTGCTGCGTTTTATCGGCGTGCCGCCGCAAACCTCCATCGAGCAAAGCCGGGCCATCATCGAGTTTGTACAGGCGCAGTACCGCGACAACGGGATCGGCCGCTGGGCCGTTATTTTGAAGGAAAACGGCGAATTTATCGGCTGGTCGGGCCTCAAACTGATCCGCGAGTCCGTCAACGGCCACAGCAATTACTACGACCTGGGCTACCGTTTCCGCGAGGAATTCTGGGGCAAGGGGTATGGTTTCGAAGCGGCGCAGGCCTGCCTTCAATACGGGTTCGACACGATGCAATTGCCTGTTATTTATGCCATTGTGAAAGAAGGCAACACCGCTTCGCACCGGATTATTCAAAAACTGGGGTTCCGTTTTGACGGCATGTACGAAGAGGACGGGGAAAAAATCGCCTGGTACGAAAACGCTCGTCCCTGATTTATTCCCAGGAAAAATGCAGCCCTCCCGCGGGATTTTTCACCCAGCTCAGTTCTGCCGGATCCAGATTGACAACCCAGTAATCGGATATGCCGCAAATACGCATCTCGTCGATCACGTCCACAAAATTGGTATAGCGGGAGTCGGGCGTGGGCTTGATGATCACCCGCAGGTACGATCCATGATAAACAATCCCAGTGGCGTCGTTTTTGTACAACCTGGGACCAAATCGCTGTTCGATCCAATCCTTTTGCTCCAGCAAAAGCCGCCGCAGTCCCGTGGCGGAATAATCTGTCGAATCCAGCCGCGGCTCGGTCAGGCCAATGTAAAAATACACCTTGTCGGGGCCGCAAATCAGTTTCAGGTCGTCTATGCAAATCTTTTCACCGCCCATGTAACAACCATAATATTCAGGCTGGTTTATCGGCAGCACCTGCGGTTTTTTCCACATCGACTGGACCATGAAAAAGTTGATCAGCATAAGCCCCAGCGCGCTCATGGCGGTAAAATCGGGGGCAAAAAAGCGCCGGCGCGCGGCGGATTTATTCGGAAGAACGGAACGGGGCAGCATGGGTAAAGTGTTTAAAAAGTTAGATGCAGCGATTGAGAAAATTGGCGGGAGAAAAGCAGGATTTAAAGTCCCGCCTTTGTGGAAATGCCTACTTTTGCCGCGCCTGCCATCCATTTAACACCTCATCTCTCCTCATTTATCACCCATAATTCAATACAGCATGAGCGCAATACGCGATATCCTCGCCCGAGAAATTCTCGACAGCCGCGGCAATCCGACCGTGGAAGTGGAAGTGTGGACTGAAACCGGTTTCGCCGGCCGTGCCGCCGTGCCCTCGGGCGCCAGTACTGGCGTACATGAAGCCGTCGAACTGCGCGACAACGACGAAAGCCGTTACCTCGGCAAAGGCGTCCGCCAGGCCGTGAAAAACGTGGAAAAAATCCTGCGCGAAGAACTCGTAGGCCTTGAAGTGACCGACCAGATCAAGATCGACCGCCTGATGATCGACCGCGACGGCACCCGCAACAAATCCAAAATCGGCGCCAACGCCATCCTCGCTGTTTCGCTGGCCGTGGCCAAAGCCGCTGCCGAAGAATTCGGCCAACCCCTCTACCGCTACCTCGGCGGCGTCAATGCGCACGTGTTGCCCGTCCCGATGATGAACATCCTCAACGGGGGCGCACACGCCGACAATGGCATTGATTTTCAGGAATTTATGATCATGCCCGTCGGCGCTGAAAGTTTCTCGGAAGGCCTGCGCATGGGTGTGGAAATTTTCCACCACCTCAAAAAAGTGCTCAAAAGCAAAGGCTACGCCACCAACGTCGGCGACGAAGGCGGCTTTGCCCCGGGCATCAAAAACAACGAAGAAGCCATCCAGATGGTCATGACCGCCATCGAATCGGCCGGCTTCCGCCCGCTCGACGATATTGTCATCGCCATGGACGCAGCCGCTTCCGAGTTTTACGACGTCGAAAAAGGCGAGTACGTGTTCAAAAAATCGAGCGGCGATCGCCTTTCCCGCAACGACATGGTCGCTTTCTGGAAAGACTGGTGCAACCGCTACCCCATTCATTCCATCGAAGATGGCTGCGCCGAAGACGACTGGGACGGCTGGAAATCGCTGACCGAAACCCTCGGCCACCGCATTCAACTCGTGGGCGACGACCTGTTCGTCACCAACACCGAACGCCTGCAACGCGGCATCGACGAAAAAATCGCCAACTCGATCCTCATCAAAGTCAACCAGATCGGTTCGCTCACGGAGACCATCGAGGCCGTCAACCTGGCGACCCGCAACGCCTACACTTCGGTCATCAGCCACCGCTCGGGCGAAACGGAAGACACCACCATCGCCGACCTCGCCGTGGCCCTCAACACCGGCCAGATCAAAACCGGCTCGGCCTCGCGCTCGGACCGGGTTGCGAAATACAACCAGCTCCTCCGCATCGAGGAAGAACTCGGCGACCAGGCTACCTACCTCGGCCGTTCGATCTTCGGCCTTTGAGCAAGGCTGCGGTAACAGACAAGTATCGTAGCGGTAGCAGCAAATGAATGGCTGCTACCGCTATTTTTTATACGTTTCCAGTAGCTTCCGGTAGCGCCGGTTTTGGGCAAACCGGCTGTACGGCTCGTCCTGACCGCCAATCGCCGACACCCTCATTCCCTTTTTAAAGGCTTTTTCCAGGTAAATGAAAAACAGGTCGTTCTGCCCTTTCATGGCGTACGCTTCTGCCAGCGTGGCGTAAGGGTAGCCCACCGTCGTGTCGGCGAGAATCGCTTTTTGGGCATATACAATCGCCGAATCCTGTTGCCCTGAAAAGTTGAAACCCATGGAAGTGAGATTGAGAATCATCTGTTTTTGTTCGGCATTTTCCGGATTGAACCGGATGGAAGTACCCAGTTGAATGGCGCGCTGGTAATCGCCTTTTTGCATACAAGCCTGTTGTGCCGAGCGCACGGCAAAGCCGTTGTTCGGGTCGAGCGCCGCGGCTTCAAAAACAGCCCTGGTTGCCGCGTCGAAGTCTTCATCGACAAAGGCAATAAAAGCCCTGGCCAGGGAGCGCGTCAGTTCGGCATCACTTTTTTCCAGCACTTCCTGAAGAATCTGTTTTCCCCCTTCCTTGTCCCCCCGATTCAGTTTGGCCTCGGCCCAGTTGATCTGCCAGCCACCCGACCAGCCGGCGAGTTCGCTTACGCGGGCAAAGGCGCGGTCGGATTCTTCATAGCGTTTTTCCTGGTTGAGCATATTGCCGTACGCATTCCAGTACGTCGGCTCGTTGGGCGCCAGCGCGAGCGCTTTTTCGGCTTTTGGAATGGCGTCGGCGTTTTTATCCAGTTTTTGAAGGCACCAGGCCTGGCGCATCCAGGGCAAGGGGAAGTCGGGCTTGATCTGGGCTGCCTGCTTGAATTTTTGCATCGCTTCTTCCAACTTGCCCTGGCCTTCGAGCAAGGCGCCCCAGGCCAGGTAGGCCCAGTGCGCTTCCTGCGGACGGTTGCTCAACATGTTGCCCACTACCTGAATACCTTCGTCGTGCCGCATCTGACGGTTGTAATAGATCGCCAGTCGATAGGGATCGTAATTGCCCAGGGCCTGTTCGCTGGCTCTTCGGAGCAGGCGGTTCAGCGCCGGGCGCAGGCCGTCGCTCGTTTTTTCATAAAAAACCGCCGGCTGAAAGCCGGTCATGCGCAAGGTCAGGGCCAGGGTGCTGTCGGCCAGGGTAATTTCCCCCCGAATCACCTTGTTGGGGCGGCCGAACAATTCGCGCAATTGAAAAGCGACACTGCGAAGCGAGACCCCAAAACCCATGACCGCAACGGTGAGTTCGGGGGCTTCGTCGCCCTGCATATTGACCGAATCGGCCTTGACGGACGCTGCAATTTCCTTGACTTTTAAAAACTCGTCCTGCGCCATGCGGGCCAGCACCTGGCCTTGAAAACCCGCTTCCTCCAGCGTTTTAGGCACCGAAAATGCCTCGATCACGTAGCCGTCGCTCTTCAACAGGCGCCAGATCAGTATGGCGGCGAATACGATCAGCGACAAGGTGCCAATGCGCAGGAGAAGCGACACCAGCGTGCCCAGCCAGCTTTCGGGACGGCGTATGTCGGTCAATACCAGTATTTGCCGGCCGAACCGAAGCACACGACGCATGGGTTCGCGCAGCGAAAATTGGCGATTGGGTAATGATTTCATCAAGCGGGTGTTTGTTTTGGGCGGTAAAAATAGTTGCTGCATCGAGCCTGTTCCATCAAAGGCTCAAAAAGCGGAGAAAAGCGCATGTTTGCACCTTTGAATCCGATCCGGTAACATGATAGCCAAACTTCCGACAGCGATTTTTTGGGTGTTCAGCGCGGCGCTGCTCGGCGCGCTGGCAGGCTGCGCCACGCGGGAAAAACCGTCGTTTGGCGCACCCGCTTTTTATTACTGGCAAACCGTTTTCAAACTCTCCGACGCGCAACGCGCGCGGCTCGACAGCCTCCACTGCCAGCGCCTGTACCTCAAAGTGCTCGACCTCGGCATTTCGCCGGAAAACGGGCAGCCCGTGCCCATGGCGCTGCTGGAAACCGCCGACTCCAGCGGGCTGGAAGGCCGCGCGGTCATTCCCTGCGTGTTTATCACCAACGAAGTTTTTCAACGCACGGAAGCCGGCCTGCTGCCGGGGCTGGCCGACAAGATTGTTGGCGTGACGGGCACGCAAGCGCCTGAAATTCAGATCGATTGCGACTGGACGGCCACGACCCGCGAGCGCTATTTTGTTTTTTTAAAGGAAATAAAAAAGCGCCTGCCTGCCGCCTGTCGACTCAGCGTCACCATTCGCCTGCATCAGTACAAATTTCCCCGGCAAACGGGTGTGCCGCCTGCAGACCGCGGCATGCTCATGCTCTACAATACCGGCGACATCGACGATCCGGCGACCCGCAATTCCATCTTCGACCCGGCCGATGCGCGCAAATACATCGACGGCGCCAACACAGATTACCCTCTGCCGCTCGATGTGGCGCTGCCCGATTTTTCGTGGGCGCTGGTTTTCAGGCAGGGTGAATTTTGGAAAATCCTGCCCGATTTCGACGCCGGCCAACTCGCCGACACCGCGTTTTTCAGGGCTGCCGGCCCCGATCGGTGGGAAGTGCTGCGGGGGACTTTTCGCGGCGGGCTATATCTTCGCCCGGGCGACCTGCTGCGCTACGAATCGATCACGCCCGAACTGCTCGAAGAGGCGAAACGCCTTGCGGAACAACTCGATCTGGCCGACGACGCGACACTTGCCTATTTTCATTTGTAAAAACCTTGCCGCCAACAACGCCCTGTCATCAAAAAACAAACCGATGGCTCCACTATCCCGCCTGCCGTTTCTTTTCCCCCTGTTTTTTGCGGGACTGACCTTTTTTCCCGCCCGGACAGCCGACGTGGCGCCGCGCGGCGCCTGCGATCCCAATGCGCGCCCGTTCGACGGCTATACTTTTCTGGTGCCCGAAATCATTCATAAAAACGCCGCCTATGCGCCGTTTTTCGTGCGTTGGGACGACTACTACGAGAAGTATTACTTCAACCGCGACATTCAGAAAGAGGAAAATGTGCTGGAATGGAAGGAACGTTTTTGCGATCAGGCGGAGCCGAAAGACATCGAGTACGTGGTGTACGAGTCCGGCTTCGACGACCTGGCCGACCTGCGCGAAGCGGCAGCCGATCCGCAGGGCCGGCGGTCGTTGCCGTACAGCATGCGCAACAACAGTTTTGCCGCGATGATCGTCGCCAATCATTGCACAGAAGTAATTGACTATCTGCTTTTTGCAAAAAAATGCGAACCCTACGTCATTAGTTACAGCGGCTGGAAAATTCCGGAACGCAACCCCGCAGACATGCAGTTGCTGATCGAGGAAGGCAAGGGGCGCTTCGAGCAAACCGAATCCTATTTTCTCAAATTGCGCTACACGTATCAGATCGTCCGGCTCGCCCATTACGCCCGCCAGTGGCAACAAACCGTCGATTTGTACAACCAGTTGATGCCCAGGGTCGACCGCCGAAAGAGCAGCATTATCTATTTCTGGACGCTGGGGCACCTGGCCGGCGCCTTGCAAAGTCAGGGGCACTACGCCGAAGCGGCTTACCGCTACTCGCTGGTGTTCCGCTATTGCGCCTCAAAGCGCGCGCAAGCGTACCGCAGTTTTCTCATCCGCAATGATCAAGACTGGGTCCAGGCCCTGCGCCTGTGCCGCAACGATGCTGAAAAATCGACCCTTTACCTGCTTCGCTCGGGCGGCAACGCCGCTTTTGCCGTGGAAGACATGCAGCAGATCTACGCCCTCGATCCGGCCAATCCGCAGCTCGATCTGTTGCTGGTGAGTTCGGTACAGCAATTTGAAAAGATCATGCTCCGGACGCCCGTGACAGAGGTCAAATACGGCAAAACGACGCTCGCCCTGCGCCGCGACGAAGCCGCGGCGGCGCTGGTCAAATTACAATCCTTCGTGCATGAGGCCCTGCGGGCGGGTCAGTTGGCCAATCCCAAACTCTGGCGTTGCATGGAAGGCTACATCCGCCTTTTGGCCCAGGATCATTACGGGGCGGTGCAGCAGTTCAATCGCGCCGAGAAGGCCCTCGACCTCGACGAAACCTACGATCGGGACCTGAAACGCCAACTCGATGTCTGGCGCATTCTGGCCGAAATCCTGCGCCTCGACCCGGCCGACACCTACGTCGATCATGCGATCTACCGCATCAGGAGTTACGCTTTGTTCAAGGAGTTCCCTTCGTTCGAGCCATTTCTTCAGGATTATGTTTCCACCGTGTATGCCCAGAATCAGCACCCCGGCAAGGCCATTCTGGCCGCTTATCCGCCCGAGGCGCTGGGCTACAATCCCGATCTGGCCGTGCTCGACGACCTCCTGAAAGCCGCCGATGAGGACGACCCCGTTTTGCTGGAAAAAACCATGGGCGTCGATTCCAACATCAACAACATCAAGGCGAGGATACTCGAGATCAAGGGCGCCTACCTGCTTTCGAAAGGCCAGCCGGAAGCGGCCGTGGCCACCATGCGCGCCATCACGCCCACCGAACAGGCGCGGATGAAGCGGTACAGTGTGTTTAATGAGGTCATGATCGAGCGGGTGAATTTTCCCGGGCAGCTGCTGGCCGACTCGGTGTCGCTCAACCGGCTGCAAATTGCGGAGCGTATCGTCGAAAACGACTTCCAGGCCAAGGCAGCCATTGCCGTCAACAATCCCGATGCGGCGCGGTACTATTACCTCAACGGGCTGGCGTACTACAACATGTCTTATTTCGGGTATGCCTGGAACGTGACCGACAACTACCGCAGTGGCTACAACTGGTTGCGCTTGCCGCAGGGGCCTGTGTTTCCCTTGCAAGGCTCGCCGGCCGGCAATCGCGAAAACCTCGACCTGAGCATGGCGCTTGGGTATTTTGAACGTACCATGGCCGAATCCGGCGACCCCGAGTTGTCGGCCAAAGCAGCCTTCATGGCCGCGCGTTGTCGGCAAAAAATGTGGTTTTTGCAGCCCGGCAACGGCTACCGTTTCGGCAGTCCGCTTATTCCCGTGCTGCCTCCGGATTACCGGACGTACTACGATGTTTTACAGGAAAAATACGGTGGAACCGCTTTTTACGGCCAGATCGTAAAAGAATGCAAGTGGCTGGCGGCCTATGCGCGGCGTTAAAAAAGGGCGGGGAGAAGGTGTAATTCGGGAGGAGAGGGCAAAAAAGAGTGGTATTTCGCCTGCGGCCCGGGGCCCGCAATCCCGAAATACCACCCTGGAATGAAATCAGAACATTTCGACGCCGCCGAAATGGAAGGCGGATTCGATAGCGGCATTTTCGTCGCTGTCGGAGCCGTGAACGGCGTTTTCACCTACGCTGGAAGCGTATTTGGCGCGGATGGTGCCAGGCGCTGCGTTGGCAGGGTTGGTTGCGCCGATGAGGGTGCGGAAATCTTCCACGGCATTGTCTTTTTCAAGGATAGCAGCCACGATGGCGCCGCTGCTCATGAATTCGACCAGTTCGCCGTAGAAGGGGCGTTCGCGGTGAACTGCGTAAAATTCGCCCGCTTTTTCAGCGCTGAGTTTGGTCAGTTTCATAGCCACGATGCGGAAGCCCGCGGCATTGATCATTTGAAGAATGTTGCCAATGTTGCCGGCGCGCACGGCGTCGGGCTTGATCATGGTAAAGGTTCTGTTGCCAGCCATTTTTTTATCGAATAAGTGAACGTTGCAATTTGGGCGCGCAAAATTACGGCGAGATTTTATTTCAAATGGCCTTCAAAAAAAGCTTTTCAGAAAAATAAAATGCGGCAACCCCGCAAAACCGCGATGAAGAACGTACTTTTGTGGCCGTTTTCCCGGAAAACCCCTGCGCTTCCCGAACAATGGAATTCACGTCCGAGCTCCGCCAGTTGCTGATTATTCCGCAAAACGTGGCCATTTTCTCCCACCGCAATCCCGACGGCGACGCCATCGGGAGTTCGCTTGCTCTCCGTCACTACCTGGAACAATACGGGCACACCGTGCACGTTTTTTTCCCCTCCGAATTTCCGGAGGAACTTGAGTTTTTGCCCGGCTCCGACGAAATCCTCATCTGGGACCTGCATACCGAGGAGTGCAAGCACGTTTTGCAGCAAAAAAATGTGTTCTTTTTTCTCGATTTTAACTCGCTCAGCCGCATCGACAAGATGGGGGATTTCGTTAAGCCGTTGCCCGGCAAGCGAATCCTGATCGACCATCACCTGTACCCGGAACCTATTGCCGACTACACTTTCTCAGAGCCCGAAGCCAGCAGCACCTGCGAACTTGTTTACCGTTTCATCGAAGGACTGGGCGACACCGTGCGCGTCAACCCGAAAGTCGGCGAGTGCCTTTACACCGGGATCGTAACCGACACAGGCTCTTTCCGCCATGCAACCAACGCCCGGATTTTCCGTATTGTCGCCGATCTGATCGATCGCGGCATGGACGACACGGCGGTGCAGGACGAGATTTTTAATTCCCAAAAAGAAAAAAACCTGCGTTTGCTGGGGCATTGCCTGGCCAATCGCATGGAATACTGGCCCGAATGGCGCACAGCGATGATCTGGCTGTCGAAAAAGGATTACGAACAATTCAACATCCAGCGAGGCGATACGGAAGGCATCGTCAACTACCTGCTGACCATCAAGGATGTCAAACTGGCCGCTTTTATCCATAATCAGCCGACCATTGTTAAAATGAGCCTCCGTTCGAAAGGCGATCTCGATGTGCAGGAAATCTGCCGCAAGCACTTCAACGGCGGCGGGCACAAAAATGCCGCGGGCGCTTTTTCGCACGACAGCCTTAAATCAACTATTGAAAAATTCAAAAACCTGCTGCCGGAATACAAGGCAGAACTCTTAAAATGAACATGAAACGCAGCCTGACAACGCTTTGCCTGCTTTTGGCAGCCTTGTCGGCCACATTTGCACAGAAGAAAACGGAACCCGTCGTGACCGAACATGGGTACCTCTTTACCAACCACACCAACCGCGAAGGCGACCGCGCCAAGCCCTCCGACTGGGCGACCGTTCATGTGGTAACCTGGCTCGGTGATTCGATCATGGCGAGCACCTACGAAATGGGCGGCCCGCGTCAGATTCCGATTCCGCAAGGAGACGCGATGCCGAAACGAGTGCCGCCGTTTTACGACGCCGTGATGATGATGACCAAAGGCGACAGCGCCACTATTCAACAGGAAATCGACAGCCTTTTGCGGCCTCATGTGCCCGAAGCCCTCAAAGGAGAAAAATACCTCCGTTTTGAAATTGTCCTGATCGACATCCAGACCGCCGAGGAGCACGACAAGGCCTTGTTGAAAGAACGGGCTATGATGGATGCCCGCCTGGCGGAGGCCGAAAAGCAGACCCAGCAGATGGCTGAGGATTTCAAAAAAGGCAAGCTCAAAGACAAATTGAAGGAGACGGCCTCCGGCCTTAAATACGTGGTGCACGATCAGGGCTCCGGCCCACAGATAAAAAAAGGCGACGATGTCAGGGTGCATTACTATGGCTGCCTTGCCGACGGAAAAAAATTCGACGATTCCTTTACCCGCAATGAGGCCTTGCCTTTCACCGCGGGCGAAGGGCAAATGATTCGCGGTTTTGATGAAGGCGTATTGCTCCTTCGCCACGGCGCCAAGGCAACCTTGTTCCTGCCTTACCGACTGGCGTACGGCGAAGAGGGCGCAGGCGATGTCATCCCGCCCAAATCCGACCTGATTTTTTACATTGAAATTCTTTAACCTAACTGCCTTAGGTCATGAAATATTTCCTGTTTATCGGCTCGTTTGCAGCGATGGTATTGTTTGCCAGCGCCTGCAGCAAGACCCAGCAAACCAAGACTGCCGATTCCACATCGACTCAGCAAAAAGAGGCCGCCGAATCCAATGGCCCCGTCACCAAACCCCTCGGTGAGCCGCAGGAAACGGTCATCGGAGACGTACGGATCATCAACTACACCAACGGCGGTGGCCGGCGGCCCAAGGAAAACGAGATCGCTGTGGTCTACGTCCAAAACTGGGTAGGCGATTCCCTGTTGGCGGACAGTCGGCAAAAATTCGGCGGACCGCTCACCGTACCCATGAAACCGATCACCGACCCTTCTCAGGGCGCGCTGCATTATGCCCTGCTCCACATGGGTATCGGCGATAGCGTGACCGTTTATCGTCCGATCGACAAAGGCATCAGCAAACATCTTTCCCCGCGCCTTCAAAAAGAAAAACTGATGCGGGCGCACATGGTACTGGTAGACATCAAAGACCCCAAAGACATGCCGGATGCCCAGCAGCAAATGAGCCCCGGCAGCATGCCTTATGCCCCGGCCAACCAACAACAAACACAGCCTGCCCAAAAGAAACAATAAGCAGGTCCATTGACTTATTTTCGACAACTTAACAACATGCGTACTTTCCTTTTTTTCGCGTTCATCGGCGCACTCCTGATTGGCCAAAGTGCCTGCAATAAAGGCGGCAGTGCCGTGAAAACCCGTCACGGACACCTTTTCACCAACCACACCAACGGCACCACGCCCAAAGCACAATCGGGCGAACTCGTTACGGTAAATGTTTATACCTGGCTCAACGACTCGCTGGTCAGCAGCACCATTCGCGATATGGGCGGCCCGCGTGAAGTAATGCTCCCCGACACCGCGCAACTGAACCAGCGCGCCCCGGCAGTGTACGACGCCCTTTTCCTCATGACCAAAGGCGACAGCGCTACCCTCCTCCAGGAACTTGACACCATGATGGAAAAAGGTATCCGCCAAAGCTTCGGCGAAGACTTTGCCAAAAAGGTCAAGCATATCCGCTACGAAATCGTCATGGTAGACCAGATGGACAAAGCCGGTGTGCAGAAAAAAATGGAAGAAGAACAGAAAAAAGCCGAGGAAGCCCGTCTGGCTGGCGTAGAAGTGGAGAAAAACCTCCGCGCCACCCTGGCCGACTACAAAGCCAAAAAACTGGGCGACAAACTGCAGAAAACCGCTTCCGGCCTCGAGTACATCATCAATGAAAAAGGTAACGGCGCCCCCTTGCAAAAAGGCGAAACCGTCCCGACCAACTACCTCGGTCTGCTCCTCAGCGATGGCAAAATATTCGACGGCTCCTACGATCGCGGCGGCGCCGTTCCCTTCGAAGTAGGCGGTATGATCCCCGGCTTCGACGAGGGCCTGTTGCTGCTCACCCATGGCAGCAAAGCCACCTTCTTTATCCCCTGGAACCTGGCTTACGGTGAAAAAGGCATCGAAGGCAGCCCGATCGGCCCGAAAGCCGACCTCGTGTTCTACGTCGAAGTCCAGTAACAACAAGCCATAGGCGCCATGTTTCCGGCGCCCCGCACCAGGTCGGCGAACGATCGCGGCACCACCGCATTCGTCGCCGACCTGGAATTTTTTGGACCAAATCCTGCCCCCATTTGAACCGACTGAACCCTTTTTATTGTTTACCACACTCACTATCCAAATCGCCGGCCGGGAGGTCGGCGTTCCATCCGTTTCCAACATGACGATCGAACAGTTAAAAGAACTGAAAGACAAGTTGGCGGTCCTCAGGAGGTATCTTTGACGTGGACAACCGAGTCCGCGAAATCGAAGACCTGACCGCCGAAACCCTTTCCCCCACTTTCTGGAACGACCCCAAACGAGCCGAAGGCATTCAGCGTAAAATCGGCCTTAATAAAAAATGGGTCGATGAATACAATGTCCTCGCCCGCGAAGTCGACGACCTCGAAGGACTTTTCGAATTCCAGAAAGAAGGCCTCAGTACGGAAGAAGAGGTAGACGCGCAATACGGCAAAACTGCCGATCTGCTCGCCGATGCCGAGTTCCGCAGCACCCTCAACAAAAAAGAAGACGCCATGAACGCCGTGCTCCAGATCAATGCCGGGGCTGGCGGCACCGAGGCCTGCGACTGGGCATCCATGCTGCTGCGCATGTACCGCATGTGGGCAGATAAAAACGGCTTCAAAGTCAACGACATTTTCGAACAGGACGGCGACGCCGCCGGCATCAAATCGGCCAGCATCGAGATCGTGGGCGACTACGCCTACGGCTGGCTCAAAGGCGAAAACGGGGTGCATCGCCTCGTTCGCGTCAGCCCTTTCAACGCCCAGGGCAAACGCCAGACGTCGTTCTCCTCGGTGTTCGTTTATCCGCTCGTGGAAGACGACGATATCGAAATCGTCGTCAGCCCCGACGACATCCGGTGGGACGTATTCCGGGCTTCCGGCGCAGGTGGTCAGCACGTCAACCGTACGGAATCAGCCGTGCGCGTCACCCACATTCCGACCGGTATCGTTGCCGAATGCCAGCAGGACCGCAGCCAGCACCGCAACCGCGAAATTGCCATGACCCTGCTCAAAAGCCGCCTCTACCAACTCGAAATGCGCAAACGCGAAGAGGAAAAAGCCAAGGTGGAAGCCGGTAAAAACAAAATCGAGTGGGGCAGCCAGATCCGCTCCTACGTACTCGACGACCGCTGGGTAAAAGACCTGCGCACCGGCCATAAAGTACACAATCCGGATGCCGTGCTCGACGGCGATATTCAGAACTTCCTCAAAGCCTTCCTTATGTGGGAAAGCAACCCGACGCCAGTGGACGTGGACGAGGATTGAGACTGGAGCAAGTTGTTTTTTTGCCTGAAAGCGCCCACTTTTGCAGAAAATGTACAACTTCATTTATGAATAACCTTTCGGCAAAAACCATTCACGGTATCAAAAACATCTGTCAGCGCCGCCACGTACGCAACCTGTATGTGTTCGGGTCGGTGCTGACTGAGCGTTTTGATAATCGAAGCGATGTCGACTTTTTGGTTGAATTTGAGCCCCTGTCTCCGGAAGATTATGCCGATAACTATTTTGACCTGTGCGACGACCTGGAGGTGCTATTAGGACGGAAAGCTGACGTAGTCACGTTGAAAAGTATCCAGAATCCTTATTTCAAAGCGGAAATCGATAAAACGCGCAAGTTGATCTATGCCGCCTGACATGGAAAGCCACGTTAACAAGTACCTTGTTGATATCCTGGATGCAATAAAGCATATTGATTTGTTTGTTGCGGAAGTAAAGTCGTTTTCAGATTACGAGAAGAACCTTCTTGTGAAAAGAGCCGTCGAAAGGGAACTGGAAATCATTGGAGAAGCTATGAGCAAACTACTTCAATTGAACGTTACCATTAGTATCAGCAATGCCCGAAGAATGGTTGACCTCCGAAATCGGGTTATTCACGGGTATGATAAAGTAGATGATGGCGTGATATGGGGAATTTTGAAAAGGCATCTACCCAAATTAAAAGAAGAAGTGGCCACTCTACTGTCTTTTTGAAACTGCCTCAAAGCCTTCCTCATGTGGAAAAGTAACCCGACGCCAGTGGACGTGGAGGAGGATTGAGCCGTTTTCAATGCGTAAACACAGCCCTGTCCGGCCCCGGGTCGTACAGGGCTGTCGTTTATTAGTTGGCCGGCAAGCCAATTCTTTCCCTCAAAGCGCCCACTGACAAGGGCAAAAGGCTTTCATAATCAAAATCGTGATAAAGATTGGTTTGCGTAAGCCAACCGCGCCGAAATGCCCGAATCACCGCACGTGGCCACAAAAACAAGCCTACTGCCACGGCGCCGCCATTCAGAAACCAGGCAACGAAAGAACGACGACAACCGGTAGCCAACTCCCAGGCGCCTATTTCCGCTTCGCCTCGCCAGTTGGCCGGATAACCCGTCAGGACGTGATGGATGTCGTGGAAACGCGCAACCCAAATTCGGCTTGGCGTATTGGGGAGATGCACCGAAAAATTACCAATTTTAATGGCAAAGGTTTTGGCGCTATAAGCGTCCGCGCCAAATCCGAACCGCTCGAAAAATTGGGCCAGCGCCGCTTGAACAGTAACATCATCCGGGTATTTTTCCATAGGTAACAAGAGATTGAGATTGCTAAATACAAGGCCCCTGGTTGTTATCCGGTCAGGCCCTGATTTTCAATCTGTAAATCTCCAACAACGGGAAGACATTTTCAAAACAAGGGGCTTTCACTTCGGACAAGGCTTCGGATCATTGTCATCGCAATCCTCAAAACTCAACAGCCCGTCGTGGTCGCGGTCTTTGTAAAAATAGGTTTTTGCCAGATTAAAAGCGCCTGTGCCCACCTCGTCGCCGATCCGCCGACCCGGAATGTCGTCGAAAGGCGCATTGGTGCCGGCCCACACACGAGAAAGGCTGGCCTGATCGGCCGCATCGCGATAGGTGGCCCATTGCAGCGAAATATCCACGGTCGGGCCTTGTTCGAGGCGCAAAAAGCCGTTGTTGGCATACACCCTGAACTCGCCCAGGCCACCAGGGAAATATTCATCGCCAGTCAGCAGGGTCAGCGTTTCGGCAGCCGCATGTGAAAAGGCGGCATGGCCCGAAACGAAGCCCCCGAAAGGCGGGCTGACAAAAATTTTAGGTTGATAAGGCAGCCAGTTTTCGGCCAGAATCCAGCCTCTTTTCGCGGTTTCCACGGGCACAGGAGCATCTGCCAGCGAGAAGGGCCCCGCCCAGGCATTGATCTTGATTTTTCCAAGATGCTCGTTGGAAGAGCCGGCCAGCGGGTCGCCTTTTTTCACCAGTTCGATCCGGCCGGGTACGAGCGGAATGCCAGCCGGGTGATACGACGGCTGTCGGGGATCGGTGCTTTGGCCGAGCGCCGCCATGTAACGCAGTGCCGTGACCGGCCGCACGCTTTCATACCACCCTTTGACGCCCCAGGCGGCGATGGCAGCATCGTGCATAGCGCCGCCCAGTACGAAGTAAGATTTCACGTCCCATTCCAGATCGTTCATCACGCGACCTTTGCCATTGAATTTTTTGACCAAACCAGGCTGATCACTGACATAATTCACGAGTGAAAGCCAATGCCCGGGTGGCGTCTCGGCGTCGGGGCCTTCTGCCCAATACTGGATCACGGTACGCATATAATCGCCGCGCGGCACCATTTGCGGTGCGTAGGGTTGTCCGGTACGGGGATTGATGTCGTAACCGGCGCCCGGGTCGCGCCCGATTTCGAGGTCGTAAAAACCCGGCAGTTCCGCCAGGTTTGAAGGGTAGCCCCGTATGTTGCCCATACTTTTAGGCGACACATCCCAAAGCACGCCGTCGGCCGGATCGAGCAAAGCCGACCACGCGGCGACCAGGGCAAAATTCCATTGATAATCCTTCGATCTGCCGCTACCGCTTGTGTCGAGCCGCGGAAAAAAGTCATTTCCCGGGTCGTAATAAAGCCAGTAGTCGCGTTTGTTACGGCTGTAGACGATCAGGCCTTTGTTGGCCGCGAGGGCAAACGGTTTGACTTTCCCCCAGGCCAGCCCTTCAAAGGTCTGGGTATTGGTGATCCGGCGGCCGTTCGGATCGAGCGAATCGATCATGTAAGACGGCGCCTTGCCACCGCAACGGCATTCGTACATAGGGTACCCGTCGAGGCCGATGGCGCGTTTCAATTTGAGGGGTTGCCAGCGATTGGGGTCCTGCAAAAGCCCTGCGCCCGGCTCTGCTACGGCCAGGGGCAGATTGACAGGCTGGAAATAGGGCGTTTCATAATGGCCTGCTTCATTGGCGCCGTCCAGTTGCGCCATTTGCAAAACACATTGAGCGATGTAGTTGCCGAGCGCAGCCGGGGAACCCGAAGGGTAGTCGATGGAATTGTTCCGAAAATCATAGCCGTGTTTTTGCATGATTTCGCGGCAGCGGAATGCCGTACTGGCGCTCTGAGGCGACGATGAGTAGCGGGCCGTCAACAGGCGGAATGCGGCAAAACTAATGGCTTCCGCCCGGGCAGCCTCCACATCGGGCGGCGCAGGAATGCCCTTGTACTGACAGGTAAACCGGCCCACTGTTTTGCCAAGCAGATAGGTATCCGCTTCCTGATCGTAAGCGGCCCATGCATCGTAAAGAGCGATGGAAAAGTGAAAAAGGTTGCGGGCCTGCACGTTGGGCCGTGCCAGGTCTTCTTCCATGGCCGAGATCAAAACTTCGCTCCATTCGCGCGCGATGGAGTGCTGGGCCAAAAGTGAGGAGGAGAAAAGCGTTGAAACAACGAGAGCGGTGAGGCGCAGAATTGGCAGAAGACGCATATTACAGGCAGTGACTTGAAAGCCCTGAGTGTATCAGGGTCATTTTTCACAAAAATACGCGTTGATGCGGAGACCCGGGGAAGGCAAGACAGGCAAGGCTGCAAAGGAGAATATTTCTTCGACGCAGAAGTATCATGCCGAGTCGGCAGAATAGGATTCATCTCGTTGCGCAGGCACCCGTGTAAGGGCTTTGAACCCTTGCAGGAGGAGTATAAGTGTAAAAAATCCCGCCCTCCGACACATCGGAAAGCGGGATTTATGGATAACTACTGAAAGGGTTTTAAACCCTTTCAGGGGTAAGTAGCAGTGTTAAATTTACGCTTTTACCGTGCCTTTCGCCTTGGCGATCACCTGTTCGGCAACGTTGGTCGGCGCCGGGGCGTAGTGGCTGAATTCCATGGTGGAAGCAGCGCGGCCCGAGGTAAGGGTACGGAGCTGGGTTACATAACCGAACATTTCGGCGAGCGGAACCTCGGCCTGGATGGCAACAGCGCCACCGATACGGGTTTCCTGACCTTTCGGCAGGCCGCGACGGCGGTTCAAGTCACCGATTACCGGACCGACGTATTCTTCCGGGGTTACGATTTCCAGTTTCATGATCGGCTCCATGATTTGCGGCTTGCACTTCGGAGCGGCTTCGCGGAAGCCTTCCTTGGCGCACAATTCGAAAGCGATCGGCTTGGAGTCAACGGCGTGCATACCACCGTCGACCACGCGCACTTTCATCGAATCGATGTTGTAGCCGGCCAGAACGCCATTGCTCATCATCTGGTTGAAACCGTCGACGATGGGTTTCTGGTAGTTCTTGTCGATTGCGCCACCCACGATGGCCCATTCGAACTGGAGCTTTTTCTTGCCGCTTTTGAAGTCCTCGCTTTGCAGGAACTCTTCGTCGGCAGGGCCGAGTTCGAACTCCATTTCGGCGAAGAGACCCGAACCACCGGTTTGTTTTTTCAAACGTTCGCGGTGCGCTACTTTGGTGGTCAGTGCCTCTTTGTAGTTGACCTGCGGAGCGCCCTGATTGCACTCGACTTTGAACTCGCGACGCAGACGGTCAACGATAATTTCGAGGTGCAACTCACCCATACCGGAGATAACGGTCTGGTTGGTATCTTCATCGTAGCGAACGCGGAAGGTCGGATCTTCCTCGGCCAGTTTGTTGAGGGCCATGCCGAGTTTGTCGAGGTCTTTCTGCGTTTTGGGTTCTACAGCCAAACCGATAACCGGCTCGGGGAACACCATGCTTTCGAGCACGATCGGGTTGTCGACATCGCAGAGGGTATCGCCCGTGCGGATATCTTTGAAGCCTACGGCAGCGGCGATATCGCCGGCTTCGACTTTTTCGATCGGGTTCTGCTTGTTGGCGTGCATCTGGTAAAGACGGCTGATACGCTCTTTATCGCCCGTGCGGGTGTTGAGTACGTAGGAGCCGGCGTCCAGTTTGCCCGAGTAGCAGCGGATAAAGCACAGACGGCCCACGAAGGGGTCGGTGGCAATTTTGAAGGCCAGAGCGGCGAAGGGTTCGCTGACGGAGGGTTTGCGGGTGATTTCTTCGTCCGTTTTCGGGTTCGTGCCTTTCACGGCAGCGATATCGATCGGCGAAGGGAGGTAGTAGCAAACCGCGTCGAGGCAAGCCTGTACGCCTTTGTTTTTGTAAGCCGAACCGCACATCACCGGCGTCATTTTCATGTCGCAAACGGCGGCGCGAACAGCGGCGCGCATTTCATCCACGGTGATGGAATCGGGGTCGTCGAAGAATTTTTCGAGGAGGTTATCGTCGTAGGAAGCGACTTCTTCGATGAGTTTCTGACGGTATTCCAGAACGGTATCTTTCAGATCGTCGGGGATCGGAATGACGTTGAAGGTCATGCCCTGATCCGCTTCGTTCCAGACAATAGCCTGGTTGGTCACGAGGTCGACCACGCCTTTGAATTTATCTTCTGCACCGATGGGCACCTGGAGCGGCACGGCATTGGAGCCCAGTTTGGCTTTCATGTCTTTGACGACCATGAAAAAGTCGGCGCCCGTACGGTCCATTTTGTTGACGAAGCCGATACGCGGTACGCGGTAGTTGTCGGCCAGGCGCCAGTTGGTTTCAGACTGCGGTTCAACGCCGTCGACGGCGGAGAACAGGAACACCAGGCCGTCGAGAACGCGCAGGGAGCGGTTCACTTCCACGGTGAAGTCAACGTGGCCGGGCGTATCGATGATGTTGAAGTCGTAGCCTTGGTCTCCGACGTTCCAGATGCATTTGGTGGCAGCAGAGGTAATGGTAATGCCACGCTCCTGCTCCTGTTCCATCCAGTCCATGGTAGCAGCGCCTTCGTGTACTTCACCGATTTTGTGCGTGACACCCGTGTAATAAAGAATACGCTCCGTAGTGGTCGTTTTCCCGGCATCGATGTGAGCGGCAATGCCGATGTTGCGGGTAAACCGGAGATCCTTTGACATGAGAGTTGAATGTTGTAGAGTGATGGTAATTTTTTAACGACGCGGTTTTCAGGTGTTTCAAAACAATCTATTGCAGTCAAGAATTAAAATGTCTGTTTGCTAGACATAAATTTTGCGCAATAGCATAAGGGGTTTTAAAAGTTTTGAGAAATCAAAATTGGATTGATCTTCTCCAAAGGCTTTAAAAACCGATACCGCCGGAAATTACCCGGTGCGGGTCGTATGAACTGACGCGGCACCGGACAATTTTCGACGGTAGGGCAGAAGGCTTCCAGCGTACGATTACGACCGGAAGTGGGCAAAAGCGCGGTTGGCTTCGGCCATTTTATGGGTGTCTTCGCGTTTTTTAACGGCGCTGCCTTCACCCTTGCTGGCGGCGATAATTTCGGCGGCGAGTTTTTCGGCCATTCCTTTGCCGGCGCGGGCGCGGGCATAACGAATCAGCCATTTCATGCCGATGGAGATTTTGCGGTTGGCCGGCAATTCCGTAGGGATCTGGAAGGTAGCGCCACCAATACGGCGGCTGCGGACTTCCACTTGCGGCATGACGTTGTTCAAGGCTTTTTTCCAGACTTGCAACTCGTCCTCGTTGGTGCGGCCTTTCACGATGTCGAGTGCATCGTAGAAAATGCCGAACGCCACGGTCTTCTTGCCTTCCCACATCAGGTTATTAACGAAACGAGTTACCATCGTGTCGCTATAACGAGGATCGGGAGCCAATACTCGAGGTTTCGGTTTGTGCTTACGCATTCTTTTGTAAAGATGAATGATGAATGTTAAATGATGAATGCCTTTGATGAACTCGAACCCCGCAGGATTCATCATTCATCATTTATCATTCATCATTAAAAAATTACTTCTTCGGTCGTTTCGAGCCGTATTTGGAACGGCTTTTCTTGCGGTTGTTGACACCGGCGGTATCCAGTGCGCCGCGAACGATGGTGTAACGCACACCGGGGAGGTCTTTCACACGACCACCGCGTACGAGCACGATGGAGTGCTCCTGCAGGTTGTGGCCTTCACCCGGGATGTAGCAGATCACCTCGATACCGTTTACCAAACGAACTTTGGCTACTTTACGCAGGGCGGAGTTGGGTTTCTTCGGTGTCGTCGTGTATACACGGGTGCACACGCCTCGCTTCTGCGGAGAAGCACTCAAGGCGCGGCTTTTGCTTTTGTACTCGACCTGCTCGCGGCCCTTGCGGACCATCTGATTAATGGTTGGCATAAACGCTTTTAAGCAAAAATGTTATAACTCGTTCAAAATCAATTGAAAAACGACCTGTTTTTTACAGGGTTCTCCAAAAGCGAACGCAAAGATACTTGCATCGGGCAAAATTTTCCAAATTGACCTTAAAAAAAGTCCTTCAAGTTTGTACCAATGCCCACATGCAACACCCCGCCCGCCAAATGGTAGGCGCCGTAGCCCACATCGAGGCGGAAACGATTGATCTTGAACCCTACCCCACCCGAGAAGCCGGCCAGGCTGCGGTAATTGCGCACCGAAAGTTCTTTTTTACGCAAATGGTTGTACCCGACCCTCAGGCGGAACGATTCGTTGCGCCCCAGCAGGAACTCTCCGGAGAAAATGAAGTGCCGGAAAAAATTGTCGAGCCCGGGGTTGCCCTGCGACTGGTTTTGGTCGCCACCGAACAGCAGCACCCCGTCGTCCTGATTGTCCGGGTCGTCGTAACGCAAGTCCCATTGATTCAAATGGTGCGCAATCACGGTCAGCCGGAAAGGGAGGTGCCTCAGTCGCTTGCTGAAACCCACTTGCAAATCGTAGGGCAAGTCTTCGCGCACGTCGTTGTAGGTAGCCAGTTCGGTGCCCACATTGCGCAGCACGATGGCCGCAGAAAAACGGCTCGCCGTGTCGACGTAGAGCGCGCCCAGGTCGGTCGCCAGCGCCGAAGCCTGGTACACATCGAGGGTGGATACCCCGAACCGGACATTGAGCCCCAACGAGATCCGTTCGGTCAGCTGACGCGCTGCGCCCAGGGTAAAAGCCGTTTCGGCGGCTTTTACCTTGCCGGTGACGTTGCCAAATTCATCGGCCTGCTTGATGTCGCCGTAGTTCATATACTGCAGGCCGCCGTGCACCGTGAAGCCCAGTTTGGGCAGGTGTGCGCCATAGGCTGCGTAGCCGTGCTGAATGTCGGACAGGTAAAAATTGTGCTGGAAAGTCAGGCGGCCGTCCATCGAAGGATTCAGGGCGGCTGGATTGGCGGCAGCGAATGCCACGTCGTCGTCCTGCACCGTGATTTGCGCCCCGCCGAGTGCGGTGATCCGTGCGGAGGGCGAAAGCGTCATGAATTGAAAGACGTGGCGCCCGCCGGTGATTTGGGCCGACAGGGCCAGGGGCAGCAAACAAATAACAAGAACAGGTACGCGTATTTTCATGTCAAACAATTGATTTTTAGACAAATAAAGGTGATTTGGCGATCGCTGTAACTGGTGTTGCGCACAATCGGGTATTTTTTCACCAAATCACCTTTGTTGTGGCCAAGCCTTATTCTTTTTTCCACTGGGTCTGGCAAATGCCGCGTTTGCAGTTGGCGATACGGACCAGCGTTCCGGTGGAATCGTATTCCCGCAGTTCACCGTCTTCGAGCGGGCCGTCTTCACCCGGGACGTAACCGCCCTCCGTTTTGATGACGCCACTCGAATAATACTCGGTAAAAGGGCCGTTTTCTTCACCGTTTTTGAACATCACCTTTTCGGCCACCGTGCCATTGGCGTAGTACGCAATGCTAGGTCCTTCGATTTGGCCTTTTTCAAAAACCTGTTCGAGCATCAGCACACCTTTGTCCGAGAACTTCTGGTATTTGCCCGAAAAAGTGCCGTTGTCGTAATGTTCGACGACATCGACCTGGCCGTTGGTGTAAAACAGGCGCCGTTCGCCATCGAGGGAATCATTGCGATAATTGGCTTCTTCGAGCAATTTCCCTTCCGGGTTGAATCGCTGATAGCGGCCTTCCCTGGCGAAATCTTTTTTCCGCCGTTCGAAGCGTTCGAGGTTTCCGTAGGTGTCGCGATTTTCCACCGTTTCAATTGCTTCACCGGCGCAAGCCGCGAACAGAGACAAAAACAGGAGGGAAAAAAACAGTCGGTTGGTTTGCATGGCGATGTGTTTTTGATTGTTCAAAAAATATGCAGCGATGCAAACGCAAAGTTTGACGATGAAAGTTTGAATCAGGCTGCCTGAAGGTAAAAAATTCCCGCATACATCGCCCGGGCTTTTGATCTTGGGGCCCCAAAAAGCAAGGCATGGAGCAACGAGTTACCCTGAAAGCCTGGCGGCATTTTATGCTCAGTTTTTGGTCGAGCCGGCAGGCCCGCGCCGTTGGGCTGGCGTTTTCCCTGTGTAGCTGGGGGTTCGGCAGTTGGGTGGTCCATATTCCTCATGTAAAAACGGCGCTTGGCCTCGACGATGCCCGTCTGGGCTGGGTTTTGTTCGGTCTGCCTTTGGGTCAGTTGCTCATCAACCCGCTTTCCGGGCGTATTGCCGGCCGGTTCGGCCCCGGGCGGGTGACCGCGCTGGCGGCTTTGGGCACCGCGTTTGCGCTGGTGCTTCCTGTTCACACCGGGTCAGTTTATTCGCTTTTCGGCGCCCTGATGGTATTCGGTGCGTCGATGGCTTTGCTGGGCATGGCCATGAATGCCTGCGTACCCGAAGTGGAAATCGAGGGCGGTTATTCCATCATGGCGGTGTGCCACGGTCTCTGGAGCCTGGGCGGCATGCTGAGCTCGGCTTTGGCCGGCGGTTTGTTGCGCATGGGCTGGTCGCCCCAACAACACGTCTGGCTGGCCAGCGCAATTATGTTGGCGGTTCTGGCCTATATCGCGCCTGTGCTCTGGCAATTGCCCGCGCCCCGGCACGACGAAGCGGCCAGGCACGGGCTGGCACGGCCCACTCGCGCCCTGGTGTTGCTCGTCTTGATCGGCTTTTTTGCGCTGTTGTCCGAGGGCCTGGCTTTTGACTGGAGCGGGGTGTTCCTGCGCGATTACCGCGGCGCCGACCCGGCTTTGGCGGCCATGGGATTCACGGCCTTTACCCTGGCCATGACGATCGGGCGGTTTGCAGGCGATTTGCTGATCGCCCGTTACGGCGAGCGCCGCTTGCTGGTAGTCTGTGGGCTGGTGGCTGCCTCGGGTTTGACGGCTGCTGTCCTTGCCCCGGCTTTGTGGAGCAGCTGGCTGGGATTCGGAGTGATGGGCTTGGGGTGTTCGCTCACCGCCCCGATGTTGTTCAGCATGTCGATGCGCTTGCCGGGCGTAACGCCCGCTGCCGGACTGGCCACCTTTGCTACCTTTAGTTTTGTGGCTTTTCTGGCCGGGCCGCCGCTGATCGGTCTGGTTGCGAATGTGGTGAGTTTGCCCGCGGCCATGTTGGGCGTGGCGGGTTTGTTGTTGTTGGGTGTGGGGTTGGCCAGGCAACTTTAGAAAAAAATGGCGCCCGGGTTTGCCCCGGCCGCCATCTCTTTTTCCAAATACAAGCTTGTTTAATTAGTTCACCACGATCTGCTCGGTAAAGATCTTGTCGCCCTGCTGCACCTGAATGATCACGGTGCCTTTGGCGTATTCGTTGAGGTCGAACTGCTGGTTGTATTCGCCGTTGAAAGCATTCAGTTCTTCGCGGAAAAGCTGTCGCCCCGAGAGATCGAGCAAGGTCACGATGGTCGGGAGCGGCTCGCTGCGGAATTCGAGCGTCACAGGGCCGGCCGTCGGGTTGGGGTAAGCGCGGAAAGATTCAAGTTTCAGGCTGCGGTCCTGCGCGGCTGGCTGGGCGGGAGCGGTTTGCGGCTGAGCGGCATCGCCTTCGGAAGAGGCGCGGCGGATGGTGATCACTCGACGCGTACGCATGCTTTTTTCCTCGTTTTCGCCCCAGTTCCAGGTGTAAAACTGGCGTTTGTTGCCGTCGTCGGTCGTTACATTGACCTGGCTGCGATCCTTGCAGGCCTTGAGCGTGGCCTCGATCGTTTGGGGAGTGTTATCGCGCAGAAAATCGACGCTCACCTTGTCGCCCGGCTGGTATTTGGCGATTTCATCCCAGAGTTGTTCGTGGCTGTCAACGTCTTTGCCGTTGACGCGGGTGATCACGTCACCGACCTGCATGGAAGCGTCGCGAGCGGCGGATTCTTCGGTGAATTCCGTGATTTTCGAACCTTCGCGCCCGTCGGCCGACCAGGAGCCGGAATACACGCCGAGGCAGGCCGGTTTTTCACGCACATCGACATTGAAGTTGTCGGACCAGTCGTTGTCGGAATTAAAGTTCCAGTTGTAATTCGAGTTGCTGAAACTGTCCCACTCGTTTTTAGACTCGCCGAGCGTTGCATTTACCGTTTGAGCAGCCCCTTTGCGGGTGAAGGAAACGCGGACAACATCGCCGACCTTCGTTTCAGACATGAAGCCCTGAATATCGTCCCAGTCTTCGACCCGGGTATCGTTGAGGGCCGTGATGCGGTCGCCATCCTGCAAGCCGGCAGCGAGGGCGGCCGATTCCTTGATCACGTTGACGGCAACGCCTTTGCCATTGCCCTGCTCGTCCATCGGAGAAATACCGAGGAAGCCGGATTGGCTGGTATGCGTAAGCGTCAGCATGGATTTGTTTTCCGAAAGCGTGGCGGTCGTCGTGCCTTTTGCGCCGTTGCGCAGGTAGTTGACGCGCACCTGCTGGCCGGGCTGGGTATGGGCGATAAACCCGGTCAGGTCGTCCCAGTCGTTGATTTTGGTGTCGTCAAGCGCCGTGATCACGTCGTTGTCTTTCAGGCCGGCCTTTTCGGCGCCGGAATCCTTGACGATGTTGACTTTCAGCCCGGGAGCATCGTCGTCCTCGTCTTCGTCGGCATTGCTCACGCCCAGAAAGCCGTGTTTTTCATCGCATGATTTAATAAACATGCCGTTGAAGCCATTGCCCAGGTTGCGCATGCCGGCGCCGACCTCGTTCATGGCATCGTTGAATTCGTCCCAGTTTACTTCGATCAGCCGCTCATTGTCGTCGTCGTCGTCGCTGGTCGTGATGCGGACGTAGTTGCCGCCCTCGGCTTCTTCGCGGATGCTGATATCCACGTTGTCGCCTTCATTTTCTTTCAGATAGGCATCGGCATCGAAGGATTCGGCCGCTTTGCCTTTTTTGATGATGGTTTCGGTCGTCACCGTGCCGTCGGAATCGACGGAGCGTTTGGTAATGACGATTTTTTTGTCGGCGCTACCCGCAGGTTGCTGGGCAGACACCGGATTGAGGCCCCAGGGCGACAACAGCAGGAAAGAAGCAGTAAGTAAGATTCCGATTGTTTTCATACCTTATAACGAGTTGATTTCAGTTGATTGTCAATGTTTTAATTCAAATTTTATGCTAACGAACGGTTATAAAAGTAAAAAGAAAAATCAACTACGAAACAAATCGTAGATGAAAGAAGAATTTGAGTATCTGAAAGACCGTTTTATGCCCTCGAAGTTGCATAAAAAATGACGCTGCCGGGAAAAATTATCGACAGGCCGGCAGCTCTTTTGAACCAAACGGTCGATCAAATGCCTTGTTGAACAAGGTTTGCGTAAAAAAGCGCGGGGGCTGATCTGTCTGATCAGCCCCCGCTCGCGCGAATGGGTCGTTGTAAAAGCGTTAGTCGCCCAGCGCCACCTTCCGCACACCTGTCCGCTCCGCCGTACGAATTTCCACCAGCACCATGCCGCGCGGCAACTGCCCGACATTCACGGTAGCTTCGCTGTTGCCGTTCAGCATTTCCCGGCGCAGCACCCTGCCGGCCAGATCATAAAACACCACTTCCTGCAAGCGTTCGCCCGGCGTTTCGATGCGCAGCACATCCGCCGCCGGGTTGGGCGATACCCGCCAGGCCTCCGTGCCCGCCGGCGCGTCCGCCGCACTGCTGCCGCCGGCGAATACGAACTTTTGCGGGTAAGCGCCCAGCGCCACTTCCGAACCATCGGGGGCAATGCCTTTGATGTTTTTCAGGCGGATGTAGGTGGTGTTGGATTGGGTGGGTGGAATGGATTTTGCCTTGATCTTCATCGTGGCCCATCCGCCGTCGCTGAATGCCTGTTGCGAATCAACTCTTACCCTGCCGCCGGCCAGGCCGGTCGAGACACTTTTATGGACCAAAATCACTCCCTGCCCCTGGACAAAACCCGACGTAACGATCTCCCAATAGGCGCTGTCCAATTCCAGTTCAAACGTGGCGCCGCGTACGGTTTTTAACGAATCAAACCTTACCGCGACGAAACAAACCTGCCCGGCCTGCACATTTGTCGTATCAAAATTGTCGGGCAATAACTTGATATAAAAATCATCGCCGACAGGGTATTCATCGGCGCCCTGAACCCACCAGGGGGTCACATTGCCGTAAAAATCCCTGATGACCTGCGCATCGTATTGCTCCACCTCGCCATTTCCGTTGGCATCGAGGTGTTTGAGGTCGTAGCCCAAACCGGGAGTTTGTCCCCAGTTGGCAGCCGTTTGGGGCGCCCAGTTGACAAAGCCCTCCCGCGACGGGCCTGTTGCTGCCCAGCCAGACCCGAACGGCAGGATATCGCATTGATTAACAATGCCGTCGCGGTTGGTATCGCCCGGCCAGACGCAGTCGTCGTCGGCCTGGCACAGACTATATTCGCATACGTCTTCGAACTGCTCGTCGTATGATTGCCTCAACTCTGCAACCCGGTCAAACATATAACCTACGTTTTGCAACCCCGTCAGCCCCTCGCCCGAGTGATAGGAAAAGGCCAGGTCAACCTCCCGGGATTGCCCCGGAAGAAGCGTCCCGATTTTCGCGCTGGCCAACGTACTCGCATTTTGTAACCAGGATACGCCGGCATCCTGGGCAGACCAACTACTCGGGTCATTTGGATCACCCGTAAAGTAATGGTCAACAGGTATCCCGAACGGGTTTTGCGGCGTATAGCCAGTCCATCCGTAAGTGAGCGGCGAACCGTCGTTCCAGCGACCATTTAGAAAATTGTAATAACCGGAAGGCAAATTGGGCTGCGAAACAGCATATGGCACAATTCCGATTGAGGTGTTGGTCATGTAAATAGACTTGTACAAAGGCCTGTTTAATATCGTAAGTGCGCCGACAGGTGGCCCTTCCATAAAGCCTGGCAATATGCTGCAGGTGCTATCAGAATCAGGGTTAATTTTATAAACAAATACCGTTTGCAAATCAGCCCTAGTCCCCATGTACCACAATGGGAAGGGACATCCCACGCGGCCCAGTTGCCAGATACCCAGGATGAACGAATCCAGAACAACGGTATCGCGATTTGTAACTTTGAAAGACTGGAAATAAGTGTTGTTCAACAGGTCATTGCCGGTACAGTTAAGCGCCCAAACCGTTGACTGAATGTCGCAGTCCAGATTTGACCCGCCCGAGTTGAACAGCATCCATAACATATCCGCAACCGAAACGTCGGGGGTGAGCCCGTCGGGGTGCGGGTAATCGCCGTCAAAAGGATCGTAAAAACCGTCGCCGCTCCGGTCATAAAACGGCGCGAACGAAGTCGTATCATCCGGCAATGGAAAGCCGTTTGCGATCTCGAAATACGGGTTGCCTCTGCCCGGCCAGCCGATTACCGACGCCAGGGGCTGGTCAATTTGACCATTGTCGGCGTAATCGGCGCGGTGTTGCTCGATTTCAGTTCTGCTCACCCGCCAGATTTTGTTCCAACGGTCGCAATTCTCCTGAACAATCTCGCCATTGGAGCCCAAAGGGCCGGGCATGTAATGTTTCCAACTGGTGAATTTGCTGGAAGCCGCCAGTCGCAAATTCCCGTCCGGGTCTTGTGCGCCCAGCCAAATTCCGCCCGTAAACAGATTCAGGAGCGGAGACGGGGAGCCATCATATTCCGCGGCAAAAGAAGTCGCCCCGGTTGTCATATCCGCGTTGCCATCGAACGTCATCCTGACGCGCATATAATTGCCATGCAATACTTCAACCGCGGGTGTGATCAGGCACGGGGTATCTGTTTGCCCTGCCAAAAAATATCCTTGCAACAGCATTGCGATACCTACAAGAATCCGATTCATACGCCGGTTTTTAAGTTTCGTTATTGATAAATTAATCCAAAATAACTTTCACAAATCTTGCATTTCCAAATGTTTGTATCAATACAAAGGATATCCCCCTTTGCAATCGCGCCGTATCGACTGTGGCCTGCTCGCTACCCGACAGCCGGGTTCTGCCGAGCACCCTGCCCGCCAGATCATAGAACACCACTTCCTGCAACTGTTCACCCGGCGTTTCGATGCGCAGCACATCCGCCGCCGGGTTGGGCGACACCCGCCAGGCCTCTGTGCCCGCCGGCGCGCCCGCCGCGCTGCTGCCGCCGGCGAATACGAACTTTTGCGGGTAAGCGCCCAGCGCCACTTCCGAACCATCGGGGGCAATGCCTTTGATGTTTTTCAGGCGGATGTAGGTGGTGTTGGATTGGGTGGGCGGAATGGATTTTGCCTTAATCTTCATTGTAGCCCATCCGCCGTCGTTGAATGCCTGCTGCGAATCAATTCTTACCCTGCCGCCGGCCAGGCCGGTCGGGACACTTTTATTGACCAAAATCACTCCCTGCTCCTGGGCAAAACCCGACGTGACGATTTCCCAATAAGCACTGTCCAATTCCATCTCAAACGCGGCGCCCCGAACGGTTTTTAACGAATCAAACCTGACCGCGACGAAACAAACCTGACCGACCAGCACGTTCGTCGTATCGAAATTGTTGGGCGATAACTTGATATTAAAATCATTGCCGACAGGGTATTCGTCGGCATCCGCTACCCACCAGGGCGTCACATTGCCGTAAAAATCCCTGATGACCTGCGCATCGTATTGCTCCACCTCGCCATTTCCGTTGGCATCGAGGTGTTTGAGGTCGTAGCCCAAACCGGCGACTTGCCCCCAGCCGGCGGCCGTTTGGGGCGCCCAGTTGACAAAGCCATCCCGCGATGGGCCTGTTGCTGCCCAGCCAGACCCGAACGGCAGGATATCGCATTGATTGACAATGCCGTCGCGGTTGATATCGCCCGGCCAGACGCAGTCGTCGGTACAGGATGCGAAGAGGCACGCATCCTCGAAACCCGAATCCCAGGATTGTTTGATTTGGGCAATACGGTCCAACCCGAAGGCGATATTCTGCAGGTTGTCGAGTCCCTCGCCACGATGGTAGGAGAAGGCCATGTCGAGCGCGGCCGACTGGCCGGGGGCCAGATTGCCAAGATTTGCGCTGGTAATCGTTCTGAAACCAGCGTAAGGCAGGTTTAGTTGATTCATGGCCCATTCCCCCGGAACAAGTGGATTGCCATAAAAAAAGTAATCGGCCTCCGGAGCTTGCGGATCGTTCGGATTGTACCCCGATCCCGAGGCCGTCAGCGTTGTGCCGTCACGCCAGTAACCGTTTAAATAACGGTAATTTTCCACATCGGCGCTCGGGTCGATCATTGCCAGCGGATAGTTATTAAACGAAGGGTTGGCGATATACATGGACTTGAACAGGGGGCGATTGAGGAAGCTGAGGGCAATAATTCCCGGGTTGGGGCCGTAACCGGGATTGCCTAAAAAGTCTTCGTCATTATCGTCTGCATTGTAAGCAAACACGGTGTTTAAGGCGGGATTCGTGCCGATATTATCATCGATCGCGTTGCCGATGTTCAAATCCTGCCAGACGCCCAGGTGCAGCGAATCAAGTTGAAAACCATCGCGGTTTATCACCCGAAGCGACTGGAAATAAGTGTCGTTCAAGGCATTATCGTCATCGCAGCCAAACGCCCAGAGGGTTGATTGCACCTCCAGGCTAACATTGGATTGACCCGAATTGAATACCCCCCACAACATGGCGCCGACTATTCGCCCCGGCGCCACGCCCTCCGGGTGCGGATAGTCCCCATTAAACGGATTATACAGTCCGTCGCCGTCATTATCGTAAAAAGGGGCGTAGGTTTCCGTTCCAGAAGGAAGTGGAAAGCCATTCATTGATTCGAAATACGGATTTCCCGAACCCGGCCAGGCAAAAACGGCGTCAAGGGGCTGGTCGATATGGCCGTCGGCCAACCAGTCCTGCCGATGCGCCTCGATCTCGGCCCGGCTGACCGACCAGACGCGGTTCCACTGCTGACAACCGGAAGCACCCGCCGTTGTGGGGCCAGGGGTGTAGTCTTGCCACAGAAGCCCGTAGGCCGATTCTGCCAGTCGTATATTTTGCGTAGGATCAAGTCCCGCGATCCACAAACCGGCCATGTAAAACCCGGCCGAGGCCTGTGTGGAGCCGTCGTAGTGCACAACCGGTGTCAGGGTTGCAGCACCGCCCGATTGGCCGACCGAGTTGACGTACAAACGCAATGCATTGGCATGCAAAACCGCCACCGCAGGCTGCCCCGAACAAGGCTGGGAAGACTGGGCCAACAAACCGCCAAAAAGCCGCGAAACGAAGAAAATGCAGATTAAAAAACGTGTCATAAGCGATTTTTTTAGTGTATTTAAAAGCAAGTTAAATCCTTGTCCCTACCCCCAAAATGGTATTTCGTGAACAGCACCATTTCCCTGATTAACACCACCACCCAACGAGCGAAGCCCGCCAAATTTTAACATTTTTCCCAAGACAGCCCTTTTCCACATACGCCAATTCGCCAAACGAGCGTTATACCCACACTCCTTGCTACCGCTAAGGCAGCAGGATATTCAACCATCTGATTAATCACCGAACCGATTTGACCCATTATGGCAAGCGCGAACTACAAGATCCTGCTCGTGGAAGACGACCAAAATTTTGGCGACGTACTGAAATCGTACCTCGAAATGCACGATTACAGCGTCACCCTCGCCACTGATGGCGTGCTCGGACTCGAAGCCTTCCGCAAAAACGCCTTCGACCTCTGCATCTTCGACGTGATGATGCCGCGCAAAGACGGCTTCACCCTCGCCAAGGAAGTCCGCGAACGCAACGCCGAAGTCCCGATCATCTTCCTCACGGCCAAAACCATGAAGGACGATATTCTCCAGGGCTTTAAAATCGGCGCCGACGACTATATCAACAAACCCTTCAATTCCGAAGAACTCCTCTACCGCATCCAGGCCGTGCTCAAACGCCTGCACAAAAACGCAGACCCCCGCGACGAACAACGGGAGTTTATAATCGGCAAATACCACTTCAACTACCCCCTGCGTATCCTTACGCTGACGACCGCCCATGCCGGCGAAGAAAACCAGTGGAAACTCAGCCCGAAAGAAGCAGAACTGCTCAAAATGTTCTGCAAATACATCAATGACGTGACGCCCCGCTCCGAAGCGCTGACCAAAATCTGGCACGAAGACAACTACTTCACCGCCCGCTCCATGGACGTGTTCGTCACCAAACTCCGCAAGTACCTCGCCAAAGACTCCGCCATCGAAATCGTTAATATCCACGGCAACGGGTTCCAGTTGCTCGTCAAGGATATGGCGGGAGCATAAGGCCGATTGAACGATCCTGCGATTCCATGTCTCTCCAGCGTCTTTTTCAAAAATACACGGGCAAATTGCGCAATCTCAAGGCCGTGTATGTGGTCAACAACCTGCTGAATGCCGATCGCCTGAAGCACAACCGTGCCCTCTATCGCCGCTACGGCCTTCGAAAAAGTATTTTCAGCCCGATCGGCAGCAGCGATTTCAAAGCCGGACACCACCCTGATATTCCCTGGCTCGACCGGCCCGGGGCCTTGGAAGCGATGGAGCAGCACCCGGATTTTCAACATTTTTCGCCGGAATGGCAGGCCGCTGCGCGGCTTTTTGTTGAAAAAGGCTACCTGATCCTGCGCAACGTTTTTTCTGCCGAAGACACCGACGCTCTCAACGCCGAAGTGGATGACCTGCTTCGTTCGGGCAAAGTGAATTTCAACTACACCGGCCGGAAAATCACCAACCTTTGGGAAACCAGCACCCTGGCCAACGAACGTTTCTTCCGCAACCCGGAACTGCTGCGCCTGCTCGAATTTCTGCTCGGGAAAAAGGTTATTCCTTTCCACACGCTCAATTTTACGGTTGGCAGCGAACAACGCGCGCATTCCGACTCCATCCACATGACCACCGAGCCGCCAGGCTACCTCATCGCCGCCTGGATCGCGCTGGAAGACTGCACGCCCGACAACGGGCCGCTGTTCTTTTACCCCGGCAGCCACCGCCTGCCCTACGTCATGGCCGATGATTTCGATGCCGGCAACACGACCTTCACCATCGGCGCCGACAGCAACCGGCGCTACGAAGACAAAATCGCCGAACTCATTGCAACCCAAAATCTGGAAAAAGAACGCTTCCTGGGCCGCCGCGGCGACGTGCTTGTCTGGCACGCCAACCTCCTGCACGGCGGCAGCCCGATCACACGGCCCGGCGCCACGCGAAAAAGCATGGTGGCCCATTATTTCGCCGAGGAAGTGATCTGTTACCACGAAATCTCGCAACGACCCGCCCTGATGAAAATTAAAGAAGCGGCCGGACCAACTTAAATCCCTGCTTTGCCATACCACCCCGGCCCGATACCGCGTTTCTGGGAAAATCCGCCGTTTTCACGGCAAAAGGGATGCACACCCCGTTGCCGTGCCTACCTTTGCGGGCTTGATTAATCAATGTTTAGCATGAACTACCTACGACTCGGGGCATTTTTCGCCGCGCTACTCTGCCTGACCACCCCCGCCAACGCTCAAATGCGCGGCTGGGAACTCGGCGGCTGGGTGGGAGCCTCCAATTATTTCGGCGACCTCAACACCAACTGGCGACTCAATCGCCTGCACCTGCACGGCGGTATCGGCGCGCGTTACAACTTCAACGACCGCCTGGCCTTCAAACTGGGCTTCAACGCCGGCGGGATCAGCGCCCGCGACAGCGATTCCAAAAACGTGTACGAACAACGCCGCAACCTCGATTTCAACAGCCTGTTGTTCGACGGTACGGCCCAGTTCGAATTCAACTTCCTGCCCTACGTGCACGGCGACCGCGAACTGTGGTACACCCCCTATTTGTTTCTCGGTACCTCCTTCTACTATTTCAACCCGCAAACCGACTACGAGGGCAAAACCTACAACCTGCGCGAACTCGGTACCGAAGGGCAATTTCACGGTGAAGAATACAACACCTCCCAGGGCGCCATCGCTTACGGCTTCGGGTTCAAAACTGACCTCGGCTACCGCTGGAGCGTCAATGTGGAACTCAGCGGCCGCAAACTTTTCACCGATTACCTCGACGACGTGAGCGGCACCTACGCCGACACCCGCGACATTCGCGCGCAGCGCGGCGAAATTGCCGCGGCCCTGGCCGACCGTTCCGTGGAGCCGAAAATCGGCGACCCGGGCCGGCAGCGCGGCAACGGCAAAAAAAACGATATGTATGCTTTCCTCAACGTGGGCCTTTTTTACTATTTCGGCAGTATCCGCTGCCCGGGGCTCGCACGTTGACCCGTTTTAAGTGCCCCATCACCTGCACGGCCGGAATACTTGTCGAAAGTATCCCGGCCGTTTGCATTTCAGGGCCTTTTTTCCCGGACGTTAATGTTTTCTCAAAGCGGGGTGGACAACCCGGTTTTGCGTTTTTGTCATCTAATTTTGACAAGATATTTTCATCCTTCTACCCTTCTCATGATGCGACACCTTGCCTTTTTCACCATCCTGTTCCTTTTTCCTGTTTGTCTTTTTGCTCAAAAATTCAACCTGAGCGGCGCCTTGCGCGATTCTTCGGGCAATAAACCCATGGAATTCGCCACGGTGTTGCTGTACCGCTTTGCCCCCGATACCGGCAGCACGCCTGCGCCCGCCAAACCTTTGAAATCTGCCTTTTCCGATTCGGATGGCAAATTCAAATTCAGCCAGCTGGACTCCGGCGCGTACCGCATCGAAGCCTCTTTTGTGGGCTATCAGCCGCTCCAGTCGGAAAAAATCGAGCTCTCGGCCGACCATGATCTGGGTGTTTTCACCATGAAAACCGCCGACAATACCCTCCAGCAAGTTACCATCACTGCTGCCAAACCCCTGCTGGAAGTAAAAGCCGACCGAATCGTATTCAATGTCGAAAACGACCCCACTGCCGCAGGCGGCACCGCGATGGAGACCTTGCAAAAAACACCCTTCGTCACGGTGGACCAGGACGACAATATTCGCCTGAAAGGCAAAACCAATTTCAAAGTGCAACTGAACGGCCGCAATACAGGCCTCTTTGCCCGCAACCCGAAAGACGCCCTGCGCTCTTTTCCCGCCAGCGCCATCAAACGTATCGAAGTGATCACCTCGCCCGGCGCCCGCTACGATGCGGAAGGCACGGCCGGCATCATCAACATCGTGACGGCCAGCCGCATTGCAGGAATGAACGGCAGCATTTCCTCGGGCGTCAATACACTCGGACAGCACAATGAAAACGGTTCCGTCAATGCCAAATTCGGCGATTGGGGCCTCTCCGCCTATTTCGGCGGCGGCGGTAGCCACAACGACCGGTCTTCGATTTTCAACCGCACCAATTATTTCCCCACTCAACTGTACCAGGACAGCCGCTACGGCGAAGGCGATTCGCGAAACAAATATTTTTATGGCAACGTCGAACTGGCCTGGGATATCGATTCGCTCAACTCGATCAGTACTTACGTCAATTTTCACAGCGGCCGCTACCGCGGATCCGACGTGGCGCAATACCAGGCGACCAATGTCGAATTGTTGCCGGTCGAACAGGGCGTGTTTTCCAATGTGTACGAAAATGCCTGGCCGAACATGACTTACGGCCTCGATTACATCAAAAAATTCAAACGCCCCGAGCAGGAACTGGATATCTCGCTGGCCCTCGACCAAAGCAAGGGAGAAAACATATCCAGCACCGACCGGACGTTTACGCTGGGCGGCGAAGACTTCGCCAAACGCTTCACCAACCAGCAGCCGGAAGATGAATTTACCGCCGAAATCAATTACACCCAGCCTTTGAAAAAAGACCAGTCCTTGTCTTTTGGCGCCAAAACGATCATTCGGGAACTCGACAACGATTACCGGCAGGAAAACAGGGATTCACTGACCAATGAATTTGTCGTGTTCCCCGACCAAACGGGTTTGTTTCAATACCGGCAGGATATTGTCAGTGGCTACACGGAATACAACTGGAAACGCGACAAATGGTCGATCCGCCCCGGCTTCCGGTTCGAATACACCAAAATCTCCGGCGAGTCGAGCAATCAGCCGCCGTTTTCCAACGAATACCCGGCATGGGTACCCACGCTCAACCTGTCGTATAAAATTTCGGAAAGCAAAAGCCTGCGCCTGGGTTACTCCCGTCGCATTCAGCGGCCGGGCGTGTGGTACCTGCGCCCGCAACTCAACAGCGCCGACCCGCTCAACGTGACTGTGGGCAACCCCTTGCTGTTGCCTGAATTCACGCACAACATCGAGGTCGGTTATGATATTTTCAAAGGCGGGCGCAACCTGAGCTTCACCCTCGAACAGGGCTTGACCACCGATGCCATCAACGACTTTGTCAATATTGATCAGGAAACCGGCGTCGCTACCACGACCTACGGCAACTACGGCCGCAATTACCGCTCCGCTGCTACGGTGTATGGCTCGGGCCCTATCGGTAAAAAACTCACATTTTACGCCAATGTTACCCTCGCTTACGAACTGCTCGAAGGGTTTGCCGGCACCAGCGAATACCGCAACGACGGCGTGACCGGCAATTGCTACGGCAACCTCCAATACAATCTCGGAAAGGGCTGGCGTGTTCAGGGCAACGGCTGGTGGGGCGTTGGCAACGTCACCCTGCAAGGCCGCAGCAACGGCTGGTACAACTACCAGTTTGGCCTGAGCAAGTCGATGTTGAAAAACAAATCGCTCCGGCTGGCCCTGATGGCAGACCAGTTTTTCCTCAAAAACCGGGTTTATCAAAGCGATGTTAACGACCCGCGTTTCAGCACCCACTACGAAAACCGGCAACCGGCGCGGGCCGTGCGCCTCTCCGTATCCTGGCGCTTCGGCAAACTGCGCGAAAACGTATCGCGCAAGCGTGGCGTGTCCAATTCCGACCAGAAAAGCGGCGGCGGCGGTGGTGGCGGCAACTAAAAAACAGCGGCTGAGGTTATTACTGACGGGGTGACTTTGGAGTCACCCCGTCAGTTGGCCGCTCTGACCTAACCAGTTACAATTTTGCAGGGTTTTGAGCGAAAGGACTTATGAGACGGCCGCTACCCTCTCCTGTTATTTTTCTTTCAATTTTCGCCGGTCGTACTCCCTCAGATCGAGTTCGGCCTTGGCGCTATCGCCCATCGCCATATAGGCATTGCCGCGAGCGGCGTAGGCGCGTTCGAAGTCGGGATTGAGTTCGAGGGTGCGGTTGAATGCCTTGACGGCTTCAGGCAAGTGCCCCAGGTTGTAGAGGGACAAGCCCAGATTGAATAGTTGTTCGTGGTTCTCGGGGTATTTTTCCACGTATTTGCCGAGGTCGGACACCGAGCGGTCGTACTGCTTGCGCGCACCGTAAAGGCTGCCGCGGTATTTGTACGACTCCCAGAGTTCGGGGTTGATCTCGATAGCCTTGGAATAATCCTTGATGGCGCCGGAGATGTCCTTGTTTTTTGCCAAAGCATTGCCGCGGGCTTCGTAGAGGCGGCCGTTCTGGTGACTTCCGTTCTCGATGGCGTGCGACACCACGGACAGGGTATCTTTCCAGTACCCGATCTGCCTGACGCTCAGGACCAGCATGGCGACCGTCCAGATCCCGACTACGGCACGCAGGGCGCCTGCCCGATTCGGCCAGCGTTCCATGAGGGCGGGGATGCCGTTGGCCAGCAGGAAAAAGATACCGATCACGGCCAGGTAGTTGTAGTGGTCGGCGCAGAGTTCGAAGGTGCCCATCGAACGGAAAGGCAACATGACGCTCAGATTGGCGAAGAAAAACAACAGTCCGAACCATACGTAACGCGCCTGATTGCGCCAGCGCCAGCCGGCATACATCACGCCAGCCAACACCAAAGGCGACACCCAGTAGTACCAGGGAAACTGACCGTTGACCTTCTCAAAACCGTAATAAATATTGAGGGTGAGCGGCAGCAAGTATTTGCCCCAATACAGCACCGGCGTGTAGCAGACGACCAAAATGCGATCGAGCACGCTGAAATTATTGCCGTTGGCATCCATGTTCATCCCGGCTTCGTGGCGCGACCAGACGGTCAGCAGACCAAAAAGCAGGGCGAGGGCAAAAAACGGCACATAAGCCATGATCCGCCGGCGTTCGAGCACGGGCCGTTTAGCCCACCAGTCGAACAGCACCAGCACCAGGGGAAGCGTCACCGCGGCGCTTTTGGAAAGGCAGGCCAGGACAAAAGCACCCAACGCGAGGAAATAGGGCTGTTTTTGTTCAGGCTGTTCGGCGTATTCGAGGTACCAGTTGGCAGCCAGCAGGAAAAACAGGGCGTACAGCGGCGTACTGAAACCTGCAATCCAGGCGACCGATTCCACCTGGATAGGATGAACGGCAAAAAGCAGAGCCACCCAAAAGGCAACGGAGCGTTGGCCACTCAGGCGCTGCACCATGCGGCTGACCAGCCATACGTTGGCCGTGTGGGCAAACAGGCTGAGCAAATGGTAAAATATCGGGCTTTCCTTGCCCATCGCATACGCCAGCCCGTAAAAAAGCCAGGTGATGGGCGCGTACATCCCCAGGTTGAGGTGGGTAAAGGGCGAAAAACTCGTGACCGCCGGGTTGTCCAGCGTGGCCGTATGATCGTCGATGCCCAGTATTTCATGGCGCAGGCACATGCTGAACAGGGCGAATGCCAGCAAGGGCGGCAACCAGGTTTGCCAGTTGAAATCGGAATTGTCGCTGGATTGCGCTGCGGGCCTGGACGGTTGTGTCGTTTTTTTTGCCATAAATCTTGCCTTTCAAAAAAGTGGGCGTGAAAATACGGCGTTACACCTGGCAGGGAGGAGAAATTTTTGGCAGCAATCGACACCTTTGCTGTCGGCCAGGGTAAACGATTCCGGGCAGCGCGTCTCCCGCACGTTGTGTCTTTGGCCAAAAATCAATCATTAAAATCCATTCTTGTTATGCAAAAGTCGACCCTCCTGCTGACTGCCTTTCTGTTGTTTTCTTTCGCCCTCAAGGCACAATACGGCGGTCCCCGCCTGTTTTTGGACGTTCCCAATATTTATTTCCACGCCCCTGATCTCGAACATATCGGCAATCGCCTGGGCGTTGGCGCCGAAGCCGCATTTAACGTAGGCACCCACTGGAGCGTGGCCCGCATCGGCGGTGGCGCGGCAGTCACAGCCGACCCCAACGCCGACGATTTTGGCAAATCGATCATCACGACGCCGTATGCCCTGCTCGAAATCGGCGCCGGCATGTACCGCTCCAATGGCGACCGCTGCGCCAAAACCCACCAAAATGCCTTTACCGTGCTGGGTAAAGCGGGTATGCGCTACAATTTCAACAACAAAATTGCCTCGGAAACGGACACCAAGGGCTTCATCGATTACTCGGTGGGCATCGAACTGGGCCACTTTTTCATCCGCGACATTTTCAAAAACTACGAGGTCTTCCTCCGCTCGAACTATTACACGCAGTCCAAGACAATCTCCGCCGATTTCGGGTTCAAAATGTTCCTGAACCTGCGGGCCAACGACCGGTAGGTTTTACAACCACCATTTTCAAAAAAGCCGCGTGCGACTCATACAGTCACACGCGGCTTTTTTTTGAAAAATATCGATCATGAGGTTTGCGATACAGGCTCGTGTGTTGCCGGCTCAACCGGGTGTGTCGTATGTATCGTCGAGACATCGACCAGTTTTTTCAACATGCCGAAACCAACCCAGGTGATGCCTGCCAGAGCAGCCAGCAAGTACCACAGGGTGTGAAAGCCCCAGGCGGCAATCACTTGCGTACCGAACAACGGGGCGATGATGTTGGCCAGGGAATAAGCCATGGTGTAGAGCGCCATGTACTGCCCCTGATTGCCCTGTGCGGAGGCCCTTCCGAACGCAAAGTTGCTGCTGAACGGCATGACGAACATCTCGCCGAAGGAAATTGCCGCCGTGAACATCAGGGCCGAGGCCAGCCCGGCCGGCAGGAAGACGAAAGAGAGGTAGGCAATGGCATATAATACCAGGCCGAGCCGTACGTAATCAAGCCCTTTCCGGCGGCCTTCGATCTGGTAGATCATCGGCATTTCGATCAAAAACACCATCAGGCCGTTGAGCGCGGCGACCAGACCGATTTTGGCGGTGTCCCAATGGTATTCCTCGGCAAAAAACACGGGGACGGTCCAGAGAATTTGCATGAACACCAGGGCGCCAACCAGGGTTAATCCAATGAAATACAGGTAAATACGATCCTGATAAGCGGATGCCCTGGGCTTTTCGGCCTGTTTTTTTTCCTCGTGTTTTTCCGCTCCGACAGCGGCCGGCTGGGGTTTCAGCCAGCGGATGAGCAGCAAAGCCGCCAACAGACAGGTCAGTCCGTCGGCCCAAAACAAATAACTCCAGCCGAGTTTGGCGAGCGGGCCGCCCAGTGCAGGCGCGATCGCCCAGCCGAGGTTGACCGACATGCGGTAAAGCGAGATCGAGCGGGTACGCGTCTCGGGGGAGCAGTGTTTCGAGATGGCCACGGAGTTGGCCGGCCGGAAGGCTTCGGACACCAGGCTCAGGACAAATACCGTAAAACACCAGGCCCAGAAATCGCGTAACACCATCAGAATCAACAGGATGACTCCGTTGAACACCAGGCTCCACAGCTGCACGCGGTAGTATCCGAATTTGTCGGTCAAACGTCCGCCCACGTAGGCGCCCAGCAGTGCCCCCGCGCCAAAACAGCCGGTGACGTAGCCCGTGTGGCGGATGTCGAAGCCGAGTTCCTTGTGCAGGTAAACGGTCAGGAAGGCAATTACCATTGCCCCGCAGCGGTTGATCAGGCTGACCATGGACAACAACCAGATCGTGGTCGGTATGCCCATGTAGGCGCTGCGCCAGTGTCGGTATAATTTAAAAAGCATGGAAGGACAGGACAGATTGGTTAGGTAACAGGTTGCGAAATCCAAATGAAAAACTGTCCGCAGGGGCAAAAAAGTTTCGTGTTAGAAGAAAATTTTGTCCTTAAAATAAAAACGCCGACGGTGGAGGACCACAGCCGGCGCGTTCATACAATAGAATGGATTAGTGTAGTGTCAGATTGTTTTTACTCGGCACTTTATTTGGGCCGGGTTCAACCGCGCGCATGGCGCTTATGCAGCGCTAATGTCGAAACTTCGTTCGTTTGCGCAAATTAAAATTTTACCGAACCCTCGAATTTTGACCGATCTTGGAGCGTTCAACCCTTACGAAATGATCCAGACCGAACACCTGTTTTTGGTGCCTGCCAGCCTCGAACTGCTCGCTGCTGCCGCCCGAAACGACGAGGCCAGCCTCTCTGCCCTGCTGGGCGGCGTCGGCATTGCCGAGCAATGGAGCCACTTCCCCGAAGCAATGGACTGGATGCACCGATACCTGCTCGATCACCCCGCTGAAACGGACTGGTGGTCGTATTTTATCGTACATAAAACCGATGTGCGCCTGATCGGAACGGCGGGTTACAAAGGCCCGCCCGACCCGGAAGGCAGGGTCGAGATCGGCTACGAAATAGCGGATGCCTATCAGGGACAAGGACTTGCGACGGAAGCCGCGGCGGCATTGATCGAACATGCCGGCCGGCAAGGCGGCGTAATGGCCGTGCAGGCGCATACCCTGGCGGAAGAAAATGCCTCGGTGGCGCTGTTGCGCAAACTCGGATTCAAATTTATGGAGGAGAAAATAGACCTGCAGGACGGCAGAATCTGGCTTTGGCAAAAAAATACGGGGCTGGAGCAGCCCTGAAAACAAAAGGGGCAAGTCCTCCTGAAAACGGTGACTTGCCCCTCTTTTATTAATAAGCCTTGGCAAACAGCACGCGGCGCTCGCTGGGCTGGCCGGTCAGGATACAGGCGCCGGCTTCGTCGGCGCCATCGATCGGAATGCAACGGATGGTCGCCTTGGTTTTTTCCTTGATGGCCAGTTCCGTTTCCGTCGTGCCGTCCCAGTGTGCGTAGGCGAAACCGCCTTTATTTTCCAGCACATCGACAAATTCCTCCCAGGTATTCACCCGGGTAATGTGTTCGTCGCGGTAGGCCTTGGCGCGGGCAAACAGGTTGGCCTGGATTTCGTCGAGCAGATTGGCCACGTAGTCGGCAACGCCGTCGAGCGGCACGCTGCTTTTTTCCTTGGTATCGCGGCGAGCCACTTCGACCTGGCCGGCATCGATGTCGCGTTGGCCGAGGCCCAGGCGTACCGGCACCCCGATCATCTCGTATTCGGCGAACTTGAAGCCCGGGCGGTTTTGGTCGTCGTTGTCGATTTTCACCCGAACGCCTTTGGCGCGCAGTGCCGAAGCGATTTTTTCGGCCACTTCGGTCAGGCCCGGCGCAGGTTTGGGGATCGGCACGATGACCACCTGAATCGGGGCAAGTTTGGGCGGAAGCACGAGGCCGTCGTCGTCGGAGTGCGTCATGATGAGGCCGCCGATCAGGCGGGTGGAAACGCCCCAGGAGGTGGCCCAGACGTATTCCTGCTGGTTGTCCTTGTTGAGGAACAGGACGTCGAATGCCTTGGCGAAGTTCTGACCGAGGAAGTGCGAGGTGCCGGCCTGCAGGGCTTTGCCGTCCTGCATCAAGGCCTCGATGCAGAAGGTTTCTTCGGCCCCTGCGAAGCGTTCATTGACGGTTTTGACGCCTTTGATCACCGGCATGGCCATGTATTCTTCGGCAAAAGTGGCGTACACGTCGAGCATCTGGCGCGCCTCGGCCATGGCCTCTTCGGCGCTGGCATGAGCGGTGTGGCCTTCCTGCCAGAGGAATTCGGCGGTGCGCAGGAAGGCGCGGGTACGCATTTCCCAACGCACGACGTTGGCCCACTGGTTGATCAGAATGGGCAGGTCGCGGTAGCTTTGAATCCAGTCGCGGTACGTATTCCAGATGATGGTCTCGGAGGTCGGGCGCACGATCAGTTCTTCTTCCAGTTTGGCTTCCGGGTCGACGACAACCCCGCCGCCGTTCGGGTCATTTTTGAGGCGGTAGTGGGTCACCACGGCGCATTCCTTGGCAAAACCTTCCACGTGGGCGGCTTCTTTCGATAAAAAGCTTTTCGGGATAAAAAGCGGGAAATAGGCATTGACGTGGCCGGTGTCCTTGAACATTTTGTCGAGGGCGTCGCGCATATTTTCCCACACGGCGTAGCCATGCGGTTTGATCACCATACAGCCGCGCACGGGCGAGTTGTCGGCCAGGCGCGCTTTCTGCACGATATCGAGGTACCATTGCGAATAGTCTTCCGAACGGGGTGTTATTTCTTTTGCCATACGATGGAATTAAAAAGGATACGGGAACTTGAAAAAAACGGGTCGAGCGGTCGGCCGGTTTCAGCCGGTTTTTGTTTTAGTTAAAAGCCGTTAAAAAAAGGGCGGCTTCGTTACCTCTGCATGCGGCTGTGGTCTAAGAATCAATTGATTTTAACAATTAGTTCCGGCCTTGTCGAGGTTTTAAGCGAACTTTAACGGCCGCAAATCGGCACTTTAAAGGCGTTTTAACCAAAAAAAGCGGGCAAAGGTAATACTTTTGAACCTGTAAACTTGCGCACCGGACACTCGCGCTAAAAATTCATTCATCACCATGAAAGTCAACAATAAGTCCCTGATCCTCCTGTTCCTGGCGTTCTGGATGTCGGCTGTGGGCAATGCCTTGTCGGCACAAAACGACGACGTGTATTACGACCCCAGCACTGATACGCCGCCTCCCGCCGACTTTCAAACGACCAGCGAACCCGCCAGCGCAAACCGTGGCTACGACGATGGCGACGACAGCTACGACGGCGAATATTATGACTACGAAGACGACTACGCATACGAGTACTCCTCGCGCGTGCGCCGCTTTCACCGGCCGGTCGTCGTGTACGATTACTACGATCCGTTTTTCACCGATTTGTGGGTCTATGACCCCTATTATCTCCCCGGCGCTTCCATTTACGTCGTAGGTTACAATGACTATTGGAACTACCGCCAATGGCGCCGCTGGAACCGCTGGAACCGCTGGAATGCATGGGGCTGGCAAGATCCCTACTGGGGCTACGGCTACAACAGCTGGAGTTACAACAGCTGGGGCGGCTATGGCTACAGCCCCTGGAACAACTACTACGTGTGCAACAATTATTATTACGACCCGTACTGGACCTGGAACGGCTGCAACCCGTACTACAACAACAACGTGTGGGTCAATAATAACTATTACTACAACAACAACGGCTACCAAAGCGGCTACGCGCCCCAAACCTACACGGGCCCGCGCCGCCACGGCACTTCGGTCAACCCGGGCTATGTCCAGATCAAAGACAAAAGCGGCCGCCTCAACCCGGCAGGCCCCGCGCCCTCAGCTATCGAACTCAATGGTCGCCAGCCCGGCCGCATGCCGGTGGAAAGCGATCGCGAGCCGGTAAGCCAGAAAGGCCGTCAGCCCGCTTCGCCGACCGACGCCGTGAAAGCGCCGCAGGCAGGCCGCACGCCTTCCGGTCAGCCGACGGATGCACGCCCGGCAGAGCCGCAGCGTCAGCCGGTTGAAACCCGCCCGAGCCGCGAACCGCAGCGCCAGCCGCAAGATGTCCGCCCGACCGAGCCGCAGCGCCAACCGCAGCAATCGCGTCCGACCGAGCCGCAACAACGTCAGCCGCAACAACAAACGCGCCCTACCGAACCGCAACGTCAGCCGCAACAATCGCGCCCGCAAAAACGGGAGGAGCCTACGCCCAGCCGCCGTTCGTACGACCAGCCGAGCCCGGAGTCGCGCCCGCAACGCGAAACGCCGCGCCCGAGCAACGAAACCCGCCCGACGCGCAGCGAACCGCAGCAACGCACCATGGAGCGCCCGACGCGCAGCGAACCGCAACAGCAGCGTTCGGTGGATCGCCCGACGCGTTCCTCCGACTCTGGCAACAGCAGCACCCGCAGCAGCAGCGGCAACAGCGGCAGCAGCAATTCCAGCAGCCGTTCGAGCGGCAGCAGTGGCCGCGGTGGCCGCAACTAATCGCGCCATTCGTCGCTAACCCGATCTAATCCCGGGGCACTAAAAATGCCCCATCGCAGAATGGGTGGAAACCGGTCACGTCACCTTTTCCACCCATTTTTTTATGGCCGCTGGCCATGTCCCAAAACCGGGTATCTGGCAAACCCTACCCACTCATTTTTCATTTCTTCCACCATGAAACGATACTTGTTGCCGGTTTTTTACCTGTTTACCGGCCTGTTCCTGCACGCACAAACCAATACGCCCCTCGAACCCTATACCACCGACTGCCTGCGCTACGCCTACCTCCAGCCCGGCGGAACGGCGCGCAACCTGGGAGCAGGTGGCGCATTTGGCGCCCTGGGCGCCGATTTCAGCACCCTCAGTCAGAATCCGGCCGGGCTCGCACTGTTTCGCTCCGACGAGCTGATGATCACCCCCGCGCTGAAATTCGCCAGTACGACTTCCTCCTTTCCCGGCAGCGAGGCCATCGAGGAGTCGAAAAGCAATTTTCACATCGACAATGCCGGCATCGTGTTCAACACCAACCCCGTCGGCAGCCGCTGGACGACCTTCAACGTGGGCATCGGCTTCAACCGCCAGAACAACTTTCACCAGTCGTTCTACTACGAAGGGAATGCAGCCGGCACCATTATGAACGACTTTTACGGCTCGGCCATCAACGACTTCGTGCCCAACGGCCCGACGGACCAGTTCGACCCCTTTGGCGCTCAGATGGCTTACAATACGGGCGCTATCTACGACCCGGTGATTCTGCCGGGAGAAAACGTGGACGAACTGTCCTACGATTTTGCCCAAACCCCGAACGCCGTGATCAATCACGCCCATTCGATCACGACCTCGGGCAACATGAATGAACTGGCCATTGCCTTTGCCGGCAATTACGACGAAAAACTCATGCTGGGCGCCACCATCGGCGTCCCTGTGGTCAATTACGTGTTTGACGGCACCTACGAAGAAAGCGACCCGACCGATCAGGTGCAGTACTTCGACCGCCTGCAATACACCGAATACCTGCGCACCCAGGGCGTTGGCGTCAATATGAAACTGGGACTCATTTACAGGGTACACCCGATGTTGCGCATCGGCGCGGCTTTCCATACCCCTACCCTGCTCGGGCTCACCGACAACTACTACAACGACTTTACCTACGACTACACCGACGGCGGCGGCTCGCAATCGAATACCGACCAGTCGCCGGAAGGCAATTTCGACTACCGCCTGCGCACCCCCTGGCGCGCCAGCGGCAGCGCCGCGTTTTTGTTCAAAAAATTCGGTTTCCTGAGTGCCGATGTCGAACTCGTGGATTACAGCGCCAGCCGTTACAACTTCACGGCCAACGTGTCGAGCACGGATAACGAACAGCTGGAACGCACCGTCAACCGCCAGATCCAGAACACCTACCGCCAGGCCGTCAACCTCCGTTTCGGGGGCGAGCTGGCGCTCGACTACTTCCGCATTCGCGCCGGCATCAACCTGTTGGGCAAACCCTTCGAAGGCGAAACTGGTTTCAATACGGCCTACACCGCCGGTTTCGGCGTGCGTGGCGATTCGTTCTACCTCGATCTGGGCTACCGCCTCTCCAAAGGCACAGGCTCGGTCACGGCGCCTTACAGTGCCGCGCTGACGGCCGAAACCAGCAATACCACCACCGATCTCCTGCTCACCGTCGGTTTGAAGTTTTGAGTTGATTGGCTGCAAACAAAAAGGGCGCTCCGAACGGAGCGCCCTTTTTGTTTTTTATCGCGGTCAATTGCCCTGAATATTGTGGACAATCTCTTCCCAGATTCGTTCGTAAGGCACCACTTCAAGGTCTTGTACCACCCCGCTGTAATGAAACGGCATCCGCCGGAGTTCGGCAAAAGCCTGTGCCGTGCCGTTGTGGCTCAAATTGGTAAAGCCCGACTTGGCGAGGTGTTGCAACAGGCGAATGAACTGCTGGGTGCGGCCGGGTTGCTCGGACTTGAATTGCCGGGTTGCCAGACTTTTCAACAGATCGATCTGGCCGGCTGCCCCGATGTAATTGTCGTGGGCAATGGCGCTAACAACCTGAATAACAGAATGATGCACAGCCAGCAGTCGATTGTCTTTTGCTGTTGCGAAGGGCTCCGACGAAGGTTTCCCGTTTCTGGCGCTCAATTTTATCACGCCGTTATCAACGTCTTCTTTCTGAATAAAAAAGCCGAGGTAGGTGTCGTAAATCTGCCATTTCTCCCGATCGGAGGAAGGTAATTTTCTGAATTTGGGGTGATTGGCCGCGCGTTCGTAAATGGCTCTGGCTTCTGCAAACTGTCCCGTGTGCATAGCCAGCAAAAAGTAGCGGTCGAGCGTGGCAAACCAGAAGGTATCGCCCTCGGGAATGGCCTGCAACAAACGTTCGGCATCGAGGCGCCCGCGGGAAAAGTCGCGCAGATGGAGGTACGCGCCGAATTTTTTCAGCCAGAGCTTTTCAATTTTCTTGTGGTGCTGAAAATGAGGGTTCTGCAGGGCAAACTGGTCAAACTCCCGGCAGATGGCAAGAATTCCGCTCCAGTCGCGCTCCGTTTCGCAACGACAAGCCCGAATGACGATGTAGTTGACGTACAAATCAGGGCTTTTAAATTTTTCATAAAGCCGTTCCAGGTCATTACTGGCTTCGATGATCTCTGCCCGGAAAGCTTCCTTTTTGGCCGTTGTCGTTTGCAATTGGTGATGCAGCATCACGCGGTGGCAGATCGACTCCGAACGGACTTCGGCATCAAAAACCTGGCTGTATTCGCGCACCAGGGCATCATAATGGTCAAAATCCTGTTCGGTCCCGTGGTGCAAGGTGTATTCGCGCAAAATTCGCGCACTGTTCAGCACATACTCCGAAAGGTGAAACTTGAGCGCTGTGCTCAACACGCTGCGGGCAATATCGGCAGCCGTATGCGGCGCATCGTGCGTCGACAAAATGCGGACCAGCCCCCAATCCTTGTTGCATTGAAAAACGGCGCGTTCGTAGGCAGAGGTTGCCGCGGTCTGATACTGGTCAATGGCAAACAGGGTATTGAGCAAACGTTTGCGGAAACGCGACTTGAGCTGGCGGTAACGGTCGTCGGTAGGGCTGCAACCATACAAATGCGTGGCCGCATCCCGGTCATTTTTATACCGTCCGGCCAGCAACGACTCGTAGAACTCGTTGAACTTGCTGTTTTTGCTACTCAATCCGCCCATACCATCTTCGAACACGTCGGATTTTCGACCCTTTACCCGGTGAATGAGCTGAGCAATTTCCAGTAGATGTTTCATTTAGTCAAAAGCCGCCTTTTGTAAAGCCTGGCAATTGCTTTTGACGGTACAAATTCCGTGCCCGTCACACATAAAATGCCATAAATCAGGTATTTCTACTTACTCAAAGGGGCATTTTTCCGAATAAAAATTTCATCTTAACCCAATTGTGGTAAAAATTTTGTCATGACGGAACAAGGCACTCCGCTTATCGTTTGGCACCTTTGCCCCTAATTGAACAATTCATGAAGTTTACAGAAACATTTATTTCCGGCCTGATCCTGTTCGAACCCGGCGTATTCAACGACGATCGCGGCTATTTTTTTGAAAGTTATAACCGAAAACTGTGGGCCGACTTCGGCATCGACGCCGATTTCGTGCAAGACAACCAGGCGCGCTCCGTGCGCGGCGTACTGAGGGGCCTGCATTATCAAACCGGCGACTTCGCACAGGCCAAACTGGTGCGGGTAGTCGAGGGAGAAGTGCTCGATGTCGCCGTCGACCTCAGGGAAGATTCCCCGACCTACGGCGAGTGGTACAGCGTGCGCCTGAGCGCCGACAACAAACGACAACTGTTTGTACCACGCGGCTTTGCGCATGGTTATATTGTCCTGAGCGACACGGCAGAGTTTTGTTATAAATGCGACAACTACTACGCCAAATCGCACGAAGGCGGCATTCGCTTCGACGACCCCGCGCTGCAAATCGATTGGCAATTTGACTTGTCCAGGGTGATCGTTTCTGAAAAAGACCTGGCGCTGCCCTTTTTCGGAGCGCATCGACGCGGCTGATTTGCGCAGAAATGAGTAGTTTGGCAGTGAAAACTGCCACTGTCATGAAAAAAATAGCTGCTCTTGTCCTGTTTGCCGCCTTTGTATCGACGCTTCGGGGACAAACCAACATCCTGTGCACCAACCCCCTGGCCGAACAGGTGATGCTGGGCAATTACGACCCTGCCCAGTATGCCGCCGATGTCGTCATCACCGATCCTGCAATCATTTCCAGCGGTATTGCCTCCGGGGTTTCACCCGACAGCCTGAAAAGTTACATCATCCGCCTGAGCCAGTTCGGCACCCGCAATACAGGCAGCGACACCCTGAGCAATACGAGCGGCTACGGCGCCGCCCGCCGCTGGACGGTTCAGCAATTTCAGCAGTTTAGCGCCGAGCACGAGGATCGATTGATCGTTTCATACCTGCAATTCGACCAGGACATTTGCGGTATGGGCCGGCACGCCAATGTGTTGGCCATATTGCCGGGTACCGACACGGTAAACCCGGGGATTATCCTGATCGAAGGACACATGGATAGCCGCTGCGCGGTGCTCTGCGACGTAAATTGCACGGCAGAAGGCGTGGAAGACAACGCAAGCGGCACGGCGCTTGTACTCGAACTGGCCCGCGTAATGTCTCCATACACATTTGCCAATACCCTCGTATTCTGCATCACGACCGGCGAGGAGCAGGGCCTGCTGGGAGCCGAGGCAATGGCGCAATACATTCAAAACAAAGGCATTACGCTGCGCGCGGTGCTCAACAACGACGTCATCGGCGGTGTCATTTGTGGCCAGACCTCCTCGCCGCCGTCGTGCCCGGGGCTCAACGACATCGATTCGACCAGCGTCCGGCTGTTTTCCGCCCTCTCGTTCAACTCCCCGCACAAACAACTGGCGCGGTACATCAAACTGCAATACAAGGAAAACATTCTGCCCACGGCGGCGGTACCGATGAACGTGCGCATCATGGCGCCCGAAGACCGCACGGGGCGCGGCGGCGACCATATTCCATTTCGGGAAAAAGGGTTTACTGCCATGCGTTTCACCGCCGCCAACGAACACGGCGACGCCTCCAACGGCCCGGGTTACACCGACCGGCAGCACACCTCGTCCGATGTGCTCGGCGTCGATACCGATGGCGACGGCAGTGTCGATTCTTTTTTTGTGCAATTCAATTACCTGGCCCGCAATGCCGTCATCAATGGCAATGCGGCTGCCATGATCGCCCGGGCCATCCCGCGCCCGGCCGATTTTACCGCCTTCCGGACCGGCACACAACTCACCGTATCGATCACCGACCCGGCCGCACTGGGCCAGTACCGCGTGGCGCTTCGTACGGCTACGAACGACTGGGACACGGTTTTTACCCTTGCGGGAAATACTGGCGTTTTTCCCTGCAACCCCACGGGGGCGGTCATCGTAAGCGTGGCAGGAGTGGATGCCCAGGGCATCGAGAGCCTGTTTGGCAATGAAAAACTGGCCACCAACGTCAGCGCAACCGGCACTCCCCTCGACGAATCATCTGCCCCCATCCGGCTGTTTCAAAACCGCCCCAACCCTTTCGACGAAGCGACCTGGATTTCTTTTTGGGTAAATGAAGTGCCCAAATACCAAAAAGCCTGGGTGCAAATCAGCGATTTGCAGGGGAAAGAAATTGCCCGGCTGCCCGTGGTTTTACAACAAGGGATGAACGAAACCCTGTACACCCACGGGTACGGCGTTTATGGTTATTTTACCTACTCCCTGATTATAGACGGACAAATTGTAGACAGCCGTCAGATGGTTTTTGCCAATTAGGGCAGGTTTGCGGGCCAAGGCAGCAAGGGCCAGATTTCTGGCATCTTTTGACTAAAATCGAATCTAAATGTACCTCTTCCGCCCCCTTACACTGCTGCCATTCCTCCTGCTGACTGCACAACTGTGTAGTCAAAACCTGCGCCTTCCCGAGTCGGCCCGCCCTGCGAGCGAACAGCTGCAATGCGGCGGAATGGAAGTGCAACGACTTCTCTTTGACCATCACCCCGAACGGGCGAACAAACAAGCCGTACTGGACGACCACTTGTACCAATTGGCTGCGGCCGCCCAACCTGCCGCGCAAAAAAGCGCGGCGCCTTACACCTTGCCCGTGGTGTTTCATATTATTCACAACAACGGCCTGGAAAACCTGCCCGACGACCGAATCCTTGCAGCCCTCGATCAGGTCAATGACGCCTTTGCCCACGCAGGTTATTTTTCAACGGCCGGCGACGGATTCGATACGGGCATCCGGTTTTGTCTGGCCCGGCGCACGCCCGAAGGGCTGGCCACAACCGGCATCACGCGCACCGAGTCGTCCTTGACCAGTTTCACCATGGAAACCCAGGACCTTGCGCTCAAAGACCTTGTGCGCTGGGACCCGACGAAATACATCAATATCTGGATCGTGGCCGACATCAACAGCTTGTCGCAGGGCGCAGGGGTGGCGGGTTATGCTTTTTTGCCTTCCTCGCACGGCGAAGCGGAAGACGGCATCGTTTGCGAAGCCTCTTTCCTGGGCGCCAACCCTTCGGGCAATGCCGTGCTCATACACGAACTGGGTCACTACCTGGGGCTTTATCATACGTTTCAGGGTGGCTGCCCCAATGCAGACTGCCTGCTCGACGGCGACCGCGTGTGCGACACGCCGCCCGACCAGGCACAGCACAGCGTGTGCCCCTTCAATTCCTGCACCACGGACGCCGATGCGCCGGCGCCCAACCCCTTTTCTACGGATGTAGACGACCCGACCAGCAATTTTCTGGACTACTCGGCACTCGAATGCTACGCGGGCTTCTCGGTGGGCCAGTCGGTGCGCATGGCCGACGCCATCGAAATTGCAAGGGCCAGTCTGCTCGAATCCGACGCTTGCCTCGACCCCTGTACGCAACCCATCGCCTGCGCTTTCAGCATCGACCCGCCAGTGGCCGTGCCGGGCCAGCAGGTGCAATTCAACAACCTGACCACAGGCGCCACCGATTATTGGTGGTTGATCAACGGCGGCGTACTGAATCCCCTCGAAAACCCGACCCATACTTTTGCGCAACCGGGATTGTATTTAATTGAATTACAGGCAAGTAACAACGACCCGAACTGCTCGGGCTCCTTTTCCCTTTACTACACGGTGGAATGCCCTGTACACGCGGGTTTCTCGGCTTCGCAGGTCCTTGTGCAGCCCGGCAGCACCGTTATTTTTACCGACACGTCAAGCGGAGCGACCAGCCTCCAGTGGCTGATCAACGGCTTGCCGACAAGTACCGCGCAGGTATTCAGCCACACCTTCACCGAAGCCGGCATCTACACAGTCGTGCTGAACGCCGGCAATGGCTTATGCACCGATCAGGCCGCGATTGCAATCCGGGTGGAAGCACCCTGTACGGGGCTGATGGAGACAGGACTTTACAGCTCTACCGACCCGGTGTACGACGAAATCCTGATTCACCGCAACATTTTCACACAAAGCGGCGACATCGCCGCCGCAGGGGTGCTCATTGGGCAAGTAACGACCTACAAGGGCGTGGTAGCCAAGTGGAACAGCGCCGCGCAAATCCAGTGGGCCAAATCCACTCCCGGCCGGTATTTTCACAACATCGTGGAAGCGCCGGACGGCAACTGGGTGCTGTACGCCGTCGGCAGCCCCTGTGTGGTAGCCAAAATAAAACCCGACGGGACGGTGCTTTGGGCAAAATCCTTCCCAATGCCAAGTACGGCCTATACGATTCTGAGTTACGACCACATCACGGTACTCCCCAACGGCGACATCGCTTTTGTTTTTTTGACCGACAACAACGGTGAATTCCTGTTTCGTACCGACGCTGACGGAAACCTGCTTTGGCAGCGTTCGTTCATCAGTTTTGGCGGTTGCAACCTCAGTCCTGCTATCGACGGGAGCAACAATTTGCGGGCCATTTCCTACGGCGACAATTACCTGTTGTTTGCCCCCGACGGGCAGTTGCTGGAAGTAAAAAAACCGGTGTTCGCTACCAACCCGACTCTGGGTGAAGCCGCCAGTTTTGAAAAATACAACCCGCACCCCGACGGCAGTTTCTCCATTTGGGTGCGCACCCAGAGCACTTTTTTCGGACAAGGCGTCGTGTTGTATCACTTCAATCCGGCGGGTGTGTTGCAATGGTCGCGGTCGTTTGACAATTCTTCGGGGCAATATTTTGTGCGGTATTACCCGGGAGACGGCTGGCTGGTCACGTTCAACATCGATCTCAAACATATTCTTTACCGCCTGAACGAAGACAGCTCCATCCGCTGGTCGAAAGAATTTACCGGCGGCGGGCCGGCATACGTCTTCACCGGTTTCTCCGGCCTGGCTGAATCGCCCGACGGGCGGGTGGCGGGCTTGAACAACCTGCCCTATTATCCAAGTAGTTATCTGGTGGTTTTCGACCCGAATGCCGCCGACAATTGCAACCTGGTCAATTATGCGCCAGGGCAGACATTTTCCCCTTTGGTCAGCTGGCAAAATGATTCGCACCCCGTCAATGTGTCCAATATCCCGGTTGCCGATTTCAACCTGGTTTTTAACGACATCGCCCTCGATTTTGAACCGCAGTGCACGGCGCCCGCCAACTGCCCCGAAATTTGCGACAACGGTATCGACGACGATGCTGACGGCCTGACCGACTGCGCCGATACAGATTGTCAGTGCGGCCCGAACAACGTGTGCGTCCCCGACGCGGTCGCAACGCTCGACTCCGTGGTTTGCGAAACCACCTGCTTGAAGGTCTTTTTGCGTATTTGCAATACAGGTGGCGTCGATGTTCCGGCCGGTACGCCCCTGCAATTTTACCTGGGCGACCCCGTCAACAGCCCGGCGGCTACCCTTGGACAAGCATTTTATTTATCGAAAAAAATAGCCCCCAACAGCTGTGAAAATGAAACGATTATCCTCCCGATGCCGCCTAACGGAACCATTTTCGGGATGCTCAACGACAACGGCAGTCTGCCGACACCGTTCGATCCCGATCAGGACTTCCCCGACAACGGCCTCGTCGAATGCGCCTACGCCAACAACCTGTTTTCATTTGCCCTGAATTTCAACCAGCCGACCCTCGATCTGGGCCCCGATCTGCTTTTGTGCAACAGCAGCGTGGTGCCCTTGCATGGCGGCAACGGTTTTGCCCGCTACCGCTGGGCCGACGGTTCGACCGACAGTGTGTTCACGGCTTACGGGCCGGGCACGTATTGGCTCGATGCCTGGGACGCCTGCGGCAATCTGTCTACCGATACCGTGCACATTGCCCTGCAAACCGCGATACCGCTGGACCTGGGTCCCGACCAGACTCTCTGCCCCGGCGATTCGCTGGCACTGAGCGCCACGGGTTTCGAGCAGGTCAGTTGGGCGCCGGCGGGCGCATTTTCCTGCGCTGACTGTCCGCTGACGCTCGTCGTTGCCGACAGCGCGATGACGGTGCGCGTCACCGGGCGCACGGGCAGCTGTTTTGTCAGCGATTCGCTCCGGGTGCTGATCTCGATGCCGCCGGAAGTGACCGCGCTGGTGGTTCCCTCGGGGTGTTCCGGCCTCGAAGGCAAAATCGAACTGACAACGACAGGCGGCGCAATGCCCTTGACTTTTGAGTGGTCGGACGGCGGCCTGGGGACCGTGCGGGATTCGCTTGCCCCTGGCGATTATTTTGTTGAAATAACGGATGCGAACGGGTGCAGTCTTGTCGATACGTTCAGCATTTTACAAGGCAGCCAGTTGCAAATACAAACCCTTAACCTGTTGAATGTCAATTGTTATGGAGACGAAACGGGACAAATTTCCATTGCCGTCCAACAGGGCATTCCGCCCTACCAGTTGAACTGGTCGAACGGCGCAACGGGGCCCGATCTGTCGGGTTTGGCGGCAGGGCAATACCTTCTCGATCTGCTTGATTCAGCCGGCTGCGCCCTTCAACAAAGTTTTGAAATAAGCCAGCCCGACCCGCTGCTGCTTTCGGTCAACCTCGTTGCCGACACCTGCGGCCAGCAAACAGGCGCCATTTTTACGCAGACAACGGGCGGCACATCGCCCTACCAGTGGTCGTGGTCGAACGGCGCCGCTACGCCTGACCTGCACGACCTGCCTTCGGGCAGCCTGGGTCTGAGCCTTGTGGATCACAACGGCTGTCTTGTGCAACAAAATTTCGAGGTACCGGCGGTCGTGGTCCCCGTTGATTTTGCGCTGCAAGGCGGCACGATTACCTGTTTCGCGCCGACCGTTTCGCTCACAGCCCAGCCTGCCGATTTCGTTTTCCAATGGCAAACCCCGCAAGGCCTCCCGCTGACCGGCCCTGTGCAGGTCGTCGGAGCGGCAGGCCAGTACCACGTGACTGCTACCAATACCTTCGGTTGCAGCGCCATGCAGCAGATCGAGGTCTTGATCGACACCGTGGCGCCACTGGCAGTGGCCCAGCCTGAGAGTGTTCTCATCCCCTGTGATCAATCGCCGGCATTGCTCGATGGCAGCGGCTCGGCAGGCCCGGGTGTCAGCCTTTTTTGGGAAAAATGGGACAACGGGCAATGGGTCGCGGCGGGATCGGCGCCCACCCTCGACATCGTACAGCCGGGGTTTTACCGCCTTCGAGCGTTCGATACCGGCAATGGATGCAGCGCATACGACACCGTGCAGGCCGTCCTTTCAGCGGGCATCGAAGCGCTTTGGCTGAGCGTCGATTCGGTGTCGTGTTTTGGCGGTACGGACGGACAAATCCGGGTCGATAGCGTGTCCGGCGGCCAGGCGGCATTTGAGTATTCGCTGAACAATCAGGCATTTACATCCGAAACTACGTTCTCCGGGTTACCGCCGGGCGAATACCTCCTGGCCGTACGGGACGCCGGTGGCTGTTTGTTGTTCGATACGGTCAGCGTTTTCGAGCCCGCGCCGCTCGGACTTTCGCTTCACGCTTCTGCCAACCCCGTGTCGGCAGGCGAGCTGTTCACTTTGACGGCAAATGTGGCGTTGCCGGGCGTGGTTTTTTCCGCCATACACTGGATGCCTGCCGACCTTTTCCCGGTGCAGGATCAATTGGTTCAGACGCTCGACCTGAGCGACACCACCTGGTTGCAGGTGTCGGTGCTGACCGATGCCGGCTGCGCCGATTCCGTCTGGCTCAGGGTGGATGTCCGCCCCGGCGGCGGGGCAGTGTATCAGCCGACGGCCTTCCTGCCCGGCAGGAGCGGCAACGGGGTTTTCACGATTTACGGTGGCCCGGAGTTGCAGCAGATCGATTTGCTGCGCATTTACAACCGCTGGGGGGCGCTTGTTTTCGAGAACAGCAATTTCCCGCCCAACGACCCTGCATACGGATGGGATGGTCGTTTCAGAGGGCGTGATTTGCCGGCAGGCGTTTATGCCTACCACCTCGAATTGCGTTTTTCCAACGGTGAAAAGCAGGTTTTGAAAGGAGAGGTGACGCTGGTCAGGTAAAATTTACCAAACCGATTCCTCCTTCAAATAGCGCTGCACATAGTCCTCGATGCCTTCTTCCAGTCCGTAAAAAGGTTCGAGATAGCCGGCGGCGCGGAGCTTGTCCATGTTGGCTTCGGTGAAGTACTGGTAGGTATCGCGGATGTCGGCGGGCGTATCGATGAAGGAAATATTCGGTTCGAGGCCCAGGGCATGGAAGGTGCCTTTTGCCAGGTCGAGGAAGGTGCGCGCCTTGCCCGTGCCCAGGTTGTAAATGGCGTTGGGCGGGCGTTTTTCGAGGAAAAACATCAGAACGTCCACCACGTCTTTGACGTAGATAAAATCGCGGCTTTGCTCCCCGTCGCGGTAATCGGGGCGGTGCGAACGGAAAAGTTTCATGCCGCCCGTGGCTTTGATCTGGCGGGCCGTGTGAAAAATCACGGACGCCATGCGGCCCTTGTGGTACTCGTTGGGGCCGTAAACGTTGAAAAACTTGAACCCTGCCCAAGCTGGCGGCGTCTGTGCGTTGTGCTGTTGTTCGAGCGCCCACACGTCGAAGTCCTGTTTGCTCTGGCCGTAGGGATTGAGCGGTTTGAGGAGCGGAATGGTGGCGTGGTCGTCGGCATAGCCCTGTTCGCCCAGGCCGTAGGTAGCGGCGCTGCTGGCGTAGAAAAGCGGAATGCGGAAGCCCGCACAGAGCATCCAGAGCGATTTGGAATATTCGAGGTTGAGCCGGTCGAAAATGGCGGTATCCATCTCCGTGGTATCGGTCCGGGCGCCGAGGTGCAGCACGGCTTCGACGTCGGCATGGTGGCGTTCGAGCCAGCGCAGGAAGTTGTCGCGGTGGATTTGCTCGCGGAAAGATTTGCCGTCGAGGTTGCGCATTTTGTCGGGGCGGCTGAATTCATCGACCACGACGAGGTCCGTGTAGCCTGCGTCGTTGAGGCTGCGCACCATACAGGACCCGATAAAGCCGGCGGCGCCGGTGACTGCGATCATAATACAATCAAAATTGAATGAAAAGAGGGGCAAAAATAGGCGATTGGGCGACATCGTCCGCGCTTTGTAGTTTTGCCCGCACAGTACCACGATAAAAATGAAGATCAGGGTATTTTCACTCATTTGCATATTGGCCGGGTTCTGCTCGACCCTTCGCGCACAGGAAGACCTGACCCGCGACCGGGCTTTTTTTGAACAACAAGCCCGCAACTACCAGCGCTGGCTCGACGAGACCGGCCTGTCGCCCCGCCTCAAAGTGCGCGCCATCGAAGTGTTGCCGCAGCGCCTTTCGCTCTATCTTCAGTTCCCGACCGACAATGTGGATACGGTGAAAGCCCTTTGGATTCGTTTGCATCAGGATTACGCGGCTCTGGAGACCGGGCTTCGGCTAGAAGACGCCTTGTTTTTTAAAATGGTGCAGCTGATGGAAGTGCAACCATCGGTCGCCGATCTGCAGGTGTACGACTCTTATAATCCCCTTCGGGAGCCCAATTTCCTGCGCGCCATTCACCTCGACGCGCAAGAAGTCAGGGTGGATTCTTCCGGCGATATGGGCGTCAGCCGAGTTGTCAATTTGTCGCCCGGCGACCTTGGCGGCTGGCCGCGCCCTTCCACTTTCGAGTGTGGCCGGCGTTATCAGCGCGACATTGTTTTGCAGCAATCCTATGATTTTCTGAGGCTTTATTTTCTCAATCTTCGTTGCGACAGCCTGCCGCCCGAAGTGGGTGAGCCGCAGAAAACGGGTGATATCTGGCGTTTTGAGGTCGCGGGGCTTTGCCTGGAAAGTTTGCGACAGGCGCCCGAGTCGGTTGTGCGGCCTTTTCTTGTTCAAAACGGCAAGCCTGCCGATTGGATTCGGTATGAAAAATTGTCCATCACACTGGTTTACCAGGGTCGTGGAAATGGTTGCCGGCTCAATTGCCAACTTGAAGTCAAGGTGGGCAACGCACCCTACGACGAAGTCGGCCGCGGCGCTTACCTCGATCCGGGCGGGGCATTTACGCCCTATGTTCAACGGTATTCGGATGGACTGATGGAACGGGCGAGGGTGCTGGTTTGCGGGAAGTAGCCTCTGGTATCAGCAGTTGATTTTGATGAATTTTGTTTCTGCACGGTGGACGGAGCTTATCATGAGATGACTATTTCACCGCAAAGACACGGAGGCGCAAAGGGTTCGCGAATTTCTTTGCGCCTCCGCGCCTTGGCGGTAAAAACACCACCAAAAGGTGCAAACGTTTTTTTAATTAGCAGAACGCGCAGGGCGAAACCCGATCACCGCCACACTGAAACTCGGCCCCACGCTGCCCCTTGCCGTCACGGTGGCGTACTCGGGCGCACAGTGCCAGGCGCCACCTCTGACGACCCTGTTTTCGCTCGATCGCGTGGCAACCGGATTGACCTGGGGCTGCGCCGAATAATTGCTGAACCAGTCGTTGCACCATTCCCACACGTTGCCGGTCATGTCGTACAAACCCAGGCTGTTCGGCTCATAGGTGCCTACCGGCGAGGTCATGACATATCCGTCGGCATATCCGTTGGGGGCCGGCAGGCCGGTGACGATCGTTTTGGCGTCGTCGTCGGCAATATTGGCCACCCGCTTTTTCAACGGTTCGTCATCGCCCCAGGAGAATCGCGTGTGCTGAGCGCCATTGCCGGCGGCGTATTCCCACTCGGCCTCGGTGGGCAGCCGGTAGTTGAGGCCGGTTTTTTTGGACAGCCAGTTGCAGTACGCCACGGCATCGTTCCAGCTGACGTGCACCACGGGGTGATTGTACTCGGACAGCGGAAGGATGTTGCCCTGCCCGTCGCAGCGCCAGTTGGCGCCTTGTTTTTTGTCGTTTTCGCCCCAGCGGTAGGAGTATCCGACCTGTTCCGCATCGGTTTTGTAGCCGGTCGCTTCGATGAAAGCACTGAATTCGGCCACCGTCACTTCCTTGCTCGACAGGTAAAAATCGCTGACCGTGACCTTGTGAACCGGTTTTTCATTGGCTGCGCCCTTCGTGCTGCCCATCATAAAAGTACCGCCCTTGATCAACATCATCCCATTGTCGGACGAAGGCCTGGAGACATCGCTGTCCAGTTTTTTTACCCGTGTTTCAGATTCCGCAACATGCCGTCCCTGGGGGAACTCCGCCTTGTATTTTTGATATGCTTCGGGGCTGTCTTTCTCCCTGGCCACCTCCCAGGCCATATCGTCGCGGCGCAACCCCAGGTCCGTATCGATATTCTGGATCGCATTCTGGGCCAGCGCGCGGAACTCGCCGTCGGGGAATTGGGTCAGGTAGTTTTGGTATGCGGCAATCGTGTTGGCCGTCTTGGCGGCTTTCCAGCCTTGCAAATCCTTCTCGAGGTCGTCGGCGGGGCTCGATGAGCCGGATGCCGTCAGACCGGCTTTTTGAACAAAAAGGAAAGAGCCGTTTTCGTCATTTCCAAAAGTGCTGAGGCGGGGTTTGGGGCTTGCAAATCGCAGGAAGCCGGCCAGTCCTTCGGAACTTAGAATACCGTCCTGACGGGGGCCGTTGCGCAAGCCTTCGAGCATTTTTCGGGCAAAATTGGAGCGTTCGGGCACCTTGTCTTCGGAGCCGTCGGAGGTAAATACGATGCGGCTTTTGTCGGTTTCGTTGGTCAGCAGCAGCCGGTCGCCTTCGCTGAGTTCGCCGGGGCGGCGGAAGTCGATCGGGTCCATTTTTTTGTCATACCAGTCCGGGTCGAAGGTGACCGAGTAACAGGCGTCGATGGCCACGAGGATGTGCCGGCATTCCATCCGGTTGATGTATTCCCGCCAGACGTTGTAGGCAAAGGCCGTGCGATACAGTTTGCCCGACTGGCCATCGGAGGGGATGAAAAAGCCGTTGTTGTTTTCGGCAAAGCCGTGTCCGCTGAAATAGATCAGCAGTTGACCCGTAGAGGGGTAGCGCCCTTCGGGGTTTTGGGTAAAAAGGCGGCTGTACTCGTTGAGTTTGTCCTCAATTTGTTCCAGCGTGGGGTTTTTCACGACTTCCGTTTCGAAGCCGTAATGCTCGTGCAATTCCCTGGCGATGGCTTCCGCGTTCTCGATAGGTTTGGCGAGATCGTCGAAGCCCGAGTTGGGCGCATAGTCATTGACGGCAAAAAAGAGGGCATAGTCGTGCCGAAGCGGCGGAAGCTGGGCGGGAGGCAGGGCTGGCAGCGGAACTCGCTGCGGCGGCAACAGAAAGAGCAGGAAAGCAAGCAGGCGGGTATTCATGTGGGAGCGGGATTGAATTGGGAAAAAAAGAGGGAAACGGGTAACGGAGGTCAGGGGGTGTCCGTTACCCGATTGCGTGCCGGGGAGCGTTTTTTAACAGGAAGACATTCCCCAAGGCCCTACTTGTCGCGGGCTACGCGGAAGCCGACAAACGCGAAATTGACGGCTTCCGGCTCGCCGTAACTGCGGAAAGTAATGCGGCTGGCAAACTCGACATTGACCCACGAGCCGCCACGCCAAACGCGTTTGTCGCCGCTTTTCGGGCCTTTTGGATTGAGTTCGGGGCTCTTTTCGTAATAGTCGGATGCATACCAGTCGTTGCACCATTCCCATACGTTGCCCGTCATGTCGTACAGGCCCAGTTTGTTGGGCGTAAAAGAGCCCACGGGCGCCGTGTAGGCATATCCGTCGTTGTATTTTTCAAAAACATTGCCGTCGGTGATGGCATTGCGAGCCGACTGGTCGGCGAGGTTGGCGACTTTCTTTTTGCCGGGCAGTTTGTTGCCCCAGCTGAACCGCGTGTGTTTGGCGCCGTTGCCGGCGGCGTACTCCCATTCGGCCTCGGTGGGCAGGCGGTAGTTGAGGCCGCTCTGGCGCGACAGCCAGGCACAGTAGGCGACGGCGTCTTTCCAGGTGACGTGGATGACCGGGTGGTTGTAATCCCTGGAGGAAAGCGGCCGGCCCTGGGTGTCGTAACGCCAGTCCACATGATCCTTTTCCACCCAGTAGTCGCTCGTCCAGACATTCGACCAGCCCACTTCTTCGGCCACTGTTTTGTAGCCCGTGGCATCGACGAATGTTTTGAATTCGGCAACCGTGACCTCGTATTTGGACAGGTAAAAATCGCCGACCGTGACCTTGTGTACGGGTTTTTCATCGTCTTCGCCTTTTGCATCGCCCATCATAAAAGTACCGCCCTTGATGAGCGCCATGTGGTCGGCGTCGGCGGGAAAAGCGGTGTGAAACCGAAGGGGCCACAGCAACAAAAGCGGCAAAAGCGGGGTCAGTATCGCTCGGTAGTGGTGCATCTTTTTTTAGTGTAAAGGAATGGTTTTGCAGGGAAATTGTGCTTTGAAATACCTGTACTTTTGCGGAAACGCTCACGCAAACGTCATTTGACCGGCCATGCCTGATTACTCCAGTTTCCGGCTCGATAAAAGCGCTTTTCGGATACAAACATTTGATGAGGCCAGCCAACACCGCGCTTATTGGCTGAGCCGACCGCCTATGGAGCGATTGGCCGCGGCATGGTTCCTGATTTGTGCGGCTTACAACTTGCCTTACCACGACGGGCATAGACTGGATCGCACTGTTTTCAGCGCGCGAAAACATCCACGATGAGGCCAGTAACAGATACGCTTAGTGTTCGAGCCATCCGGCTGCATGATCTTATCAAGGCAAAAAAAGCAGCCGGGCGATCCAAAGACCTTGATGACATCGAACATCTTGAAAAACAATAGACCACGGGCAGACCGTTATTTTTGCCGTTCATTGTGTGTTCCATGTCCAAAAAAACATTCTTCGCCTCCGACTTCCACCTTGGCGCCGACGCGCGCCTCAGCTCCCGCGACCGGGAACGCCAGCTCGTCCGCTGGCTCGACCAGTGCGCGCCCGAAGCGGAGCGGATTTTTCTGGTGGGCGACATCTTCGAATTCTGGTTCGAATACGGCTCGGTCGTGCCCAAAGGCTTCAACCGCCTGCTGGGCAAACTCGCCGAACTGCGCGACGGCGGACTGCCCATCGAAGCCTTCATCGGCAACCACGACCTCTGGATGTTCGGCTACTTCGAACAGGAATTCGGTATTCCCGTGCACCGAAAACCCATTCGGATCAACATCGGCGACAAGTCGTTTTTTATCGGCCACGGCGACGGGCTGGGCCCCAACGACCTGGGCTACAAACGCATGAAAAAGGTCTTTTCCAATCCCCTCGCCCAAGGGCTGTTTCGCTGGCTCCACCCCGACCTGGGCGGCAAACTGGCGCATTTTGCCAGCGGCCAAAGCCGCGCCGCCACGCCCGAGGCCGAACGCAGCTGGCTCGGCGACGACCGCGAATGGCTGCTCCAGTATTGCCACCGCAAAATCGATCAAGGCATCGAACCCGATTTTTTTGTCTTCGGGCACCGGCACCTGCCCATCGACTGGCTGCTCAAAAACAAGCGCAGCCGCTACATCAACCTGGGCGACTGGATGCGCTTCAATTCCTACGCCGTGTTCGACGGACAGGATGTGTCGTTAAAATTTTTTGAAAACGAGGGAAAAGTTGTGCGCCATCCTGCCTGAGCGGGTACTTTTCGAACTCTGACGCCTTTTTTACTATGAAAAAATTACTGTTACCACTGTTCTTCCTGTTTTTCCTCTTTCTGCTGGCTTGTTCAAAAGAAGACGGAGATTCCATTAAAAAAGCATTTACAGGCGCCTGGAATGTTCAGGCAGAACTGCGAAGCGTCGCAACGGACACCCCGCTCGACTCTTTGACGCCCTCCCATTTCATCCTGGAACTGTACGAGTCGGACAACGGCGTCATTCGCACCGATCAGTACGAACGTACGCTGAACTGGAGCCTGACGGAAGGCAATCAAAGCATTCTGCTGAGCGGCAAGGGCATCGACCCGGGCACGGGGTTCTCGTACGGCGACTCCAGTGTGCAGTCCGTCGTGTACAACATCTTCTACCAGACCGAACTGGGCGGCGAATGGGCTTCTGACAAGCAATATTCGGTGATCGACACCTCCGGCGCCACGGTTCCCTGCCTGATCCACCTGTTTGTTGCGCCAAAATAAAGCGGCAACTTCAGAGGGTCCACCTGAAAAAATCGGGCATGGCAGGTCCCCAGGTCTCGGGGTTGTGTTCGCCGCCTTCCACTTCGTAATATCGGATTCGGTCGTCGCCGTAGCCGCGCTGCCGCAGGATTTCGATCAGGTGCAGCGTATCGTCGATGGCATCGATGACGCCGTTGTTGTTGCGGTCTTCGGCCTCGTCGAGCGTGCCGCATTGAAACCAGAAACGCTGGTCCACAGGGCGCTCGGGCGTGTGCTGCACCAGTTCGTGAAAAATACGGCCGCCGTCGGGGTCGGCAGGATCGACCGGCACGGAGCGCCACCAGAACGAGCCCGAAAACACCCCGGCGCCGCCAAATACTTCGGGGTGCGCCCAGGCGATATCGATGGCGGAAAGGCCGCCCAGCGAGAATCCTGCGAAAATATTGTCTTCGGGCCGCTCGCTCAGCCGATAATGCGCCCGCAAATAGGGCAACAATTCCTCTAAAATAAAATCGCGATAAACGCCTGCACGGTCGCCGCGGCCCTTGTAATCGGCCGTGTGCGCGGTGCCGTATTCGCGTATGCGGTCGGCGCAGGTATGGATGCCGACAGCCACGAAATGTCGGGTTAACTGACTGAGATCGAGGGCTTTGAGCACCGTGTTAAAATCGGCGCGGGGCAGATCCTGGCCATCGTTGAACAAAACCAGCGGGTAGTGTCGGTAGCGCGTCCGGTCGTATTCGGGCGGCAGGTACACGTCGATGTCCACCCCGCGACCCAGTTTGGCCGAAGGCCACTGTTGGAGGGTCTCCATGCGGCGTTCGCCCGGCGTCAGCAGGTGTTGTATGAGGCGAACGGGTTGCGACCAGATGGGCATGGCGATGAAAGATAATGAGGGTTTGGAGTTGATGAGGGTTGATAAGGTTTATGAGGTTTATAAAAGGGGGGTGGATGTTGGCGAAGCAGGTAATCTGTTGATTATTAATAAAATAAAAAGTAAAAACTTAGGCAGGGGGCAGCGCCCCGTGATATTTGTAGTCTTTTAGTATCAATATCCAACCAGGAGGGGCAGCGCCCCGAGACATCTTTCGGGGCGCTGCCCCTCCTGACCTGTTTTCTCCACCATTTGCTGCAAATCTTTCGGTGCGTTGCACTTGCCTAAGGTTTAACAATAAAAAATTGCAGCAATAAAACCTACCGAGAGCCGCCCTACCTTTTATAAACCTGATAAACCTGATAAACCTTATCAACCCTTATCAACCCTCACCCCGTCGTCACTTCGCCGGCCTTTTTCACGAGCTCCAATGCGATCCCGAGTTGTTCTTCTTCGGAGAGCAAGGTGTTGTCGATCACGATGGCGTCGTCGGCCTGGCGCAGCGGGCTATCGGCGCGGGTGGAATCGATTCGATCGCGTTCGATGAGGTTGTGGCGGATATCGGCCCATTCGGCATCGATGCCTTTGGCGGCGAGTTCGAGGTGGCGGCGGCTGGTGCGCACATCGACGTCGGCGGTGAGGAAAATCTTGAGTTCGGCGTCCGGAAACACGACCGTACCGATGTCGCGCCCGTCGGCTACGAGGCCGCGGCGGTTGCCCATGGCCTGCTGTTGCCGCACCATGGCGCGGCGCACCACCGGAATGGTCGACACGGGGCTGACGTGCTCGCTGACGCGCAGTTCGCGGATGTCGCGTTCGACATCGCGGTCGTTCAGAAAGGTGTGATTTTGCCCCTGAATTCGTTCAAAATGAATGTTGATCTCGCCCAGCGCCTTTTCCACCACCGAGGGGTCGTTGTAGTCGAGCTGGTGGTCGAGAAAATAAAGCGTAACCGCGCGATACATGGCGCCGGTATCGAGGTAAGCGTAGTGCAGGGCCTTGGCCAGGCCTTTCGCCAGGGTGCTTTTGCCACAGGACGAATGGCCGTCGATGGCGACAATTATTTTTTTCAAAAGCAAAGGGAAAAAGGTTCGGCGCAAAGGTGCGATCAGGAAACGGGAATGCCCATCCCCCGGGTGCGGAAAATTTCACTTTGACGCCCTTGCCCCCTCGCTGCAATCCGGAATATCTTGCCGAATGAATTTCAATCTGCTGTTGTTGCTGCTTTTTGGTCTGGCCACCCTGGTCCAGCTGGCGCTTTGGTGGGGTGTTTTCGGGCGGCTTGCGAGGCATCCGGCGAGCGGCAGCGGCAGGGCGGCCACGGTCGGGCCGCCGTGTTCGGTCATTGTTTGCGCCCGCAATGAAGCCGACAATCTGCGCACTTTTTTACCGGGTATTCTGGCACAACAATACCCTGATTTTGAGGTCATTGTGGTCAATGACGCGTCATCCGATGGCACGGAAGAAGTATTGTCGGCCATGGCGCAGCAGTACCCCGGCGCGCTTCGGATCGTTCATCTTTTTGAAAAAAAAGGGCCTGGTAAAAAGCACGCCTTGTCCGAAGGAATCGCGGCGGCGAAGCACGACATTTTGGTACTGACCGATGCGGATTGCCAACCGGCCAGCCCGCATTGGCTGACGGAAATGACCCGCCCTTTCGAAAGCCCCGAAACCGAAATCGTACTTGGTTACGGGCCATTTTTTCCCAAAAACACCCTGCTCAACCGCTGGGCCTGCTACGAAACGGCCTTCACCGCCCTGCAATACCTGTCAATGGCCCTGGCTGGCATGCCTTACATGGGTGTCGGGAGAAACCTGGCCTGGCGAAAGCCGCTTTTCCGGCAGGCCGGCGGGTTTTCGGGGCACGCGCAACTGGCTTCCGGCGACGATGACTTGTTTGTCAACGCCATCGCCCGGCCGGGCAATACCGCGATTTGCCTGCGACCGGAGGCATTTGTTTACTCGGCGGCCCGGCAGACGCTGCGCGCCTGGCTTCAGCAGAAAAGGCGTCATTTGAGCGCGGGAAAGTTGTACCGCCGGGAGCATCAGTTCGTGCTGGGCGCCGCTGCGTTGACCCATGGTTTGCATTACGGACTGGCACTGTTGCTCCTTTTAACAGGTTTTGGCATAAAATATGTGCTTTGGGGCTGCATTTTGCGGGAAAGTACGGTGTGGTTGCGCTCGGCATTTTTGCTGCCCCGCCTCGGCGAACGAAGGTTGATCCCCTGGGTAATCCCCTTCGACGCACTGATGGCCGGGTACTATGCCCTGCTGGTGGCCCCCGCGCTTTTGTCGCGACAAAAAAATAATCCATGGATATGACCTTCTCACCCTCCCCCTTGCCCAATCACCTGTCGGAACGCGCGCTCGACGACTATCGGCTGGTTCAAACGGCCATCACGGGCTGCCAAAATGCCTACGCCATTCTGCTCAAACGGTATCGGCAGGCTGTTTTCAACCTCATGTTTCAGCGTACCCGCAATGCCCACGACGCTGCCGACCTGACCATGGAAGCCTTCGGGAAAGCCTTCCGGCGCCTGCAGGCCTACTCCCCTACCCACGCGTTCAGCACCTGGCTGTTTCGCATTGCCCTCAACAATTGTATCGATCATGCCCGCCGCAAACGGGTGCGCATACAGCCCAGCGGCGATACTTTTCAGGACACGGCCGCCAGTTGGGCGCCCCTGCACCTCTCCGAATTTGCAACGCCCGAAGACCGCCTGATCCGCCTCCAGCAGATCGGTCTGCTGCGCGAATTATTGCCCAAACTCAGCCCCGATCACCGCGAAATGATCGACATGCGCTACTACGAAGACCTGAGTTACGAGGAAATGGCCGAGCGACTCGGCTTGCCGCTGGGCACGGTAAAAGCACGCTTGCACAGGGCGAAGGATACCCTCCACAAACTCTTGCAAACGCCTGGCGCACAGGCGCATTTCTGATCCGTTTACCGCAAAAACTTCCCTTCGAACTTGCCGGTATTGCCGCGGTCGTCGGTGACCGTCAGCACCAGCGTGTGTTGTCCAGGCCCTACGTGTCCGTCAAAAGTATAGGTGATACGCGCCGATTTTCGGTCGTATTCGAACAATACCCACTGCCCATCCACGAAGCCTTTGTAGCTCAGGCCGTCGGCCGACTCGCCTGCGGAGAAATTGTCGCGAATACGGAACGACATGGTTGTTTTTTTGCGCAAATCGGGCCCGAACACGACCGGCGAAATGGTCGGCGGCTGGGTGTCGGTCATGACGCAATAGTCGCCGAAACTCCGCACCCTGGTTTTCAGCCAGGCGCCGCTCCAGGTACCGCCGCAATTGGTGGGCCGCCCGCGCCCGCAACGTGCGATGACGGCCTTGGACTTGAGTTGCTCGGGTACCGATTTTTCAGGTAAAATAGACAGGTCGAAATAGCGGTGTACGGGTGTGATCTGGTCGTGCAGATGGTGCATGCTCGAATACACTCCGTCGCTTTCGTCGGGGGTCGTTTCGTATTGCAGGTCAAGGGTTTCATACAGGGCGCCGGCGGGCAGCGAGACGGCAAAATCAGGCAGATCGATGTGATTTTCAACGCTGTGCACCAGTTTGTACTGATACGGGGCGGCCGGAATGGTTTCTACGGGGTCGGCGCGAAGCACCCAGAAACTGACGGTAGCGGCGTTGCCGGCAGCGTCGATGGCCTTGATGGCGACTTTGACCGGCCTGTCCTTGTAAATAGCGATCGCTCCCATCGACGGGGTATGAACGTAATTGGACAGCCGGTCGCCGGGCAATACAAAACAGCGGTGAAACCAGGCGCTGTACCGCTCGTGCGCGGCGTAGTCGGCATGGGCGTTGAGGTAGCGGGTTTCGTCGAAATCGAGTTGTTCCATGCGCCATTCGTACACAGGAACGTCGTCGGCGCTGGCCTTGAGGGCGAAAACGCCGTTGTCGTTGCGGAAAGCGCCGATTGCGTCGTAGGTTTTGATGCCGAAACCGACGCGCCAGGCGCCCAGCAGCACGGTATCGCCGGAAGCCGGGCCGTAAGTGCCGTCGGTTCGCCGACGGATGGGAAAGGCTTTGCCGGTGAGGATTTCGCGGTTTTCATTGAGAAAATACACCTTCATGTCGCGCACGTCGGGAGCGACCTTGTCTTCGTCGGGCAGTCCGAAAAGCAGCGGATTGAGCGCGCGGTCGGTGGCGCTGTGCCGTATTTCAAAATGCAGGTGCGGGCCGGTGGAGCCGCCCGTATTGCCCATTTTACCAATTTCCTCGCCTTGTTTGAACCTGAACATGCCGTCGGGCGGGTTCAAACTGACTTCGAAACGCTGCGCTTTGTACTGGGCTTCACGAACGTATTTGGCAATTTCGGGGGCAAATTTGTCGAGGTGGGCGTAGACCGTGGAATAACCGTTGGGATGCCGGATGTACAACACGTTGCCATAGCCGCCGGCCTGCACCTTGATGCGGTCCACAAAACCCTCGGCCGAGGCAAACACGGGCTGGCCGACGCGGCCGGTGCGGCTTTTGAGGTCGAGCCCGGAGTGAAAATGATCGTCGCGCAGCTCGCCGAACGTGCCGGTGACGCGCATGATGTCGTCTTTTACCGGCATTTGAAAGTATTCTTTCGGGTAAAAAGCCGCGACCAGTTCGGCGTCGGGCAGCGGCGGGTGTTCGCCCACGCCTTCGAAAGAGCCGACCGGCCATAATATTATGAGGCAGAAAACCAGCTTCGACCAAATTTTGTGCATGGCAGTTGTGTTGATGGTTATTTGGGCAAATTAAAGGAAAAATCCCTTGTTTGCAATTGGTCAAAAAACAAAAAACCGGGTTGCCACCCTTCGGCTGCAACCCGGCCCGAACCGACTTTCCGGTTCAGTCTTTCACACAAATACGCTTATTTTTCAGTGGCTTACCACCAGCTTGATCGTTTGATTGACCTGTGCATTGGCTGCGCGCAGGAGGTAAATTCCGTTGGGCAACTCTTGCACCGGCAATCGGCCTTCCCAGGCGCCTTGTTGCGGCACGATGGTCATTTCAAGGGCTGTGCGGCCCGACAGCTCGTAGAGCCGAAGCGTGGCGGGCTGGTCGCCGAGTCGGGTCAGCTGGACGCTGACCGCGTCGCCGGCCGGGTTGGGCCAGGCCCTCATGGAGAAGCCTTCGTCGGAGGGTTGGGCAGCGCGGTCCGTGGCTTGCACGGGTTTGAGGGCGCTGTCGTCGTTGCCGGTGAAATTGGCGGCAGTTTTGAATTTCCGCCAGCCCGTCCATTTGCTGTGCGTGGTTGCGGAGCAGTTGGCGCGCACCTTGAATTTGTAGCGCGTGTTGGGGCTCAGGCCGGTCAGCAGCCAGGAGTTGGTCGTCACCGTCGTGGTGATCTGGAAGGGGTTAGCGCCTTGCTGAACGCGTTCAACTTCAAGGGTGTACGACACCACGCCGGGCACCGAATCCCAGGTCAGCAGGGCCGACGTAGCCGTGATATCGACGGCAAACTGGTTGGTCGGTTTGGCGCAGTTGCCCGTGCCGCCGTGGCCAGGAGGGCCGCCGAGCGTGCCGTTGAAATATTGCCAGGCCGACCAGTCGCTCTGGCTGCCGCCGGCGCAGCGGGTGCGGACTTTGAATTTGTACAAAACGCCCGCCTGCAAGTCGGTGACTACGTAGAAAGTATCAGTTGAAGAAACTTCAAGATGGAAATTGCTCGGCGTGTTTTGTTCGTCCTCGACCTCGATATCATATTGCACGGCGCCGCCGACGCTGTTCCACGACAGAGTGGCACTGGCGCCGTTGAGGGCGGCGATCAGGCTGACCGGCGCAACACAGTCACCGCCGGTTCCGCCACCACCACCGTTGCCGGAGCCATTGAAAAAGAGCCAAGTCGACCAGTCGCTTTGACCATTGGCACAGCGGGTGCGAACTTTGAATTTGTACAAAACACCCGATTGCAGGCCTGGAAGCGCGTAGGAATTGGTCGTGGTGCTGTCTTCGAGATGAAAAGTGCTCGGGTTGTTCTGTTCGTCTTCCACTTCGATGTAATACTTCACCGCACCCGGCACGGAGGCCCAGCCGAGGGTGGCGACGCCGTTGGCCACCGTGGCCGTCAGGTTGGACGGGATGGCGCAATCGCCGTTGCTACCGCCACCGTTGCCACCGCCGCCAGAGCCGCCGGATGCGGTGAAAAAGAACCATTCGGACCAGTCGCTTTTGTCGTTGCCGCATTGGGTGCGGACCTTGAATTTGTACAACACACCGGCTTGAAGGCCCGACACGAGGTAGCTGTTGTCGGTGACATTGATTTCCAGTTGGAACGTACTCGGATTGTTTTGTTCGTCCTGTACTTCCAGGTCGTAGCTGCTGGCGCCACTGACGGCGCTCCAGTTGAGGGTAGCCGAGCCGCCATTGTTGTCGCTGACCGAGAAGCCGGAAGCGATGTCGCAGGTCAGGCAAATGTTGTCGTGGAGCGGGGGCCGGGGATTGCCTGCGCCGGCGGTCAGAAAGCCCAGCGTCAGGAGAAGGATAGAGAAAAGTCGCGTTTGCATAGTGTTGAAATTTGGCTGATTCATTTTTAAGTGACGATCAGATTATCCGGCCGGGACAATTGATTTGACGACTCAAATGTGAGATCAGCCCTTCGGATGCGACAACTCTTTGTGTCCGAACGGGGCGGGGAATACGCCTCAACGGGAAAAATCAGGGTTTGTACAAAAACCTAACCGGCGATGGAAACCCCGATCATTTTGCCAATTCCAAAGGTAATTGCGGCTGCCAGCAACCCGAAAACCACCTGCCGGGTGCCCGAAAACCAGACGCTGCGGCCGGTAAACAGGGTGATGGCCGAACCGATCAGGAACAGACCGACCGTGCTCGCAATGACGCTGACGATGATCGCCGTGGCGCCGCCACTCCAGAAAAAAGGCGCGAGCGGGATGATCGCTCCGATGGCAAAAAGCACGAACGAGGTGATCGCGGCTTCCCAGGCGGAACTTTTGAGATCCTCCGGGTTGATGCCCAGTTCTTCCTTGATCAGCACTTCATGCGCATGGTCTTTGTCCGACATGACTTTGACGGCCATGTCGTGCGCCTGCGCCTCGGGGATGCCCTTGGCGATATAAATCAGGGTGATTTCTTTCAGTTCGCCTTCCGGGTTGGTTTCGATTTCATCCATTTCGAGGGCCATCTGGCGTTCGTACAATTCCTGCGAACTTTTCACCGAGATCCATTCGCCGAGCGCCATCGACAAGGCGCCTGCAAGCAGCCCGGCCGACCCGGCCAGCAGGACTTCATTCTGACCGCTCGTCGCGCCGGCGACCCCCATCACAAGGCTCATGTTGGAGACCAGTCCATCGTTGGCGCCCAGTACGGCGGCCCGCAAGGCATTGCCGCCCACGGTTTTGTGGCGGCCTTCGATGCGGGAAAGGTTTTCGCCGCTTACTTTCTGCCGGTTGCTGATGAGCGACTGCAGTATCCTGACGTGGTTGCCTTCGTCGCCCTTGATGGGTGCTTTTTCATTGTTTTTTTGTTGAACAACGGCTCTGGCGATGCTTTTTTCGGTATCCATCATCACGCCGATGATGTAATCGTAGCCGAACACCTTGCCGATTCGGTTGAGCATCCGGGCCCGCCACGATGGCGGAGGCATGGCTACATCGCGCCCTTGCTGCCGGAAGAAGTCGAGCATTTTGGTGGCGTGTTCGTTTTCAATTTCCGCGAGGTTGCGAAATACGGAGGCGACGCCCGGGTCCTGCTCGGCATCGGCGATTTTATGGTAAATAAAAGAAGCGTCCACCTCGGTTTGGATGCTCTCGGTCATGTCGTTTTTTGTTCTTTTTGCCATTTTGAACGGTTTGTAACTGGTTAGGTTAACGTGGAGATATTGAGTGAAACTTTGTCCCTTCTGATACCCTTACCCCCGGCCCTCCCCCTCCGGGGAGGGGAGTAGATCGCAAATTGTTGCTTCTCAGACAATTTGATTGAAAAGATACTAAGCTGGATCGGCTCCCCTCCCCGGAGGGGGAGGGGCCGGGGGTGGGGTGTTAAACGCGGCAGTGTCTTAATCATTCTTACCTAAGCAGTTACAAAGGTTTTTAAAAAGAAACTGCAGACAATCTGGGCGAAAGTACTTTCAACTTTGGCGTTCGACCAAAACGATTCGTCATCAATCGGCATGACATGCTTCAATAAGATTGTCGATTTTTCGTTTACTGCACTTCGAAGCATTTAATACGCATGGATACCTCAGATTTACTTTCACCCAGAAAGCTCCATTACTATCGTTTAATCTGGTTCAAACACGACCTGCCGGCGGGGCTTACGGTTTTTCTGGTCGCTTTGCCGCTTTGCCTCGGGATTTCGCTCGCTTCGGGGGCGCCTTTGTACGCCGGCATCCTTTCGGGGGTGGTCGGCGGCATCGTGGTGTCGCTGATCAGCGGGTCGCAGCTGGGCGTGTCGGGGCCGGCCGCCGGCCTCACCACCGTGGTCGGCGCTTCGATCATCAGCCTGGGCGACTACCGGATTTTTTTGCTCTCCGTGTTTGTGGCCGGCGCCGTACAGTTGGGGCTGGGCCTGCTGAAACTCGGTACCGTGGCCAATTATTTCCCGTCGGCGGTGATCAAAGGCATGCTGGCGGCCATTGGGATCATCCTGATTTCCAAACAAATACCGCTTGCTTTGGGCTACGATCAGCCCGATTTCTGGACGGAAGGTTTTGCAGGTCTGTTCAGCAGCAATAATTTTTATAAAAACGCGGGCAATTTTTATCAGCACTTTTCCCTGCCGGTTGTCGTGATCAGCCTGGTTTCACTGGCCCTGCTGGGCTCGCTGGGGCAGTTTTTTAGAAAAAAAGCCAAGTGGCTGCCCCTGCCCCTGCTGGTCGTACTGGCAGGCGTGAGCATCAATTTTGCCTACCACAACCTGCTGCCGCTTTGGGCGCTCAAGGCCTCGCAGGTGGTCAATATCCCCGCCAATATTTTCGGGCAAATCCAGACGGCCGATTTTTCCCGCCTCTTGGACAACAACCAGGTGTTCAAAGACGGCTTCACCATCGCCCTGCTGGCCAGCCTCGAAACCCTGCTCTGCGTGGAAGCCATCGACAAACTCGATCCGCTCAAACGCAAAACCCCGGTCAACCGCGAACTGATCGCTCAGGGGCTGGGCAACATGACCTGCGGCCTCGTGGGCGCTATTCCCATGACGGCCGTGATCGTCCGCGGCGCCGCCAACGTAGACGCCGGGGCCCGCACGCGGCTGTCGGCATTTACGCACGGGGTGTTCCTCCTGCTGGCTGTGTCCGTACTGCCCTTTGCCATCAACCTGATCCCGTTCGCCTCCCTGTCGGCCATTCTGCTCATCACCGGCTACAACCTGACCAAACCCGCGCTCTACCGACAGATGTACCGCCTGGGCTGGAACCAGTTTTTGCCCTTCGTCATCACGATCGTGGTCATCCTGATGACCGACCTGCTCGAAGGCGTGGCCATCGGGCTGGCGATCTCGATCTATTTTATTGTCCGCAACAATTTCAAGGCCGAATACGACATCGAACAGCACCGACAGTCGGCAACCGAGCATTTTACCATCCGGCTGAACTCGATGGTGACGTTTCTCAACAAGGTGAACCTGCAAAAAGCCCTGTACAAAATACCGCCTTACTCGGTACTGACCATCGACGGCTCCAACAGCAGGTTTGTCGATTACGACGTACTGGAGATGATCAGCGAATTTGAAAAACAGGCGCACGAAAAGCATATCCAATTGATTCTCATCAATCTGGAACGGGTGAAGGTGACTTCGCTGCACTGATCATTCGGCCTCCGAGGCATGGCACTTCACCCCTGTCGCCTCATCAAATTCCCACTGCCCCATCAGCGTGCGGGCGTAGGCGTTGTGGGTCATGTGTTCGAGAAACAGATCGCGGCTGATGTTGCGGGCGCCCAGCCGCATGAGGTGTTCGGTGTCCTGTTGACAATCGATGAGCGTAAATTCCGCTTTTTCCAAAGCCCTGACCAGGCGGATAAAACCGGCTTTGGAAGCGTTGGGGACCCTCGCGAACATACTTTCCCCGTAAAAAACCTTGCCCAGCGACACCCCGTAAAGCCCGCCCACCAGTTCGTCGCCCTGCCAGACTTCCACCGAATGCGCCAGCCCGATCTGGTGCAGCGCCGTGTAGCCTTCCACAAAAGCCTCGCTGATCCAGGTGCCTTTTTGCCCGTCGCGCGGGATGGCGCTGCAAGCCTGGATCACCTCGTCGAAACAGGTGTCGAGGGTGTAGTCAAACTTGTGTTGATTGAAAATGGAGCGCATGCTTTTGTGCACCACCAGTTCGGCCGGGTACAGCACGCAGCGCGGGTCGGGGGCGTACCAGTAAAAATAGCCGCCTTCTTCAAACCAGGGAAAAATACCGTTGCGGTAAGCCAGCACCAGTCGCTCGGGACTGAGGTCGCCCCCGACGGCCAACAGCCCTCCGCCCGGCTCGGCAAGGGTGGGATGCGGGAAACTCAGTTCATTTTCGTTGAGCCAAAAGACGGGCACGGGGCAGTTGGAAATATTTGATCAGGAGACGGGGCAAAAATAAAGGCGGCAGGGATTTATTTCCTGCCGCCGGGAATCATGGTTGTGTTGTTCGAAAACAGGGGGCGATCAGCCGACAGCGATCACCTTGGTTTTGGCCCACTGGTCGCCAAGACGCAGTTTTTGCGGATTGGTGAGCATGACGATCAGTTCAACGATGGGGAAGAAAGGAATGATCAGGACAACGTTGCGGATGATCACCGGCCCCCAGTTGTTGGTCAGATCCTGGCCGTCGGACGTAACGGCGCGGAGGTTCATGGCTTTTTTGCCGAGGCTCTGGCCGTTGAGGAAGGGCAGACCGTCGCGGGTAAGGAAGTAGGCGATGCCTGCGATCCAGCCGACAAAGGGAACAAAGGAAAGGGCGCCCGTGACTACCGCGTCGATGAGGTAGGCGACGATGCGGTTGCCATCACTGGCGGTGCGTTGATCGGTTGTTGGTTGATCCAAAGTTTCCATGACAGAAAAATTAAGGAGTTTGAGTGAAAAATGTAACGATTCGGTATTGAGGCTTGACGCCGTGAAAATAGCACACTGTGTTGGTGCTGTTCTGTTTGGTCTCCGAATTTTTTCTCGCTGGTTTTATGCTCCCTCGTCCAGTTCCGCGGACAACCCGCGATCCAGCAAACCTTCGCAAAGCGGCTGCAATTCATTGCGCGGACCGGTCTTCACCGTCGCCTTCCCCTTGAAGTGAATGATCAGCGACAACTGCTCCGACTGCTCGTGGGTGTGCCCGAGCACCTCCATAAAACACTGAATGACCCACTCGAACGTGTTGTGGTCGTCGTTAAAAACAATAATTCGGGAGGGCTCTCCCGAACCGATATCGTCTTCAACGAGGACGTCTTCCTCTTCTTCCCAATGTGGCCTGGTGCTGGGCATGGTGGTCGTTGATGGTTGCTTGTTGTGCGGCTGTAAGCCTTGTTTTTATGCCGGAATCAGGCTTTCAAGCCCTCCAGCGTTTTTTGAACAGCCTGAAAATCAGGCAGATCGCCGGCGCTCTCCAACACTTCCGCGTAGCGGATGGTTCCTTGTCGGTCGATCACGAAAGCGGCGCGTTTCGACACGCCTTTCATTTCGTAGGCGAAATCCTTGTAGAGTGCGTCGTACTTTTTACTGACTGATTTATTAAAATCCGACAAGAGCGGAAAATTGAAGCCCTGCTCGTCTTTCCATTTCTGGAGCGTAAAAATACTGTCGACCGAAACAGCCAGAATGCGGGCATCGAGTTTTTCGTAATCGGCCAGGCTGTCGCGCATCATACAAAGTTCCTTGGTGCAAACGCCGGTGAAAGCCAGCGGAAAAAACAAGAGGACGACATTGTGCCCCTGTTGTTCGGAAAGTTTTACAATGGATTTGTCGCTGGAACGAAGGCTGAAATCGGGGGCTTTGTCGCCGGTCTGAAGTGGCATAAAGAATGGTAAAGTGCTCGTGTGATGTTCTTGGCGGCAAAATTAATCAAAAGCGCGAAGCGAAGTGCATCAGCTCGTCGGGGCCTGACCGATTTGCCGCAAAAACCACTCCCGCTCCGGCAGATTGCCCGCCGCTTCGATCTGCGCGCGCAACTCGGCCTGTCCCTTCGTATCGCGATGGGGCAAGACCGACAGCCGCCGCATGATGTTGATAAAAGACGAATAATTGGTCTTGTGGTAGCCCAGGATTTTTTTTCTGCGGATAAATGCGCGCAGACTGTCAAGCTGATTGTCGAGCGCATCGATCTCCTCCAGTTCGTAGTAGATGATGCAAAGCAGGGTTTTGGCCGCCAGGTTGTGCAGCACGTCGTCGTAGTCCATGCGCAGCAAATGCTGCATCGCCTCCCGATGCCGCCCCAGATGGTAGTGGTAACGAGCCATGTTGAAATGAAAAGCGCCCTCTCGGTGCCCCGAGGGCAGCAGCGGCGCAAAATCTTTCAAAAATTGCTGTACCCAGTCGAACTCCCGCAGCCGCAGGGCGCTCAGGGCGATATTGGTGTAGGTCCAGCGCGACAACACGCCGTCTTCGAGCAGGGCGCCGTGCTGCAGGCCCGACTGGTACAGTTCGAACACGTCGCGGAAATAGGACTCCTCGGCCTGATTGATGCGACGGATGCAAAAATTGATCCCCAACAAATAAAGATCGTGCGTCTCGCCCAGCGAAAAATGTGCGGCATGCGCCTGCAGCACGGCTTTAAGCCGGCGGAAATGTTCGTCGCTGCCGGCATGCCCCAACTGTGCGTAGTAGCCGTGAAAATAGGCGGCGACGATCGGGACATCGAGGTAGGCATGCCCTTCCAAAAAACGCAAAACGCTGTCGAGCAGCCCCTTGTCGTAGCCCTGCTGCGCCACAGCCTGGTGGCTGCTGAGCAGACAGCCGGTGCGCAGTTTTTCGCAGATGAACGCCACGTCCTGGGCATCTGAAAGTTCCTGAATGGGCAAGGACCGCGCGCGGCCCTGCTGCTGCGAGAGTTGCAGTGATTCGAGCTGAAACTGGTACAACAGGCGATGGTACTCGACCCCTCTCCCGGGGCCGGCGTTGAGGCGGCGGCGGGCGTAGCGCAACATGGCGGCTGCCGGCTCGTCGAGGCGAAGACGCCGCAGGTGCGCCACTGTCAGCAAGTGCTGCTCATGTTTGAGCGGCTGCCAGTCTTCCAGCGCCAGAAACGATTCGACCTGTTCCAGCAGGTAGCTGGTCAGGTGCGCAAGGCGGGTTGTGGAAAGATCGAGCGACCGGGCGACCGCTTCTTTTTCGAGCGCTGCCGAATCGCCGGCCGCCAGCAAGGGCCGCAGATAATCGTACAGCCTGAGGGTGTCGGCATGCGTGACCAGATAGGGCGAACGCATATATTTGTCAAAAGCCCGCAAGGCGGCAGGCGACAAGGCGCCGAGGATTTGCAAAAGCGGCGTATCGGTCATAACCAGATCAGGGTATTTTGAGGTAAAAACCGGTGTTTGAAGAAGGAACAGGAGTGTTGGATGGTTTTTAACACTTTTGAAAAACAAAGGTTATTATTTTTATTAAAAAATTGATTTTTAATTATTTATAAAATTTTTCCTAAAAATAAATTCTGAAAACAATCAAAAAATGTCTTTGTGCCGCCCGCCGTTACCCGGCACTTTTGTACCATGAATAATCGGTACTTACCATCAACCTTATCCGGCATGAACATTTTTCGAATTTTACTCGCTTGCCTGTTCTCCCTGTCAGGCTTCGGTCTGCTCCGGAGCCAGAGTATTTTCAGGGAAGTGTACCAGCCCGACAACAGTTTTTTCCGCGCTCTGGTACAAGCACCGGATGGCGGTTTTCTGCTTGCAGGCGGCGTCACTCCCACCAGCAACCCCCTGCTGGTACGCACCAATACCACGGGCAATGCCATCTGGACCAGCCAGTCCGGCCTGCCCGGCAAGAGCGCCGTGGCGGCCTGTCCCATACCGGGCGGTTTTGCCGTTTTGACAGAAGGTCAGGACGGGCCGAACGGGCAACGCAACGTGCTGATCCGTATCGACTACAATGGCCTTGTGGTCTGGACGCTGCCGCTCGACAACGGCAGCCTGCCCAATGGCCTGCACGAACTTTCACTCGGCTCCGACGGCGCCCTGCTGGTGGCCGGCGAAACCCGCGACGCAGTTTTTGAACAATCATTCAGGGTGCTGAAAATCAGCGCCGGCGGACAGATTCTTTGGGATAAAAGCCTGGGATTCACAGACTTTGACGAAGTGGACGCCTGTCTGACACCCCTGCCCAACGGCCAGATTGCCCTGGGCGGCGCCCGCAAAAACATCGGCGGCGACCGCGATCTGGTGCTGGCCAAACTTGACAACGAAGGCAACACCCTCTGGCTGAATTTTTATCAAAAACCCGCCTACCAAAGCGGCATTGCGCTCAGCGCCAACGCCGACGGCAGCCTGGTGCTGATGGGTCAATCCAACCAGACCAGCCCGTACAAACTCGACTTCCTGAAAGTGAGTCCGCTGGGCGTCGAACAATGGTATCGCCAGTACACGCCTTCCGCCCCTAACGGCAGCACACCCACCACATTTATCGTCCGCGACTTCGCAGGCGACGCCGCCGGCAACCTGTACGTGCCGGTTTACACCGGGACGCCCGCGGCGGCCACTACCCGTTTGCTCAAAATCGCCGCCAGCGGCGACTCTCTGTCCAATCCCGATTTGCCTTTTGCCGACCTGCCCATGGCCGTGATCCGCACCAGCGACCAGCATCTGGCATTTGCGGGAGAAACCGATGCCGGCCTGCGCGCCGTGCTGGTCAAACTCGACGAATCGGGCGAGGCGCCGTTCAATATCCTGAGCGGTCGTGTTTTCTGGGATCAAAACAGCAACTGCACCAACGACCCGGAAGAGACTGAAACGCCGCCGATTTTTATGGTAAAAGCAGCGGGCAGCGCGGGAGAGACTTTTTACCATCTCGTCCAGTCGCTCGACGGAACCTACGAAATGACCGTCACGGAAGGGCAATACGCGCTGAGCGTGCTTCCGCTTTCGGGCAATGCTGCACTGTGGTCAGCCTGCGATACGCCCCTCGTGACCGTCAGCGGCCTCAACCAGACCGTTTCAGTGCCCGACATCGCGCTGCAAAGCAGCACGGTTTGTCCGGTGCTCGACGTGTCGATCAGCGGCGGCCTGCTCCGGCGTTGCACGACGACGATGTACACAGTCGAATATTGCAACTATGGCAACCAGCTAGCCACCGACGCGGAGCTCGACATCACTTTCGACACCACTTTGGTGTTCGAGAGCAGCGACCTGCCGGTTAGTTCGCAGACCATCAACAGTTTGCACTACGAACTGGGCGACGTGCAGCCGGGCGACTGTGCCTTTTTCAGGATATTTATGCACGTGCCTTGTGCGGCTTCCGTAAATATTGGCCAGGTGCTTTGCGCCGAGGCGCATATTTACCCCGACACCCTTTGTCGCGCTGCGCCCACCAATGTCTGGGACGGTTCCAACCTCGAAGTCAGCGCATTGTGCACGGGCGCCGAGGCAGAGTTCAAGATTGCCAACACCGGCAACGACATGTCCGACGCGACCGACTACGTGATCATCGAAGACCAGATCATTCTGATGACCGGTCATATCCAGCTGAACGGCGCCGCGGACTCGGTCATCAGCATCCCCAACCCTGCCGGGCACTCCTACTACCTCCGTACGCACCAGCGCCCGGGGCACCCGGTGGGCGGCGACCCTTCCGCCGCGCTCAATGCCTGCGGCGGCAACAGCGGCCCCAATCTGGCGCTTCAACTGCCGTTTGAAAACGCATCCCCGGCCATCGCCAAGCATTGCGACGAGATCATCGGCTCATTCGATCCGAACGACAAACGAGGTTTCCCGCTGGGCTGGAAAGACGAACACTACCTCGAAGTCGGCCAGCCGATCGACTACATGATCCGCTTCCAGAACACCGGCAACGACACGGCGTTTCTGGTGGTCATCCGCGACACGCTTTCGGAACTTTTGGATCTTGGCAGCATACGCCCGGGCGCTTCGAGTCATCCCTATGATCTTGAAATTGAAGGCAATGCGTTGAAATTTATTTTTAACAACATCCTCCTGCCCGACAGTACGGTCAACGAACCGGGCTCTCACGGATTTGTCCGGTTTCAGATCAATCCGCGCGGCGATTTGCCCCTGGGCGCCCTCATTGAAAACAGCGCGGCCATCTACTTCGATTACAACGAGCCGGTCGTCACCAATACGTATTTCCACACCATCGGCCTGCCGCTGATCAGTGTCGGCGTAGAAACGCCGCGTGAGGCCAACAGCCTCGGCATGCGGGTCATGCCCAATCCTTTTGGAGAAGAAACCCTGTTGCAGATCGACGATTCTTCTGCCGACAGTCAATTCCTGCTATTCCTGTACGACGCACAGGGGCGGCCCTTGCGGGCGGAGCAGTTCTTCGGTTCGGAATATGTTTTTCAGCGAAAAAACCTGCCTTCCGGCTATTTTTTCTATCAATTGATGCGTTCCGACGGGAAAACGGCCAGCGGCACGATTGTCGTCCGTTGAGTTTCCATCCGGGTTCATCACTTTCAAAATGCTCATCCCATGCTTAAATATATTTCGCTCCTGATCTCCTCGCTTTGGCTTTTCAATGCCGAGGCTCAAAATTGCCTGATTCCCGGCACCTGCCCTGCCGCGACGCTGGAAGTATGCGATACAACGCAAAACGATCCTGGCCTCTGGAATAATTTCTTCTGGTGGGACGCTCCCAACATGAACGCTGACAATGCCGAAGATGAGGCTCCTGCCTCTTTTACCTTTACTCAAAACTGTGGCGGCGCCCTGACGATCTATTATCAACTTTACCTCGACCTCAACCACGACAATATTCCTGAAACCCTGGTGGACAGTCGGGACCTGCCCGAAGTCGGCACGGTGCATTACGGCAACCTTTTCAGCTCGCCGCTCGGGGAGGAAATCCTGCCTTTTGACACCCGAACGGTTGCGCCCGGCGAACTGTATCAATTCGCCCTCGAAACCACTCAAAACGGCAACGAGCACACCGCCAGGCTGCGTTGGAACACGCCCGACAATCCGCAGACCTACGTCGATCCGCAATTGCCTTGCGGCCAACACTACATTCGCTGGGTAGCCGAGGAAGCAGGCGGCGAACAGATCGAATGCAGTTACAACATCAAAGTGCGCGATTGCGAGGTACCGACCATCGTATGCCTTAATAGTTTGAGCGTGAATATTATGCCTACGCAAATGGTGACGCTTTGGTACGTAGATTTTCTGCAATACATCGAAGACAATACCTCCCCAGAGTCCGCCATGACCCGTTCGATTCGCAAAGCCGGCGAGGGTTCGGGCTTCCCGCTGAACAGCCAGGGTGAGCCGCAGGTATCGCTGACGTATTTCTGCAGCGAAATCGGCCTGAACGAGGTGGAAGTGTGGGTAAAAGACGCTGCCGGCAACGAGGGGTATTGCACCACGACTTTAACTGTAGCTGATCCTTTTGGCAACTGCACTGGCGACGATACGATCGGCATCGCGCTCTGCGCCCGGCAATGGTGCAGCGGGGCGCCCGTTATCCATGTGGAGGGCCTGTTCCAGAACGACAACCCGATCATGTCCGAATTTACCTTGTACGACGATGGCCCGGATGCATCGGGATGCATGAACTACACTGCGCCGCTCATCCCCGGCGCCAACTACACCTTCACGCCGCAACTTAATCAGGACCCGCTCAACGGCGTGGATGCGCTCGATTTGGCGCGCATCTCCCAGTATATTTTGTCCACCAACACCTTGTCTCCTTACGCCCAGATCGCGGCCGACGTCAACAAGAGCAACACGATTACCAACCTCGACATCATCACCATCCGCAACCTGTTGCTCGGTCTCATTACCGAATTCCCCAGCGCTTCTTCCTGGCGGTTTATCGACGCCAACACGACGTTTTCCAACCCCGACTACGCCTTCACCGACGTGCCTTTCGTCGAATCAAAAACGTTCAGTTCCATGAGCGATCTGAGCCTGAGCTACGCATTTACGGCGATCAAAACGGGGGATGTGAACTGCTCCGCTTCCCCGGGGCTGAACGGGGCGGCCGTTGAAGAACGGGCGCCGGTAGCACTCCATTTGCCCGATCTGAACTTGAATGCCGGCGAGGTTGCCGATCTCGCGCTGAAAGTCTCGACCGGGCAGGAGTGGCTGGCGATGCAACTGGGGTTGCAATTCGATCCGGGGCTGTTGTCGGTGGAAGCCGTCGAAGCGGGGAATTTGCCCAACCCGGACGATCTGTCTTTGGCGCAGCCTGTGGCCGGAAAACTGAATGCCGTGTGGTTTTCGCCTTCGGCGGTGGCGATGGAAGACGGCGAGGCAATTCTGCATCTTCGCCTGCGCGCCTTATCGCCCCTGCGCTTGCCCGACGCCTTGCGCCTTGCCTCCGAAGGGCTGCCTTCCGAAGCCTTCGACGCAGCCGGCGAGCGCCACCCGCTGGTTTTGTCTTTCACCCGCGGTGAAGGCGAAACGGCGTCCGTGGGCAGTGCATATCCCAACCCCGGCGCGACGGACGTGAGCCTGCCGGTGTTTTGCCCCGAGGCCACATTTGTGCAACTGCAATTGGTCGATGTTCAGGGAAAAACGGTTTTCAGCCTTCGGCAGGAATTGTCGGGCGGGACGCATTTGCTGACCATTCCCGCATCCGCATTCGGCACGGCGGGTCTTTACGGCTGGCAACTGAATGCAGGCGGGCAGGTTTGGACGGGCAAACTGATTCGAAGCTGACACGCATAAATATTGTCTAAAAAACTGATTTTCAATTTAATAAACAAACAGGAGTCTCCCTCGGGACGACTCCTGTTTGAATTTTAGCGGCTATCTCAACATTCGTTCAATTGCCGGCCGCGGTCATCAGTCTGGACTGGCGGAATACGCCTGCGTTGTTCGACACTTCGATCTGGTAGGCATAGGTAGTGGTCGGGATATTCAGCTCCTTCATATCCAGTTCAACGACGTGATCGCCTTTCCCCAGCCCCGATTGGGCCACTTCGGCGACCTTGCGCCCCTGCAGATCGAAGATCTGGATTTTCACATCGGCGGCATCATTCAGCGTAAAAGGGATGCTCGTTCGGCCGGAATACGGGTTCGGGTAATTTTGGTAAAGTTTGAACTGCCCGCCGGTTTCGGGTTCGAGTTGGGCCAGTCCCGACACGCCGGAGCCTTGCACCGTTACTTCGAGGTAGCTGTCGTAGCCGCCCGTGGTGGCGTTGGGGGTCAGGGTAGCCAGCTGGTAGGCGTAGCCGTCTGAAAAAATATTGTCCTGATTGAAATTCAGCGGGTCGGCGCCCTTGGTGTAAAGGGCGGAGTTGGCGGCGTACAGGGCATTTTTTTCGGCAAGGGGGAACGTCAGCTGGGAAATAGCCGCGTACACCGAGCTCACGTAAACCTGAAAGTGGATGTGGCAGATACGGCCGGTGTACCAGCCCGGGAAGATGGTCACGAATTCGGCAATGCCCGATGCGTCGGTCATTTGATAACCGCGCAGGTAGGTAAGGCCGGCCTGGCCCGGGTTGTTGTTCTGGCTGTAGCCCGAGTAGAGACCGTCTTTGTCGCAATGCCAGATGTTGACGCGCACGTTTTGCAGCGGGAGGCAATTTTCAGCGCCGATGATTTTCAGTTTGAGGTTCAGTTGAACGCCGGTTTTGTTTTCGCGAATGTCCTGCCGGAAGAAGGTCGTGTTTTCCGAAAGATCGAGGGGAAACGGTCCGGCTGTTTCCGTCGGGATAAGTACGCAGGTATCGGGGGGCGGAGCGGTGGAAGCAACGCGGGCGACCGCGGTAGCCGTGCCGCCAACGACGGTGGTGGCGCCGACCAGACCGGTCAGTTTCAGGAAGTCTTTTCTTTTCATTTTGACAATGTTGCGTGAGAAGGACAGGGTAATTGCAAATTCCTCAGGGAGAGGATTTCCTTCTCTAATCGTGAAAAAAAGCGCGCAGGTTGCGCGGGGGGCGAGTCATTTTTCTGTCAGCCGCCGGGATATTAACCTTTTCCTCAAATAGCGATCAGCGGCAGTTCCAGGGTCCGGCTCAGGTAATAATTGACATTTTCGCGCACCACGATATCGAGCGGCAGGTATTGGTGGCGGTGGATGTCTTTGCTGAGAATCAGGTTATTAACTGCGGAAAGGATGCCCAGATAGCCCTGGTGCCAGGCATTCTGGTTGATCAAAAAATTGATTTTGTTTTCCTCCAGGTATTTCAAATTAGGTTTTACGAGGTCAAAGCCGACGATTCTGATGCGGCGGAGCGTATCGTCGTCGAGGGCGGCCACGAGTTTGTAGGCGCGTGAATTGGTCACAAAAATGCCGCGAAGACGGGGAAAACGTTCAATCTGAGCGGCCATCCAGGTGCGGAGCAAGGCGGCGTTGTCGAAGTCTTCGAAAATTTCGGAATGGACGCCGATCATTTTGTCAAACACACCTGAAAAATAGTCGCGAAAGCCCTGTTCTTTATCGAGCAGGTGGCGGGCATTGGCCACCCCGCGGTCGAGGTTGAGCACGAGGGCCTGATCGCCGCTGTCGAGGCTAAAATCGAGCAGGCGGCCGGCGAGCAATCCGCTTTGGTAGGACTCCTGGCCGATGTAACACAGGTATTGTCCTGTTTCGAGGTCGGTATTGATCATGATGACCGGCACTTGTTGTTCGGCGGCTTCGCGGAGAAACAATTCGCCTTCTTGCCGGAACACGGGCGCCACGATGAGGGCGTCCGGCGCGGAATCGAGCGCTTGCCGGGCTATCGAGGGAAATTCGCCGGCATTGAACATATCGAAGAAAAACCAGTCAGCCTGAACGTTGTAATGGCGCACGGCTTCCACGGCTTTTTCGATGCCTTCTTTGGGCTGCACCCAGTAAGCGTCCTGGCGGAAATCGGGCAAGAGGCAGGCGATCCGAAACGGGCGGTTGTTGACCAGCATTCTGGCGAGGATATTGGGTTTGTAGCCCATCTCTTCCATGGCCCGCAGGACTTTTTCACGTGCTTTGGCCGACACATGGCCGCGATTGTGCAGCACGCGGTCTACGGTACCGATGGAAACCCCGGTACGTTCGGCGATATCTTTTATACGGATCGGTTGGTCCATGGCAGTTAAAATGGCAAGAGCCGCGACATTCATTTGTCCGCTCAAAATTCCTAATTATTATTCACCGTGTACGAACACGGCAGTAAAAAAATTTTTCCGTTAACGTACACGGACTTACAATGCTTCTGTAATTTTGAGCGCTAAATCACAATCTTTCACTAAACTTGATTTCCATTATGAAGCGCAACTTTTACGCTGCGGCGCTAAAAAAGTCGGCTTTGTTCGTCTTTTTTATGCTTGCTGTTGTCTGGTCCGGTTCCTTGCTGGCGCAGACCGTGTCCGGTAAAGTGACCGATGCCGAGACGGGTGAAGCACTCGCCGGCGCCACCGTCACCGAGACCGGCACCCGCAATGGCACGGTTTCCGATGTGAACGGCGACTATCGCCTTCGCCTCACCGACCCGAACGGCAAACTGACGATCTCCTACACCGGCTACTCCACCGTCACGGTCGAGGTGGGCGGGCGCAGCACCCTCGACGTCTCGATGGCAGCTGGCGCCGCCATCGACGAAGTGGTGGTGACCGCCCTCGGCATCCGCAAGGAGTCGAAAAAAGTGGGCTATTCGGTTAGCCAGGTCGATGGATCGAGCCTTACGCAGGCTCGCGAGATCAACGTAGCCAATTCGCTCGTAGGCCGTGTGGCCGGCCTCAACGTCACGAGCACCGCCAGCGGCCCCGGCGGATCGAGCCGTGTTACCCTCCGGGGCAACACCTCTATTTCCGGCGACAACCAACCGCTGTACGTGATCAACGGCGTTCCGATGGACAACTCGAACCTCGGCAGCGCAGGCCTTTGGGGCGGCGCCGACTTCGGTGACGGCATTTCCAGCCTCAACGCCGACGACATCGAGAACATCTCCGTGCTCAAAGGCGCTACCGCCGCCGCTCTTTACGGCTCCCGCGCCAAAAACGGGGTGATCCTCATCACCACCAAGTCGGGCAAAGCACAAAAAGGGATCGGTGTGGAATTTAACAGCAACCTGACCTGGGAACAGCCGGTTATCCTGACCGACTGGCAAACCGAATTTGGCCAGGGCACCCTGGGCGCGAAACCCGCTACGCCCGACGAAGGCAAAAACACGGGCCTGATCAGCTGGGGCGGTCGCCTCGACGGTTCGCAAGCCTATGAATTCGACGGCGTTCAGCGCGCTTACAGCGCCAAAGGCAATGCCGCCCAAGACTTCTACCAGACGGGCTTTACCCATGTCAACACCCTCGCGCTCGGCGGCGGCAACGAAAACGCCAACTACCGCGTGTCGTTTGCCAATACCGGCAACCAAAGCGTGCTGCCGGAGACCGGCCTCAATCGCAAAAACGTCAACGCCTCCATCAATTTTAAAGCAGGCCGCCTGACGACCGATTTCAAAGCCAACTACACCCGCGAAAAAGCGGATCACCGCCCCAACCTGAGCGACTCGCCGGGCAACGCCAACTTCGCCATCAACTTCCTGCCCGCCAACGTCGATCAGGCGCTGCTGGCAGGCTTCGACGGGGAAGGCTCGAACCGCGAAGGCAAGGAACTGGAGTTCAACGACAACCAGTACATCACCAACCCGTATTTCGCTTCTTACAAGTTTTTCAACAACACGAACAAAGACCGCCTGATGGGCAACGTGTTGCTGCGCTACGACCTCACCGACTGGCTCTACGTACAAGGCCGCGTCGGTCAGGATTACTACCTCAACCGCTCCACCAGCGTAACGCCGACAGGCACTGCCTACAACACCAACGGCGGCATGAACGAAAACAGCGTGAAGTTCAGCGAAGTCAACGCAGACTTCCTCGTGGGTTCGACGCACAATTTCGGTGAAAACTTCGGCCTCAACGTGGGCGTAGGCGCCAACCGCCTCGACCGCCGCGTGGAAGGCATCTACACCAACGGTGGCACCTTCGTAATTCCGTACCTCTACTCGCTGGGCAACCTGCTGAGCCGCAATTTCGGCTATTCGCTCGACCGCGTGCGCACCAACTCGGTGTACGGATACGCCGAACTCGACCTCTACCACCAGTTCTACCTCAACCTGACCGGCCGCAACGACTGGTACTCCACGCTGACCAACCCCTCGTACTTCTATCCCTCGGCCAGCGCTTCCTGGGTGTTCAGCGAGGCCCTCCAAAACGACTTCCTGAGCTATGGTAAAGTGCGCGTCGCTTACGCTTCCGTCGGTGGCGACACCCGCCCGTACCAGACCTCCCTGTACTACAACATCGGCGGCTCCATCAACGGCTACCCGATTGGCAACATCAGCAACGGTTCTATCCCGAACAAGGACCTGAAACCGCTGAGTGTCAACGAACTGGAACTAGGCGTTGACCTCCGTTTCTGGAACAACCGCCTCGGCGTCGACCTCGCCTGGTACAACAAGAAGACTACCAACGACATCGTGGCAGCCACCATTTCCGGCACTTCGGGCTACGGCACCGCCGTGTACAACCTGGGTGAACTGAAAAACCAGGGCATCGAAGCCATGCTTACGGTTACGCCGGTGAAAAGCAGCAAATTCAGCTGGACCAGCTCCTTCAACTTCGCTACCAACAAAAACGAAGTAGTGGCACTGGCCGACGGCGTCAACACCCTGCAGGTAGACGGCTCGCGTACCCTCACGGCATTTGTACACCAAACGGTGGGCATGCCCTTCGCCAACATCAAGGTATTCGACTACAAGCGCGACGCCAATGGCAACATCCTGCTCAACAACGGTCTGCCCCAACCCGCCGACACGCTCATCAGCGCCGGCTCGGGTGTCCATAAAGTGACTGGCGGCTGGAACAACGAATTCAATTTCGGCAACGTGAGCCTGGGCGTGCTGGTCGACTTCAAATTCGGCGGCAAAATCTTCTCGGCTACCAACTCCTACGCATACAGCCGCGGTTTGCACCAGGCTACGCTGGAAGGCCGCGAAGGCCAGATCGTTGCCGAAGGCATCGACGAAGCCACGGGCGAAGCCAACGCCATCGCCGTCAATCCGCAGGACTACTACGGCGCCCTCACGCGCATCAGTAACCTGTTTGTGTACGACGCCAGCTTCATCAAACTGCGCCAGGTGAGCCTGGGCTACAACTGCCCGCGCAACTGGTTCGACGGCACTGGCATTCAAGGCCTCAACGTCGCACTCGTAGGTCGCAACCTCGCTATTTTGTACAAAAAGACCGACAACATCGATCCGGAAAGCAATTATAGCGTGAGCAATGCCCAGGGCCTCGAACTGGCCGGCCTGCCCTCCGTGCGCACCATCGGGGTGAACGTGAATGTGAAATTCTGAGGATGCCGTGGCGGGTAAAAGCGTTCCAGTTATCGGTTCGACTTTGCTTCAACACCTGCCTGACCGCCCTCACAATTCCTCGAATCTTTATTAAAAAAAAGAATCATGAAAAATAAATTCTTTAAACTTTCCTCCCTTGTGCTGATCCTGGCGCTCATGGCCCAGGGTTGCACGAAGGATTTCGAAGAGATCAACACCGACCCGACCTCGGCCAGCGCTGATCTCTACAACCCCAACTACCTGCTCACCCGTGCGCAACTGGGCTACACCGGCAGTACCGACTTCGCTTACGAAACCTGGCGGGTCAACCTCATCTACTGCAGCACCATGATGCAGCACATCTCCAACGTAAACGGCTACTGGGTGGGCGACAAAACCCGCAACAGCCTCGGTTACGAAAATGCCTACTTCGAGCGTTGCTTCGATGAGCAGGTGAAATACATCGTAGACTGTGTCGAGCAAACCCGCGGCGATGCCTCGCGTACCAACCTGAACAGTATCGCCCGCATCACGCGCGCTCTGATCTTCCACCGCCTGACCGACCTGTACGGCGATGTGCCTTATTCGCAGGCTGGCCTGGGCTTTTACCAGCAGATTTACACGCCGGCTTACGATGCACAGGCCGATATCTACAACGACATGTTGAAGGAACTCGAAGAGGCAGGCAATGCCCTTGATCCTGCGGCGGATGCCGTTACAGGCGACCTGATCTACAACGGCGACATTGCCAAGTGGAAAAAATTCGCCAACTCCCTCATGCTCCGCCTGGCCATGCGTTACACCAAACGCGACATTGGCAAAGCGCAGGCATGGGCTGAAAAAGCCGCCGGCCGCGGCGTCATGACGAGCAACGACGACAACGCCTACATCCTCGGCGATGCCTCCACCGACCGCCAGACGCCCTGCCGCAACTCGATCGTAATGAACCTTTCGTACGAAATTCCCAACATGCGCCTCAGCGAAACCTTCGTCGGCTGGATGAAGAGCCACAGCGACCCGCGCCTGTTTGTATTCGGCGAAAACACCGACGGCACCACAGATCCGAACGCCACCGTAGGCATGCCCAACGGCTACGACCTGACCAGCCAGCCTATCTCCAGCGCCCCGGGCTACCCGGGCAGCGTGGACGCCTACCTCCGCCCGCGACTCTCCGTGATCGGCAAACTCAATGGACCTACCTTTATCCAAACCTACGCCGAAGTTGAACTTCTGCTCGCCGAAGCCGCCAAACGCGGCTGGAACGTGGGCGGCACCGCTCAGAGCCACTACGAAGCCGGCGTCCGGGCTGCCCTCATGCACCTCAGCCAGTACGACGCCACGGGCGCCATCACATCGGCACAGGCCGACGCTTACCTGGTGGCCAACCCGTACAACGATGCCAACGCCCTGACCCAGATCAACGAACAGTACTGGGCCTGCACTTTCCTCAACGAGTACGAAGCCTTTGCCAACTGGCGCCGCACGGGTATTCCGGCCCTCACGCCCACTACCTTCCCCGGCGACATCACCAACGGCCAGATTCCGCGCAGGATGCGTTACCCGACCGGCGAATATTCGGCCAACGGCAACAACCTCTCGGCCGCACTCAGCCGCCAGGGCGCCGATCTCAACACGACCCACGTCTGGTGGGACCAATAACCACGGGAATATCTAAAACTTCATATGTTGCAATGGAAAGGGGCGCCGAAAGGGCGCCCCTTATTTTTTAGAGAAAACGTAAAAGCTTAGGCAGGGGCAGCGCCCCGAAAGATTTGTAGCAAATGGTGGAGACAACAGGTACGGAGGGGCCGCGCCCCGAAAGATGTTTAGGGGCGCGGCCCCTCCGGGATGGATTTTGGTACAAAAAGACTACAAATATCACGGGGCGCTGCCCCTGCCTAAGTTTTTACGAAATAACAAGGCAAATCAGGTCGAAAAACGGGTTATTTCCGGCCATTATTTACTTATCATCCCTTTACCTAAATTAGCCCCACGAGAGCCCCGGCCATCCTTTTTTTCAACCCTCAACAACCTATATCAACCTTACAAACCCTCATTTTCACCAACTCTTTATTGCTCATGGTCAAAGCCATTTCCACGCTTGCCTGTTGCCTTGGTATGGTTGCAGCAATGGCGCAAAACAAGCCCCTGTTCGAACTTTTGCCGCCCGCACAGACAGGGGTTCAATTTCAGAATACCATTGTGGAAAACAACGAGGAGGACAATGTGCTGGCGTACGAATACTACTACAACGGCGGCGGGGTAGCAGCCGGCGATTTGAACAACGACGGACTGCCCGAACTCTTTTTTACCGCCAACCGGGAGCCCAACCACCTTTACCTCAACCTCGGCGGACTAAAATTTCGCGACATCAGTAAAACCGCCGGCATCGGCGGACGGAAAAACGGCTGGAAAACCGGCGTGACCCTGGCCGATGTAAACGCCGACGGCTGGCTCGACATTTACGTCTGCTACTCCGGCCGCGGCGACGACGACAGCCGCCGCAACCAGTTGTGGATCAATCAGAAAAACCTGAGTTTCAAGGACGAAGCCGCCGCTTACGGCCTCGACGACCCGGGCTACGGCACCCAGGCGGCTTTTTTCGACTACGACCGCGACGGCGACCTCGATTGCTTTATCCTCAACCACAACATCAAGGAATACCGAAATTTTGAAAACGACGAGATTCGCAAAACCCGCGACCCGCTGGCAGGCGACAAACTTTTTGAAAATCGCGACGGCCATTTTGTCGACGTGTCGCAGCAGGCCGGCATCCCGGGCAACCCGCTGGGCTTCGGCCTGGGGCTGGCCGTGTCCGATTTTAATGCCGACGGCTGGCCCGACCTGTACGTGAGCAACGACTACAACGAGCCCGATTATTTGCTGATCAATGACCATCAGGGGCATTTCACCGACCAGGCCCCTGTCCTGCTCGCTCACATCAGTCAGTTTTCAATGGGCTGCGACGCGGCCGACGTGAACAACGACCGCTACCCCGACCTGCTCACCCTCGACATGCTGCCGCCCGACAACCGCCGGCAAAAGCTCCTGCAAGGCCCCGAAAATTACGAAGTGTACGACATGATGGTCAAAACCGGGCGACATAAACAGTTCATGCGCAACATGTTGCACGTGTCGGCCGCCCAACCGCTCAACGATGCGCCGCCGCTCGACAATTCGCCGGGCCATGTCTGGAACAGCTGGGAGGTTTTTCCGCCAATGGCTCCCGAAGCGCCGTCCATGCCCTTTTGCGAGCTTGGGCAACTGGCCGGCATCTCCAGTACCGACTGGAGTTGGTCGGCCCTGATCGCGGACTTTGACAACGACGGCTGGAAGGATATTTTTATCACCAATGGCTACCTGCGCGACTACACCAACCGCGATTTTTTGCGTTTCTGGGGCGATTATCTGATTCAAAAAGCAGCGGCTGGCGAAAAACCATCCCTCCTCGAACTGGTCAAAAAAATGCCCTCCTCCCGCCTGCACAACTACCTGTTCCGCAACAACGGAGCCGATGGCCAGGGGCGGCCTTTGCTCAGTTTTACGGATGAAAGCAAGACCTGGGGCGCCGATCAGCCGGCCGTCAGCAGCGGCGCCACCTACGCCGATCTCGACGGCGACGGCGACCTGGAAATCGTGGTCAACAACATCAACGAGCCTGCTTTTATTTACCAAAACAACGCACGGGAAACCAATGGCAACAACTTTCTGGACCTCAAACTGAACGGCAGCGCGCCCAATAGTTTCGGCCTTGGCGCTACCGTCAGGGTGCTTTTTACCGACAACACGACTCAAATGATCGAGCAGATGCCGACCCGCGGCTATCAGTCCTGCGTGTCGGAAATTCTGCACCTCGGCCTCGGTCAGAAAAAAATTCAAAGCGTGGAAGTCATTTGGGGCGACCATCATTCCACCTTGCTTTTTCGCCCACAGCCCAACCAGCGGCTCGAAGTCGGCGCTATTTCCACCTCGTTCGAGGTGTCGGGCAACACCGTCGGGGCCCCTTCGTACTGGCCGGCGATGTATCGCGCCGATCTGCCGTTTCGCCACGAAGAATACGATTACAACGATTTCAAACGCCAGCCGCTTCTGCCGCACCTGCTTTCCCGTGTGGGGCCGCGCCTTGCCGCCGCCGATGTCAACGGCGATGGCCTCGACGACCTGTTCGCAGGGGCGTCCAAATGGCAGGCCAGCCGGCTTTTTTTGCAAAAAACAGATGGCTCGTTCGAGTGCCCTGACTCGACGATGTTTCGCGCAGATCAGTTCATGACCGTGGCGGATGCCGTCTTTTTTGATGCAAATGGCGATAAAAAAGTGGATTTGTACCTCGTTGCAGGCGGTTATGAAGATTACGCGGAGAACGATCCGGCGCTCAATGACGCGCTGTATCTGGGCGACGGGCGCGGGCATTTCACGCGTACGGACAGCCTTTTGCCCGACATGCCCGTGTCGAAAAGTTGCGCCCGCGCCTTCGATTTCGATAGCGATGGCGACTTCGATCTGTTTGTTGGAGGGCGCGTAATCCCGGGAAAATATCCGCTGGCGCCGCGCAGTTTTTTGCTCGAAAATGACGGCAAAGGGCATTTTGTCGACGTGACTGCCCAACGGGCGCCCGGCCTCCTGCAACCTGGTATGGTGACCGACGCCGCCTGGGTGGATATCGATCGTGACGGTCGGACGGAGTTGATCCTTTGCGGCGAATGGATGCCCCTTCGGGTATTCGGTCAGGAGCCTGGCGGCGTATTCGAAGAGCGTACGGGCAGTTTTTTTGACAAAAATTACGCGGGCCTCTGGAATTGCCTCCTGGCCACCGATGTCGACGGCGATGGGGACACGGATCTTGTAGCGGGAAATCTGGGCCTCAACAGCCAAATGAAGGCCTCAGAAAACGAGCCTGCCACGATGGTGTACAAGGATTTTGACGGCAATGGCTCCATCGACCCGATCCTTTGTTTTTACAACCAGGGAAAAAGTTATCCATTCCTGACCCGCGACGAACTGCTCGACCAGATCACGGCCATGCGGCCGCGTTTTACGAGTTATGAAAAATACGCCAGCGCCACCTTGTCCGACATTTTCACCCCCGAAGAACTCCGCGATGCCGATACCTTGCGCGCGGATCATCTGGCCACCACTTTTTTTGAAAACCAGGGTGGCCGTTTTGTGGTGCAGGAGTTGCCAGTGGAAGCGCAGTTTGCCCCCGTGTTTGTCGCGGCAGTTGCCGACTTTCACCCTGGCGGCAAGCCCGAATTGCTGCTGGCCGGCAACCTCGACGGTGCGCGCTTGCGCTTCGGTTGTTACGACGCCAATCGGGCGCCTGTGTTCGAGCAGCATGAGGGGCACTGGCGGCTGGCCGACTATCCGTTCAATGTGAGCGGCGACGTGCGAAGCTGGGTGGAAATCCATGCCGGAAAAAGCCTGAATTCTTATGTATTTGGGGTGAATAATGCCCCTTTACGCATTTATCGATGGAAATAATGAAACAACGTTTTTTACTGCTCCTTTTTCTGCCAGTCGGCCTGTGGTCGCAGCCCAAGTGGGAAAAACTCGCTTCGTCGCAACTGCGCACCGTCACTTTTTCGCTGTCGGAGGTCATGTTGCACGACGGCACGAACCCGCCGGCAGCCAGCCGTTTTTACGCGTACGCCCTCGCGGCCGGCTATGAAACGCAGGCTGTTTACGACGGCTCGGTGCCTGATTTGTACGGCCGCGCCAATGATTTTCCGCTTGTCGTGCGGCCGGTGTCCGCAGATTCGGTTTGTGTGCCGTTTGCCGTGTTGTGGGCCATTCTGGAAACCGGCCGGAACATCATGCCCTCCGGGCAGGAACTGGAGGCCAGGCAGACGGGACTTGAGCAGTTTTATCGCCAGCGCCTGATGCCTGAATATCTAATTGAAGGCTCGAAAGCCGCGGCCAACAGCATTTCCCGCCAAATCCTGCAATGGGCCAAAGCCGATGGGTACAGTCAGTTGACTGCCCAGCCGCGATATCGTCCGGGTACTGCCGCGGGCGACTGGGCCCCTACCCCACCCGACTGGATGGCTGCGGTGGAGCCTCGCTGGGCTACGTTGCGGCCTTTTTTGCTCGATGTGCCGCTGCATTACGACATACCCGAGCCTATCCCTTTCGACTCGGTTCAGGGCAGCCCTTTTTACCGGCAAATGGAGGAGGTTTATACGACTTCGAAACAGCTGAGCGAAGAGCAGCGAACGATTGCGCTGTACTGGGATTGCAACCCGTTTGCCGTGTTTCATGCGGGGCACATGATGATCGGGATCAAAAAGATTTCACCCGCAGGTCATTGGATCAATATCATTGGCGAAGCGTGCGAGCAGTACAGGACGCCTTTTGCAAAAGCCATTCAGGCACATGCCTGGACGGCGATGGTCATGGCCGATGCTTTTATCGTTTGCTGGCAGGAAAAGTATCGTACGGAAAGAATCCGGCCCATAACCGCTATCAATCGTTATCTGGACCCTTCGTGGACCCCCCTGTTGCAGACGCCACCGTTTCCGGAATATGTCAGCGGGCACAGCACGGTGTCGACGGCGGCGGCGGAGACATTGAGTAAAATTCTGGGTGACGACCGGCCGTTTACGGACCAGACGGAGACCTTGTACGATATGCAGCCCAGGCGCTTCGAATCTTTCCGCGAGGCGGCCGATGAGGCGTCGATTTCGCGTTTGTATGGCGGCATTCATTTCCGCGATGCCCTGGTGAACGGCCAGTCGCAGGGGCGTCAGGTAGCCGAGCAGGCCTGGGGGCGTTTGTCAAAATAGGCTGGTGCGATGCGGCTGGTTGAGCGAAAGTTGCGGCGCAAGAAGGCTAATAAAAAAATCGCCCCTGAACCGGTAAAAGTCCGAGGCGATTCTGAATAGGCTTCCCAATAGGATAAGTTTGAATAGGTTATATCGATGCTAAAATAAATGTAGCAGGAGTGAAGCGTGGGATTACGTCGTGCACTTTGGTTTGGAAGTAATACAGCAGTGCCTGAATTATTGGGCGGGTCAGGAGGTGTTATGGGTACAAAAAAAGGCGCAGGAACCCGGCCATGCAAGGGACAACCCGTAGCTGTGTGGCCTGAGCCAATAACCGTGCAGTTTTGCCGCTTGGTTGAGTCATGTCTGTTTTTGACACGATTGTTGCCTCAGGATGCACGGCTGCGAAAAAAAGGCCAACGACTGTGGCACAGTCGCGTATTTTGCCAACGCGAATTACATCGCTACGTGACAAAGCTCTACCACCAAATAACAATCTTCCTGCTGATCGGACTTCGCTTGTCTGCTCAGACCCCCGCTTATTTGCACTACGGCGTACGCGACGGTTTGCCGAGCAACCTGATTTACTGCGGATTACAAGACCAGGATGGGCTCCTCTGGTTTGCCACCGACAAAGGACTGGCGCGTTTCGACGGTTCGCGATTCAGGACGTACGACATGTCCGACGGCCTGCCCGACAGTGAAGTGTTTTATTTGAAAACAGACAGCCGCAAACGTTTGTGGATGTTTTGTTATCAAAAACAACCTTGCTACCGGCAAAATGGCCGAATTGTAACGGCCCAAATGGACAGTCTGCTGGCCCGAATCGATTTTGAAACCGCGATCGGAGACCTGACGGAAGACTACAAGGGGCAAATCTGGCTCAGCAGTTTTTCCAACCGTTTCTACGTACTCACCGACTCCAGCATTCACCGTGTCCCGCATGTGGATGCAGTCAACAAAGCCTGTAGTTTCCCCGAGGGCCTGATCGCCGCAACAGGAAACTCCGGGGTGTATTATTTTATTACCCCTGACGGCAAGTCCGAACTTCGTCACAACGAGCCGGCACTGGCAATTGCCAAAAAATTCATCAGTTTTGAAAAGAGAGGGAAGCACATCCTGTGGAGCACTGAAAGCGGCTTGTTTCTTACCGAATTTCACAACGGCGACCTGCACATCATCGATAGCCAGCCGGGGCCCACAGGTCGTATTTATGTGGATAAAAGCAATCGTTTTTGGGTTTGTTCGCTTGCAGGAGGGGCCGTCTGTTTCGACAATGCCCGACAGGATCTTTCCAACCCGGTGGTGTATCTGCCCGGGAAAAAAGTCACTACTTTTTTTGAAGATCATCAGGGAACCTTCTGGTTTTGTACGGCAGGCGAAGGCGTTTATGCGTTGCCGAGGAATTCTCCCGTCAATTACGGTCGAATTGAAGGTTTGTTGGCCAGAAATATCACAGCAGTGGCGCGGGACGCCTCAGGTACAATATTAGCGGGTAATGACGAGGGAAAAATGTACCTCATTTCGCCCTCAAAACCGGTGGAAACAGTGGATTACGGGTCGATCGATGGCTACAACCGAATCCGGCAGATCGTACCAATGCCCGACGGGGGCCGCTGGGTGGTCACGGATGAGGAGTTGTATTACGAGTCTGCGGCTCAAACGCCGGGCAGTACGCCCAGGCGCTACAAGTCGCCGATTGTTTTAGGGCACCCGAAAGGAATCTATGCCCGCACTGACCAGGTTATTCTGGCTACCTCCTCCCGGCTTTATCGCATTGATGGAATTTTTCAGGATACAGCAAATTTGCTGTCGTTACGCAAAACAGCCGTGTCGGCTGACGACGATAACAATGTGTGGGCCGGGGGTATCGACGAGTTGTTTTCGGAAAGGGATGGTTACCAGACCAACTGGAGCAAAAAATTTGATTTATTGAACAGTCGGATTGTAGCCCTGGCGCCTGCGGGTCCCGGGTATTTATGGGTAGTCACACCTGAAAACGGGCTGATTCGGGCATCTGTGCTAAATGGGGCGATAATCGACGCAGAGGTCGTAAGCCACAAATTAAAAACTCCGATCCACAATATACAGGCACTGTATCCCGAACCCGGGGGGCGGCTCTGGATGGCGACCAACCAGGGAATTTTCGGACTCGACAGCGAGTGGCATGTCATTCATTTCGATGCCCACGATGGCCTCGCTGACGACGATGTAAATGCCGTATACGTGTACAAAGACACGCTTTGGGCTGCTACTGCCAATGGATTGAGTCGCATGGTGCTACGTCCGCCGGAAGCCAGCAGAGCCTTCGCTACGCGAATCACGGCCCTCCGCTATCGGTACGACGACCAGCATATCGCCCTGGATTTACTTGATTCGATGCCCGCGGGTGGCAGCATTTACTTGCCGCCCGACGCATCGTTGGTCCAGCTGGAATTGGCTGGCCTCGATTACAGGGGGCGAGGGAACTTGCATTTTCTATGCCGCCAAACGGCCGTAGCGCCACCGATTCTGGACTGGACCCTGGATCATTTGATCGTGTGGCTTTGGCAAGGATTTCAGGCACATACCGATACCACGGTTGTTGAAGAGGCGATAATAAGTTTCGGCGTTCATTTGCCGCCGGGCGCTTACCGCCTTCAGGTATCGGCCATCAACGCGGCAGGAGTCGTCAGCGATCAGCCTGCGAGTCTGACCATCGTAATGAGGCCTTACTGGTACCAGACCATCTGGGTTGGTCTGCTTTTTTGGTCAGCGATTATCTATTTTCTGTGGCGTATCTATAAAGGCAGGCTGGCCTATCGCGACCTTAATGCATCTGTTTCGACGTTGCAATTGCAAGCCTTGCAAGCCCAGATCAATCCTCATTTTGTTGGCAATAGTATTAATGCCATTCAACAGTTTTTTTATCCGCCTGACCCGGTGAGAGCCAGTGAATATATTTCTACATTCACAGGGTTGTTGCGTCGCACTTTATTGTTTTCCGAGAAGCATTTCATCCCGTTCAGGGAAGAAATTGCCTATGATCGCGATTATCTGCAATTGATCGAGTTGCGTTTTGGCGATCGTTTTCAATTCGAGATCATTGGCTCGGATCAGGTGCCGTACGACACACCGTTTCCTTGTATGTTGTTGCAGACTTTGTTGGAAAATGCTACCATACATGGTCTTGCGCCGGAGGGCATCTCGGTTTTGCGGCTCGAATTTGTCTGGCAAGATTTGAAACTGCATTGTTCTGTGACCGACAATGGCGTAGGTATTGACACCTCGCTGGCCCGTAAAAAAACTGCTGGACCCACTGAACGTAAATCCAAGGGGCTCGAGATGTTGGGCAAAAAAATAGAGACCTTGAACCGTCTCTACGATATTGACCTGGAATACAGGCTGGATGATCTGGGAAGCTTACATCCTGGCGACCCGAACATACACGGTACGCGGGCCATTGTTATGTTTCTTCCAGGTAAAGTATCTGAAAAAGCCTATTCAAAAGCAAATTCCGAACCTGTTCCACCTAATACTTCCGTCACATGATGCCCATAAATGCACTAATAATTGATGATGAAAGCGGCGCAATCAACACGTTGCGCGGTATGCTCGGCGAGTTTTGCCCCGAGGTCAACATTGTCGGCGAAGCCAATTCAGTGGAAGAAGCCTTGCGCGCGGCTGCACAGCACCGGCCCGATCTGGTTTTCCTTGATATAGAAATGCCGCCGTTTGGCAATGGGTTTGACTTTTTAAAGCCTTTTCAGCAGCTTCCGTTCGGGGTCATATTTACCACGGCCTATCCACAATATGCCGTGGAGGCAATCAATACTGTGCAACCCTGGGCCTATCTGGTCAAGCCATATCGTGTGGTGGATTTGATGGCCGCGGTCCGTACGGCTGGCGACCGATTGAGGGAACGTCAGCAGGAATCTGCAAGCGTCTCTCAGGACAATTCGAGTTTGATTATTGCCGACAGCAGGAAAGGGAATCTGGTGCTTCGTATTCGCGACATTCTTTATTGCCAGGCTGACGGCTCCACTACGGACATTATCTTGTTGCGAAACGGTCGTACGGAAAAAATATTGGCATCCAGAACCTTGAAAGAGATTGAACTGGAATTACCCGCTGCTCAGTTTTGTCGCACCCACAACAGTTTTTTAGTCAATATGGCTCATGTCGAGCGCTGGGAGCGCACCGGCCGGAATGGTCTCATTCATTTGCCCGGACAGGAGAAAGTCGAAATATCTGTTCAGAGAATGGATTTTTTTGTGCAACAATTTATGGCTTTTGTTAAAAGCTAGATATATTTGGGGTGGCATTCTAACCTTTAAAAGGTTGAATGCCGATCATCCGCTTCGAAATATATCCCTTTAATGCCCCGTAATAGTTGTCTGTTTAAAAGAGACTGGCTGCGACATTGTTTTTTGCTCGCATGTTATATGCTCCTGGCGTTGCACTCCAGTGCCCAAACGCCTTCTTATCTCCATTATGATATTCGTGACGGTTTGCCCAGCAACCTGGTGTACTGCGCCTACCAGGATAAAAAGGGTATTATGTGGTTTGGCACCAATAACGGGCTGGCCAGTTTTGACGGCATTCGTTTTCATGTTTATGGGACGAAGGATGGCCTCCCTGATCCGGAAATTTTAGGGTTGTGGGAGGATAGTAGGGAGAGGTTGTGGATCGCGAATTTTAGGCAACAATTATGTTACAGAAAAAATGGATTATTTTATACAGAAAAAAATGACCCTTCATTATTAAAAGCACCAGAAAGACAGGTCACGTTCAGATATTTCGAAGACAAGAAAGGCAATATTAAATTCTCAGGCCTGCACAAAACAACAGCATCAACTGATGGTGAAAAATTTTGGCAAGAGACTTTTCCTGCATCTATATCTCACTTTGAGTATATTCAAGATGATCTATTTGCGTTAGCCACAACTATGGTAATTCAAATAATAGATTCGACACCTAATGTTGTTTATTCATTTTCGCCTGCTCCGAATTCGTTTTTAGGGTGTTCAGTTTTGGGCAATCGCATCTTATACTCTTTACCCCACAGGTTAGTGTTGCTAGAATTGAAAGACGGAAAAATAAACTTAGTGGATCAAAAATATTGCGACATTGAAGGGCAAGTATTTTCTGATCACAATAGCAAATTCTGGGTTTGCTCTAAAAAAATGGGGGCAGTTTGTTTTGATAGTGATATGAAAAATCTTGAAAACCCTAAAGTAATTCTTCCAGGCAAAAGGGTTTTAGCACTCTATGTTGATAATCAACAAAATATTTGGTTCTGTACTGAAAACGAAGGTCTATATGTTCTTCCGTTAGAAAGCGCGATAATGTATAATAGTAGCAGTGGGCTTCTTTTTGATAATGTAACTTGTTTGATTGATACTCATAATAAAATAATAGTAGGAGGGGACAATGCAATGGTAGAATGTAATGAAAAATACTCCAATGACTTTCATCTACTCGCAACCCTTGCTAATTCCGACGCAAAATTAATAAAACTAGTCGTTGATTACCAAGATAGGGTATGGGCCGCGAGTAACGCAGGGCTTTATTTGATATCAAAGGGCCAATATAAAGAGGTATTGCCAACACTGTCCGCATTTAAGTCCCTTGCAATTCAAAATAACAAAATATGGTATATTTGCTTTTCCCATATAGGATATATTAACATAAATAATATAAAAGAATATAATAGATACCATCATGGAAGATTTACTGCAGTTTGCGCTGATATAAATAACTATATTTGGGTTGGCCGAAATGACGGCCTATACTTCAGCCCAGACAGCCTCGCATACAACTGGGGCAACTCCTTCCCACCACTCAAATCCCGTATCATCGCCATTGAAGCCGCAGATTCCAGTCACCTCTGGGTCGCAACGCCCACCTCAGGTTTACTATGGGTACAGATTAAGGACGGAACAGTTCAAAAAGTCGATATCGTTAACGAAAAACTGAAAAAGCCGATTGATAATATCCAATCCATGTATCGGGAAGACAATGGACGACTGTGGCTTGCAACCAATCATGGCGTCTATCGGCTGAGCCCTGATTGGTCTGTATTACACCTTGACCATACCAACGGGCTGGCAGCAGACGATGTCAATGCAGTCGTCGTTAAAGGAGATACCCTGTGGGCCGGCACGGTTGCCGGGTTGAGCCGGTTAGACTTGTCTACACTCGGTGGTGATGGAGAATTCGCAACTGTGATCTCTTCGTTGCGCTTTACCCTCAATGATCAAGTGTTTACCTACCATCTGCTGGACTCTGTTACAACGATGCGGTTTACAACCTTGATTGCCGATGCCCGAATCGTGGAATTCGACCTGTCGGCACTGGATTACACCAGTCAGGGAAATATAAATTTTGAATATGTCATACGTAAAGGCCTGCTCCCCTGGTACTTTATTACCCCCAATAACCTGTTTCAGTGGTTCCTGAATGGCCTTTCTTTTCCCAAAGACACTACTTATCTGGAAAGCGGAACGCTAAATATGGGCGTACAACTCGAACCCGGGAGATATCAGTTCACGATCACAGGCATTTCTGGTACAGGAGTAAGGAGTAAATATCCCACAGAGTGGACAATACAGATGGCGCCTTACTGGTACGAAACAGTTTGGGTCGTGTTTTCCTTCATGTCTATTTTGATCTATGGCGCAATCAGATTCCGAAAAACCCGAAACTTCGTTCGTACGGTCGACTCCAGAATTTTACACCTCAAACTACTCGCCTTGCAAGCACAGATCAATCCTCATTTTATAGGCAACAGCGTCAATTCCATTCAAAAATTCTTTTACCCTTTTGATTTCAATAAAGCCAGCAAGTACATCACAACTTTTACCAGAATGCTCCGCCAATCCATGAGTTTTTCTGACAACAGCTTTATTGCTTTCAAAGATGAGGTTGAATATATAGAAAACTACCTGATTATGGCCCAATTGAGAATTGGCGACCAATTTACCTATGAAATCGTCGGGGCAGAAAAAATACCCGATTCTTACCCGATACCTGTTATGATATTACAGCCTTTTGTAGAAAACGCAACGATTCATGGTGTTCCCAAACTGGGCAACGCTCACCTGATTCTGGCATTCGAAATACGTGACGATTTCTTTCAATGCTCAATCATCGACGATGGCCCTGGAATACGGTCCAGAGCCAATGAAAAGAAACGTATGCCATCAAGTAGAAAATCCAGAGGGCTGGAAATTATGTCGCAAAAAGTTGAAGTCCTGAACCAACTGTTTCACCTCAATATGACTTGTAAAATCAAAGACCGGTCCGAAGACAATCCACTGGAACACGGCACCCGAGTTGATATTTCCTTCCGCCACCCTCCGAGCTCATAAAAAAACCTGTGGCTCCGTCGGCACGATGACTTCTCATAAGAAAAGTAATCCATACCGACGGTTTGTCCACAGGAAGCAGCCCTGCCGTCTGCCGCTTTTTTTACCTTCATTGGGAATATACTTCTGACGTCTCTTCTTTTCTTCTGCCCCAAACACGTACGCTCTGATATGTTTACTAAAGTGTGCCGCTTTCAACATTACAAAGAAAATATCTGCTCCTGTCATGATACAAATCGGACTTTAGAAGTGTGCAGATTTACACGATAAGTGTGCAGATAGACATGATAAGTGTGCAAGGCACTACTTGTTTGCCTGCAATGCAAAACAACTGCCGTTGACTTTTTAACCGATAAGTATTTAGTTTGCATCATCATCCACTGCTTCACCTTTAAATCACGCTCCGCATGAAATTGCCTATCAAAGCAATTTTGATCGACGATGAGCCTATTGCCCTTTCTGCCCTTCGAAAAGTTCTCGTGGAATATTGCCCCCATGTGAATATTGTCGGCACGGCAACCAACATTGTCGACGCACTGAAACTCTGCCAGGAGGTCCGCCCCAATCTCGTTTTTCTGGACATCGAAATGTCCACACCCAATGATGGCTTCAATTTTTTCCGCCTTAGTCCTCAAAATCAATTTGGCGTAATTATCACTACCGCCCATGCGGAATACGCTTTGCGCGCCATCAAGGACATTCAACCCTGGGGTTATCTGCTGAAACCCTATGACCCTGCCGAACTGATTGCCAGCGTGCAGGCTGCCGAACAAAAATTGCCATTTCTGACACCCCCTACTACGCCAAAGTTAAAAGGCCTCACATTGAGCGACCAGCGCCAGGGCAACGTCATTATTATGGTGGATGACATTCTCTACCTTTCCGTTCAACAATCCACCGTTGACGTAGTGGTTTGGAAGAATAACAAACGATTGCGCTTTATTACCTACCGCACTTTAAAGGACTTTGAAGAATCCTTGCCCACACCAAAATTTTGCCGGACACACCATAAATACCTGGTTAATCTCGCCTGGGTGGAGCGATATGAACGCACCGGCCGGAATGGCCTTGTCCACCTCCCGAGTGGCGATAAAGTGGAAATCTCGGTACACAAAATGGAGGATTTTGTCCGTCAGTTTGAAGATTTCCTGCAAGGCCCCTGACTATCCCCTGTTTCCAATTTCAAGGAAAAAAATAGCGCCAACCCTCAGGTTGGCGCTACAGCCTCGTACAAAGGAACCGCCGGATCGCGGTGTGGGAAAAGTGTGGGAAAAAGCGTTAGCGAAGGGAACAAAAACTGCTAAAAAGGCGATCTCGTCGGGTCTGTCTTCCTTTGGTACTCGACTGTTTTTTTATGGTTGATGAGGGTTGATGAAGGTTTATATGGTTTATATCGGGTCTGTGGGGGGTATTGAGAGATGAATTCTCCCTTTTTATCAACCTCATAAACCTTATAAACCCTCATCAACCTCATTTCCTCTATGCGCTGCAAGCCTCGCAGGTCGGATCATCCAGGCTGCAAACCTTGCCCTGAAGGGCCGACACATCAAGTGCTTCCATTTTGGGCGCTTGTTTGACGTCTGCCGGCACACTGACCGCAGCCTCGGGCGCCACAGCGGCATTGGCCACAAATTTCTGTTGGTGTTTTTGACCCAGTGTAAACTTGATCGGGTCGGTGGCAGCCTTGGAGCGGAGGTAGTACATACCCGTTTTCAGGCCCTTTTGCCAGGCGTAGAAGTGCATGGACGACAGTTTGGCAAAGGTGGGCGCTTCCATGAACACATTGAGCGACTGGCTTTGGCAAATAAAAGCGCCACGGTCGGCTGCCATGTCGAGTATGACCTTTTGACTGATCTCGTAGGCCGTTTTGTAAATAGCGCGAATCTCGGCAGGAATGTCTTCGATGCCTTGCACCGAACCGTTGGCAGCCATGATGGCTTCACGCATGTCTTCGGTCCAGAGACCCAGACGCACGAGGTCGCGCATCAGGTGTTTGTTCACCACGATGTGTTCGCCCGCCAGTGTACGACGGGTGTAGAGATTGGAGGTGTACGGTTCGAAACATTCGTTGTTGCCGAGGATCTGGCTGGTGCTGGCCGTAGGCATGGGCGCCACGAGCAGAGAGTTGCGTACGCCGGTTTTCATCACCTTTTTGCGCAGCGAGGTCCAGTCCCAACGGCTGGAAGGCTGCACGCCCCAGAGGTCGAACTGGAATTCGCCCTGTGACAAGGGCGATCCCTGGAAGGTCTCGTACGCACCGTTTTGTTCTGCCAAATGGCAGCTTTCGGTCATTGCAGCGAAGTAGATCGTCTCGAAAATTTCCGTGTTCAATTGCTTGGCCTCGGCCGAATCAAAAGGCATGCGAAGCAGAATAAAAGCATCGGCAAGGCCCTGAACGCCCAACCCAATGGGGCGATGGCGCATATTGGAGCGCTCGGCCTCGGGAATGGGATAGTAATTGACGTCGATGACCTTGTTGAGGTTGCGGGTCACCACACGGGTGATTTCGTACAGTTTTTCATGGTTGAAGGCGCCGTTTTCAACAAACTTGGGCAAAGCCAGCGAAGCCAGGTTGCACACGGCCACTTCGTCGGGCGACGTGTATTCGAGAATCTCGGTACACAGGTTGGACGAGCGGATGGTGCCCAGATTTTTCTGGTTGCTCTTCCGGTTCGAAGCGTCTTTGTACAGAATGTACGGCGTGCCACTCTCGATCTGGCTTTCCAGAATGGCATTCCAGACTTCGCGGGCTTTCACCACCTTGCGGGCACGGCCTTCCTGTTCGTATTTGTGGTAAAGCGCTTCAAATTCACCGCTGTGTACATCGAACAGTCCCTGCGCCTCACTCGGATCGAACAGCGACCACTCGGCATCGTCCTTGACGCGCTCCATGAACAAATCGCTGATCCACATGGCGTAGAAAAGGTCGCGGGCGCGCAGTTCTTCCTTGCCGTGGTTTTTCTTCAGTTCGAGAAATTCGAACACATCGGCGTGCCACGGTTCGAGATAGACGGCAAATGCGCCTTTGCGCTTGCCGCCGCCCTGATCGACGTAACGGGCCGTGTCGTTGAACACACGCAGCATCGGAATAATGCCGTTGGACGTGCCGCCCGTGCCTTTGATATAGGCGCCCGTAGCGCGGATATTGTGAATGCTGAGGCCAATGCCTCCGGCGGACTGGCTGATCAGCGCGCAGCGTTGCAGGGTTTCAAAAATACCCTTGATCGAGTCTTCCGTCATCGAAAGCAGGAAGCAAGAGGACAATTGCGGCTTGGGCGTGCCGGCATTGAACAGGGTCGGCGTGGCGTGGATAAACCAGCGCTCCGACATCAGGTTGTAGGTTTCGATGGCGGCATCGATATTTTCCCCGTGAATACCGACGGCCACACGCATGAACATGTGCTGCGGGCGCTCTACCACTGCGCCGTTCATACGCATGAGATAGGAGCGTTCGAGGGTTTTGAAACCGAAGTAATCAAAGTCGAAGTCGCGGTCGAAAATGAGGGCGGAATCGAGTTTTTCCTTGTGCTTTTGCACGATCCGGAAGGTATCGTCGCCGATCAGCCCGGCCCTTTCACCGGTTTTCGGGTCAATGTAGTGGTACAGTTCGCTCACCACTTTGGAGAACGACTTCTCGGTCTCCTTGTGCAGGTTCGACACCGCGATGCGCGCAGCCAGCAGGGCGTAATCGGGGTGAATGGTGGCCATTGTGGCGGCGGTTTCGGCGGCCAGGTTGTCCAGTTCGACGGTCGTAACGCCGTCGTAAAGACCCATAATGACCTTTTTCGAAACCTCGATGAGGTTGACGTAGGTAGTGTCGAGGTTGTAGGTGAGTTTGCGGAGTCGCGCCGTGATTTTGTCGAACGACACTTCTTCGCGACGGCCGGAGCGTTTGATTACTTGCATCATGATTCTGGTTGGATTTGCGTGCGGTTTTCTCTTTCTTTTGTTGAAAGGAGTTATTTAGTTTTTTTAATCAAATGGTCTTTTTCCATCTGGGTCACGATTTTTCGGGCCATCATGGGTCCGCCAAGTTCAGGAAGCGAAGAAGTGACGCGAACTGCGGCTTTCCACACTTCTTTCTCGCTGCCGGCTTCTTTAAGGCTGACGAGGGTTTTGGTCGTTTCGGAGTAGGACGACGAGCCTCCGGAAAATCCGTTCGGGCCGTAAGTCGGACCCGTGCTGCGCCATCCTTTGGAGAACGCCCCCACCCCGATTTCCATCACTGCATCGGGGTGGAAGGCGTCGAGTTGTTTGCCACAGGCCTCTTTTTGAGCGCCCAGGTCAAGTTCGCTGATCAGGCAAAATTCCGTCTGGATGTTCCGTTCCTGAAACCGCAGCTGGATTTCGGTCACCGCGGTGCGGTAGAGTTCCATGTTTTCGCGACTGGCGACGGCCACGATAAAGACCTTTTGAAGGTCTTTTTGAAACGAGGCGTCGCGGCTGGACTCGATTTTGACCGATACGCAGCCAGCAAGCAGAAAAAACGCGGCGAGGAAAGACAGAATCGGTTTCATGTGCTGATCAGTTTAGGATGAGCGACGGGAGGTCTTCCGTTCAGGCGGCCGTTTGATCGTCGACAGAGGCGTCGGAGGCGTTGTTTTTCACCGACTCGATTCCGTTGTCGCGGCTGGCGGCGCTTTCGTACATCTGGCTGTTGCCGATGACCTGGCCGTTGCTGGCTTTGAGCGTGAAGTAGAATTTACCGTTGGCGGCCGTCTGGCGTTCGAAGCGGCTGTCGTCGGCGGAGTTGGTGCGCACCGACTCGACGCCGTTCATGCAGGAAGCCTTCGCATTGTAGCCCTGGCTGGTGAGGATCACCTGGCCGTTGCCGGCAACGAGATTGAACTGGAATTCACCGTTGGCGCGGGTGGAGATCACAAATTTTCCCATGATTAAGTTGTTGGTTGTGAAAAATTAAGGATGTGTATGAATGGGAGCAGTTTTTCAAATTGATATTGGTTAATCAGGTGTAATGGGCAAACATTCGGTTCACCTTTCCTTCTTCATTGAAGAACATGACTTCGATCGACCGCTTGTTCATGACTGATTTGTAATAAAGCGCGACCGAATTGACGCCTTCCGTGATGTCGAGCAGTTCAAAATGCAGATCGGGGAGTTTTTCCAGTGCTTTCCGCCAGTATTCACCCACAGCGGCTTTGCCTTTCAACGATCCGCTTTCAATGCCTGTCGCCAGCCTGATCATGGGTGTAGTCACCTCGATGTCGTCCGAATAATGGTCGAGAATATCGGCCAGATTATGCGAGTTCCAGGATGTGATCCAGGCTTGTGCGAAAGTTTGAGCGTTCATAGTCAGGTTAGTGGTTTTGACAGCATATTACCCGAGGCTGGAGCCTCGGGCTACAGTTAAAACTCCGCGTCCGTCGTAAACACTTGTTCCTCCCGTTTGGCCATCACCCCTGCCTTCTGATAATCGCCCACGCGTTTTTCGAAGAAGTTGGTCTTGCCCTGAATCGAGATCATGTCCATCCAGGGGAAGGGGTTGGCGGTGCCGTACACTTTTTCGTTGCCAAGTGCCACCAGCAGGCGGTCGGCCACGAATTCGATGTACTGGGTCATCAGTTCGGCATTCATGCCGATGAGCGACACGGGCAGGGCGTCGGTCACGAATTCTTTTTCAAAAGCCACAGCCTCGGTGATGATGGCTTCCACTTCGGCGGGTGCGGGCTTTTCATTCATCATGGAAAACAGCAGGCAGGCAAAGTCGCAGTGCATGCCTTCGTCGCGGCTGATGAGTTCGTTGGAAAAAGCCAGCCCGGGCATCAGGCCCCGTTTTTTGAGCCAGAAGATGGAGCAAAACGAGCCGGAAAAAAAGATGCCTTCCACGGCTGCGAAAGCGATCAGCCGGTGCGCGAAACTGGGGGCGTTTTCGATCCAGCGCAGGGCCCACTGGCCTTTTTTCGACACGCAATCGAGGTTGCGCAGGGCGTGGAAGAGGTAGTCCTTTTCCTTGTTGTCCTTGATATAGGTGTCGATCAGCAGCGAATACATCTCGGAGTGGATGTTTTCGATGGCGATCTGGAAGCCGTAAAAGCAGCGTGCTTCGGGAATCTGCACCTCGCGCATGAAGTTGAGCACGAGGTTTTCGTTGACGATACCATCGGAAGCCGCGAAGAAGGCCAGGACGTGCTTGATGAAGTGTTTTTCGTCGGCGGTGAGTTTTTCCCAGTCGGTGAGGTCCTGGGTCAGGTCGACCTCTTCGACAGTCCAGAAAGAGGCAACGGATTTTTTGTACCATTCCCAGATCTTGGCGTATTTGATCGGGAAGAGCACGAAGCGGTCGGGGTTTTCCGCAAGGATCGGTTCGAGATTGGCGTTGGTATTGGCCATGGTATTCAGCGGCTGTATTGACTTTATTTTGAACAAAAATTATTTTTCACAACCGATTTGCCGACATAACCGAAGGCGCAAAAGAAGAGCGATTATCCCAAGCCCGCACAACTGCCCGAAGGACAGGCTGGCAGCGAAGCATTGCCGTCCGGCGATAGGGAGTACCGGTGCGGCAAGTTCAATAAGAGCAGAGGGACGGTATGTCAGGCAAGGCGGATTTTTTGGCGTTGGGGTGCCGATTAAAGCAGTAGCGAAAGTAGGGTGTTTTTTGCTTTTTAGGCAGTAAGTTTTCCACACAATGTTGATAAAGTTTGCAATTAATTGATTTTCAATACTAAGAAAAAATGTCGTTTTTATCCACAATGTGGATAACTCATGTTGGTATTTTTTAAGTCCATAAAAAGCAATCAGGACTTTCCCTGAAAGTACATTGCTAAGTGCTTGTTTTTGAATCGAAAATGTGTTGCAGTTCAGGTGGTATGAAGCAGTAAACCTTTGTGGAAAAAAATTTTTCACTACCTTCGGTAAAGTTCTCCCTGCGCACTATGAGGGGTAAAACCAAATGTACACAAAAGTAGTGTAAGTGTATTTTGCTCAAAATGCTGATAATGAAGCAAATATAAACGGCTCAAAAACGCCTATTTGGGCAGGTGATTGCGAATACCATTTAATTCCTCTTTAAGAAACGCATGCAAAAGCGGCCCAAAACAGGCCGCTTTTTTAATTTATAAGCCATTTTAAAGGGTATTGCGCAAAAAGTAAGCCTGATGGAAAACGGTGACATTTTGTGCACATTTGGTTTCCCTCGTATTTGTCACCCTTTTTGTCACCCTTTTAAACGGTGACATTTTGTGCACATTTGGATTTGACACAAATTGTTGTTTAAAATTACTAAATCGCCGTTTCTTTGTTAAAACAAACCGTTTAATAATCTTAATGACCTCTTCCCATGTATTACATCAAAGTGGAACTTTCGGCGTGCCAAGAATACATCATTTACCAGGTTGGTTCTGACGTACAAAGTTGTAATAACGCTCCCCGAAACGTACTACAACTTTACCCTGTTGATCCAGTTCAAAGGTTGCGTCAACCAATGATTGCACAGTTTGAAGAAGTGTTAAGAAGGATGCGGTCAATGCAGGTATATCCAGATTATCCCGAGTTGCATCTGGGTACCTGCCCATGTAGTATCTGCCAAATCTTACGGCAAGGGAATGCGCCAAATCCGAAGAAACAATTGGCAATCCAGATGCGGCGACAACCGAGTTGACAAGGTAGGTAAGCAGTTCTTCGTCGATCTGAACAGATAGCGGCAAATCAGGAATCACATGATCGGCAATCCATTGGCTGGCGCCGGATCGGATGTTTAAAAAAGGCTCTCCTTGCCCGGTAAGAATCCATGCCGGGTTCACGCTGTGTGTTTCCAGCAGGCTTTCCAGATGCTCCAGTCTCAAACTATTGGAGCTGTTTTCATTTAAAATATTTGAGTAGTAGTTCTTTCCAATGCCCATAGCGGCGGCAAACTCGGTCTTGTTGAGGCCTAGTTGCTGCCTTATTTGCTCCATCCTGCTGATTTTACTACCCATAAAAAGGTATTTTTGCTTTTTTGTACATAAATTGTGTACCTACCACTTGCGAGTACACAATTTATGTACATACATTTGCCCAAGCTAACGACGAAAGGAGAAAGCAACCAGTTAGGCAAACTAATTCGCAAAAGTATGAATAGCACCGACACGACAAAGAGACTTTATGAAAAGTTTCAGGCAGAGAGAGGAGCAATTGCGGCATTCTGCCGTGAAAAAGGAATTACCCAGGAGTGGCTGAGGCTCGTATTCACGGGAAGGTTTGAAGACCTCGAATTGCTGATCGAAGCCGCGGATTTTCTCGTCCGGTATAAGGAGGAAAAGGTCCGCAACCGTGAACAGAAAATCCAAGTGCTTCAAGAAAAAGTCCATGCGATCAACTAACTCAACAACAGGATATGGATTACAAAGAAATGTTCCAAATCGAGGTCGCAGTAGCGGCCCGCCAATTGCAAATCGCGCGACACCGCAACAACCTTTTTGCCATCTGTGAATCGAT
>JBGAHL010000054.1:0-16385 GCA_044226205.1 Saprospiraceae bacterium
ACCAGAACAATTCTCGACATCGAGTACGTTACATCATCCTAAGAACAGTTACACTGCATTGCTTACAATAACTGCCAAACTTACGGCGCATCGGTTCATTTTCGGTTTGAAAAGGCCCAAAAGGGCCGAAGTGCTTCTCGGCATGACACTTTACACAAGCGGGTTTTCAGATGTCTCCCTTTGAGCGGCATGACGCTCTACACAAGCGGGTTTTCAGATGTCTCCCTTCGGTCGACATGACAATGAACGGTTTAATCAGCCAATATTCCTCAGATTTCTCGCTGCGCTCGAAATTTTGCCACTGAAAAAATTTCGACCGAAGGGAGAAATCTGATAAAGTACAGACACAACATACGCCGCCTGTCATGTCGACCGAAGGGAGACATCTGACAACCTTTTTGTGCAGGGTGCGGCCTGTCAAGGGAGACCTCAGACAACCCACTTGTGCAGGGCGCGCCCTGCCATGCCGACCAAAGGAAGACACCTCATATAGTACCGTGAATTGTGAGCAAAAACCTGATTAACGGGCTGTTATTGCCCGAAACTACCAAAATGCCCAGCGCCCGCTACCTTCTGCCCTCCGCTAAAATAGAAGGAATCAAATAGCGCCCCGTCAAAACAACAGCAACATCAACAACATGATGATCAGGGGCAACATCCCGAGGATCGCCAAAAGCATCCCGGCAACCCGATACCCCGTCAGAAACAACAGCAGCGCCAGAATCAGCCAGCCCCAGCCCAGATAGACCGAGGGACCGACGGACAGCGTGCTCCGCAGCTCGGTAGCCAGCCATCTGCCCATGAAAATGGTCTGTATGCCCCAAAGTACCCCAAAAAGCACGGGGCTGGCGCTCCATTTGGGGAGTTTGTCCGTGTTGAAATAGCCGGAGCCGGAGGCTTTCCAGAGCAGGAAAACGATGCCGAGCAGGATCGCGAGTTGGAGGAGTTTGTTCATCTCGATCAATTTGAATCCAGCCAGCGCTTGACGGCTTCCTTGTACCGGTTGCGAATGGCTAAAAAATCCGGCTTCGGCTCGGGTTCCAGCGCTGCGTACATCGTCAGCATGTTCGGGCGGAAGTCGGCGTTGTACTGTTTGAACCGGGTATCCAGCACGCGGCACAACCCATCCACATTCAGGAGTTCGAGGAAGCCGCCTTCGGAGCCAAAACTTTGAAGACGGTACTTGAGTTCTTCGGCCATTCGGTCGATGATCAATTTTAAAGGCTCGACGAACCGTTCGGGGTGTTCTATCTGGTTGTCTTCCAGATAAGCGATCACGCTTACGTAGTAGACATTTTGCTCGTATTCACCCAAAACGCCCAGTAATTCAGTTTCCAGGTCCTTTTTCGCTTTCAATTTGGTCAGGGCGGCGTCCCGCACGCGCGGGTCCTGGTCGTTCAGGAGGTAATACAGGAGGCCGGCGGTGTCGTCCGTAAACGCGATATGGCTTATCGATTCCTGATATTTCTTCTCTATCACCGCCTGCTTGTCGGTAAACAGGGCGCCCAGTTGACTTCTGCCCGCGACGTAAAAAAACAAGCCGATCAGGCATCCGGCCAACAGAGGGATTTTATAGAGGTTGGGCAAATACGCGCTTTGTCCGTCGGTTTTCAGGAGCATGGCATAAGGAATCAGCATCAGCAGGGGCATCCAGATTGCGCCGTACTGGATCATCAAACGGCCCAGCCAATTGGCCGTGTCAGCGCCGTTGGTGTCCGTGTTGACCATCGTAACGAATACAACGCCATAGCTCAGGCATAGAAACCCGAGGCCGGCGAGGATATTCCTGTTCGTTTTGATGCCTGAAATCCAGTCCAGTTTGCCGTTGCCGGAAAGGTTGATGGTGAGCAACAAACTGCACAGCACATACGCGGCCATTACGCCAAAAACGATGAATCCCCAGGCCATCAAACGCTCGCCCGAGGCATTGGGCTTATAGAGGTTGATGGCGGCCAGCGCGAGGTAGGCGAGTACGGTCAGGACGTAAAGGGTGTTTCCAAACATGGTTTTTATTTGATTGATACAAGTTGGGTCCCGGGTATTTTGCAAAAAGGCCCCCCTGGCGGCGCCCAAAAATCTGTAAAATAGAAGGAATCAGGAAGGGGTGGTGAGATTTTCCGCTTGTAACGAGGCCAAACTACTGTGCCGCGGGTGTATTTTCCTGGGCGCGAAACGCGGGCATTTGTCATATTTGAGCCCGAAACAAACCTCTTCATGGCTCATCGCCTTTCTTATTTCGACCAATTCAGGCTATCCATGCTCTCTTTCCTGGGCATGACCTTGCTGGCGATACTGACCAACAAGGTCACGGATGGTACGGCCCCACGCTGGGTTTATGTTTTGTACGTGGTGGTCGTGCTGGTCGTCTTTTTCATCGAAGCCCGCCGCACTTCGGACGCGCTCGAAAAAGAACAGGCCGCCGACGAGCAATTCGACCGTGTGGACGATACGACCCAAAAAACGCACAAAAACGTCGAAAAACTATTGGAAAACGCGTTCAAGCGCGTTCCCCCCGAAAAATGGCTCACCGATTCCGTCGCGCCGCCCCACCCGTTTTTTGGTCGCATAAACGAACTCGCCGACATCCGGAAGGCGCTGGAAGAAGGCCGTACCGCCGTCCTCGTCAACGGGATCGGCGGCATCGGCAAGACCTCGCTGGCCGCCAGATTTGCCGCCGAACGCGCCGATTTTTACAGCCGTGTGGCCTGGCTGACCGTCTCCTCGAGCATCGGTTCGGCCATCGTGGGCAAACTCGCCGAACCGCTCGGCTTGTACGAGCGTGTCCGGGAACTCGACCCGAAATCGTACGAAACCGAGGGCGCAGCGATGGTTTTGAGAGCGCTCAAAAACCTCGAGGGCCAAAAACTGCTCATTTTAGACAACGCCAACGATGCCGATGATCTGCTCCACTGGCGAAACAGGCTCCAGTCGGCGGGCTGCCACGTGCTCGTCACTTCGCGCGCCACGCTCGACGGCTGGGACCCGATTCGTGTGGATGAACTTTCGGTCGATGAGGCCCGCGCGCTGTTCCGCAAACATGCCAAACTCGATGAAACACAGGCGGACGACGCGACGATCGACCGCATTTTGCAAAAAATCGGACGACACACGCTGCTCACCGAGCTGTTGGCCAAATCGGCGGAAAAGTCCAGAATCAGCCTCGCCGAACTCGAAAACCGCCTTGCCAATACCGATTTTTTGAGCGACGAAGCCCTCAGCCGCCGGGCCATTGATACCGGCCAACACGGCCAAAGTGTTGAAGACCGCGCCAAACAAGCCAAACTCGATGCCTACCTCGATTTTATTTTCGAGGAGATGACCGTGTTGCCGGAAAGTCAAAAAAATGCGCTCCGCGCCTTCGCGCTGCTGCCGCCCGCGATCTTTTTCGAAGAAGCGTTTTTGGAAAAAAACCTGTTTGGCACGCTCGGTCTGCCCTTCCAACTCGATGATATCGAGCGGCTTGTGCAGGCAGGCTGGTTGGTCGGGCCGGGGCAGGATGCCTCGGTCGTCCAGTACGCGATGCACCCGCTCGTCGGGCGACTGGTTTTCCGAAAACTGGGTGTCGGGCTGGATTTTGCCCTGCCTTTTATCGATTTTGTGGGAAAAGCGGTTAACTACGACAGCCTCGATCCGCAAAGCGACCTTTTTGAAAAGCGCGAGAAACAGCGGCTGGCAGAGCACCTGGCCCTTCGTTTTGAAAAGGGAAAAGCGGGCAAGTTGTCATATTTGCTCAACGGATTGGCAATACTTGAAAAAAATTTTGGCGAATACGCGGCGGCGAAAAACCATTTTCGGAAAGCCCTCGATATGGATATCGCCTTGCACGGTGAGGCGCATTCGGAAGTTGCTGCCAGTCAGTCGAACCTTGCAGGGGTTTTGCATGACCTTGGTGAGTTAGCGGAAGCGCGGGATTTGCTGAGAGCTGCGCTGTCCAGTGACCTTTCGAATTTTGGCGAAAACCATCCAAGAGTTGCCCTCCGCCGCTCGAACCTTGCGATGGTTTTAAAAGACCTTGGCGAGTTAGCGGAAGCGCGGGATTTGATGAGAGCTGCGCTGTCCAGTGATCTTTCGAATTTTGGCGAAAGCCATCCCAAAGTTGCTGTCAGCCGCTCGAACCTTGCGATGGTTTTAAAAGACCTTGGTGAGTTAGCGGAAGCGCGGGATTTGATGAGAGCTGCGCTGTCCAGTGATCTTTCGAATTTTGGCGAAAGCCATCCCAAAGTTGCTGTCAGCCGCTCGAACCTTGCGATAGTTTTGCAAGACCTTGGCGAGTTAGCGGAAGCGCGGGATTTGCTGCGTGCTGCGCTGTCCAGTGACCTTTCGAATTTTGGCGAAAGCCACCCAGTGGTTGCTGTCAGCCGCTCGAACCTTGGGCTGGTTTTGCAAGACCTTGGTGAGTTAGCGGAAGCGCGGGATTTGATGCGGGCTGCGCTGTCCAGTGACCTTTCGAATTTTAGCGAAAATCACCCAGTGGTTGCTGCCCTCCGCTCGAACCTTGCGATAGTTTTGCAAGACCTTGGCGAGTTAGAGGAGGCGCGCGAACTGTTGCAAGTAGCGCTTAATAGTAAACAAAATCTCTTTGGAAAGAACCATCCGACAATTGGTATCACTTTGGTTAATTTGGCAGTAGTCGAAAGGCAACTAGGCGAAAAAGCCACCGCTCGCGAACGGATGCTCGCCGCGCAGCACATTTTTTTGAAAAATTTCGGACCTGAGCACCCGCATTCCAAAATTACGGCGGATTGGCTGCGGCGTTGGGAGCAGGAAGGCTAATCCAGGCCCCTTATCTTCATCCCATGAAGCAATTCTGGACATCCCTTTTCTCCCCATCCAAAAGCGGCGTGAAAATCTTCGAGGGCGTCGGTGCGCCCATGCCCAATTTCCGGATCGTGGCCACGAACGTCCGCGCGGGGCAGGTCCCCAAAAACTACGTTCTCGACGAGGGCGACCAACTGGCCGCCATCGTGGACAAATGGCGCTTCGAGCCGGGCGAGGGGCTCGGCCGCTGCGGTTACGATTACCAGATCGTGCTGACCAATGGCGACCAGACGATCACCGTCGCGGTGTGTTTCCTGTGCAATACGCTGGTTTTCAACGGCTCACAAGTGTTCAGGGCATCGAAAAGGCAAATCAAATCCTTGCTGGAAGCGAATTTCAGGCCGCTGTAAAAAAGCGCGCCCAGGCCTCGGGAATATTTTTCACGGCCTCCCGGTTGGAGATGCGGACGGCCGCCAAATTGGCCAGCTGGTCCAGGCCCGGGGGCAGTTCGGTGAGCAGCGGGTTGTCGTCCAGATACAAATCCGTGAGCCGGGTCAGCCGGACGAGGCTTTGCGGCAGCATTTTCAGCAAGGGGTTTTCGCGGATGCAAAGCAGTTCCAGTTCCGACAGTTCGCCGATGGATTCGGGCAGGTTTTCGAAGCTGGTTTCCATAAAAGACAATTCTCTCAGGCTCTTCAAGCGGCCGATCCCTTCGGGGATTTTGTCGAGGTGGCACAGGTTCAGCGACAGGATGCGGAGCCGTGGCAGGTCGAAAAACGCGTCGGGCAGTTGCAAGGGATGCTCGGGGTCGCTGCCGCCCCAGAGGACGAATTCTTCGAGGTTTTGGCAAAGCCCGATGGCGGGAGGGACCCGGTCGGCGCTCATTTCCAGCGTTTTCACGTTGGGCATTCGGGCGACGACCGAGAGGATTTGCGCGTAGTCGCGCGCTTCCGGGCTGCAAAAAATCACGGTTTCGATCGCCTGCATCTGCGCCATTTCTTCGGGGACCCGTTCGAGGCGGCAGTTGGTGAAATCGAGCGTTTTCAGTCGGGACAGCTGGTAAAACCGCGCCGGCAATTGCCAACTCGCCGCGCGCATGTTCAGGTCTTCCAGCGCCGCCAGTTCCGCAAACGATTCGGGCAGCACCACGTCGGAATCGCTCAGGACGAGCAGGGAGCGGAGGTTTTTCAGTTGCCCCACGCTGTCGGGGAAAACGCAGGGCTTCGTCAGGCCGCTGATGTTGAGCGTTTCCAGCCGGCTCAGCCGGCCGATCGAGTCGGGCACGGTGGCTTCGGTCGAGAAATCCAGGTGTTTGACGGCGGGCAATTGCGCCAGCACCTCGAAAGCGGCGTGCAGGTCGAGTTGCGGGTTAAAGCCGAGTTTTACCGTTTCGAGGGCGGTCATTTCCGCCACCCGGGCGGGCAGTTGTTTCGCGTTTTTGCCTTCGAGGTTCAGGTATTTGATTTTGCTGAAATCCTGTTGCGGCGGCGCTTTTTTCTGCTTCGCAGCGCTTTGTTTTAGAAGGAATTTGTCAGAAAAAATCACTTGGAGACATCGGACGACTTCTGCAAAAACCTCCTCCTCGCAGGAAAAATCGACCTCGAACGCGGGTGCTCCCAATTTCCCGGCGGCTTGTGGCGACAACTGAATGCGCAGGGTTTCGCCGGAGAGTTCAATTTTTTCGACGCCGTTGACGCAGGCATTGGCCTGGTCGTTCCATTCGAGGTAGTGGTCGGCGGTGCCGGGCACATTGGACAGGAGCAGCGCCAGGCCTTTGTCCTGGTTGCCGAAAAAGACGGTTTCGACCTGATTTTGGCTCCAGTGTTCGACGGTGGTGGCGTGGAATTTCATGGTTGAGCAGTGTAAAATTTCAGGCTAAAAGTACATACCGTTTCCCCGGCAGTGTCCGCACTACCCCTTTGAATTCCAGCGCCAGGATCGCCGCGGCCAGTTCGCCGGGCGGCAGGCCGGCGGCAATGGAGAGCTCGTCCACGGCGATTTCGGGTTGCCGGCGGATCAGGTCCACGAGCAGGGTTTCGGCGGGGTCGAGATCGAGGGGCAGGGCCAGCTGGCGGGCGCTGGCGCGGCCGGCTTCGGCCCAGCCCATCACCGCCGCGAGATCGGCCGCGCTTTCGATCAGGCGTGCGCGCTCGGTTTTGAGCAGGAGGTGGCAGCCCGCGCTTTTGGGGTCGGAGATGCGGCCGGGGAAGGCGAATACTTCGCGGGCGTACTGCACGGCAAATTCGGCGGAGATCATGGAGCCGCCGCTGGTAGCGGTTTCCACCACGACCAGCGCGTCGCACAGGCCTGCGATGATGCGGTTGCGCATGGGGAAATGGTCGCGGTCGGGTTTGGCGTCGTGCACGTATTCGCTGAGCAGTCCGCCGTGTTCGATCATTTTGTTGGCCACCGGCCGGTGATGAACAGGGTAGATGCTGCCCAGTCCGTGCCCGAGCACCCCGATGTTGGCGATGCCCAGGGCGGTGGCTTGCCGGTGGGCGGCGATGTCGATGCCGTAAGCCAGTCCGCTCACCACGACGGCGCCGAAGCCTTGCAGGCCGGTCACGAGTTCTTCGCAGGCCATGCGGCCGTAGTCGGTCGGCTGGCGGGTGCCCACGATCGCGACGATGCGTTCGGCGCAGAGCAGGGCTGTGTCGGAGCCTTTGAAAAACAGCAGGGCGGGCCCGTCGGCGATCTGGCGCAGGCGGGCGGGGTAGCGGTGGTCGGTGTAAAACAGGGCTTCCACCTCGTGGCGTTCGAGGAAGGCGAGTTCTTTTTCAGCCTGCTGCAAGGGGGCAGGTGCGCGGAGGTTGTCGGCCACAGCCGGCCCGATGCCGGGGATGCGCAGCAGTTCGCGGCGGGTGGCGCGGAATACGTTTTCGGCGCTGCCGCAATAGCTGACCAGCAGTTTGGCCGTTACCGGGCCTACCTGGGGCAGGAGCGTCAGGGCGATCTGGTGGAGCAGACTGTCGGTCATATCGAAGGCTTCGTCAGAAAGGAGTATCAGAGTCGGGCGTGTATGCCCGGGGCGCGCTACTTTTGTTTCTTGTAAATGTAACGGCAGCGGCGCCTGCTAACCCCCGGAAGCGCCGCACCCCGACAAAATTTTTATCAAAAACTACGGACGAGAAAACATGAAACTTCCCCGACTGGAATCGCTCATTATCATGGTTTTTTTCGGTTGTGTGGCCCTTTGGGGCATTTCAAAATGTTCGAGCAAACGCTCCGAAATCGGCAGCCGACTGCGCAATCTCGATGAAAAAAACGACGCCGAAGACCGCCCCCAGCGCCGCGATACGGTCTATGTGCCGCAAAACCCGGCGCCGGTACAAAACTCCACCCCCGTCAGCACGCAGCCCACTACCCTCGCGCCGACCACTACCCCGAGCGCCGCGCCTGCCCAACCCGGCGCCCAGCGCCCCGTGGTGACCCGCACGCCCTCCGCCACTCCCACCACTACCCCGACGGGCAGTCAGCCGGCAGCACAACCCGCCCAGCCTTCGGGGCAAAAATATTCGACCCTTTACGTCACCATCGACGGCCTGAAACTCCGCAAGGAGCCTACGTTGAAATCGGACGTGGTGGCCAAACTGGAACTGTACGAGCCCGTCTATTTCCTCAACCAAAAAACCGAAAAAACCGAGGAAATCAACCTGGGTTACGAAAAAGTAACCGACCATTGGGTCAAGGTCCGCACCAAAGCCGGCAAGGAAGGCTGGGTGTTCGGCGCAGGAGTACATTATTACAAGATGAAACGAAAGGGAGTTATGGAGTGAGGGTTGATGAGGTTGATAGGGTTGATAAAAAGGGGGCTGCTGCGCCCGATTTTGTATCCCTTTTATCTGTCTTTCCTGCCCATATTATCTTCACCAGCAAAACCAACCCTTTTATCAACCCTATAACCTCATCAACCGTATAAACCCTATACATTATCGCTAAACCATAAAAAATGCCCACTACCCGCTTGTCCTGGTGGCCGGCTTTTTGGCCAGCCGTGTTGTGTCTTTTCGTGATCACGGTGCTGTCGGTGCTGCCGAGCATGCAGCTGCCGAAATTCGATCTGCTGGCGCCCGACAAACTGGGCCATGCCCTTGCTTACGGCCTGCTGGGCTGGCTATCGCTGCGCGGCCTTCGGTTGTATCTGGGCGAACTGACCCGGCGAAATGCCGGCCTGATGACCGCCGCCGCGACGAGCTACGGCGTGCTGATGGAGTTTGTACAGGCGGGGTTTGTCCCCGGTCGTTTTTTTGAACTCGACGACATGATCGCCAATGCCGTCGGGGCCCTGTCGGCCTGGGGCGTTTATGCCCTGACCGGGCTGTATTGGCGCCGCAAACAGGCGCAATAATTCCTGACCAACCGATCCTTCCACCAACCCGTTTTTATCCACATGGCTTTGATTATTCCCTGTCGTGATTTTACACCCCGATTCGGCCACGATTGTTTCCTCGCCGAAAACGCCACCATCATCGGCGACGTGATCATGGGCGACGAGTGCTCGGTGTGGTTTCAGGCCGTGGTACGCGGCGATGTCAATTTTATCCGCATGGGCAACAAGGTCAATATCCAGGACGGCGCCATCCTGCACGGTACCTACCAGAAATGCGGCACCACCATCGGCAACAATGTCAGCATCGGGCACCGTGCGTTGGTGCACGGCTGCACGCTGCACGACAACGTGCTCATTGGCATGGGCGCCATCGTGATGGACCAGGCGGTTGTGGAAGAAAATTGCCTCATCGCGGCAGGCGCCGTGGTGCTTGAAAACATGGTGTGCGCCAGCGGCGGCGTCTATGCAGGCGTGCCGGCCCGCCGGGTGAAGGAACTGACGCCCGAATTGTTCAAAGGGCAAATCGAACGGATCGCCAACAACTACGTGCAATATTCCAGCTGGTTCAAATCCTGACAAACTGCCCTATGTCGTCGTGTCTCGATTTTATCGAAACCTGGGAGCAACCGCAGCAAAAAGCCGTCATGCTCGTCCTGCACGAACTGATCACGGACTTTCCGGGCGTGACGCCCAAATTGCGCTATAAAATCCCCTTCTACGACCGCAAACGCTGGCTCTGCTACTTCAACCCGCTCAAAGACGGCGGCATCGAGTGGGGCGTCTGCCAGGCTTGTTTTTTGTCGAATGAACAAGGCCTGCTCGATTTCAAAAAACGCACCCAGGTGGCCAGCGCCACCTTTTATCACCCCGACGACATCCCCCGCGACACGATTCTCGAAATACTGCAGGAAATGATGCTGGTGGATGACGAGTTTAAGGGATGATAAGGTATAAGGTTGATAAGGGTTTATGAGGTTTATGAGGTTTATGAGGTTTATAGAAAAGGGTTATTTCCGCTCGTTGTTTGCTCTGACGATCAGCAACAATACAACTGGGCAGAAATAACCCTTTTCTATAAACCTCATAAACCTCATAAACCTCATAAACCTCATAAACCTCATAAACCTTATCAACCTCATAAACCCTCATCAACCCCCAACAATCAATTACACCCCATATCCAGCCTCGACGGCATATCGTTGTTCGGGAAGCAATTGCCCGACATAACCTGCGAGGGGGCGTAGCGTTTGAGGTTGGGGTCGTACAAACCGTTGGCGAGGAACTCGGTCAGGTCGTCGATTTCCGAGGGCGTGAGGCCCAGCGGGTGGAACAAGCCAGTGATCTGCTCGGCCGGCACGTCGGGGTTTTCCGGTACGCCGTTGTTGAAATATTCGACCACTTCGTGCAGTGAGCGTTTGCTGGCGCCGTGGAAGTAAAAGTCCGTCTCGCGAAGGTTGTACAGTTGCGGCACTTTGAATTTGTGCATGTCTTCCGGCAGGCCGGTAAAGCCGCCGCGACCGAGGTTGCGTTTGTCGGACGGGCCGGTGCGAAACACGTCGTAGCCGTTTTGATACAGATTTTTTACGCCGAGGGCGAAAAACTGGTGCGGCTGACTGTTGAGCGAGGGGCTGTTGTGGCAATTGGAGCAGCCGGCTTTGCCGAAGAACAGCAGGGCGCCGCGTTTTTGTTGTTCGTTCATGGCGGAGCGTTCGCCATTCAGCCAGCGCTGGAAGGGCGCCTGGTTGGTCAGGATGGTGCGGAAATAAGCTGCGAGGGCAAAAGCTGCCACGCGGCGCGTATAGCGCAGATTTTCAGGTATCTCCGGGAAAGCGGCATCGAACATGGCTGTGTAACCCAGCGAATCGGTCACGGCCTTGTTGATCACCTGGCGGTGCACGATGAGCGCGCGGTTGTTATTGGCTTCGAGGCCCATCAGGCCGTCGTAGTTGATGGCCACCAGCGTGTCCTGATTCCATACCGATTCGGTGCCTTCATTGACGCCGAAAGAACCGAAAGTGCCGGCCCAGAGGGCGTTGGTGACATAAGCGGTATTGATGGTAGGCAGCGGACGGGCGCCCTGGGCGTCCACTTCGTCGCCGGTGTACCAGCGGTTGAGGTAGCGACCGTCGCCGAGGTTACCGAAGCCGAGCGCGCCGTCGGCAATGCCCTGGAAGCGGCCGGCCGTGAAGCCCCGTTCGGGGATGTGGCAGCTGCTGCAGGAATACGCCATCTTGGAAATACTGTATTTGGGTTCGAGCCCGATGCCCGTCTCAAAGAACAACATACGACCCAGTTCGACTTTGGCGGCCGTCACGGGATTCTTCGGATCCTGATTGGGCAGGGCGGCGAAATCATCGCTCCGCGGCATGATGTAAGCCTCGAACGACCCCGTCGGCGAGCGCTGGTTGAGGGTCATTTCGAGCAGGGTGTCGGTGCTCGTTTCCGGGTCGTGTACGCAAGAGACAAAATAGCTGAACGAGGCAAGCAGCAGGATAATGGTAAACGTCTTTTTCATCTAAAATATACGGGTAGAATTTGAAGGATAACACAACACAAGCTCACCCGCGAACGCGGATGAATTTATGGACTACGGGATTTCAAGAATACGGGGGAAAGAGTAAAAGAAGTAAAGCGGAAAAGACGAAGGCAAAAAAAAGGCCGTATTGAAGCCCGGACAATGATTTCCGTCAGTGGAGCTCAGCTTTTAATGACAATTTAATCAAAACTGACGCCTTGCGGACAAAAACACGGCGTGCGCACCTTGTTTTAAAAAAAATGAGCCACCCCGCAGGCGGGATGGCTCATCATTCAGGCAGGATTCAGAACGTTTAGTTCATCTTCGTCAGGTCGCCGGAAAACGAAATTTTGGCTTCCTTGGCCAGTTTGTCGGCCACGACGGAGGGCACGTCGATGCCGAAGTCGCTCAGCATAACGTTGAAATTGGCGGTCGTGGAAATCTTGCCGCTTTTCACCTTAAACGTTGCCGTGGTTTTGACCGGTTTGGTGACGCCGTGCATGGTCAGGTCGCCGGAGATCTGGGCATTGTAGGTGCCGTCCTGGCCGAAATTGACAGCCGACAGGTTGTCGATCTTGCCTTTGAAACTGGCTTTCGGAAACTTGCTGGATTCCATGTAGTTCTCGTTGAAGTGCTCCTGCATCAGCGATTTATCAAAAAGAAAACCTTTGATCAGAACCGAGGCTTCCACGCGGCCGCTGCTTTGCTCGACCACGATGGTGCCGCTTTTGTTCGTCGCTTCGATACGCTCGGGCGAGCTTTTGGTCGTAGCGTCAAAATAGACTTTCGCATCGCGCGAAAACCATTTTTGAGCGAAAAGGCCGCCGGGCAGGGCCAGCAGCAAGAGGACGGCTAATTTGATGGTGCGATTCATAGTGAGAAAAATGATTTTGTTTAAAGTTGATGGAGGGTTGATGGAGGGTTGATGGAGGGTTGATAAAGGGTTGATGAGGTTTATGGGGTTTATAAAAAGGAAGGTATTTTCTCTCGATTTATATCCCTATCCATTATAAACCTCATCAACTTTATAAACTTTATAAACTTTCCTTATTGCGGCATCCCGGCTTCTACCCAGGCCCTTATTTTGGAAACATAGCAGGCCGAGAGTTGATTGCCGTTTTGCGGCATGGCGGAGTAGCCGGGCGCCCAGGCGATCGAGTTATAGAACTTGCCGCTTTGCGCGCAGGCTTTTACTTCGTTGTAGTTGGTGAGTTTGATGCCAGCGCCGGGGTTGCTGTTGCCGTGGCAGCCTGCGCAGTAATTGGCCACCAGGGGTTGAATAAAGCCGGTGTAGGTCACGCCGGTCGTGTCGCATTGTCCGTAGTTTTCGTTGCAGGCGTTGTTGAGCGCGCCCTGTTCGATCCATTTTTTCAGGAGGTTGATTTGCGCCTGCGTCCAGGGAGAAGCAGGTGGCCTGGGCATCCTGTCGCCCGGGTCGTTGTCGATAATCACCTTGTAAATCTTGCTCTGATTGGGGTTGTACGGCTTGATGTGCTGCATGATGTGCGCATAGTCGGTCGTAATCACGCCTTCTTCATGCGACTGCACGTTGTGGCAGTTCGACAGGGCGCAGGTAGAGATCATCAGCGGCAGGATCTGGTTTTGAAAATACACAGAATCACCGCTACAGGGTACGCCGGTCGTATCGCCCAGATCGGGCGGCGGAGGCGGCACGACGATGGTGTCGTTGGGGTCGGGCTCGATGGAGATCGGCCCCAGTTCGTGTTTGCAGGCGGGCAATAGCAGCACCAGTAAAAGGCTCGAAAAGAAGAGCCCGATTAAAAGCTGTTTCATGTGAAAAAATCGATTGATGGATGAAAGACGGTGAAGGATTAAAAATCGGAACAGATGTATTTTATACTGAGGGCGTGAGCGTTCGTCACGCCCTCAGTGAAAAATTTACAAAGTGAAGACACGCGAAATATTGAAGCCCAGTCGGATACCCATTTTTTTCCACTGATCGGTGGTCTGGGCGAAATACTGGGGTTCGGTAAGGCCGATCGAATTGGTCAGGAACATCTGGAACACGTGGCCGCCGGTTTCGATGTCGATGCCGACGCCGAAGCTGTCGTAGTATTTCGTACGCGAATATTCATTGACGCGCCAGCCGTATTCGGCCGTGATGGCCGCGCGTTTGGTGAATTTGTAACGACCCGACGCTGCCAGCACGAACACGTCGTTTTTGTCCGAGATGCGGTCCACCTGATTGTAGTGGATCATGGTCGGCGCGATTTGCAGCGAAAGGCGGTCGTCGAATTTCCGGCCGATGATCACCTGGTGCGCAAACGACAGGCGGCTCGTCCAGTTTTCGTATTTGTCAAACCCGTTCACGGCTTTGTCCGGGTCTTTTTTCATGGTGTAAAACGTCGAGCTAAACAGGGTGACGCTCACCTGGCGCCAGCCGCCGGGGCGTTGGCGAACGAGGCGGTATTTCAGAAACCCGTCGGCCGTTTTGTCGATCGAGGTACGGCCGATGCCGAACTGGAGCCGTCCGTCGTAGCTGTATTCGAGGCCGAAACGAATGCTGGCGCCGTTGTCGAAGCCGAAGAAATCGTACCAGCCGCTGTTGAAGGGCCCAAAGCGGTGGGCGATGCGGAAGTCGAGCGAGCGGCGGCCGCCTACTTCCACCGTGTGAAAGTTGATGAGGCGGGTGCCTTTGAAGGTCGCCAGAACGGGGCTGTTGTCTTCCTGTTCGAGGCCTTTCAGCAAATCCTCATCCTGGGCCTGCACGTTGGCGGCAGCCAGAAAGAAGAGGGGTATAGCGAGTAAATGTTTGATTTTCATGTCTGCAGATTGAAAACGAAAAGGATTCGGTTAGTTGTTGGGGTAGCCGGAAGCGACCCATTTGCTGATCTTGGCGATGTAGCAGTCGCTGATCTTGGAAGAGCTGCCGTCGGGCATCTGCGAGGCATTGCCGTCCCAGGTGATGGCGCTGATGAAAAGGCCGCTTTCCACGGCATTTTTTACACCGTCGTAGTTTTCCAATACGAAGCCTCCGCCTGCGCCGGACGTATTGTGGCAGGAGTTGTTGGCGCCGCAGGAACCGACCATGATCGGCACGATGTCGGTTTGGTAGCTGATCGTACCCGAGGTGTCGCAATTGGTGAGCAACAATTCCGGGTGGATCTCTTCCAGGTTGTCATAATAGCAGCTGTCGGCCACCAGCAGGGCCAACGGGAGCGCAATCAGGAGCGCCCAGGTGAACTTTTTCATAAGTAACAAAGAAGGTTGAAGTAAAGACGAGAAGGGAATGGTGCGGGGTTAGTTGTCCGTGGCCCCCTGCAGAATCCATACGTAGATCTGTCCGATCTGCTGGTCGCTCAAAGGGCTGTTGGGTTTGGGAGGCATGGCTCCTTCGCCTGCATAGGTGCGGATCGACTCGTACAATTTGCTGTTGTAAGGGTCGCCGGCATTGACATACCGCGATACCTGGTCGTACGTCACCAACGGGAATTCACCCCCGGAAGAGCCATGACAGCCGTCGGCCAGGGCGCAGTTGGCGGCGAGAATGGGGGAAATGTCGCTTTGAAAACTCACCACAGGAAGGTTGTCGGCAGGCTCGATGGTGGTGGTGCAGGCAGGCAATAAAAGCAAAAAGGCTGCCCAGCGGAAATGACCTAAATTCATGATGAAAGCAGTAAAATGGATAAATTTTGAGTAACAATAACAGTGTGCCGACAGCGTAGTCTTTCAGTGGCGCAAAAGTGAACTCAAAACGAGGGATACTGCTTCCAAGTTGCTCTCAATTCAACCGGAACGGGAAAAATAGCCGCTGAATACGGAAAAACACCCTCCAAGGGTTATTTGCCTGCCAGGTACAAACCCGCCAGGATGATGCCCGTGCCAGCCAGATCGGCCATGCCCACGGTTTCGCCGTCGGCCACGCCGAGCAGCATGGCGGTCACCGGCAACAGATAGGTGACCGATGTGGCGAAAATGGCGCCGGCCCGCTGCAACAGCCAGAAATAACCGATACTTCCGGCCACGGTGCCGATAGCGGCCAGGTAAAACACGTAACCCAGCCCTTTCCAGCCCTCGGGGTGGGTCTGCACGGCCGTCCAGCCCCCCGACCACCACAGCCCCCCGACAAACAACCCGCCCGTCAGCACAAACGCCGCAGATGCGATGGCAGCCGGATGAAGATCGCGCAGATGACGGTTCACGGTGTTGGCATTGATGGCATAACACACCGTGGCCAGCGCGCACAGGGCGGCATAAAGGGCATTGCCCGACAGGGCACTGCTGCTGTTGAAAAAAATGAGGACGCTGGCGCCAAGGAGGCCCAGGACCAAACCCAGCAGTTTGTTCGAAGTAAAGGTCATGTTGAAAAATAACACCCCGATCACGAACGTAAACAAGGGCGTCAGCGAATTAAGCACACCAGCCAGGCTGCTGGCAACGTGCTGTTGTGCCACGGCAAACAGAAAATTGGGGATGGCCGACCCGCAAAAAGCGACCACTACCAGCCATTTCCAGCGCTTCCAGTCGATTTTTGACCAATAAGCAGCCGCAATGGGCAGGTAAACTGCCGTTGCCAGCACCATTCGCCACATCGCAATCTGTAGGGGATCGAATACCTGCACCGAACGCTTGATTAACAAAAACGACGCCCCCCAAACGGCGGCCAATAGAAACAAAGCAAACCAATCGAGAGAGGAGGGCTGACGGGACATGACAAAGGATCTGTAGTTGAGAAGGGGCAAAAGTAGTCAAACCTCAGACGGAGCGGGCAACCCAACCGAACCCTTATAGGGTTCTAAACCCAATAAGGGTTCGGTTGGG
>JBGAHL010000011.1:0-144838 GCA_044226205.1 Saprospiraceae bacterium
GTTCGCCAAGTGATTCAACAAAACGGTATAATAGCTCAAGATACCGACGAAGGGGGGACAACATGATTAACGGAATTTTTCACAAAATCCCTCTTTCGTCGCTTTTTTTGCCCTTGGCAGGGCTTAACTTAATGGGAATGTACAAAGCATAAAATGTTCATGAGGGCTATGCGCCCTCACGCCATTTATACAGACCGTCACCAACAATAAGGGCAACCGAGTGTGACGCCGAATAAATATAATATTGGTTTTTAAAGACTTTTGAGGTTTAGACAGACAATCAATACCAACATAGTTCAGGCATGCACTTCCTTGGATTGGTGTTTGAAATGCAAATTTATTCGGATACGGATTTTGAGAATATTTATGATGATATATTCGATTTCCTTTTCTTCATCTCTGAAAAACAAATCCTTTAAAAATGAAAAACTTTATTCTATTGACATCGCTTGTTATTGCCAACCAACTGATTGCACAGACGTTTAACAAGGTTAGTTATAATTCGACCAATTCAGGCTTGCCTCATAATCAAATCCGCAGCATCTCTATCGACAGCAATGATATTGTGTGGGTGGGTACACAACAAGGCGGGCTGGCGAGATTCGACGGTGAAAACTGGAGCGTCTGGAATAGCGCTAATTCCAATCTGCCCGGGAACAATGTCAGACTTGTACAATCTTTGGCAAATGGCGACGTATGGCTTTCCCTGATCACCAATGACAATTCATTTCCTTACAGAATTTCAAAATTGGATGAAGAGAGCCTGATAAACTGGACAGGCATAACGAATGGATATGATATTGTGGATGCCTTTGATTACTTTAATAATAAAGTCTGGATTTCCACATTAAATGGCTTGTATATTTATGAAAACGATACCTTTTCGCAATTTGACCCCACCAACGACTGCATCCCTCCAACAGCAGTGTCGGATATTCTGTTTGTTACACCCGACAAATACTGGATCGCACTTTCAGACTATTCTGTAGACGAATTGGATGCAGATGGGCTATTGCGAATTGAGCAAAATAATTGTATCCATTATGATAATAGTAATTCGGGCTTTCCGAGCGATAATGTGACACTAAAGTTGCGAAAAGACAAGGATAATCCGGAAAAAGTATGGATGCTTACAAATGCAGGAATTGTTAGTTTTGATGACGCCAATTGGGAGGTGTTTGCTGCGCCGGGGACATCCCTGCCTGCTTCTTATGCGATTGATTCGTTTGGAGATATCTGGGCGGGTTATACCTTTAACGGGCTCCAAAAGTACGACGGGACATGGCACTCCTATCAGAGTCTTGTGAGCGATGAAATCAATGATCTCGCAATAGATTCTCATAATAATATATGGGTCGGTACGCAAAATTCCGGACTCATCAAACTGGAGAGAGTGGTTACATCAATTTCCGGCATCTCATCTGTAGAATCTGTAAAATGCTATCCGACTATATTGGGGCAGGAGCTATTCCTCGAGCAGGGTCAGGATAGAGCATTATCATTGCTATTGATGGATATAAATAGCAAGGTAATAGTGCGGGAGAATTTTACGGGGCGTAAAACAACCATTTCCCTGGCCGGATATAGAATCCCGTCTGGAGTATATTTTTATTGTATTAAAAATGCAAATAATGACATTATCCAGACAGGAAAATTACTAAAAACAGAATAATGGGGCGTTTTTAATTTGGCGTAGTACACCAGCGCGACAGACCGTGAAAAAAAGCAAAGGGTTCAAGTGGTTGTACATCCCACAGAATTAATAAATTAGCGTAAGCCGTTCACGGCTTTGTATATGCCAATCGAGTAGGGAGAGGCGGCCCTACGACCGCCCCTGCCCTCTCACACCACCGTGCGTACCGGCCTGGTACACGGCGGCTCACGGAACAACTCCGGTCTGGCACACCTGACGGTAGTCATCCTTGAAAGAGTGGTAGTTTCAGCCGCTCTACCGTCACTGTCATCCGCATCACAGGGCTGCACGACAGCCGCCAGCCGCCAGCCGCCCTTGCGCGACCATGCGTAACGCATGGCCCACGCGTGCGACACCCCAGTTGTCTGAACGCCCGGTAGCGCCGCCGAGGCCGTTTCCATGATTTCCAGATACAGTAGCGCAACCTGTCCCGAATCCAGCCGTCAAGCCGGTCAAACTTCTCGTAGCCGCTGGCCCTTTGGAAGTAATTGACCCAACCCCGACTAGAGGTCGCCCTCCAAACCCTTGCGGCTTGCTACGCGCCCGCTGCCCAAGCGCGGGGAAGACGTTCACTCCCCAAGTTATTCCTACGATACAATTTGGTTATATTTGCATCAGAGGGATTGATGCCCATTCTGGGCACACACAAAACATCTGCGCCTATTTGTGCCAAGCCCAACCCGCAAGCGCAAACAGCGGAGATGAAAAAGTTAGTACCAATACAAAATGAGAATATTACTAATATTGAACCTCTTACTTTGTCAATCTTTGCTCGGACAGAACTGCCCCAATGATTCTTTATTTAATCGTTTCAAGTATGATGTACAAATTGAGATGTTAAACCATTTCAATCAAATTGTATGGGACGATGAAACTAAGGAATCATATTATAAATTAATGATTGATTGCCCTATTAACTGCCTTGTGAAATACACAGATGATTCTATTCCATCTATCCGAGCAATAATTTTTGGCGGTCTTGTAAAAAAAAATGTTGACGATGAAATTCTTGGCGAAATTCTGGACAGGCACAAAAATGACACAGCTCAATTCATTTATAGTCCAAATGACTTAGTTATGACTTGTACTGTCAGTGGGTACATGCAATTAACATTGAAATCGAAGGCTGACAAAAAAACTTTCAATACCGCTGATGACTTTGAATCTCGTCTTGAAAATCTGCGAAGTAGTTTACAGGAAACCGTTCGTATTCACATACCAGGAGAATATCACAGCATGGTGACAAAAGATGATTTACTATTAATCGATAGTTTGACATGTACATTGCCAGGGTACAGGATTATCTCTTTTAATCTAACATCTGGCACTAAAACCTTCTCCACAAATAATGTTTTTACGCAAGAAATCAAGGAGTTTATAAGAACTATGACATCAGGAGACTGCATCTACATTGAGGATATAAAGGTTGAGTTTCCTGACAACAGCATAAGGGAAATTGCACATAAATCCCTTAGAATTCAATGAGTATTGCATTCGGCATAACACGGGTTTTGCGCAATCGCTCACGGCTTTGAATAAATAATACTGGTGCCAATCGAGTAGGGAGAGGCGGCCCAACGGCCGCCCCTGCCCTCTCACACCACCGTGCGTACTGGCCTGGTACATGGCGGTTCACGGAACAACTCCGGTCTGGCGTACCTGATGGTAGTAATCCTTGAAAGACTGGTATCCACGCTGTTTTAGCCGTTCCTCCGTCGCTGTCATCCGCATCACGGGGCTGCACGACAGCCGCCAGCCGCCCTTGCGCGACCATGCGTAGCGCATGGCCCACGCGTGCGACTCGCCCGGTTGCCTGAACGCCCGGTAGCGGCCTGAGGGAGGCAGGACAGTCGCCGGCGCTAACCGCCAATGCGAATACCCAACAAATGATTCATATTTGACTTGATATTTGGCATTTATTTCTAAATATTATACTTTTGATGCGATCAAATGATGGCATCATGATTCATAAATACTACGAAGGAACTCCTCAAATCATCAATTTGTCCACCGAGATTGGCAGGTTGTTGGGTATTGTGGATGCTACGCATCTAAGGAAGCCGCAGACGGAACTCAGGAAAAAAAACAAGGTAAAGACCATTCGTGCCTCCCTGGCCATTGAAGGGAATACCTTGAGTGAAGACCAAATTACCGCCATCATTGACCATAAGCGGGTAATCGGCCCAACCAAAGATATCAAAGAGGTAGAGAATGCGATTCGGGTTTATGACAAGCTTTCATCCTTTGACCCTTTCTCGAAAAAATCTTATTTAGAAGCGCACGGGCAGTTAATGTCTGGCCTGGTGGATATGCCGGGGCAGTTCAGGACTGGTTCAGTCGGAGTGATTCAAGGGGACAGAATAGCGCATTTAGCTCCGCCAGGATGGAACGTAGATAATTTGATGACGAATTTATTTGAGTATCTTAAAACCGGGGAAGACAATTTGATTATCAAGAGCTGTGTATTCCACTATGAAATGGAATTTATTCATCCGTTCCTGGATGGAAATGGAAGAATGGGACGCTTGTGGCAGACCGTAATATTGATGCGAGTGAACCCGGTATTTGAGTACCTGCCAATAGAACAAGAGATAAAAAAAAGTCAGGATGAGTATTATAATGTGTTGAGCCAATGCGACAAAGAAGGCTTGTCTACAAAATTTGTCGAATACTTACTGGGCAAGATAAAATTGAGCTTAATGGAATTAGTGGACACTCAACGGGATAACTTTACGGATGCGGAGCGATTGAACTACTTTTTGGACCAAAGGGATCTCGGCGAGTTTACGAGGAAGGACTACCTTAAAATGTTTCCCAAAATATCAACTGCAACCGCTACAAGAGATTTGAGAAAAGGCGTCGAGGAGGGAATACTAATCAGGGCGGGATCCAACCGATTGGCGAACTATCAAAAGAAATAAATCCAACGCTGCATGGGTCGACTAAGCGCCGCCATAGCCCTTGCTCACATTGTACACCACGATATAAAACATGATAAAAAAATACAAATGAACAAATTAATACTATTTTTATTTCTTTCGCTACATTCTGCTTTTTTGTTGGGGCAACAAAACACAATAGAAAAAGCAAGGCAGAAATTCAATCGTTATTGCGCTGTAAGCTACAATACGACTGCATATTATCCTAACCCAGAAACAGAGGAGATAAAGAGTATTAAGGTCTTTTACATTGTCAACAATTATGGAAGTAAAAATTTTGATTTTTATTCCAAATCTGGCAATTCCGAAGAAATTTACAACAATGAAATATTTGCTGAAATTGACAGTGCAAACAAAATAATTTATCAATATCAGGAAAAGGAGAATCAGGCTGACAGGGTTCTAAACTCAAGACTCGTTCAATATGGGCCTGCATTCCTTATAAATCATGACTGGACATATCAAAATGAAGTCTTGATAAACGGGATAAACCACAGCCGTTACTCATTTGTTCAAGATACTCATAGATATGAAAACAAATTAATTAAAGTTGAATTCAATATCTACATCTCCCCCAAACATACCATTTCGAAATTTGAACGAAAAAGCTCTGTTGATGATAAAGTCGGGCAAGTTGTAACTTATGATTATTTTAATTATAATTTTTCGAAGAAAAGAATCAACTTTAAATCTTTACCCGAGGGTTACAACTTAAAATATTTTGAAAAAACAGCAATAAGTCCGTTACAAAAAGGGACGCAAGCGCCCGCATTCAAGGCAGAAGACATGGACAAAAACAGTTTGTCCGAGCAAGATTATTTGGGAAATCAAACTTGCCTGCTTTTTTCTTCCACTAATTGTGGCGCATCTAAAATTGTGTCTGATTTTTTGAACGACGAAAAGTTCAAACTCCCGACCAATGTTAAATTTATTAATGTTTATGCTTCGGATTCAAAGGAAAATATTGAAAAATATTTCAAAGGCAGAAAAGTTGATTTTCCAATAGTTGTACAGCAGAAAGAACTTGAAAACAAATATCAAATTTCTGGCTATCCAATTTTGTACTTTATTGATAGTAATGGAATCATATTAGAAGTGTTCGAGGGATCCGACCAAATAATAGAGTTCCTGAAATCAGCATATACCAAAAAATAAAACCGATGCGATGCTTACAACAAAATCCTGGTGTCCATGCCGCCGAGCAGCCAGCCAAGGGCGCCTACTAAAAACCATAAAAGATAATAAAAAGCGCAATTTAGATAGTACTTTCCATTTGGCATATAAATATAAAAAATAGCCGAACGAGATGACCCGACGCGACGAAGAAATGGATAAAAAGTGAACGTCGCCCGATTCGAAATAAGAAAACACCTTCCACGGAAATTTTACGGGGAGCGAAAAAAGGACGCGGCGAAAGCCCTCAAAGTTGCCGGAAACAATCCCCCCTTCGTTTACCAAAACGACTTTTAAAAGTAGATTTTTATTTAAAGGGCGTGTTTTTTAGCATTTTTGACGCTCAATAAAATTCTGATCATGGTTTTCTTCGGAAACGTGATGCTCGCCATCGCCGCACTTGTCTACTCGATGTTGCTTTTCAGCCTCTACAGTCGCCCTGCGCCGGGCGGCGATGCCAGTGTGGGCCATGCCTACGCGATCATCTACGGCAATCTTTTCCTGTTTGCCTGTTTCGCGGCGGCGACCCTTGCCATCGGCTTGAGCGGCGGGTTTCAGTGGGTGAACGGCAGCGCAGGCGGGCGTTTTTTGAAGGTGACGCTGGGTTTGTTTTGCATCGTGCTTGTCCTGGGCATCAGCGCGATGGCCCAAAACGAAGCCCCGCCGGGGCTTCGTTTGATTTTTAAGTTTGGCGCGTACGTGCTGCCTGCCGTGGTCATTTTGGCCGGTGCGGCACTGCTCAACGAGGGCCTCCGCGAACGCCTGCCGACCCATTTCCCCCAATGGTCGCTGAAAGGCGTCGCCGGGCTGGGGGTTTTGATCATTGCGGGATTTTTGCTGCAACAAACGGCCTCGCGCGTGTCGGCCACCTTTCGGCACCTGACCCGGGACCCGAACGAACTCAGCGACTTTGACCAGGGCATCCTGCAAAACATCGACACCTGCGACCTCCAGAAAAACATGATTTTCCTGATGGTCCACACCGACCGCAACCGCAATCCCATCATCCGCGAAAAAGCGGTCGCAAAGGTGAAAACCCGCCCCGACTGGCAGGAAGAACTCGTGCGACGGCTCGACACAGGCTGGGCCGAGGAAGTCTTCACGTTTTTGGCCTCCAACGAAGTGGACGACAAAACCCTTTTCCCGGACGCCGTCCGCAAGGGCATCCTCCAACAGGCCACCATCATCCGGGACCGCATCCTGGAAAGCCGCAGTTATCGTGGCCTGGGGTTCGATTCGTCCGTCCGAAACGTGCTGTCCACCGTGGATAAATTCGAGGGTATGGGCGTGGACTTTCGGCCCGCCATGCAAACCCTCCGCGATGCCCTGAACGGCCCGCCCGAGGCGAATGAGGCTACCGCCTACGGCAAAAAGGCTGTGGACAAGTGGCTGGCGAAGCATTGAGGTTTTTTTTCGTTTGCGGGCAAATTTTGGCCTGGCGTCAGATATCCTTTATTTTTTTACATAAAATCTTTTCCAATGGCACGTAACACCAACATTCAAAATGAAAACACAAGCGCTCCGATAAAGCGTTTTGCCAACAGGAGCCAAATTGCCCTTCTCGGTATATATTTTGTATTCACAGGTATTTTGCTATTGCAAAACGCTTACAATTTTTGGCCTGAAACCAAGGAGATTGCACAGGATCATTCCCTGTCACTTGAGATAAATGCCAGGCAACTTAAAAATCTTACTGAAGAATTAAAAACCAAAGATTCTCTCGGGGATACGTTACAACCGCAGCTTAAACAAGCGATCCTGAAACTTGACAGCATCCGGTATTACCTTTTGACGCATCAAGGCTCAGGCCTTGCCCCAGCCAGACAGGTTAAAGTGTCGGTTTTGTTCTGGGATTGCGGATCATTTCCGGTCGACAATGATCACGCCTTGCTATTGTTAGTATTGATCATGGGAGCAATAGGCAGCTGGCTACACGCCGCCTCGTCCTTTCTGGATTTTGTTGGAAACCGCAATTTTATAACCAGCTGGATAACATGGTACCTGATGCGACCAATACTTGGCGCCATGATGGCTGTAATTTTCTATGTCGTTATTCGAGCAGGACTTTTTCCGCATAGTGGTATAGGCATTGAGGCCATTAATCCATTCAGCATCGCTGCATTGGCAGGCCTTGTGGGTTTATTCACTCAAAGAGCCACCAAAAAACTGGCAGATGTGTTTGATGCATTATTCCCAACGCAGAAGAAAGACGAAGATCCACTTGCGCCCAAACCACAATCTGTACTCATTAGCCAACTAAGTCCGGATAAGGTTAGCGTTGGCACCGACAATCTGATTATTCAGGTCACAGGCAACAACTTCACAGAAAAAACAATGGCATTTGTGAACAGTAAGATTCGAAGTACCTCCTATATCAGCAAAGAAAGTCTTTCGTTCAGTTTGCTCCCTGAAGACGTAGAAACAGCAGGAGAATTAACTATTACTGTATATGACCCTGACGGAGAGGCGCCAAATGGTGGAATCAACCTATTGGTAGAGGAAGCGCCAACAACATAGATGTTTCAAGCGCAATGCGATCTTGCACCCCGAAAACGCACATCCTCAGACCCAACATTATTCCGCCATGCCCGTCGCTATCCGCACCACCCTCGGCCCCAAAACCTATTTTCCTCATATTTCACGCATCCCCTTCGAAGGCCCCGGCAGTGATAACCCGCTGGCTTTCAGGCACTACGACGAAAACCGCGTCGTCGCGGGCAAAACCCTGCGCGAGCATTTCAAATTCGCCGTGTGCTGGTGGCACACCCTGGGCGGCACGGGCGGCGACCCGTTCGGCGCCCCCACCAAATCCTTCCCCTGGCTCTCCGCCGCCGACCCGCTCGTGCAGGCCCGGGAAAAGATGGATGCGGGCTTCGAATTCATCACCAAACTTGGTATTCCGTACTACTGTTTTCACGATTTCGATCTCGTGGCCGAGGGCGACAGTCTGACCGAAAACCGGCGACGACTCGATGCCATAAGCGACTACGCCCTTGAAAAACAGGCCGCTTCGGGGGTAAAAGTGCTGTGGGGCACGGCCAACCTGTTCTCGCATCCGCGCTACATGAACGGGGCCATGACCAACCCCGATTTTGCCGTGGTGACCCATGCCGCCGCCCAGGTCAAAAACGCCCTCGACATCACCATCAAACTCGGCGGCGAACATTACGTGTTCTGGGGCGGGCGCGAAGGGTATAATTCCCTGCTCAACACCGACATGAAGCGCGAACTCGATCATGCAGCGCGTTTCCTGCACGCCGCGAAGGACTACGCGCGGGCACAGGGTTTCAAAGGGCATTTTTTCATCGAGCCCAAACCCATGGAACCCAGCAAACACCAGTACGACTTCGACGCGGCCACGAGCATCAAATTCCTGCGGGAATACGGGCTCGACCGCGATTTCAAACTCAATCTGGAATTCAACCACGCCACCCTCGCCCTGCACACCATGCAGCACGAGATGCAGGTGGCCGCCGACGCGGGCATGCTCGGCAGCATGGATGCCAACCGCGGCGACTACCAGAACGGCTGGGATACCGACCAGTTTCCCATGAACCTGTACGAACTCACCGAGGCCATGCTCGTGCTGTTGCAGTCGGGCGGCTTGCAGGGCGGCGGCATCAATTTCGACGCGAAAACGCGCCGCAATTCCACCGACCTGAACGATTTGTTCTACGCCCACATCGGCGGCATGGACGCTTTTGCCCGTGCCCTGACGGCCGCCGCCGACATCCTCGAAAAGTCGGATTATGCCCGCTTGCGCCGCGAGCGCTACGCCTCGTTCGACAGCGCCGAAGGCCTGGCTTTCGAAAGCGGCGAACTCGGACTGGAGGCCCTCACCGCCCTGGCAGAAAAGGCCGGCGAACCCGAACAACGCAGCGGCAAACAGGAACTTTTCGAACAATTTATCAACCGGTATTTGTAAATCACAAATCTTTCTTTTTCAGCGTTTTGCACTAGGATTTTCAGGAGCGCTGCCCTATTTTTACGACTTAACCAATACGTGCTTTTTATGAAAATCCATATCCTGTTTCTGGCCCTGATCGCGGGGTCAATCCCCACATTTGCACAACGAACAGGCAGTGGCGCTGCGCGGACCAGCGTGACTGTGTACACCACTGCCGACAGTACCAACTACCGCCTCAGTCCAACCGGAACGTTCCAGTTCAAACCCTTCGGTCAGCCTTTTGAAAACCAGGCCTGCATCTTCGTCGACCCGAGTCACAAGTTTCAGACCTTCGTCGGCATCGGCGGCGCCATCACCGACGCCTCGGCGGAGACTTTTGCCAAACTCCCGCCCGCCCGCCAGCAGGAATTTCTGACCGCCTACTACAATCCCGAAAAAGGGATCGGCTACACCTTCGGACGGACCAACATCAACAGCTGCGATTTTTCCAGCGACATGTACACGTACGTGAAGGACGGCGACAAAAGCCTGAGCACTTTCAACATTGCCCACGATGAAAAATACAAGATCCCGCTCATCAAAAAAGCGATGGCGGAAACCGGCGGGCAAATGAAACTTTTTGCCAGTCCGTGGAGCCCGCCAGCCTGGATGAAAGACAACAACAACATGCTCCAGGGCGGCAAACTGCTGCCGGAGTATTACAGCAGCTGGGCGCAGTACTACATCAATTTTATCCAGGCCTACGAAGCGCGGGGAGTGCCGGTCTGGGGCCTTTCGGTGCAAAACGAACCCATGGCCAAACAAACCTGGGAGTCTTGTATTTACACGGCCGAGGATGAAACGAATTTTATCAAAAACTACCTGGGCCCCCAGTTGTCGCGGATGAAAATGTCCGATAAAAAACTCATTGCCTGGGACCACAACCGCGACCTGCTGTACCAGCGCGCCAACACCCTGCTCTCCGACCCGCAGGCGGCGAAATACATCTGGGGCGTCGGTTTTCACTGGTATGAGATCTGGAACGGCGGCCGCCAGTACGAAAATGTCAAACGCGTAGCCGAGGCGTTTCCGGGCAAAAACCTGCTGCTGACCGAAGCCTGCAACTACCCGTTCAGCTGGGAGACCTTCGATCAGTGGCAGTGGGGCGAGCAATACGGCGAAAACATGATCCACGATTTCAACAACGGCGCTGTGGCCTGGACCGACTGGAATATCCTCCTCGACGAAACCGGCGGCCCCAACCATGTCGGCAACTTCTGCTTCGCCCCGGTACATGCCAAAACCCAGGCCGGCACGCTCCACTACATGAACTCCTATTACTACATCGGGCATTTCTCCAAATTCATCCGCCCGGGCGCCAAACGGATCATCAGCTCATCCAACCGGGCGCAATTGCTCACCACGGCTTTTATCAACAAAGACGGAAAAATTGCGGTGGTGGTGATGAACGAAACCAGCGAAAAGATTCCCTACCGGCTTTATCTCGGCGACCAGGCTGTTGAACTGGTGAGCCTGCCGCATTCGATTGTGACGCTTTTACTGTAAAAAACGAGTTGATTGAAGATTGAAGATTGAAGATTGAAGATTGAAGATTGAAGATTGAAGATTGAAGATTGAAGATTGAAGATTGAAGATTGAAGATTGAAGATTGAAGATTGAAGATTGAAGATTGAAGATTGAAGATTGAAGATTGAAGATTGAAGATTGAAGATTGAAGATTGAAGATTGAAGATTGAAGATTGAAGATTGAAGATTGAAGATTGAAGATTGAATCCAAATTGAAAAAAAATCATCATTCTTCATTAATCAATCTTCAATCTTCAATCTTCCCGATCCATCCCAGATGGGTGTTTCTGAAATTATCGTTGTATTTCAGTCCGTAGCCCAGGATGCGATCGAAAGCACTGTGGCCAAACAGAACGAGGCCCGCAAATTGCAGCGCCGGCTGCTGCACGATCAGGCCGGCTACCGCAATCGCTACGGCAAGGCCCTGATGGTGAAAGAGGTTGTACACCTGTGCGCCGACGCGCGTATTGACGGCGTAGGCCAAAATACTCAGATCGGGCGCAAGCATCCAGACCCAAAAACTCCACCAAGGGAAACCGATTTCGAGGGTCAGGTAATAAGAGGCCGCCCATTTGGCGGCCTCTTCCAGTTGAAGCAAAATTTTCATAGCCGGACAAGTTGGGTGGGAAAGCAGTTGGAGTTAGAAGCGGTAGCCGACGTGAAATGTGGCGAAATAGCCGATGTTTCCTTCCTCATAATTGCCGAGTTTCACCCGGTCGTACACATGGTTGTAACTGATGCCCGCCCAGGGAGTGAGGTAAATGCCTTTGAGGAAGTTGTCGCGCCGGGGAAACAGGAAAAAACGATACCCGACATGCACCCCTGCGCTGAGGTTGTGCCCCGTGTCGCGGTCGCCGGTTTCTTTCAAAGTGACTTCATTGGCGGCGTAGCCGAAATCGACGCCCGCGTACGCGCCGTTGACCCTGGCGATCAGGTAATTGGCTTTCAGGCCAAACCCGCGGGTCATCACCCGGAAATCTTTTTTGCCCGTCACGGCAGCCGGCTGTTCGATGCCGAATACGCCCAGATCGAAGCGCAGATGGTCGTGGTTGTACACCCCATGTACGGAATAGCCATTCAGGAGGTAAGCCAGCGGATCGACCTCGATTTCAATCGTTTTTTTGAAGGGCAGTGCATTGGTTTGTGCGAGGGTTTGGGTAGCGAGGAACACGAAGAACAAGAGCAGTTGTTTCATTTTTTTGATTTTTAAAATTTGACGGGGCAAAGGTGGGCAGGCATACGACGCCCGTCGTCCGCTTTGGGCCAAAGCGGACGTACGGTTTTGCAAAGTCGAACGCCCTGCAATCAGCGCTGCCGGTACTCGGAGGGCGTGCTGCCGGTAAATTTTTTGAAAGCCGTGTTGAAGGAAGATTTGGAATTGAATCCGCAATCCATCGCAATGCCAAGGATGGAATAATGGGCAAAAGCAGGGTCTGCCAGTCGCCTTTTGATCTCTTCGATGCGTTTCCGGTTGATGAAATCGAAGAAAGTATCCTTGTATTTACGGTTGATGAGTTCGGATGCGAGGTAGGACGGAACTCCCAGCCGGTCGCTCAACTGCGCCAGGGAAATCTCGGGCAGGAGGTACAATTTTTCTTCCAGAAACAAGCGCTCAAGTTTTTCAGCCAGCGCCTCCGATTGTTCTTCGGAGAGGTAATAAGTGCTTCTCAAACGCCCCTGCGCCCCCGCTTCGTCGCCGGATCTTTCCGCCAGACCCGCCTGGTTGTTGGCAGCCTGAAAATCCGGTTTTGCATTGCGGTTCCAGACCGAATAGGCCAGGGCATAGATCACCACACTGGTCATCAGGCTGATGATGTTGTTGGTCAGGACGAAGTTCAGGTGAACAAAATAACCCGCGAGGTACAGGCACATCCTGAAAATGGTGAGACCGATGAACAATTTGAGTAAAATCGTTGCCTTGTCGAGGTTCAGCCGGTCGAGGTCGGAGTAATTGTCTTGTAAAAAACGGCTGAAACCGCGCAGTAAAAAATAAGAAGCGACCACATAAACCAACACATGCACCAGCCGGATCAACTGAATGGTTGTCACCTGCGCGTTGGGTTGCGTATCGAGGAATACCTTGTCGACAAAAGCGATTTTCTCCGCCCCGCTCAGGCTGTAAAAGGGAATTAAAGTGGCCAGATACAATACGAACGGAATCAAATGCAGCCAATACCGCCCTGGTAAAACGCCCTTTGTAAGCAAGTGAATGTAGTAGAACAGCAAAGGCCCGAACAGCAAAACCAGCGGATCGCCCACCCGAATCAGGTGCGGGAGTTCGCGGTAATACCCCGACAAACCCAGGACTGCGCCCAGAATGGCCAGCGACATGACGAGCACCAGCAACGCCAGAATGTTGTGTTCCCGGGAGTCCGGCTTCCTGTTGACCAACAGGTAGGAAAGAAAAAGCCCTTGTACCGCGGCAGCAAAATTGATGACGGACAAAATCTGCATAATTTGACTGGACAGGGCCCTGGCCTCGCGGCGGAGTTAATACATCCGGCTGGCCGGCCTCAACGGCACGAAATAACTTATTTCCTCAAAAACTGCTTTTGAATTTTCAGCAACCAGCCGCATCGTCAAAAAACATAGGTCCCCACATTCCCGCCGTACAAGGACGAGACGATCCATTTGCCGTGATATTGAATGTTGAAAGTAGCCAGGTCGCTGCTTTCGTTGAGCACCACCAGCGCGGTTTTGCCGTCGGGCGTGCGGAACGCGACGTGGTGGAGCGTGCTACCGATGTTGAGGGTGCTGCCGATACGAACGGAGCCGGGCGGCACGTATTTGGCGGCGTGTGCGATGATGTAATAGCTCACGTTGCGGGTGATATTGCCCGCATTGTCGATGGTGAGCGCGCCTTTGCACTGGGAACAGCCGCCGGGCGTATGAGGCTCGAAGGCGGGGTCGTTGGCAAGGTTCCATTCGAGGGCGACGCGGCTCCAGTTGCGCATGGAGCCGATAATGACGTGTTTCAGGTGCCATTCCAGGTCGCCGGCGAAATCGCTGTTCGCACCCGTCCACTGTTCGGTAAAATACAACTCCCGGTCAGGGTGCGCGTCGTGCACCTGCGACAGCGCGCTGATATCGCCGGCATACAGGTGAAAAGCGGAGCCGTACACATAGGACTTGGCAGCGGCGTCGTTGAGGATGCTGATCGGGTAGCCGGGGTTGTCGCAATTGTGGTCCCAGATGATGATTTTGGTGCTGATACCCGCCGACTGGAAAGCAGGGCCCAGGTGGTTTTTGACAAAATCAGCCTGCTGAGCCGCCGACATGACCAAACTGGGGTTGTTGCCGCCGTGCTGCGGCTCGTTCTGCGGCGTCACGGCATCGATCGAAATACCCTGCCCCTGCATGGCCTGGATGTATTTGACAAAATACTGCGCATACAGCCCGTAATACTGCGGCAGGAGGTTACCCCCGACCGAACTGCCGTTGCTTTTCATCCAGACCGGCGGACTCCAGGGCGACGCCATGAGCTTGATGCCAGGGCGAATGGCAATTATTTCCTTCAGCAAGGGAATGAGATCGACCGTGTCTTTCGACAAATTGAATTCCGACAGGTCTTCATCGGTTTGTCCCGCCGGCATATCGTCGTAGCTGAATACGGACTCGCTCAGGTCGGAAGCGCCCAGGCTGATGCGCAAATAACTGATTCCGATCGAGTTGTCGGCATTGCCGAACAGCTCTTTCAGCAGCGTCGCCCTTGTGGTAGCCGGCAAACGGCGGATCAAATAAGCGCTGCCGCCGGTAAGCGTGTAGCCAAAGCCGTCAACCGTCTGAAACCGCTGGGTCGTATCGATTTGAATGACCGGGAAGCGGTCGTCTTTCCCCGCTGCGAAGTCGACCGTTGAGGTATAAAGCAAATTCACCTGGTTGGGCGAAGTTTTGCAGACCAGAACGGGCTTAAGCGTGGCAGGCGGCTGCACAATGTCGTCGTCGGGCGAAGTGCATTGCAAGAGCACCAGCGAGGAAAAAAAGATGATAAACCAGGAGTACAAGGCGGTACGGTTGAAAAGCATTTTTTTTAAAGGTTGATTGGGGTTGATGAGGGTTTATTTTATAAGGGTTGATAAGGTTGATAAGGGTTTATAAGGTTTATATCAAAACCGAGAGCAATACAGGTCTTTTATAAACCTTATAAACCTCATCAACCCTCATCAACCCTCATCCATCAATACCCCGGATTCTGGGTCAGTTTGGTGTTTTTATCCAGTTCAGCTTGCGGGATGGGCCAGAGGAGGCGGTTTTCGTTCAGGCTGTAGCCCAGATTTTCGCCATTGGCGCCGACGGCTGCATTGATCACCGTGATGGCCCGGCCGGTGCGTTTGAGGTCGTACCAGCGGTGGCCTTCGAAAGCGAGTTCGAGGCGGCGTTCCTTCTCGATGGCCAGCCGCATATCGGCCTGATTGGCCGCGGAAGTATTCGGCAGATTGACGCGCGAACGGATCTGGTTGACCAGCGCGGCAGCGCCTGCTACATCGCCCAGTTCGTTAAGCGCTTCGGCTTTCAGCAGCAGGATGTCGGCCAGGCGGATAAAAATGTAGTTCTGGTCGCTGCCTTCCTGGAAATTGTGCCATTTGTTGATGAAAGGATAATGCGCCTGCGGCCAGTGGGGGTCCGACCAGTGGCCCGATACATCGAGGAAAACGACGGACGCATTTTTGCGAATGTTGTCGCCCTCTGCATCGAAAGCGCGCACCAGGTCGTTGGCGGGCAGGTTGAATTTTTTCCAGTCGAGACCGCGGAAGATTTTGGTCCCCCAGTTGCCGTCGGTAATACCGCCGTTGTAATTGATCTCGAAAATGGATTCCGTCGAGTTCTCGTTGGCATTGTTCCACAACTGGTTGTAATCGGCCAGCAAGCTGTAACCGCCGTTGATCACGGCGTCGCAGTACTGGCTCACCTTGTTCCAGTCGTGCGGCTCCTGCGTGGCGTACACCTTGGCCAGCATGGCATTGACGGCGCCCACCGTAACGTAGCCTTTGTGGACATTCGTCACGCGAACGCGCGGCAGTGCCGTTTCCAGGTCGGCGATGATCTGCGCGTACACTTCTTCCTTCGTGGCGCGAGCCGGAAAAATGATCGGATAAATCGCTTCGAGGTTGCTGGCGCTGATGGTCGTTACTTCCTGCAACTGCAAGGGCACGTCGCCCCACAATTGCACCAGTTGGAAGTACATAAAAGCGCGGATAAACGACGCCTCGCCGAGGATTTCCGCCTTGCGGGTAGCCGTCAGCGCCGGGTCGCTCACCTTGTTGACGTTGTTGATCACGGCGTTGCACTTGCCCACTGTGGAGTACAGGTAAGCCCAGTCGCGGCTCACGTTGGTATTGGTTGCGTCGAGTTTGTAGTCGTCGATCTGGAAGTTGGCCGGGTTGTCGCCGCCCGCGTAGGCATCGTCCGATTGCGCGTCGCCATTGACGAAATAGTCGAGCTGGTAGTACTCGTTTTTAAAATCGCCGTAGCAGCCTGCGAGCGCGGCTTCCACTTCGCTGGCCGATTTGTACAACACCGAGTCGGCGCTGGTATTCGTGACGGCTATGCCTTGCGATTGCGGCTCGAGTTCGAGGAAATCCTTGCAGGAGCCAAACAGGGCGGCCGCGGATAGTATGAGGAGGAGATGGAATATATTTTTCATGATTTTCGATAAAATGGTTGGGTTGAAAATCGTGGGTGTTCGGTTAAAATTCAACGTTCAAACCCACCGTCAAGGTACGAGCCTGCGGGTAGGTGCCGTAGTCAATTCCAAGTTCGGTCGCACTGAGGCCAAATGCATTGACCTCCGGATCGAAGCCGCTGTACTTGGTCAGGGTCACGAGGTTTTGGCCAGTTGTGTACACCGAAAGGCGGGTGATGCCAAGGCGACTCATCCGTGCCGTGTTGAAATTGTACGACAGGGTAACGGACTTGAGGCGCACGTAGGTGCCGTCTTCCACGAAGCGGGTGGAGTTGCGCACATTGTCGGTATTGCCCCCGCCCACGGCGCGCGGAATGTCGGTGTTGCGGTTGTCGGGCGTCCAGCGGCGCAGCACATCGACCGACTGGTTTTTGCTGTCGAACATGCCTTCGAGATCGATGCGGGTGGCGTTGTAAATATCGTTGCCCACGCTGCCCTGGAAGAAGAAGTTGAGATCGAAGCGGCGCCAGGAAAACGAGTTGGTGAGGCCGAAAACGAAATCCGGCTGGGCGTTGCCGATCACCGTGCGGTCGCCGGTGTCGAAAATGCCGTTGCCGTTCACGTCCTTGTATTTCAGGTCGCCCGTTTCAGGGTCGACGCCTTCCGACACATAGCCGAAGAAACTGCCGAGCGGCAGGCCCTCGCGCAGGATGGCCACATCCTGGTTGTTGCTGTAAATACGGCCGAAGTAGTAAACGTCGGTGTATTGCAGATCGGTGACCTTGTTGCGGTTGAAGGAAATATTGAACTCGGTGTTCCATTTCAGCGCCTTCACAAGATTAACCGTGGAAAGGCTGATATCGAGGCCCTTGTTTTCAATCTTGCCGGCGTTGGTCTGAATGGTGGTGATGGGGAGGGAGTTGGAGAGTTGCACGTTGAGCAACACGTCCTCGGTTTTTTTCAAATAGGCATCCATGACGAGCGTGGCGCGGCCGTCCCACAGCGTGAGGTCGAAGCCGACGTTGCTTTGGGCCGTGGTTTCCCAGCGCAGGTCGGGGTTGCCGTACGTCACCTGCACTGCGGCCGGGCCCGAAAGCGGGTTGGTCTGCGAGCGACGGTAGTACGACACCAGGCCGTAGCGTGCGTAGTTGGGAATGCCTTCCTGATTGCCGTTTTTGCCCCAGCCTGCACGCAGTTTGAGGTCGTAAATGAAGTCGATACCCTGCATAAACGGTTCGGCCGAGATACGCCAGCCCACCGAGAACGAGGGCATGGTGCCCCAGTGGTGCGCCAGTTTGGAGGAGCCGTCGCGGCGTACCGAAGCGGTAAACAGGTAGCGGCTTTCCCAGTCGTAGGTTACGCGGCCGAAGTAGGAAGCCAGCGCCCATTCTTCCACCCGCGTATCGCCCACCACGTTGTTGGCGGCGTTGAGGGTTCTGACGGAGACATCCGAAGGAAAGTCATTGCCCTGGATGTAGGAATCGCTCCACCGCAGTTTCTGGATACTGCTGCCGACCAGAAACGAGACATTGTTTTTACCAAAAGCGGTGCTGTAGTTCGCCGTATTTTCCCAAAGCCAGGTGCTGGTATTGGATTTGTCGGCGCGGCCGATGCCGTTTTGATCACGGCCGTAATTGGTGCGGAACGGATCAAGGTAGTAATCCCACTGGTGGCTGCTCAGGTCGGCCCCGAAATTGGTTTTCAGCGTCAGGCCTTTCAACACGGTTGCCTCGGCGTAGAGATTGCCAAACAGGCGGCTGTCGATCTGATTCTGATCGGGACCTTCCATGTAGGCCACGGGGTTTTCCCAGGAAGGCTGGAAGGGGTTGGGGTCGAATTGACCGCTGCCATCCTGTTTGTAAATGTAGAGAAATGGCGGGGTGTTCAACGCGCTCATGATGACGCCGCCACGGCCCGAGCTGGCGTTGTCGGGCGTGTCTTTGGTGTGCGAACGCAGCACATTGATACTGGTCCCGAATTTCAGCCAGTCTTTGGCCTGGTTGTCCAGGTTGAAGCGCACGGAGTAGCGGTCGAAGCGGGCAGGACGCACGATCCCCTCGTTGTTGAGGTAGTTGGTCGAGATCATGTAGCGCGACTTGTCGGTGCCGCCCAGGAAAGCGAGCTGGTAGCTTTGGTTTTTACCAATGCCGAACACTTCGTCGCTCCAGTTGGTGTAGTGTGTCGCCGCGGGATCGAGGCTGCCTGGAATGATTTCGTCGATCAGTTCGCGGTATTTTTTGGTGCTGAGCACTTCCACGGTTTTGCGCAGGTCGGAAAAACCCGTGTAGGCAGAAAAGCGGATGGTGGACGTGTTTTCCTTGCCGCGGTTGGTGGTGATGAGCACCACGCCATTGGCGGCGCGGGCGCCATAAATAGCGGCGGACGCGGCGTCTTTCAACACGGTCATGGTCGCGATGTCGGCGGGGTTGAGGCCGCGGATATCGCTGGTGGGTACGCCATCGACCACGTAAAGGGGGTCGTTGCCGGCCAGTACGGACGTAGCGCCGCGCACCCGAACCGAAATATCGCCGCCCGGTTTGCCGGAGGGCTGCACGACCTGTACGCCGGCGGCCTTGCCCTGCAAAGCTTCCGCGGCCGATACCATCGGGCGGTCGCGGATGTCTTTTTCATCCACCAGCACGACGGCCGTCGTCAGGTCTTTTTTCTTCTGTGTGCCGTAGCCGACCACTACTACCGAGTTGAGCGACTGGGCTTCTTCGACCATAATGACATCGAGCCGGCTAAGGTCGGCGACGTTGATTTCCTGAGTTTCGTAGCCGACGTAGCGGAAGACCAGTGTGCCCTTGGCGGCATCCAGCCTGTACTCGCCTTCGATACCGGTCGTAGTGCCGGTGTTGGTGCCTTTTACAAAGACCGTGACACCCACCAGCGCATTGCCGGTCGCATCGGTCACGGTACCGGACACCACCTGGCCGTGCAGCCAGCCAGCGCCCAGAAACAGGCAAAATAGGAGGAGGGTAAATTGTCGGATCATGCTGATGGTCAATATTGAGTGAAGGTTTGCTGTTCGATAGATTTTAGCGGTCTTTGGAAGACCGTTTGAGGACTGGATTAGCAACAGAATCCGCCAGACGGTAGACCCGTACGTAGTCCACTTCCATACGGGCAGTTTCCAGGGTCGGGTCGATGCCGTTTTTCAGGCCCTCGGTTTCGAAGCGGGGATCGCTGCCGAAATTGCCGCCCATGGCGATGTTGAGGATAAAGAAAAAGGGAGCATCGTAGGGCCAGTTGGCGCCGTTTTTTACTTCGGGGCGATAGGTGTAATAATGCGTCGTGTCCACCCTGAATTCCAGGCGGTCGGGTGTCCACAGCAATTGGTAATCATGAAATTCGGTGGCGTAGGTATTGACTGTGAGCGGCATTTTGAATCGGGTATCGCCATTGCTTTCGGCGTTGTGCAGCGCGCACTGTACCTGGGTCGGGTTTCTGCCCACATGCTCCATGACGTCGATTTCTCCGCAGACCGGCCACCCAAGCGTGTCGATATTTTCTCCTAAAAGCCAAAGCGCGGGCCAGGTGCCGGCCCCCGAGGGCAGTTTGGCCCGGAAGTCGATCCGGCCGTAAGTGATCGCGACTTTGTTGTGGGAAACGAGGCGGGCAGAGGTCCAGCCTTCATGGGTTTTATGCGCTTCAATAATCAGTTTTCCATCTTCGAGGCGGGCGTTGCGGAGCTCGTCGGTGTACAATTGCACTTCGTTGTTGCCCCAGCCGTGGTCGCCTTTTTCAAAAGACCAGAAAGCGGAGTCGGGCGATCCGGAGCCATTGAATTCGTCGCTCCAGACCAGTATTTCCTGTTGGGAAAAGCCGAGGTATGGAACGGCCAGGAGCATGGAAAATACCAGATTCAAAACCACATTGCCCATCGCCTAAAACGAACCTTGAAAGTTGGAAAAGAGTCAAGAGCGGGGCAAGCCCGCTCTTGACGAGGTTGTTATCACTAAACCAAAAATCTCCTTAACGAATGAGCACCATGGTCCAGGCGGACGTACCGTCGTGGTTGGCAGAAATGTCGACCGAGATGGTCAGCGTTTCGCCGTTGGCGTCTTTGAGGTAACTCATGACCTCATAGCGGTTGGTGCTGTTGCCGCCGTTGGGCGGGTTGGAACCGGTCTGGTTTTCGCCGCCGTAGAAGCCTTTGTAGAAGCCGATGAACGCAGCGCCGCTGGCGCCGTTGGTCAACGTAATGATCGGGCGGTTGCCGCCGGAGGCGGGGGTAAAGGTAAAGCTGTGAACGCCGGAGCCGAAGGCTGCGCCGTTGCCGCTGGCAGCAACCTGGGCATCGGACCAGCAGCCGTTGGGCGCGCCCATGTAACCGTCGTTGCGCGCGTCGCCGTTGGTTTTGTATTCATACACGCCACCGGCGCTGAAAATGAATTCGTCGTTGGTGATGCACGACCAGTCGTCGGCGCCCGTGGAGGTGCCGTCGAGGAAGTTGGCAGGAACGCCCCACCAGCTGTTGTTGCCGAGGCCCGGGCCTACGAAGATCGAATTGGCGAGCGGGCGGATTTTCCAGGGAGCGCCGATCAGGTCGGATTCCTGCATAGCGCCGGAGGTCACCGTGAACGTTTGGGTAGCCATGGCGGAGCCTGCGGAGTTGGTAGCCGTCAGTACGACGGTGTATTCACCCGCGGCAGCATAGGTGTGAACAGGGTCTTTGTCGGTCGAGGAGTTGCCGTCGCCGAAGTTCCAGTTGTACGAAGTAGCGTACTTGGTGGTATTGGTGAAGGTCACCGTCAGGCCGTCGGCAGCGCCGGAGAAAGCAACGACAGGCTTCGGATCGGGGATGGCCGGTTCGGCATTCGGGTCGTCGTAGTGTACGAGCGTGATTTTCCAGTAGGCATCGTCGGTACCGCTGGTGTTGTTCTGGAATTTCCAGTCCGACTCGAGGATCAGGGTATCCACTGCGCCGTCGGTCAGTTTGATGATGTCGAGTGTGACCGACTGTTGCGGTACGCTTACTTCGTAGTCGGTGGCGATTTTCGGCAGGCCGATGAACGCGCCGAGGCCGCTCAAGGTAATCGTGGGTTTGGTGCCCGTGGTAAGCGTGAAAGCGTGGATGCCATCGCCGAAAGCGGAAAGATCCGCGCCGCCGGGGCCTTTGAGGTTGTCGGGCGAAGTCGTCTGGCACAGGTTGGCAGGTTCGAACACGCCGCCTTCTGCCCAGAAGTCGCCGTTGGAGTTGTATTTGTACGAACCGTCGCGGCCGAAGGTGTACTCATCGTTCATGATGCAGGGGCGGAGTGCGATCTCGTCGTTGTCGCGGCCTTGTGCCCACCATACCTGATCCTTGGTGATCGGGCCAACTTCGAGCGGCCAGCGGCCGGGAGCGGTCACGCGGAGCAGTTTCCAGGTTTTGGACACATCGCCGACCAGTTTGAACAGTTCGGCATTGGGATCGGAAATAGCAACGTCTTGCGACTGGGAGCTCGTTTGACCGTTCTTGCCCGTGGCCGTCAGTTTGACCTTATAAGTGCCCACGCTGGTGTAAACGTGTACCGGGTTTTCTTCGGAAGAAGCAGCGGTGCCGTCGCCGAAGTCCCAGCTCACCGAGGCATAATTTTCAGAGGCATTGTCAAAGATTACCTTGTGAAAATCGTTGGCATCCACCTGATAGCTGAAACCGGCCAGTACCTCAGGCTCGGGATCTTTCTTACAGGAGAGGGTGTGAGCGGCTACGACAAGCATCGCAAACAGCCCGAAATAGAGTGTAATCTTTTTCATAATTTTATTTTGAACACTAGATTGGAATGAAGAAAAAAAAGTGGAAAAAATGAAATTTCAAAAGCAAATGTCCCCCAAACGACCTGCTTTACCTACAATCCATAGTACAACTAAACTACCACAGGGCGGACGAAATACTACTACAACACTACTACACCACGGCAATTTTCCGGTTGCCACAAACGCTAAAATCCCTACTTTTGGAACCTCTATTGTATGAAGCACCTGTTGAATCAGTACGACATGCTGGTCAGCATACTGTTGGCCGTTTGCCCGTTTGTCATGGGGGCACAGAGTGTCAATTTGGGCAATCCGCCCGTGCTGAATTTTCACAAAAACCAATACAAGGCCGGCACCCAAAGCTGGGATATCGCCCAAAGCAAAGACGGGGTGTTGTGGTTTGCCAACAACGACGGCCTGCTCGAATTCGACGGCCTGCACTGGCGCCTGCACCCGCTCGACAACGCCACCATCGTCCGGTCGGTACAGGCCGATGAGCAGAGCGCCAACATTTACGTCGGCGGGCAGGGCGACTTCGGTTACTTCTCCCCCAACGATCAGGGCGTGCTCGTTTACCATTCGCTGAAAGACCTCATCCCCGAAGAAGGCCGCCATTTCGGCGATGTGTGGGATGTCCTGGTCCGTCCGGAAGGCGCTTTTTTCCGCACCGACCACCAGGTATTCCGGTATTTCAACGGCCAGGTCAGTCTCCTGTTCCCGGCCGGCTCGTCCCTGCATTTTATGGGCATCTGGGACAACCGACTGTTGGTGCAGGACGGCAATCTCCGCCTCTTTGTACTGGAAAACGGCGCGTTCCGCCCCCTCGGCCAACCCGACGTTTTTGAGCATGGCACCATTTCCGCTGTAATTCGGCTCAGCCCGGACACGCTTCTGGTCACGACGATCAAAAACGGGATATTCTACTACACCGGCGGCAATACGTTCCAGCCCTGGCCCACCCGCGACGATGCTTTCCTGATCGACAACCGGATTTTCTGTGCGGGACTGCTGCCCGACGGCAAAATCGCCATCGGCACCTCGCTTAACGGCCTGGTCACCATCGATCACCAACGGCGCATTTTTCACCACGTCAACAAAAAAAGCGGCTTGCAGAACAACACCGTCCTGAGCCTGCTTTCTACCGCCAAGGGAGGCGTGTGGCTGGGCCTCGACAATGGCGTCGATTTTGTCGATCTCAATTCGCCCGTCACCACATTTTTCCCCGACGGCGAGTTGCAGGGGACCGGGTACACGGCCGGGATCTACCGGGATAAAATCTATTTCGGCACCAACACCGGCCTTTATGCAGCCGACTGGAAACCGTACTACCGGCCTTCGGAGCGGCAAAAATTCACGCAGGTGCAACACTCCGAAGGCCAGGTCTGGAGCCTTTCCGACATCGGCGGGCAATTGCTCATGGGCCACCACGAGGGCGCGTTTGCCATCGAAGGGCTTTCAGCCCGGCAACTGACCAAATTGCAGGGCATCTGGAAATTCGTCCCCTGGTCCGACGAACTGACGGTGGCCGGACATTACAACGGCCTTTGTCTGTTCAAAAAAACAGATACAGGCTGGGGGTTTCAAACCGTTTTGAACGGATTTTCGGAAAGCAGCCGCATTCTTGCCAAAGACCGTCAGGGCGACATCTGGATGGCCCATCCCTACAGGGGTATTTACCGCATCGCCATTCACCCCGAAACGGCGCGCGCCGACGCGACTTTCTTCGGGACTGCCCAGGGCCTGCCCTCCGACCTTGGCAACCACCTGTTCCAACTCGGCGAGAACATCATTTTTGCCGGTGAAAAAGGGGTTTACCGGTACGACACGGATGCCGGCCGGATGATCCCAGACGAGCAGTTTACCCGAATCTTTGGCGAAAAAACACGGGTAAAATACCTGCGCGCCGACAACGACGGCAATATCTGGTATGCCACCGAACACGAAACCGGGCTGTTGTTGATCGAAAACAATGCCCTGAATAAAAATGTCCGGCGCCTGCCGATTCCCGAACTAAACGACAAACTGACCGGCGGCTTCCCGTTCATTTTGCCGGTCGACCGCCAGAACGTATTCATGGCTACCGGACAAGGCTTCATTCATTTCAACCCGGCCGCTTACCTGGCCGGCGATTCGTTGCTCCGCCTCGTGCTGCACGAAGTGCGGATCAAAGGGACGACCGACAGCCTTCTGTTCGGCGGGCACCTCTCCGAAGTTATGGAACCCCGCGACGTAAAATTGTCGCACCTACAGAACACGCTCGAATTCACCTTCTCCTCCCCTGACTATCCGGGCGGGGAGTCCGTGCGGTTCGCACATTATCTGGAAGGCGCCGAGACCGGCTGGTCGGACTGGGATGTACAATCCAAACTGGTTTTTACCAATTTGCACCCCGGAGATTATGTTTTTCATGTCAAAGCCCGCAACCAGCACGGCGTGGAAAGCGAGGTGTATCGCTTCCGTTTTACCATCATGCCGCCCTGGTACGCCAGCCGGCTGGCCAATGTGTTGTACGCACTTTTCGTCCTTGGCCTGATCGCCTGGTACATCTACCGACAGCAGCGGCGGTTTGAAAAGGAAAAGCACGACCTGCAAACCCGTCACCGGCTGCGGGAAGAAGAGCACCAACTGAACGCCCTGCGCTCGGAGGAGGTCATTAACCGCCTGAAAAATGAAAAACTGGAAGCCGAAGTGCAGCACAAAACCAAAGAACTGGCTTCCGCTACCATGCACCTCGTGCAGAAAAACGAGATCCTGAATGCTATCCGGGGCTCGCTCGAAAAACTGGAAAGGAAAATGAACGCCACGCCCGAACACTCCCGCGAGATTGGTCGTATCATTAAAATGATGGAGCAGGATGCCAGCACGGATGCCGATTGGGAGCACTTTACGCACAATTTCGATCAGGTGCATACCGACTTCCTCAAACGGATCGGCGAACAATACGCGCATTTAAGCCCCAATGACTACAAATTATGCGTTTACCTGCGCATGAACCTCTCGAGCAAGGAGATCGCCACCCTGATGAATATTTCCATCCGGGGTGTGGAAGCCAGCCGCTACCGCCTCCGCAAACGCCTGGGGCTCGATACCGAGCAAAACCTGACGGAATACCTCATGCGATTTTAAGCCTTTTTCACCGCGGAGGCGCAAAGACGCAAAGGGTTGGCGCCCTCTCTCTGCGTCCCTGCGTCTTGGCGGTGAAAAAAACGCCCTTATGCGATTGATAAACCTGTAACTTTTGTCACACCCCAACCCCGAATAAGCGCCTATCTTTGCTCCGAATTTACTCTGTCATGATCTTCCGTATTAAAGCACTGCTGGTAATTTACCTGCTCCAGACACTGGTGCCCGGCTGGATTTGGGAAGAAGCGAGTAAATTTCCGGGACTGGTACATCATTATCAGGTTCACCGGCAGGGGCCGACCCCTTTGTCTTTCCTTGATTTTCTTTCGCTCCATTACAGCAAGTCGTACCAGCGCCACATCGACGCGCACGACCACTCCGAGTTGCCACTCAAACAACACTCCCACTCCAACCACGACTGCTGCGCGTTTGCGCTGACCATCGCGGCGATTCCCGCCGAGGTTTATTTTTACATCGCGCCTCCGCCCGACAGTCGGCTTCGGGTGTTGTTCCCCGAGCCGCAATGCCTCTCCGGCATTTTTACGGGCAGTATTTTCCAGCCGCCAAAACTTGGTTGAGCCTCTTCTTTTTCCCTGTTGTCCAAAGTAGCTGTTGAATTTTCCCTTGCCAGGTCGCAAGCGGAGAAGCACAACAGCCCTAAAAGGCTACTTCGGCCTTTCTCCATCTCATTTATCAAACCTCGCGCACCAGGTTTTCGAAAAAACGGAAACGGGAAGCTTGTAGGTCTGTCGCAAACGGGCTTGTTGTAGGCATCGATTCGTATTGATGCTTCACACCGCTTGCCTGCAGGCACTACGCCGCCAATTTCCGCCTGTTCCGAAGCCCTTGTGCGGTCTATCCAGAAAAATATGCTCGACCGTATTATCCGGTTTTCACTGGAAAACAAACTTCTGGTCTGGCTGGGCACACTGGTCCTCATCGCTTGGGGAATTTACCAGTTCACCCGCCTGCCCATCGACGCCATACCCGATATCACCAACAACCAGGCCCAGGTGCTGACCGTGTGTCCCACCCTGGCCACCCAGGAGGTGGAACAATTTGTCACCGCACCGATCGAACAAAGCGTCCGGAACGTGCCCGGCGTCGTCGAACTGCGCTCCATCAGCCGTTTCGGGCTCAGTGTGGTCACCGTCGTTTTTCGCGACGATATCGATCAGTACCTCGCCCGCCAATTGCTCAATGAACGCCTGAAACAAGCGGAATCCATGATTCCCGAAGGCCTGGGCACACCCGAACTGGCCCCTATTTCGACCGGCCTGGGCGAAATCCTGCACTATCGCATCGAGCCGAAACCCGGCTACGAAAAGCGCTATTCCGCCACGGAATTGCGCACGATACAGGAATGGATCGTCAAAAAACAACTTGCCGGCATCCCGGGCGTCGTGGAAATCAACAGTTTCGGCGGCTACCTCAAACAATACGAAGTGGCCGTCACCCCCGAACGCCTGCAAAGCCTCGGGCTGAGCATCGGCGAGGTGTACGAAGCCCTGCAATCGGCCAACGAAAACACTGGCGGCGCCTACATCGAAAAGTCGTCCAACGCCTATTTCATCCGCTCCGAAGGCCTCGCACGCAGCCTCGACGACCTCCGGCAGATCGTGGTGCGCAACAACGCCGGCGCGCCCGTGCGCATCGGCGACGTGGCCGACGTCCGGCCGGGTTCCGCCCTGCGCTACGGCGCCGTCAGCCACAACGGCGAGGGAGAGATCGTGCTCGGCATCGTCATGATGCTCAAGGGCGAAAACGCGGCCCACGTGATTCGCAACGTGAAAGAACGACTGGCCAGCGTGGAAAAATCGCTGCCCGAAGGCGTATACATCACCACCTTCCTCGACCGCGAAAAACTCGTCAACCGCACCGTCAGCACCGTACGCACCAACCTGATCGAAGGGGCGCTGATCGTCGTGTTCGTGCTGGTGCTGCTGGTGGGCAACCTGCGGGCCGGTCTGGTGATCGCCTCCGTGGTGCCCCTGTCGATGTTGTTCGCCATCGGCATGATGCAGACCTTCGGCATCACCGCCAACCTCATGTCGTTGGGCGCCATCGACTTCGGCCTGATCGTCGACGGGGCGGTGATCGTCGTGGAAGCCACCCTGCATTACCTGCACACCCACTACCGAAGGCGGAGCGGCAACGGCAACCAGGTACACCTCATGCAGCCCGAGATGGATGAAAGCGTGTACCACGCCTCGTCCAAAATCATGCGCTCCTCCGTATTCGGCGTCATCATCATTTTGATCGTGTACCTGCCCATTCTGGCCCTGACCGGCACCGAGGGGCGCATGTTCAAACCCATGGCGCAGACCGTTTCGTTTGCCCTGATCGGCGCCTTGTTGCTCACGTTGACCTACGTACCCGTGGCGTCCTCGGTGTTTTTGAACAAAAAAATTCACTTTGGAAAAAACATCGCCGACCGCATCATCGGTTTTTGCCAAAAAATATACCTGCCGGCACTTCAGTGGGCTTTTCACTGGAAAAAAACCGTCACCGTGTCGGCCCTGGTCCTGCTGGCCGCCGCACTGTTGTTGTTCAACCGCCTGGGCGGCGAATTCATCCCCACGCTCGACGAAGGCGACATCATGATGCACGGCTTTTTAAAACCCGGCTCCTCGCTCACTCAAACCCTGGAAAGCCACCGGCTGGCGCAAAAGATCATCCTGGAAAACTTCCCCGACGAGGTGGAACAGGTCATTTCAAAAATCGGCTCCGCCGAAATCCCGACCGACCCCATGGCGATCGAGACGGCCGACAACATCATTTTGCTGAAAGAAAAAAGCCAGTGGACCAAAGCCGAAACCAAGGAAGAACTGGTGGCCATGATCGAGGAAAAAGTGCACGAAGTGCCGGGTATGGCTTTTGAATTTACCCAGCCGATCAAAATGCGTTTCGATGAAATGATGACCGGCGTGAGGTCCGACATCGCCGTCAAAATTTTTGGAGAAAACCTCGATTCGCTTGTGCATTGCGGCGAACAAACCGTCCGGCTCCTGCGCGAGGTGAAGGGCATTGCCGACCTGAAAGCCGAACCCATCCAGGGCTTGCCGCAGATTTCGGTGCGCTACAACTACGGCGCACTGGCGCGGTTCGGATTGCACGTACGCGAGGTCAACACAGCGCTCCGAACGGCCTTTGCCGGCGAAAAAGCCGGTGTGATGTTCGAAGACGAACGCCGTTTCGATCTGGTGCTCCGGCTCGACACGACCCGCCGCCGCGACCTCGACGACGTGCGCCGGCTGCCGATCGCAACGCCCGATGGCGCACTCGTGCCCTTGTCGACCCTCGCCGATGTGGACTACCGCAACGGGGCCGCACAGATCAGCCGCGACAACGGTCAGCGCCGCCTCGTGGTCAGCGCCAACGTGCGGGGCCGCGACGTGGAAAGTGTGATACGCGACGTGCAGCAGATCGTCGACAGCCGGTTGAAACTGCCGGCCGGTTACCACACCTCGCTGGGCGGCCAGTTTGAAAATTTGCAGGGCGCCAAGGAGCGCCTTTCCGTGGCCGTCCCCGTGGCCCTGGCCCTGATTTTCCTTCTCTTGTTTTTCACCTTCAACTCTCTGAAAGAGAGCGCTTTGATCTTCACTGCGATCCCGTTTTCGGCCATCGGCGGCGTGTTTGCGCTGTGGTTGCGCGGCATGCCGTTTTCGATCTCGGCCGGGGTGGGTTTCATCGCCTTGTTCGGGGTGGCCGTGCTCAACGGCATCGTGCTGATCTCCTATTTTAACCAGCTGGAAAAAGAAGGGGTGACCGACGTGTACGAGCGCATCCGGCAGGGCGCGCTGGTGCGCCTGCGGCCGGTGCTGATGACCGCAGCCGTGGCTTCGCTGGGCTTTTTGCCCATGGCTTTGTCGCACGGCGCCGGCGCCGAGGTGCAACGTCCGCTGGCCACCGTGGTGATCGGCGGACTGGTGACCTCCACCCTGCTGACCCTGCTGGTGCTGCCCGTGTTGTACGCGCTGTTTTTTGCCAAAAGGAAAATTGTGCGATCGCGGCTGACGGTGCTGTTGCCTTTGTTGCTGACGCTGGGCTGGGGCGCCTTGTCGGCGCAAACGCCGCTGACCGAACAGGAAGCCATCAATCTGGCGCTTCAAAACCACCCTTCGATCAAAGCCGGGGAGGCGCGCATTGCTCAGCAACAGGTGCTCGCCGGCGCGCCGGCCGCCTGGGCGCCGGCCGATGTGTACCACAACATCACGGCAGACCCCGATTTGGGCATGTTCGGGGCGGTCAATTTTGGCGCCACCCAGAGTTTCCCCGCGCCCAGATATGCCCGCGCACAACGCCAGTTGCACGACAGCCAGCTCATTCTGGCCAATGCGGAGCAGCGCATGTCGCAGCAACAACTGGTGCGGGAAGTGCGGAGCCTGTATCGGCATCTTGCCTATTTGAACAGCAAAAAACTGCTGTATCAGCGGCTCGACAGCCTGTACCAGACCGCCGCAAATGTGGCGGAAAGCCGCTACCGCAACGGTGAAATCGGGCTGGCGGAACAACTGGCCGCCCGCGACCAGTCGCGCCGCGTGCGCCTCGAACTGGAGACCATCGGCCACGAAACCGGCTTCGATCAGTACGTGCTGGGCAAATTGCTGGGTCTCTCCACACCGGTGGAAGCCATCGTCCCGCCTTTTCAGCAAACTGATTTCAACCTGGCCGATACGATCCGGCTGCGCGGATCGGCGAGCCTGCTGGCCATGCAACAACGCATCGAGGTCGCGCGGGCCGAACAATCGGCCGAACAGGCGCGGCGAAGCCCCAACTTCAACGCGGGGCTCAGCGCGCAGTTTCTGGCCAACGGGCTTTGGTACCCGGGGTACCAGGTCGGCATGTCGGTACCGCTGGTGCGCAAAGGCTGGGACAAGCGCCTGGAAGCCACCGCCAAAAACGTGGACATCGCGCAGGCGAGCTACAACAATGCCTTGCTGCAAAAGGAAATGGAACTCGGTCACCTGCTCCACGAACTGGAGAAATACGGCGTTCTGCGCGAATACTACCTCAACGAAAGCAGCCATGTCGCGACGGAATTGACGCGCACGGCCGAACGCAATTACCGGGAGGGCGAATTCAGTTTTCTCGAATTTACCCAGTACGCCGACCGCGCCCTGCGCATCGAACTCGACAACCTCGAAAACCAGTATCTGCTCAACCAGACTGTGGTGGAAATTCAGGCTTTGCTCGACGAATAAAGCGGCGAGCCGACCCATTCACTCTTTTTCATTCAAATCTTGTTTTACATGAAATCACTCATTTTCAGCATCATAGGCGCTGCTTCCATTCTTTTGATCAACACGGGCTGCGGCAACAACCAAACGGCGGAAGCGCCTCAATCGGCGGTACAGGAGCCGGCCCCTGCCGCGAAAAACACATTCCATCTGAGCGCCGAACAGGTCAAGACCGCAGGCATCGGCTGGTCAGCCATCGGGCAACGAGCCGCCGCGCAAGCCCTCGCCGTCAACGGCGAACTGATGGTCCACAACGAACACATCGCCACCGTATCGGCCTTCTCCGACGGCCTGGTGACCAGCCTCCGCACGGGGCTGAACAAAACCGTGCAAAAAGGCGAAGTGCTCGCCGTCATCCGCAAACCCGATCTGGTGGATATGCAGCAGGATTACCTCGAAACACGCGACCGGCTCGTATTCCTCGATGTCGAGTACGAGCGCTACAAAGCCCTTCGCGACGACAATGCCACCGCGCTGAAAAACTTCCAGAAAGCCGACGCCGACCGCCGCGAGGCCAACACGCGTTTGCAGTTGCTGGCGGCCAAACTCGCCCTGTACCACATCGACGCCGCGCGGCTCAGCCCCGACAATATCCGTACGGAAATTGCCCTCACCGCGCCGTTTTCGGGCGTGGTGACGCGCACGTTCGTGACGTCGGGCAGCGCTGTTCAGATGAGCGCCCCGGTCTGCGAGATCATCGATCTTTCGCAGATGCACGCCGATGTTTTTGTTTTTGAAAAAGATCTGCCGCTGGTGCGCAACGGTCAGCAGGTGCTGCTCGATCTGCCTGGCGCAGCCCCCCTGAGCGCCACGATTTTCAGCATCGACCCGGCCGTTGATCCCGAGAAAAAAGCGGTGCGGGTGCACGCCCGTTTCAATGCCAAACCTGCCGGCCTTGCGCTGGTCAACGGCGCGTTTGTGCAGGGCCGCATTTTATACTCGGCTTCCGAGACGCTCCAGCCGGCGCTTCCGGCCGAAGCGGTCGTGCAGGAAGAGGATGGAACCGCCATTTTTCTGTTCGACAAAGAAGAAGCGGGCAAGGTTTTTTTCAAAAAAATAAAAGTGACGACCCAGCCCGCCAAAGACGGTTATTTGGTCCTCTTGCCCGCGCAACCCTTGCCTGAGGGTGCGCAGGCCGTGACGCGCGGCGCCTACTACGTGGCGGCGCAGAGCCGTGTGGAGGAGTTTGCGGAGGAATAAAGGCGCGCTACCCGCGTCGAGCAGGAAGTTTGACAAAAACGCCCGGCCGGGGATATTCCCGGTTCGGGCGTTTGTTTTCCCGCCTCGTCGCCAATTGTTTGGAAGGAGGCCGGGAGGGGCGGTTCATTTGTACCGTTCAAACCATTCACAAAAAGATATTCCTACTATGCAACGCTATCCCTTTAATCTGTTGGCCACATTTCTGTTTGTCTCGGTGGCATCCATGTTCACGGCTTGTTCCAACAGCAGCGACGACAATTCGACATCCGGCGGCAACAACAACCCGCCTGCCGCCGGCGCCTGGAAAGTCAGTTATTTCTACGACAAGCAGGATGAAACCGGCAATTACAACGGCTACACGTTCGAATTCGGCAGCAACGGCTCCCTCACGGCCACCAAATCGGGTCAGAGCTGGTCGGGCAGCTGGTCGACTGGCTTCGACGACAGCGCCAACAAATTCCTGATCGACTTCAACGGCGCCCCGCCTTCGGCTCTTCAGGACCTGGAAGAAGACTGGCGTATCATCCAGCAGACCGACACGTTCATGCATTTCGAGCATACGAGCGGCGGCAATGGCGATACGGATGTGCTGAAATTCATCCGCGACTGATTCCAACGCGTCGGAAAAATCGCTTCACTGTGCGGCTGTCTCGTATGTTTCGAGACAGCCGCGCGTGTTTTTGATGCATTATGCCGCATCGCGGCAAAACGTATGTTGATCTTGGGCCGCCGGGAGCAATGATCTGGGTCATTGCCCGACCGGTGAAGGTCTGGATAAGTTTGCGCCCAATTAAAAGTTTACGATCATGAAAATGTCTGATTACAAACGATCCTGGGCCGAGCCTTACAAAATGAAGATGGTGGAATTGCTCCACATGACCACCCGCGCCCAGCGGCAACGCGCCATCAAAGCGGCGGGATTCAACACGTTTTTGCTGCATTCGGAAGACGTTTATATCGATCTGCTGACCGATAGCGGCACCAGCGCCATGAGCGACCGCCAGTGGGCCGGTTTGATGATGGGCGACGAAGCATACGCCGGGAGCCGCAATTTTTACCACCTGGAGGCTTCCGTGCAAAAAAACTACGGCTACCGCTTCATCATTCCCACCCACCAGGGCAGGGGCGCCGAGCATATTTTGTCGCAGATTATGATCAAAACGGGCGACGTGGTGCCGGGCAACATGTATTTCACAACCACCCGTCTTCACCAGGAACTTGCCGGCGGCATCTTTGCCGATATCATCATCGACGAAGCGCACGACCCCGCCAGTTTGCACCCGTTTAAAGGCAATGTCGATTTGAACAAACTGGAAGCCCTCGTCAAAAAATACGGCGCCGACAAAATCCCCTACGTCAGCATCGCTACCAACGTCAATATGGCCGGCGGGCAGCCGATCAGCATGCAAAACCTGCGGGAACTGCGCCAGTTCACACAACAACACGGTATCCGGATTATTCACGACATGACCCGCGTGGCCGAAAACGCCTACTTTATCCAGCAGCGCGAGCCGGGTTATGCGCAGAAAAGTATTCGCGCAATCGTCCGCGAAATTTGCGACAATACGGATGGCGCCACGATGAGCGCCAAAAAAGACGCTCTGGTCAACATCGGCGGTTTCATCGCCACCAACGACCGCGACGTGTACGAAGAAGCCCGCAACCTCTGCGTGGTGTACGAAGGACTCGACACCTATGGCGGGCTCGCCGGCCGCGATATGGAGGCCATCGCCATCGGTATCGAAGAAAGCCTCGACGACAACCACCAGCACGCCCGGGTGGGTCAGGTAGAATACCTCGGCCACCGCATGCAATCCTTCGGAGTGCCCATCGTGCAACCCATCGGCGGGCACGGGGTATTCGTCGATGCCAAGGCCTTTTTGCCGCATCTGAGCCAGGACGAATTCCCCGCACAGACCCTCGCCGCCGAGATTTACCTCGACTCGGGCGTGCGGACCATGGAGCGCGGCATCGTGTCGGCCGGCCGCGACAAACAGGGACGCAACTATTATCCCAAACTTGAATTGGTTCGGTTTACCATTCCCAGACGGGTGTACACCCAGGCGCACATGGACGTGGTGGCGGAGTCGACCGCGGCGGTCTGGGAAAAAAGAAAGCGGATCAAGGGCTTGAAAATGGTTTATGAACCCAAATATTTGCGCTTCTTTCAGGCCCGGTTTGAAAAACTGGGATGAGTGCTACCGTCATAGTCATGGAGATATTCACACAATTCACCTTCGATTCCGCTCACTTTTTGCCCAACGTGCCGCCCGAGCATAAATGCCGCGCCATGCATGGCCATACCTACCGGCTGGTCGTGTTTATGGAAGGCCCGCTCGACCCGCATTTGGGCTGGGTGATGGATTTTGCCGAAACCAAAGCCGCTATTCAGCCAGTGATCGCCCGCATCGACCATAAACTGCTCAACCAGGTGCCGGGACTTGAAAACCCGACCTGCGAACGCATCGCCGTTTGGATTTGGGATCAAATCAAACCCAAACTTCCCTTGCTGACGCGGATCGAGCTGCATGAAACGCCGACTTCGGGTGTGGTGTACAGGGGACAATGAGCACTGGCTGTTCTGAATCACAGGTTTTGATCGAGAGGCGCACCTTCCTCGATGTCTTCCTGCTGAACGGTCAGCGGGGGCTTAGCCTGCGTCCCTTTGTAGAGGAACAAGACCAGCATGCCGTGTAAAATCGCGCTGGCTGCACTGGACCAAAGCAGATAGCTGGGGATGCACAAGGCGAGACCAATCCAGAAAGGCGTCTTGTTGCCGGTCCGTTTGGCCCAGTAACTCAGCCCCAGCATCGTCATGCCTGCGCAGGCAAGCCCTGCCAGTACCGACCATTTGAAATTGTTGGCCAAGTTGTAGAGTACGACCGGCGCAACGACGATATGAATGAAGCCGACCACTTGCAGGGCGTGGACAGCACGTTGAAAATGGTCGATTTCGCCCGACGCCGTATGGCTCACCAGGTCGGCGCCGCGGTACCACACTTCCAGGTTGTCCTCCCTGAGCACGATCATGACCGGCTCACCATTGGGCAGGGTGAATTTTTTTCCGATTTTCAGTTCTTCACGGTCGCTGAATGAGCCCAGCAAACCGTTTTGATAATACACCTGGAAATTGGACCAGCGGCGCCCCCATTGCAATGAGAGGGAGGTCCCTCCGTCCAGAGGGATTCGAAGTTGTTTCATGGTTTGGTTTGTTGGTTAAAACGCTGATTTTCTGTGAAATAAATCTACGAGCACTCCGAGTGCCCGCAATTTTTACAATGCAGACAGCCTTCCTGATAAACCAGGCTGTCGGTTTTGCAGCTCGGGCAGGTGTTGTGCGAAGGCGTCGTGCCGTCGGGGATGAATTTTTTCAGGGCGCGCACCACGCCGTTTTTCCAGTTGTTGAGCGAGGCGCTTTCGAGGTGCAATTGGTCGATCATGTCGACCACGTAGGGCAGCGGCATGCCGTGGCGCAACACACCTGAAATAAGGCGCGCGTAGTTCCAGTATTCCTTGTTGAAGGTGCGGGAAAGCCCTTCGATGGTCACTTTGTACCCGTCTTTGTCGGTGTATTGGAAATCGTAGCGGTTCTTGCCGTTTTCCTTCACTTTGATCACCGTGCCGCTGCTGACCTGCGTGAGAATCGAGAACGAATCGACTGCCCGGCCGGTAAATATTTCGTAGGGTTTGCCTTCGTAAATGCCCACGACAGCCACCCAGCGTTCGTCGTTGTTCATAAAATTGACCACTTCGGCGCTCAGTTCGCGGGGGCGTTTGGGCGCCGCCGTTTCGGCAAAGGGCGCGGCTTTTTTGTCCTCCTTTTTATCGCTGACCAGCACGCCGCTGCGCGAGCCTTCGCGGTAGACCGTCATGCCCTTGCAGCCCGATTCCCAGCCCGTGAGGTATATTTTTTCAATCAATTCTTCCGAGACATCCTCGGGCACATTGACCGTAACGCTAATGCTGTGATCGACCCATTTTTGGACCCTGCCCTGCAGATGCACCTTGCTGACCCAGTCCACGTCTTCGGCGGAGGCGCGGTACCAGGGCGATTGCCGGATGAGTTCCTGCAATTCATTTTCAGGCAGTTGCGCTACTGTTTCAGGGTCGAGCCCCCTGGCTTTCAGCCAGTGTTTGAAGGGAATATGAAACACGTGGTAATCCTCCCAGGAATCGCCGACCTCGTCGGTAAAAGTCACGCGGGCGTTTTTGTCGTTGGGGTTGACTTTTTTGCGCCGTTTGTAGGAAATACGGAACACCGGTTCGAGGCCGGAAGTGGTTTGGGTCATGAGGCTGGTGGTGCCTGTCGGTGCGATGGTCAGCAGGGCAATGTTGCGACGACCGACGCGCGTCATTTCCTCGTACAAGGCCGGGTCAGCTTCCCGCAGACGGGAAATGAACGGGTTTTGCGCCTCCCGTTCCGTGTTGTAAACGGGGAATGCGCCTCTTTCACGGGCCAGCATGACCGAGCCCCGGTACACTTCGAGGGCCATGGTGCGGTGCAGGTTTTCACAAAAATCGAGCGATTCCTCCGAGCCGTACCGAATACCCAGGGCGGCCAGCATGTCGCCTTCGGCCGTGATTCCAATGCCGGTTCGGCGGCCCTGGCGGCATTTTTCGCGAATTTTCAGCCACAGGGCGCGTTCGGTGGCTTTGACAATATCGGGTTCTGGGTCCTTGTCGATTTTCTCGACAATGGCTTCTATTTTTTCCAGTTCGAGATCGATGATATCGTCCATCAAGCGCTGCGCCAGGCGGGCATGCTGCGCAAATTTGTCAAAATCAAAACTGGCTTCGGAGCTGAAAGGCCGGTCCACATAGCTCAGCAAATTGATGGCCAGCAAGCGGCAACTGTCGTAGGGGCAAAGCGGGATTTCACCGCAGGGATTGGTGGAAACAGTGCGAAAACCCAGATCGGCATAACAATCGGGCACCGATTCGCGCTGCACGGTATCCCAGAAAAGGATGCCGGGTTCGGCGCTTTTCCAGGCGTTGTGCACGATTTTTTTCCAGAGCCAGCCGGCATCGATCTCGTTTTCCACTGTGGGCGTTTTGCCCTCCACGGGGAAGCGAAGCCGATAGGAATTTCCGCTGAGGACCGCCTTCATAAACTCATCGTCGATCCTTACGGAAATATTGGCGCCTGTGACCTTCGTGTTGTCGAGTTTGGCATCCACAAACTGAGCGATATCCGGGTGCCGCACGGAAAGCGTGAGCATCAGGGCGCCCCGGCGCCCGTCCTGCGCGACTTCGCGGGTCGAGTTGGAGTAGCGCTCCATAAACGGCAGGATGCCCGTGCTCGACAGGGCGCTGTTCATCACGGGCAGGCCTTTCGGGCGCAGATGGGAAAGGTCGTGCCCTACCCCACCCCGGCGTTTCATGAGTTGCACCTGTTCCTCGTCGATTTTGAGAATGGCGCCGTACGAATCCGCGCTGCCCTCCACACCGATGACAAAACAATTGGACAACGAAACGACCTGAAAAGGGTTGCCAATGCCCGCCATCGGGCTGCCCTGAGGCACGAGGTAACGGAACTCGCGCAGCAAAGCGTAAATGTCGTCTTCCGACAAGGGATTGACGTAATGGCGCTCGACGCGGGCCAGCTCGCGGGCGATCCGGCGGTGCATTTCGTCAGGCTGGCGTTCATAAATATTGCCGAAGGAATCTTTGAGCGCGTATTTGTTGAGCCATACCCCGGCCGCAAGGGTATCTCCTTCGAAATATTCGGTGGCGGCTTGCATGGCCTCTTCGGCGGTGTACTGTTGCAGTTCGGGGGCAGCGATTGCCGTTTCAGCGGCAGTTTCGGACGTTCGTGGCATAGATTGAAATCGGGCTGTTTTGTAAAAAATCAGTCCTGCTCCCTGTTGTTTTCCCTGCCAGCTAAACTACGATAACACAACATGGAATTGATCCAAAACTGAAAAATTTTCTTAGATTTTATCAAAAAGGCCCTGGTCCCCTTACTTCGAATTCCAATAATATCCTATGATAAAAAATTTACAAAATCAAAAATACAGGTTATCATTGCATGTAGTTATTTTTTAAAGGTATGCAAACAAGTATGGCAAACAAAATTCTCCTTTCTTTTGATGACCGCGACAACCACCTTGTCGTAAGTATTATCCGAAGGTTAATTGACAATGAGTTTGAAGTGTATTCCAACTCATCAATGCCTAATCAGTATCTAAATCAAGCCTATCAAAGAAACTATCATGATATTAAACCCAATTCAATACCAAATGATATTGAATGTTGTGCACTAATTATAACAAGCAAATATCAAAATTCAATGCTTGGCGGCACGAAAACTTGTCCCGTTGTTGAAAAAATACACAATACTGATAAAAAATTAATTCCTATAAAAATCGGAGGGGACCTTCCTAGAATAACAAAGTTTGGGCTTAATAAAATGCAAGCAATTCAAGTAGAAGAAGATGAAGTAGAAAGAGTGGTTAAATTTATTTGCAAAAGAAATAGTTCAGCCGTATCGGCCTTTAAAGAATACAATATAGATACTATAATAAATTATTATGACCCGAATTATTCTCTTCATGGTAGCCCAATAGATGACAAAAGGCAAAACATTGGGTACCGCACTTATATAAAAACAGAAAGGGCCCTTGATAACAAGGTCTCCACTTTTTGCATTTGCCTCTACAAAGGGATCGCATACGAAAAAACGTATGAGCACATCATAAACACAATGCCAAGAATTGCTGATTATATAAAAGACAACAAGGTTTTTTTATTATTACCAAAGGAGATTGGGCAAAAGGACTACTCTATCAGGAAGAAAAATATTTCAAATTTGTTTAAAATAGAAGTGTCAAGAATTTACTACACAGACGAGTTCGTCTGGAAATATTGCACTCCAGATTTTTTTAAAAGCGCCAAGTTGCAATACCTGAATATTGGAAGAGATAAGTTTGTTTCACCATACCTATCCCCATATTCCTATTATGGTGAAAACGAGGACAATCATTATCGACTCAGTAGTGAAGCCGTCATAGATGATTTTATTCATAATGAGGAGCAATCTATTTTATTTCTTGCTGGTTCAGGGGGCATAGGAAAAACAACCCTCGCGAAGAGCATCGCTGATTATTTCTTAGAAACCCAGGAGAACTCTTCTGTAGTATTCCTAGATTCAGCAAGGATAATAAACAACCTACTAAAATTTGATTCGGAAATTTATGACACTATTGATTTGTACATCCTTTATGCTGCCAGTAATCAAGATAGTATTATGCCAACAAATCGGCATTTACTCGAAAAAGACATCTTCAACTATAATCTTGACAATGGGAATTTACTAATAATTTTAGATGGCATTGATGAAATCATAAGTAAAGTCCCTGAATTCAAGTTTGAACAATTACTTTCATCAATGAAGGATAATAGCACCAAACTATTGGGGTATGGGAAATTAGTAATAACCAGCAGGCCAGGAGACTGGATTAGCAAATATGCAACTCAGAACGACGAGGATAGTATCCTGGCAATTTATGAGTTGCTTGCATTTGATGAAACCCTGGCAAGAAAGTATTTCGAGCAACGCTTTTTGGCAGACCGAAAAATTGACTACATAATCGATGATTTAAAAAATATACTTTCTGTAAGAGGCCACGAGCACTCTTATAGATTTCCACCCTTTATACTTGACGTTGCCAGCTCCTTTGATGATGATGCTGCCAAAAACACCAGTAAGCGTTTTAATTCGACACTGCTAAATACATCATCAATAAAGCTTGACTATTTAATAGCATACATATGCGAAAGGGAGATTGCCAAGACAAGTCAGGAAGACATAGACAAGCAAATCTATATTCTTACACAAATGTCCGTAAAACATCCCGTAAGGGCAGCAATTTCTGATTTGCTACAAATTCTTGAGAACAATTCCATCAATAAAGAGAAAATTCACTCTTTCTTAGTACACCCTCTTCTAGATCTTTCCAATAACAACATTTATTTTAAATACGATTTTTTGAAAGATTATTTTAAAAGCATTTATCTAAACTATCACCTTTTCATTGACAAAAAGTTTGATATCCTCCCTGATCCATTAGTTGAGATTTTAATAAATGAATGTCGGTTTGAGTCCAGCCTGACCAATGAGGTAGCCAAACGGATAAAAGATCAAATACATTATGCTGATTTTTACCAATGCGTGGAGCAAATTATTCTTTCTATGTATGAAAGAGGCCGGACGGAGACTGAAATAACTAAAGCAATATCAGGATTATTCTTTACCCTTATTTCAATTAACAACACCCCCCCAACTCAGCAAAAAAACACTGAAATACTAAAAGGCGTTTTTTCTCAAGATGGAATACTAATTCGAAATTTAAGGCTATTTAACGTTCCTGAAAATATTATTTTCGATCTTAGTGGGCTTAAGTTTCGCGATTGTGTAATCCAAGGATATAATCGATTCTTTGACTGTCGCTTTGATAAGCTCACCTTCTTTGATGAAACATGTACTATCAAGAATATCGGCACTTCCAGGCTTGAAAATATTACTGCGATAGAATATAATTTTTCTCCGGGCATGAATATGGATTATACCATTTCGGATGCGTTCAAAAACAAGCGAATTAAACAAGGGAATGAGTACAGGCAATCTCAGGAGGTGCTGAAAACTTTTTTTGAGATTTTTGAAGAGCGTGGTTATTATATGGAAAGAGAATACGAAACCTCAATGGCTAGATTTAATAAAAAAAACAAACTGGGGCAAATTTCTTTCGAAGACGTAGAAGATATATGCCGCAAACATGGCATCATTATGAAAAGCAAAAGAGACTTCACTTATCTTGAAATTCAAAAAGCATCTAAAGGGGAAGTAGAAAAACTGTGTAAAGAGCATTTCATAACTCCGATAATTGATTTGATCATCAAGGACATGATTGAAACAATATTTTGATGAATAAATTTTATTAATACCCTATATCACATGCCCCAAAAATACTCCGCCAACACGCTGCACAGCGCCAGCCCGAAAAACCAGATCGCCAGGGTGACCTGCCCTGTCCGCACCAATCCCAGCGCTCCGGCGCCGAAGATCAGGAGTTTGAATATCAGCAACCAGGGTTGTTCCAGCCGGCTGCCCGATTTGGGCGCGGCCAGCCATCCCCAAAGAAAAATAGCGGCCGACAGGGCGGCGAAAGCGAGCAGCCAGTTGAAAAAAGGCTTTTTCCCTGTTTGGTACCCCCAGTTGAAAAGAGCCGCCAGGAGCCCGATTTCCAGGGAAAAAGCCAGTAATTGATGCAAAAACCGAAGAATCGTCATGTGTTCAGCGTAACAAGGTGACATCGCCCTTTTTGCGCAACACGGTCCCGTCGGGCATTTTGACTTCCGCAAGCCAAACGAGCACATCGGTCGGGAAATCCTTGCCGCGGAAACGGCCGTCCCAGCCCAGGGTTTCGATATTGGCCGGGAAATTGGTGCGTTCGAAGACGAGCTCGCCCCAGCGTGCATAAATACGGAGATAAAGCACTTCCACCACACAGTCGGGCGCCAGTATGTAAAACCAGTCGTTGGTACCGTCATCGTCGGGCGTGAAAGCATTGGGCACGAAAGGTTCCGGACAAGGCAGCACGATCAGCGCAATGGAATCGAGCGAAGAGCAACCCTGCGCATCCGTTACCTGTACGGTGTAAATAATATCCTCGATAGGTGATGCGACCGGATTTGGGCAAGTGTAACAACTCAGCCATTCGGGCGGCGGCAAAGGCGACCATTGCCATTGATAAGGCCCGAAGCCATTGACCTGCGGGTTCAATTGCAGGGTATCGCCCGCCACCAGCGTATCCGTCGCCACCATTAAAATGGTGGGCGCAGACAAGGCCGTCACCGTCACAATCACCGTGGAATCGCAAACGCCCGAGCCGCCCGGCAACTTGATGATTCGGGTTTCCCCCGTGGGAATATCGACCCCGTTGTAGGTCACAAAACTGCCCGGACAGGCTTCCAGCATCACGAAAGTCGTCGAAGTATCGAGCAATACCACGTCGAGCTGCACCAGCGAATCACAGCCATTGCTGCCGTTCAGGACGAACTGCAGGGTGGTGTCGCTCGTGATAACCGCGCCATGGTACATCAGCGTATCTCCCGGGCAAATCGATTCCGACACCATGCTTTGAACCGGGTCGATCCCGGTCACCGTAACCGTCAGGATCGAATCGCAGCCGCCCGGCGTTGTAAAACTGAAAATCGCCACGGTATCGGGCGGCAAAACCACCCCGAAGATGCTCAGGGTTTCGTTGGAACAGATCATCGTGTCGATACTGACCTCGATCGTATCCGTAACGCCCGTCACCGTCAGGGTATCGGCCGACACGCACAACTCGCCGTTATGCGCCACCACGATGTACGTGACGGTATCGCCCGCCGTCACCTGTACGACCGGACAATCGGTGCAATTCAGGCCGCTTGCCGGCGACCATACCCAGCCCGTGAAATCGGCGGGCAAAGCGTACGAGAGCGTGGTTCCCGCGCACACCAGCCGGTCGGGGCCAAGGTCGAGCGCGGTGGCGGGCATGATGCTGATCGTAATCGTATCCGACTGTTTGTTGCCGCAGCGGTCCCAAACATCGACCCAGTAAGTGCCTGGAAACAAGGTGGTTATGGTAGAATCACTGCTGCCCGTATTCCATTTGTAACGATCAAAACCCGGACCGGCGTGGAGCACCTCCACCCCGTTGTCGCATTCCTGCAAGTCGGGGCCAAGATCGAGCACAGGAACCTGTTCGTCAAAAGCGTGAATCAACAGGGTGTCGGTCTGGATCACACATTCGGAGTACACGATGACCGTCAGTTGCGCCGTCCCTTCCGTGGTGATCTGAACGCTGGCGCCCTGATCGGTCGCGGAGGCCAGCGTACCCGTACCCGTCAGTTTCCAGCGCACGGAATCGACGATGCAGGGGTTGTCGATAAACAGTTCGTAATCGAGTGCGCCCGGCACCTGACACAGCGTATCCGGGCCATCGATCCCGACAGTCAGGCTTTTTGGGAAAAAGTCCTGCGGGAAAGAAGGCAAACCCAGGTTGGCGCCGCCAGGCGCGATGTTCAGGCCGCCCTCCTGGTAGGCACAAGCTGCCCCCAGCGCATTGGGCTGGTTGATCACCCCAAGCGTCGGTGTGAACACTAGCGGGGCCGTATTGGTCACATAAATCTTGTTGTCGGGACCGCGCTGCAATTGACCAAAATGATACTCCGAAGGGAACTGCGCCACCGAAAAAGGCAGGGCTGAGCCAGCCAAGGCATTGTCCAGAACGATTTGCCAGATATGGGAAGGCGCGGTCAGGCTGGTGAGGTACACCTGCTCGCCATCGGGAGAAAATTCGAGTCCGTAAGCGCCCGACATGCCCCCTTGTGTCACCGTTTGCGGGTTGCTCAGGACGCCCGTGCTGTTGTCAAACTCGAAAAAATCGACACCACCCGTGTGGTAAAGGGTATTGGCGGCGATCCGGCCGTTCGGGCTGAATTTGAGGCAGCCGATCACGTTCGGCGCGGCCGCGGAGCCCGGCGTTCCGACGTTGGAGATCACAGGCGCGCCCAGGCCGGCAGCCGTGAGCGGATAAGCGCGGAAGCGGTTGTTGCCCGCTTCCTTGACCAGAATCCACCAGTCTTCGCCGTTGCAGTGGCGGGTGGCCGTGATTTTTTCCGTGAATTGCACCGAGTTCAACATCTGAATATTCTTTTGCCCGGTCGCCACATCGCCCAGGCCTCCGTTGAGCGACATGTCCACGACCGAGTAGGCCAGGCCTTCGCCGGTCGACAGGTTGTCGTAGCTGTTGGGCGTAAAGACAAAAAAGCGCCAGGGCATGCCCGGCTGTGGCAAAATCAGGGTTTGCGTGGTGGAAGAATGCCCGGCCAGACCGGTTCCGGTGGGCATCAACTGGTGGTTGCGGTCGAACAGTTGATCGGCGTCGGTGTAAAAAAGCAGGTTGCCCAGCATGTCGGTCGCCACCGACGAGGCTTCCCTGCTGAACGTAGCGCCATTCGTCAAAACGGTGGGCGGGCTGGTCGCAAAATCAAGCCCCGCGCCATCGCCGAAATACCAGAAACGCGCCTGTTCGCCGTCGCAGGGCTTGCAGTCGCAGTCGGGGTCGAGGCAGTCGAAAAGTCCGTCGCCGTCGTCGTCGAGGCCGTTGTTACAAATTTCATTAGAGCAAGCCTGAAAGCAGATATTGGTGGGCGGCAACGCTGCAACTTTGGGCGACACATTGCGCTGGCTCTGCGAAATAATACTTTGATAATCAACAAGATCAACCGGCTGATTTACCATCGGAAGGTCTTCGGCCGCGACCGCCAGATCGAGCGGGTAGCCGCAATCGCCGCCGACAAGCCCGTCGGCAGCCGTCACTTTTGCCACCGCCACGTCGCCGTTGCCGAAAGCCGACTCGGCAATAAAATACAGGAAGCCATTGCGCTCCACGAGCATTTTTTCTCCCCTGAAAACATACATGTCGCGATAATCCCTTGCCCACATCAGGTTGCCGTCTTTATCAATTTTGATCAGGAAAATACTGGCCGGCTGATCGAACGCGACGTTGGTAGCCAACACGACGTAGCCGTCGCTGACCGTGATGATGCTTTTGGTAAAAACCTGGTTGGGGGCAGCGATGCTGTATTTTTTTGCCCAAATCTGGTTGCCGTCAGTGCTCACTTTGTTTATGGCAAATTCATTGGTAAAACCGTCCTCTCCGCTAAAATCGCCGTAATAAATCGTCACCAGGTTGTCGCCGTCGAAGGTGAAATCGGTGGCGTAGTTGCGCGCCGAGAACTGGTCGTTGAAGAACATCATGCGCGACCAGGTTTCAACGCCGTTCAAATTAAAACGGCTGATGGCGCCGCGCATGCCGGGAAAACCGTTGCCGTAGGTGTAGCGGCCCGCGGTGTACAAACTGCCGTTGTGCACCTGCGCCTCGATCGCGCCCTCCGAACTCCCGAAAGAATAGGCCTGTTTCAGACCGTTCATCTGGCCGGTGTTGCGATCCAGCTCGACGATCACCTCATCGTCGTAGGAACCCGGCGACGGGGAGTCGTGGTAGGAGTTGAACGCCAGGTAGTTGCCGCCGGGCGTTTTTTCCAAAATGGCAAAATAGACCGTTTGCGGGTTGGCGGGGTTTTCCCAGACCCAGAGGACCTGATCGGACGAGGGGTCGTATTTAAAAGTGAAACCGAGCAAGCCGTTGCCGCCATCGAACATGCCGCAACCCACGAGATTGCCGTCGGTGTCGACAATGATCTGGCTGACTCTTTCGACACTGCCCGAACTGAATTTGAACGAGCGGGACCAAAGCAGCAGCCCGTCGGGCGTCATTTTCATGAGCAAGGTGCTGTCGCCCCGGTAGCCGTTGAGGTAAAAATTGCCATCGGGCGAAGCGATCAGGTTGGTGCCGCCTTCCGAGACGTTGTTGAGGCCGAAGCGTCGAATCCAGGTGTCTTCGCAATCGCCCGCGCTGGCACAATCGGGTGCGCAGGGCGTTTGTTCGGCAAGGCTGATCACCGTGGTCGAGAGGTTGACAGTGTTCAGTGGCGGCGCAGTGATGACCGTCATCGGCCCGGGCGTAAGGATCGGCTGTACCTCCTGGGCGCTCAACTGGTGCGGCAATTGCGTACACAAGCCGGCGACCCCGGCCGCATCGCAGCGCAACAGCCAGGCATCCGGCTGGGCGCCGTCGCTCACGTAGCCGGCCAGCACGTAGCCGTCGCCCGAACGGTCCACTGAATACAGGCGCCCCTGACCCGTGTTGTTGTACACCCTGGACCATTCGATCGTCCCGTTAGCGTCGGTTTTGAAATAAAGGGGGACATTGTCGCTGATGTTGGACACGTCGTTGGCGGCCATGACGTAGCCGCCGTCGGCGCTGGTAACCACCCCTTGAATACCAAAATCGATGTTCTGATCCGACTGGAATATCCTGGACCACTGGAGCTGGCCGCCACTGGAAAATTTCACCATCCAGCCATCGTCGTGATAGACACCGCCCACCCCGCCGTTCCAGCCGGAAGTGGCTCCGATGGCCATCAGGCCGCCGTCGGCAGTGGGAAAAATATGGGTCAGCCATTCGTTTTCGAACGATCCGCAGGCATTGACCCAAAGGATGTTTCCATCGACGTCGAAACGCATGGCGAGGCCATCGTGAATGGAGAAAGTATTTTGCCCGAACGAGCTGGTAAAACCGACCGCGCCAATACTGCCGTCGGGCATTAAGCAAATACCCTCGATCCAGTCGATGTACGACCCGTCGTAAATTTTAGCCCACACGACCGACCCGTTGAGGGTTACTTTCATTAAAAAACAAGCCGATCCCACCGTGGCGCTGGTATGTAAACTGCCCGACACCAGCAGGTTGCCGTCGGACGAAAACTGGATATCGGTAAACACATTGACCACATCCGTCACCTGCATGGTGGTCTGCCACGTTACGCTGCCGTCGGGGGCAAAACGCGCCAACAAGGGGCGCGTGCTGTTGGCTTGGGCGCCTGGCAGGCCGCCAACAAGCATCCAGCCGCCGTCGGGCAATGCCAGCACGCGACGCGGCACCTCGTTGCCCGGGCCGCCGTAGTGTCTTTGCCAGAGGGCCGTCCCGTTGGGGTTTATTTTGGAAAATAAAATGTTGTTGGCATTGGCAACAGCGGTGGTACCGCACAGGAGGGTGTTTCCGTCCGACAGGGTAATAGCCTGATAGCCCTGACTGGCGTTGTTGTTGCCCCATGTTTTTTGAAAACTGAACTCGGCGCAAGAGTCCTGGACGGACAGGTAGGCGATCTCCGTTTGTTCACAAAAACCGTTGCCCGCTACCAGTCGAATCACGAACACGCCCGTGCTGTTGGGCGTGAACGTCGGGAAAACGCTCCCCTGCGACACGCCGTCGAGAAACCATTCCAGCTGACTGGCGCCCTGGCTGAGGTTCGTAATCTGCACGGTCTCGCCAACGGAGGGCGTGGGGTTGCTCACCGTGAAATTGGCCGTGACCGGGCAAACCACCTGGATATTCACCGAGTAACTGGCCGCGCTGCAAAAAACCGGGTTGGCTGATTGCGCCGACAACGTGACGGTGTAATTGCCCTCGTTGTTGAAGGTGTAAGAGGCATTCGTAGCCGTGGAAATCTGGACGCCATTGACCGTCCAGACGTAGGTGTTCGCGTTGCTGCTGGTATTGGTAAACGTCACCGTACCGCCCACGTTGACCAACAAGGCTGACGCCGTAAACTGGGCCGTGACGGGGTTGGGACAGGGGTCGAGGCAAGCTTTTGACTCGAGCAAACTGCCGCGCACGTTGTCGATATGCCAGTGCATACGATCGCTTTGTCCGGCCGTAAAATCGTTGAAACAGTCGAAGTCGGTATAATCCATAAAATTCAGGATCATGTCCGGCTGGTCGCTGGAAAAGCCCGACTGGGCGTCGGTGTTGCAGGTATTGACCACGGCGTCGCAGCTGACCCAGAGCGTGCTTTGATCGGGCGGCGTGTCGCACACGCGGTCGCCGTCGGCCAGGCAATCGTCGTTGGTGCAGCCTCCCTCGAAGGTGTGGTAAAGCCCCAGGTAGTGTCCCATCTCGTGGGCCAGCACGCCGGTGCCGCCCGGCGTTGCGCCGAGGTATTCGGCTTCCATGACGATGCCGTCGACCGATGAGCCGTGCGAGGAAGGGAAATAGGCATAGCCGGCAACGCCGCAACCGCTGCCCAGCGAGCAGATTTCGCGCACCAGCCAGATGTTGATGTAATCGGTTGGCGTCCAGCGGTTCAGGTCTTTGAGCGGCAGGTCGTCGGTTTCGAGGATCATGTCCGTGAGCGCGCTTTGGTCGCGGGTGATGCCGTTGGTTGCCAGCCCGTCGGGCGTGCGTTTGGCCAGGCAAAACTGGATCATGGTGTTCGTACCCGTACCCTGATCGTAATAAGCGGCGTTGGCGAAGGCCTCGTTGAGTTGCTGAATCCCGTTGAGTACCTGGGCATCGCTGATGTTTTCAGGACCGTTGTCGTGTATGATATGCACGACGACCGGCAGCGTGACGATTTGAAGGCCCCGCGCCGCGGCCGGCGTGGTGGTTTGGCTGAAAAAATGCCAGGCCTCCTGATCGATTTGCATTTGCCGTTGCTGCGCAGCGGGATCGTTCAGCGCCTTGGGGCGGACGATATCGCTGCCGCATGACCAGTTGCGGGCGGGTTGTTGGGCGGTAAGAGCAAGGGGAAAAAGGAGCAGGGCGGCAAGGCCGGAGTTGAATAAGTTCATTGAAGGGATGGTATTTTGTTGGGAAAACGGGTATTCGGGAGCCAAATTAAGATTTGTGCAGGGTTTGTCCCCGAATTTTCCAAAGTTCCTGTTTGCGTTGTTTTGAAAAAAGACCGGGCCTACACGCTGCTCAATATTTTCTGGATTTTTGTAGGACTTGTGGGTATCATTCGGGCAAGCGGGTGGATGTAGCGATATGGGCAAAGCCCGAAGCCGCTCCTCCTGTCAGCCATGCTGCAACACACGATTCCATTACCAGACCAAATCGACCCGCTCCTGATCGAATGGGAGCGCGGCTGGCGCAATTTTACGGTTCGTTACGACGGGCAGCTTCTTCTGTCCGTACCTGAAAAAGCAGATTTGCTCGTCGGCAAAAAGTTCTTTTTGCCTGATGGACAGGCGCTTACCGTTGTGCTCCGCGACCCCGAAATTGAACTTTGGTACCAAGGCAGGGATTTGATCAGCGGGATTGCCAACGGCAGCTTCGACCCTTTTCAACATGCTGCCCGCAGTCTGGAGGCAGTCGCCGGTTTGCAATTAATCGGGGCGCTCTTTTATGCCGCCCTTGCTCCTGCGGGCTGGAAAGTTATCATGGCTGTTGCGCTTGTCTGCTTTGCCGGGCTGTTATACGGACTGAGCAAAAGAGTTTATTCCCCGAAGTACAAAATAGCCTTTTGGCTTGGCCTTGTGGGCTGCGTTCTCGTCTTGCCGCTGATCGCAACCAGACGGGGAGGCCTGTGGAAAGAACTGACAGGGAGCTTGCTCCGTGCCTTACGGGGCAAACCGCCGCGTTTTGCCGGCCATTAGCGCATATTGAAACTTCACTAATCATCTCGTCTCCGCATCCAGCACCGCCACTGTTTTTTGGTAAAAAGCGTGGGCTTTTTCCGGCGAATCACCCACGCACACCATGCCGAGTTTGCCGTGTTCCGACAAGGCTCCGAGCAGGTGAAAGGTCACGCCTTCCTGAATGGTGGCATCGTAGTGGATGTCGTGGCAGATGGCGATATCGATCAGATCGACGGGGGTCAGCTTTTTGTAAGCCGGCGATTGCAGGCCGTCGGTGGTGAAATAATGGCGCGTCTGACCGTTCGGGATGTAGTAATTGCCTGATTCATAATCGTAATACCCGTCGGTCAGAAACTGGAGCATCAGGTAGGGGTGCGTGGTGCCCCCTTTGCGCAGGTTGATCTCGATGGCGAAATGTTTCCACTCGCCTTCTTCTTTTACCGAAACAAAATCGACCCCAAACCTGCCCAGAATACCCTGCGGGCACATGACGTCGCACAGCTGTTTGCCCAGCATGCCCAGTTCGCGGGCGTAGTCGGGCAACGCGGGGAAGGTGGCGCCGATGTACACCTGGCCCGATTCGCCACCCAGCATCTGGTCGTGGGTAGAAATGACTTCCAGTTCGCGCCTGGGGTTGATCCTGCACTGAACGGACGGCGAGGTTTTGTATTCGCCATCGATAAAGGCTTCCACGATTCCGCCCATCAGTGCCATTTTTTCCGCGAACTGGTCGAAATCGAGATCTGTGGCCACAAATTTCAGGTGTTTGCGCAGGCTGTCCTCGTCGATATCGCCTGCCTTGTCAAAAGGAAACACCGCGTTGCCGTCGCCGGAAAAGCCGTCGTTCAGTTTGACCACCGCCTTGCGGATACCGGGCAGCTGACGGCGCAGTTCGCGCAGGGCCAGTACCACGTCGTCTATGTGGCTCAGGTGCTCGAAGCCCGGCGGAATCAGCAGTCCGGCCTGCCGGAACAATTCCCGGCTGCCACTTTTTGAGCCCCAGTAATTGAGTTTGGAAGGGCATCCGTAGAGCGGAATACCCAGGCGGAGCGACAAAAGTTCTTCCCATTCCGTGATGTTGAACCCTACGAGGTGGGCTACGTGTCCGACGGGTATCGCCTGCCGGATTTGCTGGATCAGGCGCGGTTTTTCCAGTATTTTAAGGGTCAGCGGCCGATTGGATGCGTCGTAGCAGCTCAGCATGACCAGTCGTTTGCGGGCGTGCATGCCTGTGACGCCCGGCAAGAGGTGGAGGTAGTAGTCGATAATTACCTCATCGATGGGCATGCTGCTGACGAACACGATCCGCGTACGCGGCATGCGCAGGAGCATCAAAATGCACAACATCCGCTCCTCGTAGTGGATCACGCCCTTGATTTTGGCGAGAATGTCGGCATCGAGTGTCATGCTGGGCACAACGACCACGGTTTTGGGCGCCAGCGGATCGGGGAAAGCATACTCGTACTGCTCCAGCAACTGGACTTGTAAGCGGTTAAATGCTTCGTACTCCCACTCCTGCCACGGAAAAGGTATTGGATCGCTCATCTGATTTGGTACGCATTACAAAATACCAAACGAAATAAGCCCAGTCAGCGGTTTTCATTGATGACCAGCGTCATGCCACGGGAGAATGTGCATTCGGAAGCCCGTTTTCAGGCTGCTATCAGGCTTTTTTGAGGAAGCAGGCTTTGAGCACCATCATACTGCCGTCCACCTTGCCTTCCACTTCTTCGGGGTCCTCGGTCAGCCGGATGCTTTTGACCTTGGTGCCGCGTTTGATCACGGCGGAAGAGCCGCGCACTTTCAAGTCCTTGATTACGAGGACGGCGTCGCCGTCTTGGAGCAGGTTGCCGTTGGAGTCTTTTACTTCCATGTCGATGCGGGTTTAGGAATGAGGGCGCAAAGGTAGAATTGCCGGGTACGCGAAAAAAAATTAGGGGAAAAATCTGCTGACTTTCCCGTATTTCCTTCAAAACTCCACTTCGAATTTCAGTCGGGTAATCTGGTGCGTATCGCGTGCGGAGATCAGAATGGGCCGGCCGTCGGCATCGAGCTGGTCGTTGAGGTAAGCACGCGGCGGCGAATGATCGAACAAGACCCGATGCTCGATGCCAATACTGACTTTTTTGTTTTGAAAATCGTCGGCAAGGGTAATTTTTGCTTCCAGCCGGGCATCCAGATGGAAATCAAAACGTTTGCTGGAAACTGCAGGGTCGGCGCTTTTTATGGTTTCGTTCCAGGCCCAGGGCATGGGGAATTTGAAATAGGGCCTGAAGTTGATCTCAAAATTTTTTTTCGAACGAAGCACAAAAGTCGGCCTGATTTCCCAGCGCGCCTTGATCGTGCTCAGCGGATCGCGTTCGAAATACGAGAGCCCTGTGCTGCCCGCCAACTGAACGGAATCTTTCACGGTACCTTGCTCCGACTCCATGTAAAGCCCCGTCAACATGCCTGCCCGAAAGCGGGTATGTTGCGTGACCAGCGACGCCTCGGTGCGCCGTTGCACCCTGATGAGTAGGTTGATGTCGTTGCTGTCGGGGCCTTTGAGGTTGGTTTTTTCACACACATCGTTCAAACAAACCCACCATTCCCTGTTCAGAAATCCTTTTGTAAAAGTATCGGGTTGCATTTTCGCCATTTCCTTTTTCCCGTCCTCGGTCAGGTGTTTTTTATCCCAAAACTCGAAGATTACGCCGCCGCCTACTTCGTAGCGCTGCTCTATTCCGATGAATTCATCCTTGAAACGGTTGAGAAACACAAAGTTCTCCAGCCAGAGCGCGTTGCTTTTTTTAAGTGGAAAATAGTCGTACGAGAGGAAAATGTCGGACACGTTCTCCTGAAACTTGCCATTACGGACCGTCATATCCACTTTGCTGCTGAATGTGAATTCGCCGGGGTAAATCCCCCGGCCAATCTGGATGCCGGCGTTGAGGGTAAATAATTTGTCGGTGCGAGTCTGGTTGTTTTCAAAACCGAATCCAGCCTTGCCGGTCAATTCTTTTTGTTTTTGCTCATAACCGCGCAGGTATTTGAGAGCATTCCAGAAGCCAACTGCTGCCTTTTTATCGGCTGGCTTTGACAAGCGGCTGGTGTCGAGGCCGAGGAAATGATCGGCAACGTCCTGGACCGTAGCAGGGGGATTTTGAGCGGAGCAAAGGAGTGGGGTCAGCAATGCAAAAAAGAGGCTCGCAAACAGTGTTTTCATGGTTTAAGCAATTAGGAACAGAAGAAGGATGCACAACTGGGGTGTACAAAGTTACTCAAACCCGCGTTTGGCAGTTGCTTCTGCCTGTCGGGCACTCAAAGAATCCCGGCATTATACAAATGGCCCCTGTGGATTACCTTTACCAGCTCTGATCAACCTTTTCTTGTCACAACCTAAATTACACTATGTCAAAAATTTTTCCGCTCCTCGCCTGCTGCCTGGCGCTGGCCCTGCCCGCTTCCGCCCAACTGCTCGAAGTCTCGCCCAGCCAGGTAGCCCCTTACGACAACCTGGCCGACCTCTTGCGCGATCACCTCACCGGCTCCGGCATCGAAATCCTCAACGTACAATTCGACGGCTCTCCGGCGGCCGTGGGCTATTTCACCGGCGGCGACGACGCCATCGGGCTGCACCGCGGACTGGTGCTGAGCACCGGCCTGGCCTCGACCGATGGCCTTGCCTACGGCGCACAGGAAACCGGCGTCGATTTTGCCTCGTCCGACCTGCTGACCGATCTGGACGATCCGATGCTGGCGGCGCTCACCACCGGCCCGCTCAACGACCTGGTGCGCTACCGCATCACCTTCCGCGCCAGCAGCGATTCGATCCGTTTCCGCTACGTTTTTGCCTCGGAAGAATACCCGGAATACAGCTGCTCGCCCTACAACGACGTGTTCGGCTTTTTCCTCGAAGGGCCAGGCTACGACGTACCGACGAATATCGCCCTCGTGCCGGGCACGGGCCTGCCGGTAGCGATCAACAACGTCCACCCCTTCAATCCGACCTATGATTGCCCGCCTTTCAACCTCTCGTACTACAACGACAACAACCAGAGCAATGAACAACCCGTGTACGACGGCGTGCTCAGCCCCTTTGTCGCTGAAGCGGCCGTGCAGCCCTGCGGCGTCTACACCATGACGCTGGCCCTGGCCGACGTGTCCGACGGCGTGTTCGATTCCGCCGTATTTCTGGAAGCCAGCAGCTTTGTGTCCGAAGCCGATATTTCCGCTTCCTTTACGCCGGGAGAAGCGGTTTTGCCCGAAAATGCGACAGCCGACACCATCAACGTGACGTTCAGCGCCATCCCGACCGCACTGCTGCCGCTGACCCTGACGCTGGAAGGCACGGCGCAAAATGGCGTGGACTACGAAGCCCTCGACCCGCTTTACACCATCACGAGCAGCGACACCGTTCTGCACCTGCTCGTGCAGCCGCTTGCCGATACGCTCGACGAACTGTTCGAAACCGTCGCGCTCACCGTGCGCGATACCGGCTGCTTCTACCGCGTTTTTACAGTCTACCTCTCCGATCCCGATTCTGCATTCAAACCCGTGCAAATCGTCGCGCTGAACGGCGGTCTGGCAGTGCTGAACGCATCCGCACCCTCGGCGCTGAACAACCTGAATTTTACTTTTGAAAATAATACCCCGCTGCCGATCACTCCGCCGCTTTCTATGGTGTACTCCGACATCAATGTGTTCGCCGGTGGTGAAGGCGAAAAGCCTTCCGAGCTTGCGGCAGCGGGCAAAATGCCCCTGGCTACGCTCAGCGACCTGTCCTTGCTCGAATCAGTGTGCGTCAATATTCAGCACTCCTGGGACGATGACCTGGATCTCTACCTCTTCGCCCCGAACGGCCGTTTCGTCGAACTGAGCTCCGACAACGGCGGGCAGGGCGACAATTACACCAATACCTGCTTTTCGCCCTACGCGACGGAATCCATCACCTTCGGTCAGCCTTTCGCGCCGGCATCGGCGGCGCCGTTTACCGGCACATTCCAGCCCGAAGGCAACTGGAACGATATCCTCGGCGCCCCGCTCGACGGCGTCTGGCGACTGGGGTTGATCGACGACAACTCGGGCTTTCAGGGCCAATTGCTCAACTGGTCGCTGGCGTTCAACGGCATCAATCTGGGCGAATTTGACTACCAGTGGAGCACGGGCGACACCACCAAAACCATTCAGGTCAGTGAACCGGGCACGTACACCGTCACCGTGAGCAACGCCCTTTCGGCATTTACCCAAACCTTCGTGGTGCTGCCGGAATGCAGCGTGGTGACACCGATTACGGCCGGTATTTGCCCGGGCAGCTCCTATGACTTCAACGGAGAATCACTCGATGCGCCGGGCACGTATTCCCAGATTTTGCAAACCGTCGGCGGGTGCGACTCGCTTGTGGTGCTCACCCTGAACCTGTTGCCCGTGTTCAACATCTCGCTCAACGTAGTGCTGGCAACCGGTGAAACCTACGATTTTGGCGGTCAAACGCTTTCCCAGGCCGGTGAATATGTGCTGCATCTGGCTGCTGCGAATGGCTGCGACAGCTTGATTACCCTGAACCTGACGTTCACCTCGGATGCCGCGGAACCAGGCAACGCTGCCGTTCTGCAACTTTTCCCCAACCCGAGTTCGGACCAGACGACGCTCAACTGGACAACCGCATCCATCTTTGACCGCCTGCGTGTTTTTGATCAAAACGGGAAACTGGTTTTCAGCAAATCCGTCGAAGGTTTGCACAGTTTTACGCTTCAAACAGCGGACTGGAACCCGGGCTGGTACAATCTCGAACTGCTCGGAAAGAACGGTAGCCGCAGCAGCGCACGATTATTGGTAAAAAAATAAGGTGACTTTCCGGCTTGGGTATTTTTACCGCTAAGACGCAAAGACGCGGAGGGGACGCGAATTTCTTTGCGTCTTTGTGTCTTAGCGGTGAAAATACCGTGGCGCCCCCTTCGCGTCTTTGCGTCTTAGCGGTGAAAAAGATTTTAGCCCCCTTGGGCTTTTCAAATCGGCGCGTATTTGAAAAAACGCCCTTTGACATACTCCGACAACACGGCATACAAAAAAGCAATGCCCACCACGCCCGCGAGCAATCCGGCCGGGAGCGGCTGAAAGCCGAACAAGGGCGCAAAAGGCAGGTAGGGCAATAGCACGGTGAGTGCGATCACGACCACCCCGGCCCCCAGCAACCAAGGGCTCGGGCGGCTTTGCCAGGCCCTGCGCATGGTGCGGATGACCAATAAAATCAGCACTTCGGTAATGACCGATTCGACAAACCAGGCCGTCTGAAAAGCGGTTTCCTGTACGCGGAACAGGAGCAACAGGGCCGCGAAAGTGAGGTAATCGAACAGCGAACTTTGCGCCCCGAACACAAACATGAAACGCCGGATCAGGCTGATATTCCACTGTTTGGGTTTTTCCAACATCTCGGGGTCAACCTTGTCGGACGCGATAAAAATTGCGGGTATGTCCGACAGGAAATTGAGCAGCAAGACCTGTTTGGGCAACAGGGGCAGATAGGGAATCAGCAAGGACACCCCGGCCAGGCTGAACATGTTGCCGAAATTGGCGCTCGTGGTGATCAGGATGTATTTCAGGGTGTTCAGGTAGGTGCGGCGGCCTTCGCGGATGCCGTTGAGCAGCACGTCGAAATCCTTTGCGAGCAGCACGATATCGGCGGCCTCGCGGGCTACGTCCACCCCGCTGTCCACGGAGATGCCCACATCGGCGGCGTGCAGGGCAGGCGCGTCGTTGATGCCGTCGCCGAGATACCCGACGACGTGCCCGGCCTTGTGCAAACTCCGGATCAGGCGTTCTTTCTGATGCGGCTCCACCTCCGCGAACAAGGTTGTTCGGGCCGCCAGGGCGGGCAAAGCCTCGTCGGTGACCTTGTCCAGTTCGCGGCCGCTGAGCACCGCCGCGGCATTCAAGCCGATCAATTCGGCGGTGTGCCGGACCGTGGGCACGCTGTCGCCGCTGATAATTTTCAAGGCGACGCCCGCCGCGTTCAGGTTGCGCAACGTGTCGGCGACATCCGCTTTGGGCGGGTCGTAGAGGAGAATGAACCCGAGGAAGGTCATGTCCTGTTCGTCGTCGCGGTTGATGACCGGGTCGCCGGTCAGGTCTTTTACCGCCAGGCCGATCACCCGAAAACCCTTTTCCGCAAACTGTTCCGTTTGCGCGTCGATGAGCGCCCGGGCGTCCCTCAATGTAACCTGCTGGCCCGACCCGTCTTCGGCCTTTGTGCAGACTTCCAGAACATTGACCAGCGCCCCTTTGGTGATCATCCAGTGTCGGTCGCCTTCCGCTACCACGACGCTGAGTCGTTTGCGGATAAAATCGTAAGGCACCTCATCCACTTTTTCAAAACCCTCGGCCGACACGTCGGTCAGCGCGCGCAGGGCCTCGTCGAGGGGATTGCTGAATCCCGATTCAAAAAATGCGTTGAGAAACGCGTATTGCCGCACCTTGGCGGAGGGCGCGCCCTGCCAGTTCAGCGCGGCTTCCACCCGCACCACCCCTTCGGTCAGCGTGCCCGTTTTGTCGGAGCAGAGCACGTCGATGGCGCCGAGGTTCTGGATGGCATTGAGTTTTTTAACCACCACTTTTTGCTCCGCCATGCGCAAGGCGCCCGAGGAAAGGGTGGTCATCATGATCGCAGGGAGCAGTTCGGGGGCCATGCCGACCGCCAGGGCGAGGGCGAAAAAGACGGAATCGACGGCCGGGCGCCCCAGAATAATATTGAACACCAGAATACCGACTGCCAGGAGCAGGGTGAGCCGTATGAGCAGGTAACCAAAGCGGTTGATGCCCTGTTCGAAGGCGGTCGGAGGCTCCGTTTCACCCAGTTCGCGGGTGATTTGCCCCAGTTTGGTATCGGCGCCGCAACGGACCACCAGCGCTTCCGCGGTGCCGCTCACCACGTTGCTGCCTTGAAAAACCGCGCCCTTTTCGGCCGTGTTTTCGTCCGGGTTCGCTTCTTTTTCCACGGGGAAAGACTCGCCGCTGAGCGCGGCTTCGTTGACGTGCAAATCTCTGGCTTCCAGCAAAATACAATCGCCCGGCAGGATATCGCCGGCTGATAGCCGGATGCAGTCGCCCTCCACGACTTCTTCCTGCCGCAGCTTTTGCCACTTGCCGCTTCGCTGCACCCACACCCAGGTTTTGACCAGTGCGCGCAATTGTTTTACGGCCCTGTCGGCTTTATACTCCTGCACAAAACCCAGAATGCCCGTCAGCAACAGAATACCGAGTACGATGAGGGAGTTGGTGTAATCGCCGAGCGCCATAGCCAGCGCAACCGCCACGGCGAGCAGCAGCACCAGCGGGTTTTTGAATTGCCGAAAAAAAAGCGTGACGGCGCGCCACCACTCGGGCGCTACCCGCTCCTGCTGACGCCGCGAGCGAAGTCGTTCAAGCGCCTCGGATTGTTCGAGGCCCTGTCGCGTGCTGTGCAGGCGATGCATCCACTCGGCGGCGGTATATTGCCAAAGGGGCTCGTCGCGGGTAGTTTTCATGGCTGTTACCAAATGCTGATCCGGATAAATTCCAGAAATTGTTGGTGAAAACTTGATTTGAACAGCCGCCAGGTCGATTCAAGCCGATGCAACTGGCGATCCAGTTGGGTCCAGTTTTCCTCGCCATCGGCATTTTTACAAATCAGGTCGATGCGTTCGAGCATATTTTTCAGGCGTTCGGTGCGCAGGACGGTCAATCTTTCCCGGTAAGCGGCCAACGCTTCGCGTTTTTCATCGCGGTTCATGAGGTCGAGCCACCTTAGCAGGCGGTAATAGAACCGCATTTCTTCGCGAAGTTGTGTTGTCCGGGCTTCAAAAGCAGAAACCAGGGGAGAAAAACACCTCAATTCAGGGTGTTTTACCGGAGAAAAAAGGACCTGTGGCATATTGGTTAAGTTTAAACGGCGATAAGCTGGGCAAATTTTGCGTGCTGAAACAATGACATTTCCCCGTAAAAAGATTGATAAGGATCAACCTATATTCGCTTGGCGGGCCGCTTACTTTGCGGCATCAAGACGCCCCTGAATTACCATCCACTCCCGAAGTCTAAAATTACTGGAAAAATGCCCTACGTATCAGCCGAACAGGCCTTAAGTGTGATTCAATCCGGCAACCGTGTTTTTGTGCACGGCAGCGCAACCACCCCGATTTATATGCTCGACAAACTGGCGGAACAGGCCCCTCGCCTGCGCGACGTCGAGCTGGTATCCATCTCCATGTACGGCGATCTGGAAATCGTCAAGCCGCAGTACCATCCGCATTTCCACTTCAATTCCATGTTCGTGTCGGGCACCATCCGCCAGGCGGTGCATGAAGGTCGGGCCGACTACATTCCGGTCTTTTTGAGTGAAATTCCGGAACTGTTCAAGCGCAATATTTTGCCGCTCGACGTGGCCATCGTGCAGGTTTCCGTGCCCGACCGCCACGGTTTTTGCTCGCTCGGCACCTCGGTCGATATCGGCCGTTCTGCCGTCGACACCGCCAAACACGTGATCGCCCAGGTAAACCCGCAAGTGCCCCGAACCCACGGCGACGGGATTATCCACATCAACAAATTCGACGCCATGGTGTGGCACGAAGCGCCCCTGATCGAGGTGCCTTTTGGTGAAAATGCCGGCGAAGCCGAACTGAAAATCGGGCAGCTTATCGCCGAACTCATCGACGACAAAAGCACCCTGCAAATGGGTATCGGCAACATTCCGGACGCCGTGCTGCGCAGCCTGACCAACCACAAAGACCTCGGTGTGCACACCGAAATGTTTTCCGACGGCCTGATCAGCCTGATCGAAAACGGCACCGTGACCAACCGCTACAAAAAAATCCACCCGGGCAAAACCGTCAGCGGATTCGCGCTCGGCACCCGCAGGCTCTACGACTTCGTGGACGACAACCCTTCCACCGTTTTCCTCGATATCGACTACGTCAACGACCCCTCGGTGATCCGCCGCAACGACCGCGTACACGCGATCAACAGCGCTATCGAAGTCGACCTCACCGGACAAGTCTGCGCCGACTCAATCGGTACCTACCAGTTCTCCGGCGTGGGCGGACAGATGGACTTCATGCGCGGCGCAGCGGTCTCGAAGAATGGCAAACCGATCATTGCCCTCACTTCCCGCACCCTGAAAGGCGTGCCGCGCATCGTACCCACGCTCAAAGCCGGCGCAGGTGTGGTCACCACCCGGGCGCACGTGCACTACATCGTCACGGAATACGGCGTCGCTTATCTTTTTGGTAAAAACCTGCGTCAGCGGGCCCAGGCGCTTATCGATATTGCCCACCCCGACGACCGGGAAATGCTGGAACGCGCCGTGCTGGAACGTTTTAAATCCTGGGTTTAAACGCCACATGTTGCCTCCCGCATAAACAAACGCCGGGGCTTGATTCACAAACGAGACAATGCGCTTTTGTGAATTAATGCCCCGGCAGCGTTATTTCAGATGACTTATGCTGTTGTCCTTTTTTGAAAAAGGACGATTAAAAACTTTCCCGAATCGTCTCAGCGGGCCGCCACACAAATGATGCGGAACACCGACTGCCAGCCGTCATTCCCCGTCAATCGAACCAGATACCAGCCGGCTTCCGGCAGCGAAAACTCGGCCCTTGCCCCCTTGCCCGAAGGCGATGCCTCGTACTGACCGATGCGACGGCCGGCCGGATCAGTCACCAGAACCCGAAGCCCGTCCGCCACACCGTCGATGTCGAGCCGAACGGCTTGGCCCGGGGCGACGGGATTGGGCGCGAGCGTCACGCGGGGGCCGTCGCTGGGCGCCTGGGTGCCGACCGAAAGGGGCACTTCAAATTCAAACACTGCGGAGCACCCCGAGGGATCGACAAGGGTAAGTTGATAAAAACCTGCCGTCAGGTTGTAAAGGGCGGGACCGACGGCCCCGTTGCTCCACAGATATTGATATTGCCCGTCCTGCACTTCGACGAAAATAGCGCCCGTACCCGACCCGTTGTCGGCCATAATCTGAGAGCCGATGAGCTCGGGTTCCGGCAAGACGATCAGGTTCAGGGTGCGCACGCTGTCGCAGCCATTCGAGGCGGTGAATACATCCGTGTAAACGCCGGTTTCGGTGTAGCCGTCGTACGAAAGGCCCGCGCAAATCGTGACTTGCAAGTCCTGCTGCACATTGGGCAAAACCGTCAGGTGCAGCACAAAAACGCTGTCGCAACTACGCGCAAAATGCACCGTGTCGACATATTCGCCCGTTTCGGTATAGCCCTGATAATTTTCGCCGGCACAGATCGTCTGATAATTCTGCGCCACCGGCACGTACCGCGACACCTGCACATAGTCCGTCCCGGTACACCCCGAGTCCGTGTTGGTCACGATCAGCTGGTAGGTGCCCGGCCGGTCAATTTCTGGGGTCATGGTATTGATGCCGCTCACGACGTGACCGTCCTGCGTTACCCAGTTGATGCCCAAGCTGCCGCCCTGACTTGAGGCGCCCAGCAGATGACCCGTGGTAAAGCAGGGCAGGTCGGAGCTCGCCCCGGCGCTGCATGCCGGATTCAGGTTGGCCATGCTTTTAATCCGATACAGGGCGCTGCTTTCGCAGCCCGCCGGCGTGATCGCCGTTGCGTACCAGTAGCCAGGCTGATTGACCGACACTTGTGTGCCGAAAAGCGTGGAACTGTAATTCGTCCATTTCACGGTTGAACCAGGCGGCAGGCCTTCTGTGCACAACTGAATGCCGTTGGCCGGGCACGCAGTACAGTTTTCTACAGTAAATTCAGGGGGCTCCGTCGAGTTAAAATAGTAATCGCCCTGACAGGTTTGGGCGCCGTCGGTTGCATAAAAATGGTACCAACCCGCCACACTCATGGTCGGAAAGCCGCCAAAGGGAGAATAAAAACCCTGATTGCCCAAAGGATCGGTCCAGCTGACAAAATCAGCAGTGGTACTGACGATGAATTCAACGGGGTGCGGATTGGCACAATCGATCAGATCGAGCGGAAACACATCGAGGTCTATATTACTGACATTCAACTGCATGGAAGCCGAATGCCGACACAAACCCTCGGTCACGCTGTACGTCAAGGTATGCGGCCCGGGGCCAGAGAACCAGTTGGCCGAAACAGTACCGGTAAACAAAAAATCCTCCGCGCTCCAGATGCCGCCCGGCGGGTAAGCGTACAGATCGACCGCACCGTTGGGACAAATGTCTTGCACGGTTGGTAAAACAATGTTGTTGGGGCAATTGGTATGGTACACTTTAAAGGTTCGCGTCAGACTGCGGTAGCACCCCGAATTGTTCACTACGGTCAGCGTCACGGAATGGTCGCCGGGAATGGTAAACGTCGTGACCAGCGTCGAGGCGCTGCTGACCCACTGTCCGTCCACCAGCCAGGCAATCGAGTCGGCATTGGTCACGCTGGACGGAATGGATACCTGGGTATTGATCATCGCCGTGGTCGGAGCCGCGAAATCGAGGCTCATCACGGGAAGGCAGGCCTCTTGAAGGCCCTGCGAGACAAGCAGACTTTTGCGTGGGCCGCACAAGGCCGACAACATTCGTTGCACCTGCCCGGGGGTAAAACGGTATTGACAAATTGCATTGGAGTAATCCATGTAGTTTTCTTCGGGGTCGGGCTGGTCGTCGATAAAAGGGTTGAAATAAATATCGTCGTCGGCATCGGTGGCGCAGGAATTCGCAAAAACGCAGGTATTGCCCACCGATTCATCCACATCGGGTTGCGTATCGCAGACCTGGTCGCCCTGCAAATGACAGTTGTCATTGGGGCACCCGTTTTCAAAAGTGTGCAGCAGGTTGAAATAATGTCCCAATTCGTGTACCGAAACTTTGGCGCTGTTGCACGGGCTCAACGGATTGTACCAGGCGCCGGCCTCGATAATCGCCCCGTCAAATATCCCCCCGTGCGAGCCGGCGAGCGTGGATACGCCCTGAGGCCCGAAACACTGCCCGTTTTGAATAAAATAACAGAACTTTTTCACCAGCCACACATTGACGTAGTCGGTGGTCGGGAAATTGCCGTCCAGCGCAGTCGTTAGCATGACGTTGGTCCAGCCGCCCGTATAAATCGTTGTGGCACTGCTTGCATGGCGGGTGATGCCGCTGGTCGGATTGCCTTTGGCATCGCGTTTGGCCAGGGCAAACTGAATACCCACCGGCACGCCGTCGGGGTTGCTGTTGCACGACACGCCCTCGAAAGCCTGGTTCAACAGGGCCAGACCGGCCTGCACGTCGGCGTCGCTGAGGTTTTCAGCCGTTCCGATCGGGGTGCCCGGGGAGTAAACGACGTGAATGACGATGGGCACAGTGGCTACGGACAAGGGTTTTTGTGCGCCATGGGCCGATTGTTCGAGGTATTCCAGGTAAAAACGGTCTGCCTCGGTCTGGGCGTTGAGATAATGAGGATCTTCCAGCGCCAATTGTTGCCGTAAAAGATCGGTTCCGCACATCGGCGCGGTCTGCTGGCCATAAACCTGAAAGGAGAGAACAAGCAGGGAGAGCAAGGAACAGGAATGTAAAGTGTACCGCATGATTTAACGTTTGAGGAGAGATGCGACAGGTTGCGAAGTTCGCTGCCTTGTCCATCGCCCGGCGGCAAACTATCACACCTGCTGGTGAAATTCCTTGTGATAAATTTTTAATAAAAGAACCAGCATCGCGATCATGATCGGCCCGAAGACGAATCCGATGAAGCCGAACATTTTCAAACCGGCAATGACGCCGAACAGGGTAATGAGCGGGTGAGTATGCCCGATTTTTTTCAATACCCACATACGGGCAATGTTGTCCACAGAACCGACCACGATAAAACCGTACAGAAAGATGGCCACGGCCTGCCATTCCTGGCCCTTGGACAAGAGGATGAGCGTGAGCGGAATGTAGGCGAGCGCCACGCCGATGACCGGCATCATGCCGGAAATAAACGTCACGACAAACCACATCCACGGATCTTCCACGCCCAGCAGCCAGTACATCAGCAGGGCGGCAAAGCCCTGCACGACGCCCATCAGGGGGATACCCAGGGCATTGGACCACACCATGTCGTTGAGGTGGCGCCGAAGGTATTCCACGTTGTCGCGGCGGAGGGGCAGCCAGTTGAAAAACGATTGTTCCATCTTTTTTCCCTCCGTCAGCATGAACCAAAGCAGAAAAAACATGGCCAATGCGAGACCGATTCCATTGACGGTGGCGCCGATGATCGATTGCATTTGCACCACAGCCCAATCACTCAGGCTCTTGATATTTTCATCGGTCAGCAATTGTACACCGTACTGATTTTCAACCGTTTCCACAACCGAACCTGCATTTTGAAGCAGTTGGTCCGAGTTTTGAAAAACCCCGATCACCCGCTCGCGCAACATGCTGAACACCCAGTTGAACGGCAATAAAACCGCCACGAATGACAACAGGACCAGTACCGTGGCCGAGAGCCTTACCGGCCATTTCCAGCGCTCGGTCAGGCGAAATTGCAAGTCGCGCAGCAGTACATACAAAGTGTAGGCGCCCAGCAAGGCCGGCAGGAAAAAACGGAGGTTCCAGAACAGCACCCCGAACAGGGCGGCGATCAGCAGGATCAGGAAAAACTGGCGTACTGTAATACTGGAAACCGGGTTCATTTGCGAGAGCGGAAATTTGGCTTTGCAAATATACCCGGGGGACGGCGATAATTTTCGCTAACCGTCGTCCCCCGGGTATAAGCCCGTTTCCTTGCTCAAATAGCAAGCAGTTTGGTCCAGGCTTCCGGCGTTTGCGTCTGATCGGTCACGTCGTCCACCACGATGGTGGGCTGGTTGTTGCCCCGAGCCAGTTTTTCAATTTCCGGATACCTTTCCCGCGACAGGCGGTAGCAGCGGCCGTTTGTCCCCGTCAGGATGACGTCGAGTTTCCGCCCTGCCGACCAAAGTACCTGCTCGGGATTGGACATGGTGAAAAAGAGCCGGTTCTGGGGGTCGAGTATGCTGGCATTGGCCGGGTAAACCGCCTGTCCGTCCGCCGTTTTGTACCGCACATCCACGTACACCGGCTCGCCGCCGACGCTCAGACGGTAAATCTGGTCGCAATTGTACGTGCCAAAGCGCGTAAGTCGGAGCGAGTACATGAGGCTTCGCACGCTTTTTTGGCGAATACCACGTGTGCTTTTGTCAAAATCCTCGGAATAAAGCGCTGCCACCTGCTGGTTCCATTGGATATACATTTCTTTCGTCACTTTCGGGTCGGTCGTGAAGCCGGTTGCCGCTACTTTGCGGTAGCGTTCGAGCATCGTGGGTTTGTTCTGGTTGAAATAATCGATCCAGCCGACGTCGCTCATGCACCACTCGTCTTCCGTCATGAACAGCCGCGCCGTCAGCAGGAAATTGCGCATTTGCGCTGCGAGTTTGAGGTTGGCTTCCTGGCGTTCGCTGCGAATGCTTCGATATTCCGCCATTACTTTTTCGAAGTTAAAACTGGCGACACCCGGGCTGGGTACCAGATCGGCGTAAAATTCCAGTTTGTCGTTGCGGCTGTACAGGGTGATTCGGCAGGTATTTCCTTCTTCCTGAAGCACATACACCTGGTCCCAGTATCGGTCGGAAGCGAGTTTCATCGCGATTTTCGAACTGGGCAGCGTATCGACGCGACGCAGGAAATAACAGTCTTTAAAAGCCTTCAATTCCGTAAAAACATTGTCCAGGTCTTCCGGGAACAACTGCTCTTCCTTGTCGCGATCTTTCACAATATGAATGCGGCCCTGGGCCAGTCCGTTGAGCAATTGCTGGTCGGTCAGGCGCGGGTTGCGTACAAACCAGCGGGGCATTTCCAGTTTTCCGGAGGCGAGTTTTTCGCCCACGATTGCGCCTTCCTGCAACACATACTCGGGTGCTTCCAGAAATTCGGGTAGGCATTCTGCGCCGTTTTTGTTGTCGTTGTTGTCGCTCAACACGACTGGCTCCGAGACGGGCACTGGAAGGGGACCGTTCTGGCCGGCGAAGGCCGCATCAGGCTGAAATGTCCACGCGCCTTTTGCCTCATCAAAATAATACAAAGCCGGGCTGGTGAGCTTGTCGGTGGGCACCATTTCGAGCTTGAAATTTTGCCCGGGCGCCATAAAGAGTTCCTGGCCGTTCTGGCCCACCCTGACTTCCACCATGCCGCCGGAGTTGAAGAAGAAATCGCCGCGACTGTCGCCGTAGTGCATGGGCACGCCAAAGGCCAGGAAGTCGCCGACATTGCGGTATTCCCGGAAAAACAACTCCACTTCGCCGCGCGCCGGCTGACCGTCGGCATACACCAGGCTGTTGGCCGGTATATTCAAGTTGGTTCCGCTGATCGGGCTTTCGTACCGAATACCCGCACTGGCGTCGAAGCGCAGGGTGGTCGCCGGCACGGTGTTGGGCCGCAGCGAAAATGCATTTTTCCCCAGCTGTTTGCCTTTTTCAAAGTTCAATGCTCCATTGAGAAAAGACAGCTGATCACCTCCTGCCGACAGGCCGGCGGCATTTTCCCCGGCCGGCGTGAGTGAAGCAACGGGGCCCATACCCTGCTGAGCCGAGGGAGCCGAAGACGGCGCCACGCCCGGCGACCCGGGCGCCCCACCCTCCTGACTGCGATACCAGGCAATCCCCGCGATCGTCAGTACCAGCACCGCGGGCACGATAAAACGGGCCAGGTAACGCAGCCGCAGCACGACGTTGGGGCCGCGTTGCCGGGCGGCGATGCCTTCCCAGGTGTTATCGTCGGGACTCGTATCGAGCTGCTCGAGTTGATCGCGAAGGAGTTTTTCAAGGTCGGGACGAGGTGTAGAATTATCTTCCATGTTGCAATGTTTTTGAAGCTTTTTAAAGTGTGGTGTGTAGCAATTGTTCGACCATCTGACGCAGGCGCTGGCAGGCTCTTGCGTACTGCGAGCGCACACTGCTCTCGCTAATGCCGAGGTTTTCAGCAATTTCGGGGTACGACCAGGCTTCGAGGCAATGCAGGTTGAACACGGCACGGTAGCCCGTGGGCAGTTGTTGCACCATTTGAAGAATAGCCTGGCTGTTCAGTTCCGTATCGGGTACCACTTCAAAGGTGCCGGCCGGCAGGTCGTGATAGTCTTCTGCGAAACGGAGCGGGTTTTTACGGCGAAGGTGCTGGAGGGCGCAGCGCACCGTCACGCGCCGCATCCAGGCTTCGAAAGGGCCGGCGCCGTTGTACTGCCCCAGGTCGCGGAAAATGGCGAGGAAAGATTCCTGCAACATATCCTGCGCCTCGGGGCGGTCGCGGGCATACCGCAGGCAAACAGCGAAAACCCGGTTGCGGAATTGTTCGAACAGGCGTTTTTGTGCGCCGCTGTGACCGTGGCGGCAATCATTGAGTAATTGACGGAGGAGGGGATCATTCATAAGCGCCGTTTTCAGAATTGGTGTCGGGAACGGCCGTTTTGCTGCGTTGGGTCAAAAAAAAATTGAACAAAATTTTAATCCGCATCAAAAAGGTAGTCGAGCCGCTTTTCCTGCAAAACGGCGTCGCGGTTCAGCAAACGGATGCTGCGATTTGCCGTATCCAGATGGTACAGGGCCGTAAAACGGGAATCGTACACAGGATGCGGAATCATCTCGCCGGCAGCATCTTCCAGCAACGTGTCCGCGTGGTAGGTGTAGTCTGCCACGATCGTGTCGCCGGCCATGTGCAGCCCGCCGTCCAGCTGTTCGGCAAGCAGAAAATACTGCCACCATTGCACGATCACCGAGGGTGCTTCGTAGTCGTTGTCATCGTTGTGTACGAGCGGGAAGGTCAAAAAATTGATCTGGCCGGAGCAAAATCCGGTGCCGGTGCCACAGGTTTCGATGTACAGGTAGGGCCCCAGGCGGGAGAATTCGGACCAGTCATTATTGAGGCAACAGGAGTGGTTGCCGTGAAAAAACCATTCGTAACCGCCAAAAGAAAAGCCGGTCTTTTGCTCCCTGAAATCGAGGACCAGAAGGCCTTCGGCAAACAGGAGGTTGATCGGCAGGTACAGCACGTAGTGAAAATCGCCGTCCGGAAAACGCAGACGGTAGAATTTGCCGGCAGAATCGTTGGGGGCTACTTGACTGGAATCGAGCATCTGGAGCAAAACCGGCCGGTATTCGTCGGTAAACACCGCCGAGTCGTGCTGACAGATCAGCCGTTGCAGGGCAGCGGTTTGCGCGCTGCTGACGAAGCCGGAATCTGCGCGCAGGTTTTGTTCGCACCAGTTTTGGTAGGGGCTGGCATCCGGCTGATCACAAAAAGCGAACAGGGAGAAAGCCAGGACCGGGGGGAGGAAAAAGGAAAGGTTGCGCAGCATGTATCAAAGATAGCGCGTTGCCTTTCAAGTTTTTACATCCGTTAATTCCTGATCTCCACAAAACCGAAATCCTGGATCAGTCGGAATTTCACCCACTCCTGCTGCGTCGCCGTTTTTTGAACCCTGATTTTCAATATCCCGGGTTCACCGCCGGGCTCGTCGGGCAAGACATATTGATATCGGAAACACGGACTTTTCGAGCCCTCCGGCCCAGCCAGGACGGGCATTTGCAAGGCGCGATCGCCATTCCACAGCACCCCCATCTCGCGATGGCGATCGGGGCATTCTGTGCTGAGAAAGTCGAAAACGATCAGGTCGGTGTAGCCGTGAAAATCAAGGCTGTCGCGTCGGCGCACCACGAGACTGTCGTCTGCCGTGATTGGAATTTGATTGGAGAAGGTCACCAGGGGGCCTTCGCTGGTCACCACTTTGATGTCGACCTGTTTCAGGCCTTCATCCAGGGATTCGATCACATGCAGCACAAACTGCGTTCCGTCGGATGTTTGGACAAAGCCGCAAGCCAGACCGGGACCGAAAACAAAGCCGGTTTGATTCAGTTTTTTGCCAAATGCAACCTCGTACCAGAACTGTTGGATGCCGTCGAACTCGGCGGACACGTCCGTCTTTTGTTTTACCACAAAAATTTGCCCCGCGCTGGCCTGACCGACCAATGGAGAATTGGCGGATGGCGACTTGTAAATTCTTATCAGGGGAAAAACGGGCGTCGTCGTGTCGCCCGGAGCGAGTTCGAGCCCTGGCAAACGCTTGCTTTGCGCAATGCCAATAGCCGGGCTCACAAGCCCGAGGAGCAGCGCGAATCCTGTCAGAATATGGGTCGCGGACAAGGTGACAAAGCGTTGCATCGAGCGGCTTAGTCGTTCAGTTTCAATACTTTAAGAAATGCCTCCTGCGGCACTTCCACCGAACCGAATTGTTTCATACGCTTTTTGCCCTCTTTCTGCTTTTCGAGCAGTTTGCGCTTACGCGAAATATCGCCGCCGTAGCATTTGGCGGTCACGTCCTTGCGCAGAGCCGAGATGGTTTCGCGAGCGATGACCTTGCCCCCGATGGCAGCCTGAATGGCGATCTGGAACTGTTGGCGGGGCAACAATTCCTTCAGTTTTTCACACATACGGCGGCCGATGTATTCGGCTTTGGAGCGGTGGACAAGCGCCGAAAGGGCGTCCACCTGTTCGCCGTTGAGTTTGATATCGAGTTTGACCAAATCGGTGTCGCGATAGTCGAGCAAATGGTAGTCGAAGGACGCGTAGCCGCGGGTCATGGATTTGAGTTGGTCGTAAAAATCGAATACGATTTCGGCCAGTGGCATGTGGAAAATGATTTCCAGTCGGGTCGGCGTCAGGTAATGCTGTTTGATCAGGATGCCGCGTTTTTCCATGCACAGCGTCATGATGTTACCGATGTAATCGGGCTTGGTGATGATCTGGGCGTAGATGTAGGGTTCCTCGGCCCTTTCGAGGTGGTTGGGGTCGGGCAATTCGGTAGGCTGATGCACTTCGAAACGTTTGCCTTTTATCTCGGTGGCGAAATACGTCACGTTGGGCACCGTGGTGATGATGTCCTGGTCAAATTCGCGCTGGAGGCGTTCCTGCACGATTTCGAGGTGCAACATGCCGAGAAAACCGCAGCGGAACCCGAAGCCGAGGGCTGCCGAGGTTTCGGGTTCGAAAACCAGGGAAGCGTCGTTGAGCTGGAGTTTTTCGAGCGAATCACGGAGGTCTTCAAAATCGTCATTGTCGAGCGGGTAAACCCCTGCAAACACCATGGGTTTGACTTCCTCGAAGCCTTTAATGGCGTATTCGGCAGGCCGGCCAAGGTGAGTGATGGTGTCGCCCACTTTGATCTCGCGGCTCACTTTGATACCGGTGATGACATAGCCTACGTTGCCGGCGCTGAGTTCCGAAGTTTCGAATTGACCCATTTTGAGCACGCCAACTTCTTCTGCCACCACTTCTTTTTCGGTGGCCATGAACTTGATCTTGTCGCCTTTTTTCAAAGTGCCGTTCATGATCCGCACATAAGCCACCACCCCGCGGTAGGAGTTGAACATGGAGTCGAAAATCATGGCTTGCAGGGGCGCAGCCGGGTCGCCTTTGGGCGCCGGTATGCGATCGACCACGTTCGCGAGGATTTCGGGGATGCCCTGTCCGGTACGGCCGGAAGCCAGCAGAATTTCCTCACGGTCGCAGCCGATCAGGTCGATAATCTGGTCCTGCACCTCGTCGATCATGGCGCTTTCCATGTCGATCTTGTTGATGATCGGGATGATTTCCAGGTCGTGATCGACAGCCAGGTAGAGGTTGCTAATGGTCTGGGCCTGAATACCTTGCGTAGCATCCACGAGCAGCAATGCGCCTTCGCAAGCGGCGATAGAGCGGCTCACTTCGTAGGAAAAGTCGACGTGGCCGGGCGTATCGATGAGGTTGAAAACGTATTCCTCTCCCGTGGCGGGATGCACGTAGCGCATCTGGATGGCGTGGCTCTTGATGGTGATGCCGCGCTCCCGTTCGAGGTCCATATTATCAAGTGCCTGATCCTGCATATCGCGTTTGCTGATGGTATTGGTGTATTCCAGCAAACGGTCGGCCAGCGTGCTTTTGCCGTGGTCGATGTGGGCGATGATGCAGAAGTTGCGTATATTTTTCATGCAGAATAAATGTCTTGTTCAAAGCGGGCGCAAAGGTAGCGCTTTGAAACGGGTTTAGAGCATGTAGAGCTTTTCCTTGCCGGGCTGCAAACGGAAAATTTTATTTTCTGCTGCGTTATCCCGAGTACTCGGGACGCCTGATCGCCCGCATCCGACTGCGAGATTTGCCTTGCCGAAAATAAAATTTTCTCGTTTTCGCCTCGGCAGGAAAACCTCAACCTGCTCTTAGTGGCTATTTCAGCCCTTTATCTGGCCATTTTTTTAGGAAAATCAGAATTCTACCTTGCGGTAAATGCTTTGCAGGGCGAGTGGCAGGCCGACGGATTTCAAATCGGCAGCGGCATCCAAACCGCGTACTTCCGCCTCGCGCCACAGATCGGGCGCTTCCCGGAAAAAACTGATGACATGCGGAGCATCCTGGCGCACCAGCACATACTCCTTAAACGAGGGAAGGCTGCGGTATTCTGCAAATTTCAAGCCCCGGTCATAAACTTCTGAAGAGGGCGACAGCACCTCCACGATCAGCAGGGGATTTATGATGGCCTGGGCCATTTCTTCGGCTATCACGGGCGCTTCGGACACGACGACAGCATCAGGATACAGGTAATAATGGTAGTCGGGCAGGTAGATTTTTTGGTCGCTGCCAAAGACTTCAAATTGATCCGATTGCCGTAAAAAACCATCTAATTCAGTGAGAATATTACGCACAATACGGTTATGGGGTATACTTCCGCCTGCCATACGTTTTAGTTTTCCGTTGTAAAACTCATGTTTTTCACCCGTACGGGCCTCCGTACGCAGGTATTCCGCGACGCTGTATGTGATTTCTGCAGGTGCTGCCTGGGCTGTCATTCCTATCGATTTATTGGACAAAAATACTTTAAAACCCTGCTTTTCGCAATATGCCCGCCTTCGAGCGTTTTAAATAAAATTCGCTGAACGTGCAGCAAATCCGCTTCCCCATTCCCCAATCTCAAAAAACAATCACGTATGAACCGCAAAATCATGCTCGGCGCGATCTTCCTGCTGGTCGCCTGTTTCCCTGCTTTTTCCCAATCCCTGTTCGATTCTATCCGGGTTGCCCGCAGCGGTGAAGTCTATTTTGCCACCGGCGAAGCCAGCCTCTCGGCCGAGACGCTTACCACCCTCGACACGCTCGGCGCATTTTTTCTCCGCAACCGCCGCGCAGAAAGCATCCGCATCACGGCTCACACGGATTCGGTCGGCACATCTGAACAAAACCTGGCTCTCTCCCAACGCCGCGCCGATTCGGTGCAGGCATTCCTCCTGCAACGCGGTATCCCCGCCGACAAAATCACCCTTTCCTTTTTCGGCGAAACCCGCCCGGCCACCACGAACACCACCGAAGACGGCCGCCAGCACAACCGACGCGCTACGGTCGACGTGCTCGTCCGTATCCCCATGACCAGCCTGACCGGTCGGGTGGTGGATCAAAAAACCGGCCAGGGCGTGCCCTCGGCTACTGTCGTGTTTACGTACAAGGAATTGTCGGACTCAACCCATACAGACACAACAGGCTATTACACGGCCCGGCTCCCCGAAAACATCCCCGTCAAAGTGGACGCTTTCTCGCCGGGTTACTTTTTTGAATCTGCCATGCGCTACACATTCGGCACCAAAGAGATGGTAAAGCGGATGGCGGAAGAAGACAAAAAGGAGATCAGACTGCTGCCCGCGCGCCCGGGCGAAAAGGTCGTTTTGAAAAATTTCTACTTCAAAGGCGGGATGCCCACCCTGCTGGAATCCAGCAAGCCGCAATTGCCCAAAGTGTTGAGATTCATGCAGTTAAACCCTGGATTGAAGATCGAAATAGCAGGTCACATCAATAGCCCTTTTTCTCGAAATGGCGACGAAGCCCCGCTGCAACCAGGTGACCCGGGTTGGGCGCTCTCCGAACAACGCGCCCAGACGGTGTACGACTACCTGGTGGAACATGGCATTTCGCCCGAACGTATGGTCTGGAAAGGCTACGGCAATTCCCAGATGGTCAAACCCTACGCCCGCGCCGAAACCGACATGGAACTTAATCGCCGCGTAGAGATCAAAGTGTTGTCGAAGTAGGCCCATGTATAGGTTTTCACCGCCAGGACGTGGAGACGCTAAGAACTTCGCGAATCCCTTAGCGTCTCCGCGTCCTGGCGGTGAAAATCCGCAGCGGTACTGTACCCTTAATTTATTGACAAACAATCGTTTAAACCCTTATGCGCCATTTATTTTTTTGGGCTTCACTAACCTTGTCAGTGGTCAATAAAACTGCGGCACAATCCATTTTTGACTCCGTCAGGGTGGTTCGCAGCATCGAAATTTACTTCGCTACGGGGGAATCGGCGCTCTCGGCCCGGGCACAATCGGACCTCGATTCCGTCGCCATTTTTTTCAAAAACACCCCGGATGCAACGGGTATTCGCATCACGGCTCACACCGATTCGGTCGGTAACCTGGACAATAACCTGGCATTATCCCGAAACCGTGCACAATCGGTTAGCAAAGGCTTGCTGTCGAGAGGGATTGCACGGGAGCAAATTAGCAGCGCTTTTTTCGGCGAAAAACGCCCGGCCGCTGCCAACAACACCGAAGACGGCCGTCAGCGCAACCGCCGGGCCACGGTCGATGTCGTCCGACAAATCCCGATGACCGACCTTTCGGGTCGCATTGTGGATCAGAAAACCGGGCAGGGCATACAGGCCATGCTCACCTTTTCCTACCAGTCCTACGCCGATTCGACGCAGACAGACACCGCGGGGCGTTACAGGGTCAGGCTCCCGCAAGACATCCCCGTCAAGGTGGACGCTTTCGCCAGGGGATACTTTTTTGAAGGGCTTTTGCGCTACACCAGCGGCCCGCTGACGTCTCCCGACAAAATCAGGAAAGACAAGGAAAGAGAAGAGGTCCGCCTGCAGCCGGCACTGCCGGGAGAAACTCTGGTGTTGAAAAACCTGTACTTCGTGGGCAATTCAGACCAGCTGCTCGACAACAGCAAACCGACATTGCCCAAAATCCTGAAATTCATGCAACTAAACCCGGAACTGAAAGTCGAGATCGCCGGGCACATCAATGTTCCGCATTCTGAAAAAGGCAAGGAAGGCTATACCCAGAAAAATACCTCTGCCTGGGAACTGTCGGAAAACCGGGCCAAAACAGTGTACAATTACCTGATCGACAGCGGAATATCTGTCGAACGACTGAGTTGGAAAGGCTACGGCAACAGCCAGATGCTCAAACCTTACGCCCGCACGGAAGCCGATCAGCAGCTGAACCGCCGGGTGGAGATCAGGATACTTGAGAATACTCAGAACAAGTAATTCACCGTCAGATTGAAGCGGTAGGCAGGCAAAGGCAGCCCCGGCGTACGCACCCTGACTTTATCGCCTTCGATGTCGGCGGAAAGTTTGGAACCGATGAGCGGAATGTGCTCGACGGCGTCCTGCACCTTGTCGCGGAAAGCGACGATGTCGTTGTTCGGATCGGTGGAAGCGTACGTCAGCGAACCGCGCATCCATTTCAGATCGACGCCCGCAACCGTGGCATCGAGGCTGACGTTGGAGCCGAGCCTGAATTGCAAACCCGCAGCGGCCCCGATCCCGAAGCCGCCAAACGCCCCGACGATTTTTGTTTCCCCCTGACTTTCAGGGTTTTCGGTGGTATGCGTCAGCCAAACCCGGTTGTAGCGGGCATACGGCGCCAGGTAAAATCCGCGCGGAGCCTCGGCGCCGATGTAAAACCGATTCTCCACGATCATGCCAAACGAATGAAATTCGTCGGTGCGCACCTTGCCGGAGCCTTCCACCCGAATGTCTTCCGAGAGCCAGTTGGGCGCCTTGCTGCTGCGGGGAATTCCGACCAGGACCGACACGGATTTGTCGTCGGCGTACGCCCACTCGCCGTGGAGATTGACCTTGCCGCTGGGCAACAACAAACTGAACGGGGCAACACCGACCGAAAAACGCGGCTCGTCGGAAGAGGAGCGGCGGCGGAATTGCGCATTTAAAGGGTTGGAAAAACTCAACTGGACCAGCAACAACAGGGCAATTCCCCAAACAGAACGGTTCATCGTAGTAAAATTCAAGTGATAAAAGTGACTTGAGCAGACGGACAGGCCTTGTTTTTGAGCCTTTCATTTCGCCAAATCGTTCGCTTGAAAAACGAAAACGCGCGCGCCGGATTGCCGGTGCGCGCGTTAAGGGCACGTTATTCTTTTGTGTCAAATCAGGCGCTGCTCAGAATCTTTTCCACTTGATGGAGCAGCCGATGGCCTTGGTTTCTTTCACGGGAACTTCCTTGCCGGCCAGGAGGGCATCCACAGCATTTTCCACGTAAGCTTCGGACACCGCCGAGGGGTCTTCCGAGTTGTCGTCGATGGCCCCGATGTAGCGCACGGTACGCTGGCCGTCGAGGACGAACACATGGGGCGTGCGAGTTGCGCCGTACGCAAGGGCAACCTCCTGCGATTCGTCGTAGAGGTACAGAAAGGGGTAGTTTTTGGCTTTCGCGCGCTCCTTCATTTTGTCGAAGCTGTCGGCCGGCTGCACGTTTTTGTCGTTGGGATTAATCGCGACAACGGGGAAGCCCAGGGGGGCATATTTTTTGGAAAGGGCAATAATGCGGTCTTCATAGGCCTGCGCGTACGGACAGGCATTGCAGGTGAACACCACGATGTAGCCCTTGGCATTGGCGATGCTGGCCAGTGAATGCTGGGTTCCATCCACGTTTTTAAGGTTAAAATCAGTGGCGGTGTCGCCGATCCCATAACCGGTTCCGAAAGTCGGACGGAAAGCGGTCATGGCTGTTAAAAGCAAGGCAAAAAGCGCAAGAAAGGGTAGTTTTTTCATGTTGTTGCAGCGTTTGCGGTATGAAGAAATGGATGGACGGTCGTCAGAGGTTGTGGTTCAGGATAGTTTGCAGTTCTTTCAGACTGACCTTACGTTCAAAAAAGTGCTCGAACTGGTTGGCAGGGCAAATGACCAGCGTAGCCGGAATTGCGCCCGACCACTCCGGGCAAACGGAGTTGATCCAGGTGTTGGGGTTGCGTTCGTCGATGTAGGCGATCGGGCAGCGCAGTTTTTTCTTGCGGATAAATGGCTTGACCCGCGTTTCCAGGTCGCGTTTAAAGTCCGTATTGACCAGAATGATTTTGACCGGCCGCTTGGCGTATTGTTTCCTGAGTTTTTCAAAAACAGGTAGTTCTTCCACGCAGGGTTTGCACCAGGTCGCCCAGAAATTGAGCACCACAATCGTATCGCCTCCGGGCGCTCTCCAGCGGGCGATCTGGTCGGCCCGCACGACCTGAATTTCCTGCGCAGCAAGCGACGGGGCGGCGAAAAACAGCAAAAACAGCAGGGCAGATTGTTTCATACAACCAAGAACGCAAAGCCTTTTCAAAATGTTGAACATCAATCGACAGACGGGCAAGCGGGTATGTTTTTCAGCCATTTGCACCGACTTTTTGCATTCACTTCCGCTTTTTTACGCATTTCTGACGACCGATCCACTCCCCTGCCCTATCCTTGCGCCTCGAAAAACAACCAGATTCATGCGTCTTACCCTTCTCGCCCTGTCTTTTTTCTGCCTGTTTCAGGCCAATGCCCAAACGGACGCCAAGCCCGGCGCCATCGAAGCCAAACACCTGCGCAACATTCGTCAGCTCACCCACGGCGGCGACAACGCCGAAGCCTACTGGAGCCCCGACAGCCGCTGGCTCACGTTCCAAAGCAACAACCCCAACTGGGGCCTGCATTGCGACCAGATCTTTCTGATGAACGTGGCCAAAGCCTCCAAAGACTCTACTTACATGCCGCTGCCGATCAGCCAGAAACACGGCCGAACCACCTGCTCCTACTTCATGCCCGACGGCAAACACGTGCTTTTTGCCAGCACCATGGGCGCTGCCGATACCTGCCCGCCCGTGCCCGATTTGCATGCCGGCGGCAAATACCTCTGGCCGGTGTACAGTTCCTACGACATTTACGTGGCCGACAAAAAAGGCCGTATCACCAAACGCCTCACCAACAGCCCCGGCTACGATGCCGAAGCCGTGCTTAGCCCCAAAGGCGATAAAATCCTCTTCACGAGCGACCGCTCCGGCGACCTCGAGTTGTGGACCATGAACCTCGACGGTAGCGGCCTCAAACAGATCACTTTCGATCTGGGCTACGACGGGGGCGCATTTTTCTCTCCCGATGGCTCCAAAATCGTGTTTCGCGCCAGTCGCCCCAAGACGACCGAGGAGATCAAAGAGTACAAAGACCTGCTCAAACAAGGCCTCGTAGCACCCACCAACATGGAGATTTACGTCTGCAATGCCGACGGCTCCAACCTCCACCAGGTCACCCATCTGGGCAAAGCCAACTGGGCGCCGTTCTTCCACCCTTCGGGTAAAAAGATCATTTTTTCCAGCAACCACCACTCCAAACGCGGCTACGACTTTCAGTTGTACATGATCAACGAGGACGGTACGGGACTGGAACAAATCACCTCGGAGAGCGTCTTCAACGCGTTTCCCATGTTCTCTCCCGATGGCAAACGCATCGCTTTTTGCTCCAACCGCAATAACGGCGGCACCCGCGATACCAACGTCTTCGTGGCCGACTGGGTAGATTGATCAGCCGGTCGAAAATTGCGACAAGGGGCAGTACATTCGCTCCGGGTGACCCGGTATGAATGTACTGCCCCTTGCTGTTATAAACCATCAACAGGCCCGCTTCGATCATGGAACTCATTGTCCGCAAATTTTTCAGCTTCGACGAATGGCTCGGCGCCGAACCCGTGGGCAGCGGCAACATCAACGATACCTATCGGGTGTCGTTTAACAAGGGCGGGCAAGCGCAGACCTACCTGTTGCAGCGACTCAATCACCTGATTTTCAGGCAACCGGAGATCGTGGCAGCCAACATTCGATCGATCGCCGATTTTTTACAAAAACAAACGGACTACCCCTTCGAACTCGCCCTGCCCGTGGCCGGCCTCGATGGCAAAGACCTGCAAATCAAGCCGGACGGGACGGTCTGGCGGGTATTCACTTTTCTGGACCATTGCTACTCGCCAGAAAAGGCTCCCGACCCGGGCGCCGCTTTTGAGGCAGCCAGGGCTTACGGACTGTTTCTCAGGGCCTTGCGTCATTTCCCGGCCGAAAACCTTTCCGATACCATTCCCGGCTTTCATGATTCCGACCGGCGTCTGGCGCTTTTCGATCAAACCATAAAAGCCGATCCCGCCGGCCGTGTAGCCGCCACGCAGACTGAAATTGCGCAAATGCAGTCGGCCCTGCCGGTCTTTCAGCAAATCAGTCGCCTGAAGCGCAACGGCGCTTTGCCGCTCCGCGTCACCCACAACGATACCAAGGCCGGAAATATCCTTTTGCACACCGTTACCGGGGCGGTAGTGTCGGTGATCGACTGGGACACCATCATGCCGGGTACTGTGCTGTCGGATTTTGGCGACATGGTGCGCACCTTCGCCCCCGACGCCTACGAAGATGCCGCACCCGAACATCTGGGTCTGCGCAGCGAGGTCCTGGCCGCCCTGCACGAGGGTTTCGAGGCGGCAACAGGCGATTTTCTGACGGACGTCGAAAAGGAAAATCTCCCGCTGGGTGCGCGCTGGATCATTGCCGAACAGGCGCTGCGGTTCCTGACCGATTACCTGGCCGGGGATGTTTATTACAAAATCAGGTACCCCGAACACAACCTGGTTCGGGCGCGCAACCAGTTGGCACTGTTGCGTTTGGTCGGTGCGTACTACGATGGCCGGTAAAACCGATCATCACGCAGCCTCAGAGCATGTTGAGATTTTCCTGCCGAGGCGAAAACGTGAAAATTTTATTTTCGGCAAGGCAAATTTCGCAGTCGGATGCGGGCGATCCGTCGAGAAATTTAACGCAGCAGAAAATAAAATTTTCCGTTTGCAGCCCGGCAAGGAAAAGCTCAACATGCTCTCAGTCGTTTTTTTCTGAAAAATTCGTCGCTACCAGCGAGAATTTGTACCCTCTGGTATCAAAACCGAAGGTCTTGGCATTTTCGAGCCACAGCGCCTGAACGAATCCATTGCGCAGATTTTCGTCGTGATACAGGTCGATGCAAATCAGGCGGCCATCGTAAGCGGTGGCAATTTCCGGTTTGAGCGTATGGCCCACCACCATGCATTTGGCGCCGGCGAATGCCAGCACTTCCGACATCTCGGCATCGGTCAGCATGCCTTTCGAGGCGCCGCGAAACCAGAAAATACCCGTGTGCGTATTAAAAATCTCGCACGCATACGGGTCGACAATCTGGGCAGTGGGCACACCCAGATAATGACGGGCAATTCGGTTGATATCGCTGAGCGACAGCCCTGTACGAGCCAGCTCGGGGCTGATGCCGCCGTGGCAAAAAACCTGGTCGCCAATACGTTCCACGGCATTTTTGGTGCGCAGCCAGCGACCCAGTTCGGTATCATTATCGTACCAGCGGCTGTAATCCTCGCCGATCAGCCGGGCGTTTTCGAGGTATTTGTTGCGTACGTAGCGCGTGTCGCCTTGCAGGTTGAGCACTTCGTGGTTGCCCAGAATAAAGTGCACCCGGCCGCCGGCGGCAAGCGCTTCCTGCTCCAGTTTGTAGGCCAGCCAGAGGCATTCGGTGACGTTGAGGCCGCGATCGAAATAATCGCCCAGCAACACGATATGGCCGTCGCCGAAGGTCCACTGAAACTTGTCGTTGATGACCCCGGCCGAAAGCAGCATCATTTTAAACGCCTCAAAATTACCCTCGATGTCGGACAGTACGAGGAGGCGCGAAGGCATGGCGTATTGCTCGGGAGAGGTATTCAACTGGTCTTGCAAAGGGAACGTAAAGCGGTCGCCCGTAGCAGGCACCGTGCAGGTCAGGCGGACCAGTTTGCGCTCGGGGTACACGTCGGTGATGACGACCGTAGACGTATCGCGCAGTTGAATACTTTTGACAATGATATTGGGGCCGCGATAAAAAACATGCGGACCATCAGCGTCTGCCCGCGAAATATCGAACGGGTCACCCCCTCTTACCAGGGCGGGCAATAACAGCAAAATGAATGGAATGAAACCTCTCGACACCATGACAGCGTAGCTTTTGTTCTCAAAGTGGGAGACGAACATACGGGTTTTTCGTCACCCCGGAATACAAAAACTCGCAAGAGCGCCGGCAGGACACTTTTTCAGGAAACCAAATAGTATTTTACATACAAATAAAAAACCGGCGATTCAGGAGAATCAGCCGGCTGAAAATTGTTTTCACAGCATAATATTTTAAAACATTCAAACACTTCAAATCTTCCATTGGGAAATCGTTTGCGTTTTTGTGACGCGTACGTGACTGATCCGTTGGTCGAAAAAATTGACGCCGCCCCCCGTTTTTTAATGGCTCAACCCTCGATGCCCTAAAATTCACCTGGACAGGTTGAGCAAGAACTGTTCGACGAACAGCATCAGGACCAGCATACCTGCCGTGACCCCTGCGGCCACCCAACGGCCCTCGCGCGGAAATGTCACGGTAGGCGCCTGCGTGAGAATGGCCAGCGCGTGGCGCACCTGTGAACGGTTGATCCAGAGCACGAGCAGCAGCAGGCCCAGGTAAATCGCGGCGCTGATGATCGCTCCTTCCACTTCAAACAAGGCGTCCAGCACCACGATGTTGAGCATGACGGGAATCAGGATCGCGATGCCGATCATTTTGGTGCGGTTCCAGAGCAGCAGCCAGGCGCCCAGCAATTGCGTCATGCCGATAAACAGGATGTACGCGGTGGAATGGCCGAAAAAAGTCCAGGCAAGATCGAAAGAGGAGACATCGCCGAGTTTTTGTTCCGCTATTTCGGGCGGCAAATGTCCTTTGCGGTAAAACTGGTTGCCCGCAATTTTGCCCAGTCCGTACACATTGAGAAACAGGAAAACATGAATACGGGCAGCCAGCTCGAGGGCTTTGGCCCAGTGTTGAGTTTTCATACGAGGCAAGTTGATTCAGGTGAAATCTGGCGCCGGGCAGTGCCGTTGCCGGCAGTACCCGGCGCCTTCGGACAAGCGGTATTCTTTACTGTTCTTGTTCGCCGTCGTCTTTGGCGGATTCGACAACGCCGTCGCCATCCACCTTGACTTCGCTGGTAGCGTCTTTTTTCACCCATGCGACGGTGTTGACATAGACCCGCGCTTTCGAGCCGTCTTTCACGGAAATGTTGGCTTCATTGGCGCGGTAACTGGCCGATTCCAGGGTCGCGCCTTCGGTGAGGGTGGCTTTGATATTGCCGCCTTTGCCGGTGAGTTCGGCCTGGGCCGGACCGATCAGCAACAACTCGAGGTTTTCACTGACGTCCATGATGCTTTTGATCTTCGAGTTGCCTCGCGCGGAGATGCTGGCCCTGCCTTCGTCGAAGCCGCGAATGGTGATCTGCCCGGTGTTGTCGGCGTAGAGCGACGTGAACGTCGGAGTTTCAATGTACACTTTGACCCGGCCGCCTGTGCTTTTGCCGTTGGTGGTGAAGGTGATTTTATCGCCGGTACGGATGGTTTTCACCAGTTCGCGATCGGCCGGCGCACCTTCGATACGGAAGATAAAATCGTCGCCGTCGTTGATTTCAGCGGTGAGATCGCCTTCCAGGATGAAATTTTCAAACGTGCGTCCGCCGCGGTAGTCGCGTTCGCCGAAAGCCGGGCAATCGGCGCAGGTCAGCCCGGTTTCCGTCATGCGGTACAGCCGGTTGGGATAGTCGCTTACGTAGTAATCGCCGTCGTTGTCGGCATAATCGACATCGTGGACGCGGTTGTTGATTTTTTCACCAAACACGATGTATTTGCCCTCGGGCACGGAAATCGTCAGGCGAATGTTCTGGGCGCGCCATTTCTGGCCTTTGGGAATGCCGAAGAAAGTGGGGATGCGCAGCGTATTGCCTTCGAGCACAACGTTGAACTCAGTTTTGGTCGCATTGTCCATGGCATCGGCGTTGGTTTTGCCGCGCGCCGTGACGTTCTGCAAACACTCGAAACGGCCCGAATCGCTGCGGCGCACGCGGATGTCGACCATGTCGTTGAGTTCGAGGCGGTCGTTGCCGAGGATGACGTCGTCGCCGAAAATATCATGCGATGAATTGCCGGCAGGATTGCCTGCCCATTCCAGGCGGATGGTATCCGATTTGAAGCCGGAAAGGTCCATGGTACGGGTCAGGGTGCTGCTTTGGCGGAAATCCTTGGTCGCCAGTCCCAGCAGGACGATGCCCGAGAAGAGGTTGATCGTCCAGAAAACCGAAAGACTTGCCGTGGCCCAGCCCGGCGTACGAACGCCGAACAACAAACGGGCGAAGAACAAACAAAGACCGATGATCGGAATACCAAACACGAAGAAGAAGTTGGCAAAGCCCAGGTAGTTCATGCCGCCTGACAGCGGGCTGAGGTAATCGAGTACGGGCGCCGCGGCAATCATGCTGAAGATACCGCCCGCCCAGGAAACCAGCAGGGCGATAAAAAGGCCGATGCCAATCAGAATGCCGATCAGGACGGCGAATTTCGCCACGAAACGGATCACGAATCCGAAGACTTGCCCGATCACCGACATCCCGCTGCTCACGGCGTGGTTGAAACTCCGGTCAGCGTTTTTTTTTGAGCCGAGTTCGTTGACTTTATTGCTGATGCGTTCGAACCCGTCTTCCACTTCGCGGGCGATGTTGTCCACATTGATTTTTTCGCCGCGCATGGCCAGTCGGTCGGCGGCCGATTTGGCCGGCGGCACCAGGATCCAGAGCAGGAGGTAAGCCGGAATCCAGAAACCGGCCGACAGAAACGTGAGGAGCACGAAAATGAGGCGCATCCAGACCGGGTCGTTCATGCCGAAATAGGCAGCCAGGCCCGAGCAGACACCGCCCACTGTGGCGTCTTCTTCGTCGCGGAAAAGGCGTTTGCCGGTGCGGATGGACGGGCCGGTCGATGTTTTGCCGCCCGAGGAAGATTTTTTGCTGTCGACGGGTTCGGCGCCGAAATCTTCGGGTTTGCCCATGATTTCGACAGCGGCCTCTACGTCGGGCAGCATGACGATGGTGCGTGAGCCCATGCTTCCGGAAATCAGTTCGCCCAGTCGGCTTTCGATGTCGCGCACAATTTCGTCGCGCCCGTCGCTTTCAGAAAAGCGCCGTCGTATGCTGTCGAGATAGGCCGCCAGATATTCGTAGGCATCGTCGTCGATGGTGAGCGCATAGCCTCCGAGATTGATATTCAAGACCTTATTCATAGTAGTCGGAAGTATCGAGGGGGTGAGGTGAAATTTGGAATGGTTGTTTTTTCAGGAAAAAAGTCATTCGCCGGCAGGCGGCATCGGTTCAATGTTGAGTGCCGGGGGAGTCTTTTTGGTCGACGCTTTTTTGGCCGTGGGTTTTTCGTCGGCGTCTCCGTAAAGGGTCTGCGCGACGGATTCCACGAGCTCCTGCCAGCTATCGGTGAGTTCCTTCAAAAACTGTCGGCCCGTGTCGGTGATGTTGAAATACTTGCGCGGCGGTCCCTGCGAACCTTCCCGCCAGATATAGTCAACCAGACCGTCATTTTTCAGGCGGATCAGCAAGGGGTAAAGCGTGCCTTCCACGATGAAAAGGTTGGTGCCTTTGAGCCGTTCGACGATCTCGGGGGGATACGTCTCCCGTTCGGCGATTACCGCCAGCACGCACATTTCCAGTACGCCTTTCCGCATTTGCGCTTTTGCATTCTTTAAATCCATGCGGTTTATTTTTTGAATTGAGTGTCCTTGGTAGTCAACAGTGTCAGGTATTTCAAGACAATTGACATTGCAAATGTAATGGCCAATTCAGGTACTTTGCAATACAAGGAAGTATTTTTTTAAAAAAGGAACGACGAGTGCACGCCGTTCCTTTTTATAAAAAACTGATTTTTAATTAATTAAATAATTTCACTTAAAAAACACCCCCTCAAATTATCGACTAAAAAAACAGGGATATCGGCGAAAAATCATGCCCCCACCCGGTTCTGGCACTTATTTGGGCAGTGAATTTTTACGGATTTTCTCGGCGATGGCCGGGAAGTCAGGATGATTTCTGAGCGGGTCGAGGCTTTTTTCCTGGGCCAGCCAGCTGGGTTCGTTGTAGCCAAGGTCGGCTGCCTTGCGCAGGTTGGCAATGCCGTTGGGGATGTCGTTGGTGAGCGTGTAGTAGCACGCCAGGTTGCGATACACCCAGCTGTTGTCCGATTTGAGTTCCTGGGAGCGTTTGAGGCGGGGGCCGGCTTCCTCGATCTGGCCGTTTTTGAGGTAGGCGTAGCCGAGGTTGTTGAGGCCGTATGCCATGTCGAGGCTGAACACATCGGGCGCTTCGGCATATTGTTTTTCGCGTGCTTTCAGGGCATTTTCCAGCATGGCAATGCCTTCGGGCAGTCGGTTGACGTCGATGTAGAACAGTCCCAGATTGTTTTCCGAACGCGCCACTTCATCGAAATACTGCCCCGGGTGCAGGCGGTCGAGTTGCTGGAATGCCTCGAGTGTGGCAACGTAGGCTTTTTCCGCCTCGGGCCAGTTGTCCATGTTGTAGTACATCACGCCGAGGTTGTTGTTGACGGAGGCAATGGCGTCGGTGTACTCGCCAGGCGACTTTTTGTCGAGTTCCTCCCAAATGGCGAGCGCTTCGCGGTAGAGGGCGATAGAGCCGTCGACATCGTTCATGTGGCTGCGCGCCACGCCGTAGTTGAGGAGGCTGGATGCGAGATTGGACTCGTGTTCGCCGGGGTCCTGTTTGACCCACTTGCGGTAGATGTCGACACATTGCCGGTACGCATTGTCGGCCTGTTTGTACTTCTGCTGGTTGTCGTAGAGTTCGGCCAGGTGCCCCAGCGCCGAGGCAAATTTGGTTTCGTAACGGTCAGGATTGGCGTATGCCAGTCTGGAATAAATGTTGACCGCTTTCTGGTATTCCCGTTCGGCGCGGCGGAAGTCGGATTTTTTAAGGTAAAGGTTGCCCAGTTCGAGGCTGACGTTGGCAAGGTCGGGCTCGAATTCGACGGGGCGCACTTCCGCCAGGCCGCCCCAGATAGTACTTGCCTCGACCAGCATGGCCTCGGCTTGTTTGAACTGCTGTTTGGACTTAATCAGGAAGGTGCCGTAGTTGAACAAGAGGCTCGCCTGACTTTGCCGTACTTCTTCCTGTTTGGGGTCGGGCATGCCGCGGAAAAGGTCGTAGGATTCCTTGTAGGCCGCCGCCGCTTTGTCCCACTGATTTTTACTGACGAATATGACGCCCAGATTGCTCAGCGAGCGGGCGAGGTCGACTTGGTATTTATCGCCCTGCTTGCGGTATTGTTCGATCACGGGCAGGTAAAGTTCCTCTGCCAGGTCGATGCTGTCGCACAGGTAATAGGCGCCCGCGGCGTTGAAACGGGCAGTCCAGCCGAGGTCCGTATTTCCGCTTGTGAAGCAGGCGTCGGCGCTTTTTAAAAACCAGGGTGCTGCATCGCAGTCGTCATGTTCGTACAAATAGGAGGCGTAGTGGAACGTCATTTCGGCGTCGGGGCGGCAAGCCACGGCTTTTTCGTAGTAACTGGCCACGCGTTTTTGAGCATCCGGCTTATCGTCAGAAGCCTCGGCCAGACCGGCCAGGAGCCACCATTCTTCGGCCAGCATATTGATTTGTTCTTCTTTTTTGGGATCAGGCTTGGCCGGGCGCACGCCGTTGGGCAACAGGGCCCTGGTTTCCGCTTCCATCTGAGCGACGTCCATCGACACTACGGCTGCACCGAAATCGCCTTTCAAAAAGAGTTTCCGGGCCTTTGCCACCCTTTTCGATTTTCCGGGAATTTGATCGAAAGTTTGGGTCAGCAGCCAGGTATTGTGCCGGTAATCGGCCAGATACTGGACCACGAGGCGATAATCGCGGGTGGTTTCATCCAGTTGACTCTGTATGCGCTGGCTGAGGTTCGCATTGCCGGAAGCCTTGGACAGTTCTTCCGTGTGCACATCCATGGCGTTTTTGAAACGGGCCGAATCCAGTTGTGCGTTGGTGTAGTCCTTTGAATTTTTCAACACCGTACGAACCATTTTGGCACGCTCGGGCGTATAGGAATAGGCTTCCTGATCGCCTCGAAAAACGACAGGATGGGCAGGTTGCTGGCCAAAGGCCGCGTGTACAAACAACACACAGAACAGGTTGATCAACAGATTTCTCATTAACATCAAATTTTAGGTTAAATAAAAAGGTGTGAAAAATTGCGGGAGCATTTCATGCTTTATCGAGCGCCTGACATACATCCGCCACAATATCCGACACCGTTTCCAGACCTACGGATATCCGCACAAGGCCTGGAGTGATACCCACCGAGCCGCGTTCTTTTTCGCTCAGTTTGGAATGGGTAGTGGACGAGGGGTGTGACGCGATGCTGCGGCTGTCGCCAAGGTTGTTGGTGCGGGAGAGCATTTGCAGGTGGTTCAAAAACCGGCGGCCGGCGTCCAGACCGCCCTCGATCTCAAAAGCCACGATTCCGCCGCCGTTGCTCATTTGTTTGAGGGCAATGTCGTGCTGCGGGTGACTGGGCAGGAAGGGATATTTGACACGCGCTACTTTCGGGTGGGCTTCGAGCGCCTGCGCCAGGGCCAGGGCGTTGGCCGCGTGTTTTTCCATGCGCAAATGCAAGGTTTCCAGGCTTTTACTAAGCACCCAGGCGTTAAAAGGGCTGAGCGACGGCCCCGTGTTGCGGGTCATCAGGTACAATTCGTAGATCAGTTCTTCCCGCCCCACGACGACGCCACCGAGTACGCGTCCCTGACCGTCCATAAACTTGGTGGCCGAATGGATCACCAGATCGGCGCCAAAGCGGACAGGCTGCTGTACGGCCGGCGTGGCAAAACAATTATCGACGACGAACAGGATGTCGTGCCGCCTGCAGATCTCGCCGACAAATGCCAGATCGATGATGTCGAGGCCAGGATTGGAAGGCGTTTCGAGGTACAGCATTCGGGTGTTGGGGCGAATCATCGCTTCGAGGGTTTCTGGGCGGGTCATCTCGAAATATGACGATTCGATGCCCCATTTGGGCAGGTATTTGGTCAAAATAGTGTGGGTAGATCCAAACACTGCCGATGCCGAAAGGATATGATCACCCTGGCCGAGGAAGGTCATAAAGGTGGAAAATACCGCCGCCATACCCGTCCCCGTGGCCACACCAGCTTCGGCGCCTTCGAGTGCGCAGACCTTGTCGACAAATTCATCGACCGTGGGATTGGAAAACCTGCTGTAAATATTGACGTCGAGGCTGTCGTCGGTGAATGCCGCGGCCATATCTTCGGCAGAGTCGTAGACAAAACTGGAGGTCAGGAAAAGCGGGGTGCTGTGTTCTTTTTCCGCCGTGCGACGGGTTTGGGTTCTGATAGCCAGGGTTTCTGGCCCGGGCGTGGACTGTTCGGACATGCTGACAAGAGTTTGCAGCAAAGGTATTCCTTCTTTTATTCCCCCGCAGTCGCGGCATTTTCAGCAATTTTCGCGGCAATAGCGGCAAAACGACTGTGGTTTCTCAAACCATCGAGGCTGCTTTCCTGCGCCAGCCAGTCGGGGTCGTCGTAGCCCAAATCGGCCGCTTTGGTAAGGTTTTCAATAGCCTTTTCAGGTTCGTTCTTCAACGCATAATAGCAGGCAAGGTTACGGTAAAGCCAGCTGTTGTCGCGATCGAGTTTCATCGATTGCGACATGGCTTCCCAGGCAGCGTCGAGGTCGCGCAGGCCAAGTTGCGCCGTGGCCATGTTGTTGTAGCAATAGGCCAGACTTTGCTGATTGTCGGGGAAGGTTTCGGCGCCCGGTTTTTCCCGTATTTCCCTTGTTTTTTCCAACACCTTCAAGGCGCTGGCATAACGTTTACCACTGAGGTACAACATTCCCAATTCATTTATGACATCGGCCAGTTTGGGGGCATAGGTATCGTATTGGGCCTCGGTCAGACTGGCGTACACCCCGACGCTTTCGATATAGGCGACTTCCGCCTTGGCCGAATCGCCCGTTTCGACATAAAGATCCCCCGAGGTTTTCAGCAATTCTGCCAATGCAGGCCGATAAACCACGGGAAATTGCTTGTCGAGGCGCCGCCGAATCTCCAGCGCTTCTTCAAAATAGGGCACTGCCCGCAGGGGCTCGCCCAGGTCTTTGTACACGTTGCCCAGGTGGTACAACTGGGTGGCAAGATCGGGTTCGTGCATCGTCGGATTGGCGGCAGCCAGCCGGCGGCGGCGGTCGATCGACTCCTGGTAAAAAGGCTTCGAGCGCTCGAATTCTTTTTTGTTGCACAGCAACACCCCCATGTTGCTCAGTGAAATGGCCAGGTAATGTTCGAACATGGCGGGATCGGAAGCCGCCAAACGGCGACGAATGACGATAGAACGAGCTAGCATTTCCTCGCCTTGATCCAGTTTGTTTTGATAAATATAGCAGGAAGCCAGGCTGTTCAGGACATTGGCGAGGTCGGGTTCGTACAAAACAGAATCCGCTTCAAACAGTCTGGTTTGTATTTGCAATGCCTCGGTGTAAGCCTTTTCCGCTTCATCGAATTTTTTTTGCCGCAAAAGGCCGTTGCCGAAATTGACCAATGAAGCCGACAAATCCGAATCATACAGATGTGGGTCGCGAACGGCAAGACTTCTGTACAGGGCCACACCTTCCCGAGCCATTTTATCGGCATTGTCAAAATCGTACTGTTCCCGGTACAAAGTGGCCAGTTCCATCAGAAATTTGGCGACCCAGGGATCGTATTGCTCATGATCGTTGGCGGCAAGCACTCTGAATATATCGAGCGCTTCCGTAAGATGCGGCTGAGCCAGGGTGAATTGCTTTTGGAAGAGGTAAAGAATACCGAGGTTGCCGGTAGCCTTGGCAACATCCTCCGAATTCGTCACCCCGTCCTGCTTCGCAATCTTGCGCTGGATCGCCAACGACTGCTGCCCCAGCGATTCAGCGCGCTTGTAATCGCTCAAATCGAAACATACGGAAGCATGGTTCAGCATGGTGCGGGCCAATTTCGGCTCAAAGTTTTTGGCATCTGCGGCGGCCAGGCGGCGGTAAATGACGATCGCATCCTGGTACAGGGTGTCAGCCTCGCCAAGTGACCGGTCCTGATAAGCCGTTTTTCCCAATTGGGCATATACGTCTGCCAGTACGGACAAACTGTCGGTCGCAGCGGCTGAAAGCGTCTGCGCCGGCAAGCCCGATACTAGCGCCAGCATTGTAAAAACCAAAAGAAACTGCTTTGCCATGTCCTGAAAAAATAATTTTATTTTTAAAAATGCGACAAGTTTAGACATATCAACGGGTAAATTCGCCCATTCTTAAAATCAAACACTTACCCTGTTATGGAACACATCAACTGGTTGGCCGTCGCAGTTGCGGCCCTCATCCCGATGATCGTCGGCTTTTTGTACTACCACCCCAAAGTAATGGGCAACGCTTGGATGCGTGTCAACGGGTTCTCGCTCGATACCCTGACCGCACCCAAGCCCGTGCTTTACCTCGCGGCGTTGGGCTTGTCGTTCCTGCTCGCCCTGCGAATGACCGCCGACGTCACAGGCCCTGGTCAGCAAACGGCGCCCGACGGGCACAGTTACATCACCTTCCAGCACGGCGTTGTACATGGCCTGATCAATTCGATTTTGATTTTGTTACCTGTTCTGGGCACCATGTCGATTTTTGAAAAACGCGGCTGGAGTTGGGTATTTGTCAACATGGGGTACTGGGTCATCACTCTGGTGCTCATGTGCGGTATCCTGAGCGCCTGGCGCTGATTATCGGTGTTTTCACCGCCAAGGCGCAAAGACGCAAAGGGTTCGCGAATTTTTTAGCGTCTTTGCGGTGAAAAGTGCAAGAATTTATTCGCCATGCCGCGCTGAAATAACAATCGGCGCGGCATGGTCGTTTTGAAGAGCAAACGACCTGACAACCAAGTTCTTATTACCAATAAAAATCTGTTCCAATGAAAAAATTACTTGCTGTTTTGTTCTTCACGCTCGGCCTTGGCCTCCTCTACTCAAGTTGCTGCGATAGCGACAATCCGCCTTTTTTCGACTACAGACGGCTACGGGTCGTGCCTGTAACCATAGTCAGTCAACCGTCGCAGTCTTCTTACACTGCGGCATTGTCCATCATCCCCGACGACATCAGTTTTATTAGTCAAACGGAACTGCCCGAGCTGATCCCCTCTGCTTACGGCCTTTCGTGTCCTGAGCCGGGGCGCGACGGCCCGAAACACCGACTCGTTTCGGTGACGATCACCGCCGATCAGGATTTTGATGCCGACCACCCGGCCGGCAGTTCGCTTTCAGCCTTGTTTATCAATTCTTTCGGGCCGCCAAAAGCGCTGACCGAACTCGACCCAGCATTTGCCGAATTTTTCTCGCCGGAAGTTGCCCTCGTGGTCTACTGCGAGACGCTGCCTGCCGATACCTCCCGCATTTTTCAGCTGACCGTCAGAGCGACCAAGGCAAACGGCGCCACGGCGGAAGGGGTGATTCAGGGGGTGAAATTCCAAACCAGGTAAGCGCCCTACCCTCTTCTGAGGATGGCCCAAACCGCCAGGAAAGCCGCTGCGCCCAGGCCCCAGCGGCTTTCTTCCACCATACCCATCTCCCTGATTTTCAGGCTAAAAAATGCCAGCCCTACCGACAGAATGGCGAGTGCGACCCCTCCGATCATTCGAGCGATCCGCCGTGCACCGGCTTCTGCGTCGGGCGTGCGCATTTCCATTTCGCCGGAGCGGATTTTTCGCATGGTGCGGCTGAGCTCGTCGGGCAGGGCAAGGGCAGTGGTCAGGGTATTTTGCAGGTAATGCCGCAGGTAGCCCACGATACCGCCCCTTCCTTGCAGAATATAATCCTTCATGTACGGGCGGATCACTTCCAGTGGATTGAACTGGGCATCGAGGGTGTTGGAAATACCAAGCAAAAGGGTAATCGTTCGATTGAGCAGCACGTATTCTTTGGGGATCTGGATCGTGCCCGAAATACCGCGCAGGCCGATGTCGCTAATCAGGTCGGAGAGGCTGTTGTTGAACGGATTCACCTTGATATCGCGGAAGTTGAGCCCTTCGAACTGGACTTCATTTTGTAAAAAATTGCGCAGTGCCGTGATCATTTTTTTAGCCATTCGTTCGGCATCGGGGCCATCGGCGAGAAAGCCCATTTTGCGGCAGGCATCCACCATGGCGTCGTGGTCGTTTTTAATGGCCGCTTCGATAAGTTCGCCGAAACCTTCCCGCATGTTGATCGGCAAGAAAGCCGTGGCCCCGAAATCGAGCAAGGTGACGACGCCGTTTTGATCTACGAGGATGTTACCCGGGTGCGGGTCGGCGTGATAAAAACCGTCTTGCAGCACCATTCGGCACCAGGCGCGGATCAGCCGGGCGGCCAGTTCGCGGCGGTCGAGTCCCCAGGCATCGAGGGTGGCAGTGTCGGATATCTTGACGCCTTCGCAGAAGGTCGTGGTCAGAACCCTGCCAGTCGAAAATTGCGGATGCACGACCGGCACGGTGATACGGTTTTCCTCGGCCAGACTCTTGCGGATCTGGTCCATGGCTTTCGCCTCGTTGGTAAAATCGCATTCCTCTTCGATCATTTTGCGGATCTGGGAGTAGAGATAGTCCATGCCCTTGATCTCCATAAACCAGGCCGTAACGCGGGTGAGGCGTTGAATGATATCGAGATCAATTTTTACAACTGCTTCAATACCATAGTGTTGCACCTTGACCACCACTTGTGTGCCATCGGCCAGGCGCGCCAGGTGTGCCTGGCCGATCGAAGCGGAGGCTATGGCGACAGGGTCGAAGGATGCGAACAGGGCTTCGGGATCACGTCCGAATTCTTCCCGAATACGGAGCCTGACCTCGTCCACGGGTCGTGCCGGCAGCCGGTCCTGCAAGGCTTCAAGCGGCTGCTGGAATTTTTCGGGCAAAAAGTTGGACATGATCGACAGCATTTGTCCCACTTTGATAAAAAGTCCCTGCAAACCCAGAATGGCCGTTTTGACCCGCTCCGCATTGGCAACGTGGAGGCGTTCGAGGCGGCGTTCGTACCATTTGCGGCCGAGGAAACGGCGTAAAAACGTGGCGATCAAATAAGAGCCCATGACGACCGTGGCCGTCCAGTAGGCTTTACGCATGCGGTAAGTCGGGGAGAAAATGTTGGGCATGAGGAAGGGTTGGGTTTTTTAATCTGCTGGCGCGAGGCGTAGCCTCGCGCCGGGGATATGCCGGGCTTAGCCCGGCCGATACAAGACACGAGGCGTAGCCTCGCGCCAGCGTTTTTTTGAAATATTTTTTCGCTCCAAGGTTACACTCCGACCCATCACTTGCAAGGAAAAAATAGCTTTGCTAAAAAAACCTGAAAGTTTTATGAGTGTCAAGTACAAAATCAAAGACCAGCACGGTCTGTATTTTCTCACCTGTTCGACAGTTGGATGGGTCGATTTGTTCAGCAGGGCGGTATATCGCGATATCATTCTCGACAGCTGGCGATATTGCACAGAACACAAAGGATTTAACGTCTGGGGCTACGTTTTGATGCCTAATCATTTCCACCTGATCGCCAGTGCGACCCCGCCTTTTAAACTGGAAGGTATCATGCGCGACTTTAAAGCACGTACGGCCCGGCGCATGCTCGACGTACTGCATGACCAAAGTCAGACTGAAAGCCGCCGCGACTGGTTGCTGTATCTGTTCAGCTATTTCGCACGATTTGACAAGGACAAGCAGCAATACAAAATATGGCATCACGACAACCATCCCATCGTGTTGTTTTCGGAAAAAGTCGTGTTGCAAAAACTCAGGTACATCCACGAGAATCCCGTGCGGGCCAAATTAGTCGCCAAGCCGGAAGACTGGTTGTACAGCAGTGCGAGCAATTACGCGCTGGGGACCGGAATCTTCGATGTAAAACAGCTGTGGTCGGGTTTTGCGGACGATAGTTGGTTTTGACTGCTGGCTGACTGCTGGCGCGAGGCTCCGCCTCGCGTCTTGTATCGGCCGGGCTAAGCCCGGCATATGCCCGGCACGAGGCGGAGCCTCGCGCCAGCAGTCAGCTAACAACTTCCAGCAATTGATCCAGCGTGGATTTAGCCTGCCGAATGCCTTTCACCTCGTCTTGCACCAGAATCAATTCTTTGTTGGTTTGTTTCATAGAAATCCCCATGATTCTGCCTTTGGAAGCCACGTAAGCCATGACTTTTTGAAAAGCCTGGGTTTCAAAAAATGACGACTGCGGGTCGCTGAGGAAATAACAGCGCAGTTTGCCGCCTTTAAGGATCAGACGTTCGAAACCCAGTTTTTTACACATCCATCGCAGTCGCAGGGCTTCAAACAGGTTGCTGACAGCCTTGGGCAGTTTGCCAAAACGATCCTCCAGGCGGCGCGCATAAGCGGCAATGTCTTCTTCCGTTTCGAGGGCATCGAGCTCGGTGTACAGGTTGAGTCGTTCCTGGGTATTGGTGACGTAGTCGTCGGGAATGAGCATTTCCACGTCGGTTTCGATTGTTACATCGCGGACGTAGCTGCCTTTTTGCGCGAGTTCCTCCTTGAAAAGGTCCTTAAAATCAGTCTCTTTCAATTCCTGGATCGCCTCGTCGAGGATCTTCTGGTAAGTTTCATACCCAATATCGGCGATAAATCCTGACTGCTCGCCGCCCAGCAGATTGCCGGCGCCGCGGATGTCGAGGTCGCGCATGGCCACCTGGAAGCCCGAGCCCAGCTCGCTGAATTCCTCAATGGTTTTCAGGCGTTTGCGCGCCTCCTGTGTGAGGACCGAGAGCGGCGGCGCAAACAGGTAACAATAGGCTTTCACATTGGAGCGCCCTACCCTGCCCCGCAACTGGTGCAGGTCGGAAAGCCCGAACATGTCGGCGCGGTTGATAATGATGGTATTGGCATTCGGGATATCGAGACCGGTTTCGATGATGTTCGTACTGACCAGCACGTCGTGGCGGCGATCGATAAAATCGACGAGCACCTGTTCCAGTTTTTCCGCCTCCATCTGGCCGTGCGCCACGGCAATGTCGATGCCCGGGCAAAGGCCGGTCAGCACTTCCACGATTTTGCCCAGATCGGCCACGCGGTTGTGCACGAAAAAGACCTGACCACCGCGATTGACTTCGGTGTAGATGGCGTCGCGAATCAGGTCGTCGTCGAACACCCTGATCTCCGTATGGATGGGCTGGCGGTTGGGCGGCGGGGTGCGGATCACCGACAGGTCGCGGGCGGCCATCAGTGAAAACTGAAGGGTACGCGGGATAGGCGTTGCCGTCAGCGTCAGCGTATCGACCGACACGGCCATGGCGCGCAGTTTTTCTTTGGCGGCTACGCCGAATTTTTGCTCTTCATCTACCACGAGCAAGCCCAGGTCCTTGAATTTCACATCTTTATTCAACAGGGCATGCGTGCCGATCAGGATGTCGATTTTACCGGCCGCCAGTTGTTCAAATATTTCCCGCCGCTCTTTGGCGGAACGGAAACGGTTGATGTAATCGACGGTGACCGGGAAGTCTTTCAGGCGGTCGGAGAAGGTTTTCCAGTGCTGGAGCGCCAGGATGGTGGTGGGCACCAGCACGGCCACCTGTTTGCCGTCGGTCACAGCTTTGAAAGCCGCGCGGATAGCCACCTCGGTTTTGCCGAAACCCACGTCGCCGCAAATCAGGCGGTCCATCGGATACGGTTTTTCCATATCCGCCTTCACCTCCTGGGTGGCGCGGAACTGGTCGGGGGTGTCTTCGTACAGGAAGGAGGCTTCCAGTTCGTTTTGCAGGTAGCCGTCGGGCGGGAAGGCATGCCCGGGCGCGGTGCGCCGGCGGGCGTAAAGTTTGATGAGTTCGCCCGCTATGTCCTTGATTTTCTTCTTGGTACGGGCTTTCAACTGCTTCCAGGCATCGGAGCCGAGTTTGGACAATTGGGGCGCCGTCCCTTCCTGACCGACGTACTTGGATATTTTGTGCAGCGAATGAATGCTGACGTAGAGCGTGTCGTTGTTTTTGTACACCAGGCGTACCGCCTCCTGCATTTGGCCGCCGATTTCGATCTTTTGCAAGCCGCTGAATTTACCGATGCCGTGGTCGATGTGGGTCACGAAATCGCCAGGCTGAAGATCGCGCAGCAGCCGGATGTTGAGCGCCTGTTCCTTGCTGAATCCCTGACGGAGTTTGTAGGCATGAAAGCGCTGGAAAATCTGGTGGTCGGTCAGGCAGGCGATTTTCAAATCCTCGTCGAGAAAGCCTTCCGAGAGCGCGGCTTCGACCGGGTACCAGGAAACCTTGGCTTTCAACTCGCGAAAAATGGCCGCCAGGCGGTCGAATTGCTTCGCATTTTCCGAAAAAATATACACCTCGTAGCCCGCAGCCTGCCATTCGTGCAGGGAGCGGATGAGCAGGTCGAAGTTTTTATTGAAAGAAGGCTGCGGGTGGGCCTTGAACGCAATGGCTTCCGACTTGTCCTGTTTTTCCCAAAAAATCACTTTTCGCTCCGCCACCGCCGCCACGATTTCCCTTGGGTACAAAAATGCGCGGTCGCGAAAGATCTCGCGCAGTTCGGCCGAATCGAGGGCGGAAATTTTGGCGGCATATTGTTCGGCCTTGTCAAAACAAAACTGAAGCCGGTCGACCACAAATTGTATGTCCTTGATCCACAATACGGTATCGGAAGGCAGCACGTCGAGCAGCGACACTTTCTGGTCTTGCCGGAAGCGGGTATTCAGGTTCGGGACGATGTTCACTTCCCGGATGTTTTGTTTGGACAATTGGGTCAGCGGGTCGAAGGCGCGGATGCTCTCCACCTCGTCGTCGAACAGTTCGATGCGGTAAGGCAGTTCGTTGCCCCAGGAGAACAGATCGACGATGCCGCCGCGTATGCTGAACTGGCCGGGTTCGTATACAAAATCGGTGCGCTCGAAGCCGTATTCGACCAGCACTTCGATCACGAAATCGACGTCGAGCCGCTCGCCCGTGGCGATTCGGATGCGCGTTTCCGCGAGTACGTTGGGGTTGACAACTTTTTCAAAAAGGGCTTCCGGGTAAGTCACGATCAGGGTGGCTGCCGCGCCGGGTTTCGGGTCGGTGGCGAGTACTGTCAGCTGGCCGCCATTGCCTCCCACCGCCTGACTGATCACTTCGCTTCTTTGCAGAACCTGCGTGGGGTTGAGTTCGTCGAAAAAAGCGGGGCGTTTGAATGAGTCCGGGAAAAAAAACACGGTCTGGCCGTTCAGCAGACTTTCCAGATCGTTGTGCAAATAGGCCGCTTCCTCCTTGCTTTCAGCAATAAAAACATGAAAAAACCCGGGTGTTTTCTGCGCCACGGCTGCCGCGGCGAAAGCGCGCTGCGCGCCAGTCAGTCCTTTGAGTTGAACACGGGCAGCAGGATCGAGCACACGGGAAATAGCATCGGCCTGGGCCGTATCGCGGTACCGCTGGAGTAAATGGGAGATGTTAGACACGGGGCAAAGTTAGGAGAGGGGCAAAGATTTTCGCGTCTGGAAGGTCGAGATTGGAAAATCTTTGGACGGTAATTTGCCTGCAAATATTCCTGCGCCGGCCTGTGTCATCCAAATGCTTTTTCTGCCCACCTTTACCCCTGAACAATCCATGTAGATGAAAATGAAACTAAAAACAACACTACTCTTTTTTGGTTTGCTGCTCGGCATCCAGACGCTTTTTGGCCAATCGCTGTTCTATTTCAACGCCGGCGATACCACCCTGGTTTTCGGCGAAAGGGTCAATGTGCGCAACCAACCCGGCACCGAGTCACCGGTAGCCTTCCAACTCGCCGCCGGCGACATGGTTATTTTGCTCGAGGAACGAGAGGAGCGCACCACCCTCAACAAACTCGATCTGCCCTGGTACAAAATCAAAACCGCCAGCGGCCAAACCGGTTTCATCTGGGGTGGCGTGCTTTCCCTCTGGGGCGCCCAACAGGACGGCGACGTCAAATTCGTAGCCGGCGCCCTGCAAAGTGATGGCAAAAACGCCGAACAGGACGGCGTGCCGACTTACACGTTCGAAATGCGCGCCGTGCGCAACGGGGCGGTTGTCGGCAAAGTGTCCACTACCATCCAGAACGAAGGCAAGGTGCGGCCTCGCCCCATCGAAACGGGCGCCCGAGGCCTCCAGGGCTACCGCTCACTGCTTTGTTTCGACATCGGCATGGACGCCTGCGGCTACCCCAACCACGAATGGTATGTCCTCTGGGACGGGCAAAAATTAGTGCAGTTGCCGGTGATCACTTCAATCGCGGATGCCGACGTATTTTATCACGTGGAAGATTATGTATTCCCGGAAGGCTCGCCCTTCGACGAATCAATGGGGCATTTCGGCGACCCCAACCTCATCTACCTGCGCATCGCTCACGGTGAAAAAGAAGAACTGGACGACAACAAGGGCTGGAACGAAAACAGCTGGGAGCGGGCACGGCCCATGCGTTGGGATGGCAAACAGTTCGTCAAGCCCAAAGACATGGGCGAGCCGAAAAACTAGCAGCTATTTTTGTATAAATACCCCCGGCGGAGAGGAATAGCAGGTCTGGCTTTTTGCCAAAAGTCGTATTCTTGCTCATTCAGCACCTGTTATCGCTTTGCAATACCTATGTCGAGCAAACTTTTCCTCTCCGCCGCCCTTTCCTTATTTCTCCTTTCCACCGGTTTTGCCCAGGTCCGTCTCACGGAAATCGCTCCGACCAACACCGGCGCCCTCGCCGATGAAGACGGCGACTTCCCCGACTGGATCGAACTGATCAACGGCGGCGTCTCCTCCGTCAATCTGGCGGGCTACAGCCTGAGCGATGCGGATCGGCCCGGCCACTGGATTTTTCCGGGTATCGACCTGCCGGCAGGGCAGCGCCTGCTGGTGTTTTGTTCGGGTAAAAACCGGGGAAACGGGCAAGCCGGCCCCCTGATCAACCACTGGGAAACCGCGATTTATGAAAGCGATACCTGGCGCTACACCACCGGCCAGCCGCCTTCCGACTGGGCAGCCGCCGGCTTCGACGACAACAGCTGGGCCCAGGCGCCCGGCGGCATTGGTTACGGCGACGGCGACGACGCTACGCAGGTACCGACGGGCACCCTTTCGTTTTTTATGCGCCGGACTTTTCAGGCCAGCGATACCAGCCAACTGGTCAGCGCATTGCTCCATATCGACTACGACGACGCTTTTGCCGCTTACCTCAACGGCGTCGAAATCGCGCGCAGCGGCAACCTGCCGCCAGGTGCAGCCTGGAACGCACTGGCCAATGCCGATCACGAGGCTACCATGATTGTCGGCGGCATGCCCGAGGCTTTTATTTTGGATAAAAGCCTGCTAACGAGTCTCTTGCAGCCGGGAGAAAATGTGCTCGCCATAGAAATCCACAACGTCGATCCGGGATCGAGCGACCTGAGCAGCCGGACCTGGCTGAGCTTCGGGATTACCTCTACCCAGTCCTTTTACGGACCTGTACCCGCCTGGTTTGACAACGGCAACCCCGGCGGCAATGTCAGCCTGCATACCGGGTTCAAACTCGCATTCGGCGAACGGCTCTCGCTGTACGACCCTGCCGGAACACTGGCCGATTCAGTCTCCATCGGCACGATGGAACCCGGGAACAGCCTTGTGCGCCCCAACGACGCCGGCGCCTGGTGCATCAGCGACACCCCGACGCCCAATGCTGAAAACAACGCGACCTGTTATTCCGCCTACGCCGAGGCGCCGGTTTTTTCGCTGAGCGCAGGGTTTTACACAGGTTCGCAAAACATCAGCCTCGTCGCAACAGGCGCCGCAGGACTGGTGCGTTACACTGCCGACGGCAGTTTTCCCGATAACAACTCGCCCGTTTTCCCGCCTGTTCTGACCCTCGAGCAGACCACCCTGCTCCGCGCCAGGCGGTTTGCAGGCGGACTGCTGCCCTCGCGCATCACCACAGCCACCTATTTTATCAACGAGCCTGTCACGGTTTCCGTGGTATCCATCGCCATCGACCCCGACGATTATCCCTCTGTGTACACCGATTACAGTGCAAAAGGGCGGGTCAATGTAGAGTTTTTCGACGCCAGTCATACGGAGCAATTCAACACGGAATCAGCCGGTTACGTGGTAGGCAACTGGTCGGTCAGCTTCGACCAGAAATCGTTGCAGTTCGACATGGATGAAGAATGGGGCAGCCTCGGGGAAATTGATTACCCGCTGTTTGCCCCCGTCAAACCCATTCCGCATTTGCACTCCTTCCGCATCCGAAACGAAGACGACGATGCCTGGGGCGCCCGTATGCGCGACCGGATCGTCAACGATATTGCCCGCCCTACCCACGCCGGGCAGGCGGCTTTCCGCAACGTGGTGGCTTTTATCAACGGCGAATACTGGGGCTTGTACTCCGCCCGCGAACGCCTCGACAACTACTTTGTCCGCGACAATCACGGCGCCGATCCAGACTCCGTGAACATGGTCAAAACCCATTGGGGATTAGGCGATTACATTGCGGAATACGGTACGCTGGACGACTTTTTCGACCTCTCTGATTTTATCGCCACACAGGACATGAGTGATTCGGCCAATTTCGAAGCGGTCCGGCAACGACTCGATCTGGAAAATTTCACCGACTATTTCGCCACCGAAATTTTTGTCGCGAGCACGGACTGGTTGCAGGATTATTTTAACAATGTCCGCCTGTTCCGAACACCTGATTTGCGCTGGCAGTTTTTGCTGTGGGACGTGTCCTATTCGTCCGGCGGCGCTTCGGGCTGCGTGCAATGCGATGTGTTGGGCAGTACGATAACCAATCCTTTCGGCAGCCGGTATGGCGTCATGTTCAACCGGCTGCTCGAAAATCCGGGCTACCGGCGATATTTTATCAACCGCTTCGCCGACCTGATGAATTATTACTGGCTGCCGGCGCGTGTGCATGCCCTGATCGACCAGAATGCTGCCGAAATGGCGCCCGAAATAGACCGCCACAACCAGCGTTGGGGAACCGGCGATCTGGCGTACTGGACGCAGCAGGTGCAGTATTTAAAAGATTTTTACGCCGGAAGGGCCGGTTTTCAGCGGCAGCACCTGCGCGACCATTTCAATCTGGGACCGGAAGTGAACATCACTTTGCAGGTCAACCCGCCCGAAGCCGGACACATCAAAATCTCCACGATCATTCCCCAGGATTTGCCCTGGACGGGGACCTATTTTAAAGGCAATCCCGTGACGCTGACCGCCATTCCCGAGCCGGGTTACGTATTTTCAGGCTGGTCGGCCAACCCGTTTATCGTCGATCCTTCGGGGCAAACGTTTACGGCCAATGTGGGCACGCATACTTATTTCATTGCCAATTTTACCGGCACGCCAAAACCCAACACCCTGGAAGTCAGTGAAATAAACTATCACTCCGACCCGACAAGAGATGCCGGCGACTGGTTTGAACTGCACAATTTCGGCGATACGCCGCTCGACATTTCCGACTACCAGATCGGCGATGAAGACTGGTTTCACCGCTACGTGTTGCCGACCGGCACCGTGCTGCCGCCCGACGGCCGGCTGGTGGTCGTCGAAGAAAAAAACCTGTTTGGGCAGGAGTACCCCGATGTGACGCAAAAAACCGGTCCGCTGGGCTTTTCGCTAGACAACCAGGGCGACGTGGTGCGGGTGCAGGATGCTTTCGGGGCGCTTGTCGAAAACGCGGCCTTCGACAATAAAAAACCCTGGCCTTGCACCCCGGACGGACTGGGGCGAAGCCTCGAACGGCGTGAAGGCAACATCCCTGCCGACCTGCCGGAAGCCTGGTTCGACGGGTGTATGGGCGGCTCGCCCTCGGCGCCCTACGCCGTTTGCACGGACTACCCGATCGTGTCGGAAATCAACTACAATTCCGCGGCGGATTTCGACGCCGGCGACTGGTTCGAATTGTACAACAACTCCGCCCAGCCGATCGACCTGTCGGGCTGGCGCATACGCGACGAGGAAGACAACCACGAGTACATAGTACCCCCGGGCGCCGTGCTTGCCCCGGGCGCGTACCAGGTATTTTTTCAGGATGAAAGTCTTTTTCACACCCTCTTTCCGCTCGTGACAAATACTGTCGGGCCGCTTGGTTTCGGTCTGAACGGCAGCGGCGATCATATCCGCGTGTACGATGCCGGCGGGCGGCTTCAATACAGTCTGTGTTACGACGATTCAACGCCCTGGCCGCAGGCCGCCGACGGGCAAGGCTATACGCTGGAGTTGCCCGATTATGCAGCCAACCCGAACGCCGGGGAAAACTGGATAAAAGGGTGCTACGGCGGCTCGCCCGGCATGGCGCTCGATCCCGACTGCGTGGCGCTAGGCACGGAAACGCCCGATCCGGCCTTTTCAACACGGGTATTTCCCAATCCTGCCCGCGACTTTGTCAGGGTGGAACAAAACGGAACCGGGCTGGTGGCGATGACTTTTTACGATGCTATGGGTAGAGAAATTGCCCGTTATGAAGGCGAAGAAAGCAGTGTTTATTTTGACACAAAAAACTGGTTATCAGGGACTTATTTTTTAATTGTCGAGCATTCGGGAAAGTTTACACAACATTTCCTGACGCTTGTAAAATGAAACGACACCCGGCACGTTAAACACTGCATTTTCACCCTTTTTAAATCAAATTTGAACATGAATCCCTTAAAACTAATGCCCGCACTTGGGCTGTTGCTCCTGTGTCAGCGCCTTTCCGCACAACACATGGCCAACTTAAATTCCGGCGACACCACCTGCATTTTCGGCGACAAAGTCAACGTACGAACCCAGCCCGAGGCCAATGCACAGGTAGCGTTTCAGCTTTCCGCCGGGGAGCCCGTCATTCTCCTCGAAGAGTTAAAGGCTATGTACCGCGTTGCCGATGTCGAAATGCCCTGGTGTCAGATTCGCACTTTCGACGGCCGGAAAGGCTACGTCTGGGGCGGGATGCTTTCTCTATGGGGGATCAAACAGGACGGGGCGGTTTGTTTTGCCGCCGGGTTTGCCGGCGAGCAGCCTCAATGCGAAGTGCGCGCCATCCGAAACGGGACAATCATCAGCAAGGTATCGACCACGATTCCAGTAGGGGAAGGCGGCGTGAACGGCGGTAAAATCATCCCCGGCGCCAAAGGGTTGGTTGGATACCGCGACATACTCATACTGGAAGCCGGGCTGGGAGCCTGCGGATATCTCCAGATGGCCTGGTATATCCTTTGGAACGGCCAGAATTTAGTCTCGCTACCACTCTGCAAAAGCATCTTCGACGGGGGAAATTATTACGAGGAAAGTTATCTGTTTCCGGATGATATGGCAAACCAACAGATGAACTCCGACGATCCAACCCGCATTTATTACCAGGTCAGCACAGGAGAGGAAGAAGAATTTTCCGATGAAAGCGGGTGGGAGACCTCCACCTCGATAAAAGTACATCTGCTGCGCTGGGACGGCAAAAAGTATGTAAAGCCGAAAGAAGAGTAGTATCGAGTACGTCCGCCTCCCTGTCCCGCTTACCTTTGCCCGCATGGTATTCATCTGCTACGGCACCCGTCCCGAGATCATCAAACTGGCGCCGGTGATCGACAGATTGCGGGCAAAGGCTTTGCCGTTCCGCACTGTTTTTACGGGTCAGCACCCCGATCTGTATCGCGACGTGAGCGCACTGGTTCCGCCGCCCGATTTTCAACCCGCGTTCGGGCAGCCGGCCGCATCGCTCGGCGATACGCTGGCGCGCACGCTGCGCTGGCTCGACGACCTGTTTGCCCGGGAGCGCCCGCGGCTCGTGGTGGCGCAGGGCGATACCGTTGCTGTTTTGGCGGCAGCTACCGCCGCATTTTTCCGGCAAATACCTTTCGGACACGTGGAGGCAGGTTTGCGCACCTTCGACCTCAGTCAGCCATTTCCCGAAGAAGCCATCCGGCAACAAGTGAGCCGCGTCACGACCCTGCACTGGGCGCCGACCCGGCGGGCCGCCGACAACCTGCGGCAGGAAGGCGTACGAGGCAACATTGAGGTCACGGGAAATACCATCGTGGATATTTGTCAAAGCTTTGGTTTTCAGGCAGTTTACGGCAATGAGGTGCTCGTCACACTGCACCGGCGTGAAAACCACGGCGACACGCTCGAGCGGCTGGCCGATCAGCTGGAAAGGCTGGCCAAGCGACATTCCGACCTCGAATTTGTGTTTCCCATGCACCCCAATCCGGCTGTTCAGCGGCTGAGGGAGCGTTTCAAAAAAGTCAAAATTGTCGCGCCACTCCCCTACCCCGAACTGCTGGCTTTGCTGAGTCGGGCGAAGTTCGTCATCAGTGACTCGGGCGGTATTCAGGAGGAATGTGGCGTTTTTGGCAAAAAAATACTGGTTTGTCGCAGTTTTACGGAGCGGCCGGAAGGCATCGAAGCGGGATTTGCCCGACTGGCAGGCGACGATCTGCTCAGCCATTTCGACTGGGCCAACGAGGCGCCCGAGTGGTCGGGCGCCAATCCTTACGGCGACGGAAAAGCCAGCAACAGAATCGTCGATTCGATCGGGCGTTTTTGGGGTTAACAGACAGGTTTTTTGTTGACAGGATTAACAGGCTTTTTTGGGGGGGGATGTTGACCGGATGGAAATTCATACTCGCCTTTTTACATTTAATCTTGTCAATCCTGTCCATCACGCCCCACCTTTTTAAAATTTAATCTTGTCAATCCTGTCCATCACACCCCACCTTTTTAAAATTTAATCTTGTCAATCCTGTCCATCACACCCTACCTTTTTAAAATTTAATCTTGTCAATCCTGTCCAACAAATCACGCAGCAAGCGTGAAAAGTGCCCGGGCTGCCGGACATTTGCCTTTACTCATAACACACTCTCATGAACGGGAAACACGCCGGAGCGCGTACAGATACCTGGCTGGTATTACCGGCCTTCAACGAAGCGGAGAATATCGGCCAATTGTTGTCGAGGGCGGCGCTGGCATTTCGCGATGCGGGCCTGCCGCCGCCGATTGTCATCGTGGTCGACGATGGAAGCCACGACGGCACCGTGGGCACCGTGAAATCATTCAAAGAACTGGAAGACGTGCGCGTTTTTATCCATGCCGCCAATCAGGGCCTGGGACCGACCCTGCGCGACGGACTGCGCGAAGCCTCCGCTGCCGCGCGCGCCGGCGACGTGATCGTGACGATGGACGCCGACGACACCCACCACCCCGGCCTCATTCCGCCCATGTTGCAAAAAATCCGGGAGGGCTTCGACGTTGTGATCGCTTCGCGGTACCGACCCGACAGCCGGATCGTGGGGTTGAGCGCTTCGCGGCGACTGATGAGCATTGGCGCTGCGTGGATTTTTCGCATTTTGCACCCGATAAAAGGCGTTCGCGACTACACCTGCGGTTTCCGGGCCTACCGGGCCGGGTTGATCCAGTCGGCGTTCGACCGTTACGGGGAAGGATTTGTGGACAAACAGGGTTTTCAATGCATGGTGGACGTGCTGCTCAAATTGCGCCGCCTCTCGCCGCGCCCCCTGATGGTGGAAGTCCCCTTTGTACTGCGCTACGACCGCAAGGGCGGCGCCAGCAAGATGAAAATTTTAAAAACCATTGTTCAAACGCTCCGCGTAGCTATTTATGGCCAATAAAAAACAACAGGGACGCGTGCCTGCCCAACGCGCCCAACGACCGCAAGGGAATATTCAGCAGGAAAAACCAGCCCGGGAAGCCGCCCCCCCAACGCCTCCGCCCGACTGGCATGCCGTGGCCGACCGCTACGCCCGGCCCGTTCTGATCGGTCTGCTGGCGCTGGCGTTTTTGCTCCGCATCCTCAACCTGGATGCCCTGACGCTCTGGGTTGACGAGTTCGTGCACGTGCAAAGGGCTGATGATTACCTTGCAGGCAAAGGGCCGCTTTTCACCGACGACAACAACGGTATTCTGCTGACTTTCTGCATTTTACCCCTGTTCAAGTTCTTCGGGTCGGCGGCTTTCTGGGCGCGCCTGCCGAGTGTTTTTTTCGGCGTGGGCATGTTGTACCTGATGTATCGCATCGGCACGCGTTTGTTCAACCGTTACGTGGGTTTGCTCGCTGCTTTTGCCGGGGTGTTTTCCATTTACCTCAACTTTTGGTCCCGAATGGCGCGCAATTACGCCATCTTCGGTTTTTTCTTTTTGTTGCTTGGCCTGGTGTTTCTGGAGTTTATCGACAACCGGCGCGACCGCGAGGGTAATTTCTGGGCCAGATACGGCCTGTCCGCCAAACACCTGTTGTTGTTGCCCGTGGTGCTGATCGCAGCGCTGATGTCGCACCAACTCGCTTTCCTTTTTGCGTTCAGCGCGGCGATTTACGCGATCATTGTGGCTGTCGGCAAATTTGTCCGCAAATCGGACGACCGCAGCAACAATGCCTACCTGTGGCTTGGCGGCCTGGGGCTGCCATTTTTGCTGTTCTTGTTCGTCCCTGCATTCAACGGGATCATCAAGGGTATGCTGGGCGCTTTTCTGCCCGCGCGGATCGTGGAATGGGTGATCCCGCAATGGTCGCGCCTGTCCGAGCTTTGGCAGACGAAGCCCTGGGAATCGTTCGATATGTACAACGGTGTGCTGCGCTACGATCCCACCATCCTGTATTACCCGGCGCTGGCTGGCCTGGCGGCCGCTTTTTGGCTGAAACCCCGCTCGGGCGCCTGGTTGTTTGCCAGTTTGGTCGTGCCGTTTGTGCTGATGAGTTTTGTGTTTCGGGAGCCGGCCGACCCGCGCTACATGATCGGAGTGTTTCCCTATTTTCTGTTGGCAATGGCCGCTTTCTTTTACGCCGTGTGGCAATGGCTGGCCAAAAACAGTTTTGCAACGAACGGGAAACTGCAATGGCTGCTGTTGTTGCTGCCCTTTTTGTACGTGATGTCCAGCGTGCGCTGGAAAGAGTTGAAAACCCTCGTGCTGGCAGAAAAACTCAACGAACACGTGGTCGACATGAATATCACCACCTGGGCGTTCATCAACTGGAAGGAGCCCAGCGAGTTTATTCAACAACAGGGCAAGCCCGGCGACATTATCATGGCAACCGTGCCGACCGCCGCTTCCTATTACCTGAAAAACGAAGACGTGCTGTGGTTCCGGCAGAGTTACTACGATTCGAAGCAGAAAAAATACGTGTTCAACGAGCCGGATTCGACCGTTCGGAACAGTGCAACCTCTTTTTACAACTTCGTGCGCACCGTGGAAAACAACCCGCGGGGCTGGTTGCTGGCCGACTACTATTTCGACAACATTTTTACCGACGAACGCGCTCGAACGTATGTCTACCAAAACATGTATTTCTACCCCGAAGCCTCGCGCGACGGGGGGGTCATGCTGTTCGGGTGGGACCATTCGAAACCCAAGCCGCAACAACAAAATCTGGTGGTCGAATTGGGTAAAACCATGAGTAAAATCTTGTCCACGAATTTATACATGTCGCCGCCCGAAGCCTTGTTGCAGATGCCCGAACTGAAACTGACCTTGCGCGCACAGCACGTCAACAACAACCGCGAGGCTTTCATTTTATTCAACGACCAAAACGCGGTGTATCTGCCGCCGAATAAAGGCAAGGACATCGAAACCATGAAACTGACGGTGCGCTCGGAGTGGCTGGTGCGGGGGCAAAACAAAATCCAGATCTGCTACGACGATCAGGTAAAAAACGACAAAGACCCGGGGTTTGCCATTTATTTTCTGGCGCTCGACAGCCAGTAACAAAGTAGCGCGTTCTGCTGCCGGGTGAAAAAGAGGCTGTATTACTGACGGGGTGACTTTGGAGTCACCCCGTCAGTTGGCCGCGATTTAAAATTAAATTATGCAGGATTTTGAGCAAAAGGACTTATGAGACGGCTTCTTTTTTTTCATCAAAACTCCACCCGATAACTCAAAATCGGAATCAGCGGCGCCTGGTAAAAATAGCGCACTTCTTTCCGCTCCGTATCGTAGTACTGATCAAAGATATTTTGACGGTTGGTGGCATTCTGCACGTCGAGTGAGACCGTTGTGGTCACGTGGCGGTAATTGCGTTTCAGGCTAAACCCTGCATCGAGGCGGAAATAGCCGGGCAGCCTTGTGGCAAAAGCCTGCGAATCGTCGTACACCGGCTTGCCCGCTTCGATTGAGGCGGCCAGGTCGATGGGCGTGGTGCGGTGGCCGCCCATTTGTACCAGCTTGACATTCAGGCCCAATACGCGGTTTTTCCCTTTGCGGAGCAAGGCCCACTCTTTGCCGCCGGTAAACGTGTTGACCGTGCCGCCGTCGAAACGGGTGGGCCGCCACGTGCCCGCGTAATCGCGGAATTCAGACTTGTACACCGACGACGACAGGAGGAAGTACAAACCCTTGTCGAGGAACTTTTCGACCGTAATTTCCAGACCGTAATTGCGGCCCTCGCCTTCGTTATCCAGCGTTTCGTACACGAAGCCGTCCACGTTGTTGAGCATGGAAAAAGTATTGCCTGCCTCGGTGCTTACTGGCGCGTCGATGATCGATTGGTAGTAGGTCTCGGCTTTGAAACGCATGTTGCCCGGCAGGCGATGGTCGTAACTCAGCACCCAGTGGTGCGATTTGGTGAGCCCCAATTCGGGGTTGAGCAGGGCGCCGGCATCATTTTTCACAAAATACACGCCCAGGGGCTGCATTTGCGAATGCAGGCCGTAGCCGAAGGTGATCGACTGTTTCGGCGAAAAGGCGTACTTCAGCGAGGCACGGGGTTCGAGCGAATAATGGTGATTGAGCAAAAATGAAAAACTGTGCAGGCCGGCGTTGAAGGTGATTTGCTCGGTCGGGCGATACTGCCATTGCGCAAAAGCGTTCACGGTGGTCGTATTGCCTTTGTTGTTCAGTTCCTGACGCAGGTATTCGTGGTCGTCGTCCCATGCATATTGCGCAAAATCAAAACCCAACACATTGACATACAACCCGGTACGCAGCAAGTGCCGGGCATTGAACTTGTGATTCAACACCGTGGAAACCGTCAGTTTGGTCTGGGCGTAGTCCTGATCGAGGATTCTACGCGACGAATAATCGCGCTGAAATTCGTCCACCTGCAAGCCGTTTTGCGTGCCGGAAAAAGCGACGATGGATTTCAGGTAGGTGTTGCTGCCCAGGATTTTGCTGTGCGTAAGCCCGAGCACGCCCGTGTTGGCGAGGTAGGTATCGGGGTATCTTTTCCCCAGGTCTTCGAGCCAGATCAGGCTGTCGGCCTGCCCCGTGATCTCCTGTTTACTCAGACCGCCCATGCCGAACAGCGTGAAGGTGCCGGCACGCCCGGCGGGTAGCCAAAGGTTGAAAGAGAGATCCTGAAAGTCCGTCGTGCCGTCGCCGATATTGACCCCCATTTTACCCAGTAAAGACAGGGTGGAATAGCGATAATTGACCAAAAAAGAGCCTTTTTGACCGCCTACGCGAAAAGGACCTTCGGCCGCGACATCGAGGCCCAGGACGCTGGCCTGCAAGGTCCCCTCGAATTTTTCGTCGTTGCCTTTGCGCAGTTTCAGGTCAAAAACCCCTGAGAGGGCGTTGCCATATTCGGCGGCGAAAGCGCCGGTGGAGAAATCCGAATTGCTCAACAACTGCGCGCTCAGGATCGAAATGCCGCCGCCCGAGCTGCCAACCGAGGCAAAGTGGTTGGGGTTGGGGATGTCGACGCCTTCCATTCGCCACAACAAGCCGTTGGGAGCATTGCCGCGAATCACGATGATATTGTTGCCATCGGAGGCCGTCGCCACCCCGGCAAAAGAGGCCGCCATGCGGGCCGGGTCATTCACCGCCGCGGCAAACCGCTGTGTTTCTTCCACGGAAAATGTGCGCGCGCTGACCGCCGAAAACTCGTTCAGGGGCTTGTTTTTGTCAATTTTGGCGCGAATCACGACTTCCTGCGTTTCCAGCACCGACTCTTCCAGTTCAATGGTCAGGTCGAGTTCCTTGCCGGAATTGACGACGAGGTTGGCCAAAACGGCCTCTTTGTAACCCAGATAGGTCACCCGGATCGTCTGCCGCCCGACGGGTACTTCGTTGAGCCGGAAGCGCCCGTTGACGTCCGTCATGGCGCCTTGTTTGACCGCGCCGCTTACCGGGTCGAGCACCGCGACAGTGGCTCCGACAAGCGCAGATTTGATGTTTTTATCGATAACAATGCCTTTGACCGTCTGGGTCAGGGTAGTTTGGCCGCTTGCAGGGCAAATGAAGAGCAGGCCGGCCACGATGACCGACAGAGCGAATTTGAGTTGCATGTTGAGGAGAAAAGTTGGGTAGAAAAAGGCGGGAGCGGTTTTCAAAGGGGCACACAAACTGCGTCCGGCGCAGGAGTCCGGGGCAACGGACACAGTTTGTGTAAGAAAAACCGGGAGGTTTAGATTTTTCGCAGGCTGCCCGAGCCGCTAATGTTGGAATTGACGTCGGGGTTGCCGTGGTACTCCACATCGCCGCTGCCAGAGATGGAGACATCGAGCGTTTCGTTCGCCTCGAGCCGCACGTCGCCGCTGCCCGACACGTTGACCGTCGCGGTTTTCACCGGGCAATCGAGGGCGTCCACGTCGCCGCTGCCCGAAACCAGACAATTCAGGTCGTCGGCAATGCCACGCAGGTAAAGGTTGCCGCTGCCGCTGACGCGGGTTCTGACCTGCTGAAAATCCAGATCGAAAATGCGGATGTCGCCGCTGCCGGAGATGTTGGTGAACAATTGCGTGCCGACGATCGGGTCAGATACTTTGACGTTGGCGCTGCCATTCACGTCGAAACCTTTCCAGGCCGGCGCCGACACGCGAATGTGGAAATCATCCACATCCCAGACGTCGCGGTTGAAAAATATCTTGAGCGTTCCGTCGGGATCGACCAAGGTCTCGAGATAGGGCAGGACGTTTTCCTCGCAAGTCACTTCGAGGTGGAACACCGAATCGACCTGGACTTCCACGTCGGCGTTGGTGCCGATTTCAAGGGCGTTAAAGCCGCTGACCGGACGAACTTCCGTCACCCGTTCGCCTTCTCCGCGGATACCGCAGGCGGTGAATAATACGCTCACGACAAGCAGCGCAGGCAAGATGTGCTTCACATTGATTTTCATAGCTTAAAAAAGAGTTTTGTGATAAATGTTTGGGTTTGCAGGCCGGGTTCGTCGCCCCGGTCCGGTGCGTTTACTCCCTGTGACACCGAGCCCCTGCGTTTACCCTGATTGCTCCTCAAAATTTTTTTTTCGCAAACCCGACACGCCGAAATCGAACGGGGTTACATGCCTGAGATTCAATATTCAACGAGCAGATTGAATTCAACGACCAAGGCTGCCGGTCAGGCGACCAAAAAAAATTGGCCCACCGACATCAGGGTAGGTTTTACCTTCGGTGTCTTAATGCAGAACCCGATCGTGTACGCCTACGACCAACCCGAGCTGCCGGCTGCTATCCGGCAAGGCGACGAAGTAGCATTCGACGCGCTTTTCCGCGCGTTGTATGCGCCGCTTTGCCGCTACGCCACGGGCTTGTGCGACGGCGACCCTGATCAGGCAGAAGATCTTGTGCAACAGGCTTTTGTAAAATTGTGGGAGCAACGCGCCCAACTCGATGTCCGCCATTCCATCCGTGCGTATTTGTACAAAATGGTGCATCATCAGGCCCTCAACCGGCTGCGCCACCAGCGCACCCGACTGCGCCATCAGACGGAGCGCCTGCGCGAGCCCGAAGCATCCAGCGATCTGCCCGATCCCGAATTGCAGGAACACATCAACCGGGCGCTGCAAACCCTGCCGCCCCAATGCCGCCAGATATTCGAACTCAGTCGTTTTGAAGAATTAAAATACCGTGAAATCGCCGACATGCTCCAGTTGTCCATCAAAACCGTGGAAACCCAGATGGGGAAAGCGCTTCGCCTGATGCGCGTCCATCTGGCCGACTACCTGGGCATTCTGTTGCTGATTTATCAAGTTTTTAAAAAATAACATGCCCTTCTTCCCTCCCGACATCGATGAATTGCTGGCCAAAGTGATTGCCGGCGAAGCGGAACCGGCCGAACAATCGCGGTTGGATGCCTGGCTGGAGGAATCGGCCGAAAACCGCCGATACTACGAAGGGCTGCAAAAAATGTGGCGGCATGCCCGCCCCGCCAACGCCGCAGCGCCGGATTTCGACACGGAAAAAGCGCTGGAAAAAGTCAAATCCCTGCGGCGCAACACGGGCGCCCGGCCAAGCCTCAACATCTATTGGTGGCCGGCCGCGGCAGCCGCGGCCCTGGTGTTGCTGCTGGCCGCGTACTGGCTGTTCCTGCGCCCCGCCCCGATCCCCGCCCTTGAACTGGCGGCAACCGACGCCATCGTGACCGACACCCTGCCCGACCGGTCGGTAGTGGTGCTCGACAAGGCGTCCAGCCTGCGGGTTGCGGAGAATTTTGACCGCAAGGAACGCCGCATGCAACTCAGCGGCGCCGCGCATTTCGCCGTGCAACCCGACAAGGAAAAACCATTTGTCGTCGAGGTGGCAGCGCTGGAAGTCCGTGTAGTCGGCACCGAATTCACGGTCGATACCCACCGCGAACCGGGCAGCACGGTGATCACGGTCAACAGCGGCATCGTGCAACTGACCGCAGGCGCCCAACAAATTTTGGTGCATGCCGGCGAACAGGCTCAATATCGCCAGGCCGACGGTTCCCTGCAATTGCTCGCCAAACCCGACCCGAATGTCGCGGCATGGCACAGCCGGGTATTCAAATTCGAAGCCACTCCGCTGTCCGAGGTGGTCAAAGCCATCGAACAGGCGTACGATATCCAAATCGTATTAAAAAACAGCGATTTGGCGCGCTGCACGCTCACGACCGACTACGCCAACGAATCGCCCGAACGTATTCTGGAACTGATCGCGGAAACCTTTTCGCTCCGGTTGAGCAAAGTGGGAGAACAATACGTCCTCGACGGGCCCGCCTGTGTCGAATAAAGCCTGACCGCCTGGTAACGAAACCTGAATTTTAAAGCCGCTTTTTGACGCAACATGCCCTCCTCCTTTCTACGCATATTGCCCCGCTTTGTCTGCTGCCTTGTGTTTTCAGCATGGCTGTTTCCGGGCGCCCTGACGGCGGCTGAATTGCTGGAACGCCGTATCAGCGTCGATTTCCGGCATACGCCGCTAAAAAACGCCATGGAGGAAGTGGCCCGGCAAGGGCAGTTTCAGTGGTCGTACAATGCGGCTATTTTGCCGGAAGGCAAAAAGGTCACCCTGCGGGCCGATAACTGGACGGTTCGCGAAATACTTTTCGCCATGCTGGGCGAGGATTACGAGTTCAAACCCAGCGGCAACTACCTCATTCTCAGAAAACGCCGACGCCCCTCGGACGAACTGAGCGGCTACATTACCGATCCCAGAACCGGCCAACGCCTGGCCAATGCCTCGGTGTACGACCGCCGCACCCTCCGCTCCACCACCACCGACGACAACGGGTATTACCGGCTCAAAAAAACAGGCCGGGAGGCCGAACTGGTCGTCGCCAAACTGGGCTATCGCGACACGGTTTTGCAGATCAGTTCCAGTTCTCCGCGTTTTCAAAAAATCCAGCTCGACACGTTTTCCACCCGGACAGCCGCCCAGGACCCCTCGTTTCTGGACGCTGCCTACACGGACGTAGAGCGTTTTTTTGCCAAAACCGTGGACCGCTGGAACGAGCTCAATGTCCGGGACTCGCTGACCCGCCAATTCCAGGTTTCGTTTCTGCCTTATGTAGGCACCAACCACCGACTCAGCGGCAGGGTGCGCAACGACTTCTCGCTGAACGTGCTGGCAGGGCGTTCGCTGGCCGTCAACCGGCTTGAAATCGGCGGTTTGGCCAATTTTACCCGCGAATCCGTGAACGGCGTCCAGATCGGCGGACTGTTCAACTGGCTGCGCGGCGACAACCGCGGATTGCAAATCGCGGGCTTGTTCAACACCACACGCGATACTTCCAGCGGGCTGCAGGTGGCAGGGCTGTTCAATGCCACTCGGCACAGCAGCGGCGTTTCGGGGCAGGTCGCGGGGCTCAACAATTTCGCCGGCGAAGGCACCTGCAATATCCAGGTGGCCGGCTTGTTCAATCAGGCCGACACCGTGGCAGGCGTTCAAATAGCGGGACTTGCCAACCACGCCAAAAAGGTGCGGGGCGTACAAATCGGGCTGTTCAATTCGGCCGATTCCCTCAGCGGCCTCCAGATCGGGTTGCTCAACCGCTCCGGCCGGCGATGGCTGCCGGTGGTGAATTGGTGAGCGGGAAAAGAGGTCTTGGGTCGGCGCCAATGGTTGTTTTCACCGGCCAGGAATTCTGAACCGCCTCGGATTTGAAGACCCACGGATTTTAAGAAGCGAAGTTTTGATCGCGATTTTGGTCCTACCTTTGTCGCTCAATTTTTCCAACCGGCTGTGAATCTTTCCCTGCTTTTTGCCCGTCGTTACCTGTTTGCCAAACGCAGCACCAATGCGATCAACATCATTACCGGCATTTCGGTGGTGGGCGTTGCCATCGGCACAGCCGCTCTGATCCTTGTGCTTTCGGTGTTCAACGGGTTTGAAGACCTGTTGTCCAATCTTTTCGGCTATTTCAACCCCGAAATCAAAGTGATTCCGGCCAAAGGCAAAACCTTTCAGCCCGACAGCCTGGTGCTGGCAGAAATCCGCCAACTCCCCGATGTCGCCGTTCTGAGCGAAACGCTGGAAGAAATCGCTGTCTTCGAATACGATGGCTCGCAGGTGTCCGGCATTCTGAAAGGGGTCGACGAAGTGTACCCGCGCGTCAACGACATTGATTCCACGCTGCGCGAAGGCGAGTTCAGGCTCCAGGGCGGCGACCGCAATTTCGCGGTACTCGGCGCCGGCATGCGCAACAAACTCAGTGTCAACATCAACAACCCGCTGGCCTCGCTGACCATCTACATGGCCACCGACGGGTCCTCGCAGGACGAACTGATCCCCGGCAAACCGTTCAAAAGCCGTATCGCCTTCCCGGCCGGCACCTTCGCCATTCAACAGGAGTTCGACAGTGAATACGTGCTGACCAACCTGGGTTTTGTGCGCGAATTGCTCGGCGACACAGCCTCTACCGTGTCGGCGCTCGAAATTCGTTGCAAACCCGGGGCGAGCGTCTCTTCGGTGAAAAAAGATTTGCGCCGTTTGCTGGGCGAGTCGGTGGTGATCAAAGACCGTTACGAACAAAACGAGGCATTTTTCAAGGTGATGCGCCTTGAAAAATGGATGGGTTACGCGATCACCTCCCTGATGCTCGTGCTCATGGCTTTCAATCTCGTCGGCGCGCTCTGGATGATCGTGCTGGACAAACAAAAAGACATTTCCGTGTTGAAAAGCATGGGCGCCGACGACCGCACCGTACACCGCATCTTTCTGAGCGAAGGGTTGTTGCTCACGCTGCTCGGGCTGATCAGCGGTGTTGCGCTGGCGATCATGTTGTACTGGATTCAAAAAACCTGGGGTATCGTGACCATTCCACAGGGTTTTCTGGTCGAAAGTTATCCGATCGCCATGCGTGCAGCCGATTTTTTGCCCGTCACCCTGACCGTCGTGGGGATCGGGCTGCTGGCTTCGCTGGCGCCTGCTGCGCGCGCCATGCGAGTACCTTCATTTTTAAGGGAAGAATAAAATACATTTTGCCGCGATGCGGCACATACGATGCCAAGCTACATACGTTTTGCCGCGATGCGGCACATACGATGCCCACTGGGTATTTTGCTAAAGCTACATACGTTTTGCCGCGATGCGGCACATACGATGTCCACTGGCATTATTATGCGGGAGCTATCCGCGATGCGGCACACACGATACCTGCTGGGCATTTAGGAATTTGCTGCGATGCGGCAATTGTTCAGGACTGGGCCGCAATTGGAGCAAATAAGATCCGAAGCAAGCCACCTGCTCACATGCCGCAGCGCGGCAAAACGTATGTAGAAATACACGGTACATTTCACGCCGCAGCGCGGCAAAACGTATGTATCTTTTTATTGCAACAGGGCGGGTGGCCGGGGCGTACCTTCAAAGAAGAAACTGTACCCGCGGAACACAGGTCCGAAGACCTTTTCCTGGGTCAGGTAAAAGTCGTCGCCCAGACCGGTAAAATAGCGAACCACGAAGTTGTTGTCGGTGTAATGGCTGCGTTTTACGGCCACAGGCCAGAATCTGGCCGTTGTTTCCGTGCCGTCGGTGCGTTTGAGGTTGACGATGGCAAACGGCACCAGCGCCTCCACGGAATCCCGAATCGGGTTGTCATTCTCAAAAGCCTCGGCTACCATACGTTCAAACTGGAGGAGGTAAGCCTCGGGCACCCCTTTGCGTTGCGGGCTGTGGATGACTGGCGTGGTGCTGTAATAAGGTTTCACCTCGTACTGGGCCTGCCCGACCTTTTCAAGCCGGAAAGATTCCTTTTTTTGCAGCGGGTATTCCACCGAAACCGACTGGATTTGCTCGGGTTTTTCTACAAAAACCGCCCGGTCGCGCCACTCGTTTTCGTCGGTAAAAAAGCGCACCCGCAACTGACCGACAAAGCCGGGAATATGCGTCACGTAGGGCTGCTCCGAACCTTCCATTTGCATCACCGTGCCGCCTTCATCGTTGGTCACGCCGCCCACGTAGTATTGTTTCAGCAGTTGATTGCTCCTGTCGTACACTTCCACCTTGATGCCTTCGGCCGCGATGGTATTGACCATGACCGGCACGGCGGCCTTGGGCGGCACGTAGTACACGTTTACCTGCGTAAGCGTCTGGAGCAGCAATTGCATGGCCGTGGGGCGGGCGCGATACTTTCCGTTGAGTTGCCAGTAATCGTCCTTCCGTTCGAGGGTGACGGAATGGCCACGGCGGTCGGCGAGGAATATTTTACCGATATCGTCGCCTCTTTTGACGGCAAAATCCATGTCCGGGGAGACACGAGTGCTGTCTTGATTCTTTTTCAATTGATACGCGTAATAAGCGCCGCCGCCCAGCAGAAGAAAGAGGGCGGCCAATAGCCAGGTGCGATTCATAAGAGTGCGTTGTCGCTGATTTGTGTTGAAAAATAGTGTTGCTGAAACACTACAAGGGCGCAGTTTGGCGGGCACACAAGGGGATTAGCTCGAAAAGCGCAGGCAAAAAAACGGGTTTGCCGCAATCTGCCCAAATGCAAGGTCGTACGGACGACGGGGAATGACAAAAAAAAGTCTGCTCCACATTGCGCGGAGCAGACACATCAAAACAAAACGAAAAACCAACTTTATCTTTAATACGCGAAAATCGCGCCATTAATTGTTGTTGCGGGTTTTCATACGCACGGGTAAATCCATCGATTTGCCGTTGCGCACGAGGGTGACATTCACCGTTTCACCCACCTTTGAACGCCCGATCATCTCGCGAAGTTCCGCGGTGGACGTCACGGTTTTGCCATTTACTTTGGTGATGATATCCTTGGGTACGATACCGGCGGAAGCGGCCGAACCGTCCGGGTCGAGGTTGACGATAGCCACACCCTGAGTGTAAGGAATATCGAGCTGTTCGGCCACATTGCTGTCCATGGATGTAATGTCGACGCCGAGGTAGGCGCGGCGGAATTCGCCGTATTTGATGAGGTCGTCGGCAATGCGGCGAGCCAGGTTGACCGGGATTGCGAAGGCGTAACCAGCGAAAGTACCCGTCGGCGTGGCGATGGCGGAGTTGATGCCGATGAGTTCGCCATCGACATTGACGAGGGCACCGCCGGAGTTGCCGGGATTGACGGCGGCATCGGTCTGGATAAACGATTCGATGCCCGATTTACCCTGAATGATGTTGATATCGCGTCCCTTGGCGCTGACGATGCCGGCGGTGACGGTGGAGGTCAGGTCGAAGGGATTGCCCACGGCCAGCACCCATTCGCCGACGCGTACGTCGTCGGAATTGCCCATGCGAATGGCAGGCAGGTCTTTGGCGTCGATCTTGATCACGGCCATGTCGGTATCGGCGTCGCGGCCGACGAGGCGGGCTTTGAACTCGCGGTTGTCGTGCAGGGTGACGAGGTATTCGTCGGCAAAATCGACCACGTGGTTGTTGGTCAGGATGTAGCCGTCTTCGGTATAAATAACGCCCGAGCCGGTGCCGGAGCGCGGTTGAGCGAAGTTGTCGCCGAAAAAGAAACTCCAGGGATTGGAGCGCTGGCGCTGAATGGCCGCTTGCTGGCTTTCGGTGGCCTTGATGTGCACCACTGCGGACATCGAGTTGTCGGCAGCCCTGGTGAAGTCGAAAGGCGCGGAGGCGCCCTGGTAATTCACCTGTCGGGCAAGTGTTGTGGTGGTATTGCTATTGTCGGTGTTGACGTTGGGGTTTTTGTCCAGAAATTTGGCGGCTCCAAAGGTGGCGGCTCCACCGAGAGCGCCGGCAAGCATCGTAGACCAGAATTTATTCGCCATAGCTCGATCAAAAAAGGTTGTAAGGTTTATGTAGTAACTTTGTTGTTACAGAAGGAGTGTGGGTAAAACGTCGATTCGCCGGGTTTGCTGCGCTTTTTTGTTATTTTAACGCCTTATTAACCTTCATTTTCCGAAAACAGGTGTCAGGTTTTTTCCACCGCGAATACTTTTTGCAAAACGAAAAAAATTGCTCCTGTGTTTTCCACTTTCTTTATTGCCCGACCAACGACCTTTGCTGAACGACAAACGCCCGACATGATACCCTCGCCGGACGCTCACCTGCCGCTCGACACCCTGCTTCAGCCCGAATCGGACCTGGAAAAACTCCTGCTCACCCTGCCAGAATTCCAGCAGGGTCTGCGTTGGGGCGAGCCGCGTTTTGGCCATCCCGAGGGGCTGGTGGCTTACCACGTCCGCGAAGTGCTCGAAAACATCGACCTGATCCCCAATCTCCCGACCGACGACCGCGCCAGACTGCGCCTCATCGCCCTCTCGCACGATACTTTCAAATACGCCGAAGACCGCGGTCGCCCGCGCGACTGGAACCGTCACCACGGCGTTCTGGCCCGCCGGTTTATGGAACACTACACCGATGACCCCTTCGTGCTCGACATCATCGAAACGCACGACGACGCCTACTACGCCTGGCTGGGCTCCCGGCCCGGTTGTACCGCCCCCGGGGCCCGCAGCCTCGTCGGACTGCTGCACCGCGTCGGCCATTGCCTGCAACTTTACTACCTGTTTTTCAAATGCGACACCCAGACCGGCGACAAGGTGCAGGCCTCGCTGAAATGGTTTGAAAAGAATGTGCTGGGGATCGAGTATGTGCGGGTGAGGGAGTGGTGAGGGCTATTTTTGATCTTTAACTGGCGAAAACTCCGTGTAAATGGTCAAATCAACCCCTTCGACTTCAATTCCAGATACTTGTTGATCGTATTCAGCGTCAGTTCCTGCGGCTTGGTCAGAATCCCCTGAATACCGTATTGCCGCAGCATGTGCACCATCTCCTTTTTTTCCTGTAAAAACTGCCGCGCCACGGTCTGCCGGTAGATGTCGGCCGTGCGCAGCACGTTTTCCTGGGCCAGGGCCCGCACTTCCGTGTTCTCGAAAAAGACCACTACAAGCAGATGGGCGCGGTTGAGGCGGCGCAGGGTGGGCAGGGCGCGTTCGAGGGCGTAGCGGCTTTCGAAATTGGTAAACAACAACAGCAGCGAGCGGGCGCCGATCAGGCGGCGGACTGCCTCGTACAGCAGTTCGAAATTTGACTCGCCGATCCGCTCCTTTTCGCGATACAACGCATCCATGATGCGCCGCAACTGCCCGGTGTCGCGCTCGGCTTTCAGCGTGGAACCGATCACGTCGGAGAAACTCAGCAGACCTGCCTTGTCCTGCTTTTTCAGGATGATGTTGCTGATGGCCAGCGTGGTATTGATGGCGTAATCCATCAGACTGAGGCCCTCGAAAGGCATTTTCATGGCCCGGCTTTTGTCGATGATGCAATACACCTGCTGGCTGCGTTCGTCCTCGTACTGGTTGACCATCAGGGCCGCGCGACGGCCGGAGGCTTTCCAGTTGATGCTGCGGTAATCGTCGCCCTGTACGTAGTTTTTGATCTGCTCGAATTCGTAGCTGTGCCCGATGCGGCGCATTTTTTTGATCCCCGTTTCATGGGCGATTTGCCGCATGGCGCGCAATTCGTAACGCTTCATCTGGATGATGGAGGGGTACACGGACACTTCTTCGGGCTGACGAAAAATCAGGCGGCGCTCCAGCAGCCCCAGCCGCGTTTCCGCGTACACGTTGATGTTGCCGAAGGCATAGATTCCCCGGGTCAGCGGGGTAAGTTTGTGTTGTGCGATGTAGGCATCGCCGGGCCGAAGCGAAACAATGAACTGAAAATCACGCAGTTGAAACTGCTCCGGCAGTTCGTCCAGCACGGTCAGCCGCAGCGAGAGCGGGCTTTCGTTGTTAAGGTAAATATCCACCGGATTGGGGTCGCTCAACGAAAAAACCGGGTTGAGTTTTCGGAAGGCAGTGACATTGAGCGGGCGGAAAAAAAGCAGCGCGGCATCCACCAGCACGGCGGCCAGGGCGGCAAAAAAAGCCAGTTTGGCAAACGGCAGCAGGGCCGACAGCGGAAACGAAAGGGCAAAAAGCCCGGCAATGCCGCCAAAAACCCAGAAAAACCGGTTGGTGATAAACAGATGTCGCATTGGTCAAGTCAATCGGGCGCCGACCCGAAGAAGCAAAAGTAGTAAAAACTCATTGCCGGTAAACGACGCCGGCTTTCATCACAAAACGAACGTTCCGCAGGTCGCGAATATTGGCCAGCGGGTTGCCTTCCACCGCAATAACGTCGGCGTACTTCCCGGGCTCCAGGGAGCCGATCCGCCGATCGTAGCGCAGCAGGCGGGCTGCATTGACGGTGGCAGAGCGCAAAATATCGGCGTTCGCCATGCCGGCGTCCGACATGTACCCGAATTCGAGGTAGTTCAGGCCGTGGGGGAACACGCCTGCATCCGTTCCGAACGCAATATTGACCCCTTTTTTATAGGCAATGCCGGTCGTCCGCTGGATCTGCGGACCTATCCCCAGCGCTTTTACCCGTACCATTTCAGGGAAAAAACCTTTGGCATACACGGCCGAATCGCTCACTGCGCGCCCGGCAGTCAGGGTGGGGACGTACCAGGTTCCGTGTGCGATCATGGCATCCATGGTCGCTTCGCTCATGAAGGTGCCATGCTCGATGCTCACCACACCCGCGTCCACGGCCCTGCGGATCCCTTCGTCGCCGTGGGCATGCGCGGCCACATCGACCCCGAGGTCGCGGGCCGTACTGACGATCATGCCAAGTTCGTCGGCGGCGTAATGCGGCAAACGGCCGTCCTTGTTCAGGCTCAACACTCCGCCTGTGGCGCAAACCTTGATACAGTCGGCGCCGCGCTGCACCTGTTCGCGCACTGCTTTGCGGCATTCGTCGGGGCCATCGGCCACGCCATCTTCCACGCCGGGCGGATCGAAAAGATCCCAGCGGGCGCCGTTGGTCGGGTCGCCATGCCCGCCCGTGATGCTGAGCGCCTTGCCGGCCGTGAAAATGCGGGGGCCTTTGGTCCAGCCACTGTTGATTGAGTTGCGCAGGGAAATATTGACGCCTTTGCCGCCCAGGTCTCGCACGGTGGTGAAGCCTGCCATCAGGGTCCGTTCGGCATACACCTCGGCCCGAAAAGCGATGTCGGCGTCGTTCAGGGTGTATTTTTCATTGTAAGAAGTGCGGCTTTGTTCAAATTCAAAATGCACGTGGCAATCGATCAGGCCGGGCAGTACTGTCTTGTTTTTCAGGTCGATAACTTCGGCGCCGGAAGGCGCGGGCTTGTAACCTTTGTCTACCCGCACCACGGTGTCGGCTTGTACAACGAGGGTCATTTCCTCCTGGACCTCGGCTTTACCGCCGGCCATGGTAATCAGGCGGCCGCAGTGGAGGTAACGCAGTTGGGCCGATACGTCGGGGAGAATGAAAAGAAGGAGGGCAAACAGGAGGGCAGAACGCATAGGGCAGATTTTGTTCGGGTAAAACTACGGAAAGATAGGGTTGATGAATAGGGTTTATAAGGTTGATGAGGGTTTATAAGGTTGATAAAAGGGGAGGTTTTTCCCCCGGCGGCGTTACCGATGGGGACGTGTGGTCTACCGACGTTGCGCCCCTGACGGGGCGTGTGTGCATCATTCTCCCTCTTTTTTCTACCGATGTTGCATCCCTGACGGGATGAGGTATAACTTGGCGGTTCGTTTTTTACCGATATTGTCCGCTGTGGAGACATGACGCTTTCTAAAAGGTAATCTTGCATAAAAAGCTCGCTTACCGTACTTCATTCATACTTAAAAGAAAACACTGCCACTGCCCACGTCCCGTCAGGGACGCAACATCGGTAGCAAACAGGCGATGTCCCCCAATATACGTCCCGTCAGAGACGCAACATCGGTAACACCGCCGGGGAAAATCCGCCCCTTTTTATCAACCTCATCAACCTTATAAACCCTCATCAACCTCATCAACCCTATTTAGCATCCGCTACGCATCATGAACTTACTCTACCACCCGAAGGTGCTCGACCATGTGACCAACCCGGACCATCCGGAAAACCGGTCGCGTATGCTGGCCTTCGGCGATCTAAAGCCCGAGCCGGAATTGCCCGACGGGGCCGAGTTTCTCGAACTGGTACACTCCCGACGGTACATCAACGAGGTCCGTGAGTTTGCAGCTATCGGGCAACCGATCGACGGCGATACAGAAACCTCGGTCGGCAGTTTCGAGGCGGCTTCGGCAGCCGTGGGCGCGACGATTCTGGCCATGGAACGCGGCGATTTTGCGCTGGTCAGGCCCCCTGGCCACCACGCCTATGCGGGTGAGGGCCACGGTTTTTGTTTATTCAATAATGTCGCCATTGCTGCTCAGAAGGCTGCAAACGAGGGCAAAAAAGTATTAATTCTCGACTTCGACGGACACCTCGGCGATGGAACGATGGATATTTTTTACGACAGCAATCAGGTCATGTACTGGTCGCTGCACCAGTACCCTGCCTACCCGGGCAACGGCTCGGCGCACGAGATCGGGGAAGACAAAGGCAAGGGCTACACCATCAACCTCCCCCTGCCTTCGGGCAGCGGCGACGATATTTTCCGGCACGCTATCGAGTACTTCCTGCCTATTGCGGAGCAATTCAAGCCCGACCTCGTAGCGGTATCGGCCGGGTTCGATGCCCACCAGTTCGACCCCATGCTGCAACTCCGCGCCACCGGTAACTTTTATCATTACATCGGCCGGCAATTGGCCAATACCTTCGCAGGCAAATTGTTTGCCGTGCTGGAAGGCGGCTACAACGTGGAGGAACTGCCGCGCTGCGTGCATAATTTTCTGGCCGGCGTAAACGGGGTCACCGAATTGCCCTACCCCGAAACACCTACCAGCTCGGGACTGCGCCTTTGGGAAACCTATGAAATGCACCTGCATTCCGCGGCCGGCTTGCTGCAAAAGCACTGGAAATTTTAGCCCCTCGTGCAGCGCCCTGCACAAATATGCTCCAACCCAAACCATTAGCGTTGACAGGTCATGAAAACCACGCTCGACAAATTCTTTTTTGCCCAATCCGTCGCAGTGTTCGGCGCTACCGACAAGCGGGAAAAAGTGGGTTACGCCGTGCTGCGCAACCTGCTCAATGGCGGTTTTAACGGCACGATCTACCCGGTCAATCCGAAATACGATACGGTTCAGGGCGAAAAATGCTGGGCCTCGGTCAACGAGCTGCCTAAAAAACCCGACCTCGTCATTTTTGCCACCCCGGCCCCTACCCTGCCCCAACTCGTGCGCGAATGCGGGCGTCTGGGCGTAAAAGCCGCGATCGTGATCTCGGCCGGCTTTACCTCGGAAACCAACGGCAACCAGAAACTTTTTCCTGCCCTGCAAAATGCCGCACGCCGCTACGGGCTGCGCCTCATGGGCCCCAATTCGCTGGGCATCCTGACCCCGGCCATCGGGCTCAATGCCAGTCTGGCGCCGACCATGCCCGAAGCCGGGCGCCTTGCGCTCATCACGGAAAGCGGCGCACTGGGTTCGGCCATCCTCGACTGGGCCGCTGAAAAAAAGGTGGGATTCAGCCACGTAGCAGCCGTGGGCGGCCTGGCCGACCTGGGTTACGCGGAATTGATCGACTATTTCGGGGCCGACTCGCGGACGGCCTGCATTCTGATTTATATGGAAAAACTCGTGCGCGCCCGTCCTTTTTTGAGCGCAGCGCGCGCATTTGCCCGTTCGAAACCGATCGTTGTGCTGCGCGGTGGCGCCGACAACGACGAGGTGTTCGACGCGGCTTTCCGACGGGCGGGTATCATTCGGGTGCGTTCAGTACAACAATTGTTCGACTGTGCGCAAGCCCTGGCCACCCAGCCCCTGCCCACGGGCAAACGACTTGCCATCGTCACCAACGCGGGAGGGCCGGCCACCATCGCGGCCGATGCGCTGATCCGGCAAGGCGGCTCGCTGGCGACGCTGACCCCCAAAACCCTGGAAGCCCTCGCCGACGTGCGTCCCATCATCGGGCAAAAACACAACCCGGTCGATCTGCTCGGCGACGCCAGTTCCGAACACTTTCGGGCGGCCGTGAGGGCTTGTTTGGCCGACGTCAATGTCGACGGCGTACTCACCATTCTGACCCCTCAAAGCGTCACCGATGCTGCTGCCAGCGCCCGGGCCGTGGTCAACGAGGCCTCCCAGGTGATGCTGAAACCCAATTACGCCAGCTGGATGGGCCAGCGGTCGGTGGTGGAAGGGCGAAAAATTCTGGAACAAAGCCGGGTGCCCTGGTACCCGTTCCCAGAGAGGGGCGTAACGACCTTTCTTTACATGGCCCGTTATCGCGAAAACCTCGACTTGCTGTACGAAGTACCGCACGACTTGCCGGTTGAATTTCCCGACATCAGACGGGCCGATGCGCAACAATTATTGGCTCAGCTGCGACAGGAGGGCCGCCGGCAATTGCAGGAGGAAGAAGCGGGGCAATTGCTTGAATACTATGGCATTCCCACGGGCAAAAAACGCGAAAAAGGCCGGCTGCTCTCGATCAGTGCAGATCGCGATCCCTTGTTCGGGCCGGTCATCCGCCTGGGCGCCGGCGACGAACTGAGCAACGCCCTGACCGAGCGCGCGGCAGCCCTGCCTCCGCTCAACCTCGCCCTGGCCAAACACATGGTCGAGGACGCCCAACTGCTCCGATTCCTGCCGGAAGACGAAGAAACCCGCGAATGGCTGTACACCATCCTGTGCAGATTTTCCTACCTCGTCAGCGACTGCGCCGAACTGGAATCCTTTACCATACCCGACTTCGTGCTGTCGGGTTCGAGCGGCGCCGCGCAGCACTATCGGGGCCAGCTGACCGAAAATCCGCCGGCCAATGCCGAGCCGTTTGCGCATTTGGCCATTCAGCCCTATCCGTCGCAGTGGATTCGGCACATTACGCTCAAGGACGGCACGGAAATGACCCTGCGGCCGATCCGCCCCGAGGATACGCCGCTGGAAGCCGAAATGGTCAAAAACGTCTCGCGACAGAGCCTGTATTTCCGCTTTTTCGGGTTTGTACCCGGGCTGGACGAGAAAAAAGTGTCTCGCTTTACCCACATCGATTACGATCGGGAAATGGCCATTGTGGCCGTGCGTGAAAACGAAACGGGTCCCGAGATCGTGGGTGTGGTACGCATCGTAGGCGACGGCTGGCGCGAGTCGGCGGAATACGCCATTCTCGTATCCGATGCCTGGCACGGGCACGGTTTGGGAAGCATTCTGACCGATTATATCCTGGAAATAGCGCGGGCGCAGGGCTATCAAAAGGTCACGGCGACATTTTTGAAAACCAACGGAGCCATGCGGCGCCTTTTCGAGCGCAAAAAATTCAAGATCCGCAATGGCGAAGACGGGGCCGATTTGGCCGAACTCAATTTGTAAAAAGGTAAAAAAAGTTATTTCCCGCCGCCGGAAATACGCTTCAAGGCTTCGGCCAGGTCGGCACTGATGGCCTGCTCGCGTTGCAGCATGGCCAGTAGGCGGTCGATTTCCGATTGCAAGCGCTCGATTTCGCGTTGCATCGAAGCCGTGTCGCCCGTACCCTGAGCGCCGGTCGAGCGCGTCGTTGCGTAGGGCGCGGCGGGTTCCGACACAGCGGCAGGCGGCAGTCCGCCGCCCAGCAATTCCAGGTGCACCAAATCTTCGGTGGAAAGTTCGAGCCCTTTCGCGATGCGGCCCAGGGCTTTGGGCGGCAGCGATTCGCTGCTCAGCAGGCGGGAAAAATGCTCGGCCGTGTAGCCGATGTGCGCGGCAAAATCCTTCATTTGCCAGCCTCTGGCGCGTACAAGCAGTCCGATTTTTTCACCCAGGTGTTGCATCAAGATTCCAAGGGAACAGAAACAATAATTTTTTAACAAAAAAATTGATACAAGTATTTTAAATATCAATTTATTGATTTATTTTTGTTTCGGAATTAACAATAAAAGCAAAAGTAATCAATTCCCGAAAGGGCTGGCGGAGAATCGGGCATAATGAGAAAACAATCAGAAGGTAGGTTTTTACACGATGCGTTCGGAACAAACGCTGGCACGTGGAGGAGGCCGTTGAAAGAACGGCTTCCTCGCTTTTAAAGCAGGTAACGTTCATTTGCTACCTTAGCGCCGTAAAATTTCAGTTTTCTCTTCTGTACATGTTCATCTCAGGGATTCAGCAGATCGGCATCGGCGTTTCGGACGTACATGCAGCGTTTAAATGGTATCGCACACACTTCGGGCTGGATGTCCCGATTTTTGAAGAAGCGGCAGTAGCCGGCCTGATGCTGCCCTACACGGGCGGTCAGCCGCAGGCGCGCCACGCTATTCTGGCGCTCAACCTGCAAGGCGGCGGCGGCGCGGAGATCTGGCAATACACAGGCCGGACGCCTGTACCGCCCGCGTTTCAGGCGCAACTGGGCGACCTGGGCATCTTCGCAGCCAAGATCAAAAGCCGCGACGTGATCGCCACTTTCAACCACCTGCGCAAACAGGGGGTCAATATTCAAACCAACCCGGCGCCACGCCCGCACGGACCCGAGCATTTTTTTGCAAAGGACCCCTGGGGCAACACCTTCGAAATCGTGGGGGCCGACGACTGGTTTTCTGCCGAACGCGGCAAACTGACCGGCGGCATGTACGGCGCCATCATCGGCGTGTCGGATATGGAACGCTCGATGGCGTTTTATCGCGACATACTGGGCTACGACGCCGTCGTGTATGACGAAACGGCCGACTTCCCCGACTGGCATGGCGCCGACGGCGGTTTTGGCCGCTACCGCCGGGTACTGTTGCGGCATTCGGCCAAGCGTGTCGGGCCGTTCAGCCGGATGCTGGGCGACTCGGAAATCGAACTGGTGCAAAGCCTCGACCGCGCCCCGCGCAAAATTTACGAAGGGCGTTTCTGGGGCGATCTCGGGTTTATTCACCTCTGCTTCGACATCACCGGCATGACCGAAATGAAGGCATTTTGTGCCGAAAAAGGCCATCCTTTTACCGTCGATTCCAGCGGTTCATTTGACATGGGCGAGGCCGCGGGCTACTTTTCCTACATCGAAGACCCCGACGGCGCACTCATCGAATTTGTGGAAACCCACAAAATCCCGATTCTCAAAAAACTCGGCTGGTACCTGCACCTGCGCAAACGCTCCAACCCCGCCAAACCCCTGCCTCGTTTGATGTTGATGGCCCTGGGCCTCGGCCGGGTAAAAGACTAACGGTTGGTTTGCGCACTTCCGATGTGCCCGGCTCCCGCTGCCGGCAAGCGTCATTTTTGCAAACATTTTTCAAAAGCCCGCTGCCGCCCGCGCAGGGCCCCTACTTTTGCGCATCGTTTTGACAAAATAACATCCGATGCGTTCTTGTACTCTGATCGTATTTCTACTCTCGCTCTCCACAGCGCTCTCCGCACAAACCTATGACAGTCTGCAAATCGACGTTACGCTGCAAGGCCTGACTGCCGGCAAAGCAAAGTTGATCGGTACGTTTGGCGACCAGAATTACCTCGCCGACTCGGCTGTGATCGATGCCAACGGCCATTTCACGCTGAGCCGAAATAAAATGCTGCCCTCCGGCTACTACTATTTTTTGCTGCCCGGCAACAAAAGTTTTTCCTTTCTGATCGACCGCGACCAGCGTTTCAGCCTGCGCGCCAATATCGCCGACGTAGCCAATACCATGGAGGTCAACGGCTCGCTCAACACCGACCTGCTGTACCGAAATTTCCGTTTTCAGGCCCAACAGGACCCCGAACTGAATCGCGTGAATGAAACGCTGCGCCGCAGCGCGCCAGGCTCGGCCGAGTTTCAACAAGCCAAGGCTCGTCAGGACCAGTTGATGGCCGACCGCAAGGCCCACCTCGAAGCGATTTTCAAACAGTACCCCGACGCATTTTTTACCAAATTCAAAATAGCCGGCCAAAACCCCGACTGGCCCGATTTTAAAAAACCCAACGGCGATGCCGACACCCTGCGGCAAGTGATTTATTACCGCGCACATTTCTGGGACGGCGTCGATTTTTCCGACGAACGCCTGCTGCACACACCCGTCATAGGCAACAAACTCCGCCGTTACATCAAGGAACTGACGCCCCAACAGCCTGATTCGCTCATCAAGGTGAGCGACGAACTGATCCGCCGCGTCATGCCGCACAAGGCCTATTTCCAGTTTTTCGCCAACTGGATCGCTTCGCAGTATGAAAACGCCAAAACAACCGTGATGGACGGCGAAGCAGTGTACGTGTACATTGTTAAAAACTTTTTCACCCCTGAACTGGCGTTCTGGGACACGCCCGAGAACCTGGAAAAACTGCAAAAACACGTGTGGGAAATGGAGGCCAGCCTTATGGGCCGCAAAGGCCCCGACGTAGCGGCGCCCAACCAGTTCGGCCAGATGAAGAGCATCTATGAAATAAAAGCGCCCATCGTCATCGTCTTTATGTACAGCCCCGACTGCGAACACTGCCAGGAACAATCACCGAAGGTGGAGCAGTTTTACAAACGATGGAAAGACAAGGGCGTAGAGGTGTTTGGCATTGCCGTGAACACGACCGACGAGGAATGGCGCAATTTTATCGCCAAGGAAGGGTTTACGTTCACCAACGTCTTCGACCCCACCAACCGGGCTATTTATGCCAAATACTACGTCGACATTACGCCGGAATTGTACGTGCTCAACAAAGACCGCATCATCGTGGCCAAAAACCTCAACGTGGACCAACTCGACACCATCGTGGAGCGGGAGTTTCGGAAAATGAAATGATGGCCGGGGAATACTTTTCTCTACTTTTGCCGCCCGATAACGCCTGAGAGCATGTCTGTAAAAGTCAGTAATCTGGTCAAACTCTACGACGCGCAACGCGCGGTCGATGGTATCAACTTCGAAGCCCACCGCGGCGAGGTTCTCGGCTTTCTGGGCCCCAATGGCGCCGGGAAAACGACCACCATGAAGATGATCACCGGCTACCTGCCGCCTTCTGGCGGAAAAGCCGAGGTTTGCGGCTTCGATGTCGCGGAGAAACCCATGGAAACCCGCGCCCGCATCGGTTACCTGCCGGAGCACAACCCCTTGTACCGCGACATGTACGTGCGGGAATACCTGCAATTCGCAGCGGGTGTACACGGTCTGAAAAACGCCCGGCAACAAGTCGAAGCCATGATCGTCCGCACGGGCCTTGAAAGCCATGCCGGCAAACACATCGGCGAACTGTCGAAAGGTTACCGCCAGCGCGTAGGACTTGCCCAGGCCATGCTGCACGACCCCGAAGTGCTCATCCTCGACGAGCCGACTTCCGGCCTCGACCCCAACCAGATCGTCGAAATCCGCCAGCTCATCAAAGACCTCGGGAAAGAAAAAACCGTGATCCTCTCCACGCACATCCTCGGCGAGGTGGAGGCCGTTTGCGACCGTGCGATCATCATCAACAAAGGCAAACTGGTGGCCGACGCCCCCATCGCCGAACTCAAACAACAGTTTGCCGGCCAGACCATCGTGACTGTGGAATTTGCCGAAAAAACCGACGCCGGCCAACTGGGCAAAATCGCGCAGGTCAGCGGCGTCAAATCGCTGGGCCAAAACCGCTGGCAACTCAGCTCGGCGCCCGGCCGCGATATTCGGGCCGAGGTATTTGGCTTCGCCGTATCCAACCGGCTGACTTTGTTGGAATTGCACCGCGAAACTTTCAGCATGGAAGAAATTTTCCAGCAACTGACCAAATAGATCCGCAGCCATGTTGTCCATCTTCCGAAAAGAAATCAACGCTTTTTTCTCCTCACTGGTCGGCTATATCGTGGTCGGGATCTTTCTGGTCGCCATGGGGCTTTGGTTGTGGGTGTTTCCGGCATCAAGTATTCTGGAAAGCGGTTATGCCACGCTCGATATGCTGTTCAGCATGGCCCCGATGATTTTTTTGTTCCTCATCCCGGCCATCACCATGCGGAGTTTTGCCGAGGAAAAACAAAGCGGCACCATCGAGTTGCTGGTGACGCGCCCCTTGTCCGACTGGCAGATCGTGGGCGGCAAATTCCTGGCCTGCCTCGCGCTGGTCGGTTTTGCCCTGCTCCCCACCCTGTTGTACTACATCACGGTGTACCAGTTGGGCGCCCCGAAAGGCAACCTCGACTCGGGCGGCATTGCGGGTTCGTACATCGGTCTGTTGTTTCTGGCCGGCGCGTTTGTCGCGATCGGCATTTTTGCCTCGGCGCTCACCAACAACCAGATTGTTGCATTCGTACTGGCCACGTTCCTGTGCTTTTTCGTGTACCTGGCTTTCGATGCCCTGAGCCGGCTGCCGGTGTTTTTTGGCAAAACGGACGATATCGTGCAAGCCATTGGTATTCAATACCATTACGAATCGATGAGCCGGGGGGTACTCGATACCCGCGACATTGTCTATTTCTTTTCCGTCATTGCTGTTTTTATGGCCGCGACGGTGCTGACGCTGGGTAAAAGGCGCTGGTAAAAGCAGGCCAAATTTGGCAGTGAACCCTCCGGCATTCGAGGCGAAAGTCTGTGCCTATCAATTTTTGCCGGCTTCGACTGCCTTCTCCACAATTACCAGTTTCACCCTTCTGTTCCACTTTCGGTTTTCCGAGATTTCATTGCCTTCAAAATCTCGGTGTTCCATGCCGGGTTCGGCTTCGCCATAGATCTGGATGTACATTCGGTCGGCGCGCACGCCTTTGGTCACGAGGTAATCGCGCACGGCGCGGGTGCGGGCAGTGGCCAGCGCGACGTTGGTCTGGGCATCGCCAATGTTGTCGGTAAAACCGTACAGGTTGAGGGTGGCGCCGGGCTTCTGGTTGATGATGATCGCCAGGTTGTCGAGCATCTGTTTCGACTCGGCATCGATCTCCGATTTACCCGTTTCAAAGAAAATATTGCGCACCGAATCGCGGTCGACAAAGATGTCCTGGTCGCGGAAGTAGGGACATTTGGCGCCGTACAAGGCACGCTGCTCTTCCAGATCGACGACCGTCGCGTAGGCAAATCCTTTTGTAATCAACTGGTTTTTAACCACTTCTGCTTCTTCCCGGGTCCAGTAGGTCCCGACGAAGTAGCGGTAAATGCCGTTTTTATCCACGCTGCTGACCACGCTCTCCACACCGCGGTCGGTGAAGTAGGCGGCATCGACGGGCTTGTTGAACGCGGCGGCTTGCACGCGGAAATCCTGGGCAGCCAGTTGGCCCGCCAGGCAAATGAAAAGCAGGAAAAGAATACGCATGTATGTCGTGTTTTCGGGAAAAACAGGCTGCAAAAATAGGGCCGATCAGTGAGCTGCGTCGCTTGTTTTCAGGAATTTGACGAGTCCCTGAAAATACGTCTGCTGATCGTCCCACATATCCATGTGGCTGCCGTTGGGGCACAACAGGAAGGCGCCTTTCGGAATCTGTCCGGCCATCCATTCCATGTGTTTGGGGTCCATGGTGTCGTGGGTGGCGCCGATGACCAGCGTGGGCACTTTAATGTTGTGCAGATCGGCCGAGCGGTCCCATTTGGCCAGGTTGCCGCCGATCCCGAATTCGCTGGGCCCCTGCATGGTCACGTAAACTTTTTCGTTGAGGTGACCGAACATGCGGTTGACCGGCTCCGGCCAGTCCTCGGCGGGCATGCGCAGGATGTGTTGGCAATAAAAATTGGGGAGCAGCAACTCCATGTATTTGGGGTTGTCGAAATCGCCCCGGGCTTCGATCTGGCGGATGGTATCGAGCACTTTGGGGTCGAGTTGTTTGGCCAGCACCTCGTCGGCGTAGCGGCCATAAGTCGGGCAACTCGACATCATGTTGCTGATAATCAAGCCTTTGATATTGTCCTGGTATTTCATGGCGTATTCCATCGCAAGGATGCCGCCCCAGGAATGGCCGAGCAGGTAGCAGTTGTCCTTGTTGAGGCCGAGGGCCTGTCGCACCTGTTCGAGTTCTTCGACGAAGCGCGGCAGTTGCCAGAGCGTCGTGTCGTCGGGCTGGTCGGAATAGGCGGAGCCGAGCTGGTCGTAGTAGATAAATTCGATGCCTTCGGCGGGCAGGAAATTTTCAAAACACTCGAAATATTCGTGGGTGCAGGCGGGGCCGCCGTGCAACAGCAGCACTTTGATGCGCGGGTTGTTGCCAAAACGTTTGGTCCAGACCTTGAACTGCCCTTTGGGCGTCTGGATCGGGATCATGCGCACGTTGCCGTCCTGCACGCCGGTTTCGGTATTGGCAAAATAGTCGCGCAGGCTCGTGCCGGCGGCGGATTTTTCGGGTGGAGGAGCCTGACAGGAAAGCCCGAGCAAGGCGATGAGCAAGAGGAAAAAACCGGTTTTCATGTTGTAAAAGTGCTGTTGATGGCTCAAAAATAACACGTTATACCGCCAAAATAGCCGACACACCAAAACAGTAGACTTTTCGTTTCCTCCACAAACATTTTACCAATGAAAAGATCCATTCTCCTCCCCCTGTTGCTGCTCTTTTTCAGCGGCGCCTTGCTGGCACAAGAGCTCCCCGTGAGCAGTGTGACCATTTTTAAAAACAACCGCTCGCTGGTGCAACACTCCGGCAAGGTCAAACTGACCGACGGGCGATACACCACAAAGCAGCTCCCCGAAGCGCTGTTCGGCACGTTCTGGGCAGGCTCTCCCGATGCGTCGCTGCAATCGGTTTTTTCCGCCATCGACTCGATCGAGAGCCCGACCGATTACGCAGGCATCCCTGATATTTTGAAAAAAAACCTGGGCAAGCCGGTCAAATTGTACCTGACGAGCGACAGCGACAGGGGGTTTGAGGTGCTCGAAGGCGTTTGTGAAAAAGTGCTGAACAACCCGCGTGGCACCTTCATGTTTGTGTTTCGAACCAATGACGGCCGCTGGTTGAATGTGAACGAAGCGGAGGTGCGAAGAATGGAATTCGCCAGCGCTCCCAATCTCGACGTGAAGATCAAAAAAACGCAGAAACGGCTCGAATACCGCTTTCAACCCAACACAAAAGAAGCGAATCTGGACCTCGTTTACCTGACCGAAGGCCTGGGCTGGGCGCCCATCTACCGCCTCGAACTCAACGATAAAAACACGGGCCGCCTCTCGCTGCGCGCCGAAGTGGCCAACAATGCCGAAGACCTCGGCGACACCGAATTGCGGCTGGCCGTGGGCGTGCCCAATTTTGCCTTTGCCACCCGTCCCGAACTGCTGGTGCATTTCGAACAGGACGTGATGGACCAACTCTGGCGCGACAACAACAACCCCTACCGGGGCAATATGGTGCAATTGCAATCCCAGTCGTTTTCAAACTCCGTCCAGACATTCGACATGGACCTCGATTACAGCCCCAACGACGCAGGCGGGGCAGGCGGAGCGCAGGCGGAAGACTATTATTTTTACACCATCCGACCCGGCAATTTCCCCAAAGACAGCCGCTACCAGTTCCCGATTTTTGAATCGGATATCGAACCGAGTCACTATTACGAATGTGTGTTAAAACCTGCACAATCAGGCAATTATTCCTCGTACAAAAACTCGAACAGCCAGGAAAACAAATATCCTGTGACCCACTATATCGAGTTTAAAAATACCACTGGCTTCCCGTGGACGACCGGCGCGGTCAACCTGCTTTCCCGCAACAACAACGGTTTGCAACCCGTCAGTCAGGACGTACTGCCCTACACCGCCCCCGGCGCTACCTGCAAGGTAAGAATCGCCGAAACGCCGGAGATCAGGATCACACAGGCGGAGGGCGACGTGGACCGGCAGGAAAACGCCAAGAAATTTTTCAGCACCACCTACGACAAGGTCAAGATCGAAGCGCAGGTATCGGTGGTCAATTACCGCAATGAGCCGGTAAAAATCAAGGTGAAACGGACGGTCGAAGGCAATCCGCTGCAGTCCGAACAAAAATGGACCAGCACCCAGGAACAGGCCACCTTGCGCGTCAATCCGTCGTATACCCTCGAATGGGTAATCGAACTCAAACCGGGTGAGGAGCGCAAATGGACGTACAGCTACGAAGTTTTTGTCAACATGTAGTTGAAATGTGACGCGGAAGGCTTTTTTTTGTCCACATAAAAAACGCCGCTGCCGTGTTCCGACTGTCTTTCCTGATGATTTTGGCGGTGTTTGGGCTGATCGGCGGTCTATACCTTTCGTTGGCCAGCCCAAACCCCTCCTCCGCTCCCGCCGCCCCGGCGGAGTTGCCTGCGAGCATCGTCACAAGCGCTGCCGAGCCGCTGGAGTCGAGCGAACTGGGCAAATGGACCAGTTTTGACGACTCGATTTTCCAGCTCAAATTGCTGATTGCCCAAAGCCACAGCACCTTGCCCGAGCAGGCGCTGGCCGTTGCGCTGTCGTTCAAAGGCACGCCTTATGTGCACGGCACCCTCGAAACGCCCAAGTATCAGGAACATCTGGTGGTCAATATGCGCGAACTGGATTGCTGGACGTTTGTGGAAAACAGTCTGGCCGTGGCCCTCACCTCGCACGCACCGCAACAAGACTACCTTGAATTTCAGCATTTTGTGCAGCAACTTCGTTACTGGGGCGGCAATATCGACGGGTATGGCTCGCGTATCCACTATTTTTCCGGCTGGCTGATGCAGGCTGAAAAGCTGGGTTATTTGCGGGATGTCACTGAAGAACTGGGCGGTATTCCTTACGAGAAAAAAGTCGGCTACATGACGGCCCGCCCGGGCAAATACCCCGCATTGAGCGACCACAAGGCTTATTGTGATTTGAAATCGGTAGAAAGCCGGATCAATGGCCATCAGTGGTACTACATTCCCAAAAACAAGGTTGCTAAAATGGAGCACCTGATCCAGGAAGGCGACATCATCGCATTGACGTCCTGGAAGCAGGATCTGGATATTGCCCACCAGGGTTTTGCGGTTAAAATCAATGGCCGGATTCATCTGTTGCATGCTTCCTCGCTCAACGGTCGGGTAATTCTGTCGGCCCAACCGCTTCCGCAATACATGGCCACCCAGAAAGGGCAAACGGGGATAATGGTCGCGCGCCTGTCGCGCCGACCTGCATAACCGACCTCGAGGTCTTTGACTGCCACGGGGGAATACCACAAATCCCTGCCCAAATAACAGATCAGAGGTAATTGAGTCATAACCTGAACGTCATGAGGGTAATGATTTAAGGGTTTCGTGGTGCTCCCCGTGGCGGCGCCCGACCTCGAGGTCGGCGCTACAAATCGGCGACTGCCACGAAGACCTACAAATCCTGCCCAAATAACAGGTCAGAGGTAATTGAGTCATAACCTGAACGTCGTGAGGGTAATGATTTAAGGGTTTCGTGGTGCTCCCCCGTGGCGGGCGCCGACCTCGAGGTCGGCGCTACAGGTCGGCGCTACAGAGGCCCTACAGTGCTATATTTACGCTCCGTTTCTAATGTAAAAAACTACGCTGACATGTTCCGCTTCCTGTACGTATGCCTTGGTGTGCTCTTTGCCCACACCCTCCTCAATGCCCAAAACAACCTCTATATCCACCGAAATATCAAAGCCGCGTATGAAAAAGGTACGCGCGCTGCCGATGGCCGGCCGGGCGCCAATTATTGGCAAAACCGCGCCGAGTACGTCATGTCGGTCAGCCTGAACCCGAAAAAGCGCCTGTTGAGCGGGCAATCGACCATCACTTATTACAACAACAGCCCCGATACCCTCAAAATAATCCGGCTCAAACTGGCTCACGATCTTTATCGCAAAAATGGCCAGCGCGCCTACGACCTGAGTGCCGGCGACATCGACGAAGGGGTCTCTATCAAAACCCTGAACGTCGGCGGCGTGGCAGTGCCTGCCGACAAGCAACGTCGGACCAATACGTTTTTGGACGTACCACTGGACAATGCCCCGCTTACCCCTAAATCCAGCATTCGCATCCAGGTATCGTGGTCGTACGTGCTGCCGCTCGACGAAGGCGCACCGCGTGAATTCGCCACCAGCGATGGCAGCGTATTTTTCGTTCCATACTGGTACCCACAGGTAGCGGTGTACGACGATTTGCAGGGCTGGGCCTCGGCGCCTTATAACGGCTTGCAGGAGTTTTACAACGATTTTTCGGATTACGACGTCACCATTACCCTTCCCAAAGGCTACATGGCCTGGGCAACCGGCGAGTTGCAAAACCCTGGCGATGTGCTGGCGCCGGCCGTTCTGGAAAAATGGAACAAGGCGCACACGGCATCGGAAGTCGTCTCTGTTTTTACCGAGGAGGAGATCAAAAAAGGGAGCGTCTTCAACAAACTCAAACAGCACAGCTTTCATTTTAAAGCCAGCAGCGTGCCCGATTTTGCATTTGCCGCCAGCAACCGCTACAACTGGGATGCCACCTCGATTGTCGTCGATGACAAAACCGGGCGCCGCACCTTTGTCAGCGCTGTTTACGACACCAAGTCCAAAGATTACTACAAAGTCTGCCGGATCGGGGCCAATGCCATCCGCCTCATGAGCACCTGGCTGCCGGGTTATCCCTACCCCTACCCTTCCATGACGGTGTTCAATGGCAACGACGGCATGGAATACCCCATGATGTGCAACGACGCCAGCACGGGCGACCGCGACCCGACGGGCTTGACGGCCCACGAAATTTCCCACACGTTTTTCCCCTTCATGATGGGGATTAATGAACAAAACTATGCCTGGATGGACGAAGGCTGGGCGTCCTTTTTCGACCTCAACCTGACCGACTCCCTTTCCGGCGTCAAGGGCAACAACCGTGGCTACGGCTTTTTTGCGGGCAATGAATCCGATGTTCCACCCATGGTCCAATCCCGCTTCCTGAGCAGTCCTGCCTATCGCGGAGCATCCTACGCCCGGCCCCAGGCCGCCTATCTCGGCTTGCTCGATTTGCTCGGGTACGATGTATTTCACCGCTGTATGGTAGAGTATATGGACCGCTGGAAAGGCAAACACCCCATGCCGTACGATTTTTTCAACACCTGGAATCAGGCTTCCGGTCAAAACCTCGACTGGTACTGGCGCCCCTGGTTTTTCGAGTGGGGTTATCCCGATCTGGGCATTCAGGGGGTTGTGATGGACGAATCGGCCGGCCGTCAGTACATTCTGGTCGAACGTGTTGGCAATCAGCCTGTTCCGATCCATCTTGAGGTGGAATATACCGATGGGACCAAAGAAACTTTGCACCAGAAGTCGAATGTCTGGCGCGACGGGAAAAGTACCTACCCGATGTATTGCCCGGTAGGGAAAAGTGTCAAATCAGCGACCCTGGGCAGCCGCACGATACCGGACAGCGAACGCAAAAACAATTCGTGGAGCCTGTAGCGCCGACCTCGAGGTCGGCGACTGCCACGGGGAATACCACAAAACCCACGGCGGGGTTTTCGCGGCATTTTCTTTTGCGGCAAGTGTCTGCGATCGTGCGCCGACCTTGTAGCGCCGACCTCGAGGTCGGCGACTGCCACGGGAATACCACAAAACCCACGGCGGGGTTTTCGCGGCATTTCTTTTTGCGGCAAGTGTCTGCGATCGTGCGCCGACCTGTAGCGACGACCTCGAGGTCGGCGACTGCCACGGGGGAATACCACAAAACCCAGGGCGAGGTTTTCGCGGCATTTTCTTTTTGCGGCAAGTGTCTGCGATCGTGCGCCGACCTGTAGCGCCGACCTCGAGGTCGGCGCATGCCACGGGGAATACCACAAAACCTACGGCGGGGTTTACCCGGCATTTTCTTTTGCGGATAATGATTGCGATCGTGCGCCGACCTCGAGGTCGGCGCTACAGGTCGGCGCTACAGGTCGACGCTACAGTTCTAAAAATCAATTACTTTTGCCCATCCTCCCATTTCGCCAACGCTGACCAAACTCATTTTTCGCATGAAATCGAACAGCCTTTTCACTTACGTCATCTACGCTTTGTTACTCGGTCTGATCCTGATCGCCGGCTATAAGGCCTGCCAGATCCGTCAAGAGCAAGCCCTTCAAAAGAAAGAACGGGAAGAACTCGAACAGGTCATGCGCAATCTGGGGTATACCAACGACTCTACCGCCAACGGAAGCAGCTACCTCGGCGGCGCTGACAGCAGCACAATCACTGCCAAAAGTGCGCCCGTCACGACGACGGCCACCAAATCAACGAGCTCGACGCCCAAAGTATCCGCCAACGGAATCGAGGAGGACGAGCCTGCCGCTAAAACTGCCAAACCCGCTACCAATACGGCCAAACCGCTGGCTTCGGCGCCCACCACAACCAGTACCAGCGCCAAAACCAGCACCAGCACGCAGCCTTCCACCCTTTCCGGAAATGTGCCCAGCTACGGTGGCCGCTACCTGGTAATCACAGGCGCTTTTAAACAAATGGAAAACGCCCGCGACGAAATGGAAACCCTCGTAAAAGCAGGCTACCGCAACGCCGAAGTCAAGAAATTTACCGGCGCCTGGGCGCACGTGATCGCGCTGCGCACCAACGACAAAGCTGCCGCAGAACGGGCCGTTCAAAAACTCAAATCGGAAGGATACCCCGGCGCATATTTGAAAGACTCGAAATAAACTTCGGGTCGATTCGCGATAAAAAAAGCGGGTCATCCGGTTAAACCCCGGATGACCCGCTTTTTTGTGCCCAAACACCCGTTCAGGCTTCGAAACGCAGGTGCTTGACCGTCTTTCCCCGGTTGATTAGTTGTTTGAGCGACTCCACCCCGATCGTCAGGTGTATCTGGGCAAAATTGGCCGTCACCACCCGGTCGCTGGCTTCCGTTTTTACCCCTTCTGAAGTCATGGGCATATCGCTTACGAGCAACAGGGCCCCCGCCGGCATCTGGTTTTTAAATGCCGCGACGAAGATCGTGGCGGTTTCCATATCGATGGCGATGCAACGCAGGTCGCGCAGTCGTTTTTTAAAATCCTCGCGGTGCTCCCAGAGCCGTTTATTGGTCGTGTACACCACGCCGGTCCAGTAGTCGCGTTCAAAATCGCGGATCGTGGTCGAGACTGCTTTTTGCAAGGCGAATGCAGGAAGCGCAGGCACCTCGGGCGGCAAATAGTCATTACTGGTCCCCTCGCCCCTGACGGCGGCGATGGGCAGAATGAGATCGCCAACCTGGTTTTTCCCTGTTTTCAAGCCCCCGCATTTGCCCAAAAATAAAACCGCTTTGGGCTTGATCGCTTCCAGCAAGTCGATGATCAGGCCAGCATTCGGGCTCCCGATGCCGAAATTGATGATGGTAATATTGTCGGCCGTAGCTGCTTGCATGGGGCGGTCGGCGCCATAGATCGCAACATCGTGCTGGTCGGCAAAAGTGCGTACGTAACCGCTGAAATTGACCAGCAAAATATACTCCCCGAATTTCTCCAGCGGCATGCCCGTGTAGCGCGGCAACCAGTCTTTTACGATGCCGGCCTTCGACTGTTTTTCCCGCTCGAACACTTCAAATTCAAGCGCGTCGATGTCTTCCGGGAGTAGTTTGGGGGTGTCGTTTGTTTCTTGCATAAACCTTGTTTTTCCTGACAAAGGTGGTATAAAAGCGCCGTTCAATACATGAATTTTAGCAATGCCCTATTGCCTGGCTACTTCGTCGGTATCAGCGAACGGTAAACCACCGACTGCAGTCTGGGTCTGTAATCGCCCGTTATCAAGCGGTTGTTTTCCATGGTCGGATAGGTTCGGTTGGATAAAAATACAAAGATAAGCCGTTGATCGGGGTCGGCCCACACCCCGATTCCGGTGAAGCCCGTATGACCAAACGTATTGATGCCGGCCAGTTCGCTGACGTTTTGGGAGGCGCGCGGGTCCAGTTCTTTCATGTCAAAACCAATGCCTCGTCGGGTGCTGCCGGGGTAACGCGTCGTCCAGGCATCCACCGTACCGCGGTTGATGTAATGCGTGTTGAAATATTCTCCGCCGTTGAGCAACATCTGGAAAATCTTGGCCAGATCGTTGGCATTGGAAAACAACCCGGCATGCCCGCTCACGCCACCCAACTGGGCGGCGCCCATGTCGTGGACATAACCTTGCAGGCGCTGGTGCCGAAAATAGGTGTCTTCCTCCGTCGGCACGCAACGGTCGACCCATCCGCGTTTCCAGGGGGTAAAGGTGGTCGTAGCGAGCCCCATCGGCCGGTAAAAAGTGGCGTCCGCGTACTGGTCCAGGGTCTGGCCGGTGATGTTTTGTAAAGCCCTCGCCGAGAGATAAAGACCCAGATCGGAGTATTTGTATTCTTTTTTGGGCAATAATTCGGACCTGAAAATGGTATTCCAGATGGTATCCACCCACGCATTCTCCATGTACATGCCAGGCGCAACCGGAATATTGGAATCCTCGTCGGGTTCGCGGTGGTAAATGTGCTGATCCGGCAAACCGTCGTGCAAGGTGCGTTGGTAAAACGGTATCCAGGCTTGCAGCCGGGCGTGGTGCGCCAGAATATCGCGGGTCAGCAGGTCTTTTTTATTGGTTTTGGTCAATTCCGGCACATAGGCGCTCATAGGCTTGTCGAGGCTGAAACGCCCTTCGTCCGTCAGTCGCATGAGCGATATGGTGGTCGCACCGATTTTGGTGACCGAGGCAAGATCGTACAGGTCATCGAGCGTCACCGGCGCCGCGAGCGAATCGTAGGTAAGGTGCCCGTATGCTTTTTGCCAGACGACCTTGTTGTCTTTTACGACCAATATTTGACAGCCCGGCGCAGCGCCTGCCGTGATCAGTTCCGCCACCAGATCGTCCATGTGCGCTAGGGTGTCGCTGTTCATTCCGACGGCCTCGGGGAGGTCGTAACCCATTCGTTTTGAGGGGTATTGCACCACCAGCCCCTGGCCGAATTTTGCATTGCTCGAAACGCTGACGGGCAAAATACCGCTCAGGTCACGGGCGCCAAACCAGGCCTGGGCCGCCAGTTCCTGCGTGATCGGATCGTCGTTATACGCCACAAGTACCGAGCGGCACGGCTCGAAATATTTCAGGCTGTACGGGTTGCCGAACACCGTCAGCGCGGTGGGCACTGCCGCGTCAAGGCGGTTGATAAAGGCGATCAGACTGTCGTTGAGCCCGAAAGCATCGGACGCTTTGGAGCGCATGTTATGCAGGCCCACGAGCACGGCATCGTAATAACAAAGCGAGTCCAGCAGGGTCCTGGCCTGGGCAGAATCGAGGCTTTTGGGCACATTGAATCGGTGAATCGGCGCGTAATAGCCACAGTAGGTTTGAAAAACCGTTCGATTGGTGTCGCCGATGGACAATACGGCCAGCCGGCGTCGCTCAAGATGGTCAAAACCTGCGAGCCCCTGGCGGTCGCGCACGAGGGTGAGGGCATTTTCCACGAGACGGCGTTTGAGCAGCCAGGCTTGCGGGCTGTTCAGGTCGCGGCGGATGTTTGCCACTTCGACGCGTTGCGGGGTGGTGAGCCCGAGGCGGTATTTGGCGCGCAACACGCGGCGTACACTGGCTTCCATTTGCTGGCGGTCGAGCGTACTGTCGGCCAGGGCGCGCTGCACGGCAGCCACGGCGGCGCCTACATTTGCCGGCAGCAGGACGATGTCGTTGCCGGCGCGCAGGGCTTCCACGTCCGCTTCTCCCGGGCCGAAATATTTGGTTACGCCCTGCATTTCCATGGCATCGGTAAAAATTAGTCCCTGAAAATCAAGCTTTTGCCGCAAAAGGCCCGTCACCACTGGCCGACTCAAAGTAGTTGGCCGATTGGGTCGGGGGTCGAAAGCAGGCATATTGAGGTGGGCGACCATGACGCTTCCGATCCCGTTTTTCGCCAAAAAACGGAACGGGTACAACTCGAGGCTATCGAGCCGCGCCGTGTCGTGCGCGATCAGCGGAAGGTCGAAATGCGAGTCGGTATTGGTATCGCCATGCCCCGGAAAATGTTTGGCGCAGGCGAGAATTCCGCCATCCTGCATACCCGACATCAGCTGAAAACATTTGGCCGCCACGTTGTAGCGGTCTTCGCCGAATGAGCGGTCGTTGATGACCGGGTTGGCGGGATTGTTATTGATATCGGCTACGGGAGAAAAATTGACATGAACACCCAGGCGGCGGCACTGGCGGGCCATTTCGCGCCCCATGTCGTACAACAGGGCGTTGTCGCGAATGGCGCCCAGCATCAACTGACGCGGGTAGGTGATGGCCGTTTCCTTGAGTCGCATGCCAAGCCCGTACTCGGCATCCATCGAGATCAGGAGCGGGATGCGGCTGGCGGCCTGGTAGCGGTTGGTCAATTCTGCCTGACGCTCTGGAGTGCCCTGGAAAAAACACAGGCCGCCGACCTTGTACTGCCGGATGAGGTCTTCAACGCCTTGTTCGTAGGCCGCGTCTTTGTCGGAGTGCGCGCGCAGCATAAAGAGCTGACCGATACGCTCTTCCTCGGTCAGTGCATTAAACACGGAATCGACCCACTTTGCCTCGTTCGGATCGGGGCTTTGCGACAAATCGTAGGGACGGCGACCGGTAAAACTCAGGGCCAGCAAGGCGAATAACAGCAGCGCAATGAATGAGAATCTCACAGGCAAACAGTGTGTGGAAAGCATTTGAACGGGGGCAAATTTGGGCAAAATTTTGCGGATGAGGCCCCGGCCGTTTTCATGCGGTCGGCTGCCGAAGCCTTTTATGCTATTTTTTATGCTTAAAAGCGCTTATTTACGTTCTTTGCCTCAGTGGTAACATTTACCCAAAACCGTGTATTCACTTAAAAAAACTTATTGCCGCACACATGAAAAATCTCCTTTTTCCCGCCTTGCTCCTGCTCTGCCTGACGACGACCGGCCTTCTGGCGCAAAACCCTGAAAGTTACACCAACACGCGCAGCGAAAAACACCGTCAGTTTCCGGGGACGAATATCTGGGTTGTTCCGTCCCGGGGGTTTTCCCCCGAGGTGAAGGCTTCGCCCGGTTTTTACAAAGACGAGTTCAATTTTGTCGTGGTGGAAGAACTGGTCGGCAGCAATTTCCAGTTTGCCTACAATATCCGCCGGCAAATGGATGAGTCCTACACCTTTCAGGCTGAAAAACGGATGAAAATCAATGGTTTGGACGCTTGTGAACTTCAATATTTCGACCCCGGCGCCCGCAAGGTCGGCTGCCATACGCTGATCATCGGCAACCAGAATTTTGCCGCGATCATTCGCTTTTTTTATCGAACGCCCGAAACGACGCCCGAAGCAGTGGCCGCTTGCCTGCACTCGGTTTTTGTCGATGTTGACCAATACCCCAATCCCGTGTCGGATGCGGGTTTTTCCTTCGACCCTTCCAGCCAGGGGTACGGCCTTGTACACGAGGAAGACGGTCTGCTGTTTTTTGCCCCGATGAACACTCCGGTCAATGGCGAATCGGTGTCGGCCATGCTGGTAATGTCGCGGATGAATAAAAGCGATATGGGCGGGCAGGTCCCTGCCTTGCCGGAATTTCATCAAGCCATGATCTCCGACATGTCGCTGGAGGATGTAACTGGGCTCACGGAAATTCCGGCCGGAACGCCCACCACTTTCAACGGATACCCGGCGATGGAATCCGCCTCCGGCACACAGGCAAACAAAGGCCAGGTGTATGTAATATCCGTCGAGACGAACGACGCTTTTTTTATCGCCGTCGCCACGACCAAGCCGGGTTTTGACCCCGAAATACCTAAAATGCGACAACTCATAAAGTCCGTTACAATACACTGATTATCGTATGAAATCGACAAACCTGTTCCTCTTTTTTGCCCTGTTAATTGGCCAGGCCAAAGCCCAAATGCCCGACCCCGCGCTTCGCCCCTGCCTCGACAGCGTGCTCCATTTTGCACAAACAAACGCCCTCAAACGCGACGAAGTCAACTGGGACAGCATCCGCGCCCTCGTGTACGCCCGTGCAGCCGGCGCGCAGGCGCCCGGCGATCTCGGCCCGGCTTACTGCGCCCTGCTCGGCGCCCTGGGCGATGATCACGGCAGGTTTGTTTATCAGAATAATGTGATTGGATACTGGTACGGCGAGTTGAAAGAAAACCAGAAAGACATCGATCCCAACATGTGGGGCGCCGTGCAGGGCGGACTGTACCCCATCCGGTCGGCGATCCTGTCCGACTCGGTCGGTTATCTGCGATTGCCGGGCCTCAGCGTGGGCGACAACGTCCAAATGGCCGCCGAAATCCGATGGCATTTCAATATCCTGTTGGACCAGGGCGCCACCTGCTGGATCATCGATCTGCGCGGCAACGGCGGCGGCAATATTTTTCCCATGCTCGAAGGCATCGGCCCCTTGCTCGGCGACGGCCCGATCGGCAGCCACCGCGACCCGGTCGCGCGTTCGGAATTTCCCTGGACCATCCGCGACGGCAACTTTTTTTACGGCGAATACGAAGCCGTGCATTTGCCCAATACCGCCGGCGTACCCAAAAACGCCAGGGTGGCGGTGCTGACCAGTCGCTACACGGCCAGTTCGGGTGAAATGGTGGCCATTTCGTTTAAAACACGACCCAACACCCGTTTTTTTGGCGAAAAAACCGGCGGAATGGTCACCATCACCAATTGGGCGCAGCCCTGCGAAGACCTGACGGTGACGCTCTCGGCCGCCTACTGCGCCGACCGTACGGGAAGGGTGTACCGGGAATACGTGGATGTGGACGAAGTCGTACCGTTCCAGATCACCGAAGAACTCGACGACGACCCGGCCGTGCAAAAAGCGCTCTCCTGGCTCAAAAACCAGGGGAAGTGAGCATCGATCGGTAAATTTCAAGGTATCGCTCTGCTGTGCCCTGCGATGTAAACGGCAGGAATGGAGCATCCAAACTGGCCATATCCAAGGCATCCTGCACCAGCCCTGACAACGCCCGGGGCGTGTCATCCGTCGGTCCGAAGGCCTGCGCAATGCCCACGGGCGTGCTCACGACCCGGCAGCCCTGCGCCGCGGCTTCTGCCAGAACAAAACCGTACGATTCGAAACGAGCCGTATGCAGCAGCACGCGGGCCTGTCGCATTTTGTCGAGCACCTGATCGCGGGGCAACTGACCCGACAATTGCACATTCGGGCCAAGGCCGAGAGACTCGATGAGTCGTTTGAGGCGCTTTCGTTCGGGGCCTTCGCCCACCAGTTCGGCGCGCAAGGCCGGGCGCTGGTCGGCCACAAGGCGCAGGGTTTGCAGCCATTGGGGCCAATCTTTTACCGGCAATAGGGAGCCGACGCCGAGCACGTCGAGGGGGCGATTTTCAGGCCATTGCGAGGAGATATCACGGGCATCGATGCCCCAGGGAATTTGATGCGCGGCGTTCAAGCCAGTGGTTTCCGCCAGTTTTTCCCGGTGAAAGCCGGACAAAACCACCATCCGGTCTTCGTCCTTCGCCCTCAGGAACCCGAGGTGTTTGCGGTTGGAAGGCAACACATCCTGCCCCATAAAAGTCATCAGGTGCGGCGCTCCGCTGCGGTAATGAAGGCGCTCGCCTGTACGCGCTGCCCAGCCCAGCCAGAAGCTGTGCAGCACTGCCGGCGCGCCGGCCAGCAGTCGTTGTCCATACTGAAACGCGCGGCGCAGGGTGCGCAATTTGCAGCAGGTGCGGTTGCGGCCGTCGCAGGGCCACACCCGGATACCGTGCCAGCGGTAGGGTTCCGGGCGGAAAGGATATTCCAGGGCCACCACATCCAGATCGACGCCCTTGGCGGCCAGTTCACGCGCCAGCACCTGCATGGGCGGGATGCAGCTGTGGTCGTTTTCATCGTCAGGGAAGCCGGGGGTGAGCCAGATGAGATGCATTTTTTTTAAGGTTGATGAGGGTTGATGGGGTTTATTAAGGTTGATGAGGTTGATGAGGTTTATTAGCCGAAGCAGCGTGAGCGACAATTTGGAATGGCCCCATTTTAAGGGACTTATGAGGGTTTGTATAATTTATAAGGCTTACAAGGTTTTATGAAACCCCGTCTTAAGTTGTGATAAAAATCCGCTGCGCGCTCGATCGAAGAAATTCGTTCGGGCGCGCTTCGTATAAGCAGAAGATTGATTATTGAAGATTGAAGATTGAAGATTGAAGATTTTGTTCCAATCGTAAAAAAAATCTTCAATCTTCAATCTTCAATATGCCCCCCCCTACACAATTGGGTTATCAGATGTCTCCCTTCGGTCGACATGACAATGGGCGACCAAACAAAGCGATATTCCCCGGATTTCTCGCTGCGCTCGAAATTGTTTCGGAGGGTAAAATTTCGAGCGCAGCGAGAAATCTGATATAGCACAGACACGAAACACGCCCATTGTCATGTCGAGAAGCACTTCGGCCCTTTTGGGCCTTTTCAAACCGAAAATGAACCGATGCGCCGTAAGTTTGGCAGTTATTGTAAGCAATGCAGTGTAACTGTTCTTAGGATGATGTAACGTACTCGATGTCGAGAATT
>JBGAHL010000055.1:0-16000 GCA_044226205.1 Saprospiraceae bacterium
TCGACATCGAGTACGTTACATCATCCTAAGAACAGTTACACTGCATTGCTTACAATAACTGCCAAACTTACGGCGCATCGGTTCATTTTCGGTTTGAAAAGGCCCAAAAGGGCCGAAGTGCTTCTCGACATGACATGGAAAGACCAAACAAGGCAATACTCCTCAGATTTCTCGCTGCGCTCGAAATTTTACCCGCTGATAAAATGTCGACCGAAGGGAGACATCTGATAAAGCACAGGCATAAAACACTTCCCCGTGTCATGTCGAGCGCAGCGAGACATCTGAGATTTACATTTTTTCAAAAAACACGTCCCTCAATCCTCCCATTCTTTCCTGCGAATTTTGACCCGAATGGCGCGCTCCACGGGTTCTTCCGACACCAGCACGAGGTAGCCGCCCCCGCCGGCGCCGCTGAGTTTCCAGCCTTTCACCTGGTGGCGGTATTGATCGATCAGGGCGAGGATGTCGGCGTCCACCATGTTGGGGAACATGGCAATCTGCGCTTCGAACGAGCGCCGCACGGCATCGCCGAAGGCACTCAGATCGCGCAGGCGAAGGGCTTCCCAGGCGTCGTCGGCCGCCCGTGCCAGATCGCGGGCGCCGTCGGGGCCGATGCGGGTGTCGGCCAGCACCTTGTAGCCGCTCACGCGTGGCCCGAGGGTGACGAGGTAGAGGTGTTGTTCGAGCCAGTCGATCACCTCGTTGTCGTGCAGGCTTTCGATCTGTTCGGGCCAGTAGTGGCCTTTGTAGTTCAGTTTGTTCAGGCCCGGGAACACGATGCCGATGGCGTCCTGAGAGCCGGCGACTTCGTCGGTGCCCGGCGGGTTTTCGTAGCTGAACAGGATTTTGGCCGTGCGCTCGGGGTCGCCGCCGGGCAGCGCCGTGCGCCAGAGTTCGATGGCTTTTTTGCGGGTGCTGGTCGACATGCCGCTGCGGTCGTTGAAATCGTGGGTCGGCTCGATGCTGGCGGTCAGCACGGCGCCGGGATGAAATTTCGAGACCCAGGGCTGATCGAGCCAGCCGCCAGCCAGATCGATGCGGTAGGGGATGGTGCATTCGAGCCGCAGGGCGGTGGTGCTGCGCGAAGGCAGGTTGGCGGCGGGCTGGCGGTGCGACACCACGTATTCGACGCCCCGGCCGCGCAACAATTGCTCCTTGGCGGGGGTGTGACCGTCTTCATTGACAAAAAAAATGTCGGGCTGTATGTCGTCCAGTTCGGCCATAAAATCGAGGAGTCCAAACCCCTTGTTGATGCGAACGGAAGCGATGCAGGACAGGTTTTCGAGCATAAAACGCCGCTCTTCCTGCGGGTTGACGGGGTATCGCCCCTTGAGTTGAAACACGTTGTCGTCCGAGCCGATACAGACATGCAGTTCGCCCAGTGCCGCCGCTTCGCGCAAGAAAGCGACATGGCCGCTGTGCAGCAGATCGAAGCAGCCGGTAACCATTACTTTTTTCATAAACAGGTGCTTGCGCAAAAATTGGATAGCGCCGTAAAGGACGCTAATTTGGGGCCGTGAAAAGGCACATGCAGTATCTCTCCACAAATTTTTTTCCACAACACCTCGTCCTGCCCTTCGCTGCTGCCGGCGCGTTCGCCCTGCTGTCGCTTGCCTTGCATTTCAACGGCTTGTACGGCCAGGACGCGCACGAATACCTGCGTTTGAGCCGCGCGTATTTCGACCAGATGCACGGCCTTCCATACCAGCCGCAGGGCCGTGGCGACCTGGTTTTTGCCGTTGGCTACCCGCTGGCGGGCGCTTTGTTGCGGTTTACGGGGCTGTCTGCGCCGACGGCCATGCAGCTGGTGTCGTGGTTGTCGGCGGCCGCGGCCTTGTATGGCTTCGATGCCTGCATTCGGGCCCTGTCGCCGGGCGCGCACCGCTGGAGCCGGCGCCTGTACACGGCGGTGGCGCTGGGCTTGTCGGGCTATTTTGTCCGCGCGGGTTTCACGGTCATGTCGGACGCCCTCGGGCTGGCGCTGCTGCTGGGCGCTTTTCACTACGGCCTGCGCGCCGTGGAGGGGCGTCGCGGCCGCGATGCCGTTTGGGCTGCGCTGTTTTCCGGCCTGTCGGTGCTGACGCGTTTTGCCGTAGCGCCGCTGCTGGCGCCCTTGCTGCTGGGCGTGGCGGTAGCCTTGTGGCGGGTGCCTTCCAGGCCCGGTCGCCGCGACTGGAATGCAGGCTGGCTGGGTTTGTCGGTTTTGGCGGGTTTGCTGATGCTTTTGCCGCATTTTTTGTTAAAAAGCCACCTGGCCGTGTCGCCGTTCAGTCATTCGTTGCTGCTCGACTGGTCGCCGCTCAACCTGTTCAGAGCCACCCTGACGGATGCCAGTGGCACGGTAAATTATCGGTTTCCCAACCTCGTTTTTATTCTGTATCCGCTGGCCTGGCCCGGCTTTTTGCCGCCTTTGCCCCTCTTGTTTTTAATGGCAAAAAGGACCGACTTTTTGCTGCCTGCCAAACGCGTGCTGCTGGTTAGCCTGGCGGTTTACCTGCTGTTTCTCGGCGGCTTGCCTTCACAAAACAGCCGCTACCTGCTGCCGGCCTTTGCCCTGATTTTGCTGCTGATGTTTCCCGCCTGGGACCGTTTCGTGTCCTACGGTTTTTATTTTTTCAAAAAACTGACCACCGGGCTGGTGCTTGGAGCGGTGCTGTTGCAGGTGTTTTTTGCGGTAAAAATTATGTGGCCCGTGTGGCAAAGAAACCGTCTGGAGCGGCTGGCCGCCGAAAAAGTACAGGCGGCGTCGAAGCCCGGCGCCACGGTGTACGCCTTCGATCTGGACGTGGCGCTGCACACCTACCTGCCCGACGAGCCGGTGAAAGGCTTGTGGGAAAATCGCTACGACCGCTTCGAGGAAGGCGCGCTTTTTTTGTTCAACGAGCCCCGCCTGCGCCAACAATGGCAGGGCCGCAACCCCATGCTCAACTGGGAGACGCTGGTGCAGGGCTACGAACTGGCGCCCGTCGATTCGCTGCCCGAAGGCTGGGTTTTGTACCGGATCGTTAAGGTAAAGTGAGTTTTAGAGCAGCAGGCACGGTTTTCGGCACGGGACGCCTATCTTTGCCCGTCTTTTTGCTAAAATTTTGATAATCAAAATTTTACTTCATTCCATTTTACCCGGTCCAGCAACAGCATTTTACCATGTATCCTGATCTTTCCTATCTGTTTCACGATTTGATCGGCACTGCTTACGACAACTGGCTTTCCGTTTTTAAAATGTTCGGCTTCGTGCTGGCCATTTCTTTTGTGGTCAGCGCGGTGGTTTTTTACATCGAACTGCGCCGCAAGCAACGGGAAGGCATGTTCGTGCCGGAAATCACCGACGAGACGGAAGGGGCGCCTGCTACCTGGAAAGAGATCGCGCTGAATGCCCTGGTAGGGTTGATTTTTGCCGGAAAAGGCGCTTACATCGCCCAGCATCCCGACGACTTTCGCTTCGACCCGGCCTCGATCATCCTGTCGGGCAAAATGCACTGGCCTGCCGCGCTCCTGGGCGCGCTGGCGCTGGGCCTTTTCACCTGGTGGGATGCCTGGCGCAAACGCAAACCGCAACCCGTGGTTACCAAAAAGAAAGTCTGGCCCGCCGACCGCATCGCTGAAATGACCATGTGGGCCGCCGTCGGCGGAATACTTGGCGCCAAGCTGTTCGACGTGTTCGATACCCTGGCGACGCCCGAAGGCCGCGAGGCATTCATGGCTAACCCGCTGGCCAGTCTTCTCTCTGGCGGTGGCCTGGCTTTTTACGGCGGCCTGATCCTGGGCGCGGCGCTGGTTATCCGTTACATGGTGCAGAAAAAAATCCCCCTGCTGCCCGCGATCGATGCCTGCGCGCCGGCGCTGGTGGGCGGCTACGGCGTCGGTCGTATCGGCTGCCAGCTCTCGGGCGACGGCGACTGGGGCAAGGTGAATATGGCGCCCAAACCCGACTGGCTCTCCTGGGCGCCCGACTGGATGTGGAGTTTTCGCTACCCGCACACCGTGCTCGGCGACGCCTGGGAACACAAAAGCCAGCAACTCGCCCTCGACGTGGAAAACAACATCATCCTGAGCCGGATAAACGATTTTCAGGGCCGCTACGCCTTCCAGCTGGAGCAAGCCGTGTGGCCCACGCCTTTCTACGAAACCATGATGATGATTGCGGTGTTCGGCATCCTCTGGGCCGTCCGCAAGCGCATCAAAACCCCTGGCCTGTTGTTTTGCCTCTACATCGCGCTGATCGCCGTGGAGCGTTTTTTCATCGAATTTATACGGGTCAATCCCCTCTACAAAGTGCTGGGCACGGAGTTGTCGCAGGCGCAGATCATCTCGCTGCTGCTGCTCACCGCGAGCGGCCTGGGCGCCTGGTGGCTGACGAAGCGGCAGGCAGCCGCCTGATTCAATGCGTGCGCCGCGCGCCGCTGACCAGGAAATATTGTCCCAGCAAATAGGTGACCATGATCATCAGGCGGGCGCCATTGAACGGGTGACCGAACTTGTTGACGGCAATCAGGCTGTCCGAGAGCACAAAAAACAGGGCGCCGGCGAGCAACTCGCGGAAGACCGGCTGCGACACCTGACGGTTCAGGTTGATCACGCTGAGCGACATGGCCGTGATGGTCAGGCCGTACAAGGCGACAGGCAGTCGCATAGACTCGGGAATGTCGGGCCAAAGCCACCACAACAAAGCCGCCACGAATACCAGCGAAGGGATGGCCCATTGGGGTTGTTTTTTCAAAAAGCCGTTTTGCCGTTTGTCTTTGCTGAAAAAATAGCCTGTGTAGAAAAAGTGCGCGATCAGGAAGGCGCCCAGCCCGAGCAGAAAAAACAGCGGCCCGCTGGCGCCCTCCGACGAAAACATGAGGAGGATATCGCCCAGGGTGGAAAAGCCCAGCGCCGTGAGGATGGTATTGCGCGCAAACTTGCGGATGTGTGCTGTTTCAACCGCAAACCAGATGCTCAAAATCGGCATGAGCAAGGGCTTGCTGATGTTGCGTAATAACGTGTTGGCGCTCATTTCGGCCCACAATTCGATCATCGAAACGGCGAAAAAAGCCAAAAGCCACAGGGTACGTTTGTTTTTCATGGGCCAATATTAATGTGCTGAGGAGCCAAGCTGCGAGGGATGAGAGGAATATCTCTGTGAAATGTACGGGTCTTTTACTGCGCTTCGATGCTCTGGCGCCTGGCCTGTTTCACCCAGGTCAGCCAGTTTTTTAACAATTTCAGGCCGTACTCGGTCAAAACCGACTCGGGGTGGTATTGCACTCCCGCCAGCGGCAGATCGCGGTGGGCGAGGGCCATGATTTCACCCGTTGTGGTGTGGGCAAGCGGCAGGAGCGGCGTGTCGTCGAGTGATTCCAGCACCAGCGAATGGTAGCGCATCACCCTGAACCGTTCGGGAATGCCCTCGAAAAGAGGGTGCCCGCCGACCTGTTTTATTTCGGCGGTTTTTCCATGGACGGGCTGCGCGGCATGCACCAGTTTTGCCCCGAAAAACTCGCCCAGGGCCTGGTGCCCCAGACAAATGCCCAGCATGGGCACGCGTTCGTAAAAACGTTCAATCAGAAACGGCATCAGGCCCGCGTCGGCCGGTCGTTTGGGGCCGGGCGACAGCACGAATGCGTCGTATTGCCGGGCGCTCAGGCTGCGGAGGGATAAGGCGTCGTTGCGCAGCACCTGGCAGTCGGCGCCGGCTTGCAGGAGGTAATCGTACAGGTTGTACGTGAAAGAGTCGTAATTGTCGATCAGGAGAATCTTCACAGCCTCATTCTTCAATGCCCGACGATTCGTCGCTGGGTTGCCGTCGGGTCTTGGTGTCCTCGGGGTCGGTTTCGATGCCTTCGCCACTGTCGGGCGGGCGGTAGGTTTTTTGTTGGGACTCCGTGCGCTGGATGCCTTCTTTTTTCAGGCGATCCATCCAGTCGGTCGAGTCGTTGAACAATTCCTTGGCGAAGGGCTGGAACCGTTTGATCAGGTTCCAGGTTTTTGGCGGCATTTCCTTTAGTAAGGGGAAAGTGCGCGACTCGCGGAGCGTGTTCTCGTTGAGTGCGTTCGCCATATTGACAAAATACAATAAAATGCTGAAAATCAGGACGTAAAAACCGCCGGTTGCCACGCCGCCGATGGCCCTGTTGAAGATGCCCAGAAAAGCGAATTTGAGTACGCCTTCGATGCCTTTGGCAATGGCGCGCATCAGGAAAAACACAAAACCCAGGTTGATGGCGAAGGCGACCAGCACCAGCAGGTCGCTGTCGGTATCAAAAATGGTTTGTAAAATGTTGCGCATTACCGGCGACATCTTGAATGCCAGCGTGAGCCCGAACATCCAGGTCAGCAGATTGAAAATAGTGTGTATTATGCCGCGGGAATATCCGTGCCAGAAGCCGAAAAAGAAGATGATTGCGCAAGCAACGTCGATCGTCATGAGTGCCTGTTAGCGGCGTAAATTTGCGTAGCCAGTTGGCATTGAATGATTTACGCCGCCACAAAGATACAATTTTTTTCGATGTTGGCGGATTCTTGTTTGCCGGCGTCCCGCTTGTTCTGATGTTATGAAAAAAGTCGCTTTCCTTTTGTCGTGCCTGTCCGTGCTGCTGGGGGCAGCTTGCCGAAAAGACAAAATCGACCTGGCTGTATTTCGCGAGCTGCCCCGCGCGGCAGCTGGGGATTTGTCGGCCGTGTGGTTTACGGATTCCCTGCACGGGGTCGTTACCGGCGGCAAAACCTGGCAAGGGGGCTTCATCCTGTCGACGAGCGATGGCGGCGAGAGCTGGTCGGTCGATACTGTTTTGGCCAATAAAATGGAGTGCGTCATGTTCGATCGCGAAGGGCAGGGCTACGTCTGTGGTCTCGACGGGCTGCTGCTGCACCGTCCGCCGGGCGGTGCGCACTGGTATGTTTTCCGGGTCGACTGGCGCTGGCACCGGGCTTGCTATTTCCCCGACGGCCGGCGCGGCGTGGTGGTCAGCGGGGAAGGGTACCGCAACGGGCAGGTGCGTTGTTTTGGCCCCGAGGCATTCTGGCAATTCGATTCCCTTCAGGTTTTTCCCAACGAATTGCATGCCGTGTGGTTCTCCGATTCGGCCACCGTACATGCGGCGGGCTACGGCTGGATGATGCGCTCCGACGACGGCGGTTACCACTGGGAGCGGCTGTCGGTGCCGGGCGATTTTTACCGCTCCGTTCATTTTCCAACCCCGCAGACCGGCTATGCCTGCGGTTATCAGGGGACGCTCCTGAAAACGACCGACGGGGGGCGGTCCTGGCAGACCATTCGCGAAGGGGGCAGTTCCGGCCACAAAAACCGACCCTTTCGGGCCCTGTGGTTTGCCGATGCCGAACGGGGCTGGCTGGTGGGCGAGCAGGGTATTTTCTGGAGCACGACCGATGGCGGGCGCAGTTGGCAACTCGTAGCCGGGGCGCCGGCCGATGCCAATTTTACCGATGTGTTTGTACGCGATGGCGGGAAAGGCTGGATCACCGCCGAAGAAGGGAGAATATTCTACTTTGAACAGCGTTGATACCGCGGACTTTCAACAGATAATTTGGCCCGGGCAGGTCGGCGGTCGGGCCGCGAAAAAAAATCGTACAAATTGTCGGCAGAAATGGCAAAAGATTTGTTCCGCTGCTTGTTCCTGCCTGAAAGCAAGTATTTTTGAAGCAGTTAAAAAAACCGAAAAGATGCTGCGCAACCTGTTTTGTATCGTGCTGGCCCTGCTGGCAACCGGGGTCCAAGCCCAGGGCTTCAAGCCGCCGGTGAGTGGCGTAGGGATTATTTATAATCGCGAAACCGCCTTCAATTTCCGCCTGACGACCAATAAAGGGTTTGCCGCAGGTCTGGAGTTCGGCCGCTTGCGGACCTACTACCGCACCTCGTATTTTCAATTGAACTTCGGGGAAGTCAAACACCCCAAAGAGCAACGTCAAAGTCCGCCGCCCAATGTGCGCTCTTTCCGGCCTTTCGTTTACGGCAAGCAAAACAACTTTTTTATCGTGCGCAGCGGCTGGGGCATCAAGCGCTATTATTCCGAAAAAGCCAGCCACAAAGGCGTCGCCGTCGGGGTGAGTTACTCCATCGGCCCTTCGCTGGGCCTCTTGAAACCTTACTACCTCGCCCTTGCCTACACCAGTCCCGACAACCCCCGCGACCAGCGCGTTTTGCACCAGCGCTATTCCGACGACAATGCCGACGTGTTCCTCGACCCCACGCGCATCCTCGGCGCATCGCCTTTTACCAAAGGAATCGGCGAAATGTCGTTCCTGCCCGGCGGCAATGCCTCGGTGGCTTTTCACATGGACTGGGGCGCTTTCGACGAAGTGGTCAAAGCCCTCGAAATCGGGCTTCAGGTCGATGTTTTTCCCCGCAAGGTACCCATCCTGGTCAGCGAGGAGAACAGTCCGGTGTTCTTCAACTTCTTCATAAATTTGCAGCTCGGGAAAAGGCAGTGAACCATTCCTGCTCCCGGCTGGTTTTTACCACGGTTTTTTAAAAAATGCCGGGATTGCTTCCCTTGACGCGCTATGCTCGAACTTCCCATTCTCGACAATAAAGCCCAGACAGAACGCCCCAAACGCCCCGACTGGCTCAAGGTGCGCCTGCCGATGGGCGAAAATTATCGCAACGTCCGCAGCATCGTGGACGAATTTCAACTGCACACCATCTGCCAGAGCGGCAGCTGCCCCAACATGGGCGAATGCTGGGGCGCCGGCACGGCCACGTTTATGATCCTGGGCAATGTGTGCACCCGTTCCTGCTCTTTTTGCGCCGTAAAAACCGGCCGGCCCACCGAATACGACGAAGACGAACCTCGTCGCGTAGCCGAAGCCATCTGGCTTATGAAGGTCAAACACGCGGTCATCACTTCCGTGAACCGCGACGAACTCAAAGATCGGGGCGCCGAAATCTGGTACCAGACCGTTCGCGCCGTGAAAGAACGCAGTCCCGAAACCACCATCGAAACCCTGATCCCCGACGTCAAGGCCAACTGGGAAGCACTCGAACGCATGATCTCGGCCGGACAGGAGGTCGTCAGCCACAACATGGAAACCGTGCCGCGCCTTTACCGGCTCGTACGCCCGCAAGCCAAATGGGAGCGCTCGCTCGAACAGATTCGTCGCACCCGCGACTACGGCAAACGCACCAAGACCGGCATCATGCTCGGCCTCGGCGAACAACCCGAAGAAGTGTACGAAGCCATGGACCAACTCGTGGCCAACGGCTGCGATATCCTCACGCTCGGCCAATACCTCCAGCCGACCAAAATGCACCTCGAGGTGGCCGAATTCATTCACCCCGACCTCTTCGCGCACTACCAGGAAGTCGGGATGCAAAAAGGGTTTAAATACGTGGAAAGCGGCCCGCTGGTGCGTTCCAGTTACCATGCCGAACGGCATGTGTTTTGATAAAAAACAACATGATTTCGCTGCTCAAAACCGACTCGTCGCACCCCGATTTCGCGCCGCTGGTCCGCCTGCTCGACGCTGATCTGGCCATACGCGACGGCGAGGAGCATGCTTTTTACGCACAATTCAACAAGACCGACCACCTGAAAAACGTCGTGCTCGCCTACGAGGGCGACCGCGCCGTGGCCTGTGGCGCCTTCCGGCCTTTTGAGCCATCGGTGGTCGAGATCAAGCGGATGTACACCCTGCCGGATTGCCGGGGTAAAGGCATCGCTTCCCTCGTATTGGCCGAACTGGAACATTGGGCAGGCAGTTTGTCTTTTGAAAAATGTGTGTTGGAAACGGGTAAAAAGCAGCCCGAAGCGATCCGCCTTTACACCAAAAACGGCTATTCCGTAATTCCCAATTACGGACAATACGCGGGCATCGACAACAGCGTTTGTTTTGAAAAAGTACTCCCCGGCCGGGAACTTTAAAGTAAGTCCGCCCATTTTCCCTTGTCATGGATAAAAATCAACTGGCGGTCGAGGCCTTCGATCTGCGTGCCGGGCTTTATCAGGAAAAATTCATGGACGTCGGGTTGTATCATGTCAGCCTCGACCTGTTTTGCCAACTCGTGGCGCCCGTCGGCGCCGAGCTGCTCGAACTCGCCTGCGGCCCTGGCAACGTAACCCGCTATTTGCTCGAAAAAAGGCCGGATTTGCGTATTCTGGGCACCGACCTTTCGCCCAACATGATCGAACTGGCCACCCGCAACAACCCCGCCGCAACTTTTCAACTGCTCGATTGCCGCGCACCGCTCAGTCTTGGCCGCCGCTTCGACGCAATTTTATGCGGTTTCGGATTGCCCTACCTCACTCGCGAGGAAGCCGTACAATTGATCGCCGATGCCGCAACCGCGCTGCGACCGGGAGGCGTGCTGTACCTGAGTACCATGGAAGACGATTATGCCAAATCTGGCCCCAGGTCGTCCTCCCAGGGCGATGTTTTGTACATGTATTTTCACCAGGCCGATTACCTGAGCGAGGCAATTGCGGGGCAAGGGCTGATCGTCAAACACCTCGAACGGATCACGTACGGGCAGCAACCCGATTGCCTCACCACCGACCTGGTGTTGGTTGCACAAAAGCCGGTTTAAAGACCATTACAGCAGCCAAATGCATGTGCCTCCATTCGTGAAATTTATCCCGAAGTCAAAGCAGGGCCGCCCCGAATACCCCTGCGCTGTCGCCCAGTTTGGGTTTCAGGAAAATCGTTTCGATACGGCGTTCGGGCCGGGTGTCGAAAATGAATTTGCGTGCTTCGGCCACTCCGTCGGTGTAAAGCCGGTCGATGTTGCCGACGCCGCCGCCGAGCACAATCACGTCGGGATCGACCATATTGATGACCACAGCGATGGCTTTGCCGAAAAAGTGAACCAGCCGGTCGAGGGTCGCCACGGCGGCGGGGTCGGAGCCGGCTTCGGCGCGCTCCACGATTTCTTTGAGTTTCAGGCTGTTGCCGGTGGTTTGGGCGTAAAAACGTTCGAGGGCCGGGCCGGAAATGACGGTTTCCACGCAGCCGGTTTTTCCGCAATAGCAGGGGCCGCCGCTTTCGTCGAGAAAGTTGTGTCCCCATTCGCCGCCGAGGCCCTGACGACCGTTGATGACCTTGTCGTGCACGACCCAGCCGCCGCCCACGCCCGTGCCCAGAATGACGCCGAACACGACTTCCGCGCCGGGCAAGGCCTCGGGCGCGCCGCCGAGCAAGGCTTCCGCCACGGCGAAGCAGTTGGCGTCGTTGGCCAGGCGGACGGGCACGCCGAGCAGTTTTTCCAGATCGCGGTCGAAAGGCATGCCGTTGAGGCAGGTGGTGTTGGCGTTTTTCATGGCGCCGATGATGCGGTCGAGCGTGCCCGGGTGGCCGATGCCGACGTGGTGCGGTTCCAGGCCGGTTTCAGCGCGGAGCATGTCCACCATTTTTTTGACTTGTCCGCAAATATGCTCGTATCCCAGATGGGCTTCCGTCGGGATGCGCAGACGGGCCAGCGGGTGCGGATTGGAGCGGCTTTCGAGCACGACACCTTCGATTTTGGTGCCGCCGAGATCAATTCCCCAGAGATGCATGAGTAGTGATGAGTGATGAGTAAGGAGTGATGAGTGAAATAGGGCGTATTTTGGCCGTGTAAATGTAAGCCTCCCATTCATCACTACTCACTCATCGCTCATCACTCAATATGGCTGTTTCCCAAAAATTTGACGCTTCCAACGCCCCGAAGCCGGTGGGTTTGTATCCGCACGCCCGTCGGGTAGGCAATTTGTTGTTCCTGTCGGGTATCGGCCCCCGCGACCCGGAGACCGACGGCGTGCCCGGCCTGATGCGTTCGCCGGCGGGCAATTACACCGAATTCGACTTTGAAGCCCAGGTGCATTCGGTTTTTCGCAACGTCCGCACCGTGCTCGAAGCCTCCGGCGCCCGCTGGGAAGACCTCGTGGATGTAACGGTCTTTCTGGTCAACATGGAGCGCGATTTCCCGACGTTCAACCGCATCTACGCCGACTATTTTCACGACAACCTGCCCTGCCGGACGACCGTGGGCATCGACCGCCTGCCGACCCCGATTGCCATTGAATTGAAGTGCATTGCCGTGGTAAGAGACCAGGAATAACGCGGTTTCACATGATTATGCGGTTGTCGGATGCCTCTGGACAGCCCTATTTTTGTCTTCAATTATGAATACGCCCATCAAAATCCTGCTGTACGAGGACAATCGCGACCTGCGCGAGGGAATCTCTTTTTTGTTGCAGGCAACGGCTGGCCTCGACCTGAAAGCAGCCTTGCCGCACGTCAACAATATCCGCACCGACCTCGCCGCCCATCAGCCCGACGTCGTGCTGATGGACATCAATATGCCCGGCATGAGCGGCCTGGAAGCCTTGCCGATCGTGAAGGAAATCAACCCGAAAATTCAGGTGGTGCTGCTCACCGTGTTCGACGACGACGAGCGCATTTTTCAGGCCCTGCGCAGCGGCGCCAGCGGCTATTTGCTCAAAAACACCCCGCCCGGCGAGATCGTGCAGGCCATGTTCGACGTGTACAACGGCGGCTCACCCATGACCTCCACGGTGGCCCGCAAGGTGTTGCAGTTTTTTCAGCAACCGGCCAAACCCATCGTTGCGGAGCACGACCTTTCTGCCCGCGAACTCGACATCCTGCGCGGCCTGATGAAGGGGTACAGCTACAAACTCATTGCCGACGAACTCGGCATCAGCCTCGATACCGTGCGCTCGCACATCCGCAACGTGTACGACAAGTTGCAGGTCAATTCCAAAACGGAGGCTATTCTGAAAGCCATGAAAGAAGGTTGGGTCGGGTAAATCAAAAGACTTTTTCAAAAAGCGCTTCGACGCCCGGCATTCGATTTTAACATCGAACACCGAATGCCGAAGCGCTTTTTTATGGTTCAATAATCGTTCTCTTCCGACACAGGCGGACCTGCCTTGTCGGGGTTGTCGTAACTGACGTCGATCAGATTCAGCCCGCAGCCTTCGGGGACGAAGCGAAGTTGTTTGAACTCCGCCTTGATGAACAGGGCCTCGCCTTCGTTGGGCAAAGGGAAGTTGCCAAAAACGCGCATCGGGGAGCCCGAGGCATCTTTTACCACGATATTGTCGATGTCTGCAAGGTTGAAAAGCCAGTCGCCGTCGTTGTCGATCACAACGACTTCCCAGGTAGAAACAACGCCGTGGTAGCGCCCCGTGCGCGCCTTCATGCGGCTGAATTCAGGTGCGGGCCTTCGCTCCCTGGTTTGCGGTTCGCCGCCATAGAGTTTGAGGCGCAGGCCCACCCATAGCAGGCCATAGAGAATCAGGGCGAAGACGAATATTCTGAGCAAGGTAGTCATACGTGTAAAAGTTTGAGTTTGGACATGGAAGGAGCAGGAGGGGTTGTTCAGTTATTACAGCCAGTGTTCGATCAGGTCGCGCAACAGTCTGCAAATCAGCCATTGAAGTGGCGGCGTAAGCAATCGGTGTAGACGGTTCTTTTCCATGGTTCGGACAAGTTGGAAGGATGAAGAGAGACGGTGTTGGCTTCGCGTCGGAGCAGGCGCTGCCTGCGCATCGGCCTGTTGGCGGCCAATGGCTCCGATACTCGGTCCGGATAATTGCAGTTTGTGGATCAGACAGTTGCGACGTCTTTCTGTCTGTTGTTGTGTCTTCGGGTGCAGCGGGCGCTTTTTTCACCGCCAAGGCGCGAAGACGCAAAGAAATTCGCGAACCCTTAGCGTCTTGGCGTCTTTGCGGTGAAAATCTGCAAGCGGGTGTAGCCACCTAAATCATTATAAAACCTTTTCATAACGCGCTATGGTATTGCAAATATCATTTGGTCTTTCGGGTATAACAATATTGCTCTGTCCTTCTCTATTCCAGAACGCGGCAGATAATTTTCCGGAAAAAGGAGGCCTTATTGGTCGATTATTTCCAGAAAACTTCCGGAAAACTTCCAGAAGCTCGTTGATTTGAGGTCTCAAAAATTAACGCCATGCATTATCCAAAGAAAATCAGCCTCAAAAGAGAGCAGTTTCAGCAATTGCTGGATGCTGTTCTGCTCAAAATTCGGGAAGAGCACGGGCTGGACAGGGGCGAGGTGAAGAAGTCGATGTTTTTCGGAATGGACGATTATGCCCCCGACAAACAGCCCGACCTGCAAAGCGTGGCATCCATCATTGCGAAACACGAGGAGGTCGCCGCTTTTTTGCGCTCGCTTCCGGCCGACGAACTGAAAGGGATCAATTTTGGCGCCGCGCTTTATAAAAAAGAACAGGATTTGAAGAACGGCAAGGCGGATATTCCCTTTCAGGGACGGGCCTACGCTACGGCCTATTTCAAGTTTTTGGGCTGCAACAACCTGGCTGGTTTCGAAGCCCGGCACCCCGCCTCCCCGAAGGAGGCATCCCTTGATACCGAACGCAACGCAAGCTCGCCCCCGGAAGAATGGACCTACTACGTAGGCGCTTTTTATTCGTTTGTCAGCTACCGCATCAAGAAGTTTCTGCTGGCCATCGATTACAAAAACAAAACCCCGCAAGGCATGAAAGCCTGGGTCTGGGGTTTTCACAACAATGAAACCCTGCACGGCGACACCACGGACCCGCTGAGCACCCTGCGGATGACCGGGTACGCCGAGGTCACCAGTTCGCACCTGTACATCCGGCTGAAAGGCGACCCCGACGATGTGCACGGTCGCGATATCGGGATGAATATCATCGGGCTTTGCGACGCGCGCGGCGGTTTCGGGCTCGACAAACAGGAGATCATCATGAGCTCCGTACAAACCGTGTCGCTTCGCTATTACCTCGTCAATGTGGAGGCTGTGCTCGTCCGCACGACGGCCGATTACGCCATTCATTTTGTAATGAACAAGGAGGAATACCTCCATGCGCGGATCGCACCGGGCCTGAGCGACGATGAAAACAAATCGCTGCACCTCTACCTGATGCTGGAGCGCAAAAACTTCTGGGTCAAATACCCGCCCGTTGCCACCCTCGACGACCTGCGCGTGAAAGGCGCCCTCGTGAGCAAATACACCGAACGGCTGCGCGGCACCTGGCGAATCTGGAATTTCGGTTTGCAACGCGGCAAAGTGTTGCAGTCGCGGCTCGAAATCGGCACCCAAAACGGCGTTGAACGGCCCTTTGCAGCCTATTTTTATCCTTTTATTAAAAAAAAGGTGCTGGAAACCTACCGCGGACAACGCGATCCCCGCGAGCAGGTGGTCGCGCTCTCCGTCAGCAATGAAATCGCGCTCGACCAGCTCTGCTTCGCCACCTACATCAAAAGCCACCTCAACCTGGCCAACTACGCTATTTTCGACCTGCGCACCATCGACACGCTCGGCTACGCCGAGGGCATGTTCGTGTCGAGCGGTTACGACAAACACGGCATCATTGGCGGCTACGCTGTCATGGTCAGGGAAACCGAAGGCCGTCCGGTCGAAGTAAAGGAAATGAACCGGCTCGAAGCCGAACGCGAGGCCGAATTGCTGGGCCACGAAAAGCTCCTGATCGGCCTGAGAGACCTTTGGAAAAGAAAACTTTGGAAAAAACGACCCGCTCCCAATCCGCACGACGACCCCGAAGAAGGGCAACAATTATTTTCCGACTGGTCCTGAACGCTTCCTTGCCTTACAGCGCCGTACTTTGCCTGCTCGGAACAACTGATGTGATCCATGAAAATCCGTTTCTATCTCCGCTATTCCACCCAGCCCGGCGAATCGCTTTCCGTACGCGTCTCCGAAGCCGGCAACCACAGGGTGTTGCCCCTGATTTATCTCAACAGCGAACTGTGGGCTTCCGACCTGGTCGAGACCTCCGCCGCTACGCTTGAATATCAATACCATTTCGACGGCCATGCGGGCGCTACCCGCGACGAACTGGGCCGGCCGCACCAGCTCGGCCTTTCCGTGTTTTCAGCGCCCGAAGTGCATGTCGTCGACTTTTGGGAGGACGCCGGCGCCGTTGAAAATGCCTTTTTGACCCAGCCGTTCAGGGCGGTGTTCAAAAATTCGGGCCCGGCCTCACCCCCCGGCCCCCTCTCCAAAGGAGAGGGGGCGGCGATAGCAAATGAGGGCGCCTCCC
>JBGAHL010000012.1:0-135118 GCA_044226205.1 Saprospiraceae bacterium
CTTGACCAACGTGTTGAAAATTACATCAAGGCGCTTATCGCCTAAACCCACCAGTTGCGTCTCCATAACTTTTTGGGTAATGATACCTAATTGTCAATGAACTCATTTTGTGTGCATTCCGTAGGTGAAAACACCAAGCAGGGCCAAAATTCGAGATAGCTCATGTTTGTTGGTTTCAGGTTATTACTGACGGGGTGACTCCAAAGTCACCCCGTCAGTTGGCCGCCAGCCTCTTTTTGGGGAGAAAAAACTGCTTACTCCACCAGAATTTCATCGGCAAACAGCCAGCAGGGCAATCCCGCACCTTTGTGGCCGGCCGGGCAAACACCCAACGATACACCGGTGACGCGCAGGTAGCGACCCGACACGTTTTCGGGCGTCAGCGTTAAATCTTGCTGCAAGGCGCCGGTTTGGGTAGTGGGCACGGTATTGGCCACTTCGCCGATCGGGCGGAATGTTTGACCATCGTCGGAGACCTCGAAACGAACCGCCGAGGGGTAAAAAATCCAGGAGTTTTCGTCCTGCAAAAAGCCCGCGGTGATCCGATGGATCGGCTTGACGGCGCCAAGGTCGAGCGTTACGTCGAGGTTGGCGCCCTGGAACCCCTGCCAGCCGCCCGAGCGGAAGTCGGCGCCGCCGCGCAGCAGATCGACCAGTCCGTTGTTGCCCCGGCCGGTGTACTGGTTGTCGTAGGGCGCGCCGTAACGCACGACTTTCAGGTTGCCCTGCAATTTTGAAAACTCGGCTTCCACAAGCGGGCTGTACTCGCCTTCCGCCAGGGCAATACATTTGAGCGTGGTGCTGGCGCTGATCTTGACGGGTTTGGTGTAGCGTTCGCTTTTTGCGGTAGGCGTGCTGCCATCGAGGGTATAAAAAATAGCGGCGTTTTTATCGGCAGAACCCAGTTCTATTTCCTGGGTATCCGAGAACACCCGCTGGCCTTTGGCCACGAACGGCGCCGGCAAAATCGGCTGGTCGGTGATGGCCGATACAGGGCAATTGGCCTCCTCCGTGCCCCAGGTCGAGGGTTTGCTGGTCATATCGAAGGCGAGTTCGCCGCCTTCCAGCAGGGTGCTGTGGTTGATCCAGGTGTTGGGCCATGCGGCGCCGTTGAGCCGCGCGTTTTGCACGTAAAACCTGCGGGCGGAAGTGCCGGGCGCGCTGATCGTGAAGGTTTTGCCGTTGTCGAGGTGGATGGTGGTTTTGTCAAACCAGGGCGTGCCGATCACGTACTGGCCGCTGCCCGGCACGGCGGGGTAAAAGCCCATGGCTGAAAACACCAGCCAGGCCGACATCTGGCCGCAATCTTCGTTGCCGCTGAGGCCGTCCGGTTTGGCCGAATATTGCTCGTCGAGAATCTGGCGGACGCGCTGCTGGGTTTTCCAGGGCTGCCCGACGTAGTTGTAGAGATAGGCCATGTGGTGGCTGGGTTCGTTGCCATGCACGTATTGCCCGATCAGTCCCGTGATGTCGGCCTGCTGGCGGCCGGTGATTTTCGGGTGGGCGCTGAACAGCGAATCCAGTTGGTCGGCAAAGGCTTTTCGGCCGCCGAGCAGGGTCATCAGACCGCTGATGTCTTGCGGAACGGCAAAGCGGTATTGCCAGGCATTGGCTTCCGTGTAATTGAAATTGACCTCGAAGGGATCGAAGGGCGTATGCCAGGCGGCATTGTTTTTTCCCCTGAAAAAGCCGGTGGAGGGGTCGAAAATATTTTTGTACGACTGTGCCCGGCGGATGTAGCGGTCGTACACCCCTTTCTGGTTCAGCCCTTTGCCCATTTGGGCAATGCACCAGTCGTCGAACGAATATTCGAGGGTTTTGGACACGGATTCGGGTTCCTTGTCCGAAGGGATATAGCCCATCGAACGGTAGAAGGGCAAGCCGTAGCGGTCGCTGTCGGCGCTTTTTTGCATGGCGGTGAGCGCCTTGTTGGCGTCGTAGCCGCGGATACCTTTTTGCCAGGCGTCGAATATGACGGGGATGGCGTGGTTGCCGATCATGCAGTCGGTCTCGTTGGCGGAAAGTTCCCACACGGGCAAGAGGCCGCCCTGCTCGTACTGACGGAGGAAGGTCTGGATAAAATCGTTGGTTCGTTTGGGTTCGATCAGGGTGTACAGCGGGTTGCAGGCGCGGTAGGTGTCCCAAAGGGAAAAGACGGAATAAACGTTGTACCCCTCGGCCGAATGGATGTTGTTGTCGCGGCCGCGATACTGCCCGTCGGCGTCGTTGAACAGGTTGGGCACGATCATGGTGTGGTACAAAGCCGTGTAAAACACGGTTTTTTGGGCATCCGTGCCGCCTTCCACTTCGATTTTGCCCAATTGCGCAGCCCATTTGTCCTGCGTGGTCATGCGGATTTTATCAAAATTATACCCCAGGGGGCCGGCTTCCGCTTCCATATTGCGCCGCGCGCCCTCGACGCTGACGGCCGAGATGCCCACGGTTACTTCCAGCGGCGTTTCGTCGTTGTAAAAATCGAGCAAACCCACGACCGCCTTGCTGGTCACGGAGCGCTGCGACACGTGCGGGTTGCGGGTCATGTCCAGCACCTTGGAATTGAAAAAAGGTTTGGAAAAGCGCGCCACGAAATAAATATGCTGCTCCTTGGCCCAGCCCCGCGATACCCGGTACCCGACGATTTCGTGATCGTTGATGATGGTCAGGCTCGACGACAACACCTCGTCGCGGTGGCGCAGATCGATCAGCAGATGGCCTACTTCGCGGCTGGAAGGGAACTGGTAGCGATGCACGCCCACGCGTTCGGTGGCGGTCAGTTCGACGCGCACGTCGTTGCCCAGTTGCACGGCGTAGTAGCCCGGCTGCGCTTCCTCGCTTTCCTTGCTGAATTTTTGGGCGTACTGGTGCGGTTCGAGCTCCGCTTTGCCCAGAAAAGGCATAAAAAGAATGTCGCAGTAATCGGGCACGCCGGTCCCGCTCAGGTGGGTGTGGCTGAATCCGTAGATCAGCGAGTCCGAGTAGTGGTAGCCCGAACAGCCGTCCCAGTCCATGGTAGACGGGCGTGTGTCGGGGCTCAGCTGTACGAATCCGAAGGGCGCCGCGGCGCCCGGGTATGTGTGGCCGTGAGCGTCGGTGCCGATAAAGGGATTGACGAACTGCAGCGGATCGGGCAGGCTTTGGGCGCCGAGGAAGCTGACTCCAAACAGCAGGGAAAAAAAAAGTGTGCAAGCACGCATAGGCCGGATTTTTTGCCCAAAGGTAAAGGAAGGGGGCATTTGTGCAGCCGGCGGCAATACTTGTGGTGTCTCGGGCGGGCAAATGAGCAGGCTGAAATGCCTTGCGAAAAAATAAAAGGCGCAAAGCAGTCGGAAAAACAACTGCTTTGCGCCTCTTGAACATCAAAAACCTGCCGGATTTACCAGGCCAGCACCATACTGCGGCGGTACAGCATAATCAGGAGCGCGATGAGGAAAAACAAAAACATAAAAAGGTAAAGCATGAAGTAACCTTTGCCGCGGGTATTCTGAATGTTATCCATATTGTCGAAAGGATGTTGGTACTTGAATATGGGGCAAAAATACACAGCGAGGCAAACATAACGCGGGCAATACGGTTTTTTTTGCCGTTCGTCGTCGTTTGCACGGGTTTAAAACCTTCGTTGCGTGCAACTGTCGGCTGCCGGCAGTGCTGCCCGGGAAAAAAATTATCTTTGCAGCGCCCCTGACGCATAAAACTTATGGCCGATGTAATCCAACTGTTGCCGGAAAACGTGGCAAACCAGATCGCCGCCGGCGAGGTCGTGCAACGACCCGCCTCGGTGGTAAAGGAATTGCTCGAAAACGCGATCGATGCAGGCGCCTCCCAGCTCAAATTGATCGTCCGCGACGCAGGAAAAACTTTGATTCAAGTAGTCGATAACGGCTGCGGCATGTCGGAGCCCGACGCCCGCATGTGCTTCGAACGCCATGCCACGTCGAAAATCCACGATGCCAAAGACCTGTTTGCGATCCATACTTTCGGGTTTCGGGGAGAAGCCCTCGCCTCCATTGCGGCCGTGGCGCAGGTGGAGCTGCGCACGCGCCGCGCTACCGACGAGCTGGGCACGCGCATCGTCATCGAAAATTCGGCGGTGGTGACCCAGGAACCCTGCCAGAGCCCCGTCGGCACCAATCTGGCGGTCAAAAACCTGTTTTTCAATGTGCCGGCCCGGCGCAATTTCCTGAAAAGCGAACCCGTCGAAATGCGCCACATCATCGACGAGTTCCAGCGGGTCGCCATGGCTTATCCCGACCTGTTTTTTTCACTGCACCACAACGACCAGGAAATTTTTCACCTGCCGCCGGGCACCTTGCGGCAGCGGGTGGTCAAAATTTTCGGTGAAGCGGTGAATAAAAAACTCGTGCCCGTACAGGAAGAAACCGACATTCTGAAAATTTCAGGCTTCGTCGGCAAGCCGGATTATTTCAAAAAAGCGCGCGGCGAACAACTGTTTTTCGTCAACCACCGCTTTATCAAAAGCAACTACCTCCACCACGCGGTCGTGAGCGCCTATGAAGACCTGCTTCCGCCCGACACCTACCCGCTCTACGTGCTGTTCCTCGATATCGACCCTTCGCGCATCGATATCAACGTGCATCCGACCAAACAGGAAATCAAATTCGACGACGAACGGCTGGTGTACAATTACCTGAAAGTCACGGTCCGACACGCGCTGGGCAGTCACAACATCACGCCCACGCTCGATTTCGAACAGGAACCTGCTTTCCAGTCGCAGCCCGTGCGCACCCCGACCATCCGGCCAGAGCCCGACACGCCCGCTTCCGTTCGCGACTACCCGCGCCCCGACCGTCCTTCCAGCCTCGATCAAAACAACCTGCGCAACTGGCAACGCCTGTACGAAGGGCTCGAATTGATCGGCCAGCATACGCCGGCCGAGCCTTCTGCCGACGACGAAAACCCCGCTTTGTTTCCGACGGAGCCCACTTTCCAGGTGCGCCCGAGCGACGAAAATGCCACCATCGACGATGAAAGCGGCTCTTTTTCAAAAGGACAAAAGGAACCCTACCAGATTCATGGTCAATACATTGTGAGTCAGATTAAATCGGGCTTCCTGCTCATCGACCAGCAAGCTGCCAGCGAACGTATTTTGTACGAGCGCTACCTGGAAGCCCTGCGCGACCGGCCGGTGACCACCCAGAAAGCCATGTTCCCCAAAACCCTCAACCTTCCTGCGGCCGACGCGGCATTGCTCCGACAGATCTTGCCCGAAGTGAACCGCCTGGGTTTCGACCTGGCGGAATTCGGCGGCAGCGCCTTCATCGTCCACGGCTACCCGGCCGATATCGGTACGACGGGGCGGGAAGAAGAATTGCTTGAAAAAATCCTCGACCAGTATAAAGACAACCTCGAACTCCAGCTCGGAACCACCGAAAACCTCGCGCGGGCCATGGCGCGCAGTGCGGCGCTTCGCCGCGGGCAATCGCTTGGCGCCCGCGAAATGCAGGACCTGATTGATCAGCTGTTTGCCTGCGAGGTGCCGTTCAAAAGTCCTTCCGGCCGAAATTGTTTTATTACCTTCGAACTGGAAGATTTACAAAAAAGATTTAATGGATAAAGGGGTTGATGAGGGTTTATGAGGTTTATAATCATCAAAAAATAAACCCTTTATAAACCCCATAAACCCCTATCAACCCAAAAAACATCGACTGTGCCTCAATTCAATTTTTATCAGCCCTTTTCCGGGGTCGTACGACATTTGATCATTATCAACGTGCTGATGTATTTCGGCACCTTGATCCTGTTGGGAGAAAACGGACGGCTTATTTTGGCTGCGTACCTGCCCGGCTCGGCCGATTTTCAGCCGTATCAAATTGCCACGCACATGTTTATGCACGCCGATATCATGCACCTGGCGTTCAACATGTTGTCGCTTTATTTTTTCGGGCCGATGGTGGAAATGGTATGGGGGCCGCGGCGTTTTCTGTTTTACTACCTCGCTTGCGGGTTAGGGTCGTTTGCCCTGTATTCCGGCGTAACCTGGTGGGAATTGCAACAGCAGGGTATAGACCCGCAGCTCTGGACCGTGCCCATGCTGGGCGCTTCCGGGGCGATTTTCGGCGTGTATGTAGCGTTCGGCTATCTTTTCCCCAACCAGATCATCAGTTTGCTGTTTCCTCCGGTGTCGATGAAAGCAAAGTATTTTGTCGTCATCATGGCCGGCCTCGAACTGTTTTACGGAGTGCGGGGCTATTCCACGGGCGTTGCGCATTTTGCGCACCTCGGGGGGGCTTTGCTGGGTTTTTTGCTCATCATGTACTGGTACAGGTTTCGTTTCAGGTAGGCATTTGTTCAAAAATTCCTCGTCCGAACGCACAGCATAAAACACGGGGTGTTTCGTTTTTAGAGCATGTCCGGGACTAATTTGTTAAAAAATGGCTGTTTTTGGCTCAATATGGGATGATATCCGGCATGCGTTCCGTGCCGGCAACATGGTGACCAAACTGGTCATTGTCAACTTCGGCGTATTTGCCCTGGTCAACATCATCTATTTCGTGTTGTGGCTGGCCAATCAGGGCGCCGACGTGAGCGAGGCCTACTGGCGTTTCCTGCGCTGGTTTTGTATTTCTTCCGACTGGCGCACGCTGATCTGGCAACCCTGGACGCTGTTTACGCACATGTTTTTGCATCAGGGCCTGTGGCACGTGCTCAATAATATCATCGGACTTTACCTGTTCGGCACCATTGTCGGCGACCTGATCGGCGACCGGCGGGTGCTGCCGATCTACCTGCTGGGCGGGCTGGTCGGTGGTGTTTTGTTTTTTATTTCCGCACAATTTCTGCCTTACGTGGGCGCTTACGCCCTGGGCGCTTCGGGCGCTGTGATGGCACTGGCCGGCACTGCGCTTATCCTCGCGCCCGACTACCGCGTGATGCTGTTTCTGCTGGGCGAAGTAAAGGTCAAATACATCGTACTGGTCATCGTGCTGCTCGATCTGGTGGGCATCGCCAATGCCGTCAATTCGGGCGGGCACGTGGCGCATATCGGCGGTTTTGCCATGGGCTGCCTGTTTGTTTACCGCCTGCGCGACGGCCAGGATCTGGCTGCGCCGGTCAATCGCCTGCTCGACTGGTTCAGCGGGTTGTTTCGGCCGGGCGTGCCGCGCCGCAAAGCGCCCGCGCCCAAACGCAAACCGCAAATGGCGTACAAGGGCGGCGCTTTTGGCAACAAACCCGGAAATATCACCGACAACCAGGAACTCAGTTTTCAGGAAAAACTGGACGCTATTCTCGATAAAATCAAACAAAAGGGCTACGAAAACCTGACGCCGGAGGAAAAGGAATTTTTGTACCAGGCCAGTAAAAAGTAAATGGCCACTCCTTCCAAACGATGATCACTGCCCTATTGACAAAAATTGTTCGGGTAATCAGTACAAGCTTTATTGTATTGACTTTTTTGTCTTACCTGTGCCCCCACGTCAATCCCGCTTATTTCCGATGGCTGGCGTTTTTCGGCACGGCGTTTCCGTGGTTGTTGCTGGGCAATTTTTTCCTGATGCTTTTCTGGCTCTGGGCGCGAAGCAGGTACTCCATCTACCATTTCGTTATCATGGCCTTCGGTTGGTCGTACATAACCGGCTTTATCGGCTTTGATTTTGGAAAGAAAAAAGTGCCCGAAACTTCCATTACGCTCGCAACGCACAACCTCGGGGCTATTTTTCAGGGACAAAAAGTCAATGATGCACTGAGGGATAAAACAGCGACGGCCTACGCCCGCTTTTTGCAGGAAAACGGCCTGCCCGATATCCTCTGCACCCAGGAGACCACCCGCAAATTTTACCCCTTGCTGGCGGCCAAAATGGGCTACGAACACACTTTCAACCTGAAAAAAGGCACTGTGATTTTCAGCCGCTTCCCTATGCAGGCCGGTGGCGATATCCCTTTTGGCAAAGGCACGGCCAATTCGACGCTCTGGGTCGATATTCTGATCGGCAAACAAACCGTGCGGGTGTACAACGTGCACCTGCAATCCAACAAAGTATCAACGGATGCGGAAAAAGTAATGGATGGCCCCGGACTCGACGAAGAGGAAACCTGGCAAGACATCGGCATTCTGCTCGATAAAGTGGGGAGTGCCACCAGTCAACGCGCCACTCAGGCCCAAAGCCTGCGCGACCATATCGAGGCTTGTCCGCACCCGGTCATCGTTTGCGGCGATTTTAACGACACGCCCAATTCCTACGTGTACAGCCTTCTATCAAACGGCCTTACCGATACATTTCGGGAAAAAGGGGCCGGCCTGGGCACTACCTATGCAGGGGTGCTGCCTCTGCTGCGGATCGACTATATCCTGACCGATCCGGGTATCCGAACCTACGATTGCCGCAAGGTGCGCGGCTCCTACTCGGACCACTACCCTGTTTTTGCCGAACTGGGGATTCCGTAAGTTTAAAAACCTTTGTTAACAAGACCAAAAAAAATTATAAAAATTTCTACCTTTTTTTATCTTTGTCCGGTCTGTTGATCCTTTATATTCCCATTATGTCCCACTTTTCTTCACGATTGAAGTCCGCAAGGCTTATGAACGGTCTCTCCCTGGAGGGCCTTGCCGAGCGACTTGGGCACCGCGTAAGTCGTCAGGCGCTTTATAAATATGAGCAGGGTGAGATGAATCCGGATGCCTCTCTCCTGCCGTATTTATGCCAGGCGCTCCAGGTGCATCCTGATTACTTTTATCGGGAATTGTCGGTTGATATGGACCATATCGCTTTCCGGAAACTTGAGAAATTGAAAGCCCTTGAACAAAAAATTGCCATCGAAAGAACCCGTGATTTTTTGGAGCGCTACCTTGAATTGGAAAGCTTGTTAGGAGAACGAGTTGCGTTGTTCAATCCGATCGAAAACGAAAAGCCGGAGCGCATTGAGGATATGGAAAAACTTGCCCTTCAACTAAGGGAAGGATTTAATCTTGGTCATGATCCCCTCGGCAATGTGATCGAATTATTGGAGGGACTTGGTATCCGGGTACTCGAAATTGAATTGCATGAAGACTTCAGCGGGATGTCCACTTGGGTGGGTAGTGAAATCCCGGTGATCGTGGTCAATAAGCGACTTGACGACCGGCTTTACCGTAAACGTTTTACGGCGCTTCATGAACTCGGCCATTTGTTTCTCAATATCCGCCATCTTTCCGAGAAAGATCAGGAACGTTTTTGTGACGCGTTTGCAGGCGCCCTGCTTTTGCCCGCAGAGCCACTGAGGGAGAAACTGGGCCGCAACCGACGTACGTTGTTGGAGAACGAGATGGTATTGCTCAAACAGGAATTTGGAATCTCGGTTCGCGCTGTGTTATTCAGAGCCAAACAAGCCGGAATCATTTCCGAACATGAGTTTCTGACTCAGATGATTGCGATTTCCAAGCGCCATAGTAAGAAGGGCGAACCTGGCGGGGATTACATCGGAAGCGAGCAGGCAAGCCGCTTCCGGCATTTGCTCTACCGGGCACTGGCAGAAGAAGTGATCTCCGAATCAAAAGCCGCCGCCCTCGCGGGTAAGCGTTTGGCGGAATTTAGAGACGAAATACATGTTTCCAGGTGAAAGTTGCCGTTACAGATGCCAGTATTTTCATTGACCTGATCAACAACGGCTGGATCAAGCTGCTCCCCCGGCTTGATTACGAGATTGTAACTACTTACGATATCGTTGCTGAATTGTATGATTTTCAACAGGTAATACTCGAAGAAATTGTACGAGAGCAGGGGCTGATTGTTCACGCCGTACCAGAAACTGAATTTAACTCATGGAAAAATGGCATAGGCATGGCAAACAGGTTATCCAGGCCGGATCTCACTGTACTTTGGCTGGCCTCGACAATGAAGGCTATGGTTCTTTCCGGCGACAAGCTTGTGCGCAGCACGTCGCTGAAATTGCAATTAGAGGTTCACGGCTTGTTGTGGCTAATTGATCAATTCGTGGAAATGCGACTGATAACCGGTAAGGAGGCCTGCTCCGGCCTGGAAGCGATAATGGAGATAAATGAAAGGCTTCCTCTCGGAGACTGTATAGAGAGGCTGGAAAGATGGTCAAAGGGCGATATAATGTGATTTTTAAGGTTGAGTTATAAATTTTCGCACCGATCCGGGCTTCCGAACCTACGATTGCCGCAAGGTGCGCGGCTCCTACTCGGACCACTACCCTGTTTTTGCCGAACTGGGGATTCCGTAAGTTTTGTAAAAAAAATGATGCGCCGTTCAAGGGATCAACGCGGCACGTCGATCTTTTTCACGATCTCGTCCAGCACTTCGCGGGTCGAATAACCCTCCATTTCGCGTTCCGGCGTCAGGATGATGCGGTGGTTGAGCGCGGGAAATACGACATAGCGGATATCGTCGGGCGTCACAAAATTCCGGCCGCTGATGGCAGCTACTGCTTTGGCCGTTTTCATGAGCGTAAGCGAAGCCCGCGGACTGGCGCCCAGGAAAATATCGCCATTGTTGCGGGTATTGTGCACTATGGAGGCAATATAGTCGAGCAATTCTTCGCGGATATAGACCTGTTCGATGCGTTTTTGCACATCGGCGATATCGGCCGGGGAAAGCACGGCTTCTACGCTTTCGCGCAATGCGCCGGTAAAATCGCTGCTGAAACGCCGGAGTATTTGCTTTTCATCGTCGAGCGTGGGGTAATCGATGATGATTTTGAAAATAAAACGGTCGAGTTGCGCCTCGGGCAGTTTGTAGGTGCCCTCCTGCTCGATGGGGTTTTGCGTGGCGACCACGAAGAACGGCGCACTCATGGGATAGGTGGTGCCGTCGACGGTCACCTGGCGCTCTTCCATCACTTCGAACAAGGCAGCCTGGGTTTTGGCCGGGGCGCGGTTGATCTCGTCGATGAGAACGATATTGGAAAAGATCGGACCCGGTTTGAAGTTGAAATCCGACGATTTCATATTGAACACCGGCGTGCCCACTACGTCGGCCGGCATGAGGTCGGGCGTAAACTGGATGCGGCCGAAACCCGAATTGATGGTTTGGGCGAGCAATTTGGCCGTCAGGGTTTTGGCAATACCGGGCACCCCTTCGAGCAGCACGTGGCCGCCCGTAAACAGTGCGATGAGGAGTTGTTCGAGCATTTGCTCCTGCCCCACGATCACTTTTGAAATTTGATCCCGTACGCGGTCGGCATGGGCCTGTACGGGGGCCACATCGACACCCGGAGGCGTTGTCTGGAGGGGTTCGACCGGCTGGGGCTCGGGTTCGGGTTGCTGATTTTCTTGCGGTTCGACCGGATCGTTTTCAAGCAAAGACATGGGCTTGCGTTGTTATTTTGCTTTTTTAAAAAAGGCTTCCATAGACAAATACAGGTCGACCATCATTTCTTCGGTCGGTTCGTATTGCACGGCGTTGTTGTACTGGGTAAAAATATTCCGGATTTGGGATTCCGGCACTTCCGAATGTTCGGAAAGCCGCCGGAAAAACGCTTCGTCCACACGGGGAGCGCCCGTATTGGAGTCCATCGGCGCGATAATTCCGTAACGTTCGCGTACCTGTGCCAGAAACAGTTTCATGCTTTGCAGGCAAAGGCCGCGGTAGTTGCGGTCGCGGAAATGCAGGTTGGCAATGGTGGAAATGAATTCGTACGAAGAGTTTTCGTTTTTGGGCAAAACCGGAATGATCCGTTGCCGCCGCCGCGCCCGGAAAAGGATATAAACCCCGGCCAGGCCCAGCAGCATATACCAGGTCCAGGCAAGGGCCGGTTGTTGCAGCATCCAGGTCAGCGGGTGCTCATCGGGCAGCGAACGCCCCGAATTATTGTGCCGGCGCGCCACCTGCTCGGGAACGCGACTCACGTCGTCCCAGTAAATATCCCCTTCGGGCAAATACGACATCACGGCCTCTGTATAGCCGCGCGCTTCCGGCCGGAGCAGGTGAAAATTGGAAAACGCGATGGGCGAAGTGTGCAGCAAAAAACGCCCCCGACCAACCGGAAACTCGGCGAAATTGACAAGACTGTCGAGGTGGCCGAGCGGTTTGGCCGGAACGGAATCGCAAAAAATATAGTCGGGAATGTAATTCCAGTTGTAGTGGTGCAGGCGGTTGCGGTTGCTGTAAAAGAAGTTCGTCGCCGCCGTAACCGGGGCATCAAGCGTCATGAGTACCGGCAATTCGCTTTCCTGATTTTCGTAGTCGCTCCAGCCCAGTTCGTAGTCGCACTCATTCGGATACAAATAGGTCATCAGGTCGAAGGGAATGGTCTTGCTGGCGATAAACGCCGTGTTGCCGGCTGCCACGAAGTTGAGCAGTTGGGCAGTGCCGGCAGAGTCCATGTACATGCCTTCTCCTACAAATACGTAGGATGCGGGCCGGCCAAGACTGGAATCGACGGGCAGTTCTTTGGCCAGACTGTCTTTCAGCACGGTCATTTTTCGGCCGGGAAAATAGTGGCTCAACAAGCGGTGCAGAATTTCCGTGCCGTAGGGCTGGTCGCTGTTGTAGGCGTAGGTTTTTTTTCCCCAGGAATCGGACCAGTCGTAGCGCGGCTCATCAGCATTCCGGAAATACCAGAATACAGCCCCCAGAATGACCAGGGCAAATGCGAGAAGTAAAATGAGCCCGCGGTTGGACATTGGTTGTGGGTAGGGTTGATAAGGGTTGATAAGGGTTGATGAGGTTTATGAGGTTGATAAGAGGCGCTGCCTAACATCCCGAGAGCAGAATTGACCCTTTTATCAACCTCATCAACCTCATCAACCTCATCAACCCCTCACTTAATAACAATCACTTTCATTTTAACGTCCTGCTTCGGACGATCTTGCGGCCCGGTGGCCACGGCAGCGATTTTATCGATAACGTCCAAACCTTCGATCACGTGTCCAAACACCGTGTAATCGCGGTCCAGGTGGGGCGTACCGCCGTTGGCGAGGTAGGCCGCGCGTTGTTCGGGCGTATAGTGGAAACGCTTCATCGATTCGACCTGGTTGAGGGTCGCCTCGGTGACCGGGCTGCCCTGCACGATATAAAACTGCGAACCGCTGGATTTTTTCTCCGGGTTGTTGGTGCGCGCAGCGGCGAGGGCGCCTTTGGTATGCACCAGCGAATCGACAAATTCGGCCGGGATCTGGTAGCTCGGACCGCCTACGCCCAGACTTTGGCCGGGGGCGGCATTGCGCGAGAGCGGGTCGCCGCCCTGGATCATAAAGCCGTTGATGACGCGGTGGAAAAGCAGGTCGTCGTAATAGCTTTCTTCGGCGAGTTTCAGGAAGTTGTCGCGGTGTTTGGGAGTGGAATTGTACAATTCGACGAGCATGTTGCCGTATTCCGTCTGGATTTCGACGAGGCAGCGCTCGGGGGCGGTAACCTGGATCATTTGTTTGTACGTTACGTTTTTACCGTCTTTGACTGCTTTCAGCACGACGGAATAATTGCCGGAATGATAGTAAGTATGGGTAGGGTTTGCTTCGGTGGAAGTGCCGCCATCGCCAAAATCCCACATGTAGCTGTCGGCTTTGGCCGTGGTATTGGTGAAGGCGACCTTGGCCGGAGCGATGAATTTACCGGAAGGAACGGAAAAACTGGCCACGGGTTTGACGGCGCAGGAGGCCAGCACGAGTGCGGCCAGAACGAGAGGCAATACGGTTTTTACCATAAGGTTGTAAACACAAAGAATAAAATTGTCAAGCAAAAGTGCCGCAAAGGAAAGGGTTTTTGGGGTAAATTGGGCGAACCGCCTCATTTCCCTTTTATACGGTTGAGGCCGGCCTTGGCCCTTGCATGCAAACTGGCGGCATAATCGCTGGGCTGCAAGCTCAGGCACTGCTGGTAAGCGAGGCGCGCCGCCCGGTAATCGCCGCGTGCGGCCTGCAAATCGCCCAGTTGCAAGGCGGCGTTGCAGGCATAATAGGCGGGGTCGGTGGCGCCGTTGCCGATCGTCTGGTTGTACAGGCGGATGGCTTCCAGCGTATTGCCGAGTTTGTGCTGGATGCGCCCCATGCGGTAGCTGTATTCCAGCCGGCGGTTTTTGTCGGCGGCGTAGTCTGGGCCGGCATTTTTCAAAAGATCGTAGGCGCGGCCGAAATACCCGCCGTCGAACAGTAGCCGCGCCTGGAGCAGCCGCACATCGGGCTGCCTGCCGTCGTTGGCTTCGCGCAGCGCTGCCTTGTCGGGTTCGTTGCGGGCTGCGCCCTGCGTCTTGACCAGTTGCATGTAGCGTGTGTAGCCTTCGGGCCGGCCTTGCACCAGTTCGTGCCAGGCCAGTTTCTGGTAGGCTTCCTTGACGCCGTTTTGCCCGCCCTGCCGCCCCGCGAAACGCAGCAGGGGCTGGTCGGCGTCGCGGTCGAGCCGACAAAGTTTGGCCATGCCCAGTTGGTAGTCGAGGTAGGAAAAATCGTAAAAACGGAGGCTGCGCGGCGCGTTTTCGAGCATCTGGATTGCCTCGTCGTTGTGGCCCGTGCGCCGCCCGACGCCTGCGACCACAAAGACCGCCAGGGGATTTTGTCGGGTATCGAGGCCCGGTTGCTTGCGCACGCTGGCCCAGGCGCCGTTTTCGTCGTTGTCGAGGTAAAGTTGCATAAAAGCGTACGCCGTCAGCGCTTCCCCGGCAAACAGGAAATCCTGCTGGCGGGCGTAAGCCAGCACGGTTTCCATTTCCTGCATACCCTGCCGGGCGCTCCCGCTCATGCCTGCAAATGTCCGGACGGCCCATTTGTATTCGTCGGGCGTATTGCCGAGCGCGGCGTGCAGGATGGCCATGCTTTTTTTGTTGGGCATAAAATCGGGAAACAGGCGTTGGTTCTCCTGCAACAGCCCGTACGCCAGGTTGAAATCGTTGAGGCCGGCCAGCTGGTCATTGTATTGGCTGCGCAAAATGGCCCACTGGAGCCGTATTTCCCCAAGACAATACATCCGCCACGGCGAACGGGGCTCGCCCTGCCCGATCCGGTCGAGGCGGGCGGAGATGTTTTTGGACAATCGGCGGTACGTGGCTTCGTCGTTGTCGGCCAGTACGGTCAGCACGTCGAGGTAGTTTTCCACCAGCAGCGGCAGAAGGTTGCCGGGCTCGTTGCGATGCAACTGATCGAGCTGGGTGCGGGCTTCGGCAAAGCGCAGGCTGGTCACTTTTTCATACGCTTCGCGAACGGCGGGCGTAAGATCGAAATAGGCCTTGTCTGCGGGCAGATTGCCCGTAGGGAATGGCAGCACAAGCGCCCAGACAGCGCAAAAAAAGTACCGCGCCAGCCGTTCTGAAAAACCTGTTTTAGCCTGCATAAGGTTTAGAGCATGTTCGGGATTTTCTCACCGGGTCAAAAACGGTTCTTTTTTCGCCATTTTTTACCTTTTTTCAGTCACAGAACTTCGGCTATGCTCCTTCAAAAACGCCAAAACTGACAAAAAAAGCACTCGTTTTTGCCTCTTATAAAAACGAGAAGGACACCCGGAGCGTACCGGATGTCCTTCTTTCTTGTTCCAAACGGCTCAATTTTCTACGGCCACCTGGTATTCTTTGGCCAAAAAGGTTTTGACCCATTCGGTCGTCACCGACTTCGGCCGTTCGAGCGGCAGACCCAGCGAGCGGGCCCAGCACAAGGCAGCCAGTACGCCGAGCGCCCGGCTTACGCCGAACAGCACGGTGTAGTAGTTGTATTCTTTCATGCCATAGTGGATCAACAGGGCGCCGGAGTGGGCATCCACGTTGGGCCAGGGGTTTTTCACCTTGCCCAGACTGGTGAGGATGGGCGGCACCACGTCGAAGATTTTCCAGACGATTTTGACCAAATCGCTGTCCTGCACGTTGTCTTCGGCAAACTGACGCTGCGCCATGAAGCGCGGGTCGGGTTTGCGCAGCACGGCGTGGCCGTATCCGGGGATAACGCGGCCGCTGGCCAGGGTGCTTTTGACGTATTCGCTGATCTGTTCGCGCGAGGGTTTGGAAGTGCCCAGGGTATCCACCATTTTCTGGATCCAGCGGATTACTTCCTGATTGGCCAGGCCGTGCAGCGGACCGGCAAGGGCGTTCATGCCCGCGCTCAGCGCCAGATAGGGGTCGCTTAGCATGGAGCCAACGAGGTGAGTGGTATGCGCTGACCCGTTGCCGCCTTCGTGGTCGGCGTGGATGGTCAGGAAAAGGCGCATGTATTCTTTAAAACCTTCGTCGTCGAAGCCCAGCATGTGGGCGTAGTTCCCCCCCCAGTCGAGCGAAATATCGGGCAACACCTGATTGCCGTTGTGGTACACCCGCCGGTAGATATAGGCGGCGATGCGCGGCAGTCGGGCGACCAGGTTCATGGTGTCTTCGTAAGCGGCATCCCAGTACTCGGTTTTGTTCATGCCGGTGTTGTAACGCTGGGCGAACACGCTGGTGTTTTGCATGGCCATGATGCCGACGGAGAACTGGGTCATCGGGTGGGCATCCACGGGCAATGCGTCGATGGCACGGAAGGCGTGTTCGGGAACATTGGCGCGGCGCACCCAGTTTTCAGTGAGCCATTTGACCTGTTCGTACGTGGGGATTTCGCCCACAAGCATCAGCCAGAACAGGCCTTCGGGCAAAGGCTCTGTGCCACCGGGGGCTTTGGGGAGTTTTTCACGTAGTTCGGGAATAGAAAAGCCGCGGAAACGGATACCTTCTTCGGCATCGAGCAGCGAGGGCTCCCAGAGCATGCAGGTGATGTCGCGCATACCGCCGTACACCTGGTCGAGCATAACGTCGTCAACCTTTTTGTCGCCGTGTTCTTTGAGCAATTCTTTGACCTCCTTAGCCTGGGCCTGGGCTTTTTCGTAGAAGAGTGATTTAAGCGGATCCATGAAGCAACAATGCGGATAAATGTGTGGGTAATGGCGAAAAAAGCTGTGTCAGGGAGTAGAACAACGCTTCTCCCGCAAAGTTACATTTTTTCAAAGGGCGCGGCAAAAAAGGGTGAAAATGAAGATGAAACGGGAAAAAAGATGGCTGAGGCGACTGTACTTCGTGTGCAACATTTGCACACGAAGTAATACTTTTTGTACACGATTTGCTCACGCCCTCCCAAACCCCTTCTCCCAGCGCAACGCCACCCGTACCAGCAAAATCAGCACCGGAACTTCGATCAGCGGACCGATGACCGCGGCAAATGCCACACCCGAATCGATACCGAATACAGCGATCGCCACCGCGATGCCCAACTCGAAATTATTGCCCGCCGCGGTAAATGCCAGCGAAGTGCTTTTGGCATAGTCGGCCCCGGCGCGTTTGGCCAGAAAAAACGCACTGAAAAACATGATGACGAAATACAGCACCAGCGGCGCCGCCACCCGCAGCACATCCATCGGTATCTGGACGATAAGACTGCCCTTGTAACTGAACATGACCACAATGGTAAACAACAGCGAAACCAGCGTGATCGGACTGATTTTCGGAAGGAAAACCTGCTGGTACCATTCCCGGCCTTTTCGCCGCATCAGAAAATACCGCGTCAGAAAACCGGCGATAAACGGAATGCCCAGGTAAACAAACACACTTTCGGCAATTTGCCCGATACTCACCTCCACAGCCACACCCGGAATCCCGAACCAGGTGGGCAAAATGGTCACAAAAAACCAGGCATACACACTGTAAAACAACACCTGAAAAATGCTGTTGAATGCCACCAGACCCGCAACATACTCGTTGTCGCCGCGCGCCAGATCATTCCAGACGATCACCATGGCAATGCAGCGCGCAATGCCGATCATGATCAGCCCGACCATGTATTCCGGCTTGTCGGCAAGCAAACTGACGGCCAGCGCAAACATCAGAAACGGACCAATCACCCAGTTTTGAACCAGCGACAAGGCCAAAATGCGCCGATTGCGGAACACCGCGGGCATTTCTTCATACTTCACTTTGGCCAGCGGCGGATACATCATCAGGATGAGCCCAAGGGCAATGGGAATGTTGGTCGTTCCACTTTGAAAACGATTGATAAACGCCGCCGTTCCGGGCAAAAAATAGCCCAGCGCCACGCCCAGAAACATGGCGGCAAAAATCCAGAGCGTGAGGTAGCGGTCGAGAAAGCCGAGCCGTTTGGGCCGGGCACTTGCAGATTGGCTCATGTTTTTTCTAAAAATTATCCCAGTTGTTCCTGCACAAATTGCTCCGCGTAGGTTTTGATCAGGTCTCTGACCCTGCGAAATTCGGCCATGATTTCTTCCTCGCTACCCGTAGCCCTGGCAGGGTCAGGAAAATTATAATGGAACTTCAGGGCCCGGGTCGGGAAATACGGACAACGTTCCCGCGCGTTGTCGCACACCGTGATGACGTAGTCAAAATCGATGTCGCGATATTCGTCCACATGGTTCGAGGTATGCCCCGAAATATCGATGCCGTCTTCTTTCATGGTGGCGATGGCGCGCGGATTGACGCCATGGGTTTCGACGCCGGCGCTGTACACTTCGGCGCGGTTGCCGGCAAAGTGGCGGAGATAGCCTTCCGCGATTTGGCTTCGGCAACTGTTGCCGGTACAGAGAACAAGGATTTTTTTCATAAAAAGTAGAAAAGAAAAAGGGGTGAATGGACTCAGCGGGTTGCCGCAGGTTCTTTGGGCGACAGTTTGAAATTAACGCCGGCATACAACTCCCGGCCGCGCGTGGGCCCCCAGGCAAACGAAGGATCGAACCCGCGCGAAAAAGGCTGCTCCCAACCCAGAATGGGGCGTTTCTGGCGAAAATCGAACACGTTTTCGCAGCCGGCAAACAGCTCGAAACGCCGCAAATTGCGCCTGATCTGCACGCTCGTGACCGAGTACGCCCTGGAAAAATCCGGCAGGCGGAGGTTTTCCGGGTTGAGGCTCGTTTCGGGCAGGCGCTGCTGGCCGTACCAGTGCAGGTTGGCGTCGAACTGCCAGCGCTCGTCGGGCGTTCGGAGGCTCAGCACGGTCAGCAATTTGTGCCGTGGATTGAAGGGGAGCGCCCTTTTTTTACCTTGCTCATTGCGAAACACATCGAGAAAATTGTAGGCCATGCGCCATTCGATGCGGCGTTTCCAGGCTGCGCTCAATTCCAGTTGGGCGCCATTGCTGATCGAGACGCCGGTAAAATTGCGGATGAACGCCCTGGTCGGGTCGCTGTCGTAGTCCGGAAAAAACTGGTTTTGAAACCGGGTATGGTAAAAATCGGCCGTGGCGGTCAGTTTGGTGTTGCCGATGCTGAACCTGCGGGTGGCGTTCACGCCGGCATTCCAGGCCCGCTCGGGCAGGAGTGTTTGCTCAAAAATGATGTCGCGGTTGCCGGCCAGCAATGCCGTGTTTTCGGGAAAAAGATTGACGGTGCGCCAGCCGGTCCCCACGCTGGCGCGCAAATCCAGATCGGGCGAAGGGTTGAAACGCAACATGGTACGGGGCGTCAGGTACCAGCCGTGGGTGTTGTGTCGGTCGGCGCGAATGCCTGCGACCCAGACCCAGCGGTCGTCGCTGAAATGGAAGATGTTTTCGATAAATCCGCCGGGGATGTCCTCCGTTTTGGTGTATTTGCCCGCAAAACTGCGATTCAAGGTGTCGGCCGCGGCAAAAGCGATGTTTTCATCCAGCACAAAATGCCGGAAACTCAGACCGGTTTTCAATTCATGCGCTTGCCGGGCGCCCCAAAACCATTCGTATTGAAGGTTGGCGTAGGCGTGGCGCTGCTGCGCATCGTATTGGGTCAGGCCAAACCAGGAGTGCTGTTCCTGGGCGACGAACGAGGCCAGCAGGGAAACCTTGCGGTTGGCGTCGAATCGGTAGCCGGTTTTGGTCAAGAGCTCGGGTTGTCGGAATTGCACGGTCTGGCCGTAGGCATCCGTCCCGCCTTTGTCCGCTCGCGGGTCGAAGCGGGTCTGGCCGCCGATGCGCTGTTCGTCCACGTAACGCGCCGCGATGAAGGCCGACCAACCGTTCTCGTTTTCCTTTCGAAAACGCCATTTGTCGTACACCGAGTAGCGGGTCAGCCGCGGGAGGTCCAAAAAGCCGTCCTGATCGCGGTCCCATTTGCCGCCGGGCTGCGAAGTGTGCAGGGCGAGGTAGTTGGTCCAGCGTTTCCGCTTGCTGGCTATGGCCGCGTTGAGGTGTTTTTCGCCAAAACTGTTGACCAAAACATCGGCAGTAAAGGGCTCGGCGATTCCTCCTTCGCGTGGAAAAACGGTGATTTGGCCGACCATGCCTTCGTACCCCTGCAACACGCTGTTCGCGCCTTTTACCACCCAGATATTTTCCAGCATACTGCCCGGAATGGTGCCCAGGCCATAGGTGTAGCTCAGGCCCTGAATGGTGGGCAGGCCGTCGAGCAACACCTGGTTGTACACGCCGCTCAGGCCGAGTATCCTGAGTTCCTTGGCATTGGTGATAATATTGGTCGTGGTGGGCTGAACGGTGCTCTGGGTTTCAAAACAACCGGCCAGATCACAGCAGGCGGCTTTGCGCAGTTCGGCGCGATTGATGACCTCCACTTTCACGGGTTGCAGCACGGAAACGTACGCGCCGCTTGCTTCGTCGCGAATGGTTACTTCCCGGAGCGTCACTTCTGCCGACATGCTCAGCGTCCAGAAACTGTGCAGATCGTCGATCACGAAGGTGTCGCGAATGCCGCCGAAAATGCCGGCCAGGCGGTAAGTTTTTTGTGTGGTATCGGGAGGAAAAGGAAGGGCAAATTCCCCTTTGTCGTCGGTGCGCGCACCGATGGACGTGCCCACCCACGCCACGATGGCGCCGGGCAATGCGACGTCTCGGTGATCGGTCACCTGTCCGTACAAATCCTGCGCGGTCAATTGCCCGCGACCCGCCAAAGCCAGGGCGAGCATTATCCAAGCCTTTACTACCCATTTTCGAACGGAATGGGCTGTTTCAAAGGCTTTTTTGTAAAAATAGGACATAAACCTGATCATTAAATTTCATCGCAAAAGTACGATGGATTTTTTGACAGGCAGGGTTTTGAGATAAATTAATCGTAAAAAAACGATAGTTTTTAAGGCAATAAAAAAGCAGCCATTTCGCGCGGTGGCGAAATGGCTGCCTGATATGAGTTGTCGAACGGTAAAAGCGATTACCAGTTGACGTCTTCTTCGTCGTCTTTTTTCGTGCGGCGTTTTTTCGTGCCTTTTTCAGAAGGTTCTTCTTCGGTAGCGTCAGTGCGCTCGTCGCGAATTTCGACGTCCTGTGCGTCGTCCTGCGCTTCGTCACGGCCGAAATCGTCGTCTTCTTCGCGGCTGGACCACTCGTCGCGGGTGTTGCCGCGGTCGTCGTCTTCAAAGTCGCGGTTTTGCGCTTCCCATTCGGCCTGGCGGCGATCGAATTCTTCGTAGTCGAAGTTGGGCATCAGGTCGGTTTTGACGTGATTGACCACTTCATTGAGCGAAGCGACAAAACGGTTGAAATCTTCTTTGTAGAGGAAAATTTTGTGCCGTTTATATCCGTAACCGTCTTCGCGGCGCGTGCTTTCGGTGATGGTGATAAAGTAGTCTTCTCCGCGGGTTTTGCGCACATCGAAGAAATAGGTGCGGCGTTTGCCGGCTCGTACGCGTTTTGAAAATACGCTTTCTTCGTTATCGCGGTCAAAATTGCCGCCTCCGCCGCCGCGGTTGCGATCAAATCCGCCACGAAATCCTCCGCGATCGCGATCATGGCCTCTGTCCCGATCAAATCCTCCGCGATCCCGATCCCGGTCATAGCCTCTGTCGCGGTCAAATCCGCCACGATCCCGGTTGCCATAGTCGCTGCGTTCGCGGTAGCCGCCCCGGTCACGATTGTCGTTGCGATCCCGGTTGTCATTGCGATCGCGATTGTCATTGCGATCCCGGTTGTCGTTGCGATCGCGATTGTCGTTGCGATCCCGGTTGTCATTGCGGTCGCGATAATCTCCCCGATCTCTCCGCTTGAAATACCCGTATTCCACTTGTAAAACGTTTGGTGAAAAATGATTTTTTTTACAAAAGTTGTGAGCAAAGGTAGATTTTCCGATGATACTCCATCAATATTTCTCCAGAATATTACCCGGCAGGATATTATCGGCTAAATTTGATCTGACCGCCGACAATTGTTTGTAACACCCGCGCCTGCAAAATTTCCTCTTCGGGGCACCTCAAAAGGTCTTTGGATACCACCACGATATCGGCCAGCTTGCCGGGTTCTAGCGACCCTTTTTCTTTTTCCTCGAAAGCGGCGCGGGCATTCCAGAGGGTGTAGGAATAAAGGGCTTCCTCGCGGGTCATTTTTTGTTCGGGAAAAAACTCAAGTCCGCTGTCGACCCGCCGGCGGGTCACGCTGGCGTAAAGGCAGGCCAGCGGGTCGCAATCTTCCACGGGTACGTCGGTGCCGTTGGCCAGCCAGGCGCCGGCGTCGAGCAGGCTGCGCCAGGCATAGGCGCCGGTTCGGGCGCGGTTTTCGCCCAGTCGTTTGACCACAAACGGGGCGTCGCTGGTGCAGTGAATGGCCTGCATGGAAGCGATCACGCCCAATTGGTGAAAACGCGAAATGTCCTGTGGATCAACATGTTGTGCGTGCTCGATCCGCCAGCGCCAATCGCCGGGATCACCTTTGAGGTTTTCTTCAAAAACATTCAGCACCTCGCGGTTGCCACGGTCGCCGATGGCGTGTACGCAACATTGCAGCTTGTGTTGGCGGCAGAGCCGGGCGATGGTGCGCAGGGTGTCGATCGAAGTGGTATTTTGACCGTAGAAGCCCGGCTTGTCGGCGTAGGGTTCGAGCAGCCAGGCGCCGTAAGAGCCCAGCGCGCCGTCGAGATACACTTTTATCGCGCGGACGGTGAGGAAGTTATTGCCGAGACCAATCTGGGGGTAATCGGACAGCCGGTCGTACTCGGCGGCGGTCGGCTGGGAGATCATGACCCACAGGCGCAGCGGCAGCCGGCTCGATTCGGCAAGGCGGCTGTATTGCTCTATTTCCCAAAAATCGCTGCCGGCATCGGTAAAGGAGGTGATGCCTTTGCCCAGGCATTCCTGGCCGGCCAGTTCGACGGATTTTTCAAAATGCTGTATTGCTCTATTTCCCAAAAATCGCTGCCGGCATCGGTAAAGGAGGTGATGCCTTTGCCCAGGCATTCCTGGCCGGCCAGTTCGACGGATTTTTCAAAATTCGCGCGTTTTTGATCTTCCGAACGGCGGTTTTTCCAGGTGTTGTAAGGCGCGGTGATCAAGTCCATGGCATTTTCTTCAAACACGCCGGTGAGCCGGCCCGAAGCGTCGCGCACAATGCGGCCACCGGCAGGGTCGGGGGTTTCGCGGCCTACGCCCGCCAGTTCCATGGCTTTCGCGTTGGCAAACAGGCTGTGACCGCTGGCATGTACGAGCACAACCGGATGCTGAGCCGACACGGCGCTGAGCGCGTCGTGGTAGGGATAGCCGTTGAAGGAAGGCACGGGCCGGGTCGACCATTTTTCCTGGTGCCATCCGCGACCTTCGATCCAGTCGCCCGCAGGGGTTTGGCGGGCTTTTTCGGCCACTTGCGCTACAATGTCATCCCAGTTTTTGGCGTTGCCCAGGTTCAGATTTTGCATGCTTCGGCCCAGGCTCGAGAAGTGGCCGTGCCCTTCGATAAACCCCGGCATGGCAAACGCGCCTTTCAGGTCGATGATGCGGGTATCTTTGTCGGCCAGGGCTGTGGCCGCTGCGTCGTCGCCGACATACAGGATGCGGTCGCCTTGTATGGCCACCGCGCTGGCGTGCGGATTGAGTGAATCGACGGTGAAAATGTTGCCGTTGACCAGTACCAGGGTGGCCCGGGGTTTTCCGGCCGAGGTGCAGGCTGCCAGCAAAAGCGCCGACAAAACCAGCCCCAGACCGCTTCGAAGCAAATGTGGAGTCATGTTGAAAAAATCTGTTTGGCAAAAAGCGCGTAAATTTCGCCCTTTCTGCGTGCCTGAACAAACCCCGGCAGCCCTATCAAATTTTACACAAAATATGAAAAAACTCATTTTTTCCCTCCTTGCAGGCTTGCTGACCCTCAGCCTTGCCGCCCAGAAGGCTCCCGAGCCTTATTCTTTCAAACCCTTCAAGGTGCTGACGGCCACCCCGGTCAAAAACCAGCAACAAACCGGAACCTGCTGGGCGTTCAGTTCTTCGTCTTTTCTCGAAAGCGAGCTGATGCGCCTGGGAAAAGGGCAGGTCAACCTCTCCGAAATGTTTGTGGTGCGCCATGTGTACCGCGAGAAATGCGAAAACTACGTTCGCCGCCAGGGCGATGCCCGTTTTGGCGAAGGCGGCCTTGCCCACGACCTCCTCAATGCGGTGCGCGATTACGGCGTGGTGCCCGAAGACGTGTACCCCGGCCGCAAAGATCCCTCCAAACCGCTCAACCACGGCGCCCTTGAAAAAAACCTCAAAGGCCTGTGCGACAAGTTTATCGAAGATGGCAAGGCCGGCAACCTGAAAGCCGACTGGATGACCGATATCGACAAGGCGCTCGACGCCGAATTCGGGCCGCTGCCGACGCAGTTTACAGTGGGGGGCACGCAATTTACGCCCCTGTCGTACCTCGAGTTCCTGGGCTTGCATCCCGAAGATTACGTGACGATCACCTCGTTTACGCACCACCCGTTTTACGCACCCTTCGTGCTCGAAATCCCCGACAATTTTGCCTACGGCACGTACTACAACCTGCCGCTCAACGAGATGATGCGTTGCCTCAACTTCTCCATCCAGCAGGGCTATACGGTCACCTGGGATGCCGACGTGAGCAACGACGGTTTTTCGGCGCAAAACGGCCTGGCCATCGTGCCGGAAAAAGACTGGGCGGCCAAATCGACCGCCGAACAGAACGGCACTTTTAAATTCTGGGAGCCTGAAAAAGACATCAACCAGGAATACCGCCAGCAGCTGTTCGACCGCCAGATCACGCAGGACGATCACCTGATGCACGTGGTCGGCATCCTCGACGAGGGCCACAGCGGTATTTTTTACTCGGTGAAAAACTCCTGGGGCGAAATCAGCGACCTGAAAGGTTACGTGTACGTTTCGGAAGACTACATGCGGCTCAATACCCTTTCCTTCACCGTCAATAAAAACGCCCTGCCGCCCGACGTGCGCAAACGCCTCGGGCTCGAACCCGGCGAGGTGAAAATTGAAAAACAAATGGGCCCGGGCGCTATTCCGCCCAAAAAAGGCGTCGACCCGGCCGAGGCCCAACCTGCCGGCGGTCGTGTACGCGCCGGCGCCGGCCGCACCCCGACTTCCGCTACGCCCGCCCCCAAAAAAGGCAGCAAGGACGAATAAACATTCCGCCACCACACCCTTCATCTGTATAACTTTCTTGCATGAAACCCACTCCTCTTACGGACAAGCACATTGCCCTCGGCGCCAAAATGGCCGAATTCGCGGGCTACAACATGCCGATTTCCTATTCTTCCATAACCGACGAGCACCATGCCGTACGCACCGGCGTGGGCGTGTTCGACGTCAGCCACATGGGCGAATTCATCGTTCGTGGCAAAGACGCCACCGCTTTTTTGCAAAGCGCCACCTCCAACGACGTGTCCAAACTCTCGCCCGGCGAAGTGCAGTATTCCTGCATGCCCAATAAAAAAGGCGGCATCGTGGACGACTTGCTCGTGTACCGCCTCGACGATGCGCCCGAAATGACCGTCGCCGGCGAAGAATCGTACATGCTCGTCGTCAACGCCTCCAACGAGAAAAAAGACTGGCGCTGGCTCAAACGCCTTTCGAAAGGTTTCGACGTCAAAATGACCAACATCTCCGCCCGCACCGGCCTGATCGCCGTGCAAGGCCCAAAAGCCGTGCAGGCGCTGCAAAAACTGACGACCGTCGACCTCGGCAGCATAAAATACTACAACTTCCGCCGCGGCCGCTTTGCCGGTTGCAACAACGTGATCATTTCGGCCACGGGCTACACCGGCTCCGGCGGCTTCGAGATCTACGCCCGCAACCGCGACCTGGTCAAGATCTGGGATAAAGTGTTCAAAAACGGCGAGAAATTCGGCATCAAACCCTGCGGCCTGGGCGCCCGCGATACCCTGCGCCTCGAAATGGGCTACTGTCTCTACGGCAACGACATCGACGACAAAACCAGTCCGATCGAAGCCGGCCTGGGCTGGATCACCAAACTGGGCAAAAAAGCCGATTTCCCGTCCAAGGAGCGTTTCCTCAAACAGAAAAACGAAGGTATCAAACGCCGCCTGGTCGGCTTCGTGGTCGACGACCGCCGCGTGCCGCGCCACGGCTACGCGCTCGAAAGCAAACGCGGCGCCGCTATCGGCGTGGTAACGTCGGGCACCCACTCCCCCACGCTCGACAAACCCATCGGGATGGGCTATGTGAAAATCAAACACGCTGAACCCGGCATGAAAATTCAGGTTGTCGCCGGTGGCAAAAAACTCGAAGCCACGGTGGTCAAATTGCCTTTCGTGGACCCGGGCGTGTAAACGGGATTTTTTTTGACCGAATAAATAACAAGGCTGAAAGTCGTTTTTGATCGCGCCGGGACTGGACCGGCGCCGGTTGGAATGGCTTTCAGCCATATTTTTTATAAAACACTGGTTTTAAAACTTGTACGCGATGAGAAACTTCAAAAACACATGTTTTCTGGGTTGCTGCCTGTTGCTGGTTCATTGCCTGTATGCCCAAACACCGGGAGTCGCCCGGGTACAAAAGCTGGGCGACGACATCCGGTTTTATCAAACAGACGGCCGGCAATGGGCGATTTCGAAATCGGGCGACACCGTTTTTCAGGGCAATTACGACCGCTGTTTGCCGCAGTTTTGTTACCTGAACAATCGCTGCTACCTGGGCGTGAAAAAAGACGGAAAAGCCGGCCTGATCGACCTGCAAAAGAACGTGATCGTGCCGTTTGAGTTCGACAAGGTGGAATACACGGGCGGCTACGACAATTTTGTACAAGTGTGGCTGCCCGATGGCCGATGCGGCATCTGGAATCTTCAGGGGCGCGAGGTGCTGCCGCCCGCTTATTTTTCCATTGCCAAAAAAGAGCGCGGCTATTTCAAAGTACAGGATTTTAAAACCAAAAAATACGGGCTGGTCGATTCGCTCGGCCAAATCCGCATGCCGCTCGAATACGACGGTTGCGACGTGGCGCTGTCGCCGGGCATCTGGTACATGGCCTCAAAAAACATGTTGTACGCGCTTTTCGATCAGTCGGGCAAACAACTATCGGAATTCCGCTACCTCAATTTTCATTGCAATCCGTACTCGAACGACATGCTTTTTGCCCAAAAAACAGGCCGGGTATACGATGTGCTGGACAAAAACGGGGCGGTTTTGCCCATTTTACCCGTGGAGGATTTTATTTTTTTCAACAAAGTCGTCGCCGTGGGGCGCAACCATACCTGGGCGTACCTGCTGCCCGACGGACGGCCGTTGACGGAGTTTCATTACGAATCGGTCGAACGGGTTTTTTCCGACTTTAAAGCCCGGAAACTGGAAAAAGACCTGGGCGTTGCAGCGCCCGATTTGGTGGTCGGTGTGGCGACCCGCAATGGAAAAAAATACGCCATCACCCTCGCGGGCAAAGAAATTCTGATACCCTGATACCGCTCTTAGCCATGAAAAAATTGCTTTTTTTTCTGTTTTTTCTCCCCTTTGCCTTGTCTGCTCAGATTCCGGACCAACCCGAACTAGTAGACGAAGATACCCGGCCGGAAGCCGTTCGGTTCAGGGAAAACATCCCCAAACGCTTCAAAACAGGCAAACCGCAGATTTATCAGTACAACAAACTTTGGGGCTATATCCTCAACGACAGCGTACTTATCCCATGTAAATATGAGGATCTGGACAGTTACTATTCCGATCTGATGATCTGCCGGGAGCCGAAAAAACTGTACGGCGCGATCAACAAAAAAGGAGAGACCCTGATCCCTTTTGAATTTTTCGTCCTCAACAGGGAGCCCGACGGCCTGCTGCTGGCCGCTAAAAAAGACATGGGGTATGGCTTGTTGAAACCCGACGGCAGCACCCTGCTGGTGCCTTTCGAGTACAACAAAGCCATGCGGAAAGACTCGGTCTACATCTTCTATTCGACCGGCAAACAGCGCATCGTCAAACACCTGGGCGGCGGGAATCTAACCCCGATTATGGAAGGCAGTTTCGATGAAATCGATCCAAAGATTAGTTACGATCAACCCCTGTTCGCCGTCAAGCAGCAAGGATTTTGGGGTTTGATGGACTACAACAAAAAACTGCTCGTGCCCTGCGTGTACGACAAGGTTTTCAAGATCGAAAACGGCATGGTGACGGTCGGGAAAGAGGGCAAAAAGGGTATTGTAGACATGGAGGGTCGCGAGTTGGTGCCTTGCGCCTACGACGAAATATATCCAAGATTGAAAAACGGCCTGATTCGGGTGGCCAACAAACCGGCCGGTACGACCCTCATGGGTTTGCTGGATTCCACCGGCCGGCAAATCCTGCCGCTCGAATACGGGTACATCGACCAATTCTACAGTTTCGATTTGATGAAAGTGAGCAAAGGCGGCAAATGGGGCATCGTGGATGTCAATGGAAAAATGCTCGTCAGTCCTCAATTTGCCGATATCAGCGGATGGAAACACTCCGAATGGGTGGAAAAGAAGCCCGGCGAGTGGAGTACCCGGGAGGCCTACGGGCAGTTTTTTGTGTACAAAGACATCGCCAACGGGCCCACGGTCGGCTTGTTTCACCTTGAAAAAGGGAAAATCCTCCCGCCCGAATTCGACTATTTCGAAATCACACAGCCGGGGAATTTAATTGTCGTTACCAAAGGCGAAAAACGCGCACTTTACGGCTTCGATGGCAGGCAGATTACCGGATTTGAATACGATGCCCTGAGCACGATGCGGCCGGGAGGGGAATACCTCATCGCCTACCAGAGCGGAAACCGGACCCTGATCAGCGCACGCAGCGGCAAACAGGTTCAGCCCGAGTTTTACGACGACTGGTTTTTCAATTATCTGGACGAGATGCAGGGCTATTTTTATACTAAAAAAGGCAATTTCCTTGCCCTGCACGGGCCTGATGGCCGTCGGCTGACCCCGCATCAATATCAAATGGGTATCAGACCCTGCGCAGCCAGCCCGGCTTTAATGGAAAAAATGCCTGCCGGCAGAAAACCCGTGGCCGGTACTTTCCGGGAGATCAACGGGAAGCTGACGCCCTTCGTGCTCGACGACAAAGGCGCGGAATACGAGTTCGACTGGCTCGGTCAGAAGTGAGGCCTGGCGCGATCAAAAATTGATGTAATCGCTCGGGTCCACGGCGCGGCCGCGGTACCATAGCTCGAAATGCAGGTGCGGTCCCGACGATTCCACGCCCGTATTGCCGATAATGGCGATGGCTTCGCCGGCTTTAACCGCTTCGCCGGCCGGTTTGAGCAGCACGGAATTGTGTTTGTACATGGTCACCACGTTGTTGGGGTGCTGGATGGCGATGCTGTAACCGGTTTCCACGGTGTAGCCGCTGGAAATGACCACGCCATCGGCCGCGGCCTTGATGGCGGTATTTTTCGGTGCGGCAATGTCGATTCCGAAGTGTTTTTTGGAAAGATCGAAAGGCGACGTCGTTTCGCCTGCGACAGGCGGCATAAACGACATTTGTTCCAGCGGCAGATCGCGCGAGCCGGGCAGGGTTTGTGCGGGAGCGTTGGCGCCGTTTACGGCCGGGTCGGACGAAAAAGTGCCTTTGGCCACGGCCGCCCGCAGCTGATCGTCTTCGGGGATGCGGTCCACGTCGTCGGGCAGGGAGTCGTTCGGATTGCTCGGAATGACCTGTTGTTCGGCGGTTTCCTTGCTCATGTCGGCGAGGTCGCCGACGAGGATTTTGCGGAAATTCTCGTTGTAGCGCCGATGGGCTTCGATTTCAGATTCCAGGTTGGACACCTTGGTGCTCAGTTCGGCGATTTCCTGGTCGCGGTTGTAATCGCCATAGCCCGGGATATAGCGTTTGAGCGGGGTGTACACGATGAGCAGGGTCACAAAAATGGCCGTGCCAACCACCAGCGAGCTGAAAAACACGTAAACGGTGAGGGGCGAAAGTTTGAGTGACGTGACCTCTTCGAAGGTTTCGTCGTTCATGACAACCAGCCGGTATTTATCCCGCAACTTTTCCATCAGACTGCGATCGTCATCGCCGTGTCGCCGGAAAAAGTCGAAGAACTTTTTAATAAAAGCGAAATATTTTTGCATCCCTTTAAGTTGATAGCGGCGCTTTTTGGGCATAAAACCCCGGACCAGGGGTGGTTTTCAGGTTCCGCAAAGTTCGCTTAAAAAAGTATTCGCCCTCGAAATAATCCGGAAAACCACCACAGGTTTTTTGTTAAAAACAAGGAAGGGAAACAACCTTTTGGCCATTCCGTGCGCCATTACCACTCAGCTGAGGTCCAGTATGTCCGGCTGACCCATACCAACTTGCACCGCGCTTTCGCATGAAAAAGTTTAGTCTGATAACCCTCGTATTGGCAGTCCTGATGCTGGCTGCCGGTTGCGTTACCCACAAGAAAAAAGGCCAGCAGGAGATCGGCTGGTTCAAAAAAGGCTATCACAACCTTACGTCCAAGTACAATTACTGGTTCAATGCCGACGAGCTGCTCCAGCTGACCATGGACAAGCAGTCGATGGAGTACAAGGACAATTACAACCAACTCCTCGAAGTCTATCCTTATGCCGCCGCCGAACCGCAACCGGTAAAAGGCGACCTCGACAACGTCATCCTCAAATCGTCCAAAGCCATCGCCCTGCACCGTCCGGCCGACTGGACCGACGATTGCTATACGATGATCGGACAGGCACAATTCCTCAAACGCGACTACGAAACCGCCGAAGCTACCTTCAAATACATCAGGGAAGAACACGACCCGCACAAGGTCAAACCCAAGCTGAAAAAAGGCAGTAAAAAGAAAAAAGAGTCGGTCGACAAGAAGAAAAAGAAGAAAAAATCGTCCAAAAAGAAGAAGAGCTCCAAAAAGAAAAAGTCGTCGAAAAAGAAATCTTCCGCCAAAAAGAAGCCCGCAGACAAAACGACTACGCCCGATAAAAAAACGGACGCCAAACCTGCCGCCGACGCGAAGAAAAAAGAGACGCCTGCTCCGCCGGTCACGGGTGTGAACCCCTACAAAAAAGGCTGGAAACGAACGGCTGCCTACCCCAATGCCATGATCTGGTACGGCCGCACCCTGACGGCCCGGGAGAAATACGACGAGGCGGAATTTTTGTACCGCGACCTCTATGAAGATGCCTGGTTCCCGCAGAACCTCAAGGACGATCTGGCCACTGCCGAAGCCTACCTCTGGATCAAACAGAAAAAATACGACCGCGCCATCGAGCCGCTCTCCCGTGCCATCCAGCTGACTTCCAAACGGAAGGATCGCGCCCGCCTGGCCTATATTCTTGCCCAGTTGTACGACCGCTCCGGCCGTTACGACGATGCCTACGCCGCGTATGAAACCGTTCTGCGCAGCCGTCCGGCCTACGACATGGAGTTCAACGCTCACCTGCATCAGATCGAAGTAGGCTGGGAAAACGGCAAATCCAGCGGCGCCGAAGCAACCAAATCGCTCGAACGCCTGGCCAAGGAGGAGAAAAACAAGGAATACCGCGATCAGATCTATTTCGTCATGGCCGAGATCGCGCTGAAAGAAGAACGTAAAAAAGACGCTATCGCCTACCTGCGCCAGTCGCTCAACGCCAATGTGAGCAACACGCCCCAGCGCGGCGAGTCCTATCTGTTGCTCGCCGACCTCTACTTTGAGGCCGAAGAATTCGTACAGGCAAAAAATTACTACGACAGCACGCTCACCGTGCTGCAAACCACCGACGAGCGCTACGGCCGCGTCACCACCTATTCCAAAAACCTTACGGAAATTGCCCGTCTGATCACGACGATCGCCGAAAACGACAGCATTGTCCGTATTTACAATATGGATGAAGCCGGGCGCAAGGAACTGGCCAAAACCATTAAAAAACAACGCGAGGCCGAAGCCCAGGCCCAGGCAGCCGCACAGGCGGCCAAAGCCCAGAACTCGACCAAAGCGCCCACTCCCCAGGCCGGCGCCAAACCCTCCAACTTCTATTTTTACAACGAAGCTTTCCTTAAAAAAGGGAAAAAAGACTTCAACAAAACGTGGGGTACCCGCAAACTGGAAGACAACTGGCGGCGCTCCAACCGGGCCGTGACCAGCGACGGCGACGAAGCGGCGGCCAAAGACAGTACCCAGGCAAATGCGGTCTCCGACGCCGAATTGAACAATATTTTTCAGGGCATCCCGAAAAACGAAGCCGAACTGGCCGTCATCCACCTGGCGACCTACGAGGCGATGTTCAAACTCGGTACTCTTTTCCGCGACCGGCTCGAAAATTACCGCCGAAGCGCCCTCACCCTCGAAGATCTCCAGACGCGCTACCCCGACACCGCCAAACACGAAACGGAGGTGTGGTACTACTGCTACCTCGACTTTTCCGACCTCAACAATCCCACCCGGGCCCAGTACTACCTCGACAAACTGGTCGGCAAGTACCCCAACAGCCCGTACACACGCGCTTTGACCGACCCGAACTTCCTGAACGCCTCTCGTGCCCGCGAACGCGAAATGACGGAATACTACGAGCAGACCTATTCGCAGTTTCAGGGCGGACAGTACCAGACTGCTTACGAGCGATGTCTTGAAGCGCCCAAAAAATACGGCTCCACCAACCCGCTCATGCCCAAGTTCGCCCTGCTCAGCGCGCTATGCGTGGGCAATTTGCAGGGCAACGAGGCCTATTGCAAAGCCCTCGGCGAAGTGATCGGCAGGTACCCGGAAAGCGCCGAAGCCACGCGGGCCAAGGAAATCGCCCGCCTGCTCTCCTGCAAGGGCTTCGAGGTGGACGACAAGAAAAAGAACGATCAAAAAAGTCCGATGGACGATGCGTTCACGCTCGAAGACGATAAGCTCCACTACTTCATCGTGGCGCTCAGCGGCTCCGACGTCAAACTCGACGACGTCAAAGCGTCCATTGCCGACTACAACCGCGAGTACCACAAGACCGAACAATTGCGCATTTCCAACATCTTCCTGGGCACCGACACCAACACGCCTATCGTCGTTATCCGCAAATTCGACAACAAGGAACAGGCCATGCGCTACCTCAACGAGGTCAAGGACAAAAAAGACTTCCTGGGCGAAGCCAAAAAGACGTACAACAAGGAATTTTTCGTCATTACACAGGAAAACTACCGTCGCGTCCTCAAAAACAAAACCCTCGACGGCTACCGCGAATTCTTCCAGGAAAACTATTTGAAGTGATGAGTGATGAGTATTTTACGATTGGAACAAACTCATCACTCATCACTCATCACTCATCACTTCAAAATAGCGCTTGCGACGGCGAGTAGTCCGGCGGTTTCGGTGCGCAGGCGGGCACTGCCCAGGCTGACGCCGCTGAACCCTTTTTCCAGGGCCAGGGCTACTTCTTCGGGCGTAAAATCGCCTTCCGGACCAATAAGAATGAGGGCGTCCTGATCGGGCGTCAGGGTGTTTTTGAGGTGCGGCAAAGGTTCTGTCGCGCACCAGGCGATGCGTTTTTGCGCCTCGGCCGCATTTTCCAGCACTTTTTTGAGCGGCGTCAGCGGATTCAGGCGGGGCAATCGGGCGCGCAGCGATTGTTTCATGGCCGAAACCAGGATTTTTTCCAGTCGGTCGAGCCGGACCGTGTCGCGTTCCGAACGTTTGCAAAGCAAGGGCGTGACCTCGTCGATACCCAGTTCCGTGGCTTTTTCCAGAAACCATTCGAGGCGCTCCATTTGTTTGGTCGGGGCAATGCCGATATGCAGCCGGCCGGCTCGTTCGGGCTCCGTTGGCCGGGTGTCAAGAATACGGGCTACGGCGCCTTTTTTCCCGGTTTCGACCAGTTCGGCGGTGTAAAAAAAGCCTTTTCCGTCGGTCAGTTCCAGGCGGTCGCCCGGCTGACGGCGGAGCACGGTGAGCAAATGGCGGCTTTCTTCTTCGTCGAGGAAAGCCAGGCTATTTTCGATACGGGTAGAGTAAAACAACATGACTTACGGCTCGAAAAATCCCAAACTCGCGCCCACCCAGTCTTTCCCTTTGTTGTAACGGACGCCCACCATTTCGCCTTTGCTCATCCTGACCAGGTTATTGACCAGTCGCGGCGCGGGCCAGTCCTTGTCCCAGAGCAACATCATGCGGATCTCGCATTTGCTCGGCTCGGCGGGGTTGGGCGTTTCGATGCCGGCGATGTACTCCACCTTGCGCTGCAGGATGTAATTAAACGGGTCGTCCACTTTTTCCACGTCTTCGCGAGTGATATTGACCATGACGCCCTGGCCCGAGAAGGAAAACAGGGGTTTGAGCACCCAGTTTTCGAGGTCGTCGGGGATGCTTTTGAGTTCGTTGACGAAAAGGGTTTGCGGGACGAAATCGGATTTCAGGAAGGGCAAAGTGTGTTTGGAAATACGGAAAAACCAGTTGGGGTGGCCCACCCATTCGGCGTTTACCTCGCTGAACATATCCCACTCGCGGGGCAGGTCGGCGCGTTTTTCCAGTTCGTCGAAGATGATGCGGTTGTAGATGCGCTCCACCCCGACGCGGCGGCCGTTTTCGTCGAGGTAATAAAGGTCGCGGCCTTCGCGGCGCAGTTTGCTCAGGCAAAGGGTTTTGATACCCAGGTGTTTTTCACAACCCCAGAAATCGATGCGGGTATTTTGTTTTTCCGGCTCGATTTCGAGCAGGATGACGTTTTCCGGCCGGCTGCCGCCCACGATGACCTGACGCAGCAGATCGAGGTATCCATCTTCATCGATACCGCCGAAAAGGTGGTTAAAATCGGCTGGAATATCGAAATGTTGCCGGTAACTCTCGGCGAGCAGGTGCTGAAACATGTACAGCGAAGGGAAACCCTGCATTTCGATCAGCTGCGGAGTCAGGTTGCCGTCTGCATCGCGGCAAATGCCGAAATCGAGCTGCAAAAAGACGGTGTGGCTGGCCTCGTTTGGCACATTGAGATGCGCCGGGATGGCGGCCGCACTTTTGTCGCGGAAATCCGGCCGGGTGATGACCTCACAGATGTCTTCCACCCCTTTCAACATCCGCGCTTTCAGCTCGCGGGGTACAAAAACGGGCGTCTCCGACACCCGGAAAGTGACCGGCTCGCCGTAGGCGGTATTGACGGTGTTTAAAAAGGCCTCGTATTTTTCAGGCGTGAAAGCGGCATTGTAGCGGCGTCGGACGTCTTTGTGCATGGAAGAATGAATTAAGCGGATGTTTCCGGCGAAAGTGGGTTATTTTTTAAAAAATTCAGCCTGCAAATTGGAAAAAAATGCAAGACCGTAATCCCGTACTTTTGTCAGCTTGATAAAAAGCCTTGTAGAAAGGCTGGCAGGCGCAAATACCGTTGACATGACCGAGCTAAAATCACAGATTATTCCCGACAAAGTTCCGCAACATATCGCCATCATCATGGACGGCAACGGCCGCTGGGCCAAACAAAAAGGCATGCCTCGCGTGTTGGGGCACCGCAGCGGCGTCAAAAGTGTTCGGGAAGTGACCGAGGCGGCGGCCGAAATCGGGGTTAAGTACCTGACACTCTATGCGTTCAGCACGGAAAACTGGAGCCGCCCGCCGGCCGAAGTCACCGCGCTCATGGGCCTGCTGGTGGAAACCATCAAAGGCGAAATCCGGTCGCTCAACAAAAACGGCGTGCGCCTCATGGCCATCGGCGATCTGGAAGCCTTGCCCGGCGAGAGCTACCGCACCTTGCTGGAAGGCATGGAGCAAACCAAAAACAATACCCGCCTGACCCTCGTGCTGGCACTCAACTATTCGGCCAAATGGGAGATTCTCCGCGCCACACGCCTGCTCGCCGAACAGGCCGCCACCGGCGCCCTTCGCCCGCAGGACATCGACGAGTCGGTCTTCGAAAGCGCGCTCAACACTCGCGGCATCCCCGATCCCGAACTGCTGATCCGTACCAGCGGCGAAACCCGCATCTCCAATTTCCTCCTGTGGCAGATCGCCTACGCCGAGCTGTATTTCACGCCTGTATTCTGGCCTGATTTCGGCAGAAAAGAGCTGTTCGAAGCCATTCTCAACTACCAAAGACGCGAGCGGCGTTTTGGCATGATCAGCGAACAGATCGCCTGAATCACTCCACCACCACTGCCAGCCGGTTGTCCTTGCCGTAGGCCAGCCGGGTGATTTTTTTCACGCCGTAACGCCCCAGGTTGGCAATTTCCTTCCAATCGGTCTGTACGCCCGGCCTGTACTGGTACAATTTCGAACCGCTGCCGGCCAGAAAAGTGCCGTCGGGGAGCAGCACAAAGTCTTCGCTGCCCGGCAGGGTTTTTACCAGAATGTCCGATTTCTGGGTGCGCAGGTCGTAGGTTTTTAAAAACCAGGTCTGGTCGGTGGCTTTTTGCACGTAGGCAAGTTTGTCGTCGGGTGTTTTGAGCAGGCAACGACCGATTTTCGACGCGATCCAAAGCGGTTTTTGGCTTTTGGTGCCCGCCAGCACGAGGCGGTCGGGGTGTTCTTCGTCTTCGCCCACGAGGTAGAGCGCACAGAGGGTGTCGCGCAGCCAGCAATGGTAGCCCACGTTGCCGAGTTCGGGAAATATCGGGTAGCCGCCGTTCGAGCGGTCGATGGGCAGCGCCCAAAGCCGCTGCCGGTTGTCGGCCTCTACCCTGACGACCGAAAATTGTTTTCCGCCGGGCATGGGCGTGGGCGAAAATTCGGATTCCCGGGTGGCTGTTACCCGGGTGCGGGTGCTCAGGTTCAGATCAAGGGCAAAAATGTCGGTCTGTGTAGTGTCGCGGGCTTCCTGTACCGTCAGGTAAAGCTCGCCCGAAGGGAAAAAGCAGGGCTGGTTGTTGTAACCATTCGGGTTAAAAGCATTCAAAAAACGCGCTCCGGCCGGCTGCCAGCTGCCATCGGTTTGTCTGACGAGGGTGAAATAAAGGAGGTTGACACGAGGCAAGGCCTGGGCCGTCAGCGAAAAGGAAAGGAGCCAGAAAAGCCCCGCAAAAGCAGTTTTCATAGTGTATGCGATGATTTTGTGCATGAAAATAGCATGCCGGCACACAACAACGCAATTTGGGCTGATTTTTGTCCAAAAGAGCCTGACCTTTGCAAGGCCCGGCTTCCAGCCGGATTTTTTTACCGTGAACAACTATACCCCGGCCGCACGTATCTATTCTAACATCGGCGACTGGCTGCAAGCAAGCGGTCAGGCCGACTCGGCGGCGCACCCCGATTGCCACGTACAGCCCCGCCACCTGTTTAGCAACTATGGCGCCGTGCAGGATTTGTGGCCTTTCAGCAAGCAGTTTTACGAGATAAGTTTGTTGAGCGCCTGCCCTTCCGAGGGGCAGGAGGCGCCCGGCCCCGCCGTGGTTTTTGTCGCGCCCGGCCGTGTGTTTTCACCGCTCCGCGACAAGCGGGGCAAGGGCTTTTCCCTTTATTTCACGCCCCGTTTTTTGCCGGCGAACAGCGAAATGCCCGAGGCTGCGCTGGCTTTGTTCAACACGGATACGGACCCCGTTTTTCCATTGGAAAAATCCGTTTTTGACGATTTGTGGCGGGTGATGGATATGATGTGGCAGGAGCTGCACCAGCCTGACACGGATCATAACACCTTCGTTTTGCAGCGTTTGCTCGATATTTTACTGTACAAATGCCAGATCGCGGTCGGCAAACCGGCCGACATCATCCGGCGCGTGCCGCGTGCCGCGCAGCTGACCGCCAGGTTCCGACAATTGCTCGATCGCCATTTTCTGACCCACCGAACCGTGACCGATTTTGCCCGCCTGATGGACATCACGCCCGGGCACCTCAACGATTCGGTAAAAGACTGTACGGGCACGAGTGCCAGCGCCTTCATTTCGGCGCGTTTGCTGGAAGAAGCCCAAAAAATGCTGGCCAATACCGATGAAGACGTGGCGCGCATCGGCGAAAAACTACAGTTTGCCAACCCCTCTCATTTTGGCAAATTTTTTAAAAAAGCCACCGGCCAGACCCCCCTGGGTTACCGAAAAAAGGCGCGCTCGGGCGCTTAGAGCATGTTCGGGATTTTCTCACCGGGTCAAAAACGGTTCTTTTTTCGCCATTTTTTACCTTTTTTCAGTCACAGAACTTCGGCTATGCTCCTTCAAAAACGCCAAAACTGACAAAAAAAGCACTCGTTTTTGCAGAACTTCGGCTATGCTCCTTCAAAAACGCCAAAACTGACAAAAAAAGCACTCGTTTTTGCCTCCGGCAGAAAATCCCGAACATGCTCTTAATCCTGAAAAATTTGTCGCAGCAAGGGCATCACCGCTTCCGCTCGTCCGGCATCCCAGGCCGGGCGGCCGGTTTGTTGTTGCGCCAGGGGTGAAGCGTCGGACCCCGTTCGGGCTAGGTCGAGCAATTTTTCGCGTTCCGGCCCGGTGAAACGGCTGAACGTGCGGCGCAACAAGGGCAATTGTTCCCGAAACAGGTCTTCGGGCAGCGCTCGCAGCCAGGCGTCGAGCAATTCGCGCAAGGCGGCATGGTGAATGAGCAACAGTCCGCTGCCCTGCAAAAAACCTTCCAGCCATCCGACGGCCTCCCCGGGCGCTTGCGCCGGCGAAAGCCAGTAATGCAGCGTCGCCGCGGCTTCTTCGGCCGAGGAAAGCCCCTGGTCGAACAAGAGCCGGCGGCTCAATCCGGAAAGCAGCGGCGCGGTTTTGGGGTTGTTGGCCACGGCGGAAAGACTGCGGTACCAGGCCTGGCGATGTTCCGCGTGCTGCAAGAGATCGACGGCCCGGTTGATGGCCAGTATTTTGGGTAAAATTTCAGCGGCAGCCTCGGGGTTCAGGCCCGTGCAGGCGCCCGGCAATTGCAGACAAAAACGCGGAATCAGGCCGTCGAGCAGCATTTCCACGGCGCCGAGGTCGAGTTGCCGCGCATGCCCGTAGCGCAGGGCTTCCACCAGCGGCGGAATGGCATCGGCGAGCACCAGCGTGTCGCGGGAGAGCGCCGCTATTTCGCGCAGTTTTTCCAGTAAAAGCGGGATCGGAGGACTCAAATCGGCTTTTAGCAGCTGACCCAGCAGGGCCGTCAGGGCCGGCAAATGTTCGGAAACGGCGATCTGGCGCCGGGCTTTCTGGTTGCCGGCTTCTTCGATCGTATTGCCCCAGGCGCCCGCTTCGATGAGCCGGATTTCGTACTCGGGCTGCCAGCAAAGGGTCCAGTTTTCGTGAAAACTGCCTTGTTTGCCCGAGCCGGTCTCCTCCGTTTTTCCCCAGGGGATGCCGAGCAGCAAAAGTCGGTGCAGGAACTGGCTTTTGCGCAATTGCGCGGGTTCGCGCAGGTCGAGGTGCAGGCTTTTTTCCTGACTGCTGCGTTCGAGCCGGCAACTTTTGGCCTGCGCTTCAAAATCCGCTTTCAAGGGCGGCACCGGCACCTGGTCGGGCACCGAACCCAGCACGTCGCCCACCACCAGTTCGCGCTCGATCAAATCCACCTGCTTTTCCGCGCCTTCGCAAAGCACCGTGACGGCCGCTTCCCGCAACTCGTCGATGCCGGGTTGGGCCGTGCGCCGCAGGTGCGACAGGCCCTCGGCCAGGCGGACGGCTTCGATGACGTGGGAAGACGAGGTGTCGAGACCGCGCTCGCGCAGGAGCCGCGCGGCGAGCGACAGCCATTCGGTGGCTGGCGCTTTCTGGTTTTGATAAAGAATACGGTACCAGAACGGGGCCACTACCCCGGCCGCGTACCCGCTCTGGCGCGCCAGTCGTTCGAACGACCACGGAATCCAGGTCGCCTCGGTCTTGACTTTTTTCAGCCCTTTCAGCAATGCGGCGTCGTTGGCGGCCTTGATTTGCGGCGTATCGGCGAGGGCAGGGCCGTGCCAGGCGCCACAGACGACGGCAATGCGTTCGAAGCCTTCTTTTTGCGCCGTCCGTATGGTTTGACGCATGTGTGCCTCCCTCAGCAGGGTTTCGGGGCTTTCCGCCTGGTTTTTGGCGGCACGCAGCGCGCGCATCAGCTCGAGTATTTCGACAAAAACATCGCCATCGTGATCGATGACGGCCTGCCGTTCGACGGCGGCTTCCCACCAGCGCTCGGGGTCGGTAAAACCTGCCAGGCCCGCCAGCTCGGTAAAGGGGTCGTAACGTTTTCCGCCGGGCGTTTTTTCTACCTCGTCCGGCAGCGCGAAATGAATACTCATGGGCAGGTCCATCATGCGGACGGGTATTTTTTCCCGCAATGCATACAGCATGGCCTGCCATTCGGGTGAAAATTCGGCAAACGGATAAAATGCCGCCTGCGACAATTGTTTGGGATTGTAAATCAGCAGCGCAACGGGCGGCCTCATTTCAGCATGACCGACCCACGACACCTGTGACTCCGCATCGGCAGGCGCTTCCACCAGAACGAGATCGGGCGCCAGCCTTTCCAGGGCTTTTTGCAGGCTGCGGGTCGAGCCGGGGCCGTGGTGTCGTATGCCAAAGACGTGGAGCAAGGGATGTGGTCAGGTTTTTTTCAGCGGAAAAATCCGTCGTTGTAAAAGTAAAATCTACTTGAAAGGCGAATTGGAAAGGTGCTCTTTCACCATACGGCTGACGTAGTACAGTACGAGGTAAAGGGCAATGGTCGCCAGTACGAACAGCCAGTCGAACCAGTGTTGCAAAATCAGCACGTCGTAGGCGCCATGCAGCGCCACGGCCAGGAAAAAACCTTTGGCCAGGAGCCGCGCGCGACCTTTGGGATTGAACCGGGCCAGCCCGAAATAATAACCCTGCACGATAGCAAACGCCAGGTGTGCCGGCACGGCCGTGAAGGTGCGCAACACCACCGTCGGCAAACCGAAACGGTCGGCATAAAGCAGATTTTCCAGGGTGGCAAAGCCCATGGCGATCAGCACGGCATACACGATGCCGTCGATGGGCTCGTTGAAAAAACGCCGCGGAAAGATCAGCAGCCGCATAGCGCCGAATTTGAGAACTTCTTCATTGAGCGCGACGGCGCCAAAGGACAACCAAAGCACCTGCCCGATCGAATAGTCGCTTTGCAACCCTTCACGGTGGAATGCCCAGCGCTCCGCCCAGACGGCCGGCATGGTCATGGCCGCGCCCAGCACGAAGCAAAATACCAGTGCCCCGAACGGTTCGCGTTCGTATTTATCGAGCCTGAACATCACGTAGCTGATGACCAGACCCGGCAAAATGGCAAGTATGAGCAATACCGGGTTCACGGAGGACCAGTGTCAAATATCAATGCTTCTGGCAAGCCAGATGGAATTCTTTTACGATTGTCGCCGCCTGTTCGGGGGCTTCAAACATAGCCATGTGCGCCACGCCGGGCAGCAAATGGATGTGCGCTACATTGGGCAGGGGTAACATGGCTTCCCGATGTGCGGCAGGCACGAAAGAGTCGAACTCGCCGAGCAAAAAAAGTACGGGCGCCTTTGCCGCGGCCAAAACCGCCGTGCGGTCGGGGCGCTCCATCATGCCCTGCAATGCCGCGATGATGCCCTCCGTTGTCTGCCGGCGACCCCGCGCGATGAGCTGCGCGAGCCGTTCGGGATGCGAGCGGACAAATTCGGGCGTAAACAGGGTGGGAAACAATTGGGCCACGTAAGCCGCTTTTTTGCCTTCTTCCAGCAAGGCGATGCCGCGCCGGCGGTTTTCGACCTGCGCCGGCCCGTCGGGCAGGCTGTGCGAATGAAACAAACCGAACCCGGCCAGTCGTTCGGGATATTTTTCCGCGAAAGCCAGCGTGGTGTAGCCGCCCATCGAATGGCCGACCATCACGCAGCGGCTGATCCCCAGATCGTTCAGCACGGCGCATACCGCATCGGCATAGGTGTCCATGCCGGCACTGGCAGGCACATCGGAGCCGCCGAAACCGGGCAAATTGACACGGAGGATGCGCAAACCTTTCAGCAGGGGCAAAAAAGTATCCCAGACCGAGTGGTCCTCGCAAAAGCCGTGGAGCAAAACCAGGGGCAGGGTTCGGGCGCGACCGTTGATTTGTGTGACGATTTGCCGGCCGTTGGCCATTAGCACGTGTTTCATGGCGGCAAAACTGCAAAAATCCCGGCAGGTTTGCCAGCAGACAATTTTGACGAATTTTGCTCCGTCAAAGACGGAAAGGCGGTCGTCCGGTTTTCCTGACGGATATTTGCAACAGTTAAAGACTTGTTGCCGAAAACAACAACAGCGTTATGGCATCACTCATTGCAGAAATATCGCGTGCATTCAGCCCGGAACTCCCGAGCGATCTGGGCGACCTCGACCAGCACCTGGATTTTATTATCCCCAAAGTGCGGCAGTACGGGGAGGATTTGCGGGAGGAAAAATTCTGGCTTGGCAAGCGCTGGAAAGAACTGCGCGACGCCGAAGGTTTCCACGAGGCCATTCTGCATATTTTCAACCCCGGCGGCGAATACCTGCTGGTGGTCGATGGCAATATCATGAAGGGTACCTGGAAAAAACTCGGCGTCTACAATACCCTCATCCTCGAAATTGCCGGCAAAAGCGAACTGTTCGACCTGCGTTTTCTCAACAACGATTTCCTCGTTTTGACCAAACACGGCGATCAGGGCAGAAAAAACCAGCGCCGCTATTTTATCATGCTCCACGAACCCGCTACCAAGGCCGGCGGCCGTGAGCTCGACTGGCGCAATGCCATGGAAAAAATGTTCAACCTCTGGCGGGAAAACAGTTTTGGACTGCTTTCCTGGATTCTCTTTATTCTCGTCCTGGGCCTGATTCTGTACTTTTCTTTCTGAAAGCGGGCTTCGCCGCATCCTGACCGATCGCAAGCGGTCCTTTATCCTGTTGTCTGTCTAAAAATCTAGCGCATGAAAATTCTCGACTGGGCTGTGTTGGTCGTCACGCTGGCCCTTATCATTCTGTACGGTATGTGGAAAAGCCGCCACGTCCGAGGCAGCCACAATTACCTGACCGGTCATCGCGACCTGCCCTGGTGGACGATCGGGCTCAGCGTCATGTCCACGCAGGCCAGCGCCATCACTTTCCTCAGTACGCCCGGACAGGCCTACGCCGACGGGATGCAATTCGTACAGTTTTATTTCGGCATGCCGATCGCCATGACCATTCTGGTGCTGTTCGTCCTGCCCATCTATTATCGGCTCCGCGTCACCACGGCTTACGAATACCTCGAACAGCGATTCGATGTGCGCATGCGAACGCTGACGGCCGGCATTTTCCTGATTTTAAGGGGTGTTTCGGCCGCGATTAGTATTTACGCGCCGAGCATCATTCTGTCGGCCGTGTTCGGCTGGAACCTGGCTTTTACCAACTTCCTGATGGCGGCTTTTGTCATCTTTTATACTACCACGGGCGGCGCAGCTGCCGTGAGCCGTACCCAGGAATTGCAAATGGCCGTCATGATGGGCGGGTTGCTGCTGGCTTTTGTGCTGGTACTCAATCAGTTGCCCGAACACGTCGGTCTGAGCGAAGCCTGGCAGATCGCCGGGGTGACGGGCAAAACGCAGGTGGTCGACTGGAGTTTCGACTGGCATGACCGATACAATGTCTGGTCGGGCATATTGGGCGCCACCTTTTTATTTCTCTCCTATTTCGGAACAGATCAAAGTCAGGTCGGGCGGTATTTGTCGGGGCGTTCGCTGCGCGAAAGCCGGCTGGGTCTGATGTTCAACGGCTTGGTGAAAATTCCGATGCAGTTTCTCGTGTTGTCGGTCGGGGTGATGGTGTTTGTGTTTTATCAATACACCCGTCCGCCCCTTTATTTCAACGAAGCCAACCGCGTTAAAATAACCCAAACTGACCGCGAACCGGCCATGCAAGCCCTCGAACGCCGGGCTGACACCCTGTTTTTGCAAAAACAGGCGGCTTTGCAACGCCTGACAGATGCCTGGTCGGCCGGGCAAAACGAACAGGCCGCCGCGGCCAGTCAGGACATTCGGGATCTGGAAAAAAAGAACCTTGCCCTCCACGACGATGCCGTGCAGGTGGCGAAAGAAGCCTTGCCGCAAAGCGACCCGAAAGACCGCGACTACATTTTTATCAACTATGTCATGAACCACATCCCGACGGGCCTGATCGGTCTGATGCTGGCCATGATCTTTTGCGCGTCGTGGGGCACAACCTCCTCCGAAATCAATGCGCTGGCCGCCGCCACGGTGTCCGATATTTACCGAAGATCGATCGTTAAAGACCGCGACGACACCCATTACATGCGGGTAGCGCGCTGGGTGACGATTTTCTGGGGCGCCCTGATCATGCTCTTCGCCACCTTCGTGCGGCTTTCCGACAACCTGATCCAGGCCGTCAACATGATCGGCTCCTTGTTCTACGGAACCCTGCTGGGCATCTTTTTCACCGCTTTTTTTCTAAAAAAGGTGGGCGCGAAATCAGTCTTCTGGGCGGCGCTGGTTGCACAGGCGGTGGTCTTGTATTGTTTTTTCTTCGTGGACAAGAATGCCTACCTCTGGTACAACCCGCTCGGCTGCGGCCTGGTCATGGGCATCAGCCTGATTATTCAACTGATCGCAGGGCGGGAAAAACAGCAATAACGAATTTGGCTCATTTTGGCAAAAAACGTCAAGTGTTGGAATTTTCACTTTTACTGGCCTGGTTTTTGTCTCTTGATAAATAGCACCCGTGCCAAGGTATTAACGGAGTATTTGCCAGTTTTTAACCAATTGTCAACTACTCCGCGGGCATCAGAAATTTAAATTGCAGCGTTATTTGATTTGAGTTTGATGCCCTGATTATTTCACCAAAAACAATTAATCCAATGCTTATCCTGACGTTTCTCTTGCTCCTGCTGCTCATTTTTGGCAATAAAATGCTTAAAGAAGCCTGATTCGCAGACCTTGTTTCAAACCAAACAGGCGTCATTCCTCACATGAGGAATGACGCCTGTTGTTTTTATTTCTGTGCGGAATCGCGGGGCAAAAAAAATTGCCGCCGGAATGCTTTCGCCTCCGACGGCATAAACCCCAAAAAACCAAATGAAAACTTTTATTAGAACGCAGGATGCGCCCAATAGGTTGCTATCCTGATGTCACGATTTTGTCATCCATTAATTTTTGGCGACTATACATTTTCACCGCCAAGACGCCGAGGCGCAAAGAAATTCGCAAACCCTTTGCGGCTCAGCGCCTTGGCGGTGAAATCTCGCGTACCTAATTTTTAATAAACCCTGCGCTGCTTACCCCCTTTTCCGTCAGCATTTGAAGGCGGTAAAAACCGTTGGGCAAAGCCGAGACATCCAGCAGCCACCCTTCCGTCGAAGTTTGAAAAGTCAGCGGATACGTGCGGCCGGCTGAATCGATCGCCGTGAATTCGGGGCGGGCGTCGTCGATCCGTTCGTTCGTTTGAACCAACAGCTCGCGCCGGACAGGATTCGGAGAGAGCCGCAAGGCCGTCGGAGCGGCGGGCGATTGTGTCGACGTAGCGGACGCGCATTCCTGCGTAACAACTACCCCGCCTACCGTGCCAAGCGCGTTTTGAAAAACAGCCCATTGCCCCGGCTCGTCGTACAGGTAAAAACGCAGCCAGGGAATGAGCAGGGCGAATACTTTTTCATGCTGTTGTTCCCGACTGATACCCGGCGTGCAGCCGGTCGTGGCCTCTCCGAAATTGCAATTGAAGTTGTAATCAGCGAAGTAACAATGGTTTCCGCCCGTGATGTCAACCTGTGTTTTACAAACGGAATCGAGCGCGGCAAACATCGGGCCGGCGTGGCTGGCCGTGGGGGTGATGCAATCCTGCGAGCCTGTGAAAATCAGCACGGGTTTTTCAATTTGCGCGCAGGCGCTGGCGGCGCTTGGCGTGGTTTCGGCCGGCGCAAAAACGGCCGTGGCCGTGATGCCGTCGTAAAGCGGCGTAGCCAGCAAAGCCGCCCCGCCGCCCATCGAATGCCCCATGAGCGCCGTGCGGGCTGCAATATGTCCCTGCCAGAAGCTGCCGGAGGTAGCGCCTTCCTGCTGCATGACAGCCGCCAGAAAAGCGAGGTCTCGCGAAAAATTGTCGTGACTGGGCGCGAATCCGCTCTCCGTCGAGGGCAGACAGACAACAAACCCCTGCGGCGCCAGCGCTTGCGCTACATTGAGGTAGGCATTCGTACTCATCACGAAACCGTGGCCGAATACGACCACGGGGAATGCCCCTGCTGCCAGAGCCTGATCGTCGCCCGCAGTAGCGGCAGGGTAATATATTTCAGCTGCAACTGCGCGGTTGTTGCGTGCCGGGTCGTTGAATACCCGAGTGGTATGACCAAGGGCGTACTGGCCCCAAAGCGTACTGCTACTGCCGAGCAGCAGCATGGACAGAAAAAGTTGGAATCGTTTCATGTAACAAAGCTGGTTTTCCTCACAACAAGCCGCTTTCCGGCTGGTTCACGGATTGCAAACTCAGACGGCCCCCTGCCCGGCCAAAATCCGGCCCAGCGCTTGCGCGTCTTCTGCCAGCCAGTCGGCCCCGTGCGAGCGCAATTTGTCGCCGTGGCCATCGAACACGTGGGCTGCCCCCAAAAAACCGACGACGCGCAGCCCGGCGCTTTTGGCCGCCGCGACGCCCGTCGGGCTGTCTTCCACCACGATCACGTCGTGGGGTTGAAGGCGCAGGGTGTCGAGGGCAAACTGGTACACATCGGGATGAGGCTTGGGGCGTTCTACGTGTTCGGCTGAAAAAATATGCCCGTCGAGCGCGTGGCGAAGCCGCACGCGGCGCAAACTGCGCTCGACATGCCTGACACTGCCGTTGGACACCATGCTTTTCGGAACACGCAAGTTGCGGAACAGACTGCTCATGCCGGGAATGGCGCGCAGTTCACGCTGGAAAGCCTGCATGTGTTCTTCACGCAGGCGTTGCAAAAAATCGGAAGGGAACTCGATGGCATGTTCGCGACTCAGGATGCTTACAATATCGCGTTCGAGCAGGCCCGGAAACCGCTGACTGTATTCCCGTTCATCAAGATGAATGCCAAGTGACGCCAAATGGCGCAACATTAGCCGTACGGCAATGATCTCGGAGTCGACGATCGTGCCGTCGTTGTCAAAAAGTACGTGACGAAGCATAATGAATCACCAAACAAGCCGGACGGGCTTACTGTTTGGCAAAAGGTTTGACCAGCACTTCGCGACCGATGGTAAGCCGCAGCAGGCAGGTGCCGGAGGGCAGGTCGCGTACGTCCAGTTCAAAATCGGTGGTTTCGCTGGTCCATTCGCCGGTTTTGGCCAGGCGGCCGGCTGCATCGAACACTTCCCAGCGAACAGGCTCGGCAGGCACCTCTTTCAGGCGCACCTGCATTTTGTCCAGCGCGGGCGAAGGGAACAATTGCAGTTGATCTTCTTTCGGGAAGTTGACGCTGCGGACGGGGCTGTATGTGAATTTGCCATCGTAGTCCGTCTGTTTGATGCGGTAATAATTGCGTCCCGGGGCCGGGTTATTGTCCTGGAAAAAATAGTCGCGCCATTCCGTGCTGGTACCTGCGCCTTCCACCCTGCCAATGGGGGCGAAGCTGCTGAGGTCGGTCGCGCGTTCGAGGGTGAAAAAGTCGTTGTTGAGTTCGCTGGCCGTGGCCCAGTGCAGATCGACGCTGCGGTCGGCGCCGGCTTTTACATCAAACATCGCCAGTTCGATAGGCAGCGAACATCCTGCGCCATTGCCCTGAATGATGATGTCGTCGACCCGAAACGAAGAGCCCGGGTTGAAACTGGTTTTGCGGAAGCGGAAGGCGTTGCAATTGCCCGGCAGGCCAGTGAGCGTACGCTGGTACCAGCCAATGGTGCCGGCGCCCGTCGGCAAGGTAAAAGTGCCGGCCGAGGTCCAGCTGCCGCCGCCGTCGAGGCTGTATTCTGCTGCAAAGCCGGAGCCGTTTTCGTTGTTGCGCGATTTGCGGATGCCGAAGGTGAGCGTCATCGAAACGCAGGCCTGGTTGGGCGTGAGGCCCGTGATAACCAGGTCTTCGAACTGGGCGTTCAGCAACACATTGGCGCTGCCCGACGCGCCGGGATAGCCAGTCGAAGCCGCGCTGTTGCGCACGTCGCCGGAGCCGGAATAGGTCAGCAGATCGATATCGAAAGCGTTGGCGGCTTCGTGTACGGGTATGTTCACGATTCCCGACACATCGCCTATTGTTTCGGTGTACGAAGACTGGGCAAGGCCGAATTGATGCAGCACGGCAAGCGACAAGGTGGTCAAAATAATACGCATAGGGCGGGCAAATTGATACGGTTCGATAACCGAAAAGCCGGTCGGTAAATCCTCCCGGCAGTCCTTGATTTTTTCAGCAAAATAAAGATTGGGATATGGAGCCGAAAACAAAAGTAATCGGCTTTCCGCATTTCAGCGCGCTCTTATTTTAACTCCCCTGAATTTGTCCGCTGACTTCCCCGAATCCGACGCGCCGACCGTCTTTGGTCGCCCAGCCCCGAATGACGACCGAATCGCCGTCGAGCAGGAAGGTGCGGGTGCTGCCATCGGCCATCGACAGGGGCTTTTGCCCGCCCCACGACAGTTCGAGCAGGGAGCCGTAGCTGCCGGCTTCGGGGCCGCTGATCGTTCCCGAAGCCATCAGGTCGCCGACCTGCACGTTGCAGCCGTTGACGGTGTGGTGGGCCAGTTGCTGGGCCATGCTCCAGTACAGGTATTTGAAATTGGAGCGGCTTACCACGGTTTCGGGGCCTTTTTCGGGTCGAATGGCCACTTCAAGTTCGATGTCGTAGTTCTGCGCGCCCTTCGTGCCGAGGTATTCGAGGGGGGCGGGAGTTTGTTTCGGGCCTTTCACGCGGTAGGGTTTGAGCGCTTCGAGCGGCACGATCCAGGGCGATACGGAGGAGCCGAAATTTTTACCCAAAAACGGCCCCAGCGGCACGTATTCCCAGCGCTGGATGTCGCGTGCGCTCCAGTCGTTGAACAGCAGCAGCCCGAAGATGTATTCATCGGCTTTGGCGGCCGGGATGGGTTCGCCGAGTGCCGATTCCTTGCCAATGACGAAAGCGACTTCCAGTTCGAAATCGAGCTGTCGGCTGGCGGAGAACACGGGGTTTTCTTCGCCTTTGGGCACGATCTGGCCCTTCGGGCGCCTGATCGGGGCGCCGCTGACGACGATCGAGGAGGCTCGTCCGTGGTAGCCCACAGGGAGCCAGCGCCAGTTGGGCAGCAGCGGGTTGTCGGGCCGGAACATTTTTCCCACGTTGGTGGCATGTTCGATGCTGCTGTAAAAATCCGTGTAATTGGGTACCCGAACGGGCATCAGCATCGTGGCGCCGAGGCGGTCGACGAGCACCCGGTCGGCTTCGGCGGGCCGTTCGGCGCGGGTGAGCCATTCCTGTACCTTGCGGCGAACGCGGCCGGTGACCGGCTTGCCCAGCGCGATGAAATCGTTGAGCGCAGGCTGTTCGAATATTTTTTTAAAAAAACGGCGTTTGCCAAACAGCCCGGCTTCCGCGGCGGCGGCCAGATCGACGATGTGATTGCCGATGGCCATGCCGGCGCGAGGCCGGCCGTCGGCATGGCGAAACACGCCGAAAGGGAGGTTGTAAATGCTGAAATCGGAGTCTGCGGGGATGGAAAGCCAGGTGGTCATGGTACAGGCGCTTGAAAAGGGAAAAAATGAGGCGCCGCAAAAGTCGTAAATCTGTCCGGCTGTCGTTTATTTCGGAACAAATCCGCGCCTGATTTTTTATATCTTCCATGATGGACTATCGAAAATGGCTTTTGATCCAGAAGTTGCAGGAACCGGGTACCCGCTCCAAGGCCCGGCGGCAGTCTTTTCCGGTGAAAATGATGTATTCCTTCGTGTACCCCTTCAGTTCGGGAATCGTTATTTACGCCGGTCTGATGACGTTTTCGGTCGTGGTGACCAATATTACAGGTCTGCTGCCCCAGATCGCCCAGCGTTTGTACGAAGGGCATTTCGATACGGCCGCCTCTATTTTCCTGTGGTTGTTTGCGTTTTTTCTGGGGGGATTCTTCGCGGGTTTTTGTGTGGAGCGTGAAAAATTGCGCAAGCGCCGCTACCTCCACCTTTTGCCCCTGCTCACCGTGATCGGGCTATTCGTTTTTGTGGGCGCTTCGCATCCCAAAGACGAAACCGGCGTGCTGCACCCGCTTACTTTCCCTGCCCTGATGCTTTTTGCCATCGGGATTCAAAACGCCATGGTCAGCCTGACGACCTCATCGCTGATCAAGGCCAGTCAGATCACCGGGGTGGTCAACGAACTTGGCGTGGATATTGCCGAGATTTTTCATTCGGAAGGCGAAAAGCGTCGCCTGGTGCAGCGCGAAGCCTTGCTGCGCATCATCATCATGTGCAGTTTTTTGCTCGGCGCCCTGTTTAGCGTCGCCGTTTTTCCCCAGTTGCAAATGAAAATTTTCTTCGTGCCGGCGGGCATAATCGCCTTCGTTATTCTGCACGACCTTATTCGATTTTAAACAGCATGGCGGGTTTCCGCGTTGCTTTTTCAGATAATTTTGCCCCCCGCAAAAAAATAACTCAACCCGACAATACTCACATTTCAAGCACTACAACATGTCCGACAATAAAAACCAGCCCCAACAACCCGCAATCAATATCGAGATTTCCGAGGAAGTCGCCGAAGGTATCTACTCCAACCTGGCCATCATTTCGCATTCCAACTCCGAGTTCGTGGTCGATTTTATCCGAATGATGCCCAACGTGCCCAAAGCCAAGGTCAAAGCCCGCATCGTGCTGACACCCCAGCACGCCAAGCGCCTGCTGTATGCCCTGCGCGACAACGTGCAGAAATATGAAATGCAGTTTGGCAAAATAGAAGAACCCGAACAGCCCCCGTTCCCGCCGATGAACTTCAACACACCGCCGGCGCAGGCATGATTTTTTTTGTGGTTGATGAGGGTTGATAAGGTTTATACGGTTGATTTTTATAAACCCTATAAACCTTATCAACCCTCATCAACCCCTCTCAAATAACCACCGTTTGGCCCGGAATGGCGCAGGGATAGAGCCCGTCGGGGCCGGGCAACACTTTCGGGCTGGCATTCCAGTCGATCACATCGGGCGCCTGCACGATGTTGGAATTGAGCGCCGCATCCCAGGTGATGAGTTGTCCCGAGTAAGTCGCCATACGACCCATGATAGCGGTCATGGTGCTTTTGGCGGCATTTTCCGCATCGGCAAATTTGTATTCCCCTCTGGCAATGGCTTCGAAGAGTTCGTCGTGCTCCACCTGATAGGGGTTCGGGTCGTTTTTGCTGTCGTGAGCCAGCAGCACCTTGCCGTCGCGGCCGATGATTTTGCCGGGCTCGGGCGCCGTGCCTTTCGTGCCCTGGAAACCCTCCGTGACGCTGTTTAAGGTGCCGGGCATTTGACGGCACTGGCTGAACATACGGGTGCCGTCGGCATATTCAAATTCGACGCTGTGGTGGTCGAAGATCTCGCCGTAATCTTTTCCTATGCGCAACTGGCGGCCGCCCATGCCCGAGGCTTTGACCGGGTAGGCATTTCTGACCCAGTTGGACACGTCGATGTTGTGCACGTGCTGTTCCACGATGTGGTCGCCGCAGAGCCAGTTGAAATAGTACCAGTTGTCCATTTGGTACTGCATTTCATTCTGCTCGGGGCGGCGCGGATGTACCCACAGGGCGCCCATGTTCCAGTACACCCGCGAGCTCATGATATCGCCGATGGCGCCGTCCTGCAGCATTTTGACCCATTTGCGGTACACGGTCTGGTAATGGCGTTGCAAGCCCACCACCACGTTGAGTTTTTTGCGTTTGGCTTCTTCGGCGGCGGCCAATACCCGGCGGATGCCCGGCGCATCCACGGCCACGGGTTTTTCCATAAAAATTTGTTTGCCCTGCCGAACGGCCTCTTCAAAATGAGGCGGGCGAAACCCTGGCGGCGTGGTCAGGATGACGACGTCGGCCAGCGGGATAGCCTGTTTGTAGGCGTCAAAACCGACAAACCTGCGCTCTTCCGGTACGTCCACCCGGTCCTTGACGTTGGCTTCGCTGCCCGTCCAGTCGGAGATGTCCTCGGCAGTCAGGCTTTTGTACGCCTCGTCGATCTTGTTGCGAAAAACGTCGGCCATGGCCACCAGTTTCACGTTTTGTTTGGTCAACAGGGCCTGCATGGCAGCGCCCGTGCCCCGGCCGCCACAGCCGATCAGGGCGATTTTGATGGTGTCGTCGGTAAGGCTTTGAGCGGCCTGTGCGAGCGGCATGCCGGAAAGCATGGCGCCACCGGTGAGCGCCGCGGTGGTTTTGAGGAAGTCACGGCGGGAGGGTTGGTGTTTTTTCATGCTGGAATTGAACTTGAAAATGGACTGAAAAATACTGGACTTGTTGCGATCCGGGCTGGCGAAGCTCAGGCGGCGATTTCCGCTTTTAGCCCCAAAAAAGCACCGAATTGCGCCAACGCCTCGGCAAGAAAAGCAGGCTCGGGCATTTTTTTAAAAAATTGGGGCTGAACAAGTACCGAGTTTTTCTTCACCGTTCGTTTCCAGGTGCCTTGCACCTGGCCGTCGGCCACGATGACCGGGTAAAAAATGCCGTTGCTGGAAATGCTCGTCGAGGTAAATGCAGGATCGAGCGACACATGGCGCGAGCGGTAGCTGATCAGATATTCATCGAAAGCCGGCAACAAAAACACCTGTCGGGGGCTCGATACCACGGATAGCGCGTCGGGCACAAACCAGAAAGATTGCCCGTCCAGCCTGATTTCCTCCAGTAGCCCGCTGACGGCTTCCAGCCCGGCCCGGGCTTCGCCGATCGAAAGCCCCGACCACCAGTTGAAATCGGCCAGGGAGGCAGGTCCGTGACTGGTGAAATAGCGCAAGGCGAGCGCGGCCAGGTTTTCCTCGCGGGAGCGGACAGGTACTGCCGGAAGGTCGAGCCGGACATAGGTAAATTGCTTGCCCCGTCGCGGCCCCGTTCGGATGACGCGATTGATTTCCGCGTGCATAAGCAAGTGAGACAGCCGGTTTTCGTCGGTGGGAATGCCTGCCGGGTGGAGCAACCCGGCTATTTCTTCGCGATTAAGCGCGGCTCCGTCGCGGAGGGCGTGCTCGATCAGACGGGTACTGCGTGTGACCATCTCGTCTTTCAGGCCCAGGCGGCTGTCGCCCCACCGCAGGGCGTTGCCGATCGATCGGCCGGTCAGGTCGAGCAGCCAGGGCAAATCCTCCGGCACGACGAAATGCCAGGTCGGGCGCAAAATATGCGTACGGATAATATCGCCGCGATTGAGCGCTTGTTCCACCGCATCGTCGGTGCAGCCCGGCATTCGGATGCCAAGTGCCCATTTGGCCATGGCAAAATCCTGCGCCTGAACGGCGCCCATCCAGTGCACGAGCGCCGCCGGCGTCTGGTGTTCGTTGGCGTGAAGGTGCTGATTCCGAAGGCGGAGGCGGGCGATATCCGTTGGTGTCATGATGCCTGATCGAGGTATTTCCGGTAAACCGGTCGATACCCGAAAAGGTAGGCAATCGGCGCGAGCAGCGCAAACGCGATTTTTTGAATGCCGTAAGGCGGTCTGGCGAGTCTGTATTCTTTGGAAAAATACCGCCCCGTCAAAGCCGCCTGCAGCAAGGGCGGAACGCCTTTCGGGTTGGTTTTCCCGTCGTTGGCGAGGCCAATGCCCGTTTCCAGCAAGGTTTCGGTGCGCAGGGCGGGCCTGACTTGCCAGTTCACCGCCGTCGGCCGGTCGGTATGATTCCACATGGCATGCACCGTATTGGCGGGAATATGCAGGGTGTCGCCGGCTTTGAGCACTTTTACCTGCCCGTCGATGCGGACGCTGAACTCGCCTTCCAGCACCTTGAAATCTTCCTCCTGTTGCGGATGGTAATGCGGCGGAGGCTCCTGCGACCTGCCCTGGTAACGGGCTTCCATTTCGAGCAAAGTGCCGCCGGTCTCTTTTCCGGTGCGTAAAAAAGTAATGTCCTGCCCGATGAGCGGATTGCGAAGGGTCTGGTTCGGTCGTGCCATGACGGTGGTCTTTTTTGACATGCTTTTTAATGGGTTGAAAGGCGATCAAAACAGGATCAAAATGCCTTTCCGAATTTTATCGCATGCCTAAAAACCATCCAGTTCACCTACGCGGGGCGGTATTTCATTTCTGCGGCGCGCCATAGCCTTGTCCCGGCAATGCTTCCCTTCTCTTGTCAGCACCACTTCACGGGTGTACCTGCTGACCAATATTTCCACCATCATAAAATCAATCAGCGTGGTATGGATCGTGCCCTGACAGGCGCTGAGAAAATTGGGAAAACTGTCGCGCCGGGTGTATTCGGTTTCCTCGCAAAGCAAGGGACTCACCAGCTCGGGAAACTGTTTGACGGCAGCTTTGAATGCAAAAGCCGCCACGGCCAGGCTGTCGTGCCGGAACATTTCCACCACGTCGTTTTCCTTCAAAAGGGGCAGCAAATGCTCAAAATCGTCGTATTGCGGATCGACGATCAGCGGGCCGTCGTACAGGCCGGTTACGATACGGGAGCCTGTCACGTAATTGCGCCGGGCGAGCTGGTCGATCAGCGAATCGCGCAGGGTCGGATGCTGGGCATGCAGACAAACAGACAGCCCGAGCAGACAGAAGGTTACAAACAGGCGAAGCATTCGTGTGTGTTGAAAGTTGTGGGGGGTATTTCACTTGCAGCGTTTCACTGCAAAGGCGCGGAGGCGCAAAGAAATTCGCGAGTCCTCCGCACCTCCGCGGTGAAAATGCCACGCAAAGGGCATTTCAATCTTTTATCGCTTTTTCAAAAAAAGCATCCCTTTCGGCCTTGGTTTTTTTACCGGTTTCCCGCACGATTCGAAAACCCACGAAGGGCGAATCGGGGTTCCACCATTTGCTTTTGGGGATCTGCGGGTCGCGAGCCTGCCATTTGGCTTCGCTTTTGCGGCGTTCGGCGCAGCGCAAATCTTCGGTGTAATCTTCAAAAGAGCCGCCGCGCACCGTTCGGGAGTGTTTTTTGACCGGAAAAACGACGGGATTGACCAGCGTGGTGTCCGATCCGGCGAAATACTGCGCGTCGTAGTAGTCCAGCGTCCACTCGGCCACGTTGCCGTGCATGTCGTAAAGCCCCCAGGCGTTGGGCTTTTTGGTGGCGACTTTTTGATAAGACCCCGCGCTGTTGTCGTAAAACCAGGCGTATTCGGGCGCCTGTTTTGGGTCGTTGCCCCAGGAAAAAACCGTGTTGCTGCCGGCCCGGCAGGCGTATTCCCATTCCGCCTCGGTCGGCAGTCGGTAAAAGTCGCCCGTTTTGTCCGACAGCCACTGACAATAGCGCAGGGCGGCCTGCTGGGTCATCGAAGCGGCCGGAAAACCGCCGGCGCGGCCCCGTCCGTACACGAAATCGAAATACGGCGGCGTCGGCCGGGCCACGGCGTCGGCTCGAAACGGCTCGGATGCCGTGGACGAGTCGGAGTCGAATTTGACAAACTGAAAGCGGTCGAATTCATCCCAGGTCACTTCGCACACGCCCATCCAGAACGAGTCGAGCCGGATGTTGTGCAGGGCCTCGTCGTCGTCGCGACCGGCTTCGGCGGCGGGGCTGCCCATTTGAAAGCTGCCGCCGGGGATCAGCGCCATTTTATACGCAATGTTCGAGCCGGGGATGGTCGTTTCGATCACCCGGGGAGCAGCGTTTTGGGCAAAAAGTGAAAAAGATGCGCAAGAGAGCGCCAACAATAAGGCGGGTAGAAAGCGTCGCATGGAAAACAGTGTTCTTGAAGAAAAAACAGGCGAGGCAGGTCTTTTTGCTCGTCGATGTCTGGGCTTCAAGAGGCTGCCTCAATACGTCGGACAGCCTCTTGAAATCACCCTTCAAAATTAGGGAACACCGTGCAATCCAGCCTCAATTCGGCGAACTATCGGCCAGTTCCGATTTTCTTTTTTTCCCGCTCAGGAACACATACATGGCAGGGATGACGAACAGCGTCAGCACCAGCGAAAACAAGAGGCCGCCGACCACCACTATACCCAGCGGAATACGGCTGGTGGACGCCGCACCGAGGGCCAGGGCGATGGGCAAGGCGCCGAGAACGGTCGCCAGGGTCGTCATCAGGATGGGACGCAAACGCGCCTGCGCCGCCTCGACAACGGCCTGCAACTTGGTCAGTTCCCGGCCGCTGCGCATCTTTTGGTTGGCAAATTCGACGATCAGAATCCCGTTTTTGGTCACCAGACCAATGAGCATGATCATGCCGATCTGCGAGAAAATATTAAACGTATTGCCCGACCACCACAGCGACAGGTAGGCGCCCGCAATAGCGAGCGGCACCGTGAGCATAATGATAAACGGATCGCGGAAACTCTCGAATTGCGCGGCCAGGATCAGGTAAATCAGCCCCAGCGCCAGAAAAAAGGCAAAAAACGTGTTGCCCGAGCTTTCGCGGAAATCGCGCGAGGGACCGCTGAGGTCGGTTTTGAAACTGTCGTCGAGCACCTTGGCGGCGATGGCTTCCATGGCGGAGATACCCTCGCCCAGGGTTTTGCCGGGCGCGAGCGCCGCGCTGAATGTGGCGCTTTTGTAGCGGTTGTAGTGGTAAAGGGTGGGCGGGTTGCTGGTTTCGACAAAATGCACGACGTTGTCGAGCTGGACCATGTTGCTCCGGTTGTTGCGGACGTAGAGCGAAGCCAGGTCGAGCGGCTCGTCGCGTTCGGCGCGATCCACCTGACCGATCACCTGGTATTGTTTGCCGTTCATGAGGAAATACCCGAAACGGCGGCCCGAAAGGGCTAGTTGGAGGGTATTACTGATGTCGAGCACGCTTACGCCGAGTTCGGCTGCGCGCAGGCGGTCGATTTCGACCTGCAACTCAGGTTTGTTGAATTTCAGGTTGATATCGACGTTGGCGAAGGTGGGGTCTTTGCGGGCTTCTTCAAGGAATTGCGGCACTTTTTCCTGCAATTTGCTGAAATTGAGGTGCTGCACCACAAACTGCACGGGCAAACCGAAACCAGAGGCCAGACTGGTCGAAATGGTCTGTTCCTGGTTGGGAAATACCCTCGCGCCCGAATACTTGCGGTACATGCGCACCATCTGGTCGTAAATCTGCTGTTGCGAGCGTGCGCGATCCTGCGGGTCGTTCAGCATGACGCTGATAAAACCCGTGTTGGTGCCGCCTGCCGTGAAACGGCCCGGCGCGGTAATCCCGAACACCATGCGGTTTTCGGGGACGGAATCCATCGCCAGTTGCGCAATATCCATGATCACCTGCTCTGTCTGGTCGAAATCGGTGCCTTCCGGCGCCGTGACGTTGGCGCGGATCAGCGAGCGGTCTTCCAGCGGAGCCAGCTCGGATTTGGTGTTTTTTTGAAAATACCGGATCATGCCGAAGCAGGCCAGCAGTATGACGATGCTCAACAAGCGGAATTCCATAAAAGCCTGCAAACTGCGCCCGTACAAGCGGTCCAGCCCTTCAAAAAACGGCTCGGTGACGCGGTAAAACCAGCCGTGCTCATGGGCTTTTCCGCCCAGTTTGACGTTGAGCACGGGCGTCAGCGTCAGCGAAACAAAAGCCGAGATCAACACGGCGCCGGCCACCACAATGCCGAATTCGCGGAACAAACGACCCGTAAACCCTTGCAAAAAGATCACGGGGATAAACACGACGGCCAGCGTGATCGACGTGGAAATGACGGCAAAAAAGATCTCTTTGGTGCCTTCCCGGGCGGCCGTCCACTTGTCCATGCCGTCCTCTATTTTTTTGAAAATATTCTCCGTAACCACAATCCCGTCGTCGACCACGAGGCCGGTAGCCAGTACGATGGCCAACAGGGTGAGTACGTTGATGGTGAAACCAAAAATGTACATGATGAAAAACGCGCCGATCAGCGACACCGGGATGTCGATCAGCGGCCGCAAGGCGATGAGCCAGCTGCGGAAAAACAGGTAAATGATCAGTACTACCAGTGAAATGGCGATGATCAGGGTCTCCTCCACTTCCGAAATGGCGCGCCGCACGAATTTCGATTTATCCACCCCGATGTCGATAATCATGTCGGGAGGCAGCTCTTTTTTGATCTGATCGTAGCGTTTGTAGAATTCGTCGGCGATCTCGACATAGTTGGAGCCCGGCTGGGGAATGATAGCCATCGACAGGCCCTGGACATTGTTGCGTCGGGCGCCGCTTTCTTCGTCTTCGGGTCCGAGCACGGCTTCTCCCACGTCTCGAAAACGAATGGTCTGACCGGCTGTTTGCCGGATGATCATGTTGTTGAAATCGTCTTCGGTAGTCAGGCGTCCGAAGGTTTTGACGGTGAGTTCGGTCGCGTCGCCGCGCACTTTGCCGGCGGGCAATTCCACGTTTTCGCGGTTGAGGGCGTTCTGCACATCCTGAACGCTAAGGCCGAAAGCTACGAGTTTTGCGGGGTCCATCCAGAGCCGCATGGCCGGGCGTTTTTGCCCGAAAATATTGACGGCCGACACGCCCGGAATGGTCTGAAACTGTTCGAGCAGCACGTTTTCCGCGTAGTCGCTCAAATCGACCAGGCTGCGCGTGGCGCTTTGCAGGGGCACAAAAATGATCGGATCGCCGGAGGCGTCGGCTTTTTGCACGACGGGCGGCCCGTCGATGTCCTGCGGGAGGGAACGCACGGCCTGACTGACCTTGTCGCGCACGTCGTTGGCGGCGCGTTCGAGGTCGGCGCCCAGCTCGAACTCGACCGTGATCACACTGGCGCCCAGGGCCGAGGTCGACGAGATGGTCCGGATGCCGGCGATGCCGTTGATCGCCTTTTCAAGCGGTTCGGTGATCTGGCTTTCGATAACCTCCGCATTGGCGCCGGTGTAGTTGGTCCGGACGGTAATGTTGGGCGGATCGATGGCCGGATACTCCCGCACGCCGAGAAAACGATAGCCGATGACGCCGAAAACGACGATCAGGATGCTCATTACCGTGGCCAGCACGGGGCGGCGAAGGGATAGATCGGAAAGATTCATGCGAAACGGGAGGTGTCAGGTGACGAAAACACGCCAGGCGTTCTCAGGGTTTTGTCAAGTGGAAGAAAATCCCCAAACGGATGGGCAAAGTTAGTGAACGCCGGGTTCAGAACTGTACGGGGTTCCGACCAAAGCGCTCAATCGATCCGTCAGAAGAAACCTGGAGCGATTTCCTCTGGATTTTATGTTTTGGCCCTGCTTGGTGTTTTCACCAAGCGAGGCCAAATAACCTGAATACGATATAATTGGCCCTGCTTGGTGTTTTCACCAAGCAGCCCACTTCCGAGCACCTGCGGAAAGACCAACCAAACAGCCAGGAAACTTGTCTGCTCCGGCTACATCCGGCGTTCGGAAGTAATTCGCTTGGTGAAAACACCAAGCGAGGCCAAACAGCCAGGAAACTTGTCTACTCCGGCTACATCCGGCGTTCGGAAGTAATTCGCCTGGTGAAAACACCAAGCGAGGCCAAAAAAAATAAAACCCGCTGCGCAATCGCGCAGCGGGTTTTACCTGAAAAAATGCTTGCTGATGTCGTTTTACAGCAAAGCTTCGATGATATTCTCCTCCGTAACCCCTTCCGCTTCTGCCTTGTAATTGCGCACGATGCGGTGGCGCAACACGAGGTTGGCGATGGCCTGTACGTCTTCGATGTCGGGCGAATACTTGCCGCGTACGGCCGCATGAGCCTTGGCGCCCAGGGCCAGGTACTGGCTGGCGCGCGGGCCGGCGCCCCAGGAAAGGTAATTGGCCGCTTCCTTCGTGGCGCGTGCAGTGCCGGGACGGGTTTTGGACACCAGGCCCACGGCGTATTCGAGTACGTTGTCCGACACAGGAATCTTGCGGATCACCTGCTGGAAATCGAGGATTTGTTCTGCATTGAGCATGTGGCGAAGTTCCACCTTCCGCATCGAAGTCGTGTTTTTGACCACCTCGACTTCCTGTTCGTAGGTCGGGTACGTGAGCGGAATGTTGAACATAAAACGGTCGAGCTGGGCTTCCGGCAACGGATAAGTGCCTTCCTGCTCGATGGGGTTCTGGGTGGCCAGTACAAAAAACGGCGAAGGCAGGGCGTGGCGGGCGCCGCTGACGGTCACCGAGCGCTCTTGCATGGCTTCGAGCAGGGCGGCCTGGGTTTTGGGCGGCGTACGGTTGATCTCGTCGGCCAGCACGATATTGGCGAAAACCGGGCCCCGGACAAACCGGAAATGACGGTCCTCGTCGAGAATTTCGGTACCCGTGATATCGGAAGGCATCAGGTCGGGCGTAAACTGGATACGTTTGAATTCGAGGTCGAGCACTTCTGAAATCGTGCTGACAAGCAGGGTTTTGGCGAGGCCGGGCACCCCGACCAGCAGGGCGTGACCATTGGAAAGCAGCGAGAGGATTACGGCTTTTACCACGTCTTCCTGACCCACGATGACTTTGCCGATTTCGGCTGAAAGTTCCTTGTATGCCGCGGCGAGGGCATCTACCGCTTCAACATCCGATTTGAACTGCGACATGTCTTGAGATTATGCTTGTGTTGCTTGGTATGGATAATCTGTTGGCGAAAACGCGGATTAAACGGTTGCCAGTGGCGAATGTTTTTCCGCGAAGGGGCAAAAGTAGTGAAACGGGCCGTGCCATGGCGAAAAATCGGCGAAGCTGTCCTCCGCAGGCTTTATTCGCCATGGCAGGAGGTTTAAAGACCGTATTTGTCGAGCAAATAAACCAGGGCGGTCATGCTGGCGGCGCCGAGTTCGAGTTCACGTTTGTTGACCGTATCAAACACGTCGGCAGCCGTGTGGTGCACGTCGAAATAACGCTGCGAATCGGGCGAATAGCCGCTCAGGAGGCCTTTCATGCCTTTGAGCGGACCAATATCGGCGCCACCGCCGCCGCGCGTCAGTTCCAGTCCGTAAGGCTCGAACAGTGGGCCGTAGGTTTCGATTTTTTCAAAAAAACGCCCAAAAACCGACTCGTCGCCATCGAACGAAAAACCGCGCGGCGTGAAGCCGCCAGCATCGCTCTCGATGGCGCAAAGGGGAAATTCGCCCTTGCGCTGCGCTTCCCGGGCGTATTCGCGCCCGCCGCGCAGACCGTTTTCTTCGTTCATGAACAGGACGCAGCGAATCGTGTGCCGCGGCCGGTAGCCCAGGCGGCGGAGGTTGCGCAGCACGTCCATGCTTTGCACGCAGCCCGCGCCGTCGTCGTGGGAGCCATGGCCCACGTCCCAGCTGTCGAGGTGGCCGCCGACGAGGATGATGTCATTGGGCCGTTCGGTGCCCCTGATCTCGCCGATGACGTTGAAAGAGGGGGCGTCGGGCAGGGTCTGGCAGTTCATTTTTATAAAAATCTGTACGGGCGCACCCTTTTTGAGGCGTGCGGAGAGCAATTCTGCGTCGTTCGTGCTGATGGCGGCGGCCGGAATGAGGGTAAAGGCCGAATCGTAGCGCAGGGAGCCCGTGTGCGGAAAATCGTCGAGCCGCAGGCTCATGGAACGCACCAGTACGGCCACGGCGCCGTATTTGGCGGCACGCGAAGCGCCCTGCACCCGTTGGTCGACGGCGCCGCCGTAGGCTTCGAAGGTGCGGATGCGGGTGGGGTCCATCGGACGGTTGTAAAAAACGATTTTGCCGCGGAGATTGCGCTCGCCCAGCTTGTCCAGTTCTTCCCAGCTCTTCACTTCGACGACTTCTGCCTGAAGGCCTTTGGCCGGCGTGGCGACGGAGCCGCCGAGCGCAAGGGCGTGCAGGGCCAGGTCGTCCGATTTTTTAGCGCCGACGATGCGCACCTGTTCGGCTTCGCCGCGCACCCAGTGGGGCACGGAAACCGGCTGCAGCCAGACCGAGTCGAGGCCCAGGGTGTCGAGTGTGGCGCGGGTCCAGGCCACGGCTTTTTCAGCGTTAGCGCTGCCGCTCAGCCGGTTGCCGATGCGCAACGAAAGGTGCTCCAGCCAGGGGTAACAACGGCCGTCGGTGAGCGACTGGTCGTAAATTTTACGGATAAAGCCCGCGTCGGCCTCCCGGTCGGCATTTTGGGCCGAGGCGGGATTGATGAGTGTAGAAGCTACAATAAGGGTGAGGCAGCAAAACAGCGTGATTTTGAATTTTACCCAAAAATTTTCCATTTCTAAAAGCGAATAAAATTATGTTTTCTGTTGAGGGCCTGTATTTGCCCATTTTTATTGCCGTAAAATTTTGGTTTTCCTGCTGGCAAAAGTCCCGTCTGGCAGATATTCTTTTTTCAGGAGGCGAAAATCGATCAGCGAAAAATTTTTTTAAAAAAAATTGAAGTTCTTGTTGTAGATTATACACAAAGACCTTTATTTTTGTGCTGTGTTAAATCGTAATCGTTTTACCACGAAAGAATAATTTGGTTTTATTTGGTTAGGGCTGAGGTAGTGCTGTGGTGGCACTGCCTCATTTTTTTTCACTCTGAATCTTTGTCAGAGTCCTTCCGGAAGGCTGTTTGCGCGGCGTAAAACTATCCAAAACTTTTACAGCTTCCGGTCGGTATTTCACGTCAAATTACCCTTTTTGTCGTAAATACACGAACCATCCTGAAAATCACTTTACCTTCGCCGCCGCATTTTACCATCAAGAAAATTTCTGAACGACATGCTCGGTAATCTGACCGAAAATGGCGCAAAACTCAAGCGCATTTTCATCGAACCCAAACTTCCCGCCGGCCTTGCTCCCTTGCACGAACTCGCCCACAACCTTTGGTGGTCGTGGCAGCATGAGGCCATCGACTTGTTCAAAAGTATCGATGCGAAAAAATTTGAATCGCTGAACTATAATCCTGTGGCGCTGCTCGACGAACTCGGGGTCGACCAGGCCCAGGCCTTGCTTGACGATGCCGCTTTTATGAAGCGCCTCGGCAAAATTCACGGCGATTTCAAACAGTACATCGAACAGGCGCCGGATGCTACCCAATCGCAGATCGCTTATTTCTGCATGGAATACGGATTGCACCAGAGCCTTCGCCTCTATTCCGGCGGCCTGGGCGTATTGGCCGGCGACTACCTGAAAGAAGCCAGCGATTGCAATACGAACCTCGTGGCCGTGGGGCTGCTGTACCGCTACGGCTATTTTCAGCAGGCGATTTCGCTCAACGGCGAGCAAATCCATCAACTCGACGCCGCCAAATTCACCCAGCTGCCCCTGCAACCCGTACGCGACCAGCGCGGCGAATGGATCAAAATTCACGTCAACCTCGCCGGCCGCACGGTCTGGATCAAAGTCTGGCTCCTTGCCGTCGGCCGTATCAAGCTGTACCTGCTCGATACCGATATCGACGACAACCGCTGGGAGGACCGCTCCATTACGCATCAGTTGTACGGCGGCGACAATGAAAACCGCCTTCGGCAGGAACTGGTATTGGGCATCGGGGGGCTCCGCGCCCTGAAAGCCATCGGCCACAACCCCGATCTGTACCACCTCAACGAAGGCCATGCGGCGTTTCTTGGCCTCGAACGCCTTCAAAATTACATCAAGGACAAGCGCCTTTCGTTCGATGAGGCCATCGAAGTGGTTCGTTCCACTCAGCTGTTTACGACCCACACGCCCGTGCCTGCCGGCCACGATGCTTTTTCGGAAGCACTGCTGCGCGACTATATTTTCGAATACACTTACGGTCTGAACATCAGCTGGGAAGAGCTCATCGGCATCGGGCGCCTCGAAGCCGGCAATGCCAATGAATTGTTCTCCGTCAGTCACCTGGCTATTCGCACCTCGCAGGAAGTCAATGGCGTCAGCCGCCTGCACGGCGAAGTGAGCCAAAAGATGTTCAACGATCTTTATCCCGACTACCATTACGAGGAAATACACATCGGGTACGTCACCAACAGCGTGCACCTGCCTACCTGGGTGGCCGGCGAATGGCTGAACCTTTACAAGGAGTCGTTCGGGAAAGACTTTTTGTCGCACCAGATTGATAAAAAGTACTGGGAAAAAATCCGCCAGGTGCCTTCCGACAAAATTATGGGGCTGCGCAAACTGCTCAAAAAGCGCCTGCTCGATTGGGTACGGCACACTTTGCAGGAGGATTTTGCCCGCCGTGGCGAAAACCCGCGCGCCACTTTCGAAATCATCAACGCCTTGCAGGACGATGCGCTCGTGATTGGTTTTGCCCGTCGTTTTGCCACGTACAAACGCGCCACGCTGTTGTTCTCCAACGAAAAACGCCTCGCTGAAATCGTCAACGACAGCGACCGCCCGGTCATCTTCCTGTTTGCAGGCAAGGCCCACCCGGCCGACAAAGGCGGGCAGGAGTTTATCCGCCTGATTTACAACACCACGAAAAACCCGCTTTTCAAAGGCAAGGTCATTTTCCTCGAAAATTACAGCATGGAAATGGCCAAACTGCTGGTGCAAGGCGTCGATATCTGGCTCAACAACCCCACGCGCCCGAAAGAAGCCTCGGGCACCTCGGGTATGAAAGCCGTGATGAACGGCGTCATGAACTTCTCCGTGCTCGACGGCTGGTGGGTCGAAGGCTATCGCCCCGGCGCCGGCTGGGCCCTGCCCGAAGAAGATACCTACGCCGACCCGGCCCTGCAGAACGAACTCGACGCCGAGACGATTTACAACATTCTGGAAAACGACATCATCCCGACCTATTACGACCGCGATGAAAATGGCGTTTCCGAACGCTGGGTGAGCCATATCCGCAATACGATTGCGCAGATTGCGCCGGAATTTGTGATGAAACGTATGCTCGACGATTATCAGGAGCGTTTCTACAGCAAACTCAGAACGCGCAGCCAAAAGCTTAAAAAGAACAACTACGAACCCGCCCGCGAGCTGGTCGAGTGGAAAAACTATGTCCGCCAGGGCTGGGATGCCATCGAACTCAAGGACCTCAAAGCGCCCGACACCTTCAACCACTCGATGCACCTTGGCGACAAATTCGACGCTGAAGTGACGCTCGAACTGTACGGACTGTCGCCCGAGGATATCGGGGTGGAAGTGGTGTTCTTCCGCCGCGTAACAGAAAAACAACTGGAAATTCTTTCCACGCACGAACTCACGATGGATGCCGGCCAGAAAGGCAAGGCGCGATATGGTTGCCATATCACGCTGGGCACGGCGGGTGTGTTTGAATACGGATTCCGCATGTTTCCCAAGCACCCCTTGCTGGCGCACCGTCAGGATTTCAACCTGGTGCGCTGGCTGTAAGGAAACGCGGCTGGCCTTTTATAAAAAGGGCGCAGGGTATGCAGGTCGCTGCATGCTTTGCGCCCTTTGTTTTTGGGCATTAACACAACAAAAACGCGTCTTCAACAAGGCGTTAACTAACTCGCCGCGCTTTTTGGGTGTCTTTAGTTGGAGAAAAGGGCTTGAATTCTTGATATTAAATAAAAAACAATGTTGCTGGTATTGAAATTCAGTTCCAGGGCCCCTGAGGGCCCCTCTACCTTTGCCTTACATTTAAACATTAACCATTAATTGAACAGCCATGAAAATCACATCTGCCAAAATACTGAGCCTTTTGACGGTCTTTTTCCTGATGAATGCAGCGCTCTACGCCCAGGACATCATTCACAAAAAGAATGGCCAGGTCATCCAGGCGCGCGTCGTGGAACTGGGCACCGGCGAAATCAAGTACCGCCCCTTCGATCAACCCGACGGCCCGATCTATGTAGTTGAAAAAGAAAGCATTGTAAAAATTATTTTTCAGGACGGGCACACCGAATTTTATGGCATTGCCCGCATGGATGCGACCGAACTGTTTGAAGGCCAGCACAAGAAGAACCTGAAAGTGTCGTTCCTCGGCCCCTTGCTCGGCTACACCAACATCATGTACGAGCAAAACATCAAGCCCGGCCGCAGTTGGGAGGCCAAGGCCTGCATCATTGGTCTGGGTCGGCAGTTCGACGACCATGCCCGCGGTTTTATCGGTACGGTGGCGTACAAGTTTTACAAAAAGCCGACTTTTTACACCGACGACATGAAGCGCACGCACTTGCTCCAGGGCGCCTACGTCAAGCCGGAATTCTTTCTCGGCCGCACGACTTTCGATACGTATGATTATTATGATCCGTTTAATGGCAAACGAGAGTCGCAAAGCAGTACCACCGCCGGCCTGATGCTCAACCTGGGCAAACAGTGGGTATTTGACGATGCCTTCGTGCTCGATCTTTCCGCCGGAATCGGCTACGGCACGGGAGAAAGCCGTCGTTCGATATACACGTCCAGCGAGGCCGGGATTTCCGGCGCGGTCAATTTCAATATTGGCTGGATGATCAAGTAAAAATCCCCGAAATAACCCCTAAACACACTTCAAGCCCCGATTTTCCTCCGCGAGGCCGCCGTTCAGTGTTCGTGACGCGCGGCCTCGTTTTTTTCCAGTTTACGGATCAGCACCTTGTCGATTTTACTTTTGTCCATGTCGACGATCTCGAATCGGAAACCCTCGGTGTCGAAGTAATCGCCGGCTTTGGGGATTTCGCTGAGTTTGAACAGGATAAAGCCGGCCAGGGTGGAGTAATCGGCATCCTCGTCGTCGTCGAATTCTTTCAGCGACACGATTTCTTTCAATTCATCGATCGGGATAATACCTTCCACCAGCCAGCTGCCGTCTTCCCTTGTGATAATGGACGGTTCTTCGGCGTCGTCGAGGTCGGGCAGGGCGCCAAAAATATTTTCGGTGAGGTCGTGCAGCGTGATGATGCCCTGAATGGAGCCGTATTCGTCGACCACCACGGCAAAGTAGTTGCGCTCTTTGCGGAACCGTTCGAGAATACGAATGGCGTTCATGCCTTCGGGTACGTAGAGGGGCTGGCTCAGAATATCGCGCAGGCTGAAGTCGGGGCGATTGCGCTGTTCGATGTAGTCGCGGAGTTTGACCAGTCCCAGGATATTGTCGATCGAGTCTTCGCAGACCAGGAACTTGGTAAATCCGCTTTTGAGCAGGATTCGGTCGTTTTCCTCGGCGGGCGCATTGATGTCAAGCCATTCCAGGTCGTTGCGATGCGTCATGATGGTGTAGGCATCGCGGTCGGCGAACCGTAGAATATTCTGGATGTATTCGCTCTCTTTGGTTTCGAGAACGCCCTGCTGATTGGCCATTTTGACCATCAGTTTGATTTCTTCCTCGGAGATATTTTGCTGTTCGTTGGGTTTGATAAACAGCATGCGCATGAAAATTTTGGTCGACCAGCTCAGAAATGTGGAAATCGGCCCGGTGATCCGGGTGACAAAATTCATGACCGGCGAAAAGCGCAGGGCGAGTGTTTCGGCGTGCTGGATGGCGATGTATTTGGGGGCCAGCTCGCCGATGATCAGCGATAGGTAGGTAATCAGCGTAACGACGATAGAGATCGAGATTTGCTCGGCGTAGGGGGCAAGTGCCGGAATTCCGGCCAGCAAGGGCGTCAGGTAGCGACCGATCGTGACCCCGCCGTAGGCCCCTTCCACAATACTAATCAGCGTAATACCGATCTGCATGGCCGACAGGTAGTTGTCGATATTGTCGAGTAGTCCGACCGCAATGGCTGCGTTGCGGTTTCCTTTTGCTTTTTCGCTTTCCAGGCGGGCGCGTTTGGCGGTAATCAAGGCAATTTCACCCAGCACGAGGAAGCCGTGCAAGACAATCAGGACGAGTATTATGGCAATTTCCATGGGCGAAAATGTAGCGTCGCTTCTTTTGCGGGCCGACCCCGGAAGGCCGGAGTCAGGTATTTATTTTGGGGTTGTGGGCGACGTACAGCGCGGGCAAAGGTTGGTACGGAAAAAAAATTTCGCAAAAGATGGAGCAAAGATAGCGCAATGCCGCGAATTATCAGGATGTTTGCCCTGGTTGCCTGGCCAGGTGTTAAAAAATGTTAAAGCGAAAATTTTTTTTTGCACAAACACAATAAGCGCCTACTTTTGGCCTAGCCAAATGGCACTCTCCTCTCAGTTCATCGCTCAAAATTAAGTTCGCTTATCGGTCATAACTTGTACACCACTTAAATTCTGAATCAATTTAACTGGTAAAACAGCAAATCTGTTGCTCATGCAAGTTATGTCCCTGCTTAACGATCAGGATCTGATCGCCCGTTACGTAGACGGTGATGAACAAGCCTTTGAACTTCTTCTCAAGCGCTACAAGTCCAAGATTTATACCTCTATCTACCTGTTCGTGAAAGATCAGGCGCTGGCCGAGGATATTTTCCAGGAAGTTTTCATTAAAATCATTGATACGCTCCGCCGGGGCAAATACAACCACGAAGGCAAATTCGTGCAATGGGCCATGCGCATTGCATACAATATGTGCGTCGATTACCACCGCCGCAACAAACGCCGCGCGCACATCAACCCCACCGAAGAATTCGACATCTTCGAAGTACTGCGTCTGAGCGACGACGGGCCCGAAACCCAGATCATGCGCAGCGAAACCCATGATCGTATCCGCCGACTGGTCGACTCCCTGCCGCCCGAGCAGCGCGAGGTCGTTATCCTGCGCCACTACGCCGATATGAGCTTTAAAGAAATCGCATCGCTGACAAGGGTCAGCATCAACACCGCCCTGGGCCGTATGCGCTACGCGCTGATCAACATCCGCAAGATGATGGCGGAGCGCGACGTCGTGCTGCAATAAACGCGCTGTGGCAGTGTCCTTTTGAATCCCGCCTTTCTTCCCGGGGAAGAGGGGCGGGATTTGTTATTATTTCGGTTGCATAGACCTATTTTTGCAAGGCTATGGACAAAATCCGCCTCCTTTACGTCGAAGACGAGCCTTTTCTGGGTAAAATCGTCAAGGAAAGCCTTGAAAGCAGAAATTTCGAGGTGCGCATGGTGGCCGATGGCGCCGAGGTGATGGCCGCTTTCCGCACGTTTCAACCCGATATTTGTATTCTGGATGTCATGTTGCCGCATCGCGACGGGTTTTCGCTGGGCCAGGAAATCCGCCAGCGTTTCCCGGCGCTTCCCATCATTTTTCTTACCGCCAAAACCCAGACGGAGGATGTTTTGAAAGGTTTTGCCTCGGGCGGCAACGACTACCTGCGCAAACCGTTCAGCATGGAAGAACTGATCGTCCGGCTGCACAACCTTCTGGCGCTTTCCCGCGGAGCGGTCCCGACCGTCCCGGCCAACCCGAATGACGCCATTGTGATCGGCGCTTACCGTTTTTTCCCGCTGAAATACGAGCTGCGGTACGGCGACGAACTGCGCAAACTGAGCGCCCGCGAAGCGGATTTGTTAAAAATACTGATTGAACACCGCAACTACACTGTGGCCCGAAAAGACATTCTGATGCAACTGTGGGGCGACGACAACATTTTTAATTCCCGAAACCTCGATGTGTACATCACCAAACTGCGCAATTACCTTCGCGACGATCCGGGCATCGAGATCATTACGATAAAAGGCGTGGGGTATCACTTTGTGGCCCTGTAGCGCCCGAAGGCGGCCCAACAACGAACAAAACTTGAAGCGGCTTGCCTCTTTTTACAGACGAAAAACAGCCGGCCAGGAGCCCGGCTTTCGCTTATGCAACCATTATTTGAAGATTATTACCTGCTCGCTGTCAACAAACCGGCCGGGCTTTCCTCCGAAAACGGCGACCAGCGGCACCCTTCTGCCGAACGGGACGCGCTGTTTTACCTGACGCAGCAACTGAACGAAAAATCGACCTCGACGCGACTTAAAGTGACTCCTTTCCTGCGCACGGTGCATCGGCTCGACCGGCCGGTGAGCGGGGTTTTGCTCATGGCCAAAACCAAAATGGCCATGATGGACCTGATGCAGCAGTTTGAAGCGCGAACGACGGAAAAAATCTACTTCGCCGTGACGGCCCGGCGCCCCGAAGCAGATAGCGGCGTGCTGCAGGACTGGCTGTCGAAAGACGAGACCAGCCGAAAGGCCCAGTTGTTCAAAAATGAAAAAAAGAACCGCCAGTTTGCCGAGCTGTCCTATCGCGTGATCAAGCCGATCGGGCAGGGCGCGCTGCTGGAAATACGGCCGAAAACGGGCCGTTTTCACCAGATTCGCGCCCAACTCGCCCAAATGGGCTGCCCGATCGTGGGCGATACGCTCTACGGCGGCCCGGCATGGCTCGAGCATCAAATCAAGCTCCACGCCGCATCGCTTCAATTTACACACCCCAAAAGCAAAGAGTCCATGCTGATCGAAGCGCCGTTGCCCGAGAGCTGGGGACTCGGGGAAGAGGGGCAACTGGTCCGGCAATTTTGACGTCATTTACAGCGTTTTGCCATCCTTCAAACTGCTGCCATGCGCCAAGTTATTTTGCTGACTTGCCTGATCGCCTTGTTGCCGTCGGGTATCCTACATGCCCAGGACGAGGGTATTCGTTACGAAAACTATATCTACGACGACGATATCCGCACCGTGCAGCTGCACCTGAACGGCGCCTCCCAAACCAATCCCATGCTCGAATTGCGCCCGCCAAACGGCGCGCTGGTGCTCGAGTTCGACCACCTCGGCGGCGACATCAAGGACTATCTCTACACCTTCGTACACTGCAACAGCAATTGGGAGCCTTCGGATCTGGTTGATAATGAATACATTGAAGGGTATAACGAAGATCGTATTCTCGAATTCGAAAACTCGCTCAACACACTCACGCCCTACGTCCATTATACCCTGCGCCTCCCGAACAGCAATATGCGCTGGACCAAGTCGGGCAATTACCTTCTGAAAATTTACGACAACGACGACGAAAAACGCCTGGTGCTCACCCGTCGTTTCCTTGTGGTCGAGTCGCAGTGGGGCATCGAGGCGCAGTTTGTTCGTCCGGCCCGTGTGGACAAGTTCGATACCCACCACGAAATTGATTTTACGATCAATTACCGCAATTTCAGGATTCAAAACCCTCAGCAGGACGTCAAGGCGTACGTCATGCAAAATTTCCGCTGGGACAACATGATCGGCCCCTTGCCGCCTTTCGCGCAGCGCGAAACCAAACTGGTGTACGACTACCAGGACAAGGTGGTTTTTCCGGCCGGCAAAGAGTGGCGATTTTTCGATATGCGGGCCTTCGATTCGAGGGGCGAGGGGGTCAAACGCATGTCCGAAAAAGACGATTATTACGAAGTGACGCTTTATACGGAGCAAAGCCGGGGCACGTCCTCTTACCTGTTTCGGGCCGACCTGAATGGCAAATACGCCATCGACAACAAACAATACAACCAGACACTGGCCGAATGCGACTACGCCAAAGTGCTGTTTTCGCTTACGCAAAATGCGCCGCTGGAAGACGAGGACGTGTATGTTTTTGGCGAACTGAGCGACTGGCGGCTGCTCCCCGAATTTAAAATGGAGTACCTGCCGGAAGCCAAGGCCTACATCGCGGAGCCTTTTTTAAAACAAGGCTACTACAACTACGAGTTCGTGACGGTAGACCGCAAAACCGGCCGCATGAACGAAGACACCTTCGAAGGCAACTGGTACGAAACCCGCAACGACTACACGATTCTGGTGTATTTCCGTGCTTTTGGCGACCGCTACGAACGCCTCATGGGTTCGTCCACCATTGTAAGCGGCCAGAAATAAGTTCAGAAGTAAAAACTTAGGCAGGGGCAGCGCCCCGTGATATTTGTAGTAGTAGTTTTTAGCAACAAAATCCATCCGGGAGGGGCAGCGCCCCGAAAGATATCTCGGGGCGCTGCCCCTCCTGACCTGTTTTCTCCACCATTTGCTACAAATCTTTCGGGGCGCTGCCCCTGCCTAAGTTTACGTTCAGAAATATTGCGCGCTGCTGGGTTCGGGCAACAGGCCGATCTGGCGCAACATACCGGCCACGTCCCAGATGCGTCTGCTGCGGATGATTTTGCCGTCGAGCAGGCTAAAAAAAGTAGAACCCATGAAGGAAACAGGTTTGCCGGTGGGCGGAATGTTCATCAGGCGGCCCTTGTGGTGTCCGCTTGCTTTCCAGAAAAAGAAGACCTGATCGCCTTCCGCACCTTCTTCCAGAATTTGCATGTGAAGGTCGGGTATTGCGTTAAAAATATAGTCGACCATCCGTCCGGCGTTGGTCAAACCGTCGGCCTGTTTTCCTTCGGAATGATCTTCCCCCATGTAGCCGGGGTGGTACATGGCCAAAAGCCGGTCCTTGTCATGGGCATTCCACGCGTCGATGAGTTCGGTCAGGAAGGCGTGTTTGTTCATGGTTGCTGAAAATAAATATAAAAACAATGGTCTGCGTTCAAGGTTTGCCTCAAAACGGGCAGCGTTTCGGGCATATTTCACTGGGTACAAAAGTAGCCGCTACGCCACAAGAGGGTATGCCCAATATTTGCTCAATCTTTGTCCAAATTTTTTAACGCGTTACATCATACCAAATCTGCCTCATGTCTGTTGCCGAACTCATTCGCCGACGTCGATCGATTTTTCCGAAAAGTTACCTTCCCGACCGCCCGATAGAGCAGTCGCTCATCGAGGATTTGCTCGAATGCGCCAACTGGGCGCCCACGCACCGCCTGACCGAACCCTGGCGGTTCAAGGTTTTTCACTCGGCCGACAGCCGCCGGGAACTGGGGCAATACTTGTCCGATTTTTACCGCGACAACACGCCGCCCGAGCAGTTTTCAGAGGAAAAAATGCAAAAAGCCGGTGAAAACCCGCTTCGCGCAGGCGCCGTGATCGCAATCTGCATGCAGCGCGACCCCGAGGCGTCCATTCCCGAATTTGAAGAAATAGCGTCCGTGGCCATGGCCGTTCAGAACATGTGGCTGCGCTGCGCCGAGCTCGGCCTGGGTTGTTACTGGAGCACCCCGAAAGCCGCCCTTCTGGCCGATGATTTTCTCCACCTCGCCCCCGGCGAACGCTGTCTGGGTCTGTTTTACCTCGGCTGGCACAACATGCCTGACATTCCGGGGAAGCGCCGCCCCGTGGAAGAAAAAACGAGCTGGCGTTGAGGCGACAAGGCGCTTGAACAAACAGCGCAACCCGCCGTCCGCTGTTGCTGGCTACTGCCGAACAAAGTGGTATTTTCGCCACAAAATTGATACGAACGTGACCCGCAGAACATTAGAAACCGAACAAAAAGCCCTGGAAATTAATCTCGATGAGCGCATTTACGGCGCTTTTGCCGAGATCGGCGCAGGGCAGGAAGTGGCGCGGCATTTTTTCCAGGTCGGCGCAGCCGCGGGCACTATCGCCAAAACGATGAGCGCCTACGACAAAACGGTGTCCGACGAAATTTACGGCCCCGAGCTGCTGGGCAAGGGCCGCTATGTTTGCGAGTCGCGTTTGTACAAAATGCTCGACCATGAGTACCGTCTCATGGAAGACCGCCTGCGCGCACTGCGTCCGGATCATACCTTTTTCGCTTTTGCCGATACCGTGTCGGCGATCAATTACCAGCGCACCATCAAAGGCGACGGCTGGCTGGGCCTGCGTTTTCAACTGGCGCCCGACCGCGCGCCCAACGAGCTGGTGCTGCACGTCCGACTGCTCGATCAGGACAATCGTCAGCAGCAACAGGCGGTGGGCATCCTCGGCGTCAACCTGATTTACGGCTGTTTCCGCTATGCCCAGCACCCCGAGATGCTGCTCCAGTCGCTGCTCGACAACCTGCACGGCCGCGTCATGATCGATATGGTGCGTATGAGCGGCCCCGATTTCGCGGGTGTGGACAACCGCCTCGTCTGCCTGTGGCTGGTGCGTTACGGCCTGAGTCACGTGGCCATTTTCGGTCCCGACGGCAACAGCCTGCATGCCGGCGAGTTTTTGTACCGCAAAGCGCTGTTGATCGCCCGCGGGAGCTACCGGCCTCCTACCCTCGTTCAGCAGGACATGATCCGGCAGGCTTACGCCCAGTTCAAGGCCGAACCCGACCTGCAAAACAGTTCCAGTTTTTTCCTGACGGAGATCACGCTCGACAACCTTAGCCCCGACGGGCAGCCCGATGAACGCGATTTTCTCGACCGGGCCGACATGCTTTGCGCCCTGGGGCAAACGGTCGTGATCTCCAATTGCGTGCCGTATAAAAAACTGCTCAACTACTTCGCCGACTACCGCTCGCCGCGTATCGGGCTGGCCATGGGCGTGCGAAAACTGCGCACCATCCTGCACGAAACCCTGCGCGACAACCCCGATAACCTGCTGGGCGCGTTTGGCGAACTCTTTCCCCAAAACGTGCGTTACTACATTTACCCGGCTCGCGAACCCGACGGAACCTTGCTGACCACCGGCAATTTGCCGGTCCCCGAGGAGATTCGGTTCCTTTATACCCACCTGCTCGAAAACCGCCACATTGTCGATGTGCGCCATTTCTCCCCTGAGGTGCTGTCCATTCACCACAAAGAGGTCATCGGCATGATCCATCGCGGCGAAACGGGCTGGGAAGACAAGGTGCCGCCCGAAGTGGCCCGCATGATCCGGGAAAAAGGCCTTTTTGGCTGGAAACAGGACGCCGTTCGGACAGAATCCTGATGCAGCATGCCTTATTTTGAAACCACCGAATTTTTATAAAAATGTCACTCGAAGAAAAAATCAACAAAGACCTCGTTGTCGCCATGAAAGCCAAAGACGAGGTGAGCCTCCGGGGTATTCGCGCGATCAAAAGCGCCATTTTGCTGGCTAAAACCGATGGTACGGGCCAGGCGATCGATGAAGCGCGGGAAGTCGCCATGTTGCAAAAACTGGTCAAAACCCGCCAGGAATCCCTTGAAGTATATGAAAAAAACAACCGGCCCGAGCTGGCGGAAAAGGAACGCGAGGAAATTGCCGTGATTCGCCGCTACCTGCCCGCCATGATCGAAGGCGACGAACTGGAAGCCATTTTGAAAAAAATCGTGGAAGAAACCGGCGCTTCCGGTCCGAAAGACATGGGCAAGGTCATGGGCGCCGCGTCCAAACAACTGGCCGGCAAGGCCGAAGGCCGCGCCATCTCCGAAGCCGTCAAAAAATTGCTCGGAGCATGATACGCCCGCTGTTGCTGGCGCTATGGCTGGTTTGGTCCGCTTGCGGCAATACGCCGAAAGCGGACCAAACTGCTGAAAGGCAAGCCGGCGCCGATACGGTCGTTACCATTTTGACGACATCCGACGAAGGCGATGAAGCGCCCTGGTGGACCAAACTGGGACTTCCGCAACCCGACACCCTGATCGTACCTGCCGAAACGGCCGACTTGCCCGGCGTGGAAATTATGCCCACGGGGTCTTTTCACGGCGATGAAATTGATGAAAATGCCTCGAAAAAGGCCTGGCTGGGGCTGTTTCGCAAAGAGGCAGGGGCTTTTTTCCTGAAAAAAACAAGCATTGTACAAAAACACATCTACGACCCTGTCTTGGATGAAGACGAGTCGCAGCCGGGAAGCGGGTGGCTGGTGAAAACGCCGCTTAAAGACTCCTGTTACCTGCTGATTCAGGGGCTTGCCGGCACGAATGACGGCCCTCTTGAAACGGTATCCGACTCTTTTCCCCGCAAAATTTATCCGGGCGCCAGCTGGACTTTCGCACTGAACGGCCAAACCTACACCCTCAACGGCGAAGGCGCCATGAAAAACGCGACCGAAGAAGGCGCCGTGGTGGTCAACTACCGGCTTTGGCTCTCCAGTTCCCTCGACGGCCACTCCGCCAGGCAACTGTTGGTGGCCCAGCCGGAATTCGACGATGCCATGATCGAACTGCTCTGGGCTGGCGATCTGGACCGCGACGGGCGGCCCGATTTTATTTTCAATCTCTCCAATCATTACAATGCCTTCGAGATCGGGCTATTTTTGTCGTCCCGTGCAGCAAAAGGCGAATTCGTGCGTTTTGTGTGTCGGCACATCTCCGTCGGTTGCTGACGCGCCGGCTCAACAACTTGTTCTTATGGTATTACGCGCAGAACATCTGATCAAAACATACGGCAAGCGGACGGTCGTTCGCGATGTATCCTTTCAGGTACAACAGGGCGAAATCGTCGGGCTGCTCGGCCCGAACGGCGCGGGCAAAACCACTTCGTTTTACATGACCGTGGGTTTTATCCGGCCGACGGCGGGCAATGTTTTTCTGGAAAACCAGGAAATCACGGAGTTGCCCATGTACCGGCGCGCGCAACTCGGCATCGGTTACCTGCCCCAGGAACCCAGTGTTTTTCGCAAATTGTCGGTTGAAGACAACATCAAGGCCGTTCTCGAAATGACCAGACTCGGGGCGGCGGAGCAAACGGAAAAACTGGAAGCGCTGATCGACGAGTTCAACCTGCACAAAGTGCGTAAAAGCAACGGCGACACCTTGTCGGGCGGAGAGCGCCGCCGGACCGAAATCGCCCGCGCCCTGGCGTCCGACCCCAAATTCATCCTGCTCGACGAACCCTTCGCCGGGATCGACCCGATTGCCGTGGAAGACATCCAGTACATCGTAGCCCGCCTGAAAACCAAAAATATCGGCATCCTCATCACCGACCACAACGTGCAGGAAACGCTCAGTATCACCGACCGGGCCTACCTGATGTTTGAAGGCAGCATCCTCAAAGCCGGTACTGCCGAAGAACTCGCCGCGGATGAAATGGTGCGAAAAGTATATCTTGGCAAACATTTCGAGTTGCGGCGCAAGGTGATCGAATTATAAATCCCGTTCCCGGTTTCGATTTTATTCCCATCCTTTCTGTTCGGCCTGCGGCCCGGCAGAAGGGCCTGTTCTTTTTACGGGTGAATCCGAATTGGGCATGATAAATGCTATACGGTGGAGAGCAAGCGAGGACCACGGATTTGCCTCATTTGCCGGTTAATTTTACCTGTCAACTTCAACGTATATGAAAAAAATCTTTACCCTCGCACTATCTGGCATACTGCTGTTCAACCTTGGTTGCCAGGACAATGAAAAAGTTCTGCCCGATTGCAACGGCGCCTACTGGAGCTACCGCGGAACGGATGGCCCCGGCTTCTGGAAAGATATCTGCATCAGCTATGGCGATTGCGGCGGCACGGTCCAGTCGCCTGTCGATATTGCCGGCGCTGTCGAAGACCCGGCTTTGCAGGGCCTTGGCGGCCGTTTTTCGGAATCGGAAATCCATATCCGCAACACGGGCAACACCATTGCGCTTGATATGGACAACGGCAGCGAACTCACTTTCGACGGCGTGACCTACCAGTTGAAAGAAGTCCATTTTCACACGCCGGGAGAGCACAGCGTCAACGGCGCGATTTATCCGGTGGAAGTCCACATGGACTTCAAAAATGAAACGACGGGGCAACTGGCCGTGGTCGGTATGTTCCTGCGCGAAGGCGCGATCAACCCTTTCCTGACGAGCATTCTGCCGAACGTGCCGCAAGCCGGTCAGGCGTTTCATTCCACAGAAACCATCAATATCGCCACGTTTTTCCCGTCGGATATGAGCTATTATACCTACGCCGGCTCGTTGACCACGCCGCCCTGCACCGAAAACGTCAGCTGGATCGTACTGAGCCAGCCTGTCGAAGCCTCGGCCAACCAGATCGGTGCATTGACCAATAAAATGCCCCGCAACAACCGCCCGATCCAGCAACTCAACGGCCGGACGATTCGGCATTTTCACCAGTAAATTTTATTTCAGGAAAAATAAAGCCCGAATTACGGGGCTGCTAAAAAAAGGGAGTGACGACTTGTCACCCCCTTTTTTCTATCAGGCAAAGATCAGGCAATTAATCCCGAATAACCCGGTAACTGCCCGAGACCGTGTGATTGCCGCCTGAAATATCCTGGAATGACCCGCCGAAGGTGCCTATGATCGGGTCGCCAACATTGCCGAATTGCGTCAGGGTTGTTGAGACGTTGGTATTTGACGTAGTGTCTTGCGACGCATAGAAATGGGACATCGGGAAGGTGCCGGTCTGCCCGTTGTTGGCAAAGCCAAAATAAATATTGGTTGAACCCCCGTAAATGGCGGTAGTTGGCGGATCATAACTGCCGAGGGGATTAGTATCGAGGTAGTCCTGCCCGTCGATCGTGTACTGGATGTACTCGGTCAGGTTGTCGCAAGCCTCCAGGGCGCCTGTTGCCAGCGGCGAGCTGGCATTATTGAACACAACCGGCGTGGTTTGCAAGGCCAGGCTCAGGTTGTAGCCGGTGATCGTCAGGTTGGCGGGCGACAGTACGCAGGGAAATGCAAACATGAAATCGCCCTGGGCATCCGTGTAGGCATAGTTGGTCACGCCGTTGCAGACGATTTTTGCATAGCCGTTGGTAACGGGCTGCTGGTTGCAATCGACGATCTGGCCGCTTACATTGAAGGTTTGAATCGAATTGGCGGGAATGATGATCGGAGGCAATACTCCGTCGGCCGTAAAGGTGCCGATCGCCTGTGCATACAGGACATTCGTCGGGCAGTTGGCGCTATAAATAACCACGGTGAGTTCGAGGGGCACGCCGACGGGCACGCCGCCCGCAAAGTTGCCCTGCGAGTCGGTTTCGCCGTGTCCGCAACCAACCGTGAGCGCCGAGCCCTGCGGGCAAATCCACACTTGAACGGCTGAAAGCGGGTGGTCGGTATCGCCAATAAACACCTGTCCGCTCACAAATACCCGTTCGCCCTGAAAATCGCAGTTCCACCAGGTGAAGTGGCTGACCTGGCCTACGTATTCGCTGCCAGTGAGCTGGGCGCTGCCCTCTTCGATCCAGCGCGAACGGTCAGTGTCGAACCACCAGAGCGGGATGCTGGCCGGCGCATCGGACATTTGTTCGGGTTGCACGGGCATCCGCAGCTCGACCGTGTGGCCGGGTGCTACCTGGAGGGCGTCGCCGGCGCTGTTTTCGAGCTCTACGACGACCATGCCGTACGTAACCAGACCCGTTTCCTGAGCATCGGAATTGATTGCGCGGAGGTCGCCGGGCATCTGGCGGTACCAGTTTTCAGAAGTGGGATCGATGTAACGGGCGTACACTTTGACAGGACCGTTGAAGGTGCTGCCATCGGCACGGGCCACCGAGCCTGCCGGGAAATTGAGCGTCACGCCGCCGGGTACTTGTACCGTTCCGCCCTGATCCGTGCTGAGCGTGGCGGTCAGTTCGCGCGGAAGCAGCTGGATGTTGACGATTTTTTTTGCCCCGTCGGATACGGGGTAGCTGCGGGTAAATTCAAAATAGCCGATTTTAAACACGCTCAACTGCGCATCGCGGGCGGGCAGCCGCACGGCTTTCAGGTTGAAAATGCCGTTTTCGTCGGTTTTGGCAAAGGCGCTGCCAGCGCGCACGGCTGCATCGGCCACAGGTTGGCCCTGGTCGTCGGTTACCTGCCCAATGAAAGACACCTCGGCAGTCGCTTCGAAATACGGCGGCGCGTCGTCTTTCCAGCACGATTGCCAAACAGCGGCCAAAAGAAGGGTGGGAAGTAAAAAACGAAGGAGATTTTTCATTGGTGCATGCGTTTTTGTGAATGAATTTTTCTCACATCACGCAAACACGGCTTCTCGCGTTGGGTCGGTTGGAAAAAAAATTTGTTTTTCACCGCCAAGGCGCGGAGACGCAAAGGGATTGGCGGCCCCTTAGCATTTTCACCGCCAAGACGCGGAGACGCAAAGGAAATTCGCGAACCCTTTGCGTCTCCGCGCCTTGGCGGTGAAATATGGCGCGCACAGGGTATTTACACGTCGAAGCTCACGACCACCCGTTTGGTCCTGGGATGCGCCTGGCAGGTGAGCACGTAGCCGGCTTCCACCTCGTCGGCTTCGAGGCCGTAGTTGAGTTCCATTTCCACCTCGCCCTCGAGCACTTTGGCCTTGCAGGTGCTGCAAACGCCGCCTTTGCAGGAAAAAGGCAGGTCGGCCCCGGCCCGCATGGCGGCATCCAGCAGGGTGCTGCCGCCGGTCGGCAGCTTGAAATTGAACTCCGCGCCATCCTGAATGACCGTCACTTCGGCATCGAAGGCGTCTTTGTCCTGGAGCGTAGCGGCGGGGTTTCTTTTCAGTCCGGCTGTTGTAAATAATTCAAAATGAATCTTTTTGCCGGGCACGCCGAGGTTTTCGAGCGCGGATTTGACCGAAAAGGTCATCTCTTCTGGGCCGCAGAGAAAAAAAGCGTCCACTTCGTCGGGCGCGAACAGCAAACGGCCGTACTGCAGGCATTTGTCGCCGTCGAGGCGGCCTTGAAACAGGGGGCTGCCCAGCGACTCCCGGCTGAGCACGTGGTGTACGGCCAGCCGGTCGGGGTAGCGGTTTTTCAGTTCTTCGAGTTGTTCCCGAAAGATGATATGATCGAAGCCGCGGTTGCCGTAAAACAGCACGAATCGGCTGCCCGGCTCCTGAATCAGGGTCGTTCTGAGCAGGCTCATGACGGGCGTAATGCCGCTGCCCGCGGCAAAAGCGACGTACAGGCCTTTGTTGTCAGGGTGCAGATCGACGCGGAAATGCCCCTGGGGTGGCATGGCTTCGAGGGTGTCTCCGGGACGCAATTGTTCGTTGGCCCAGGTGCTGAACACGCCTTCGGGTACTTTTTTGACGGCAATGCGCAAATCATGGTCTTCCACGCCCGTGCAAATGGAGTAGGTGCGGCGCACTTCCTCGCCGTTCAGTACGGTACGTAATACCAGGTGCTGGCCTTGCAGGTAGCGGAAGGTGTTGCGGAGCGATTCGGGCACTTCGAATGCAATGGAAACCGTGTCGGCGGTCTCTCGACGCACTTCGCGGACTTGTAGCGGATAAAATTTGGCAGACATACTGGGTAGCGGCGGTGGTGGGCGGCAGGGTTCTGGTGTTGGGCAAATACAAACACAAAAAGTGTATCCCTGGCTTAAAGGAATACACTTTTTGGCTTTCGCGACAGCTGGTCCGCAGACGGCTGTCCGCTGCAACGGCTACTTCAACCGTGATTTATGCCAGTCCGTTGACGAATTTCATCAGACCGCTTTTCAGGTTGGCAGCTTTGTTGCGGTGGATGCTGCCGCGCTTGGCCAAGCGGTCGATCATGCTGATCACCTTCGGGAGGAAGGTTTCAGCTTCGGACTTGGCTTTCAGACCGCGCAGGTTTTTGATGGCCGTGCGGGCTGTTTTTTTGTAATAGCGGTTTTGCAGACGGCGTTTTTCCGTTTGACGAATTCGTTTGAGCGCTGAACGATGGTGTGCCATGCGTCGATATACTGAATTGAAAAAAAGTGCGTAGAAAAAAGAGGTTTTTGATTTTGGGCCGGCAAAGGTAGATTTTTACGCGGGAAAAAGAAAACACCCCTCGAAATTTTCTTTTCCCCTGCTGTAAAATTTTATGCCGCAACGGACGATTATTTTGAACAAACAGGGGCTTCCTCCGTTGGATTTTTGCTTGTAACAACAACCAGGTTTTATAGGGTGAATTGTGCTAATTTTGCGCGCTTTTTGCCCGAACAGGCTGCCGCCGCGCTCCATTTGGAGGTTTTGAGGCGGATGCTTTTTAAACACAGATCGTCAGACAGGGCTCGTTTGCTCGAATGCCGCATGCCGCACCTTGTGTGACCCAATTTTTTCAATACCTGAAATGAAAGATTTATCCGCCGTTTTCAACGCGCATCCGCAGTACATCGACACCTTGTACCGCAACTGGCTCAGCCAGCCCGACAGTGTGGAACCCGATTGGCAGGTGTTTTTTAAAGGTTTCGACTTTGCGCAAAGCGCGGCCAACGGCAGCAGCGCAGGCGGCGGCAACATCAGCGACGCCGATTTGCACAAGGAATTCGGGGTGGTCGGCCTGATCTACGGCTACCGCGACCGCGGGCACATGCTTTCGACGACCAACCCGATCAAACCGCGAAAAGACCGCAAACCACGCCTCGATCTCGCCGATTACGGCCTGAGCGACGCCGACCTCGACCGCCGTTTTGTGGCGGGATTCGAACTGGGCATGCCCAACGCCACCCTGCGCGAGATCGTCGATCGCCTGCAAAAAATCTACTGCGGCAACATCGGCTTTGAACACGCCCATATCCACGACAAGGGCCGGCGCATGTGGCTGCGCGAAAAAGTAGAGCACCGCAACCTGGCGCCCGACTACGGCTTCCCGATCGAAAAAAAGAAGCGGATTCTGGAAAAACTGAACGGCGCCGTGGGCTTCGAGCAATTTCTGCACACCAAGTTCGTGGGCCAGAAACGCTTCTCCATCGAAGGCGGCGAATCGACCATCCCGGCCATCGACGCCATCATCAACAAGGGCGCCGAAGAAGGCGACATGCCCGTGGAGGAAGTCATCATCGGCATGGCGCACCGCGGCCGCCTCAACGTGCTGGCCAATACCCTGGGCAAAACCTACGCCCAGATTTTCTCCGAATTCGAGAGCAAAACCATCCCCGACCAAAGCTTCGGCTCCGGCGACGTGAAATACCACATGGGCTATTCTTCCCAGGTGACCGCCGCCAACGGCCGCTCCATGTACCTCAAACTCCTGCCCAACCCCAGCCACCTCGAAGCCGTGGACCCCGTGGTGGAGGGTTTCGCACGCGCCAAGGCGGACATCCTGTACGGCTCCCTGTACGACCGCATTTTGCCCGTCCTCATCCACGGCGACGCCGCCGTGGCCGGTCAGGGCGTGGTGTACGAAACCATCCAGATGAGCCAGTTGCAGGGCTATTACACGGGGGGCACCATCCACCTCGTGATCAACAACCAGATCGGGTTTACCACGGGCTGGGAAGACGGTCGCTCCAGTACCTATTGTACGTCTGTGGCCGAAGTGGTGCAGGCGCCTGTGTTTCACGTCAACGGCGACGACCCCGAGGCCGTGGTGTACGCCGCCGAACTGGCCACCGAATACCGCCAGATGTTCAATTCCGACGTGTTTATCGACATCGTATGCTACCGCCGCTACGGCCACAACGAAAGCGATGAGCCGCGTTTTACGCACCCGCACATCTGGAAAATCGTGGACCAACACCCCAACCCGCGCGAGATTTACAACCAAATCCTGCTCAGTCGCGGCGACGTGGACGAGCAACTGGCCAAACAGATGGAAGCGCAGTTCCGCGCCGATCTTCAGGCCCGCCTCGACGAAGTGCGTCAGAACCCGCTGCCGTACAAATACCAGGAGCCCGAACTGGCCTGGAAATCGCTGAAAAAAACCGTTGATCCCGCCGATTTTGAAAAAAGCCCCGACACGGGCATCCCCCGGCCGGTGATCGACAAACTGCTGCATCAGCTGACGAGTTTCCCCGAAGGCTTCCACCCGCTGCCGCAAATCGTGAAACTCAACGATGCCAAAAAACAACTCATCGAATCGGGCAAGATCGACTGGCAACTCGGCGAACTCATGGCCTACGGCTCCATCCTGCTCGAAGGCCACGACGTGCGCATGAGCGGCCAGGATGTGCGCCGCGGCACGTTCAGCCACCGCCATGCCACCCTGGTGGACGCGCACAATTTCATGGAAATCAATCGCCTCGACGGGCTTTCCGAGCATCAGGGCAAATTCCGCATCTACAACTCCCTGCTCAGCGAATACGCGGTGCTGGGCTTCGAATACGGCTACTCGCTCGCCACGCCCGACGCGCTGGTGATCTGGGAAGCGCAGTTCGGCGATTTCGTCAACGGCGCAGGCACCATCATCGACCAGTTTATCTACGCCAGCGAGGCCAAATGGAACCGCATGAGCGGTCTGGTGATGCTGCTGCCGCACGGCTACGAAGGCCAGGGCCCCGAGCACTCCTCGGCCCGCCTCGAACGCTTCCTGCAAGGCTGCGCCGAGTACAACGTGACCGTGGCCAATGTCACCTCGGCCAGCAATTTCTTCCACCTGCTGCGCCGTCAGCTGGTACGGCCTTTCCGCAAACCGCTCATCGTGATGTCGCCCAAATCGGGTCTGCGCGCGCCTTTCAACCTCGGCGAAATCAGCGCGCTCGAAACAGGCAACCATTTCCAGGAAATCCTCGACGACGCGGGCGCCGATCCGAAAAAAGTGAAAAAACTGCTGGTTTGCACGGGCAAGGTGTACTACGACCTCGACAAGCGCCGGCAGGACGAAAAACGCGACGACGTCGCCATCGTGCGCCTCGAACAACTCTACCCCTTCCCGGAAAAACAGTTCGACGCCTTGTTGAAAAAATACAAAAACGCCCGGCCGGTCTGGGTGCAGGAAGAACCCGCCAACATGGGCGCCTGGGCCTACCTCGCCGTGAACCAGCCGCAATACGGCTTCACCTGCGTGAGTCGCCCGGCAGCTGCCAGCCCGGCTACCGGCTTCCCGAAAAAACACGAGAAAGAGCAGATGGAGATCGTGGAACGCGCTTTTGCCGGGTAAGACAGGGGGAGAGAGGGGACACGTAATAGGTCGGACAGGATGAACAAGCTTTACAGGATTTTGCGGCGTCGTCCCTCTTTTATCCTTTTTATCTTGTTCATCCTGTCAAATTAAAAACCTGTGAGAAGGAGGAACATCCCCTACCGCTGCACCACCACCTTGCCCCGCCAATACTGCCCCCGGCCGGTTTCAGCCTGCCAGTAGTACAGCCCCGCCGGCAGGCCCGCCACCCACACCGGCTCGCCTGGCCCCAGCCATTGTTGCGCCGCAAGCCGCCCGTCGGGGGTCGTGAGGGTGAGGCGTATGGCCCCGGCGGGGAAGTCGCCCGGCCAGTCGAGCCAGAAATACTCCCGCGCGGGATTGGGATACACCCTGCCGCCGGGCAACCTCGCCGCTTCCGGGGCCGATACAGGCGGGCTCACGCACCAGAGCGAATCGACGCAGCCATCGGGCGTGATCTTGACTAACCAGGGCCACACCTCGTTGCCGGCCAGAGCATAGCCACCGGCGATCATGTTGCCGCTGGAAAGCAGCCCCACGCCGCCCAGGAAATTGCCCGAAATATCCGGGTTGGGGATAGGCGCGGTGAGCGTGAGCGACCACAGGCTGTCGGGCGCGGGGGAGAATTTGAACAACCAGCCAAAGACGTCGGGCCCGATGTTGGGGTTTTCCGCGTTGATCTGGCCGGCGGCTATGAACTGACCATCCGGAGTAGGTTGGATGTCCCAAAAAAAACTGGTTGGCGTAGGGCCAAGCATCCTTACCCCGTCTACTTGAAAGTTAGTATCTATAACGGCTGAAAAACCTTGCGATAGCGGGTAGGGTGTAGTTTGCAAAGCCTTTTTACCGTACACAATCCATTGATTATCGGGCAAAGGATAGATGTAATGCAAAAACCAGGGTTGAAAATTGACCGGCCGCCATTCATTCAATACCTCCCCTTCCTGAATGTCGATGATGGCTATCCAGGGGCCTCTGCCCGGCATAACATTGTCGTTGGTAATATACCCGCCTACGCATAATACGGTAGAATCGGATAATAAATAGTAATATGGGAATATGTCTACGAGATTGTAATCTCCGTAGTAAGAAAGCCAAATAGTATTACCCAGGTGATCGACCCGTCTTAAAAAAGCATCTTGCAGATAATTAGGTCTTTGAACGTACCCCCCCAGCAAATACCCGTCGGGTAATTCAATAACAGTGTTGTAAAACTCGACGAGGTTGACACTGTCGACGTATTCCTGGATAAATTCAATAGATAGATCGTTGCGGAGTTTGATAAACAATCCATTGTGCCGATCAAATATTGCGGCAGTCAAGCCATATCCCCCATCTTTTGTGTTTATGATTTTTGACCAATTTATGGACATGGTAAAAACGCCTCCGGCTGTGTCACAAATCAGCCGACTATCCAGCGCCACTCCATTCGTGTCAAATCGAGCAACGAGCAGGCATTGTTGAAGGCTGTCATTAAATCCTCTTCCATACCCTGTTATAGTATCGTCTTGTACTGTGATCCGGTGTAATTGATCGCGGTAGTAGCCTAGGTCAGGGGTGATATTGTATCCAGGTTGTGCCTGCACAAAAAAGGGCATGGCTATGCACAACCATTGCAAGAAGAGTCGCATGGTATAAACAGGCGGAGGGAGCGCGCTCCCTCCGCCATTTTTGTTTTAGAGCATGTTTGGGATTTTCTCACCGGGTCAAAAACGGTTCTTTTTTCGCCATTTTTTACCTTTTTTCAGTCACAGAACTTCGGCTATGCTCCTTCAAAAACGCCAAAACTGACAAAAAAAGCACTCGTTTTTGCCTCCGGCAGAAAATCCCGAACATGCTCTTAGCGTGAAAGGATAACTTTTGAGTACTGGTTAGCCTCAGGCTAACCAGTTATATGCCTTCAATATATGATGCCAACTCAAGAATTATCCGGTGGCAACTTGCTTTGTCGTTTAGCAACTCCATTGGAACACAAAAATAAACTTTTTCGAATGCCTGGTGACAAATCGAAATCAGGCTAACCAGTTACAAAATAGTATAAATACAACCCTGAGCCCACCTTTGCAAGGAGGGGGGCATCTAGTTTTTTTATTGAGGGCCTATTCGGGTTCGGAAAACCGTACTGAAACATATTCTGTTTGATCTGTCCAGCTGTACCCTTTCACAAGAGTCGCAGAAACACCCAAAATCCGGGTTCGAAAAGAAACGCCCGTTTGCGACCTTTGTCGCGACGGGCGTTCCATTTACCCAAACACTCGCCTGCCGAAACCATTATGCCACTGACCGATATTGATTTCAGCAACCTCAAACGACGGGTCGATCAATACAAGCAAACCCTGAGCAACACGCAGCGTTACCGCGAGATGTGGCAAAACGGCATGAAAGCCCTCATCATGGACACCCTGCGGCAGGCTGCAGATGCGGCGGGCCTCGGTTGCGCCATCGACGAACGATACGATATCGCCAACCTGGAAACGGTCATCCTCTCGCTGGGGTCCAGTCACAGCGGACTGGGCGAGTCGGTGGGCGACGATATGCGCCGCGACCTCGTCAAACAAAACGGCGCGCTCGTGTACCAACAGCTGTTCAACGGCAAAATCCTCGTGGCCATCAATTACCCGTACATCGAAAAATACGGCCAGCCGCAGCCGCCCAAACAGGTCGCCATTTACCGGCCCGACGAACTCAACCCGCAGCACTTCCTGCGCCACCTCGAAGAATTCGTCGCGGAGATCACCAACTGGGAAGATTTTGACGACGATCAGCCCTCGACGCACCATCAAATCGGCTTCAAAGTGAACCAGGAATCCCAGGCCGGCTGATTTTTTTTGTTTTGCCGGGCACTGGCAGCCAACCCTTTCCGCATTTCGTTCGTTTGTATTTACAGAAGCTATCTGCAAGCGCCATGCTGTACCGCAAATCTGACGAATCCCCGCTCGACCGACTTGAACGCGAAGCCAACGACGAGTTTCGCCTTCTGGCCGAATTGGGGCCTGCCGAATTCGCTTTCGAGCACCTGCTCGAACTGCGCGAGCGGGCGCGTCGTCGCTTGCAATTGTTCGACCGCCGCCAGCGCCTCGCCATGTGGCTGGGCGCCACCGCCTCGGGCTGGGTGATGCTGTCGTTCGCGTTTGGCGCGTTCCGCCTGTTCTGGCTGATGCTGGCGGCAGGCTCCGCGGGCGCCGCTTGCTTTTTTGCCTTTTTTTACCTGATTTTGATTCAAAAACGCCGCTTCGACAGCCGTGGCGAACTGGATTTTACCCTGCGCTCCATCGAAGACGAACTGCGCCGCCGCAGCGAACGCCAGCGAAAAACGAATCATTGACTGAGCGCATGTCTGGGGTTTGCAGGCCTTTGACTATACTTTTTACCGCCAAGACGCCAAGACGCTAAAAAGTTCGCGCGCCCTTTGCGTCTTGGCGGTGAAAAGGCGTAACCGGGTTTAGTCACCTTTTTTTAACCTTTGCGTACAACTGAAACGCAAAGCTATGATCCGCTCTTTCCTTCTTCCTGTACTCCTGCTGGCCCTGCACAGCGCCCTTTTTTCCCAAAACAAACTCGACCTTTTTTTACGCGACAGCCTCGACCGCTACACCGAGTGGGCGCTGACCCGCTGGCAAATCCCCGGCGCGGCCATTTGTGTGGTAAAAGATGGTAAAGTGCTGGTTTCCAAAGGGTACGGCGTGCGCGAACTGGGCCGCCCCGAACGCGTGGATGCCAATACCCTGTTTGAAATCGGGTCCAACACCAAGGCTTTTACCGCCACGACCCTCGCCTTGCTCGAACACGACCGCGCCTGCAGTCTCAACGACAAGGTGCAGCGCTGGCTGCCCTGGTTTTCCATGCGCGACGAGTGGGTAGCCCGCGAACTGAACCTGACCGACATCCTTTGCCATCGCATCGGCATGGAGACTTTCCAGGGCGATTTTACGTACTGGACCTCCGACCTGAGCAGCCGGCAGGTCATTGAAAAATTTGGTTTAATGACGCCCCAATACGGTTTTCGCAGCCGCTGGGGCTACACCAACGCGGGTTTTGTCATCGCCGGCGCCTGCATCGAAGCCATCGGCGGCGAAAGCTGGGGCGCGACGCTCGACAAGCGCATTTTCAAGCCGCTCGACATGCGCCGAACGGTGGCCTATTCGGCCGATTTTGCCAGGGCCGACAACATCGCGCAGCCGCATACCCTCATCGAAGGCCGTTGCCAGCGCATCCCCGTGGCCATGATCGACAACCTGGCGCCCGCGGGCAGCATCGGCTCCTCGGTCAATGACCTCAGCCACTGGGTGATCGCCCAGCTCGACGAAGGCCGTTACGAGGGCCGCGAGGTGTTGCCTCCCGACGCCATTGCGCGCACCCGTCAGCCGCGTTCCATCATCGGCCGCAGCCAGCAGCCGTTCAACAAGGGACATTACGAGTTGTACGGGCTGGGTTGGGTGCTCGAAGACTACGAAGGCCGCGAGATCGTGTCGCATACGGGCGGGGTCAATGGCTTCGTCACCAGCGTCACGCTCGTGCCCGAAGAAAACCTGGGCATCATCGTGCTGACCAATACGGACGAAAACGGCTTTTTCGAATCGGTCAAAAGGGAACTCCTCGACGCGGGCCTCGACCTGCCCTATCGCAATTACGACCAGGTGTTTTTCGAGGGTTTTGCGCAACAAAAGGCCGAAACCACCAGTGAAATTGCCGAGTGGCGCGATACTGTGGCTATGAAATTGCCGCCCGCGTTTGAACTGGCGCGCTATGCCGGACGTTATGAGAACCCGGTGTACGGCTGGGTGAATATTTCCGTGTCGGGGCCCGACCAGTTGCTGATGAAATTCGAACACCACCCGACCCTGAGCGCCCGACTGGAATGTCTGCACGGCAACTTTTTCCTTTGCACGTACAGCGACCCGATCATGGGCGTCAAGCCGATCCATTTCCGCACCGACGGCGGGCTGGTGAGTGGATTTACCCTGCGTGTCAATGATTTTGTGGAATTTACACCCTACGAATTTGTCAAAAAATAAACCCGGCTTGCCATGTCTCTATCCAGGTTTGTCCAACTTTTCGAACAAGCTTTCAACGAAGGTGCCTTGCTGAAATGCACCCTGAGCCGCCCGACTTCCTCTGCCGCGCCGGATTTGAAAAATATTTACCTGCGCCGGGTGGAGTTGAAAAAAGGTCCGCACGTGGCGTTCAATTATCGCTACAAAACCCGCGACGAGGTCAAAAATTTCACCTTGCCCGAAGCGCTCGGCCAGTTGAACAGCCTGCTGGGCGCCGCCTGGCTCAATGCCGACCTGTTTACCACCGCGCAGGACGCCACATTGTCATTTTCCAAAAACGGCGAAGCCGCGCTCGCCCTCAAAAAACCCGCGCAAACCGAGGCGCCCGACATGCGGCACGACCGCTCCAAAAACCGTCTGCTTTCGACCGAATCGCCCTGGCTGCGCGCGCAGGGCATCACCAACGCGCGGGGCGAAGTGCTGCCCACGGCCCAGGACAAGTGGCGGCAGATCAACAAATTCCTCGAAATCATCGACGCCCTGCTCAAAAGTCATCCCTTGCCCCCCGACGCTCGTATTGCCGATATGGGCTCGGGCAAGGGCTACCTGACCTTTGCGCTCTACGATTTTTTGACGCAAAAACTGGGCATGCAACCACAAATCACGGGGATTGAACTGCGGCCTGCGCTCGTCGAATTTTGCAATAAAACCGCCCGCGAAGCGGGTTTTGAGGGCCTGCATTTTGTCGCCGAAGACATCGCGCAGTACAACCCCGACCGCCTCGATCTGCTGATTGCCCTGCACGCCTGCGACACGGCTACCGACCTCGCGCTGGCCAAGGGCATCCACGGCAAAGCCTCGGTCATCGTGGTCGCGCCCTGCTGCCACAAGCAGGTGCGCGCCGACATGCACCCGCACAACGAAATGGCGCCCTTGCTGCGCCACGGCATCCTGGAAGAACGGCAGGCGGAGATCCTGACCGACGGCATCAGGGCCCTGCTGCTCGAATCGCAAGGCTACCGCACCCAGGTGTTCGAGTTTATTTCCACCGAGCACACGGCCAAAAACGTCATGATCACCGCCGTGGGAAGCCCCAGGGAGGCCCGTCGCGAAAAAGAAGCGCTGGAAAAAGTCAAGGCTTTAAAAACCGGCTTCGGGATCGGCGAGCACTACCTCGAAAAGTTGTTGTAAAAAATCATCGGGGGATCTCGTCGATCGACATAAAGGTCAGTTTGCCCTTTTCTTTGCCAATGCGGATCATGTCGTCGGCGCCCTTCGAGGCGCCCCCGATCCGCAACACGGCGTCCACCTTGTCGAGCAGGCGGATGGCCACAGGGTGAAAAATTTCATTAAAAACAGCATCGCCGAGGCCGGTGGAGCCCGCCGTTTCGATGAGCGGGAGCGCAAACCACTCGCCCAGCACGGGCAAATGCCCCATTCGGTAGAGATCGAGGGCCACGCGGTTCATGTGTTCCACATTGGCGGCAATGCGTTCGGGCTGGTCGTCGGTGCCCGAACGGTAGGGCCCGGCGACGAGGATAAGCAGGGGTGTTGTCATGTTGACTGCGTCTATTATTGTAAAAACTCAGGCAGGGGCAGAGCCCCGTAATAGTTGTAGTTTTTTAGTTCAAAAATCCATCCAGGAGGGGCAGCGCCCCGAAACCATCTTTCGGGGCGCTGCCCCTCCGGGGCGGTTTTCTCCTCTATTTGCCTACAAATCTTTCGGGGCGCTGCCCCGACTAGCCAGTTACCGTTTATCGTAAAATTTGTACAGCACCCATGCCCTGACGCCCACGATCACGGGGGCCAGCAACAGAATCGCGCTGATGCTCAGGATGGCCAGCGTGCCGAGCTGGCAGGTGAAAAAAGGCAGCAACAGCATGAAAAAGCCCAAAACGATCAGCCAGCGCGATACCGGCCGGATGTAGGAGCGGTCTTCTTCCTCTTCTTCCATGATGGCCGTGATGCCGACGATCGAAAACAGGATGACCGACAGCGATGCGAAAAACATCCAGACCAGCGTGGGCGACAGTTCGGTGTTGATCCCGGCGAGCAGCACTCTGATGCAGGCGCCGACCGTGCTCAGGGCCGCGAGCAGCGGAAAATGCAGCAGCAGCAGGTATTGATAGTGGCGGTACGATTTTTTGGCCTCCTGCTCGCTCGTCATGTCGAAATACAGGCTCCACAACAGGAAGGCGATGAGGATGGCGAGGATGAAGGCCAGCCAGGCTTCCGGCTGCTTGTCTTTCACCTCGGCCACGCCGTTGACGGTGCTCAGAATACTCTCCGCCAGCACCATGATGGTGAACAATCCGAATCGCTCCACGATGGCTGCCGAGGCTGAAAAAACCTGTCCGCGTTCTTTCAAAACCCGGGTGATGGTCCGCGCGCCGATCAGCGAGGGCGTCAGGTTGAGCAGCAAAACCCCGATCCACAAAAACATCGCCGTGTCGGGGCCGGTGAAGAAGGAAATGACCAGCAACACCAGCGAGATGCTGTAATTGACGGTGTAATAAATGTTGAAAACGCGGTGGGACGGGTCGTACAGCCCCACGCTCCACCACAGGTAAGTAATCATTACCTGCATCATGGCAAAGGCTACGGAGAAGCCCTGGTGGTGCCCTTCAAAAGCGTCGTTCAGCGTAATGGCGACGGCCGCGGCGGCCAGCATTTGCCAAAAAGTCAGCAGGCGGGTGCGGATGCTGTCGCTGCCGTGCAGGTCGTAATACTGGCTGCCATTGATCCAGGACCAAAAAACCAGGCAGAACAACAGGAAGGAGAAGCCGAGGCTGCCCCAGCCGGGGTGCCCGGCGATATGGTGGGTCAGCTGACCGATGGCGGCTACGTACACGAGGTCGTAGAACAGTTCGAGCCAGCTGATTTTTCGCTCGTTTTTGCGGTCGTCAAAATTGTTCGGCGGTCCCCACCAGGAGGGTGCTTTGTGTTGCGTCATAACAAACAGGGTGTTGTCTTTCGTAGACCGTATGGAGCGACCAAAGTAAAGGCAATCTGTGCAAAAAGCATGGCCTTGCCACCAGCGCCTGCTTCAAAATGCAACAGGGCCGCCCTCGAAACGAGAGCGGCCCTGCGTATGCTGTCAACAGAGCAAAAAATTATTGCTCTTTCTTGTCGCCGGCTTTGGCAGCGCAGCAGGATTTGCTTTTTTCGGCGCCGCCGGAGCAGCAAGCTTTGCCGGAACCGGCGCCTGCGCAGGATTTTTTAACCGTGCCGGCTTTGGCGTCGGCGGACATCGTTTTCGGAGCCACGTTCACGAAAGTGTTGGAGGCTTCGTCGTATTGTACGCTGACGAAACGGACATTGCCCTGAGCGTCAGCTTCTTTGCGGACATAGGATACTGCGCCATCGTCGGCCATGCGTTTTTCGATGCTGGGATCGGCAGCAGCAGCTTTGGCTGCTTTGCTGGCGCAGCAGGAAGCGCCGGTAGCGGTGGCCGATTTGGTGCACTGGGCGTTGGCAGCAGCAATGCCGAGGAAGAAGAGGAACGGCATCAGGAAAAGAACTTTCTTCATAGCGGGAAATCCAATTTAAATGGTGAGAGTGAAGAGTTTCAATGATTTGGACGTCAAAGGTACTTCCAGGTTGCTTCCGGTTGGTTGTTTTTTGATAAACCTTAACACGGACATCATTGTTCGACAGACTTTAACGCCCGTTCAGAATTTTATCAAAACGGGCCGGGTCGTTGAGCAACTTGACGGCTTCTTCCACCTCGGGGTCATTTTTCAGTGATTTCCGCACCTTGCCGCGCTGGAAATAATAGCGGCCCACGATCTCCTGTTCGATTTCGCGAATAATGCGCGCCTTGTTGCGGCTTAGTTCGTCTTTTCTGGCGGCTTTGATCTTGTTGTCCATCGCTTCCAGATCGCCGGCCAGCGCGAAATTTTCTTTCTCGGCGGCCGCCTTCAATTCTTTCAGTTTTTTCTCCGCATCCGACTCGTAGGTAAAATTGCGCTTCTGCACGTAGCGGGTAAAATCATCCCATTCCGTAAAACTGAACACCTCGATTGAGTCGATAGACGGGTGTTTGAGCGCCCATTGGGTCACATAATCGAAGATGATGTTCTGGTCGAGCAGGGCGCGGACCACGCCCGTGGCCGTATCGACCGGCAGCAGGACGTCGGGCGTCACGCCGCCGCCGTCGAGCACCGGCCGGCCGTTGCGGGTTTTGAATTTGGCGCGTTCGCTGTCGGGAATGTCCACGGGCTGGCCGTTTTTGTAGCGCACCGCCTGAATGCAGCGCCCCGACGGGATGTAATATTTGGCCGTGGTGAGTTTGATCTTGGCGTTGTAACCCAGGTCCTTGGTGTTTTGCACCAGGCCCTTGCCGAAGCTGCGCTGGCCCATGAGCACGGCCCGGTCGAGGTCTTGCAGCGAGCCGCTCACGATCTCGGAAGCCGAGGCGCTTCTTTTGTCGATCAGCACCACGACGCGGATGTTTTGATCCACGGATGGCCCGACGGTGCGGAAACTGCGGTCCCATTCGGGCACCTTGCCCTTGGTGCTGACCACCATTTCGCCGGTAGGCACAAAAACATTGACCACGTTGACCGCCTCGTTGAGCAAGCCGCCGCCGTTGTCGCGCAGATCGAGGATGACGCCTTTCAGGCCCGGGTTTTTGGCCTTGAGTTCCTGAAGGCCGCGGGCCACGTGCTCCCCGGCATCCTGCGTAAAGGTGGTGAGGTTGATGTAGCCGATTCCTTCGGCCACGATGCCCGAGTGCGGCACATTGGGTACTTCCACCTCCTCGCGTACCAGATTGATTTTGAGGTCTTTGCTTTCGCCGGGCCGGCGCACCATGATGTCGACCGAGGTGCCGGGAAAGCCGCGGAGAAATTCGAGTACCTGGGCCTCGGTTTTGCCCTGGGCGTTTTGTCCCTGGACGGACAGAATGGCGTCGCCGACTTTCAGGCCGGCTTTTTGGGCCGGGCTGTGTTCGAGAATTTCGGTGACGATCACGTAGTCGCCCATCTGTTTGCCCGAAGCGCCCAGGCCGTTGTATTTGCCGTCGCTCTGGATGCGGTAGCCCTCGATGTCGGTCTCGGAAATGTAGTTGGTGTAGGGGTCGAGGCCTTCGAGCATGGCGTCGAGTCCCGTGCGCATCAGGCGGCCGGGGTCAAGTTCGTCGACATAGCCGTGGTTGATTTCCTTGTAGGCGTTGGCAAAAATTTCCAGGTTTTTGGAAATTTCAAAATACTTGCCGGGCGTGCCGTTTTGGGCGTTGAGGCCCGCGACGAACAGGATTGCGAGGCAAATGGAAAGGTGCTTTTTTGTCATGTTGTTTTAAAAAATTGTCGGGCAGGCGGGGCAAAAATAGGGCGGCTGACCGGCGAGGTAAAAAAGTTTTCCGACCAAGCGGCCTTGCGGCGCATCGATCGGCTCATCCAGCTGTTTATTTTAAAAAATTGCGCAGCAAAGCCAACAGTTCAGCGGGTTTTTCGGCGTGTACCCAGTGGCCCGCGCCTTCGATGGTGGCGAGCTCGGCCTGTGGGAAGAGCTCGCGGATTAACGCAAAATCGCTGTCTTTGATATAATCGGAGCGGCTGCCGCGGATAAAAAGCGCGGGTTTGTCGAAGGGCTGAACGCCCGGGCCGCCGACCGGGGCGAGAATGTCGGCGTAGGCGCGGCGCAGGGCGCCGAGGTTCATTTTCCAGGCAAAGCCGCCGTCGGGCCGGCGGGTGATGTTTTTGAGGAGAAACTGTCGGATGCCGAAATCGTCGATACGCGCCGCCAGAAAATCGTCGGCCTCCTGCCGCGTCGTGATCCGTTCGAGATCGAGGGCGTAGAGCGCCTCGAAAATGGTGGTGTGGTTGTCGTTGGCCTGGCCGGGGGCGATGTCGACGACCACGAGTTTGTCTACGCGGTCGGGGTGTTCGAGCGCCAGCTGCATGGCGACTTTTCCACCCATGGAGTGCCCCACGATGGACGCCGAAAACATCCAGTGCGACTCCATAAAAGCCTGAATATCGTCGGCCATGACCGGATAATTGTGGGTGTCGGCCCAGGGCGAACGACCGTGGTTGCGCAGATCGGGCGTGACGACCAGGTGGTGGTCGGACAGCTGTTTGGCGATCGTTTGCCAGTTGTCGGAAAAGCCGAACAAACCGTGCAAAATGAGTACAGGGTGGCCCTGACCAAATTCTCGATAATACAATTCCATAAACGGAAAACACGCGCCGGAGGCGCCAGGTTGCATGGGTAAAGTGCGGCCGCTAAATTACCGCCCCTGCAAACACCAAAGGGGCTAATTTTGCGCAGCTTTCAAAGCCGGACAAATTTTCAACTACTTCCAACATGCGCATACTTGCTTTTGCCCTCCTGATCGCGGGCTTTTCCTTTTTCATTGCCTGTAAAAACGATTCGGCTAAAAACAACCGGCCGCCCGACGCGCCGCAAGACCCCGAACTCGTAGCCCTCGACGAGCAACTGGCCAAAGACCCCAAAAACGACTCCCTGCTCTACCGCCGGGCCATGGTCTATTACCGCCTCGAAGGCTACGACGAGGCTTTGAACGACATCGAAAAAGCCATAGCCATCGACTCCGGCCACGTGGCCTACTACCATCTCATGGCCGATGTGATGCTCGATTACTCGCGCCCCAACGACTCCAAACGCGCCATCGAAGTGCTGGAAACGGCCTCGAACAAATTCCCGACCAGCATTCATACCCTGCTCAAACTCAGTGAGTTCAACCTCATCGTGCGCCGGCATACCCAGGCCTTGGCTGCCATCGACAAGGTGTTTCGTCAGGACCCGCTCAACCCCGAAGGCTTTTTCATGACCGGCCGCATCGCCCTCGATATGGGCGACACCACGAGGGCCATCAAAGCCCTGCAAAAATCCACCCAGCTCGACGCGACCAACCTCGACGCCTGGATGTTCCTCGGCAAAATCATGACCAACCGCAACGACCCCGTCGCCATCCAGTACTTCGATAACGTGTTGCGACTCGACTCGACCGACCTCGAAGCGCGCGAATTCAAAGGCGTCTTTTACAAACGGCAGGGCCAGTTCGACAAGGCTTTCCAGATCTACCGCGACATCATCGTGCGCAATCCCGACTATGCCGATGCCTATTTCGACATGGGGGTGATTTACCTCGAAATGGACTCGCTGCAAAAAGCCTACGACAACTTCGATATCGCGGTGAAAGTGGATCAATTGTTCGTCAGAGCCTACTACTACCGCGGCCTGACGGCCGAACTTCAGGGCAAACCCGACGCCGCCCGCCTCGATTTCGAACAGGCCAGCAAAATGTCGCCGAACTGGGAGGAGCCGAAAGAAGCGCTGAAACGATTGGGCAAGTAAGAGGGCGCAATCCCTTGCATCTTTTTACCGCGGAGACGCAAAGACGCCAGGAAATTCGCGAACCCCCCCCGGCATCTTTGCGTCTCCGCGGTAAAATATGCGTTGCCATTATTTATTAACGACCACCTGGCAGTCGGGGGCACTCAATGGCCTGCATGTGGTGATCGTGACTTGTGAGACTACCTCCTCAATCCGTTTCTTCCAGTTCAAAAATTGCTTCCAGCGGTTTTTCAAACACCCTGGCGATTTTCAGGGCCAGCACGGTAGAGGGTACGTAGCGGCCGTTTTCGATGGAATGGATGGTCTGTCGGCTGACGTCCGTTCGTTCAGCCAGTTCCGCCTGGGAAATATTGAGTCGGGCGCGCTCTTCGCGCAAGCGGTTTTTCATGTCGTTTCGAGGCTTTCGTCGGCAATCTCTTTGTTGCTGCGGTACAGGATGTAGTGGAAACGCAGCAAGAATACGATCAACGGGGTGAACAAATTGAACAGCATGGCATAAAAGAAATTGCCGCCATACAGCAGCCAGTTGGCCACGAGCAAAATGCTGAAATGCACGAGATAACTCCACTGGAAGGCTTCCAGGCGGATGAGCTGCACGCGTTCGTCTTCGTTTTTGACCCGGCTGAATGCCATGATCAGCAGGCCAATGAGCAAAAGGGTGAGCGCCAGTTCCTGGGTGAAGTTCTCGAATTTGGATACCAGAAATTCGTCTTCCTTGCGGAGGTTGAAACCGAAACCCGGAATTTCAAAATTGCTGAACACCGTCAGGGTGCCCAATACGGCGCCTGCCAGCGCCAGCACGAAACCGACCGGTTTCCAAACGGTCGGGAGCAAACGAAGTGTTTTCATGATGTAAAGTATTTTTGATCAAATGTAAAGTATAATTTACAAAATGACAAAAATATTTTACCTTTACCTAAAAAAACATGGTAAAGGCTTAGGCAGGGCTAAGATGTCTCCCCTAATACAATCCCAGCGCCTGCAGTTTTTCGATCACCTGATCGAGATCGGATTTGGTGGTCCGAAGCAAGATTTTACCATCGGCGTCGATCAGAATAAACTGCGGAAAGGCATGGACATTCAATAAATCGGCCACGTTACAATATTCCATGCCGTCTTTCTGGATGTGCAGGCATTTATTGGCAATGCAATAAGACTGAAGTTTTGACAGCGCGTTTTTGTTAATACATTCTTCTGTTCTTGAAACAAGATTATCCTTGAATATCCATGGATAATGAATCATCCGGACCTTCTTTTTTGAAGAAAGATGTTGGTCCAACGAATTGACTTCCGGAAGTTCTACCATGCAAGGCGCACACCACTCGCCCCAAAAGTGCAAGAGAAAAAACGGGGTGCGTCGCCAGTTGATCGCTTCTGTCCCTGTCATCAGGTTTGCTTCAGTCAGATTTTTTAACAATTCCATATCTACATATTGTCCCTCGCGAAAGCCCTGAATCCGATCCCCTTCGATGCGTTCAAGCATTACTGTGTTGTTGCACAGGTCAAAATTTGTCAGCTTGTACCATTTGTCTTTTACTTTGAAAGGTTCCATTATTTGAAATGACGACAATGAGTCAGCTGGCCACTCGGGGTCGCCGTAATAACACCACATTTTGTAATTGTGCGCCTGAATTTTGACCAATAGTGTGTCTTCTCCTATTTTGCAATGCAGCTGATATTGCAAATAATTTTGAATTTCCATGTTTTGAAATTCTCCTTTGGCAGTACTAATGTCAAATATCAATGGCATAGTAATTTCACACATTTGATCATTGTTCCACAATTTGATGGACTTGAAAACAAGCGCTGGCGAATTAAGTCCAATGGTGTCTTTTGTATTGTTGTCGAAATTAAAATCCCCTTCTGCATCAAATATTACGATAGCCCTGTTTTTGTCAATCAAGCGAAAAATCAATGGCCTGACAGATGTGTTGTTCCCCTGTTTGTAAAATGTATTTAGGTATGAATCGCCGGGAAGAAAATTGAGCGCCGTCGATTTAATCATCATGTACTGCTTCCAGGAACCTGAAACAGAGTCGGGGATTTTTTCAACATCGTTGGCTGTAATGTTGAGTATCGGGATGATGACATTTTTCGGGGCCGGGTATTCAAATGTCCGCACGAGGGAAATTTCTTCCCGGGTTTGTCCTTGCAGCGTACAGCCAATAAAAAATGAGATGGCCGTAGCCACCCCACTTAGCATTAATTTTTGCATCATGTTGTGTCAATTTCGGTATAAACCAGTGGAAACCAACTGATCTCCCTTAAAACAGCCCAAACCTACTTGTCCGGTAGGAATATATTGCACGGGCGAGCAATGATCGCCTTCACATGACATTGTTCCGCCTAAGCCATCGGCCCATGCGCAATTAATAGTGCGCTCTTGCGAAATAGAAGCGCCGTTCGGTTCATAGGGCAGATTTGCTATTTCTTCGGGAGTTAGAACCCGGAAACTGTCGCTATCGCCGGAAAGGCTCGGGGTAGTTTCTGATTTGGAACACGAAATCTGTCCGAATGCAAGGAAGAAAAGTAATAGCGAGCCGAATAGGAAAAGATTTGATTTCATAATGTTTGAACGTGCTGGGTTATTATTGTGTGATTGTAAACTATTTCGAAACAAAAAAAGCAATCCGAAGTAATTTTCCAAATATTTAACATTTTAATTTCCTTAAAAAGAGAACTTTCAGGTGCTTTACCTTTGCAAACTTTTTCCCTTCGTATCCTGTTTTTAATGCTGTCTGAGCAAAGTAGCCATGTTTCCTGTTTACGATGTCATTGTAGTCGGCGCCGGTCACGCCGGCTGTGAAGCGGCGGTTGCCGCGGCCAATCTGGGCTGTAAAGTCCTGCTGGCCACCATGAACATGCAGACCATCGGTCAGATGAGTTGCAACCCTGCCATGGGCGGCGTGGCCAAAGGCCAGATCGTGCGCGAAATCGACGCTCTGGGCGGCTATTCGGGCATCGTGACGGACCACACCATGATCCAGTTCCGCATGCTCAACCGCTCCAAAGGACCGGCCATGTGGAGCCCGCGCGCGCAAAGCGACCGCATGCAATTCGCGGCAAAATGGCGCCAGATGCTCGAAGCGCATCCGAACATCGACTTCTGGCAGGAAATGGTGGCCGGGCTGATCGTCAAAGACGGCCGCGTATGCGGCGTACGCACGGGCATGGGTATCGAAATCGAAGGCAAAGCCGTGGTGCTGACCAACGGCACCTTCCTCAACGGCATCATTCACATCGGCGAAAAACAATTCGGCGGCGGCCGGGCCGGCGAATCCTCCGCCAGGGGCATCACCGAACAACTCGTGCAACTGGGCTTCGAAGCCGGCCGTATGAAAACCGGCACCCCGCCCCGTGTCGATGGCCGCTCGATCGATTATTCGCGCATGGAAGTGCAGCCGGGCGACGAGCCGGCCGGCAAATTTTCCTACACCGACACCCCGCCGCTGACCGAGCAATTGCCCTGCCACATCACCTACACCAACCAGAAAGTACACGACATCCTGCGCACGGGTTTCGACCAGTCGCCCATGTTCAACGGGCGTATTCAGGGCGTCGGGCCGCGCTATTGCCCGAGTATCGAAGACAAGATCGACCGCTTTGCCGAAAAAGACGGACACCAGTTGTTCATCGAACCCGAAGGCCGCGACACGGTGGAAATTTACATCAACGGCTTTTCCTCCTCGCTGCCGGAAGACGTGCAGTTCAAGGCTTTGCGGCAAGTTCCCGGCCTCGAAAACGCCAAAATGTTCCGACCGGGCTACGCCATTGAATACGATTATTTCCCGCCGACCCAGCTGAAACTTTCGCTGGAAACCCATCTGGTCAAAAACCTCTTTTTTGCCGGACAGATCAACGGCACCACGGGCTACGAAGAAGCCGGCTGCCAGGGCCTGATCGCAGGCCTCAACGCGGCGCTGGCCGTGAAAGAAGAAGAACCGCTCATCCTCAAACGTTCGGAAGCCTATATCGGCGTTTTGATCGACGACCTGGTGAATAAAGGGACCGAGGAGCCCTACCGCATGTTTACCAGCCGCGCCGAATACCGCATTCTCCTGCGTCAGGACAATGCCGACCTGCGCCTCACGCCCATCGCCCACCGCCTCGGCCTGCGCGGCGCCGATGTGCGCATAGACCGCGTGCGCGCCAAACAACAGGCCGCGACCGAAATCGAGCAGTTTTTCCGCAACGCCTCCGTGTCGCCCGACGAGATCAACGGCTACCTGGTCTCTGTCGATTCGGCGCCCACGGTGCAAAAGGTCAAGCTCTACAACATCCTGCTCCGCCCGCAGGTCGATATCGGCGCGCTCTCGGCCGCCCTGCCCGAGCTGGGGCAGTTTTTGTCGCCCTTCGAACGCGAGTTTGTCGAGCTGGCCGAAATCAACATGAAATACGACGGCTACATCCTGAAAGAACAGGAACTGGTGAATAAAATGAACCGCCTCGAAGACCTGCGCTTGCAGGAAGACTTCGACTACCAGTCGATCCAGGCCCTGAGCTTCGAAGCGCGGCTCAAACTGAGTCAGGCGCGCCCCCGCACCCTGGGTCAGGCCAGCCGCATTTCGGGGGTAAGCCCGGCGGACGTGAGCGTGTTGCTGGTGCATCTGGGCCGTTGATTGTTGGTTGAACAGCCCTTCGGGGAAAAGGCGGCGTTTTTTCGAGAATATTTATCTGGCGAAACCTGAGCGCTTTAATACGTCAAGTCAGGAATAGCAGCTTGCCCTGTCGTATTTCCGGCGGGAATGGCGGATGTTTGTTTTGTTTTTCAAAACCCGTACCGCCCTTCCATGAAATTCTTTTACACCCTCCTCCTGCTGGGCTTCGCCCTGGCGCCGGGCGCGCAGACGCCCGTGTACGACATCCTCCCCCGCCCCGCCGCGCTCGAAACACAGGCCGGCTTTTTCCCGCTTTGCAAGGTCGTGCTGGTCGGCCAGCCGGCCGGCTATTCGCCTTTCGAGGCCTGGCTGAACGCGCGCGGCGAAGCTTCGACCACTGTCCGCCATGCGAAAAAAAGCCGCGGCAGCGGCACCGTGGTCTACGTGTCCGACCCTGCCCTGCCGGCCGAAGGCTACACCTTGCGCGTGACGCCCAAACGCGTCGACATCCGCGCCAGCTCGGAAGCCGGCTTTTTCTACGCCGAACAAACCCTCGTGCAACTCGCCACCCAAAACGGCGGGCAACTGCCCTGCCTCTTCCTGCGCGACGAACCGCGATTCAGCTGGCGGGGCATGCACCTCGACGAGAGCCGCCACTTCATGGGCAAGGATTTTGTCAAAAAATACATCGACTGGCTGGCCACCCTCAAAATGAACGTGTTTCACTGGCACCTCACCGATGCCCAGGGCTGGCGCATCGAGATTAAAAAATACCCCAAACTCAACTCGATCGCCGCCTGGCGCCCCGAACGCCCCGGCCTGCTCAACAGCGAGGCCGACACCGCCCGCGCGGGCGAACCCATGACCTGCGGAGGCTATTACACCCACGACGACATCCGCGAGATCGTGCAGTACGCCGCCGAACGGCACGTGACCATTATCCCCGAAATCGAAATGCCCGGCCACACTACGGCGGCCCTGGTAGCCTACCCCGAGTATTCCTGCACGGGCGGACCTTTCCCCATGCCGGGCGGCGCCAAAAACTGCCCCTACCCCAATTTCTGCGTGGGCAACGAAGCGACTTACGTGTTCCTGCAAGACATTCTGACGGAGGTGATGTCGCTGTTCCCGTCCGCCTACATCCACATCGGCGGCGACGAGGTGGAGCGCCAGCAGTGGCAACAATGTCCGCGCTGTCAGCACCTCAAGGATTCGCTCGGGTTCGCCGACGAGGCCCGCTTGCAGGTGTATTTTACCAAAAGAATCGAGGACTTTTTGTTGAAAAACGGCCGCCGGCTCATGGGCTGGGACGAGATCATGGAAGGCGGCAGCCTGACGCCCACGGCGGGCGTAATGGTTTGGCGCGGCGAAGGTCTGGCCCGTTCGGCCACGCAGGCGGGGCATCCGATCGTCATTGCCCACAACTACTATTTCGACCTGTACCAGGGCAATCCGCTGTTCGAACCCGTCTCGTACGGCTACCTGCCGCTCGAAAGGGTGTATCGCTACGAGCCGGTGCCGGCCGATTTCACGGCGGAGCAACAACAGCGTGTGCTCGGGGTGGAGGGCTGCCTCTGGACCGAAAACGTGTACGACACCCGCAAGGCGGAATACATGGTTTTCCCGCGCCTGCTGGCCCTGTCCGAGGTGGCCTGGTCGCCCGCTTCCCGCCGCGACTGGTCCGATTTCGAGCGCCGCCTGCCGGGCCTGCTCGACTGGCTCGATCGCCGCGACACGCGCTACGCAACCAGCGTGTTCGATCCCGAAATCTCGATCTCGACCGACAGCCTGACGCACCGCCTGTCGGCCCGCATCAGCCAGCAAATCCCGTACGGAACAATTCGCTACACTACCGACGGCCTTCCGCCTTCCACAGGGTCGGCGAAGTACGAAGCGCCTGTCGGGCTCGACCGGCCTTGCACCATTCAGGCAACGGCATTTTGGGGAGAGAACCGACAGAGCAAAACCCTTTCCGTGGCCTTTCAGCCCAGCCTGGCCAGCGGCAAACCGTTCCGGCTGCGGGCTTTGCCCGATAAAAAATACAATGGAGACCACCCCGAAGTGCTGACCGACGGTCTGAAAGGCGCAGCCGCTTTCCACGACGGCCGCTGGTGCGGCTTTTACGGCGACGATTTCGGCCTCACGCTCGACCTGGGCGCCGCGCAGCCGCTGCATCAGCTGGATATCTGCTGGCTCGAAACCGAGGGCAGCTGGATTTTTCTGCCTCTACTCATGACGGTGGAATTGTCGGACGACGGCGAGCACTGGACCCAGGCGGCCAGTCTCTCGAAAACGGACATCGCGGCGCGATCGACCGACCGCATCAAACCCGTGTCCGTCGATCTTGCGGGAAAAACGGCCCGCTGGGTGCGCATTTATGGCAAAAACCCCGGCCAGCACCCCGTTTATCCCGACGGCAAATGCTGGCTCTTCGTGGACGAGGTGAGCGTTAATTAGTTGAAAGTTGAAAGTTCAAAGTTGAAAGTTTAAAGTTTAAAGTTCGAAGCGGTTGACGGTTGGAAGAGGCTTGTGCCATAGGATCGTATGGTTGTCCTTTTCCACCATATTCAACCGCTTCGAACTTTCAACTTTGAACTTTGAACTTTGAACTTTCAACTTTGAACTTCAAACTCCCTCAACTAAAAAGCTTAATCCGGCTCGAAGCCCAGCACGATGTTGAAGCGTGCAAAGTCCGACCATTTGCGGCTGCCGCTGTTGACGAGGGTGGGTTTGTCGAAACCGAAACCGTAGTCGAAGCCGAGGGTGCCGAACATGGGCAGGAAGACGCGCAGACCCATACCCACGGAGCGTTTGACGTCGAAGGGGTTGAAGTCTTTGGCGCTCAGCCAGGCGTTGCCGCCCTGGGCGAAAGCAGTGACGAAAATGGTGCTGGACGGGTTGAGCGAGATCGGGTAGCGGAGCTCGACCGTGTATTTGTCGAACACCCCTGCGCCGCCCGGGAAAGACGACATGATATCGCTGACATCGTAGCCGCGGAGGCTGATGATGTCGCGGCCGTTGAGGCCGAAGTTCTGGTTGTTGAGGCCGTCGCCGCCGAGTTCGAAGCGTTCGAAGGGGCTGAGGCCGGTTTTGCGCGACCACTGGCCGAGCAGGCCGATTTTGGCCGAAGTTTTCAACACGAGTTTGCCGACCACCGTGGTGTACCATTCGGCGTCGAGGCGCCATTTGACGTATTCGACGTAGCGGTAGCGTTCCTGCACGCCGGCGGTGTCGTAGAACGACTGGTTTCGGAAAGCCGAGTACGGCGGCGTGAACTGCACTTTCAGCGATACGAGGGAGCCGCTGCGCGGGAAAATGGGATCGTTGATGCTGTTGCGCGCGAGGGTCAGGCCGACGTTGTAGTTGTGGTAGATACCCTTGGTTACGGAGTTGCCTTCGTCGTCGCGGAAGCTCGGCCAGTTGTTGAGTTTCAGGGTTTGGATGTCGAGGTCGGCACGGAACACGAAGTTGTCGTCGGGGAATTTCAGACGGGTACCGAAGCCGACGGTGCCCTGGATGATGTCGAGGCGTTGGTAGTTGTCGGTGCCTTCGTAGCCATAGGCGTAGCGGTTGTAAAAGCCGGCTACGGTGAGCGAGTTGGGCTTTTTGCCGCCCAGCCAGGGCTCGGTAAAGGAGGCGTTGTATGACTGGTAGCGGTCGCCGGAGGTTTGCGCGCGGAGGCTCAAACGCTGGCCGTCACCTTGCGGCAGCGGGTTCCAGGCTTCCTTGTGGGGGATATTGCGCAGCGAGAAGTTGTTGAACGTGACGCCGAGCGTACCGATCACACCGCCACGGCTGTACGCGGTGGCGGGCTGATAGCCGGCCGAGAGTTCGAGCTGGTCGCTGGGTTTTTCTTCCACGGTGTACTCGACGTCCACGGTGCCGCGCTCGGGGTTGACCGGCGTGTTGATGCTCAGGGCCTCGGGGTTGAAGTAGCCGAGGTTGACGATTTCGCGCTGGGAGCGGATGATGTCGGCACGGCTGAATTTGTCGCCCGGGCGGGTGTACAATTCGCGGCGGATGACGTGTTCGTGGGTGCGGTCGTTGCCCTTGATGATGACGCGGTCGATCGTGGCCTGCGGGCCTTCGTAGATCCGCATTTCGAGGTCGATGGAGTCTTTGTCGATGGCTGTTTCGACGGGGTCGACACGGAAAAACAGGTAGCCGTTGTCGAGGTACAGCGAAGAAATATCGCGGCCGTCCTGGCTGAACGAGAGGCGGGTCTGGAGCAGTTCTTCGTTGTACACATCGCCTTTTTTGATGCCCAGCACCTGGTCGAGGTACTTGGTTTCGTAAATGGTATTGCCTTTCCAGACGATGTTGCGGAAATAATAGCGCTGGCCTTCCGAGATATTGAGGTTGAGGTTGAGCTCGCCTTTGCCGTTGCGCCAGATGCTGTCGCTCACGATGCGTGCGTCGCGGAAGCCGATGGTGTTGTAGTATTTTTCAATCTTGCGCTTGTCGTCTTCGTACGCTTTGCGCACGAGTTTGGACTTTTTGAACCAGCGCCGCTTGCGCACCGTGTCTTTCATTTTTTTGCGCAGCACTTTGGATTTAACGTGCTGGTTGCCGCTGAAAGAAATGTTGCGGATTTTGACCCGTTTGCCCTTGTCGATCACGAACTCGAGTTGCACGGCGTTGGTCGATTTGGGGTCGGGCGTCACATTGATCTTCGCGACGGCATTGAGGTAGCCTTTGCCCACGTAATATTCCTGGAGGGCGTAGATCAGCGAAGCTTTGACGCTTTCGGTCAGGATGGCGCCTTTCTGGATGTGTTTGGCGATTTCGCCGTTCAGGTCGTCGTGCTGGCCTTTTTTCACCCCGGTAAAAGAGTGGCGGGTGTAGCGCGGCAGTTCGCGGACCGAAATTTCGAGGAATGCGAGGTTGCCCTGCGTGCGTTCGAGGTTGATCTGCACGTCGGTGAACAGTTTCAGGTTCCAGAGCGACTGGACCGCTTTGCCGAACTGGCTGCCCGGGATGCGGATTTTGTCGCCAATACGAAAACCGGCAATGGAGATCAGGGCGTTGGGGTCGGCGTACTGGGTGCCGGTGACTTTAACCCCGCCGATTTCGTATTCTTTCGGCTGCTCGTACGACAGGACGGGCAGCAACGAATCGGGCGTTTGAGCCGACAGGAGGGAAGAAAGGCCCAGAAAAAGCAGTAACAGGCCAAGCGAACGAAAGGTCATTGTTGTATGGTTGAAGGCGATGCACATGGGTCGAAACCGGCAAACGCGGGAAAAGAAAGGGTTCAGGGTCATCGATCAGCGGCGGTTGGCGCTGGTTTCTTCAAAAAGCAGCTGGATGTTGGGGCACTCGCGGTAAATCTTGTCGACCGACAGGTAGGTGGTTTGCAGTTTTTCGAGCACCCAGCGTTCGGTAAACTCGGCTTTTTTCTGTTCGAGCGCGGCGGTCTGGATTTTGTTGTAATCCAGTTTGAGGTCGGCGCGGTGCGGCTTGGAGCGGCTTTGCAGCAAGACGAGGCGGAACATCCGCGTGCCGTCGGCGGCGCGGAACGGAATGGGTTCGGAAATATCGCCGGGTTGCAGGTCTTCGATGGCGAAGTAGATATCGGTGTCGAGGTCCTGCACTTCGAAGAACGTGTTGCCGCTGCGCGGATTGGCCACGCGGCCGTCGTTGTTGTAGCTGGCGGTGTTTTTGTCGCCGTATTTTTTCACCGCGTCGGAGAAGCTGATATTGTTCATTTTCAGCTGGGTGCGGATGGTATCGAGTTTTTCCTCGGCGGCTTTGAGGTCGTCGGAAGTGATTTCGGGTTTGATCAGGATGTGGCGGGCGTGTACGAGGTTGCCGCGTCGTTCGATGAGCTGAATGACGTGGAAGCCGAATTCCGTTTCGACGATGGGGCTGATCTGGCCGTTTTCGAGGTTGTACACCACGGCTTCGAATTCGGGCACGAAGGTGCCGCGTTTTTGCCAGCCGAGGTCGCCGCCGTTGCTGCCCGAGCCCGGGTCGTCGCTGTATTTTTTGGCGAGGGTGGCAAAGTCTTCGCCATCGCTCAGGCGTTGCCGCAGTTCGGTGATGCGTTGCCGGGCGATGCCTTTTTGTTCGTCGTTGACCTTGGGTTTGTACACCAGTTCCCTGATTTCGACCTCGGAATTGAAGTACGGCAGCGAATCTTTGGGAATGTTGTTGAAAAAAGCCTGCACTTCGGCGGGCGTCACGCTGGCATTTTCGGTGATCTGAGATTGCATGCGTTCGGCCAGAATCTGGTTGCGCATTTCGGTGCGGGTCTGGTCCTTGATCTGGTCGATGGTGAGGCCGTAGTAATCTTCCAGGGCTTTTTGATCCTGGTTAAAATACAGCATCAGACGGTCGATACGGGCGCCGAGCTGGTTTTCCACCTCGTCGTCCTTGACCTCCACGGAGTCCAGTTTGGCCTGGTTGACGAGCAGTTTTTGCACAATCAGGTTTTGCAGGGCCATGCACTGGTACTCGGGGGGCAGCTCGGGTTGTTGCTGTTTGGCGAAGGTGTACTGCTCCTGCACTTCGCTCAGCAGGATGATCTCCCCGCCGACAGTTGCCACCACCTTGTCGATCACTTTTTTATCCCCGTTCTGTGCCGAAATCGGCTGAACGAGGGCTGCCAGCAGCAGCAGTGTCAGGATGTTCTTGATATGGGTCATTGAAAATGAATTCATTGCATGATTTTAATATTCTCCCGCTGCAGTTCTTTTTGGTAAAGGTCTTCTTTCCAGCGTTCGAGCAGTTCCTGTTTTCTTTTATGTAAAATAACGTTGGCGATCTGGTCGCGCACGTAATCGAAGGGAGCGGGTTCCTTGCCGCGGACGACTTCGAGCACCCTGTAGTAGTAGCGAAAGTCGCCATCGCTGACCGTGCCTTCGCGGCGCGAATCGATGTTGTCGCTGTTTAACGTTCCTTTGGGCAAAAGCGCGGCCACGTCATCGAGCCGATACCATTTTTCTCTGTCCATGAGGGCCAGCGCGGCCCATTGCTGGGCGAATGCGTCGAGGCGTTGTTCGTCGGCATCCTTGCGGCTGTTCCAGAGTTTGTTCATTTCCGACTGGGGCGCCGAGCCGGGCAGTTTGATCACCAGACACTTCAAAATGGTGCTTTCCAGCTGAAACTGGTCCTTGTTGTTTTGGTAATAAGCCTGCAACTCGGCCTCGCTGACGGTGCTGTCCAGTTTTTCGGCGATGATCTGCTGTTCAAAGTTGAAACGGACCAGGCTGGCGCGGTAATCGCGCACGAGGTTGTCGATGTTGAGGTCTTTCGGGATGTTCCGTTCGGCCTCGTACATCAGCAACTGATCGCGCAGCCAGCGCTGGACGTAGGCGCTGACAATCAGCGCACTGTCGGCCGGCGGCGTGCCTTCGGGCACCACGCCTTCGAGTTCGGAGCTGTACAAGCTTTTGTTGTACACCTTGGCCAGCGGTTTGTCATCGGCTTTGGCCGGCGAGTTGCCGTTGCCGCAACGCAGGAATGTCACAGCGAGGCTGGTCAGGATCAAAACGGTCAGAAAAAATCGCGACATGGGGAAATGAATCCGGTCCGCTATCGGGCGGAACGCGCAAAGGTAGCAAAAAAGAGTTGGCAGCGGCGGGAGCAGTTGGTATTGGCCCGCCATTTTCGACACTGCCTGCTGCCAACTCTTTTTCTCACCTTTGCGGCACGATTTGACCTGTTATGAAAAAAATCCTGCAATTTTTGCTTTTCCTCGGCCTGGGCGTCACCATCCTCTGGCTGGTATTTCGCGGCCAGAATGCCGCTTTTCAGGAGCAATGCCGCCTCGACGGCGTGCCGTCCGACCAGTGCAGTCTGACGGACAAGCTGCTCCACGATTTTTCGACGGTGAACCTGGGCTGGATGTTGCTGGTGGCGGCCGCATTTACAGTGAGTAATATTTTTCGGGCCCTGCGCTGGCAAATGCTGCTGGAGCCCATGGGCTACCGCGCGGGTTTTGCCAACAGCCTGCTGACCATCCTGCTCGGTTATTTCGCCAACCTCGGCTTCCCGCGCATGGGCGAGGTGGTGCGCGCCGGCTCTTTGTCGCGCTACGAGCGCATTCCGCTGGAAAAAGTCATGGGCACGCTGGTCAGCGACCGGCTCATGGACATGGTCTGTCTGTTGCTGGTGATCGGGCTGGCGTTTTTGTTTCAGGGACAGGTTTTGCTCGATTTTATCAGCAGCCGGCGCAGCGGCGCAGGCCCCGAGTCGGGCGGCTTGCTGAGCAGCCGCGCGATCTGGATCGCCTTGCTGCTGATGGTGCTGTGCGGGGCAGCCGTGGTTGTTTTTTGGCAAAAACTGCTGCATTTCCACGTGTTCCGCAAGATGAACCAGATTCTGCAAGGCTTCTGGGAAGGCTTGAGAAGCGTCTTGAAACTCAAAAATCCTGCCCTGTTCATCGCCTATTCCCTGGGCATCTGGCTGATGTTTTACCTGCAGTGCTGGTTCAACCTCAAGGCATTTCCGCCCACGGCGGGGCTCTCGGCCGCTGCCGCCATGATGGTGTTCGTTTTCGGCACCCTGGGCATGGTTGTGCCATCGCCGGGCGGCATGGGTACTTTCCATGCGCTGGCCATCGCAGGGTTGGCCTTGTACGGCATCGCGGGCAGCGACGCGTTTTCGTACGCCAACATCGCGTTTTTTGCCATCCAGATTTTTTACAACATCGTGGGCGGTGTGCTGGCCCTCGTGCTGATGCCGATGCTGAACAAAAAGAAGCAGGGCGATGCTACCGCCCCCCTCTGATCAGTTCGATATAGCCGCTCAGCACATCGGCGCGACGAACCACCCCTTCGACCCGCTGCTCGTACACCTCGCAGACGTAGAAATAGGTGCCTTCGGACAATTCCTCGCCCGATTCGTTGCGGCCATCCCAAAGGATCTGCGGGTCGGTGGTGGCGAATACCTGGTTGCCCCAGCGGTTGAAGATTTTCAGGTCGATTTTTTCCACAAAACGCCAGCCCGGGAAGGGCCGGTAGGTATCGTTGGCGCCGTCGCCGTTGGGCGTGAAGGCGTTGGGCAGCACGTATTCGGGACAGTTGTCGACACAAAGCGTGGGACTTAAAGCGCTTTCATTGCTGAACGAGTCGATCGCCGACACGGCATAGCAGCCCGCCAGTCCATAGTCGAGTAAATGGGTAAATTCGGTGCTCGAAGCGCCGTCCAGGGTGGCGAGCACCGCCAGCGGCGTGCCTTCGTCGGGTGCAAACCAGACCTTGTAGCGAATCACGTCGTCGGTGTTCGGGCAACTGAGGTTCGGGTTGGTCCACGAAAGGAAGTTTTCATACGGCGGGTCGGGCAAGATGGCCTCTCCCGTGGTACACAGGTTGTCGATCGTTAGCTCGGGCGCGCAGGGCGGCATGGTGTCGATCGGGGTGCCACAGTTGCGCTGCGAGAGGTTGAACAAGGGATTGGCCACCCCGCCGATGCTGTACGTACCCTCGGTGCGGACGTAATAGCAGTATTCGGCTCCGTTGGTCAGTTTGGTGTCGGCATAGCTCAGCGTATTCGACCGGCCGATAGAATCGAATAGGCCCGTATTGTTGTTTAGCCTGAAAACGGCGGTTTCGTAGTTGTTCCAGGGCACGTCGGCGCGCCACGTGAGCGTATTGGTGTTGTCGGAGGAGGCGATGCTGAGAAATGGCGAGGATGCCACGTTGGTGTAGCCCAGCGGGGTGTTTTCGCCCCGCACATAAAATGCCACGCGGTAGCGGTAAGGCTGGGCCGAGGTGTTCAGTCCTTCGTCGACAAACACCGTGTCATTGGCCTGCCAGAAGTTTTGTGCAATGAAAGACGCGCCGGGCACCTCTTCGAGGTTGCCGCCCGTAAAGCCGGGCGCGCGCAACAACTGGTAGCGATACGGGCCGTGGTTGAGCACGGTATCGAGGTCGGGCGCCACGGGTTTCGACCAGCGCACCTCGATGCGGCCGTTGGCCAGGTCGGTTTCGAGCACCGACACGTTGGTGATCAGCGGCAGGTCGCGGGGCAACTGCACGCAGACTTCTTCCGAAGGAAGGCTTTCCACGAGATTGTACACATAGCCCAGGTTGGTTCTTTTGGCAAATTTGGCCAATACGCGATAACAATAGGTGCGCCCGCGTTCCACATTGGTATCTTTAAAATAATAGCGGCCATTTAGTTCGTCGCGGGTCACAAAGATCAGCTCGGTGTAGCCCCTGCCAGCCAGCCCGGGCGTACAACTGTCGGGCGGAAAGGGGTTGCTGCCCTCGCGCCGCCACACTGAAAAGCCGTAGAAATAATTGTCGGCCGCATCCTCGCAATCGTAGGGCTTGTCCCAGCTGATTTCCACCTCGCCCAGCTGCGCATTGGCCTGCACGCCTTTGGGCGGCGGTCCCACGACTTTTATTTCCACCGTCTGGAGGTCGCTCAGCGAGGGAAAATTTTTCACCGCAATGGTATCTGTGGCCTTGAATACCACCGTGTAGGGCTGTTTGGCAATGTGCTCGCAGGTGGTGTTCCAGGTGAAGACGCCGTTGACGGGCGAGGGTTGCCAGCCTTGTGGGGCGCTGAACGTAGCCGGGCTGTAAGGGCTGGTAAACGGCCCCCCAAGAGCGGTCAGTTTGACGAGATTGGAGGTGTCGGGGTCGGTCGCGCTCACGCCGAAAGTGACCGTTTTACCCGCGATCACGCATATTTTATCGATCGTTTGCACATCGGGCGGGTTGTTGTTGCACGACTGCACGAGAATTTGCATATCCCGTATGGTCGTGTCGATGGGCTGCCCTTTGCGCCAGGAAATGATATAAAAAGCCACGTTGTACTCGCCGGGCTGCTGTGGACTCAGCCAGAGGATATCGCCGGTCAGTTCGTTCAACTGGAAAAAATTGTCGGGCCCCGGCGGATGCTGGTTGGGGTAAGTATAGTTGGGCACCGGCGAGCCGGCGGCCTGCAAGGGCACGATGAGCTGGTAGGAAAGGCTGTCGCCGTCGGGGTCGTAGGCGTTGGGATTGTGTTTGAAGGGTTTGCCCACGCAGGCGTTGTCGATGGGCGGCTGGAGCAGGTAGGGGGTGGTGTTGGTTCCTTTAAAACCCGGATCGAGAAAGGTGAACGAGGTCTGGATGTGAAAAGGAATATTTTGGGAAGTCGGCGGGTTCACATTTTTGATGCCTTCGATGCGGTTGGGGTCGGTCATCGAAATGATATAGGTGGAACGGCCGGCATAGGTATGGGAGGCAATGTACAGGTTGTACTTGATGTCGTTGGGAAACACGACCCCTTCCCCGCCGCCGTTGGCGCGCCAGACGGTTTCGCAGGTGCCGTCGCCCCAGCAAATGGTCAGGGTATCGCGGTCGGCATTGGTGCTGCTGGCTTTGGTCCAGGTGATGATCGTGGCCTCGACGGTCAGGGTGCCCGTTTGGCGCACGTGAATTTCACCCGCGCGATTGTGCGTGGCACGGGCGAGTTGTGGCGCCAGGGCGCAAAAAAGGAGGGTCAGGCAGGTGTAAAGAACAGATTTCATGTTTATTCGAGCGAGGTTGGGAGCCAGGGAACGGGATTCCGAACGGGATACAAGATTAACTTATTTTCCATCTCGCTGTTCAAAAATGGTCATTTTTGCCCGTCGATAACATTTAAACCGGAAAAATGCTCCTGTACAACGTCACCGTCACCATCGATCTCGACGCGCACGAAGACTGGCTCCGCTGGATGCGCAGCACCCACATCCCCGATGTCATGGCCACCGGGCTGTTTCATTCCTATCGGCTCAATCGCCTGCTTGGGCACGAGCACGACGATGCCGAGATCTACACCGTGCAATACATGGTCGAAGACATGGAAACCCTGCAACGCTACATGGCCGAGTTCGCACCCGAACTCCAGCGCCAGCACAGCGCCCGTTACGATGGCAAATACGCCGCCTTCCGCACCGTTATGGAAGTGGTGGAAATGGGCAGCGGGAAACTGCAATAAGAGAAAGCATTCAACGTAGTTTGCCTCAAAACAATACTTTGGTGAGGCTGATATATTACTGACGGGGTGACTTGAAGTCACCCCGTCAGTTGGCCGCGAAAGCGTTCCCGCTTACCGCGGTTGGTATCCCCTGATGGCATAGTACAGAATATACAGGTAGCAGGGAAGCATGACGATAAGGAAAGCAGCCTGGTGGCCGACGGGTTTTTCGAGCAAACCGTAAATCTGTGGCATCACGGCGCCGCCGGCAATGCCCATGACGAGCAAAGCGGAGCCGATCTGGGTAAAGCGACCCAGTCCGTTGATGGCCAGCGGAAAGATGGCCGGCCACATCACCGCGTTGGCCAGACCCAGCAAGGCGATGCTCGAAACGGCCGCCGAACCCGTGGTAAAGTAGGTAACCACGGTGAGCGCGATACCCAGCAAGGCGGAGTATTTAAGGTAATTTTGTTGCGAAATGAATTTGGGGATCAACACGATGTTCAGCACGTAACCCAGCAGCATGGCAGCCAGCGTGAACGAGGTGAAATATTTCGTCTGATCGAGCTGGAAGCCCAGCGCCCGGCCGTAAATGCCGATGCCGTCGCCCGACATCACCTCGGCGCCCACGTAAAAGAAAATAGCCAGCGCGCCCAGCACCAGGTGCGGAAACTGCCACACGCTCGTCCGGCCAGCCGAAAGATTGAGGGCCGGCGCGGCAGCCTGTTCCAGCGGGTTTTTGTCCAGAATATTGTCGCGGATGGCCCGCTCGTCGTTGTTGTCGGCGCCTATGTTTTCGGTATCGATTTCGGGCAGCGACGATTTGCGGATCATGAGGGCCAGCCCCGTCAGCACGACCGCCATGACGACATACGGCATGATCACGCGGCCGGCCAGCTCGTCGAGCAGACCGCTGCGCAGGGCGGCGTCGGTGGCGGCTTCCACCTGTTTTTCAATTTCGGTCGCATTTTTCAGCACAATGCTGCTGAGGATCAGCGGGCTCAGGATGCCGGCAATTTTGTTGCAAATACCCATGATACTGATCCGCTGCGCCGCACTGTCGATCGGGCCGATGATGCTGATGTAGGGGTTCGAAGCCGTTTGCAGCAGCGAAAGCCCCATGCCCTGGATGAACAAGCCGGTCAGGAACAGGGGAAATGCGCGCATGTTGGCCGCCGGCACGAATACCAGACAACCCACCGCCATCACCAGCAAACCCAGGGCCATGCCGTTTTTAAACCCCGTGCGTTTGAGGATTTGCGAAGAAGGAATAGCGAGGAAAAAATAGCTGATGTAAAAAGCAAAAGTGACGAAAAATGCCTGGCTGGTATTCAGCTCGCAGGCCAGTTTCAGAAAGGGGATCAGGGTGCCGTTCAGCCAGGTCACAAACCCGAAAATGAAGAACAACAGGCCGATGATGGTAATCTGGTAAGTGTAATTTGAGCGCTGCGGCGCTGCGGGGGCGTCGAGATTCTGCATACTTTTGCCGTCCTTTTTGTTAATATGGTTCAGGTAGATCGCTGAGCGCGCGTGCAGGTCAGCGGTGGTAAAAGTAGACTTTCGTTCCGAAACAAGTATGAAACCCACACTTCTGATTCTTGCAGCCGGCATCGGCTCCCGCTACGGCGGCCTCAAACAAGTGGATGGAATGGGCCCCTGCGGCGAAGCCATCATCGAATATTCGGCCTTCGACGCCATCCGCGCCGGCTTCGGCAAAATTGTTTTTGTCATCCGCCGCGATATTGAAGACGAATTCCGCGCCCGCGTCGGACAACGGATCGAGCCGCACGTGGCGGTCGAGTACGCTTTCCAGGAACTCGACACCGCCCTCGACGGCCAACCCGTACCGGCCGGCCGCACCAAACCCTGGGGAACCGGCCATGCCATCCTCGCCGCCCGCGAATACCTCACCGAACCCTTCGCCGCCATCAATGCCGACGATTTTTACGGCGCCGAAGCTTTTGCCAACCTGGCTCAATTTCTTCGCGACAATTGCTCGCCCGAAGAATTCGCCATGGTCGCCTACCGACTGGCCAACACCTTGTCGGAAAATGGCTCCGTGTCGCGCGGGGTCTGCGTCGTGAGCCCCGGAGGTTACCTGATGGAAGTCACGGAACGCACCAAAATCAACCGTTTCCCGGAAGGCATCGCACACACGTTCGACGACGGCAGCCGGCTTGATCTGCCCGACGACACCCTGGTGTCCATGAATTTCTGGGGCTTTCACCCCTCCATCCTGCCGGAAATTGCCGCGCAGTTTGCCGAATTTGTCCGGCACAGCGCCGAACAGCCCAAAGCCGAGTTTTACATCCCGACGCTGGTCACTTCCATGATCAACAGCGGCAAGGCCAGGGTGCGCGTGCTTTCCTGCGAAAGCCCCTGGTACGGCGTCACCTACCCGGCCGACAAGGACACGGTGCAGCAAGCCCTCGCCGGCCTGACGAAACAGGGCGCTTACGGGCAGCCTTTGTGGGCCGTTTGAGCGGCGAGTTTTTTTAAAAATAAAGTAAAAACATAGGCCGGGGCAGCGCCCCGAAATGTATGTAGCAAAAGGAGGCGAAAACAGGTCATGCGGGGCAGCGCCCCGAAAGATATCTCGGGGGCGCAGCCCCTCCTGAATGGATTTTGGTACAAAAAGGCTACAAACATTACGGGGCGCTGCCCCGGCCTAAGTTTTTACAAAAAAAAAACTTCGACCCTGCGTCAGGGTAAGACCGCGGTAAGGTGTCTCAGTGGAAAAACTGCTAATTATTCCGCTTATGAACACAAAACTGTTGTTTCTCGCCCTCCTGTTTTCCTCCGGCGCCCTCTTTGCGCAAGAGCAGCAAACCCTTTTTAACCATGCCCGGGTCACGGGCGGTTTCGGCGGCCCTATTTTCTCCCTGAGCCGTGCCAACGGCCAAACCGGCTATGGCGCCGGCGGCGGCGGCGGGGTCGTCTTCAACCAGTTCTACGTAGGCCTGTTCGGCATGGGCGAAACTTACGGACCGTTTTACCGGCACCAGGAGCAACTCGCTCTCGGCTATGGCGGCCTCTGGCTGGGCTACACGGTTCCGAGCCACAAACTCGTCCACCTGTCCACTTCCCTGAAACTGGCGGGCGGCGCCGCGGGCGCTACCGATTTTGAAGACGACTGGGATTTCGATCATCACAACGACTGGCCCGACGTGGTTTTTGTCGCCGTGCCCGAGGCCGGTCTCGAACTCAACGTGTCGCGCTGGTTTCGACTGAGCGGCACCGTGGGCTATCGTTTCGTGGAAGGCTTCGAAGGCTGGAACGATTTCGGAAAAAACGACCTCAACGCCCCCGTGTACAACCTCACCCTGCGCTTCGGGTGGTTCGGCGGCAGCCGCAAGGTGCAGCCCGTGGAGGCGCGTTAAAAGCATATTGGAAAGCAAAAACACCTCGTTCGGCGTTCGGTATTCCTACTGTTGAATATCGAACGCCGGACTTTTTTAGCTGCCCCAGACCGCAAAAAACTCGTTGAGGATCATCGCGGTAGCGCCCCACAGGACCCGTCCGTCGACATCGAAATAGGGCACTTCGCGGATCGTGACGCCCGAGCCCAGGCTCAGGTCCGTTTTTTTTCGATTGCCCGGATCGCTCAGTTGCTCGATGGTCGGGGTCAGGATGCTCTCCACTTCGCCCGGTTGCGGGATGAACTCGGGCGGCCCCAGCAGCAAACCCACAAAAGGATGCACCACGAAATTGCTCACCGGGATGTAGAGGTCGGTGAGCCGCCCCAACAGTTGAACTTCCACGGGCGACACGCCGATTTCCTCGTGCGCTTCGCGCAGGGCGGCCGCCGCCAGATCGGCGCCGTCGCTTTCTTCCCAGCGACCGCCGGGAAAACTGATTTGTCCGCTGTGGCGGTCGCGCGGGTTGGCGCTGCGCTGGATCAGCACCGTCCGCCAGGGGTCGCCTTCGTGGCGCCGGTGCAAGAGGTGCAACACGCAGGCCACGCGGGCGTCGGCCGGGGGGGCAGGGGCATCGCCCAGTTCCTGGAGGCGGCGCAGGCTCGCCATTTCGTACTGGGCAGTGCGGCCCGGCAGCGGCCCGGAGAGGCGCTCGCGAAGCCGGAGTATAGCTGAATCCATGCTAAAAGACTGGTCAAACATTCGTAGGCCTTAAACGCTCGAAACGGCTTTTGTTCATCATTGACGATTCGAAAATTTTCTCGGCTTTGAAATGTCTGTTTTTGATGATTTCGTAAAAATTGATTTTATTTTTTAACAATAGTGTATATTTTTTAAATTTTTAATAAAAAATTTGCAATAAAACTCGCAGTGCCTTTACCTTTGTCACATCACAAAGCGCGAAAGCGGGTGATAAAAGGAAAAAAGTTTCCTTATAAGGACTCCACCCGCTTCCTACGCTTTGGCCACTACACTGTGAGGTGATGAAATTGGCAGCCATGCCCTCCTGTCTCGGGGGTGGGGAGCACGAAAAAAAGCCCGGATAAAACCGGACCTAATCGCCCTTTGGAGGTTCGACTCCTCCCTTCACAGCCAACGCTTCCCGGGGTTGCCGTGCCTTTTGCGCGGCAGCCCCGACTCCTTTTCGGGCTCCCGGGAAGCATTTTACGGCAAAAAAGGCCGGCCCGCATTGTTTCCATCTCGCCTTGGGCCCAACTTTGCGGCTTTGATCACGGTTTCAACCGCATTCCTTTTATGAAAGTGCTCAAATTCGGCGGCACCTCGGTCGGTTCGCCCGATACCATCCGCGGCCTGCTCGATATTTTAAAAACCTACTATCGCAGGGGCGACCGCTTTACGGTCGTTTTTTCGGCTTTTTCCAAAGTGACCGACACCCTGATCGAACTTGCCCGCCGCGCCGGACAGGGCGACAACAGCTACACGGAACTGCTCGAAACCGTGCGAAACAGGCATTTCGACGCCGCTAGAGACCTGTTGCGGCCCGAGTTCTACGAAACGGCCGCAGCTCATCTGAACGAAAAATTTACCGACCTGTCCAATGTCCTGCAAGGCATTTACCTGCTGCGCGAGGTGTCGGCCCGTTCGCTCGATTTCGTCGTGAGCTTCGGCGAACGCAGCTCCGCGTTTATCATCGCCCAGGCCATGCAACAGGCCGGCATCCCGACCCAATACCTCGACGCGCGAAAAGTGGTGCGCACCGACGCCCAGTTTGGCAACGCCAAAGTCGATCAGGACGAAACCAACCGGCTTGTCCGCGAGCATTATGCCGCGCACCCGCAAGTGCAGGCCGTGACGGGTTTTGTCGGCAGCACAGCCAACGGCCTGACCACCACGCTGGGCAGGGGCGGTTCCGACTACACGGCGGCCCTGCTGGGCGCCGCCCTCGATGCGGAGGTGATCGAGATCTGGACGGACGTGGACGGCGTGCTGACCGCCGACCCGCGCCGGGTGAAAAAAGCGTTTACCCTGCCCACCATGACCTACCGGGAAGCCATGGAAATGAGCCATTTCGGGGCCAAGGTCATCTACCCGCCGACCATACAGCCGGCACTGGCCAAAAACATCCCGCTGGCCATCAAAAACACCTTCAATCCCGATTTTCCCGGCACCTGGATCAGTCGCAAAAGCGACGACGCGGGCCATTCCGTCAAGGGGATTTCGAGCATCAACCAGATTTGCCTGCTCACTGTGCAGGGCAGCGGCCTGTTCGGCGTGCCGGGCATTGCCGCGCGGTTGTTCGGCGCCCTGGCGCAGGCCGGCGTCAATATCGTACTCATCACCCAGGGGTCGAGCGAGACCAGCATCACCTTCGCGGTGTCGCCCAACCAGGCCGACAGCGCCAAAAAAGCCGTTGAAAAAGAGTTTGCCTACGAATTGCGCGCAGGGCTGGTGGACACGCTCAAAACCGAAAGCGACCTGGCCGTGGTGGCCGTGGTGGGTGAAAACATGCGCTACCGACCGGGTATTGCGGGGCGTTTGTTCCAGGCTTTGGGCAAAAACGGCATCAACATCGTCGCCATCGCCCAGGGTTCGAGCGAACTGAACATATCGATCGTGGTGGCGGCTTCCGACGAAACCAAGGCGCTCAACGCCATACACGAAGCGTTTTTCCTGTCCGACACCAAAACCCTGCACCTTTTTATCGTCGGCGTCGGGCTGATCGGCAGCACCCTGCTCGAACAAATCAGCGCGCAGGCGGCTTATTTGCGGGAAAAAAGGAAGCTGGAAATCAGGATCGTGGGCCTGGCCAACAGCCGGAAAATGCTGTTCGACGAAAACGGCATCGATCTGCTCCGCTGGCGCGAACTGCTCGACGAGGCCGGGCGCCCGTTTTCCATCCCGCGCTTTGCGGAGACCATGCAAAACCTCAATTTGCCCAACGCCATTTTTGTGGACAACACCGCCTCGGCCGAAGTGGCCGGGTTTTACGAGCAAATTCTCGGGGCCAGCATTTCCATCAGCACCCCCAACAAACAGGCGGCTTCCTCCCCTTTCCTGCAATACCAGCGCCTCAAACTACTGGCTGCCCAGCGCGGGGTGTTGTGGCGCTACGAAACCAATGTGGGCGCCGGCCTGCCGATCATCACCACGCTCGGCGACCTGATTCATTCGGGCGACCGCATCGTGAAAATCGAAGGCATCCTGTCGGGGACTCTGTCGTATATTTTTAATGCTTTTTGCCGCCCTGCGGAGGCGGGTTCGGGGGCGAAATTCTCGGATATCGTGCGCGAAGCCAAAAAACGCGGGCTTACCGAACCCGACCCGCGCGACGACCTGAGCGGGGCCGACGTGCGCCGAAAATTGCTGATCCTGGCGCGTGAAACCGGCTTGCCACTGGAGTCGGGCGATGTGGATCTCGAACAAATTTTGCCGCCCGATTGTCTGGCCGCACCCGATGTGGAGGCTTTTTTTGCCACCCTGGAACGGCACGACGCCCATTTCGAACAATTGCGCAGCGCCGCCGCTGCCGAAGGCAAGGTGCTGCGTTTTGTCGCGCGCCTCGATGGAGAAAAGGCGGCCATCGGCCTGCAAAGCGTCGATCAGAACCACCCCTTCTTTTTCCTCGACGGCTCCGACAACATGGTTGTGTTTACGACCGACCGCTATCGCGAACGACCGCTGGTGATCCGCGGCCCCGGCGCAGGTGCGGAGGTGACGGCTGCCGGCGTTTTTGCCGAAGTGATCGGCATCGGGACCTATCTGGGTTGAAATGCAAATTATACCTTGCACCGCCAGGTTTTGAGCACGACGGGGTTTTATAAACCATCATAAACCTCGTGCTAAAATCTTCCCGGCGTGAAGCATAAAAGATGACTCGCTTTTAAGTGTCAAAACACTTATCTTTGCGTCATGAAACTGGAATCGGAATTAAAAAACACCCGACCGCTGCCACCTCGTCAGCGTGCACTTTTGAATATCCTGTTTACCGCCAGCTGGCTGGACTGTTTCCTGCACCGTCAGTTGCGGCCATACGGATTGACTCATCCGCAGTACAACATTCTTCGCATCCTGAAAGGCAGTGCGCCGACCGGCCTGTCGGTACTCGACATCAAAAGCCGGATGATCGATCGCAGCAGCAACGTGAGTCGTCTGGTGGAGAAACTTCGTCAGGCAGGCCTTGTCGAGCGGGTGCCGCACAGCGGCGATCGGCGCATGGTGGTGGTGACCATTTCAGAATCGGGCAAACAAATGCTCGATGATATCGAGATTGGCGTTTTTTCCGACACAACGGGCTACCCTGGTAGTGCCCTGACAGAAAAAGAGGCAGCAGAGATGGCGGATTTGCTCGACAAATTCCGCGATTAGGCCGACTGTGGAAAACTTATTTTGCAGGCCTGCCGCCGAAAAAGCATCTTTGCTGCCCGGCCCCAAAACCGGTGAGCGTACACATTATGAAGGCGGTTGGCATTGCTTTTGCACCGTCAATTGTTTCCGACCAGAAGGAACCCGCCTTCCGAACTAATTTATGCACGACCACACGTCCGCCCGAGGCGGCACTCCCGCGGCCTCTTTGCCAGCCATGCTGACCCTCGAACTTTTTACGCCGAACGACGACGCACGCCCCGTATATCTTGCCGGTAATTTCAACGGCTGGACCACCCGCGACGAACGTTATCGCATGGAAAAAATCCGCGACGGCCACTACCGATATATGTTCAGCGAACCGCTCGAACTCGGCGAACCCCTCGAATACAAGTACGTCAAAGGAGGCTGGGAAAGCGAAGAACTGGGCTCTGACGGCTTTCCGCCCACCAACCGCCGCATGGAGGTGCCGCGTGGCCGCGTCAACGACGTAGTGCCCAAATGGAAGCAGCACGGGGGCGATTACGACCCGCAATTTTATCCGAACATTCAGATCGTGGCCAAGCGCTTCGATGTGCCGCAATTGCGCCGCAGGCGCCGCATTTCGGTGTTGCTGCCCTGGAATTACGAATCATCGCCCGAACGACGCTTCCCCGTGTTGTACCTGCAGGACGGGCAAAACCTGTTTGAAAACGATGCGCCTTTCGGTACCTGGGGGGTAGACAAACGCCTGGCCGCACTCGCCCAGCGGGGCAAAAGCGAATTTATTGTCGTTGCGATCGACCACGGCGGCAAGGAACGTATCAAGGAATACTCGCCCTACCATACCGCCAAATGGGGCGAAGGCCTGGGCCGCGAATACGCCCGATTTCTCGCCGAAACGCTCAAACCTTATATAGACCGACATTTTCGTACCCTGCCCGACCGGGCCAATACGGGCATCGGCGGCAGCAGCATGGGCGGTTTGATCAGCATCTACGCGGGGCTTTTGCACCCGGAGGTGTACTCCAAGTTCATGATTTTTTCGCCTTCGCTCTGGATTTCGCCCCGGATTTATGCCGAGGCTTTGCGGCTCACAGACTTTCCCACCACAAAAATTTACCTCTACGCCGGGGGGCGCGAAGGCTCCAATATGGTTGCCAATGCCGAGCGTTTTCGCGATGCGCTGGTGCGGCGGGGCCATACGGGGCTCCAGTTTCGACTGGAAATCGACCCGCAAGGCAGGCACAACGAAGCCCGCTGGGGGCAGGAGTTTCCCAAGGCGGCCGAGTGGCTTTTTCATGCGGGGTGACAAAAGTCATTGGACGGCATTCAAAACGCGTTCAACTTTGCCCCCGGGTAGATCCTGTTTATCATGCCGCTATCATTCATTCAACGCACTTTTATCCTCCTTTTGACCCTGCAATTGTTTGCGGGCAAGGTGCTGTTGGACGAAACGGCCAAACTCCCCTATCTCTGGACGCACTTTCAGCAAACCCGTGCCGTGTGGCCGGAAGAAAGTTTTGGCGACTACCTGCGCCAGCATTATGCCGACCAGTGCCACCGCGCCGCCGATCCGGAGCATCACCATCTTCCTTTTTTCTCGGCAGAAATTTCCATCGTGCTGGCCTTGAAGCCGGAGCATGAGTCGATTGCCGTCGTTGCACCGCCAGCGTCGGGGCACAAGGCTGTTTTTACCGAAGAAGAAATGCTGCCGTCCGATTACCGGGCAGGCATTCTCCAGCCTCCGGAAGCTTGTATTTGACCGCCCCGGGCCGGGCAAAGGGCCCTGTTTCACCTGTTTTTTTGTATTTTTTGTCAAATTGCAAGCAACCATGAAAAAATTGCTTTGGTTGTTGCCGTTGGGCTTATTGCTCGCCGTGCAACTCATTCGCCCCGAATATACCAATCCCCCCGTCGATCAGGCCCAGGACATCCAGCAGGTCGCCAACGTACCCGCCGACGTGATGACCGTGCTGCGGGCCTCCTGTTACGATTGCCACTCCAACGAAACGGTTTATCCCTGGTACAGCCAGATCGCCCCCGTGTCGTGGATGGTGGTGGATCACGTGCAGGAAGGCCGTGAAAAACTCAATTTCTCCACTTTCGGCCAATTGAATGCCGGCGACCGGGCCGAAGCGCTCGAAGAAGCCGCCGAAACCCTGCAGGAAGGGGAAATGCCGCTGCGCGAATATGTGTGGATGCACCCCTCGGCCCGTCTCACCGCAGATAGTAAAGCCTTGCTGCTCAACTGGTTGCAAGCCAACGGCGGCGAAGGTGCGGACGGCGGCGAAGGCGGCGCACAAAACGGCCAGGGCAGCGAAACGGCCGGCGAGGACGACGACGATTGAAGGGTTAAAATTTTTCAAGGCTGAATAAACGGCGCGCACAGGGGCGTTTTTGCAGGATTACAAGGCATTTGAACGCTTTAATCCACATTTTTCGAAACACTAACCATCCTGCAACATGAAAAATGTACTTGTAATCTGCACGCTCCTGTGCGCCGCCGCCTTGTTATTGAATGCCTGCAACAAGGAAAAAGAGCTGGTCCGGCTCAACGTCCGGCTGACCGACAACCCCACGAATTTTCAGAAAGTCAATGTGGACATCCGCGAACTGCGGGTCAAAATGGCCGGCGATTCGTCGCAATGGCTGATCCTCAGCACCAACGCGGGGGTGTACAACTTGCTCGATTTTCAAAACGGCCTCGATACCCTGCTGGCCACGGGCACCGTGCCGGGCGATGTGTTGATGGAGCTGCGATTCCTCCTCGGCGACAACAATTCGGTCGTGATCGATGGCGTACAATTCCCGCTCGATGCGCCCAGCGCCCAGGATTCCGGGCTGAAAATCAAGGTAGATCAGGCCCTCGATCTCAATATCAATACGCTGACGCTGGATTTCGACGCGCAACAGTCGATCCTCCAGACCGGCGCCGGGGCCTACAAACTGAAACCCGTGATCAGGATAAAATCATAGCGGTTGCCGCGTAAAGCCAAAAGGGGGCTGTCTCCCAACAACGCTTCGGAACTGAATTTCTAAGCGTTGTTGGGAGGCAGCCCTTTTTTTCAGACGCGTTTGCGATAGGCCCACACGGCCAGGCTGTTGACGGCCACCGCGTAGCCCAGTACGGTGAGGAAATTGGTGCGTATTTCAGCGAAATTGGCCCCTTTGAGCAAGACAAGCCGCATGAATTCGACAAAATACTTGATCGGATTCAGTTTGTTGAGCCATTGCGCCCATTCGGGCATGCTGTCGACGGGCGTGAACAGGCCGCACATCAGGATAAAAATCAGGATGAAAAACCAGGCCGTAAACATGGCTTGTTGCTGCGAATCGGCGAAGTTGGAGATCAGGAACCCCAGGCCGAGCATGCAAGGCGTAAATACGAGGGTGTAAAGAAAGACCAGCCACAAACTGCCTTCCATCGGGATGCGGAACACCAGCCAGCCGGCCGTGAGGCCGATGGTCATCATGAGCAGCGAAAGCATCCAGAAGGGCAAAAATTTGCCGAGGATGAACTGCCATTTCCGAATGGGCGTCACATTCAGTTGTTCGATCGTACCGATCTCGCGTTCGCGCACGATGTTGAGCGCGGTGAGAAAACAGATGATCAGGGCGACGATTTCGCCCAGAATGCCGGGCACCATGAAGGTTTTGTAGTCCAGTTTGGGGTTGTACCAGTTGCTGTACACGATCTCCACGCCCATGCCGGGCGCCAGACCCGCCGCGGCCGGCACTGGCGGCCTGAAATCGCGGACAATTCCGCCCGCGTAACCCATAGCCAGCCCGGCCTTTGTCGCATTGATGGCATTGGCCGTGAGGCTGACGCTGCTATGGCCTTCGCGCACGAGGTCGCGCTCGAAGTTGGCCGGAATTTCGAGCAGGAGGTCGGTGCGGTCGCGAGCGAGGTCGTTAGCGGCTTCTTCCGTGGAAAATCCGATGTTTTTTATTTTGAAATAACCCGATGCCGTGAACTTCGACACCAGCTGGCGCGAAGAAGGGGAAAGGTCCTGATCGACCACGCCCAGGTTCAGGTCTTTGATTTCGTAATTGGCTGCAAAGGAGAGCAGCAGGGTTTGGAAAACCGGCATGACCAGGATCATGGGCAACATGATCCGGTTGCGAAGGATCTGGAGAAACTCCTTTTGTACGAGAAAGAGAATGGTGCGCATGGTGTCGGATATTTTGGGTCAGGCCAGCCGGTCTTTAAAGTTTTTCATACTGATAGCAACGAAAAACAGGGCCATGAAGGCCAATACGAGGGTGTTGGGCCATAGGCTTTCCAGACCCACCCCTTTGATCATGATGCCTTTGATGATGGGGTTGAACCAGGTAGCTGGCACGATCATGCCCAGTTTTTGAAGCACCCAGGGCATACTTTCCCGGGGAAAAATGAAACCCGAAAGCAACATGGTCGGCATCATCAGGCCGAGGCCCGACATGAACAGCGCCGCGATCTGGGTATCGGCCCGCGTGCTGATAAAAATGCCCAGGGAAAGCGACACGAACATGTATAAAAAACATTCGGCCGACAGCAACAACAGGCTGCCGCGCATGGGCATGCCGAACACAAACACACCCAGCAACACCACAATTACGGCATTGATAAACGAGAGCACGAGGTAAGGCGCTGTTTTGCCGAGAATGATCTGAATCGGCTGCAAAGGCGACACGAGCAACACTTCCATGGTGCCCATTTCCTTTTCCCTGGCGAGGGTGATGGAGGTCATCATGGCCGAAATCAGCATCAGGATCAGCGTCATGACGCCCGGCACGAAGTTGAAAACGGCTTTTTGTTCGGGGTTGTACAGCATGCGCGTCTGGGCTTCGATGCGCAGGGGCGGCGCGGCTGTCCCCTTGTTCCGGGCTTGCTGCCAGTCGAGCACGATGGCGTTGGCGTAATTGATCAGGGTGGTGGCGGCGTTGGGGTCGGTGGCGTCGCCGATGAGCTGAATTTGCGCCTTGCCGTCGTGGGCGAGCCGCTCCGCAAAATCGGGCGGAAACACCAGCGCCATTTTGATCTTGCCCGTGCGGAAAGCCGGGTCGAGTTCGTCGGCATTGTCGAGGTTTTTTTCCAGCCTGAAATACCCGCTCGACAGGAGCTGGTTGGTCAGCGAGATACTCGAGGCATCTTTGGATGGGTCGAGGATGGCCACTGCGGCGTTTTTGATTTCGTTGGTGAGCACGAAACCGAACAGCAGCACCTGCACCACCGGCATACCGAACAGGATCATCAGCGTGCGGCGGTCGCGCAGGATATGGCGGAATTCTTTTTTGATAAAAGCGGAAAAGCGATTCATAAGGCTGATTTATTCGTCCGGGGTTTTGAAAATATGGGGAGTCTGACCATCGCGCACCAGCGGTTCGTCGGGCCGCGCGAGCCGGCGGAAAACCTCATCCATGTCCGATGCGGCAAACTGTTTTTTGAGCTTGTGCGGGGTGTCGAGCGCATCCATCCGGCCATCGACCATGATACTGACGCGGTCGCAGTACTCGGACTCGTCCATGTAGTGGGTCGTGACCATGAGGGTGACGCCCTCGTGCGCGGCTTCGTAAATCAGGTCCCAGAACTGGCGGCGGGTGAGCGGATCGACGCCGCTGGTCGGTTCGTCGAGAAACACGATGCGCGGTTCGTGGAGCAGTGCCACGGAAAAGGCCAGTTTTTGTTTCCAGCCCAGCGGCAGGCTGCCGACGAGCGCGTCGGCCTGGGCGGTGAGTTGAAGTTTGTCGAGCAACAGGCCGGTTTTTCGGCGGATTTCCGGTGTCGGAAGCCCGTAAATACCGCCGTAAAAACGGATGTTTTCTCTCACGGTCAGGTCTTCGTAAAGGCTGAAACGCTGGCTCATGTACCCGATGCGGCGCTTGACCTCTTCGGGGTAGCGGCCCACGTCGAAACCGGCCACCATAGCGCTCCCCCGGGTGGGTTCGAGCAGGCCGGTGAGCATTTTGAGGGCCGTGGTTTTTCCGGCGCCGTTGGCGCCGAGAAAACCGAAAATTTCGCCGGCGCCCACTTCGAAGCTGATCTCGTTGACGGCGGTGAAGGCGCCGAAAGTTTTGGTGAGCCGGTCGGTTTGAATAACTGCCTGCATGGCTGCCGTTTTTTAATTTTTCAAAAACTCGATGAAACAATCCTCGATGGTCGCGGGCGTCGGGGCAACTTCTACGGCTTCGTGGCGGCGTTCGTTCAGGTAAGCCTGAATGTCGGCCATCCTGACGCCGGGATCGGCCATGGACAGGTGAGCGGATTCGCCGAAGGCATAGCAGGCTTCAGCGCCCGGCAACTCGCGCAAATCGCGGATCAGGCGGTACATATCGTCGGCCCGCACGGCGTAAAGTGGTCTTGGATAAGCTTTCCGAACGCCTTCGGGGGTGTCGATGGCCAGTATTTCGCCTTGCTGGATGAGCGCGATGCGATCGCACATTTCCGCTTCGTCCATGTACGGCGTGCTGACCAGGATCGTGATGCCCCATTGCCGCAAACGGCGAAGCATGTCCCAGAATTCCTGACGCGATACGGGGTCGACGCCCGTGCCCGGCTCGTCGAGCAACAGCACCTCGGGTTTGTGGATGAGGGCGCAGCAAAGGGCAAGTTTTTGCTTCATACCGCCCGAGAGCGCACCCGCCCGGCGGTCGCGGAAGGGTTCGATCTGGATGTATATCTCGCGGATGAGTTCGTAGTTTTCTTCAATGGTGGACCCGAATACGCTGGCGAAAAATTCCAGGTTTTCGCGCACCGTGAGGTCCTGGTAAAGCGAAAACCGGCCGGGCATGTAGCCGAGTTTGGTGCGGAGCAACTTGTAGTCCCTGACCGGGTCGAGGCCCGCCACCCGCGCGCTGCCGCTGTCGGGGAGCAAGAGCGTGGCCAGGATGCGGAACAAGGAGGTTTTTCCCGCCCCGTCGGGGCCGATCAGACCGAAGATTTCCCCGGCCTCCACCTCAAGGCTGATGTTTTTGAGTGCCTGCACCTTGCCGTAGGATTTGGACAGGTTGGCAATGGATATGGTAGCGGACATGAGAGATTTCGATTGTTGGGGAAATGAGTTATTTAAGTAACTGTACCCATACAAATTTTCACCGCTAAGGCGCGAAGACGCTAAGAAATTCGCGAACCCTCAGCGTCTTCGCGCCTTAGCGGTGAAAATTTGCAAGTGAGTACAGTTGCCATTTTCAAAAATTAAATCGGTGAATCCCGTCAAAAAACGAGTTCGCCGGGCATGCCGATTTTGAGGCTGCCGTCGGGGTTGGGCACTTTAACTTTCACGGCATACACCAGATTGACGCGTTCGTCTTTGGTCTGTACGATTTTGGGTGTGAACTCTGCTTTGTCGGAAATCCAGGTAACGGCGCCTTCCATGTCGCGCATTTTGCCGTCGGGGGCGTCGATTGACACTTTGACGGTCTGGCCTGTTTTGATGTTGCCGAGTTGATCGCCGGCGACGTAGGCGCGGAGGATCATGGTATCGAGCTGGGCGATTTTGTACAGGGGTTTGCCGAATGTGGCGATTTCGCCTGCTTCGGCGTACTGGACCAGCACGGTTCCTTCGATCGGGTTGCTGATGCGGCACTGGGCGATCTGGTCTTCCAGTTGGGCGATTTGCTTTTGCAGGGGCAGAATTTCGGCGAGCAAGCCGCTTTTTTGCACGTTCAGACTGGCGTCCGTGGCGCCTTGTTGCCCCAGAATGACGTCCATCTGGCGCTGGGTTTGTTCGATTTGGGCGTTGAGGTCGTCGAGCTGTTTTGGGGTGGCGGCATCGTTTTTCAGGAGGTTTTCGATGCGTTGTTTTTCATGCTGGAGGGTGGCGAGGTTCTGTTTGGCGGCGGCAAACTGGCGCTGGAATACCTCCAGTTGGGCGCTGATGGCCGGGCTTTTGGCTGCGATAGCCCTGATGCTGGCCTGCAGTTGTTCTTTTTTCAATACCAACTGGAGCGAGTCGACGGCTCCCACGACCTGGCCGGACTTGAGGGTTTGGCCTTCATCGAGTTGAAGCGAAAGGATCTGGCCGTTGGCCTCGGCGCTGACGATGCGTTCGGTGGCTTCAAAATTGCCGTATGCATCGGCTTTCGGGGCGGAAGAATTGCACGCGGCCAGCAGGGTCAGGAGGGGAAGGAGGAGAAGAAACGGATATTTCATTGCGTGGTATTTTTTTGAGCGGGTGAAGCATTAATTGGCGCTGAAATGCGCGCCGAACATTTCGCGGGCCTGCTGCGCCTGTATCTGGTGGGTGGCGCGAGTCAGGCGGGCCTGGGTCAGGATATTGATTTGGGCCAGGTAGTCGGTGGAGGTCATCACCCCGTTTTGCACTTGCGCATCGGCGCGCCGGACGATGTCTTCCTGCAGGCGAATGATGTCATCATCCTGCTTTAACAGGGCGTCAGCTTTGGCAATTTCGCCCTGATCGCGGCGCAATTGGGCGTCGAAACGCTGCTGAAGGGCGCCTGACTGCATGTCGAGCACGTTTTTTTGCAAACTCAACACCTGACGGTCGCGACTGGTGTTGCCCCAGTCGAAGGGCGACCAGGCGGCGCGCAGGCCGACCAGAACAAAAGGCTCGAAGCCTGTTTCAAAAAAATTGAAAGGGTTGGGGCTGCCCATGCCGCCCTGAACGAACGCTTCCACACGCGGCTGTCGGCGCAGTCGGAGCGCATCCGATTGCAGCATCTGGGCTTGCTTTTGCAGGTTCAGGAGTTGGAATTCGGGCCGCTCGAACAGGTCGCCGGCCGGCATGGTGACCGAAACGGGGGCTTTCAGGGCAAAATCGGCCTGCGGCCGACCGATCCAGGCGGCCAGCACATCGAGCAAGGTGCGGCGGTCGGCCCTGAGGGTTGCGAGTTGTTGTTCGGTTTTCCAGATCTGGATCTGAATCTGGTCGGCCGTCGTGCGCAAGGCAACGCCGCCGGCGATGGCTGCTTGCGATTGTTTGAGGCGCGCATTGAGGTCGGTGCGTGTCGATTCCAGTATTTTTTCGCTTTCATCGAGCAATAAAACCTTGAAAAACAGATCGGTAACGACCTCCCGCACCTGAAACACATCCACATCGACCTGCGCCGAAGCGATCTGACTTTCCAGCTGGCGTTGCTGGCGGGCGTAGCGGTCGCTGTTGCCGTCCCAGATGCGTTGCGCCACGTCGACGGTGACTTTGTACTGGTCTTTGGGCACTTCGGGCACTTTGAACAGCGGACTTTCGATCGGCAGCCCGAACACGTCGCTTTGCCAGGTAGCCTGGCCGCCCACATTGATGCGCGGCAGCTTGTTGCTTTCGAGGTTGCGCGTCTGGAGGGCGGCGATGCTTTCAGCCAGCAGCTTTTTTTGTTGCAGCGGGCTTTTTTGAACAGCCAGCTGGCGCAGCTGCTCGACGGTGAGCGAGTCGGTTCCTCTGCTTTGAGGGAGCCATAAAAGGCTCATTAACAGACAAATAAACGTTGTTTTCATAATGTAATTTCAAAACGGATTCATAGTAGAATGCGGTCAGGGGCGCAGTGCGGCAAAGACAAAACCCTTGACCTCCTCCTTTCTTTCTTTTAAAAACTGGTTGATTTCAGGCGTGCTCATACCCATCACAATTCGGATCAGGGGCCGTGCTACGATGGGGAAAATGCACATGGCAAGCACATTGACCAGCAGGTGCCTGGGCGTGACGGGGCGGATGCGACCCTCCGCAACTGCCTCCTCCACCTGCTTGAAAAACAGCTCGGGGCGCGGTGGCTGGGAGGGAATGATCTTGTCGAAAAACTGGTCGGGGTGCTTGTTGATCTCTCCGATGATGAAAAGCGGCACGAAAGGATTGCGCGAGATCGTATCGATGTAAAAATCGATGAAGCGCTCGATCTTTTGTTCGAGGGGAATATCCGCTTCGATCAGTTGTTGCACCGTGGGAAATGCCCGGTTGATGATGGCTTTGGCCACCATTTCAAACAGTTTTTCCTTCGTACGGAAATAGTAATGCAGCAAGGCTTTGTTGATGCCGGCCTTGTCGGCGATCTCCTGCATTTTGGCGCCATCGAGGCCTTTTTGTACAAAAACCTCGTGTGCGGCATCGAAAATGCGCTGTTCGGTGCTGTCGGGTGCGGCGGCGGTTTCATTTCGCACTGTGTTATCCATAGGGTTTAACCGTTTGGTTAATTCGGGTGCAAAAGTGTAGGCCTTCTTTTTAAGACGCAAGCTTTTCAACCAAAAAATTTAACCACCTGGTTAATTTTTTAAATGAACCGTCATTTTCTGTAATCCAGGCGCAGTTCTTTGTCCAGCAGAGAGCGAATGGGAAAGCGGTTCATGTCCTTTTTTTCATCCCAAATGAGGATCAGGGCCATGGACCCGTCGACCGACCAGCGGCCGGTTTCTGTTTTATACGCCAGGCTCGAACCGCTTGGGTAACATTGCTGCACGACATGGTCGGCCTGAAACCAGTAGATCGTCGAGCCGTGGTGCGTCCCGCAATTTTGGGGCTGTCGGCCGTCCCATTTTAGCCAGGTCGCCAGTTGATGGTCGCTGCCGCACTGCACCCAGGCGCCCAGAAGGGCTTGTTCGACGGCGGCTGAATCGCCTGCAAGGGCCAGGTTGAGCATAATTTCCGGCTGTGGCCGACCGTCGGTGTACACGATGTTTCGCAGGTCGTACACTTCGTTGCGCAGCACACGCACTTTGCTCCACGGCCCTTGCCGCAGACCGTTTCGGTAAGCGCCCGACCAATAAAAACCCGCCGTATCGCTTTCCTGCCAAAATCCGTCGGCGACCAGTCGCCAGCTGGTATCGATCTGCACGATTTCTTCGTAAGAATCGGGATCGAAGTGCAGCGAACGGTCGATTTGCGGGTGCTCCGCGTCGATGCGCATTGGACCACGCCGAAAGCGCCACGCGCCGGTGGTGTCGTACGAATTGAACAGCCATTGGCCGTCGTCAATCCGGACAAATTCCTCCCGGATGTCGTGCCTGTCGTCATAATACCACCGGACGGCCAGCGTAACAGCCTGTTGTTGAGGGAAGTAATACAGGATGTCGGTTTTGTCCCGGTCCACGCTGTCCCAAAAAACGATGTGATCGGCGATGAACTGCTGGGCGGCAAGGTGGCAAGGAAGGAAAAAGCAGCACAGGAACAGGCGGACGGCCATGACATTGGTTATTTTTGGGATAAAACGTCTTTTTTGAAAAAAATCGTGGGCGGGGCAAACGAAGAAGCGGAACGGTCAGGCTGAAAACCTGACCAAGGTATAAACCCTCATAAACCTCACGCTCAAATCTCCCGGCGAGAAATAAAATCAACACCATTTGTTTTAAAAAATCTTTTTCACCCTGCCGATTCCATCTATCTTTGCGGGTTCCGAATCGCCAACCTTTCATCGTTCCCAGCGTTTTACCGGCCATGGCCAAAAATACCGCAGGGGCCTCCGCGCCCGAACCAGCAGCCCAGGACTTTATCGAAGTCACGGGCGCCCGCGTCCACAACCTCAAAAATGTGGATATCCGCATCCCGCGCAACCGCCTGGTCGTGCTCACGGGTATTTCCGGCTCGGGTAAATCCAGCCTGGCGTTCGACACCATCTATGCCGAGGGCCAGCGCCGTTTTATGGAAACGCTGTCGAGCTACGCCCGACAGTTTATCGGCGAAATGGAACGCCCCGATGTGGAGCAGATTACCGGCCTGTCGCCGGTCATTTCCATCGAACAGAAGACTACGGGCCGAAATCCCCGCTCCACGGTCGGCACCGTCACCGAAGTGTACGATTTTCTGCGCCTGCTTTTTGCGCGCGCCGGCGATGCCTATTCGTACATAAGCGGGAAAAAGATGGTCAAATTCACGGAAGATCAGATTATCGCGCAGATCGGGGAGCAATTTGCCGGTAAAAAGATCATCCTGCTGGCCCCGGTGGTTCGTTCGCGCAAAGGCCACTACCGCGAGCTCTTCGAGCAGGTGCGCAAGCAAGGTTATAACAAGGTGCGCGTGGACGGCGAGGTGCTCGACATCACGCCGGGCATGCAGGTCGACCGTTATAAAATCCACGATATCGAAATCGTGGTGGACCGCCTCATCATGGGCGACGACCGCGGCGACCGGCTCGGCGAATCGGTCAAAACCGCCCTTCGACTCGGCGACGGCATGTTGCAGGTGCTCGATATCGAAACGCCCGCGGCTGGTGTGAAAACGTTCTCGAAACGCCTGATGGACCCCGATTCGGGCCTCAGCTACGAAGAACCTTCGCCCAATACTTTTTCTTTCAATTCGCCCTACGGCATGTGCCCCAATTGCAAAGGCCTGGGCGAAGTGCACGAAGTGGACATGGCGCGGGTCATTCCTGATGACACAAAAAGTATCAATGAAACAGCCATTGTGCCCCTGGGCGAGGTGCGGGAAAATTTTCTGTTCAAACAGCTGCGCACCCTTGGCAAAAAATATCAGTTCAGCTTCTCCACGCCTGTAAAAGATATACCCGCCGACGCCCTTCAGGTCATCCTTTACGGCGGCGGCGAACCCCTGGAAGTCACCACTTCCTACGGCGAGGAAGAATGGACCTACAACCTGGCCGCCGAGGGTATCGTCAACATGCTCAAACGCTGGTACACCGATACCACGTCTGAAAAAATTCGCCAGTGGGCCGAAGATTTTCTCGCCGTCATGGTGTGCCCCGAATGCAAGGGCACGCGCCTCAAGCAGGAAAGCCTCTGGTTCAAAATTGCCGAACGCAACATCTCCGAGTTGGCCGAGCTGGACCTTGCGGAGCTTTACCGCACCCTCGAAGGCATCGAAAACGACATGAGCGACCGCCAGCGCGCCATCGCCCGCGACGTGCTGAAAGAGATTCGTTTCCGCCTCAAATTCCTCCTAAAAGTCGGTCTCGATTACCTGGCGCTCAATCGGCCGGCCCGCTCGCTCTCGGGCGGCGAAAGCCAGCGCATCCGTCTGGCCACCCAGATCGGTTCGCAACTCACGGGCATTACCTACATTCTCGACGAGCCGTCCATCGGCTTGCACCAGCGCGACAACCAGCGCCTGATCGAAGCCCTCAAAGCCCTGCGCGACATCGGCAACACCGTGCTCGTGGTCGAACACGACAAGGACATCATGCTGGAGTCCGACTACCTGATCGACCTTGGGCCGGGCGCAGGCAAACACGGCGGCCAGATCGTCGATATCGGCACCCCGGCCGAATTCATCAAAAATCGCACGATCACCAGTGATTACCTCGCCAACCGCGCCAAAATCGAGGTGCCTGCGGTGCGCCGGCCCGGAAGCGGCAAATCGCTGGTATTGCACGGCGCGACCGGCCACAACCTGCGCAACGTCACCCTGCATCTGCCCCTGGGCACTTTTACCTGCATCACGGGCGTGAGCGGCTCGGGCAAGTCCAGCCTGGTCAATGAAACGCTTTACCCCATCTTGCAAAGCCATTTTTACAATGCGCTGAAACGCCCCTTGCCCTACGAAAAAATCGAGGGGCTCGACTTGCTCGACAAGGTGATCGAAATCGATCAAAGCCCCATCGGGCGCACGCCGCGCTCCAATCCGGCCACCTACACCAATGTGTTCGGCGATATCCGCAAGTTGTTTGCCGATACGCCCGAGGCCCGCATTCGGGGCTATCAGCCCGGCCGTTTTTCGTTCAATGTGAAGGGCGGCCGCTGCGAGGTGTGCGAGGGCGGCGGTATGCGCGTGATCGAAATGAACTTCCTGCCCGACGTGTCGGTGCCCTGCGAGCGCTGCCTGGGCCGCCGCTACAACCGCGAAACACTCGAAGTGCTGTTCAAGGGCAAAAGTATCTCCGATGTGCTCGACATGACCATCGACGAAGCCGTCGAGTTTTTCGAAGCCATCCCGTCTATCTATCGGAAAATCAAAACCTTGCAGGACGTGGGCCTGGGCTACATTACCCTGGGCCAGCAGGCCACCACCCTCTCCGGCGGAGAAGCCCAACGCGTCAAACTCGCCGAGGAATTGTCGAAAAAAGACACCGGCCGCACCATTTACATCCTCGACGAACCCACCACGGGCCTGCACTTTGAAGACATTCGTCAGTTGCTCTCCGTGCTCAACAAACTTGTGGAAAAAGGAAACACCGTGGTCGTCATCGAGCACAACCTCGATGTGATCAAACAGGCCGACTACCTCATCGACATCGGCCCCGACGGCGGCGGGCGCGGCGGGACCATCGTGGCGGCCGGCACGCCCGAACAGGTTGCGGGGGTAGAGGAGAGCTGGACGGGGCGGTTTTTGAAAACGGAATTAATGGAGTAAATTTGTTGCCTGAAAATCAAGCTTATGCAAGCCTATCGAACGCATTCTATTGTCAAAAACGGTCAGGTGACTGTACTACTTCCCGAAGGATTCGAAAATTCGGATGTGGAGGTTATTGTGCTGCAAACTCAACCTGCTGCCAATCAGGCTCCCGGGCAAAAACGCCATTTTGCAAAATTTCGGGGCAGCCTGAAAACAGGGCTGTCCAGAGACGAACTTGATGCTCAATTGAAAAATCTGCGCGACGAATGGGAACGCCCGCTCTCTTAGATTCTAATATCGTGATGACTACTTCCGACCACCAAGGGCATCTCCCTGTACCCGTCAATCAATTTAGTAGTTCAACATACTTCTAGATAAATCCAGCGGGGCGGAACTGGAATCCTATTTCATCATGAAGTTGAACCGAATCTGGGGAGAAAGGGTCTACATATTGGTACAACTCAATTTTATTCCACATGAAAAGCAAATTGATTACCTTTTCTGAGTGGGTATAATTTATTGAATCG
>JBGAHL010000013.1:0-128540 GCA_044226205.1 Saprospiraceae bacterium
GGAGGGGCAGCGCCCCGAAAGATCTTTCGGGGCGCTGCCCCTCCGGGAAGGATTTTGGCACAAAAAGACTACAAATATCACGGGGCGCTGCCCCTGCCTAAGTTTTTACGAAAAAAGCCGCTATTTTTTCCTGGCAGCCCGTAGCAAGAGCAAGGCCAGGCCTGCAAAGGCCAGCACACCCAGCAACTGGTACCCGCCCTCACCGATTCCTTGCGAGATACTGTGCTCCATATTGATTTTGGCCAGCCCGTCGGCGATTCTTTCATTGACGGAAAGCAGGGCGACCACGACGCCTGCCAACGCGCCGCCGGCCACAAGCCCGGTGGCAAACAAACTGCCCTTGCCCAGGTCCGCGTCTTCCACTTCTTCGCCTTTGCGCTTCGCGATCCAGTCGGCCAGTCCGCGCAAGGCGCCGCCTGCCCAGATCGGCAGGGTGGTGGACAAGGGGAGGTAAAGCCCGACGGCGAAGGACAGTGATTTGACGCCGCAGAGTTCCATCGTGATGGCGACAAAAACACCCACGAGCACAAATTGCCAGTCGAGGTTGAACGACAGCAAACCCTTGATCAGGGTAGCCATGAGCGTCGCCTGGGGAGCGTTGTATTTTTCCCCGATCGCGTGTTTGATGCCCTGGTTGAGCATCTCCTGGGTCGGGGTGTCGAGCACTTTGACCGTCCAGCCGATCACCAGCGACGATACCACCACGCCGATAAACAGGGCCAGCTGCTGATATTTTGGCGTTGCGCCCACCAGATACCCTGTTTTCAGGTCCTGCGAAGTAGCGCCCGCATTCGCCGCTGCAATGCAGATCATGCTGCCGACCACGAGGGCCAGCGGTTCGAAGGTTTTGCCAGTCCAGCCCACCCCGATGAACACCAGCGCGGTGCCCATGATCGTGGCGATGGTCATGCCCGAAATAGGGTTGTTCGACGAACCGATGATGCCCACGATGCGGCTCGAAACGGTGACAAAAAAGAACCCGAACACGATGACCAGCAGGCCGATCAGCAATTTGCTGAATATGCTGTCGCCCGGGATGCTCGGCAGGATCGCCATCAGCACGATCAGCGCCAGGCTGCCAAATGCGACCACCTTGATCGAGAGGTCGTCTTCGGTACGCGCCACGGCGGCCGATGCGTCGCGGTTGCGCAGGGCGCCGACACTTTCACGGAACGACGATACGATGGTCGGAATGGTTTTAATCAGGGTAATAAAACCGGCGCCAGCCACAGCGCCTGCCCCGATCTGGCGCACATAGGCGCGGTACACGGCGCTGGTAAGGTCGGCGAAAGAATGCGTGCCGGGGTCCCAGCCGAAGGGGTAGCGAATGGCTCCCGTGGCGTCCTGTATCGGTTTCAGCAGGTCGAGTTTGGTCAATTGCGCGGCGATGGTATCCGGCGGCACAAGCGTGGCCAACAGGGGAATCAGGCCCAGCCAGGCCAGTACGCCGCCTGCCACGAGCACGCCCGCGATGCGCGGCCCGATGATGTAGCCCACACCCAGGTATTCGGGCGTGATCTCGCCGCTGACGCGGGCCGCGGGCAGGTATTTGTTCGTTTGCGCGCTTTCGATGGAAGGCGATTCAGCCACTACGTGAAACACCCGCTGCAACATGGCGTACAGCATGGCAAATCCGAGACCCTGGTAGGCGGTTTTGGCAAAATCGCCGCCTTTTTCGCCCGCAATAAGCACCTGGGCGCAGGCGGTTCCTTCGGGGTAGGGCAGGTTGTCATGCTCCTTGACGATGAGCGAACGGCGGAGCGGGATCATCATCAGGACCCCCAGAATGCCGCCGAAAATAGCCAGCATCAGGATGGTCCAATAGTTGAAAAAGCCCTCTCCAATACCCTCGCTGAGGAACAAAAATGCCGGGAGCGTAAAAACCACGCCGGCCGCGACCGATTCACCGGCCGAGCCGGCTGTCTGGATGATGTTGTTTTCCAGAATGGTCGTTTTTAAAAATTTGCGACCCAGCGAAATGGCCAGCACGGCAATCGGAATCGACGCCGAAACGGTCAAACCGGCTTTCAGGGCCAGGTACACCGTGGCCGCCCCGAACAGGATGCCGAAACCGGCGCCCAGCACAATGGCACGCAGGGTAAACTCCTTGACCGAGGTGTCGGATGAAGGAATGTAAGGTTTGAATTCAGTGTTGGATTGTTCCATGGTAAACTGGTTTGGACGAAAAACGGGTGGTTGCTGGCCTTACAAGGGCAGGCGAAAGGTAGAAATTTTGGAAAAATGCGCCCCTTTCGTTCTTAAACTTCGACCCCGCTCCAATTTTCACCCCCGCCCGGCGTTTCCCGCCCATATTGTTTGTAAAAACGCCAGGGCAAGCGGCTATCTAAACCCGACGCCTTGGCTACCTTTGCCCAAATTTTTTATCCCGACAACATGAAGAAATTTTTCCTCCTGACACTTTGCCTTTTTTCTTTTACCCTCTCCGTCTTTTCACAAGACAAACATTTTACCCAGTTTTATGCCGCGCCCCTGACGCTGAATCCGGCGCTTTCGGGCAATTTTGAAGGAAAATACCGGGTCGGGATGATCTACCGCGACCAATGGCGCAGCATCCTCGAAAATCCGATCAAAACCTTCGCCCTCGGCGCCGACCTCCGCTTCGACGCCCCCGGCAAGTCAGTGTACGACGACGCAGTGGGGCTTGGCATCCTCTTTTTTAACGACAAAGTAAGCGTGGTCGATTTCAATACGACCCAGATCGCACTCTCGCTGGCTTATCATAAAGCCCTGGGCGTCAACAACCGCCAATTCCTGTCCATCGGTTTGCAGGGCGGACTCACGCAGCGAAGCGTCAATTACGAGTCGCTCAATTTCAACGACGAATTCGAAGGAAACGGCTTCACCGGCGCTACGGACGAACTGCTTCCCGAAAACAACATCGCCTACACCGATTACAACGTCGGCCTCAATTATACCGCCCGCTTCGGCGAAGGCGGCGCTGTGTTTGCCGGCGCGGCTTTGCACCACTTTCTCCAGCCGGTCATTTCGTTCAACCGCAACAAAAACGAAGGCGACAAACTGTACATGAAAATGTCGGGTCAGCTGGCCGCCACCCTCCCGATCAATCAACAGCTTGCATTCCAGCCCCGCTTGCTGGTGGCCGTACAGGGACCGCACATGGAAGTGAATGCCGGCGCCAACTTCCGGACGGAAATTGGCCAATACGGCTCCACGGCGCTGCATATCGGCGGTTGGGCCCGCCCCGTCCGCAACAGCGACGGCTTCGGCCTCGACGCGGTGGTCGGCCTGGTCGGCCTTGAATTTAACAATGTGCTCGTTGGGGTGAGTTACGACCTCAACCTGCACGCCTTGTCGGCCAACCAGCGCCAGGGCGCCTTCGAACTGTCCATCGCCTACCTCGGCAATTACGACAGCGAAGAGATTCTTTGCCCGAAATTCTGAGCCTGTTTTTTTAAAAAATATCAAGGCCCCTGTTTCGCAGTCGCAAAACAGGGGCCTTGGCATTTTTTTTAAAACTCAATTCCCGCCCAAACTGACAATCCGGCTGGGCTCAATCATTTCGTTGCGGATCGCGATTTGCCGAAGGGTGTTTTTGGCCACTTCGAGAAATGCCGCGGCGACCGGACTGCCTTCCTGCAACACGGCCGGCATGCCGGTGTCGCCCCCTTCCCGGATACCTTGCACGAGCGGAATCTGGCCCAGCAGGACCGAGTTGCTGGCCAGCGCGAGTTTTTTGCCGCCGCCTTGCCCGAAGATAAAGTACTTGTTTTCAGGCAGTTCTGCCGGGGTGAACCAGGCCATGTTCTCCACCACGCCCAGAATGGGCACCTTGATCTGGTCGAGCAGAAACATATTCATCGCCTTCATGGCATCGGCCAGGGCCACCTCCTGCGGGGTGGTGACGAGTACCACACCCGTGACCGGCACGGTCTGTACCAGGGTGAGTTGGACGTCGCCGGTGCCGGGCGGCAAATCGACGACGAGAAAATCGAGCGGCGGCCAGATCACGTCGTTAATAAATTGCTTGATTACCGCGGCCAGGCGTGGCCCGCGCAGCACGACGGCCTGATCGGGCTCAATGATGTTGCCGATGCTGATGCTGGGCAAGCCGTGCGCTTCGAGAGGAATCATTTTGATCTGGCCGGTTACTTGTTGCACCTGGGGACGCTGCCCGGCAAGCCCGAGCATGGTGGGCAAACTGGGGCCGTACACGTCTGCGTCCATGAGACCCACGCGGGCGCCGAGGGCTTTCAGGCCGAGCGCGAGGTTGACGGCTACCGTGCTTTTGCCGACGCCGCCCTTGCCGGATGCGACGGCAATGATGTTGCGAATGTGCGGCACAGCGCTCGGCGCGACGTTGTCGGCGCCCGGGGTGCGCGCCATGAAATGCACATTGACCTCGGCTGCCGGAAACTGTTCAACGATGAGGCCGATGCAAGCGAAGTTCAAATCGGCTTTTCCCTGCATTTGCAAAGAAGGTACGGCAAGGGTGACATTGACATTATTCCCTTCTATATCAAGGCTTTGCAACATGCCGGCACTGATGATATCCTGGCCGGTTTGCGGGTCGCGGACGGCGCGAAGGATCTGGAGGATGGCGTCTTTATTCATGAATTATTTGTTCTTGATCAAAATGGAGGTGAAAAGCGGCGGTTTTGACGCGTTTTCCCGTGCGGCCGTCCGGCAAGGTATCGTTGATGACGAGGTTTTGCGCGTCGGGCAATTCGAATACGGCTTTCATGTCGCGAATCCGCGCCGCCGGCACGCCGGCAGATTTTAATTCGAGGAGCAATTCGTCGGCCAGGCGGCGCCTGATTTTGAGTTCCAAAAGTACGTTCAAACTGTCGCGATGCCGAACGCGGGCAGTATTGGTCTGAAAATCAGGATTTTGTAAAAGGTCATCGAGGTCGAGTACCGAGCAGAGCTGACGAAATTGCCGTTCCGTGCCCACCGCCAGCAGCAGCGGCTGCCCGTCGGCCGTCGTAAAAACATCACCGTAGGGCGCAATGTTCGGGTGCCGGGTGCCCATTCGCTGCGGAATATGGCCGGCCATCAGATAATTGGCCGCCTGGTTGGCCAGCGAAGCCACAGCGCTTTCAAACAGGGAGGTGCTGACCGTGGCGCCTTCGCCGCTGCGCTCCCGATGGAGCAGGGCCAGCAAAATGGCTTCCTTGAGTTGGTGGGCAGCCAGCAGGTCGATGAGGGCGACCGGCATTTTGACCGGGGGCGCGTCGGGCTCGCCGTTCATGTACAAAAAACCCGCTTCTGCCTGCAAAACCACGTCGAAAGCGGGGCTCTCATCTTCGGGGTCGGCAAAAGCGTTGAGTTGGGCGACGATCAGCGCGGGGTTGCGGGCGCGCAAACTGGCGGGATCGAGGCCAAATTTTCGGGCCGACGAAGGTTTGAAATTGGTAATCACCACATCGGCCGACAGGGCGATTTCGAGGGCCTGCTGCAAGTCGGCCGGGGCGCCCAGGTCGAGAAAAAGGTGCTTTTTGCCCCAGTTAACACAGCAGAAATAGGCGGATTCAGCCGTGTCCACCGGTTCGCAGGGCAACTTCCAGCATCGCGTCATGTCGCCCGCCGTGGTTTTATTTTCAATTTTGATCACTTCCGCCCCGAGTTCTGCAAAAAACATCCCGACGGCCGGGCCAGCCAGTACGCTGGCAAATTCAACTACTTTTAGGCCGGAAAAAAACGAAGTCTGGGTAGCCATACGCGCGTTTCGACAAATCAAAAGGTAACATGAAAATCTTCAATGCCAGCCAGATACGCGATTGGGACGCATTCACGATCGATCGCGAGCCCGTCTCCTCCCTGGAACTGATGAACCGGGCGGCGGGTGTGTTTACGGATTGGTTCACCCGCCTTTACCCCGACACCCAGCGCCCGGTGATCGTGCTGGCCGGTACCGGCAACAACGGCGGCGACGGCGTGGCCGTGGCGCGTTTGCTGTACCGGCGTTTTTTCGCGCCAAAGGTACTGGTTTGCGATTTTTCCGGCCGCCATTCTGCCGATTTCGATGCGCAAATTGCCGATCTGCCCGCCGATCAGGCGGTGCCGGTGCAATGGCTCGACCCGGCCGGCGAATGGCCCGATCTGCCCGCCGGCGCTGTCGTCATCGAAGCCTTGTTCGGGACGGGACTGAGCCGCCCGCTCGAAGGAAAATGGGCGGAGGCGGTCGAGTGGATCAATCGCCTGCCCAATGAAGTGGTTTCGATCGACCTGCCCGCCGGTTTGTCGGCCGATGCGCATACGGGTGGCGCCTGCGTCCGCGCAGATCTTTGTTTTTCGTTTCAGCAGCCCAAAAAGGCGTTCTTTTTTCCTGAAAACAGCGCGTTTGCAGGCGAATGGACTTTTGGTGACATCGGCCTCTCGCCTGAATATGCCGCGCAGACGCCGACCGATTTTTACTACCTCGACGAGGTGGAGGCACGCAATCTGGTGTTGCCACGGCCGAAATTTTCACACAAAGGCGCCTACGGCCATGCCTTGCTCGTAGCAGGCAGTCGGGGCAAAACGGGCGCGGCCGTGCTCGCCGCCCGTGCCGTTTTGCGCGCCGGCGCCGGTTTGCTCACGGTGCATTGCCCGGCCCGCAGCCTCGACGTGCTGCAGTCCACCGTGCCCGAAGCCATGTGCACCGCGGATTCCAATGCCGACTGCTGGTCGGATTTTTTGTCGCCTGAACATTACGCCGCCGTTGGTGTCGGCCCCGGCATCGGAACCGACCGGCTGACCGCCGATGCGCTCGAACAATTATTGCAAAAAGCAAACCGCCCCCTGGTGCTCGACGCCGATGCGCTGAATCTGCTCGCCGCCCACCCCGAATGGTGGCCGCTGGTGCCGCAAAACAGCATTCTGACGCCCCACCCGAAAGAATTCGAGCGCCTGTTCGGGCCATCGACCGACGATTTTGCCCGCAACCACCGGCAACGCGCCAGAGCGATCGAGCGCCGCGTGATCGTCGTTCTGAAAGGCGCCCACACCGCGATTGCGAGCCCCGACGGCGCCTGCTGGTTCAATTCCACAGGCAATCCGGGCATGGCCACCGGCGGCTCGGGCGATGTCCTGACCGGCTTGCTGACCGGCCTGCTCGCCTCCGGCTATTTGCCTGCCCAGGCTGCCCGGCTCGGGGTGTTTCTGCACGGACTGGCCGGCGACCTGGCTGCCCGCCAGAAGAGTATGCCAGGCATGACGGCCGGCGACCTCGTCGAGGCGATCCCGGCTGCCTGGCTGTTTTTGACCAATTCCCGAACTTTATGATGGATCAAGTACAAACCGGCGTTTATCGCCATTACAAAGGCCGTTTTTATCGCGTCATGGGCCTTGCCCGCCATTCGGAAACCGGGGAAGAACTGGTGGTTTACCAGGCATTGTACGGCGAGTTCGGCTGGTGGGTTCGGCCCAAAACCATGTTTTTTGAAACGGTTGAAACAGCGGAAGGGCCTCGCCCTCGTTTTGAGTTTGCCGGCGAAGACATTCCTTCCGAGGATTTTTTGTAAAAAATTGAAAATAAACACATTATGAGAAATATTTTCCCTCCTGTCCTGCTGCTGCTTCTCCTGCTTTCGGCTTGCCAGCCGCCTGTCAAAACTATTCCCCGAAAGGTGGTTACAGGGCTGGATACCGTGTCCTACGCGGCGGTTTTGGAACAAGGCGAATTGAAATCCTCGAACCTGAATCTTCGCCATTTGGCCGGCATTCAGGTCAAAGACCGCGGCTGGTCGCGCGACTGCGAATACCCGGAGGTTGTGGAGCGCGCGCGCAACAAGGCGATGAAACTTGGCGGCAACGTGATGATCATTGTGAAGCACGAGCTGCCGGCCCAGACCGGCTCGAGTTGCAGCAGAATACAGGCGGAAGTGTACCTGGCGCAGAGCCTGGAAGGACTGGAATCCAAAATTCGCTGGGACACGGTGCGGCCTTTGTTGCCGGGCGATTTGCGCGGTGCGGCCCAAAGGGGAGCAACTGGCCTCCCGCCGGTGACATGCGAACTGAAATACCGGCTTTTGGGCGACTATTTTAACGACATCACGGTGCGCACCCAAACGCTTTTTTACACCGACAGCACCTGGATGCCGTCTGGCGGTACGGCGCCCGCGCTTTACCTGCGCCGCGCCCAGCTGCATTTCGACCTTGCCGAATTGTCGGCGCGTCGCTTCAAAAACGACCTGGTTTCCCTCGCGCCCGACCTGCGGGCGATAACCGGCCAGGCCAAAACCCGCCTCGCCGAAGCCGAGCATGCCTGGCAGCAACGCGCGGCCGAATTCGATGCAAGCTGGCAGCGAAGCAATTATTCGGAAGCCGTGTTGGCCGAATGGGAAGCCATGATCGCCCGTGAACTGGCCAATGTGGCGCAGCGCTCGGGAGATGTCACCGTGAGTTTGCTGAAAGCGGATTACCGCAAAAAAGAGTGATCCTCCCGCAAAAAATGAATGGTTTTTTCAATGTCGTCGCTCAGTACGCGGTCGCCGTCGAGCCGCGCAACGTGTTGGCGATAAGCCTCGTACGCCGCTTCGATCGACGCTGAGGAGCGCAGCGGTCGTCTGAATTCGAGCGCCTGCATGCTCACCATAAATTCGATGGCCAGCAGCCGTTCGAGGTTAAGCACCACCCGCCGCGCCTTGGTGGCGGCGTTTGCGGCCATGGACACGTGATCTTCCTGTCCGTTGCAGCTCACGATGCTGTCGGCCGAAGCCGGGGTGCACAGCGTTTTGTTCTGACTGACGATGGCGGCCGCCGTGTATTGGGCGATCATCATGCCCGAATGCAGGCCCGGGTCGGCGGTCAGAAAAGCCGGCAGCCCGCGTTGTCCGCCGATCATCTGGTAAATACGCCTTTCCGCGATGCTGCCCAGTTCGGCCAGCGCCAGCGCCAGGTAGTCGAGGGGCAGGGCCAGGGGTTGCGCATGGAAATTGCCGCCGGAAAGAATCAGGTCCTGATCGGGGAACACGTTGGGGTTGTCGGTGACGGAATTGATCTCGGTCAGCACCGTTTTTTCAATAAAATCGAGGGCGTCGTGCGAGGCGCCGTGCACTTGCGGGACGCAGCGGAAGGCGTAGGGGTCTTGCACGCTGGTTTTGGTCGCAGCAGCGATCTGGCTGTCCGACAGCCAGTTGCGCAGGCGTTCAGCCACCGACACCTGTCCGTGGTGCGGGCGGATGCGATGAATATTGGGGTCGAGGGGCGACAGGCGGCAGTTGAAGGCGTCGTAGCCGAGGGCGGCGTTGAAATCGGCCAGCCTCGACAGCCGGCGGCTTTGCAGGAGGCACCAGACGGCGTAGGCCGAGGAAAACTGGGTGCCGTTGAGCAGGGCCAGGGCTTCCTTGGCTTTGAACTGGAGGGGCCTCAGGTCGTGCTGTTGCAGCACGGCATCGGCACGCAGGCGCTGGCCTTCAAACCACACTTCGCCGAGGCCTACGAGCGGCAGCGACAGGTGCGCCAGCGGCGCGAGGTCGCCCGACGCGCCCAGAGAACCGAGTTCGAAAATGACCGGGCTGATACCTGCATTGAAAAAATCGGCCAGCCGTTCCACCACTTTGACGCGCACGGCCGAAAAACCCTGCGACAGGCTCTGAATTTTGAGCAGCAGCATGATCCGAACGATTTCCTCGGGCACCAGATCGCCTGTGCCGGCCGCGTGCGACATGACGAGGTTGTGCTGTAATTGTCCGATTTCTTCGTCGGGAATCCGAACATCGCAAAGGGAGCCGAAGCCGGTGTTGATGCCGTAAAACAGTTCGTTGTTGGCGCCGATCTTTTGGTCGAGATAGTCGCGGCAATGGGCAATACGCTGAATGGCATGGTCGGAAAGCGCGATCGGCTGTCGATGTCGAATGATTTGCTCGATGCTTTCCAGGGAAATCTGGTCGGGCTGGATGTAATACACAGGGCGAGGTGTTGGGCGTGGTGAAAAAAGCGTTGTTAATGCGGGGGGGCGAAATTACGATGTTCGGGGCGCAAAGCATTGCAGGCCGCAAAGGCGGTTAACACCCTTTTAAAAAGGGGTTAAACCGGGGTTAAATACCCTGTGGGAGTGCCAGACGGCTGTTGCACAAGATTTTGCACGACAAGCAGTTAGAATTTGTTTGGCAAAATTTGTTAAAATCTGAAGGCAACTTCCCCCGCCCGGTTTTCGTCAGAAGGCCGCGACACATTGTAAAACCCCCTACTTTTGACGCAAAAATTCGGTAAACCGAGATTGTACATTCATTTATCCATTCAAATATCAAGACCCACCATGATCAAGAAAATCCTTTCGACGGCCTTGTTCTCCCTGTTGCTCACCGGCATTACCACCGCGCAACGCATCGCATACGTTGACGTAACGGCTGTGCTGGAAAGCCTGCCGGACTACCAAAAGGCACAGGAACAACTCGACAAAATCGCTACCCAATGGCGCCAGGAAATCGCCCAGGAGCAGGATAAAATCAAGGGCATGTACAGCAAATTCCAGGCGGAACAGGTACTGCTCAGCGAGGACATGAAAAAACAGCGCGAAGACGAGATCGTCGCCAAGGAAAAAGAAGTGCGCGAACTCCAGCGTCAGAAATTCGGCCCCGAAGGCGCCCTGTTCAAAAAACGCGAAGAACTGGTCAAACCGATCCAGGACCGCGTCTATGGCGCCATCGAGAAGTACGCGCAGGACAAAGGCTTCGATTTTATCTTCGATAAAGGCAGCGCTTCCGGCATGTTGTACGCCGACAAACGCTACGATAAAACCGAAGACATCAAAGCGCTTTTGAAAAAGTAAACCCTTGACCGCGGCGTCGGGCAGTAGTTTGGAACGCGGCATTGCGAATTGCCGGCAGCCAAATTACTGCCCGCGCCCGCTGCCCACGGCCAACTTTACTTACCTTTGCCGGTAAATTCAACATTTGACATGAAGAAAACGATTGTTCTGACCCTGAGTCTCCTTTTGACCCTGAGCGTTTCGACGTTCGCCCAAAAATTCGGCTATTGCAACTCCCTGGCCTTGCTCGCCGATTTGCCCGAAGTAAAACAGGCCGACAGCGATCTGCAGGCCTTCCAGACCCAACTCAACAAACGCGGCCAGGAAATGCTGAAGCAACTCCAGGACAGTGCCGCCGAACTGGATCGCAAAAAAGAAAACGGCCAGATCTCGCCCAAAGATTACGACGCACAGGCGGGCGCCTTGCAGGAAGAACAGGCCAAACTTGAAGCCTATCAGCAGGATGTGTACCGCCAGCTGGCCGAAAAACGCCAAAAACTGTACAATCCGATCCTCGAACGCGTCAATCAGGCCATGAAAGACGTCGCCAACGAGCAAGGCTACACGATGGTGTTCGACATGGCTTCTTCCATCCTGATCTACGCCGACGAATCGCTCGACGTAACCCCGCTCGTAAAGGCCAAACTAGCCCACTGATCCTTCCGTGCAACAGCCCATCGGCTTTTTCGATTCCGGCATCGGCGGGCTCTCCGTTTTGCACGAGGCCCTGCAGTTGTTGCCGCACGAACACTTTCTCTATTTCGCCGACAGCGACAATGCGCCTTACGGGGTGCGTTCCAAGGCGGAGGTGCGTGATTTGTTGCTTCAAGCACTCGATTTCCTCGCCGGCTTCGATCCGCAGGCAATCGTAGTGGCCTGTAACACAGCGACCAGCGCGGCCATCGGCGATGCGCGGCAGCGTTATCCGTTCCCGGTAATTGGTATGGAACCTGCCGTAAAACCGGCCGTCGGGGCGACTGGCCCCGACAAACGGGTGCTCGTGGTGGCTACGGAATTGACCCTTCGGGAAGAAAAATTTCACCACCTCGTAGCCCGTGTCGATACCGACCAGCGCGTCGATTACCTGCCTTTGCAGGAACTCGTGGCCTGGGCCGAGCGCTTCGAATTTTCAGACGAGGTGATTGTGCCCTATTTGCGGCAAAAACTGGCAGCATTCGATCTCGACGCCTACGGCGCCATTGTGCTGGGCTGCACGCATTTTATTTTTTTCAAAAAAGCGTTCCGGCAGGTTCTGCCCGCGCACGTTCAAATTCTGGACGGCAATCGCGGCACCGTCAACAACCTCATGAACCAATTGGAACACCGCGCCGAACAGGGCGATACCGCCGTTCGGTGGTTTATTTCCGGCCGGCCGGCCGAAGCCGCCTATTTTCAAAAATACCTTGATTTATTGGAAAAATGACAGGGTTTGGGCCCTTTCTGCCCAAACCCTGTTCTTTTTCAGGCGAAACTCATGCCCGAGTTGATCACGCCCACCGTGCGGTTGCGCACGCGGTCGTCGACGGTTGTGTCGGCAATGGTTTGGGCCACCAGGCGCTCGTTGATCTGGCCGAGCGCGGCGAGCGAGGTAAGCCGCATTTGAGCCGCCACCTGCGAAACGGCATCGCTCACGATCCGGCTCATGCCGCCGTTGCCCTGATTGACTGCCAGCGCGATGACGATGGTCAGCATGGCTTCCGAGGTGAGGATATCGCTGAGCCTGGGCACCTGAATGCGGATGCCGGCCACGTTGAGGTCGAGGCGGTAGTTGAGGGCGGGTTGTACGTAGAGGCTGTTGGCCATGCGCAGTTGTTCGCGCACGAGGGTGGGGTCGAAGCCGGCCTGAATAAATGCGCCGTAAAGCCGCGGATTGCCTTGGATATACAGCCAGGCGTCGTCGCCATAGCGTTTTCTGCCGTAGTCGTCGAGCACGGTTACGTTGCCGCCTTCCGTATCGATACCGACCCGCTGGAAAACGCGGGCAAACTGGCTCGGGGCGTTGAGTTCCATACTGACCAGCAAGCGGTTGAGGCTGGCGCCGACCGCGGAAGAGCCGGTAAACTGGATAAATCCGTAGGAAAAAATGGCTTTGTCGTAGCTGTTGATGGCGTCGAATTTGCCTTCGTGGGTCGAGACGTACTGGAGCGCTTTGGCCTGCGCCCAACTAAGCCCCACCGACTGAACCGAATTGATGTCGAGGTTCATGGTGGATTGGCCGGCGTAAAGGATACCGGCTGGGTACACCATGTAGCGGGAATTGGTCAGGTTGTCGCGCATATTGGCCACCACCGTACTGCCGTTGAGCAAGGGGACGGTGAGGAAATAGCGTTTGAATCCTGCATCCTGACGGACGTCAAGTGCAAATTGCTGGCGCGCCGAACGGTAGTCCGAACCGCCCCAGTTGCCGCCGGAGGAGGGATTGGAAGGCGGTGCAGGGGGAATGGTCGGGATGGTCGGTACGGGAGGTACGGGCGTTTGCGGTTGGGCGGGTTGGGCGCCTCCCGAATCGACCCATACTTTAAGTTTTTGCCCGATGCTCAGGCTGCTGCTGCTCAGACTGTTGAGGTTTTGGAGTTCCGTCACGCTCATGCCGAATCGGCGGGCGATGCCGTACAGGGTGTCACCTGCGGCGACGGTGTAGGTAGCGAGTGTTCTCATAAAGCGACGTTGGCAGTATAATTCAGTTGGAACTGCGATGTTAGTTAAAATGTTGCATGCAAGGCTTCGATTTCGGACATAAAAGATTGAAAATCCTGCTTATAACATATATCCGTCCGTCGAATTGTCTGTGCCGTTCCAAGGGTCTGGTTCAATGCAGGATCTTCCAGAAAAGCTCTCGCATGAGTTGTGTTTCGTCGGTATTGTCGCTGTTGTCGGGGCTGGGCTCTTCCGGGTAGACGCCTTTGGCGCGCAGGTCGTAGTCGCGAAGCCAGCCGAGAATGGCGATGGTTTTTTCCAGTGAATAGTGTTGGACGGCGATTTTATAGTCTTTCAAAAACCATTCCGATCGCAGATCCAGGGTTTTTAATTGTTCGGCTTCGGGCGCATTTTTGACAAAATGAAGGGCGTACACCTTGGAAAAAAAACTGTACAGGCTCGATAAAGTCACGATGAAAGGGTTGCGCCGGATATTGGCTGCAAAGTATTGCTCGATGCGCGCGGCTTTGGGCAAGTCCTTGGTTGCCAATGCTTTTTGCAGTTCAAAGACATTGTAATCCTTGCTGATGCCGACGTATTCCTGCACGTGATGGGGAGTCACTGTTGCGCCGGCGGGCAGGTTGAGGGCCAGTTTGTCCAGTTCGTTGGCCACTTTGGCGATATCCGTTCCGAGATAGTCGGCCAGCAGGGCTGTGGCCGCGGGTTCGATACCGATTTTGTTTTCCTTGCAATAGTTTGAAATCCAGTCGGCAACCTGGTTGTCGTACAGTTTTTTGCTCTCGAATACCACGGCGTGGGTTTTGAGCGCTTTGCCGAATTTGGTGTTGAGGTCGTACTTTTTATGCTTGTAACACAGGACAAAGAGGGTAGTGGACATCGGATTTTCCACATAACCCATCAATTCCCCAATCCCTTTCATCTCCTGAGCCTCGCGCAAAATGACCACCTGACGCTCGCTCATCATGGGGTAGCGGCGCAGGTAATCGAGCAAGCTGATGGCATCCACGTCCTTGCCGTACAGGATCGTCTGGTTGAAACTTTTCTCCGCTTCGGGCAGGGCGCGGGCCTCGATGGCCTCTGCGATCTGGTCGATAAAAAAGGGCTCCTCGCCGTGCAGGAAATAGATCGGGGCAAACTTGCCGGCCCGGATATCGCGAAGAATGTCTTGGATCGTCATGGTCGGGTGCGAAGATACGCGATGCCAAATATGCAGTTTGCCGTGCCACGGGCGTGTTGAAAAAATATTTTATCGCAAATATGTAGTTAAGATAAATTTAAACATCTTAATACTGCGTTGTTGCATAATACAAAACCGGATCATCATGAAACCTCAGAATTTCCTCCGTAGCCTGGCCTTCTCGGGCTTTTTTTTGCACGTCGACCCCAGCATTCTTGCACAAAACTGTGAAACCCCGCAAACTCCGGACGCTCCGGGCAAGGCGCCCGATTCGACGACCCAGGCAAAAACCGCCGCCAAACCTGTGGCGACACACAACGGATTTCTGAAAAACTGGGATTTCAACGGCGGCCAACTGACCCTGCCCTTCAAAATCCGCAAGGCGCCCGAAAAACACACCTTCCGGCTTACCACCGACGTGACGATCGGCGGCTACATCGGCGCCAACAAAGTCTTGTCGGAAAAGAAAAACTACCGCCTTCTGGTGCCGCTGACCGCCGGACTCACCTTCATTAACCTTGAAAACGAACAAGCCTCGCTCGACCTCGAACCGACGGCAGGCGATGTGGTGCCCGGCATCACCTGGAGCAGCGGGCTGATCCTGCAACTGGGCGATTGCAACGTTGGGCTGGTGTTTGGAAAAGACTATGCCAGCGGCATCGGCGACGACTGGCAGTACAACGGCAAATGGTGGTGGTCGTTCGCCATCGGTTATGCCTTTACCGGCGGACTGAAAGAGTGAAACGCGGTATTTCCCCAATAGAATCCATACAAAGAGGCCGTCTCATAAGCCCTTTTGCTCAAAATCCTGCAAAATTTAATTTTCAATCGCGGCCAACTGACGGGGTGACTCCAAAGTCACCCCGTCAGTAATAACCTGAATGCGATATAATATTTGCTATGCTACATTATGAGGCAGCCTCTATTCTACCAGGTTGAATGATAACTTCCCGGCATCGGCATGCACCGTTAATTTTTGCGGTCGTGGCGATTTTCTTTCCGATCGCGTTTGTTTTCAGCGCGATCACGTTTGTTCTCTGCCCGGTCAGCCTTGTTTTCAGCGCGGTCGCGTTTGTTTTCGGCGCGGTCGCGGTGGTCTTCGGCTTTGTCTCTTTTGTCTTCCATTTTGTCGAGTCGGCCGCCGTCGTGTTTCTCGTCGCGCCTGTCTTCGCGGCGGTCGCGTTTGTTTTCGGCGCGGTCGGCTTTGTTTTCGGCGCGATCACGGCGATTTTCCGCCCTGTCGCGTTTGTTTTCAGCGCGATCGGCCTTGTTTTCGGCGCGGTCGATTTTGTTTTCGGCTTTGTCGACCGATTGGGGTTGCTGGGCACTGAGTTGGGTGGCAAAGCCGAAAGAAAGCAGGCAGAGGAGCAGGAACAAATGCTTTTTCATAAATGTCCGTGTTGATTTTGAGTGTAAATAATGCGTTTGGACGGAAAGAAAACAAAGCGGTTTAAGTCCTGGCGGCGCTTTAACAGGCTCTTAACGCGCCGGGGCAATTGTCCGGGATTAGCCAAGCGCTTGGTGACGCCGTGAAATACAGGTGCATTGGACTACCTTTCGCGTCGTTTTTCAAACCCGTTCTTTTTCCATCCTTCGAAACATGAATTGTATCAACCGCCTTGTACTACTCGCTTTGGCTTGCGGTTTTGCCGGCGCCTTGTCGGCACAAATAGCCTTTACCAAACAAACCAGCCTTTTGCAAACGCCGCCCTATTACAGCGGCGTTGCCATTGCCGTGCTCGACATGAATGGCGACGGCCTCGATGACATTGCCCGAATGAACCAGGGCTCCGTGCTGGCCCTTGAACTGCAAACTTCGCCCAACCAGCCCTTTACTCACAAGGCCGTGGCCGACCTGCCCGGCGGAAGCCAGTGGGGGATGTGCGCCGGCGACATGGACAACAACGGCTACGTCGATGTGGTGGCCGGCGGTTATCAGGACGGTATCAAGGTGGTTACTTTTTCCGCCGACGGTTCCACTTTTACCATTCAAAACCTGACCAGCCCCGGGGTGTTTTTGCAGGGTGTCAATTTTGCCGACATCAACAACGACAGCTGGCTCGACATTTTTGCCTGCCACGACGACGGTGTAGCCAAAATTTTCGGCAACAACGGCGCAGGCCAGTTTGTGTATCAGCCTACCTGGATCGACCTCACCACCGTGCCCAGCTCCGATAATTCGGGCAACTACGGCTCTGTGTGGAGCGATGTCGACAACGACAACGACCTCGACCTGTACATCGCCAAATGCCGCCAGGGCGTCAACGACCCCACCGACCCGCGTCGGATCAACCAGTTGTTTCTCAACAATGGCGACGGCACCTACACGCAGGATATCGGCAATGCCGCAGGCCTGCGCATTGGCGCGCAAAGCTGGACGGCCGACTTCGGCGACATCGACAACGACGGCGATTTCGACTGCCTGGTCACCAACCACGACGTGCCCAGCATGCTGCTGGAAAACGACGGCGCCGGCCATTTCACCGATATCGGCGCTTCGGCGGGTATCGCTTCCCAGATCACCGGCTTGCCGCTCCAGGGCATCTTCCGCGATTTTGACAACGACGGCTACGTCGATATTCTGGTGGCCGGTACGGCCCACCATTTGTTGCACAACAACGGCGACAAAACCTTTACCGAGGTACCCAACCCGTTTGACAACAACCTGATGGAATCGTTTGCGGTCGGCGACCTGAACCACGATGGTTTTCAGGACGTCTACGCCGGCTACGCAGAGGTGTACACCGACCCGAGCAACATCCCTGATGCGCTTTTTATGAATCAGGGCAATAACAACCATTATTTCGGGCTCAGCCTCCGCGGGGTGCAAAGCAACCGCAACGGTGTAGGGGCGAAAGTGACCCTTTACAGCCCGCTTGGCATCCAGATCCGCGAAGTGCGCTCCGGCGAAAGCTACGGCATCCAGAATTCCATGCTGATCCATTTCGGCATGGGCCAACTGACGACCGTCGATTCCGTGGAAGTGCGCTGGCCTTCCGGGCAAATTGATAAATTATACAACCAGACGGTCGATCAGTACATTTCCCTGCAGGAAGGCGGCTGCACCATCCCCGAGGTCAATATCGCCGCAAACGGCGCCACGACCATTTGCAACGGCCAAACCGTGACCATCACGGCCCCCGAGGGCTTTGCCAACTACCTCTGGAGCAATGGCGCCACCACCCAGTCGATCGAAGCCGGCGCGGCCGGTCAGTATTCCGTGGTGGTCGGTTCGGCCGAAGGCTGCAATGCGGGCTCGAACGCCATCACGATTATCGTCGACCCGATCGAGATCCCGACCATCGAAGCGGCAGGCGATACGGTGTTTTGCTCGGGCGGTTCCGTTACGCTGACGGCTTCTTCGGCGGCTTCCTATTTGTGGAGCAATGGCGCGACGACCCAGAGCATTGTTGCCAGCGCAAGCGGCGCCTACTCGGTGACGACGCAGGGACTTTGCGCAGCCTTTACTTCCGCTCCGCAAAATGTCAATGTTTTGTTCGCCGGAACGCCAGTGACCTCGCCCGACACCGTTTTGGTCAATGAAAGCGCTTCGCTGACGGCTACCGGCGACTCCCTCGTCTGGTACGATGCCTCCATCGGGGGCAACGTGGTGGGCACGGGCTCGACCTTCGTCACGCCGCCGCTTTCCGAAAATACTACGTACTGGGTTCAAAACGTGAGCACCAGCGACATGCCCAACCAGTTTGTCGGCCCGGTCGAGCATCAGGGAACGACGCTCAGCGGCAACCAGTTCAACGGCGCCCTGGTCTTCGACTGCTTCTCTCCCTGCGTATTGAAAAAAGTAAAAGTGTACACCGCTACGGCCGCCGTTCGCAAGATCGACCTGAAAGATAGCCAGGGTACCCTGCTTGCCACGAAAACCGTGGCGATCCCCTCGGGAACCACCATTCTCGACCTCAACTTCGCATTGCCCGTGGCTACCGACCTGCACCTGACGACGGATGCCGGCATCAATCAGGCCAATCTGGGAACCGTCAGCCCGCAACTTCGCCGCAGCGATCAGGGCGTGGCCTTCCCGTACGTGTTGCCCGGCTACATTTCCATCAAAACTTCCGACATCGCCAGCGACCGTTACTACTATTTCTACAACTGGGAAATCGACTTCCCGGGCATCGAATGCCGCAGCAATCTGGTGGCTGCCGAAGCCGTTGTGACGGTGCCTTCCGACGTCGAGCCCGCTCCTTCGTTTGCCAAAAATCTGCAAGTGTCGCCCAACCCCAGCACAGGGCTGGTATTCGCTGATTTTGAAGGCTTTACAGGCGGTAAGTTGCATTTCACAGTGCGCAATATGCAAGGCGCCCTGCTGCAATCCAGCGACCTGAACTGGCCCGCCGGCAATAGCCGCCAGGCAATCGATCTCGGCAGTTTGCCCAAAGGTGTGTACACGCTCGAATGGGCTGGCGACCAATCGACCGCACGCCGTAAAGTGGTCGTTCAGTAAGCCCTGTCCGACAGAACAGATTTTTCAAAAAGCACAAGGGCGCCACGCAGATTTTCGCGCGGCGCCCTTGTACTTTTTTGAAAAAACGAGGCCCCTTTTATTTATAAATATCAATTTTTCTTTCCCCCGGCTTCGCGTAACCCCGATACATCCCTTCCGAATTGAAAGGCAAAGCGATGTTGCCGTATTTGTCCACGGCGATGAGGCCGCCTTCGCCGCCTTTTTCCACCAGTTTTTTGTTGACCACCCAATCGGCGGCTTCCTGCAAAGGCAGACCCTTGTACGACATCAGGGCCCAGACATCGTGGGCCACGGCGTAGCGGATAAAGAACTCGCCATGACCTGTGCACGACACCGCGCAGGCGTCGTTGGACGCGTAGGTGCCGGCGCCGATGACCGGGGAGTCGCCCAGCCGGTTCCAGCGTTTGTTGGTCATGCCGCCCGTGCTGGTGCCGGCCGCCAGATTGCCGGCCTGATCGAGCGCCACGCAGCCGACGGTGCCGAATTTGTAGTCTGGATTGTGGCCGAGCGCGCCTGTTTTCCCTTTGGATTTTTCTTCCTCCAGCGCCTTTTGAAGGCTGTTCCAGCGTTCCTGCGTAAAAAACCACGAAGGCGCCACGGTATCGATGCCGTTTTCGATGGCAAATTGCTCTGCACCACGGCCGGTGAGGAAAACGTGCGGCGATTTTTCCATCACAGCCCTTGCCAGCTGGATCGGGTGTTTGACGATCGTCACGCCGCCGACGGCGCCGGCCATTTGTGTGCTGCCGTCCATGATGCTGGCGTCGAGTTCGTTGCGGCCCTCGTGGGTAAACACGGCGCCCCGGCCGGCATTGAACAGCGGGCAGTCTTCGAGCCAGCTGACGGTCTGCGTGACGGCGTCGAGCGCGGTGCCGCCATTGCGCAACACGGTTTCACCGATTTGCAAGGCGCTGTCGAGCGCGGCGCGGTAAGCCGCTTCTTTTTCGGGCGTCATTTCGGCGCGGCTAAGGGCTCCTGCACCGCCGTGGATGGCGATTGCCCATGCCGGGCGCTGAGGGTTGTCGGCGTCGTTTTTACCGGCCCGGGCACAGCCCAGACTGTTGAGCAGCATGGCGGCGGTCATGACAAAAGCTAGGCTGTAAACGTGGATTTTTTTCATGTATGAAATTTTTACAGCCGAAAAGTCCAATTTTTGCGGCAAATCTGAACACATGAAAATTCTCATACTCGGCGGAGGAAATATGGGGCTGACCTACGCCCAAACTTTCCTGCGCAGCCGGATCGTGACCGCCGACAACCTGATGGTGCTTTGCCGCACCTATGAAAAAGCCAATCACCTCAGCCAGCACTACGACGGCCGGTTTTTCAGCGAACCCGAGTACTGTGTGCCCGAAGCGGATCTATGCGTTCTGGCGGTAAAACCACAGGATTCGCCACGTCTTTTTGAGCAAATCGCCCGTCTTGTCGACCCCGGGCAGGTGTTTCTGAGCATCATGGCGGGTGTGCGGCTGGCCACTATTTCGCAGGCGCTGGGCGCCCAGAAAGTGATTCGGGCCATGCCCAACCTGCCTGCCCAGATCGGCGCCGGCGTCACGGCATTTACTTCGACCGATGCCGTCACGAGAATCGAACTGGTCACCGTCCAAAACCTGCTCAACACCACGGGCAAGACCCTCTACGTGGAAAAAGAGGAGATGATCGACGCGGCCACGGCGATTTCAGGCTCGGGACCCGCCTATGTGTACTTTTTTATGAATGCCATGATTCAGGCGGCGACCAATATGGGTTTTTCCCCGTCGGAGGCGGAATTGCTTGTGGCCCAGACTTTTACGGGAGCGGTGGATTTGTACAACAAGGCCGACCTCTCGTGCGAGGAATGGATTGGAAAAGTAGCCAGCAAAGGCGGCACCACCGAAGCGGCGTTGCGGGTGTTCAGGGACACCGAATTGCACGCGAGCGTCATGGCCGGCGCCGAGGCAGCGCTTGCACGCGCCCGGGAACTGGGTAGTTAAATGCACGGTTTATACATCGCGGCGAAAGTTGTCTGAAAATAATTGTTAGTCATTGATAATCAGTTATTTGAAAATAACAATAGCCCGCAGTTACAAGCCTAAAATTTTTCAAAAAAAACGTTTCCCTTGCCGGTTTCCGGGGAAGGCCCTACTTTGGAGGGTAAAACAGAATACTGTCCATTTTTTTCACTAAATCTTATGCTTTACAGCCTATGATGAACGAATATGTGCGCGCGGTGATGACCACGAATGTGATCTCCCTCACGCCGGAAAATACCCTCGGCGACGCGCGTCGGATCATGCTGGAAAAACACATTCACCACCTCCCCGTGCTGGAAGGCAAGAAATTGGTCGGCCTGGTTTCCTCGTGGGACATCTTCCGGCTCGGCAAATCGGCCGAGGAATACGACAAAATTCCCGTGACCGAGTTGATGGTTCGTAAAATCGCTGCGCTCGACCCCGATCAGCACCTGGGCGCCGTGGCAGAAGTGCTCAAAGAGCATCTTTTCCACGCTGTTCCGATTGTCAACGACGACCATGAACTGGTCGGCATCATCACTTCCACCGATCTGATTCGCTACGAATACTCCAAGGAATATCCGGAAGATCTCGGGAAATTCGTGCCCGAAAACATGTAAAATCGCCGGTTTTGAACCGTTGTCCGTGGCCATTGTTTGGGATGTCAAAACACAAACAATGGCCACTTTTACGTTAAAAAGAATACAACGCCTCCCCATCTCGCTCGATCACGCCTGGGACTTCTTTTCCGCTCCCGACAACCTGAAAGTGATCACCCCTCCCTACATGGGTTTCCATGTGCGCGCCGACCCTGCTTTCCTCTCTCAGATGTATGCCGGCCAGATCATCGATTATACCGTCAAACCGGTTTTGGGCATCCCCTTGTACTGGATGACCGAGATCACACATGTTGAACACCAGCGCTTTTTCGTCGACGAACAACGCGTCGGGCCCTACGCGCTCTGGCACCATCAGCACCATTTCAAGGCGATCGAAGGCGGTGTGGAAATGACCGATCTGGTGCATTACCGCCTGCCTCTGGGCATTCTGGGCCGACTGGCGCATGCCTTGTTCATCCGGCGTCAGCTGGAAGGCATTTTTAATTATCGCTGGAAAAAACTGGAAGAACTTTTCGGGACCATGCCCAACTGACGACGCGACATTTATACAAACATATCCCGGCTCGTCTCGCGCACTTCCCCGGGTTGCATATCGCCCAGCAAAACCGTTCCAATCGCTACCCTGACCAGCCGCAACACCGGCAAACCCACGGCGGCGCACATTCGGCGGACCTGGCGGTTTTTCCCTTCCGTGAGGGTCAGTTCGAGCCAGGCGTCGGGTACGGTTTTCCGAAAACGGATGGGCGGATTGCGTTCGGGCAACACAGGCTCGTCTACCAGCATTCGCACGATTGCCGGGCGGGTGCGGTGCTGTTTGCCGTTGATTTGAATATCGACGCCCGTTTGCAGGCGATGGAGCGCCGCTTCGTCGGGCATGCCTTCCACCTGCGCCTGGTAGGTGCGCGGATGCTCGAATCGGGGATCGAGCATCCGTGCATTCAGGGACTTGTCGCTGGTGAGCAGCAGCAGACCCTCGCTGTCGGCATCGAGGCGGCCGACCGGATAAACATCTTTGGGAAATGTAAAATCCAGGTCGGCGAGAGTGACCTGCCCGGGCGCCTCTCGACTGAATTGCGACAACATGCCGTAGGGCTTGAATACCAGGAAATAACGCGGCGTGACAGGCGCCGTCCGTTCCATCTTTTTCATTCGGCAAAAATACGATTCAATGCTGCGCCCCGACCGCTGCGCCATGCACAATGGCCGTTTGGTGCGCGATACTTTCCTGGTGCACGGCAGTGAAAAGTTTTTCCACAAACTCGTCGCTCAGCCCGCGTTGCCGACCCTGATCGAATGCTTTTTCGAGAATGTGGTTCCAGCGCGAGGATTGCAGGATCGCAATGTTGTTGCGCTGTTTGTAGCGACCGATTTCCTGCGCGCAGCGCATTCGCCGGGCCAGCAGATTGAACATTTCGAGGTCGATTTCGTCAATTTTATGGCGCAAATGTTCCAGATTTTCGAGGAACTCGGGGTTGTCGCTGCTTCCCTGCGGCACCGTCAGGCGGCGCAACATTTCGCCGTAGGCAAATGGTGTGATCTGCTGTTTGGCATCGCTCCACGCTTCGTCGGGGCGGTTGTGGACCTCGGTCATCAGGCCATCGTAGTTGAGGTCGAGGGCCTGTTGGGCCACTTCGAGCAGGTCGTCGCGGTTGCCGCAAATGTGGCTGTTGTCGCAGATCAGGGGCAAATCGGGCATCCGTCGGCGCAGTTCGATGGGTATTTCCCACCAGGGAGCGTTGCGAAATTTGGTTTTGGCGTAGGCGGAAAAGCCGCGATGCACGGCGCCGATGGGGCCCACGCCGGCATTTTGCAGGCGTTCGATGGCGCCGATCCAGAGATCGAGATCGGGATTGACCGGGTTTTTGACCAAAACAGGCACCTCCACGCCGCGCAGCGCGTCGGCGATTTCCTGCACGGAGAACGGATTTACGGTCGTACGGGCGCCGATCCACAACACATCCACCCCGAATTTGAGCGCTTCGTAGGCCTGTTGTCCGGTTGCCACCTCGATGGTGGTGCGCAGGCCGGTCTCGGCCTTGACGTGGCGCAGCCAGGGCAATGCAGCGGCGCCGTTGCCTTCGAAAGCGCCCGGGCGGGTGCGCGGTTTCCAGACGCCGGCGCGGAAAAGATCGATGCCCTGGGCGGCGAGCCCCCGGGCGACGTCCATGACTTGTTCTTCGGTTTCGGCAGAGCAGGGGCCGGCGATCAGGAAGGGGCGGGAAGCGGATTTGTTGAACATGACGGATAAATATTTCTTTGATCGTGAATAAGATAGATAGCAAAATGGCGGAAATCAGGGGTGCAGAATTCTTCGGATGTCATTGGCTTTGCGGATCAGTCGATCGAAGGTGTCGAAGTCTTTTTTGATCAACAGGGTGCGAAAACGACTGATGGTGTTGATGTACTCGTCGAGCACATCGAGCACGTTTTCGCGGTTTTGCTGAAAAATGGGTATCCAGGTGTCGGCATTGCTTTTGGCCAGGCGCACCGTGCTGCTGAAACCGCCGCTGGCCAGTTCAAAAATTCGCGCTTCCTCCCGCTCTTTTTCCAGTACGGTAAGCGCCAGTGCGAAAGAAGCGATGTGTGAAATGTGGCTCACGTAGGCCACGTGCAGGTCGTGCGCCACGCCGTCCAGTTCGACGAGGTGCATGCCCAGCGCCGTGTAGAACGCCTGCACTTTTTGGAGGGCATCGGGTGCACTGGCTGCCGTGTCGCAGAGCACGCAGCATTTTCCGCTGAACAAACCGCTGACGGCGGCCCCCGGCCCCGAATACTCGGTGCCGGCCATCGGGTGGGTGGCCACAAACCGGTCGCGGCGCGGGTGTTGCACAAGGGCCTGAATGACAGCGGATTTGGTAGAGCCTGCATCGATCGCAACCTGTTCGGGGCCGAGCAGATCGAGCACTTTGGGCAGCAATTCCGACAGGTGGTCCACCGGCGTGGCGCAAACGATAAAATCGCTGGCCGCGATGGCTGTTTCGAGGGTCAAAACCTCGTCGACCACCCCCAGAGCAAGGGCTTCCCGGGTATGCTCGGGGTTTTTATCGACGCCAATGATACGTCGGGCCAGGCCCTTTTCCCGGGCGTCGCGTGCGATGGAGCCGCCGATCAAACCGATGCCGATGATACAGATCTTCATGCGGCAAGTGTTTGGAAATGAATCGACTGGATACGCTGGATCGCCTCCTGCAATACGTCGGCCGGCTGGCACAGCGAAACGCGGATGTATGGTTCGCCGGCACTGCCGAAAATGCCACCCGGGGTCAGAAATACGTGTGTCTTGTACAAAAGGGCGTCGCTGAGCGCGTAGGCGTCGGCAAAATTGCCAGGGATGCGCGCCCAGAGGAACAAGCCCTGCTGGCCGGGCGCAATCTCGCAACCGATCAGGCTCAGTAATTCGTGCGCTTTTTGTTGCCGTTCGCGATACGCTTCGTTGATCTGTCGGTACCAGGATTCGTCGGCCTGCAAGGCGGTGGCCGCAGCCAGTTGAACCGGCTGGAACTGGCCCGAATCGAGGTTGCTTTTGAAGCGAAGGATTGCACTAAGGTACTTGCTTTGACCCATGACCGCCCCGACGCGCCAGCCGGCGAGGTTGTGCGATTTGCTGAGCGAGTTCAGTTCGAGTGCTACTTCGGCGGCACCTTGCGCGGCAAGAATGCTCCGCGGCCGGTCGTTGAGGATAAAACTGTAAGGATTGTCATTGACAATCAATATTTTATGCTCTTTGCCAAAATTGACCAACTGCTGAAAAAAATGCTCGGGCGCAGCCGTGCCAGTGGGCATGTGCGGGTAGTTGACCCACATGATCTTGACCCTGGAGAGGTCGCTCTGCGCCAGGGCGTCGAGGTCGGGAAGCCAGTTGTTTTTTTCATCAAGCCGGTATTCGCGCACCGCGGCGCCAGCCAGCCGGGTAGCTGCCCGATAGGTCGGGTAGCCCGGATTGGGCACCAATGCCTCGTCGCCGTGTTCCAGAAAAGTAAACGCGATGTGCGCAATGCCTTCCTTGGACCCGATCAGGGGCAATATTTCGCCATCCGGGTTGAGCGCTACGCCGTAATGGCGCGCATACCAGTCGGCCCAGGCCTGACGGAGCGCCGGCAGTCCGGTGTACGATTGATAGCCGTGGGCCCTGGGGTCGGCTGAACCCTGTTGAAGGGCCGCCACGACGTCGGGGTGGGGCGGCAGGTCGGGCGAGCCGATGCCGAGGTTGATCACGGGATGGCCGGCTGTGCGCATTTGAGCGATCTCGCGCAGTTTGCCGGCGAAATAGTATTCCTGAATGCCGTCGAGGCGGCTGGCGGGTGCGATCATGTTGAATGTGGATTCAGGCGAGTTCGCCGGGTTTGTAAATGCCGAGCACTTGACAGGCCTGCGTCATCACGTCGAGCAGGCGCAGCGTTTCGGGGATGATCGCGGGGTTTTCCAGGGTGAAATCGACGAAAAAAAGGTATTCGCCGACCCGCCCGACCATGGGTACTGACTGGATTTTGGTCAGGTTGGCGCTTTGCCCGGCGAGCATGGTCAGGATGCGGCTCAGGCTTCCGCTGCGGTGCGGTACGGTGAAACAGGCCGAGACTTTGCGGCGGCTCAGGCTGCCATGAAACTCGTTTCGAGAAGCGGAATCACGCCGTTCGAGCACCAAAAAGCGGGTAAAATTGGCTTCGTGCGTTTCGATGCCGGGAGCGAGGACCGAGAGCCCGTAAAGTTCTGCCGCCAGTGTGCTGCCTACCGCGGCCACGTCGCGGCGCTGGTCACGGGCAATGCGGGCTGCGGCCGCCGCGGTGTCGTCGGTTTCGACGAGCTGCCAGTGCGGGTATTGCCGGAAAAAATCGGTGCATTGCGCCAGCGCCATGGGGTGGGAGTGGACCTCGCGCAGCTCGTCGGCCTGGACGCCGGGCAAGGCGAGCAGGTTCTGTCGTATGGGCAGGAAAATTTCGCCTGTAATGACCAAATTGCTGGTTTGCAACAACTTGTAATTACCCAGGATGCTGCCTGCAATGCTGTTTTCGATGGCCATCACGGCGGCGTCGGTTTGCGAAGCCTGTTCGGCCAGACGGACGAGTTCTGCGAAAGAAGCGGCGGGTACGACTTCCACGGCGCCGCTGAAAAACCGGCGTGCCGCGATTTCGTGAAAGGCGCCGCGCACGCCCTGGATCACGACGCGCGTCGCGTGGCGGGCGGGTGGAAGAACGGGAGGAGTAGAAGGCAATGTGCTCATATCGAGTGGGTGGGAAAAAGAAAACGGGAGCCCCTGCGCCGCAGGAACTCCCGTTATGATGGTGAATTTTTGTTTTTCTACTTTTTACACCAAGGCACAAAGGCTGTTCCTGTCACGTTTTCCGAAAAAGAAAAAGTAACCCAAAAAGCCAAAATAATATGCGCGGTGTTGTTGCATGTGTACTACTGTACTGATGCGGCAAAGATGTACGCTAAAATTGAATCTGGCAACCCGAAGTGGTAAATTTTTTTTCAGCAATGCTGCAGTAGGCTACTTTTGTCAACGTCAAACCCATTTCCTTCACCCTCCAAATTCCCCGTTTTCGCCATGCGTAAATTGTTTATTCTGGCTTTTTGCCTCGCATATCTCTCCTTTTCGGCGCAAAAAGTCTACCAGCCCAACTGGTCCTCCCTCGATCAACGACCCACGCCGGAATGGTGGCAGGATGCCAAATTCGGCATTTTTATCCACTGGGGGGTGTATTCCGTTCCGGCTTTTACGCCCAAAGGGCGCTATGCCGAATGGTACCAAAATTCTCTTCAGCAAAATGATCCCGATGGTTCGCTGGCCGCTTTTCACCAGATCAATTTCGGCACGCGCACCTACTACGACCTTGCCGATGATTTTCACGCCGAACTGTTCAATGCCGACGACTGGGCCAATCTTTTCCAGTACGCCGGCGCCAAATACGTGGTGCTGACCTCCAAACACCACGACGGTTTTTGCCTGTGGCCCAGCGAAGAAGCCAACCGCAGCTGGGGCATTCCGTGGAATGCCGGCGCCCGCGGCCCGCGCCGCGACCTCGTGGGCGAACTGTTCACAGCCTTGCGCAAAACCTCGGTAAAACCCGGGCTTTACTACTCCCTTTATGAATGGTACAACCCGCTCTGGCGCTACGACCAGCGCCGCTATGCCGAGGAACACATGCTTCCGCAGTTGTACGAACTGGTTCAAAACTACCAGCCCTGGGTACTTTGGGCCGATGGCGACTGGGATGCTGCGCCCGAAACCTGGCAGTCGCCCCAGTTCTTGTCGTGGCTGTACACGCAAAGCCCTGTGCGCGACTACGTGGCCGTCAACGACCGCTGGGGCGCTGGCGTGCGATTCAACCACGGCGGCTTCTACACGCCTGAATATCAGCCAGATGTCGATTTTCCGGACCATGCCTGGGAAGAAAGCCGGGGCATCGGCTACTCGTACGGATACAACCGCGCGGAAGACGCCTGGGACTACAATTCGGCCCAGTCGCTCGTGCTGCAATTGATCGACAAAGTGTCGCGCGGGGGGAATTTCCTGCTCGACATCGGTCCCGATGCGCACGGGCAGATCCCGCCCATCATGCAGGAGCGCCTCATCGAAATGGGCAAGTGGCTGAGCGCCAACGGCGAGGCTATTTACGGCACCCGCCGCTGGCGCAACGACTGCCAGTGGAGCGCCGGCAACCGCAATTTTACCCCCGAACTCATCGATAAATGGAAGGCAGGCGGCGACCTGATCCTCAAACAAACGGTCAATCCCGACCCTGGCTTCGCGGTCAAAGAGGTGTTCTTTACCTGGAACCCCAAGCAGAACGCCGTGTATGCCATTTTGCCAAAATATCCGGCCGACCGCAAGGTGGTGCTGCGGGGCGTCCAGCTGCCGGCCAATACCGAGGTGACGCTTCTGGCCACGAAAGAAAAACTCCGCATCGAAGCGCAGCAGGGAGGGAATACCGTGATTTACCTGCCCGAGTACAATCCTTCCAAATTCACGACCGACTATGCTTTTGCCCTGAAAATCAACAACTACGGAAACTACATTGCCCGCCCGGTCATCGATCTGCACTACAACCCGCTGTCGATGCAGGCGACCATGGACATCAAAAGCAGCACCCCGGGCGCGACCATCCGCTACACCACCGACGGCAGCGAGCCGCGCGAAAATTCCAACCTGTTTTCCGCCACCGTACCGGTGAGCGGTTCCGGCCTGATCCGTGCAAAAGCATTCAAAACGGGAGTGTTGCCCAGCGGTGAAGACTCCGTGCGCGTCAAATCGTACCGCATGCAACCGAGTTTGTCGATGCTTCGCGAGCCCGCGCCGGGCTTGCGGGCGCAGGTGCTGACGGCTGCGAAATACAATTCCAGCACCCTGCAGCGCGAAGGCAAAACGGAGCGCGAATACGAAGCCTTCGATTTTACCCTCGATCCACTCTGCACGACCGACCGCTGCGGCATGATCTGGACGGGGTACATCAAGGTGGCTCGTACGGGCGGCTACGAATTCTCGCTGGAGAGCGACGACGGCAGTTTGTTGTATGTTGATAATGAGTTGGTTGTGAATAATGACGGAGATCACAGCAACCAGGCCAAAAACGGCATGGCTCTTTTGCAGCAAGGCTGGCACGGCGTCAAACTGGTGTATTTTAACAGCGGCGGAGCGGCCAACCTGAAAGTGCGCCACGGCAGCGTGGGCAGCGCGTTGCAGGAATTTTTACCCGCTCAGCTGGCCCATTAAAAGGTAAAAACTTAGGTGGAGGGCATGCCAGACATTTTTTCCCGCAGACAAACGCAGACTTACTCGCAGACCTGCGCAGACATTTATACTGTCTCGAAATCAACGGAATCAGCGAAAAAAACAGCGTCAAATCTGCGGGAAACAAAAATGTCTGGTATGCCTTCCACCCTCCACCCCTAGGCCTAAGTTTTTACGATTTTTATTGACTTTTAACCCCTTTCACAACCGGTTTCAAGCGTCATGCCACTCCCTAAACCGCTTCCCGATCTGGTCAAAGACCTTCGCGAACTCCTGATCGAAGACCTCGCCGCTACCCTGCAGGCGATGAAAGAACTTTTGCCGGAAAACGGCGACAAAAACAGCCAGGTGCTCGCGCTGCAGGCTCGCCTCAAGGACGCCAACAAGGAGCGCATTCGGAATACCATCAGTTCCGAAGACTATCAGCGACGGGTCGACACCATCCGGGCGGAATGCCTCGACATGATCAACGCGCTCGTCGAAGCGGATTTTGAAGCCGAAACAGGGGAGGGAACAGGTCCCGCCGCCCGTACAGGCAGTGTCTTGTACCGTGTGCCGCATCGCATGCCCTTGCAAAAACCGACCATTTGCACGGTGCGGGTAGCCATGGACGAAGACGCAATTCTGGAAGACATCGTGCTCGACGACGACGTAAAGCTCCGCCCGAAAGTGGAAGTGTCGGACATGATGAAAGCGGAACTGATCGACCCCGAAGGCGAGGTTTTCGCGGTGCGCGCCCTGAGTGAAATCGAACAACTGGTGCGCCCCCACGGCTACACGCAATGGCTGTTTTCCGTGACGCCCAAAGTTGAGGGTCAGCATCAGTTGCTGGTCAAGGTGTCGATGCTGGAATTTAACCCCAAGCTCAACAAATACGTGCCGCGCGAAGTCTCCATTCTGGAAACCGTGACCATCGTCACCGGGGCCGAGCAAAGCGAAGTGCCGGAAACGCCGTTGAAAGCGAGCGGGGAAAAAGTCACGCTTGCCCCTCAACCCGGCAGTGGAGAGTCGGCCAGCCCGAACCCGGCCTCGCCTGTGCCGCCGCCCATGCCAGATATTGTCATCAAAAAAGTGGAAGACAACACTCCTCCGCTGCCGAGCCACGAGATGGTTATTGAAAAAACCGAGGCGCCGCCCGAGCCTTCCGAGGGGTCGAGTAGCCGGAAAGGGCTGCGGGCCGTGGCGTTTTTCCTGGCTTTTTTGGTGTTCGGGACCTCGGCGACCTGGGCATTTACGCCGCCGCCCACCCGCGACTGGTGGATGGCCAGCCTGCGCGATACCCCTGAGGCCTATCAGGAATACATCGACAATTATGATCGGGATGCGAGCAATTCGTATCTCGAAGCAGCTTATTTCCGTCGGGCTGAAATCAGCGGCGCCCTGCACGACTGGCGGGCTTACCAGCAGCGTTTTACCAGCGGGAAATATGAAAATGAAGTCAATGAAAGGGTAAAAATCCTGGAAGAAAAAGCCTGGAACTACCTGCGCGATGATCCCTCGGTGGGCACTGTGCGCCAGTACCTGAGAGATTATTACGACGGCGAACGCCTCGATCAGGTGCGGCAAATGGCCGACTCGCGGGCTGAACTTCGGTCCGAACTGCAAGCCGATCTGGAGGCTGCTTATTTGCGCAACGTACAGGAGCACCCCACTGCCCGGAAAATAACCGATTACCTGAGCGCCTTCCCGCAAAGCGATCACCTTGGCGAAATCACCGAGCTGGCGGCCCGCCAACCCGGGTTGATGAAAGAGGTGCAGCCGGCAATCGAGCAGACCATCCTTGAAAGAGCCAGAACGGCTGCCCAACCCGATCAGCTGGAGCAACTGTTGCCGGCCATTCAGCGCATGGAAGGCAGCGAACTGGCTGCCAAAGTGAGTGAAATTGTGGCGGACAAAGGCAAGATGAAAAAGAGTGTCTGGCAGCAACTTCAAACGCTCATCGAAGAAAAGAAGCAGGAAACTGCTGAAACGAACGGCGACAAAGACGGCGACGGCGTGCCCGACGCGAACGACCAGTGCCCGGAGCTGAAAGGAGAGGCGTCCAACAAGGGCTGCCCGAGCGAACAAAAGGCGGGGACAAATCGAAAACGACGCTTTTAAACCTGCTGAATGCCCGTTCGCAACCAGGCTGAGTTGTTCCCAGCTTGTCAAATTTGTTTCTCGAATCGGTAAAACCGGCCCACAGACCCCATTTTACTACGTCATTAACTCATTTCTAACACGATACTGACCGGATGCAAGGGAGCGTAGCTTACTTTTGCCCGTCATTTTTGACAAAGACACCGAACGCTGTTTGTCTTTAAAAAAAGTTGCTGCCTTATGTATCTGCTGGGTAAGATTATCAAAACCGGTATTCGCCTCGGCGCCACCCGCAAGGAGACGCTGCTTTCCCCCATCGCCCAACAACGGCACCAACTCCGACGACTGCTGCTCGAAGCGCGCGACACGGCCATCGGCAATACCTACGGATTTCACGATATTCTGACCACGCGCGACCTGATTCGGGCGTTTCAGGAACATGTGCCCATCCACGATTACGACCACATTTACAACAAATGGTGGTCGCGCGCGCGCGCCGATGAAATGGACGTTGCCTGGCCCGGCCAGATTCCGTGGTTCGCCGTGAGCAGCGGTACTTCGGGCGCTACGTCCAAATACATCCCCGTGACGGCGGAAATGATCCGTGCCATGAAAAAGGTCTCGTTGCGGATGTTCTGCGATTTGTCAAAATTCGATTTGTCGCCCGATCAGTTTACCCGCCAAATGCTGATGGTGGGCAGCTGCACGCAACTTACCCACGAGGGCGACCACTTTGTCGGCGACATGTCGGGCATTATCGGCATGAATCGCCCCTTCTGGCTCGAACGCTACTATCGCCCCGGAAAACACATCACCGACCTCCCTGAATGGGATGCCCGCATCGATAAAATCGCGGAAGAAGCCCCGCAGTGGGATATTGGCTTTATCGTCGGCAACGTCGCCTGGGTGCAACTGATTTTCGAACGCATCATCGAGCGGCACGGATTGAAAAATATCCACGAGATCTGGCCCAACTTCCGTTTCCTGACGCATGGCGGTATTTTTTTCGAGCCTTATCGCATCACTTTTGAACAATTGATCGGCCGGCCCGTGAAATACATGGACAGCTACATGGCCTCCGAAGGCTTTATCGGCTACCAGACCCGGCCCGAATCCCGCGACATGAAATTGCTCACCGATTGTCGCTTGTTTTATGAATTTGTGCCCTTCGACAGCCATAATTTCGATGAAAACGGCGATTTGCTGCCCGGCGCACGCGCGTTTGCCATCGACCAGATCGAGGCCGACCAGGAATACGCCATCCTGCTGACCACACCTTCCGGCGCATGGCGTTACCTGCTGGGCGATACCGTCAAATTTACCGACCTGTCGCGCCTCGAATTCAAGGTGACCGGCCGCGTAAAACACTACCTCAGCGTGGTGGGCGAGCATTTGTCCATCGACAACATGAACGAGGCCATCCAGCTGACCGATCAGGAACTCGGCGTGGGAATCAAGGAATTTGCGGTGATGGCGGTGCCCAATGGTTCGCACTGGGCGCATCAATGGTTCATCAGCGCCGACCATCCTGAAATGCACAATGCCGTACAACTGGCCAGCGTGCTCGACCGGCACCTCCAGAAAATCAACGACGACTACACCGTGGAACGCCGATATGCCCTGCAGGAAGTAAGGGTGGAATTGTTGCCGCACGAATTTTTCTACCGCTGGCTCGACAGTCAGGGCAAAATGAACGGGCAGGCAAAAGTCCCCCGCGTGCTGAAAGGTGTGACGCAGGAGAGTTTTTCGCAGTTCCTGCGCAACGAGCTTAGAATACTTTGACGAACGATTGGCTATGGAAACCCTTATAAAAGGGGCGACGGCCGGGCTGGCATACGGCCTGTTGCTTGGTCCCATGTTTTTTGCCGGCCTGCGCGTCACCCTCGAACGGGGCCTGCGTCACGGCCTGGCCCTGATCGGTGGCGCTTTTGTGAGCGATGCGGCCCTTGCGCTGGGAGGATGGTGGGGCACCGCCCAATTGGCCTCGGTTGTAGAATCGGAAACCTTCCAGTCGGTCTTTGGCGTCGCCAGCGGACTGATGTTGTTCGGGTTCGGCCTTTCGGCAATGATTCCGCGCAAGGCAAACTCCGAGGCCCGGGAAAATGCCGAGGCGGAAGTGGTGCTCGCGCGACGCAGGGTGTCATTTATTCAGGGACTTACCATCAATCTGATCAATCCATCCAACTGGTTTTTCTGGCTGGGCATGGCCGCGGCCGCCAGCGCCGAGGTGTTGTCGAGCGGCAAACCTGGTGAACCGGGGTATTTCATGCTGGCCGCTCTGGGTATGCTGTTCGGGATGGACTTGCTCAAACTTTTTATCGCCCACCGGATAGGAAAAACCTTGAAACCAGGCTGGACGCGCAACATTACCCGCATGGCCGGGCTGGTGCTGATGTTGGTTGGGCTGAGCGTCATCATTAAAATTTGGCGTGCCTGAACGCTTTGCTTTTTTATTTGACAACCTGATATGGAAGCTTTCCGCGAACAATTACTGATCCTCGTAACGACGCCGATTTACATCATCGTCATCGGCCTGGAAATTTTATTGAGCCATTGGCGGCACACGCGCTCGTACACCTGGCGCGATACCTTGTCCAACCTTTACCTGATGCTGTTAAATATGGGCATCGACCTGTTGTACAGGGGCGTCTATGTGCTGATACTCGACTGGTTTTTCCGGCACCAACTGGCCGGCTGGAGCGCCACAGGCTTCTGGTACTGGTTCAGCCTGGTCATTGCCGAGGATTTTGTGTTTTACTGGCTCCACCGCATCGACCACCAGAGCCGCTTTTTTTGGGCCGTGCACGTGACGCACCATTCTTCAGAAAAATTCAACCTGACGGTCGGTTTTCGGTCCTCCGTTTTCCAGCCGCTCTACCGTTTTCTCTACTTTATTCCCCTGGCTTTGCTGGGTTTCAAACCGCTCGACATCGTTTTTGTTTTTTCTGCCACGCAGATCTGGGGTATTCTGGTGCATACCGAATATATCGGTCGTTTGGGCTGGCTGGAAAAAATCCTCGTCACGCCCTCCCACCACCGCGTACACCACGCCTCCAATGCCTTGTACCTCGACCGCAACCTGGGCATGTTTCTGATTATCTGGGATAAAATTTTCGGCACATTCCAGCCCGAACTGGCGGCCGACCAATATCAGCCCATCCGCTACGGCCTGACCAAAAACATTGAACACCCCAACGCTTTCAACCTGATTTTCCACGAATGGCGCAACATCGGCCGCGATATGGGCAAAAGCCCGCGCTGGATCGATCGCCTGCGCTACGTGTTCGGGGCGCCAGGCTGGAGCCACGACGGAAGCACGCTGACCAGCGATCAATTGCGCGAAAAAGAAGCCGCCAATCCTACGCCTTCATAGATAAGTGCGGCCTTTTCATCGAAAGGATCGGCTCCGACCTGTTCAAGGGAGTTACCTTCGCCATAAATAAGCTGTCTGTGCGGATTTTCCGGCTGGCAGCCATTACCCGCTACCGTTATGCGTCAGATCTTCCGCATCCTCCTCGAAGGCGCCGCCCAGGCCTGGCAACAGCTGATGGCCAACAAACTGCGTTCCTTCCTCTCGCTGTTGGGTATTTCAATCGGCATTTTTTGCATCATCGGCGTAAAAAGCGCTGTCAACTCCCTGGAAGACAATATCCGCAGCAGTTTTTCCAAACTGGGGAACGATGTGATTTACCTCGAGAAATTTTCCTGGTCCGAAGACCCCGGCGCCAACTACTGGAAGTGGATGCGCCGCCCCAATTTTACCTTCACGGAATACGAAGCGCTGAAAGACAATCTGGACAATGCTTCGGAGATTGGGTACTGGCAGTATCTGGGTTCCAAAACCGTGAAATGGCAATCGTCGAGCGTCGAAAACACGGCTTTTTTGAGCTGCACGGAAGCCTGCTCCAATATTTTCCGGCTTGAATTCGAGGGCGAGGGCCGCTATTTTTCCACATCCGAATACCTGAGCGGCTCGCCGGTCTGCGTGGTTGGTTACTCCATCGCGGAAGGGCTTTTTCCCGAAGGAATCGATCCGCTCGACAAGGAAATCAACATCGGCGGCCGAAAATTGCGCATCATCGGCGTCACCAAACAATCGGGCGACGACATCATCAAGGTCATGAATTTTGACAATGTCGTGCTCATCAGCCACACCCTCGCGCGCCGCGGGTTCAATATTCGCGACGGCAACCCCTGGGTGGGCAGCGCCACCATCGGGGTACGTGCCAAACCCGGCGCCAACCTCGATCAGCTGAAAGACGAGATCACGGGCGTACTGCGCGGCGAACGCCGGCTCAAACCCCGGGAAGAGTCCAATTTTGCCCTCAATACCCTGACCATCCTCAGTAATTTGATGGAAAATGTGTTCGGTACGCTGAATGTCGCCGGTTTTGTGATCGGGATTTTTGCCCTCATCGTCGGCATGTTTTCCGTGGCCAATATCATGTTCGTTTCCGTCCGCGAACGCACCAACATCATCGGGATCAAAATGGCGCTGGGCGCCAAACGCTGGTTCATTTTGCTCGAAATCCTCTTCGAAGCCGTCGTTTTGTGCGTTGTGGGAGGTCTGATGGGGCTCATGCTCGTATGGCCCGTCACCCTGCTCGTGTCCGCTGTCTGGGATTTCGACATTCACCTCTCCCTGGCCAATATCTCCATCGGGGTGATTACCTCCATCATCATCGGCATCCTGTCGGGTCTGATTCCGGCCTTTCAGGCAAGCGGCCTCGACCCCGTGGAAGCCATCAGAAAGTAGGCGGCAGGCAGAATTTTGCTGTTCAGGCCGAAAGCAAAATTCTGCCTTTGTTCGCTATACAACTGTCTTAAAAACAGCGACTTACATTCTCAGGTCTTCGACATGGACGCCCGGGTATTTCTTGGTGTCGAAGGTAAAATAGTTGGCCGGGAAGGTCTTGTTGGGCGTGAGGCGGGTCACCTTGAAGGTGTAGCGCGAACCGTCTTTTGCAAAGGCTTTGATCGATTCGATGGTGAGGGCTTTTTCATCCACGCTGACCCGGATTTTTGAATACTCGGAATTGCGGTTGACCGGTTTGAACTCGATATGGGTCAGCAGTTTGCCGCCGACGGTCGTTTTTTCAGTGATAGCGTAAAGGAAATCGCCTTTCTGATAACGCTGCAACAGTTCGCGGGGCGTCAGGAACTCGCTTTGTCCGTTGGGGTCGGCGTCGTTGATCTGCACCTCGTTGTTCTTTTTCAAATAAACCCAGGTGGATTTGCCGTCGCTGACGATCACCTGATCGTCCATATCGAGTCTGAACTGCTTGTCCGATTGCGCCGTGGTGCCTTTTTGTACCTGCTGAGCCTCGCCGGGCACTTCGACCGTGAGGGTAAAAGCCAGTTCAAAGCTTTTATACCCCTCGTATTTTTTGCGAATTTTGTCGAGGATTTTCTTGGCTTCAGGGTCGGATTTTTCCTTGGCGCCGGCCGTTTGGCTGAAAGCGGCCGTGGCAGTGAAAAGGGCAATCAGGGCTAAAAAAAGTGGTTTTGTCATTGCAGAATGGAAATTTTGTGCAAAAAACGGCATTTCCGTGCCTCAAGTTGTGGCGCCGCTGGTTAAAGATTCGCTAATGCGGCTGGGGCCGGCAGGCTGAAAAAAGCCTGGCTTGCAACTTTTACCGTTTAAAAACCGTTTAAAGCACAATAAAAAGAGACTTTTATGACGCCAGACGTCTAATCTCATTATTCATCCAATCCCCAATTTTTTTAATTTTAACATGACCAAAAAAAAGAAAAAAGGCGGTAAAAAGTTGACCGCCAATGAATTGCAAATTTTCCTCCTCCGTTTTCTGCTCGCCCATCCCAAAAAGCGCCTTACCGCCCGCCAGATTATCGATCACCTTTCCTTCGAAAACAACAAGGACTCTGTGGAATACGCGCTGCGTCAGCTGACTCAGGTCGGTTCGGTGCGCGAATACGAAGACAACAAATTCGGCGTGGCGCTCGAACGCCTGACCCGCGAGGAATCGCCCGAACCGGCTGAAACCATCGAGCCGACCCCCAAAACAAGCCTGAAAAAAGAGCCGGCCCCCGTGCCCGAGCGCTTTGCCGCGGTTGCCAAAAACAAAACAGCCGCCAAAGATCCCGCCGCCAAACACCGCAAAACCGTGGAAGGCCGCGTCGATATGACGCGCAGCGGGGCCGCCTACATCGTCAGCGAACTCGAAGACACCGACGTGTACGTGGCGCCCAAGTACCTCAACGGGGCGCTCCACGGCGATACCGTGCGCATATTGCTCTTCCCGCCCGCGCCGCGCCGCCGGGGGCAGGCTCCGCGCAAACCCGAAGGCGAAGTGTTGCAGGTGCTGCGCCGCGCCAACGAGTTTTTTATCGGCACCCTCCGCAAAAGCCGCAAATACGCCCTCCTGCTGCCCGACAACCCGAACATGCCGGTCGACATCTACGTTCCCCTCGACGCCACGGGGCAAGCCCGCGATGGCGATAAGGTGGTCGTGCGCGTCACCGACTGGCAGGAAGGCAAAGGGCGCGTGCCCATCGGGAAAGTCACCCAAACCCTCGGAGAAGTGGGCGGCAACGAGTTCGAGATGAAAAAAATCCTGATCAACGCGGGATTTGAACTCGATCACTCGGACGAGGCCCTGGCCGAAGCAGCGCGCATCCCCGACCGGATTCCGGACACGGAGATCGCCATGCGCCGCGATTTTCGCGACATCCTGACCTTTACCATCGACCCGGAAGACGCCAAGGACTTCGACGACGCCCTGAGCATCCGGCAACTCGACAACGGCAACCTGGAAGTCGGTGTGCACATCGCCGACGTGACGCACTACCTCAAGCCGGATTCGCCGATGGACAAGGAAGCGTTCCGCCGCAGCACCTCCGTGTATCTGGTGGACCGCGTGAGTCCCATGTTGCCCGAAAAATTGTCGAACAACCTCTGTTCACTGGTGCCCTACCAGGACCGGCTGACCTTTTCGGCAGTATTCGAATTTGATCAAAAAGACAAACTCGTCAAGCGCTGGTTTGGCAAAACGGTCATCCATTCGGCACATCGTTTTACCTACGAAGCCGCGCAAACCCTTCTGGACAAAAAGCCGGATGAAGCGCTGACAAACCTGGCCATTTACCCGCAACTGGACTGGGCAATCCTCACCCTTGACCGGCTGGCGAAAAAAATGCGCAAGGAACGCGAGAAAAACGGCGCGATCGGTTTTGAGACCGAAGAAATCCGTTTTCGCCTCGATGCCGACGGCGCGCCGCTGGAAGCCTACGTCAAGGAACGCAAGGACGCCCACCTGCTGATTGAGGATTTCATGTTGCTGGCCAATAAGGAAGTCGCGTGGTTTATCGACCAGAAAGGCGGCGCCCAGCAGGAGATTCCTTTCGTGTACCGCGTGCACGACCTGCCCGATCTTGAAAAGGTGGCCGAATTTGCCCGTTTTGCCGCCGAGTTGGGGTATCCGCTGAAAGTCGATACGCCCAAACAAATCGCGCAATCGTACAACAACCTCATGCAGGCAGCCCGCAAAAACGAGCGCCTCAAACTGCTCGAACCGCTGGCCATCCGCACCATGGCCAAAGCTGTGTATTCGACCGAAAATATCGGTCACTACGGCCTTGGGTTTACCCACTACGCACACTTCACCTCGCCCATTCGCCGCTACGCCGATGTGCTGGCTCACCGCATTCTCGAGCGCAACCTCGACGGCCGCAACTGGCGGGTGGACAAAACCAAACTCGAGGAGCAGTGCAAACACATCAGCGCCCAGGAAAAAAAGGCCGCTGATGCCGAGCGTGAAAGCGTCAAGTTCAAACAGGCCGAACTGGTGCGCCGACACATTGGCGAAGAATTCGAAGGAATGGTCAGCGGCATCATCGACCGGGGCTTTTTCGTGACCCTGCCCGATTCGCACGCCGAAGGGCTGGTCGATTTCAAATACCTGCCCGAGCAATGGGTGGTCGACGAGGGCAACCTGCGCGCCCGAACCCGCTATGGCCGCCAGATCAAAATGGGCGACCGCGTGCGGGTGCGTATCGTGGCGGTCGACCTGATGAAGCGGCAGATCGAGATGGAGTGGGTGGATTAGCGCACTCGATCGGATCGATAAAAAGCCTCCTGGCGCCGACTCGGCTTCAGGAGGCTTTTGTTTATACGCTGAGAATGAAAGCGCAAGCCTTAAATCCCTACTTTTGATTCATTCAGCCCGGCAACTACCCAATCTTTTTCCCATGCAGCACAAAAACATTCCTTCGATCGAAGACTTGCATAAAAAACACGCCACACCGGCCAACGTCAATTCGAAACATCGGGAAAGCCTGTCGTCGCTCGACAAACTGGCCTTGTGGATAACCGACCATGTCGGCAGCATGAAATTTTTCTTCCTGATCTTCGGCTGGACGGTCGTGTGGCTCGGCTGGAACACGCTGGCACCCCGGCCCTGGCGTTTCGATCCTTTTCCCGCGTTTGTGCTGTGGCTGTTTATTTCCAACATGATCCAGATTTTCCTGATGCCCCTGATCATGATCGGGCAGAATCTGCAATCCAGGCACGCTGAAATGAGGGCGGAGGAAGATTTCAGGATCAATAAAAAATCAGAGCAGGAGGTGGAGGCGATTTTGAAGCACCTGGAAAATCAAAACGAGCTGATACTCGAAATTTTGCGCAGGATCGAACAGATGGAGCACAGCAAAAATACCTGACACTGCGCTCGGCAAAAACACGAACCCCTGTCTGCCTCAAAGCAAACAGGGGTTCTTTTTATCCCTAAAACGTGCGGTCAGTTATTTGCCGCCGCTTTTTTGCACGGGTTTCGGTTTGGCCTCGGTGGGCGACTCTTTGGAGGGCTTGGCCGGGGGGGCTTGCGGGGCCGGTTTCACCGGTTCCGTATTTTTCGGGGCCGGCTGCGGTTCGGTGGCGGGTTTCGGCCGACCTTGCGGCTGGGCGTCATCGCCGGCTCGTTTCAGGTCTTTGCCTTTTTCCTTGCCTTTATCTCCTTTGTGCGGATGACCTTTTTTGCCTTTTTTACCCTTGGCAGGCTTTTGTTTGTCTGTCATATTTTTTTCGCCGCCTTTGCCCTGACCGCTGTACGCGGCGCCATGCGATTTTTCTTCTGCCTTGGCAGCTTGTTCCGTTTTCGATTTCTGTTCTTTGGCTTTCGAATCGGTTTGCGACCACGCGGTGGCCGATGCGAAGAAAGCGAGGATGAGGGTGATTACGAGATGCTTTTTCATGTAATATGATTTCTTTTGTTGATCAAATACGGTATTGATACGGGCGGGCGGTTTGAAAGACACTTTGCTCGTCAGATTTTAACGATTATTTCACCAATTCGCCATCAAGTCTATTCATCAAAAACGAAAAGCGCCATGAACAATTTTAACTCCCGTCGAAGTTTTATCCGCCAAACCGCCACATTGCTGGGCGGAATTGCCCTGCATCAGGATGCTTTGGCCGCCTTCCCTTTGAACGCTCCAAAAAGCCCTTCCGTTGCGCCGTCCAGCAGCGACGAAGAAGATTTTTGGCGGCAAATCCGACTGGCTTACGGCGCCAGCCCGACCATGATAAACCTCAACAACGGTGGCGTGTGCCCGGCCCCCAGGGCCACCATGGACGCGCTCGACTACTACAACCGCATGTGCAACGAAGCGCCTTCGTACTACATGTGGCGGGTGCTCGATCAGGACCGCGAGCCGCTGCGCGAAAACCTGGCTGCCCTGGCAGGCGCCCAAACCGATGAAATTGCCATCAACCGCAACGCCACCGAGGCCCTGAATACCATCATTTTCGGGCTCGACCTGAAAGCCGGCGACGAGGTCGTGTTGTCGAAATACGACTACCCCAACATGATCAACGCCTGGAAACAGCGCGAAAAACGCGACGGCATCAAACTCGTCTGGGTCGATCTCGAACTGCCTTCGGAAGACGAAGGGTATTTTGTAGAAGCCTTTACTTCCAAATTCACCCCCAAAACCCGCGTGGTCCACATCACCCATGTGATCAACTGGTGCGGGCAAATCCTGCCGGTGCGCGCCATCGCCGACCGCGCCCACGCGCAAGGAATCGAGGTGCTGGTCGACGGGGCGCATTCCTTTGCTTTGATCGACTACAAAATCCCCGACCTGGGCTGCGACTACTGGGGCACCAGCCTGCACAAATGGCTTTGCGCCCCCTTCGGCAGCGGAATGTTGTGGATCAAAAAGGAGAAAATCTCCAAAATCTGGCCGCTGCTGTCCAACGGAACACCCGATGGCGACGATATTCGCAAATTCGAATCGCTGGGCACCCGTAGCTTTCCGATTGAAATGGCAATTGGGTATTCCATTGATTTGCAGAATCTTATCGGTACGAAGCGCAAGCAGGATCGTATTTTTTACCTCAAAAACTATTGGGCCGAGCAAGTGCGCGACATTCCCGGCCTCAAATTGCAAACCTCCCTCGATCCAAAATGGGGCTGCGCCATCGCCACGGTCGGCTTGGAAGGGAAAAAAGGCGCCGAAGTGTCGGATCAGTTGTATCAGCGCGCCAAAATTCACACCACGGGCATCGAATGGGAAAAAGTATCGGGCGCCCGCATTACGCCCAATGTGTACACCACCACCGAGGATCTGGACAAACTCGTGCGGACGCTGCACGCCATCGCAAAGAGCTCCTAACTTTGTGCCCCGAATCGTCTTCAACAAGCGCTCTTTCCCATGCAATACATCCTTTTCAACGTAGAAAACCAGCTTGCCCAGATTCGCCTCAACCGCCCGGGCGTGTACAATTCGATGAACCATGACATGCGTCAGGAACTCATCGCGGCGCTCGACCAGTGCGCCGCCGACCCCGGCATTCGGGCCGTACACCTCACCGGCGAAGGGCGCGCGTTTTGCGCCGGGGAAGATTTGCAGGAAGTCATTGACCCGCAAGGACCTTCGCTGACCGAGATCATTTCCACGGGCTACAACCCGATCGTCAGGAAGATCCGCGAGCTGGAAAAGCCCGTCGTTTGCGCCGTCAACGGCGTGGCCGCCGGCGCAGGGGCCAACATCGCGCTGGCTTGCGATATCACCGTGGCGGCTGCTTCCGCTTCGTTTACGCAGGCGTTTTCCAAAATCGGCCTCATCCCCGACAGCGGCGGCACCTGGACGGTTCCGCGCCTCGTGGGCATGCAACGCGCCGCTGCGCTGATGATGTTGTCGGACAAAATTTCGGCCGGCGAAGCCGCCGAAATGGGCCTGATCTGGAAAGTGTACCATGACGAGACCTTCATGGCCGAAAGTCTGGCCCTTGCCGAAACGCTGGCTCAAATGCCGACTCGCGGCCTCGCCCTGACGAAAAAGGCGCTTAATCGCTCCTTTTCCAACGATTTCAACGCACAACTTGCCCTGGAAGACGAACTTCAGAGCCTGGCCGGCCAAACGCACGACTACCAGGAAGGCGTGGCCGCTTTTCTCGAAAAACGCAAGCCGGTGTTCAAAGGGGAGTAAAAACCCATGGCCAAAGGATTCCAAAAACTGCTACCGTTTCGCCCCGCGCGCAAACCGCCTGCCCCCTGGTGGGTTGGTCTGTTGGTCGCTTTTTCGTTTGGCATGGTGTTCAGCCCCTGGCTGCGTTACCAGGTGTTCAGCTTGTTCGACTATCCTTTTCATTACAAGGAGTACAAACATTTCGGCATTCGTATCCCGCATGGCTATTCGGTCCACGGCATCGATGTGAGCCGCTATCAGCGCAGGGTGGACTGGGAGCGCGTCAGCAAAATGCAGGTGGACGACATGCGCATTTCCTTTGCTTTTATAAAAGCCACCGAAGGCTCGTGGATCAAAGACCCCGAGTTTGATCGCAACTGGGAAAATGCCCGCGAAAACAACATTATTCGGGGCGCTTACCACTTCTTTTTGCCCAATGTAAGCGCACGCGACCAAGCGTTGAATTTTGCCAAAAACGTGCGGCTGCGCCCGGGCGATTTGCCGCCGGTGATCGATATCGAGGAGAAAAAAGGGCTGGGGCGGGAGCAAATTCGCAAGGTGACGCTCGAGTTCATCGCCTTGCTGGAAAAGCGCTACGGCGTCAAACCCATTTTGTACACCAACCGCGATTTTTATAAAAACCATTTTGCCGACCAGCCGGAATTCAAACCCTATTGCTTCTGGATCGCCCATTATTACGTGACCGACCTCGACATGCCCGACGATTCCAAATGGCATTTTTGGCAACACAGCGACCGCGGCAATGTGAACGGCATCAACGAACCTGTCGATTTTAACGTGTTTTACGGCGACGAAGCCGCTTTGCGACGGCTTTGCGTGCCCTGAACAGCTTGTTAAGAAAATGTCGTGCAGCGACCCTTTTCGTTAATCCGAGGTTAAGCCCGCCGCGACTTTGGACAATCCACCTATTTTTGGTGCGTCATTTACAATCATTTATACCAAGTTGTTCAACATGAAAAAAACACTGCTGACCCTTGTCGCCTGTTTCGTTGCCCTGAGCATTTTTGCTCAAACCAAATCCTTGCCTTCGGCCAACGTCAAAACGCTGGAAGGACAAAGCCTGAACGTGCAGGAACTCGGCAAATCCGGCAAGATCACCATCATCAGTTTTTGGGCCACCTGGTGCTCGCCCTGTAAAAAAGAACTCGACGCCATCAAGGACTACTATGAAGACTGGCAAAAAGACTACGATGTCGAACTGATCGCCATCAGCGTCGACGACGCCCGCACTTCGGCCAAAATCCCGGCTATGGTGGCTGAAAAAGGCTGGAAATACCGTGTGCTGGTCGACAGCAACAAGGAATTTCAGCAGGCCGCCAATGTTTCCTCGGTGCCGCACATGCTCGTGCTCGACCAACAAGGCAACATCGTGTTCGAGCACACCGGCTACGCGCCTGGCGACGAACTCGAACTGGAAGAAAAAATCAAGGAATTGAAGAAATAACGCTGCTCGCAGCGTAGTGGTACAACCTGCCGACTGCACATGCCCCGTCGCCTACCCAGGCCGGCGGGGCTTTTTTTGTCAAAATTCGACCGCAATATCCTTGATGATCTCGCCCTCGCGGGTTTGCCAGCGCACGATGTACTTCCCGGGCGGCAAATTGTACACTTCGAGGTGCAGGCTGCCGCGGTGTTCGCCGGCGATCATGTCTTCGGCGCTCGACAGTTTTTTGATCAGCCGGCCGTCTTCGTGGAGCAACAACATGGTCACCTTGGTGTCTTTGGCGATGACGTACTGGTAGCTGCCTTCCACCACAAGCGCCTTGCCCGGCAAGGCTCGATCGCCCGGCTTGATCTCGCGGGTTTCGTAACGAATGCGATAGCCGGGCGGAGTGCGGCCCAGTAGCTCGGCCGTAAATTTGGTCAATTCGGCATCGCCGATGCCGCCCAGGGCATGGTGGTTGGTCAGGCACCAGACGGCGTTTTGTGCTGCCGGCGAGTCAGTTTTACCCGATTCCGAGATGAATCGCAGGAGTTTGCAAAGTTGTTCGGGCGCCATTGCGCCGGCCGTGAAAGCCGCATTGGGCTGAGGAGAAAGGTCGCCGGCCTGGGCGCAGAATGTTTTGAGGAGCAGCGTGACGGGCGTTTTACCCTGAAAAGCCAGGGATTGCGCCCCGGCGGTCACAAGTGTTTGAAGGCTGCTGTCGCGGGGCTCGAAAAACTGTCCGGCAGGGATGCGGACGCGCAGGCTTTTGCCGCTCAGATTGCGGGCGTTGAGGCGCAGGCATTCGCCCTGGTGGCCGCCTGTGCCGCTGACCTCGATAGCGATCAGCCCCTGGCGCAGGGCTTCGCTCAATTCGATGACGGAGGCCTTGGTCGCCGGTTTTTTCTGTTGAGCGCTCAATGGAACGGAAAGGAGGGCGATCAGGCCGCACAGCGCGAGTTTTTTCAGCATGAGGGGGAGTTTTTTATTGTCCAGAACGCGGTGTGCGGCGGTTTGAGGTGTAGGCCGAAATTTTAACAGATGAAACGAAAAAGGCCCTCCGACGGAGAGCCTTTTTAGCATGTGCCCGGAACAGGACTCGAACCTGCACGACCTTTGGGGCCAAGGGATTTTCTTACCAACTACCATTTTCATGGCGAAACAAAACATTTTGTTTTGTTTATTTGTGGTCTGGACTGTGTCTTTACCTTATTTTTTGTCAAAAACTTAGGTATCTGCCGTACAGTCTCTACACCTTACCAACGATGTGAATGACAATGAAAACGAAGTATACTGAACCGCAATTAATTGAGGCAACAAAGTCATCTACTTCATACCGTCAAGTACTTACCAAACTAGGGCTCGCCGAAGCAGGAGGTAATTACATAAATATTAAACGAAAAATTGCCGAACTGGATTTAGAAACTGCCCATTTCCATGGAAAAGCGTGGAATAAAGGCCTGAAATTTAGGCCTAGAATACCTTTGAAATTAAGCGACGTCCTGGTGCCAAACTCTTCATACCAATCAAACAAGCTAAGGAAGCTGTTAATTAGAGAAGGAATATTCGAGCATAAGTGCTACCGCTGTCAATTAAAAGTGTGGATGGACAGGCCTATACCGTTGGAGCTGGATCACATAGACGGCAATAATCGTAATAACACACTTGAAAACCTGATGCTGCTGTGCCCAAATTGTCATGCACAAACGCCTTCTTTCAGGCGCCGAAAACGTTAGTCTTGGCTCGGCGTTGCCATCGGAAAAGCATCCGGAAGGGTTCACCGAATTTGACAGAATCCCATTACGGTTTTCACGCATAATGGCTCAAATAACATAAGTCCCTCGTGTCTACCTTTTCACCACCCGGGCCATTGGACTTCTGGCCACAAAAATAGGCCATAAAAGCAAAAAAGCCCGCTGAACCAGCGAGCTTTTTGGAGCGGAAAACGAGATTCGAACTCGCGACCTCAACCTTGGCAAGGTTGCGCTCTACCAACTGAGCTACTTCCGCATTCGTTATTTTATCAAGAACCTTTGTTCTTAGCGGGTGCAAAGATAAGAGCAGTTTTTTCGAAGCGACAAGTCTTTGAAGAAATTTTTGAAAAAAAATTTTGATCGGCCTTGCATCGGTATTTTCAGTCGTTGGCCGCCGCCAGTCTTCGGTAAGAGCGTTGTTTGATATTCAGCAAAATAGCCTCGTGGCTGGATGCCACGGGTTCGCCTTCGATCAGCAGGGCATCGGCCCGGCCCTCGATTTTTTGCCACAGCCAGTCCACGATGGCGTCCACAGGGTCGTTTTCGTCGAAAGTGAGGTAGAAGCGGATGGTTTCCTGAAAACCGATGTTGCGACCGCGGTATTCTTCGTCGGCGATGAGCCAGGCATTGCCGGCTTGCGGGATCTTGAATTTTTCACCCAGCGTAAGCCAGCGGTAAAAACTGCCGAAAAGGTGATATTTCAGGTCTTTGTCGCCCGTCCGGATTTCAATTTTCATGGACTGGTAGGCGAATCGCGCATCGGGCCCGAAAACGGCGCCGGCAGGATTGGATGTCGCGGGCATCTGCGGAAGTTTGCCTTCCACCCAGGCCTGCAGTTTTTCGGCCAGTTGTTCGATGCGCTGAAAACGGTCGGTCGCCAGTTGTTTCACGGTGGCGTCCCCGAATTTTTCAAAGTTGTCGGGATGGAACCTGGCGCGCAGTTCGCGCAGCGTTTTTTTCAGGGTGTCGGCATCGATTTGTTCGGGAGCCATCCCGAACCATTCGCGGATGTCCGCGCTTTCCTGAGGGGTAAAGTAGGTCCCGGTTATTAAATTATTGTCCATAGCTTAACGATCCGGTGCCGGGCTTCCCGAAGGCAAGGCGCCGGCAGGGGTATTTTCCAGTTTTCTTTTGTAATAAAAATAGGTTTCGATCTGGGCCCGAACGGGAATGTCGGAGGCGCTGCGGCGGTATTCGTTGGTGTTGTAGCGGTCGATGATGCGCGCTTTTACGTTGTCGTTGAGTTGCAAATCGAGCAGCTCGCGAATCTCCTTTTGCAGGTCGGGATCGTACACGGGGAAGGTCGTTTCGATGCGGTGGGTCAGGTTGCGCTCCATCCAGTCGGCGCTCGACATGTAGTAGAGTTCCTGTCCACCGTTGTGAAACACCAGGATCCTGGCGTGCTCCAGAAAACGATCAACAATACTGATGACCTCAATGTTTTCGCTGATGTCGCGGATGCCGGGCACCAGGCAGCAAATGCCGCGTACGATCAGTTTGATTTTGACCCCGGCGCGGGAGGCTTCGTAGAGTTTTTGTACAATGTCCCGATCCTCCAGACTGTTGAGTTTCAGGGTCATGGCTGCCGGTTTTTTCTTTTTCGCGGCGGCTATTTCCCGGTCGATGAGCTGGTAAAAAGCGGGCCGCAGGTTGAATTTGCCGACCAGCAAATGTTCAAATTTCAGCGTACCAGGCTGGATGTTTTCGAGGTGGCTGAACAACAGGCTTGCTTCTGAAGTCAGTCGGGTATCAGCGGTAAACAGGCCGAAATCGGAGTACACCTTCGCAGTGTCCTCGTGAAAATTGCCAGTACTGAAATAGGTATAAAGCCGCGGCTCGCCCTGTTCGATACGCCGCACGAGTCCAACCTTGGCGTGCACCTTGACGCCCGGCAGAGAGTAATACACCCGCACGCCGGCCCGTTCCATCCGTTCGCCCCATTCGAGGTTGGCGGCCTCATCGAAGCGCGCTTTGATCTCGACAAATGCCGACACCTGTTTGCCATGCCGAACGGCATCCATCAGGGCATGCATGATGCGGCTGTTGCGCGCTACGCGGTACTGTATCACCTTGATGTGGGTGACCGAGGGGTCCTTTGCCGCGCGTTCGAAGAAATTGACCACCGCGTCATAAGCCTGGTAAGGCATGTGCAACAATTGGTCTTTGGCCCTGATGATGTCGAAGGGAGCCTCGGTGTCGTGCAGCAAGGGGTGGGGCAGGGGCGGGAGCGGTTTGTTTTTCAGGTGACTGAGCCCGAAGTCCGGAAATTTGAAAAAGTCGAAATTGTTGTGGTAACGACCTTCGGGCAGCATGTCGTATTTGCCCAGATCGAAGGTGTCCTGCAGGTATTCGAGCAAGTGCCCGGGCATTTCGCGGTCGTACACAAAACGACTGGCCGGGCCGACCTGGCGTTTTTGAAGGCTGGATTTGATCTTTTGCACCAGGTCGCCCGAGTATTCGTCTTCGATATAAAGTTCGGCGTCGCGGGTGAGTTTGATGGAGTAGGTGTCCTGAATTTCGTAACCCGGAAAAAGCCACGAAACGGAATGCCGGACGATATCGTCGAGTAGGATCAGATCATGGTTGCCGGCGGCAGAAGGCAGGGACACGAAGCGCGGCAACTGGTCGCTCGGGATTTTGACGATTGCGTATTCGCTGGCGGCCATCGGTTTTTTGCGTTGCCGCAGGTGCACGGCCAGGTAAAGGTGCGCATTGGCCAAAAAAGGGCGGATGCGACGCTTCACCAGCAAAACGGGCATGACAAATGGCAGCAAATTGTCGCGGAAATAGGCTTCCACAAAGGCGCGTTGCTCGGCATTCAAATCCAGCCTGCGCAACATGCGGATGCGGTGCCGGGCCAGCTCGGGGACGACCTGTTTGGAGAACACCTCCGACAATTCGGCTTGCTGTTTGTTGACGATGCGGTGAATTTCTTTCAACAACTCGGTCGGATCGAAATCGAGTTGGGCCTTGGTTTTTTTACCCACCTTTTTCAGGTTGCGGAGGTTGGCCACCCGGATGCGGAAGAACTCGTCGAGGTTGGAGGAGTAAATGGCCATGAATTTCAACCGTTCGAGCAGGGGAACGGCCGGGTCCTTGGCTTCCTGCAAAACGCGGTAATTGAACGACAGCCAGGATATATCGCGGTGCACAAAGGGTAACAATGCCATTGGTGGAGTTTTTGCCGGCTTTTATTGGTGGGGGAAAGGTAAAAACGTCGTTGCGCAGCGCCACATTTTACCAGGTGAAACATTCCTTAAATATCAAACAAGGACCCTTGTTGCGCCTGCGGGGCAAGAGCCCGCGGCCCACGGGTCAGCGCCCCCGGGATCTGCTGTTTTATTTTTTCGGCGGCGTAGGCGGCCAGTTCGGGCGCGAACAGGTTGTCGGGTTCGTGTGTGAAAAAATACACCTCCCGAAGGCCTTTGGCGCACCAGTCGGCGAGCCGATGGGCCCAGTCGTCGATGCGTTCAAAGTCGGTGGGGTGCAAGCCGTTGCCGACAAAACGAATCATCGTGGCACCGCTCGTCAGGCGCATGTGGCAAACGTCGCGGCGCCCTGCCACATCCGTGATCACGGCCGTGGCGCCTGCGCTGGCAAGCAGGGAAAAATAGCGCTGCGCCGCAGCCGTCGGCTGGAAAAATGCCTCATTCCGCACCTCCACGGCCAGCGGAATGTCTGGGCCCCATTTGTCGAGAAAACGCTCCAGAACGGGCAGATTTTGCGGGGAAAAATGCGGAGAAACCTGCAAAAAACAACAGCCCAGCCGGTCGCCCAAACCCGCGATCGACTGGCAAAAAAGCGTCAATTCGGGGCTGTGCACGCCCAGGTCGCGCGCATGACTGAGCGTCTGCGGCACTTTCGGGCAATAGCGAAAATCGTCGGGCACTTCTTCCCGCCAACGCGCGACGGTCGCCTCGTCGGGGATGCGGTAATGTGTGGTATTGTGTTCTATGGTGTTGAATTGCAGGCCGTAGTGCCGCACGAAGTCGCGCTCCTTGGCGCCAGTCGGGTACCATTTGCCGACCCAGGGTTTCATGTTGTACCCCGTGGCGCCGATGAAAATGCGGGGCTGCGCGCACGGCGGATACGATTCCAGTACGACTTCGTTTTCGGGCGGATCGGGCGGCAGTTTGAAATCCACCCCTTCGAGGGCGTGCAGTTTGCCGAATTCCATTATTCCGTAAACTTGTAACCCACCCCGCGGATCGAGTGGAAAAACCTCGGCTGTTTGGGGTCTTCCTCGAAGTATTTGCGGAAGGCCAGGATAAAATTGTCGATCGTGCGGGTGCTCGGGAACACATCGTAGCCCCAGACGGCCTGCAGGATCTGGTTGCGGCTCACCACTTCGTTGCGGCGTTCGATGAGCAATTTGAGCAGCATGGCTTCTTTTTTGGTCAATACCTGTGTTTCGCCGCGCCAGGTAATGGCTTCGAACGTGTTGAAAGACACCTTGTTGCGTCCGAATTCGACCACGTCGGCCGCCTCGCCTTTGACCCGCTGGCTGCGCCGCAACAGGTTGTGCACGCGGAGCAGCAGTTCTTCCAGGTTGAAGGGTTTGGTGATGTAGTCGTCGGCGCCTTTTTTCAGGCCCATGATGCGATCCTGGGCCATGTCTTTGGCGGTCAGCATCAGGATGGGCACCTCCGTATTGCTGAGTCGGACCTGTTCGGTAATCGTGAAACCGTCCACATCCGGCAGCATGACATCGAGCAGGAGCAGGTCGAAATGCTGGCCGGAGATGAGTTCAAGGGCTTTTTTGCCATTGGCGGTGGAGACGACTTCGTAGCCTTCGAGTTCGAGGTTGAGGCGAACGGCGTCGCGGATGGATTCTTCGTCTTCAACGAGGAGGATGCGCATATTACAGGGTATCAGACACTTAGGGAATGTTCAGTTGTTCAAGAAATTCATCAACAGTCCAAAGTTGAAATCGTTCGTTCTGGGCAAAATGGCCAATGAGTTTTTCATCGGTGGTGATGATGATTTTTTCCCGGGTTGTTTCGGCAGCCTGGAACAGATAACGATCACTTTCGATATTCGTAAACGGTGGTTCTGTTGGGCGTTGTAGCAGTTCTTCAATTTCGGCGGGTAATTGGGGTGGGTTTTCGATCTGCCGGCAAATGGTCAGATTGGAAAATATCTGTGCATAGAAGGTTTTTAATGATGTTCGGCAAAACGGGTCGTAGTCAAAGTCTTTTCTAAACAGGTTTAATTTGTCGATAAAAGGGCTTCGGTTCATCAGGACTAATCTGTGCTCTTGCTGATTGATGAGCCAGTTTATGATCCGGTGCACGGTTCTTCTTTGTTCGGGCGTCGCTTCGAGCGGGCTGTGCCAGTTCAAAAACCATTCATTGAACACAAATTCCATGACTTTCGGCGCGGTTAGTCCAGAAAACGCTGCGTAAGCCGCATTTCCGCTTCCAGAAAATTGCGCAAACCGCCTTCCAACTGACCATTATCCGCAACCTTTTGGGCTTCGATTTTGGTCTCGGGGCCTTCTCTGAACAGGTAATAAACTTTCAGGTCGTCGGCTGCAAGATGACCGTCGTTGACTTCCGCCAGCAGTGACATGAGCCAATGTTCGCTGTGGGTGGAGAAAATGAACTGTTTGTCTTCTTTTTCTGCTATTTCCACTAGTACGCTGATGAATTTCTCCATGAGCGAGGGATGCAGGTGTATTTCCGGTTCGTCGATGCCGATCAGCCGATTTTTGTCGTACAGGATTTTGGCCAGGAGGAACAGAATCTGGTTGACGCCCATACCCTGATTGACCAATTCGGTGGTAAAAGGAGAGTCAGGCTCGCGTACCTGGAGGTAAAAAAAGCCGCCGCCAGGCCCCATCAGCACGGAAAAGCGCTTGCCGGTGATTTTTTCAAAATAATGGCTGACTTTGGCCTGAAGGTTTTTGTCGATAGCCAGCAGGGTGGCTATTTCGTCCTCGGTTTGGATGGTGCCGTTGAGGGGGATTTGGTTGAAAATGGGTTTGGAAAAGCCGCGGTGGGTAGGGATTACATCTGTCGAGGCAATATCCGTCGAGGGCATGTTCATCCCGTTTATCACTTGCATTTGTATAGGTTTGATTTTCTCACTCAATGGTTTGGCATGGATACCGTTCCAGACGATATCCAAATCACGCATGAGATAGACCTTGTCTAACGGCGTCGGGAAACTGACTGGCAACGTCATTGAATAATCCACATGACCACCGCTTGAATTGGCCATCAAATTACTGCCTTGCCTACCCATGCTTATCCCCAATCCATAATTCTGCAAAGAAGGTGGGGCAGTAGAGTTGATAAATAGTGAAATGGAATCCTGCTGGTTTTTATTATAAATACAAGCTTCCAATCCACTTAAATTGAGAAAACCCAGGTTTAATAATTCATCTACTGCTCGATTTGGGTTTCGCACCACATTTCTCAGCACCTGCAAAGCATACAACACGCTGCTTTTTCCGGAATTATTCGCCCCGGTCAATACCGTGAACCGCCCCAGTTCCAGGCTGGCTTCCCGGAGGCTTCGAAAGTTCTGGATATGCAGGCTGACGATCATTTTAATCAGATTTGAAGGCAAAAATAATAAAAAAAGCGCGCCCGAACTTTCGTCCGGCGCGCCCAACATACGGTCTTGTTATGAATAAGCCCGCGGTAGCGGGTAAAAGGTCAATTTTGACGCATCAATCCATTTCCAGGTCGATGTCGAGTCGTTCGTGCCAGGGCAGGCCGTCGAGGTTGAGGCGTTCCATGAAGGGATCGGGATTGAATTCTTCCACATTGAACACACCCTTGCCGTTCCATTTGCCTTCGAGGATCATGCGCGCGCCGATCATAGCCGGTACGCCCGTGGTGTAGCTCACGGCCTGGGTGCCGGTTTCGCGGAAGGCATCCTGATGCGAGCAGTTGTTCCAGACGTAGTAGGTGCGGGTTTTGCCGTCTTTCACGCCTTTGATGCGGCAGCCGATGCTGGTAAAGCCGGTGTAGTTGGCGCCGAGTTCTTCGGGGGCGGGCAACACGGCTTTGAGGAATTCGAGCGGGATGATGTCCACTCCTTTGTATTTGACCGGCTCGATACCCGCCATGCCGATGTTCTGGATGACGCGCAGGTGGGTCAGGTATTGCTCCGAAAAGGTCATCCAGAAGCGGGCGCGGCGCAGGGTCGGGTAGTTTTTGACCAGGCTTTCGAGTTCTTCGTGGAAGATCAGGTAGGAGCGTTTGGGGCCGATTTCCGGGTAGTTGATGTCTTTCCAGATTTCGTGCGGTTCGGTTTCGATCCACTGGCCGTTTTCCCAGTAGCGGCCTTTTTGCGTCACTTCGCGGATGTTGATTTCCGGGTTGAAGTTGGTGGCGAAAGCTTTGCCGTGGGAGCCGGCGTTGGCATCGACGATGTCGAGTTCATGGATTTCGTCGAAGTAGTGTTTGGCGGCGTAGGCGGTGTACACGGAGGTCACGCCGGGGTCGAAGCCGCAGCCGAGCAGGGCCAGAATGCCCTTGTTTTTGTAGCGATCCTGATACGCCCACTGCCAGGAGTATTCGAACTTGGCTTCGTCCTTGGGTTCGTAGTTGGCCGTGTCCATGTAGTTGACCCCGGTTTCGAGGCAGGCATCCATGATGGGCAGGTCCTGGTAGGGCAGGGCGACGTTGACGACGAGGTCGGGCTGGAACGATTTGATCAGGGCAACCGTTTGGGTTACCTGGTCGGCATCGACCTGGGCCGTCTGGATGCGGGCGCCGCCGTAAGCGGCATGAATGGCATCGGCGATGGCGTCGCATTTGGATTTGGTGCGGGAGGCGAGCATGATCTCGCCGAAGATATCGCGGTGCTGGGCGCATTTGTAAGCCACTACGCGACCTACGCCGCCGGCGCCGATGATTAATACTTTTGAAGCCATGGAACAATCAGGTAAATGAAAAGATGCATTTTCGGGAGCGCAAAAGTAGGCAGATTGGCTATTTTTGGGGGAAGATTCCCCGATATTTCACGGCTTCGGCTCGCATATTTAATCCTGACGAAACAAAATATCAGCTACCTTCATCCATTACCGACCGGCATGCACCCGAAAACACTCCCGGTTTTCCGCGATATTTCCTTCAATCCGGCCCATATCGAGACTTATATCCCGATGGAGCCGATGCACCCCCTGGTGTTCGACCGCTTGTGCGAAGACGGCTGGTGCTACTGGTCCGACCTGATTTTTCGCCGCAATTACTGGGAATGGCGCGGCCACCCCTGCCGGGTGATTCTGCTTCGAATCGATCTGCGCAATTTTTCCATGACCAAAAGCCAGCGCAAATGCCTGCGCCGCAACAAAGACCTGAAAATTTACCGCCGCCCGCTGGTGATCACAGCCGAACACGACGCGCTTTTTCACCAACACGCCGAACGCCTGCCGCACCACCGTCCGCAGTCGATCTTTGGTTTTTTCAGCAACTGGAGCGATATCATGCCCTGCCGGGGCGAAATGCTCGATGTTTTTGAACACGACCGCCTGATCGCTACCAGTTTTTACCACCTCGGCTGGGAAAGTATGGCGGGCAACTACTGCATTTTTCGCCCCGAAGAAACCGCCCGCAGCCTCGGCCTGCTCACCATGTTGCTCGAAATTCAACTCGCACAACTGTCCGGCCGTCGCTACTACTACCCCGGCTTCGTGTACGACCTACCCAGCGAATTCGACTACAAACTCAATTTCAACGGCCTGGAATACTTCGACTGGTGGGGCAACTGGTACCCCCTCGAACGCCTGCCCGTGCGCTCCTGGCGCGAACAATGGTCGGTCGCTCCCCCGCTCACCGACGAAGAAATGGAAGAACTCCGCAAACAAAAAATGGAAGACGCGGAGTAGTTCAAAGTTCAAAGTTCAAAGTTCAAAGTTCAAAGTTCAAAGTTCAAAGTTATAGGCGGTTGACGCTTAGGGAATTGTGGAGGCCACTCTTCCGAAATGAAAACCGTCACCAACTTTAAACTTTAAACTTTCCAACTTTGAACTTTTAACATCTAATTACGCCTTGCGCAACACCTCGATGGTGTGATCGATCATGGCCGGGGTGACATCCAGGTGGGTGACAAAGCGGATGGTCTGCGGCCCGAACGCAGAGGCGACCACGCCGTTGTTCACGAGATATTCGAGGAATGTGGCAGGCGTGTGCGGCGCTTTCAGATCGAAAATCAGGATATTGGACTCCACGGGTCGGATATTGGTCACGTAAGGCAGGTCGAGCAGCGCCGTTGCGATTTTTCGGGCATTTTCATGGTCTTCTTTCAGGCGCTCGACATGGTGATCCAGTGCATAGATGCCGGCCGCGGCCAGATAGCCGGCCTGTCGCATACCGCCGCCCATCACCTTGCGCACCCTGCGCGCTTCCGCGATAAACTCGGCGGAACCGATCAGTACGGAGCCCACGGGCGCTCCAAGACCTTTCGAGAGGCATACGCTGATGCTGTCGGTCTGCGCCCCGATCTCGGCCGGTTTTTGGCCCGTTTCCACGAGGGCATTGAATATACGCGCCCCGTCGATGTGCAGGGCCAGTTTGCGTTTCTGACAAACCTCGCGGATGGCCTTGATCGTCTCGAACGGATAAATGCTGCCGCCGCCTTTGTTGCAGGTATTTTCCAACACGACGAGGCGGGTGCGCGGCAGCCAGTCGAACAGGGGTTTGACCGACCAGTCGACCAACTCGGGTAGTAAAATGCCGTTGGGCGTGCGCAGCAGATTGACCGCGATACCGCTGTGAAAAGCATAGCCCCCGACTTCGTATTGATAAATATGGCTCATCTCGTCGCAGACCACTTCGTCGAGGGGGCGGGTGTGTACTTTCAGGGCGATCTGGTTGGCCATGGTGCCCGACGGACAAAACAGTGCGGCCTGGTGCCCGAAGAGTGCGGCGCATTTTTCTTCAAGGGCATTGACCGAAGGATCGTCGTGAAAAACATCGTCGCCTACCTCGGCGGCAAACATGGCTTTGAGCATGCCCGCGGTGGGTTTGGTGACTGTGTCGGAGATTAAATTGATAAGGTCCATTACAGAATTAATTATTTATTAATCGCAGCAATTAAAATTGAATTTAATATTTGTTTGCCCAAATGAGAATTTTATAACAAATCTTCAATACCACATGAAAAAGCGTTTCTTATCAGCGGCCTTTCTGGTCAGCTTCTGGTTGTTCACCCCTACGCAATCGCAAGCTCAGCAACTTTACTTTTTTCTCATCAACAACACCGGCCAATCTATCGCCCGGGTTTATGTTTCTCCGTCGGAAAGCGACAGTTGGGGGTACGACCTGCTGGGCAACGGATATTTGTATCAGGGTTATCAAATCCGGATAGATATCCCAGCCAGCTACGGGCAAACCTGTTATTTTGACGTGAAAGTAGTGACCTATGATGGTACGGTCTACAAATTCACGGGTTTCGACATGTGCGATTTGTACAGTCTCAAAGTCAATTGGGACAACACTTACCACACCGTCTGGTCAAATTAGCGGACTTTATGAAAAAAAGAGCCCCGGCGCCTGCTCAGGCATCGGGGCTCTTCTTTTCATAAAGTCAAACAAGCGCTTATTTTTTCTTCTGCTGTTTAGCTTTCTCCTCCTGCACGCGTTGCTGTTCTTTCATCGCCTGTTCGAGGCGGGCGCGGAAGCCGGTCTCTTTTTTGGGTTTCTGGCGATTCTTTTCCAACTGTACGTTGATTTTGTCGTGGTTGATCAGGTAACGTTTGGTCACCACGGTCTGGCCGATGTTCAGAATATTGCTGAAACACAGGTACAGGGTAAGGCCCGAAGCGAAGCTGTTGAAGAAGAACATGAACATGACCGGCATGAAGTATTGCATGTATTTCATGATCTTCATCTGATCGTTCTGGATGGCCGAGTTGTCCATTTGTTTCATGGAGTACCAGGTGTACCAGAGCGTCGTCACTACCCAGATGAGGGTGAAGGCGCTGATGTGGTTGCCAAAGCCGGGCATCATGAAGGGCAGTTTGAAGGCCACGTCGAAGCTGGACAAGTCATGCGCCCACAGGAAGCCTTCCTGACGGAATTCGATGGCGGCGGGGAAGAAGCGGTAAAGGGCAAACCAGATCGGCATTTGCAGCAGAATCGGGAAGCAGCCGCCCAGGGGGTTTACGCCAAACTCGCTGTACATCTTCATCGTTTCGACCGACATGGCCTGCTGGTCGTCGCCGAGTTTGCGTTTCAGTTCTTCCATGCGCGGTTTGAGGGCCGACATTTTGGCCTGGCTGAGCACCATGCGGTAGGTCAGCGGGTAAACCAGCAATTTGACCAGCAAGGTCAGCATCAGAATGACGATGCCTTTGCTGCCGATGAAAGCCGACAGAAACACGAACATCGGGCGGATCACCCAGCGGTTGATGGCGCCGAAAATGCTGGACCCGAAGGGAATGATGTCTTCAAGACTGATGTCGTAGGCGCGCAGTTTTTTGAAATCGTTGGGGCCGGAATAGATGGCCATGCTGAGTGCGCCGCCGTTCGGATTTTGTACGGGAAGCACTGCCGTCGTTTTCAGGATTTTCAAATCCGGATCGGCATCGGTGAGCATCAGGGTTTCGCCCGTGAAATTGCGGAACGAGAAATCCTGCGCGATGATCGAGGTATTGAAAAACTGGTTGTTGTGCGCCATCCACTTCACCGGCTGGTCGCCCAGTTGTTCGCTGTCGTTTTTGCGGCAGTTGCAGTAGTCGGGGTCCTTGTCGTTGGGTTTGAAGTACACCGTCGACATCGTGCGCTCGTACTGCTGGTTTTTTTCCAGTTTATCGAGGTGGTTCACCCAGGTGAGTTGCAGGTTGGCCTGTCCGGCCGGGAACACCTGTTCCATACCCACTGTCGAGATTTTGTAGTCGATGTGGTAATCGCCGTCGCGGAGCGTGTAGGTCTGTTCCAGGTAGCCGCCGCCGTTCACGGGTGCGCGGAACGAGATCGAGTTGCCGTTTTTGACGCCGGCAAAGTAAAGTTCGCTGGTATTGACGGAGCCTGCCGCGCTGCCTTGCACGGGGATCGTGAAATCGAAGCGGTTTTTGGCGTCTTCCAGGAGGTAGACGGGGCTTTTGACATCGTTGCCAGCCGTGTCCGTGTTGATTTTGTCGTATTGTTTGAGGCGAATCTCGCGGATTCGGCCGCCTTTGCTGGTGAAAACGATTTTAATCATGTCGTTCTCCAGTTCCAGCAATTGTTCCTGGCCGGTAGCCGCGGGCGTAAAAGCGCCAAACTTGGCGACCAGCATGGCGCTTTGAACGGAATCGGCAGGCGCCGGGGCGGGCGCGGCTGTCGGTGTGGCACTGGCGGCCGGTGCGGCGGCAGCATTGTCGGCAGGCGTTTCCGCGGTTTGCTGCGCCTTGGGATCGGGCTTGGGCGGCGCGGAGTACTGCATCCAAAAGAAAAGGAGCAGAAAAATCAGGCCCATGCCGATGTAGGTGCTAAGGTTACTTTGTTTTTCTTCCATGTAATCTGTTTGCAAGGCGGGCGTTTGTTGGAATCTTTGCAAGATGTCCGCCTTAAAGCGCCGCAAAAGTAGGATAAAACACGTCGTACCCATACGAACGCTCGAAGATTCTCCGAAACCGCTCGACCGACGGCTGCTTACAGCCTATTTACAAACTGCGTACAGGTTGCTTCCGCTCGCCGTCGACTTGCGCATCAACAGCCCTTGCCCGGCGCTCGACGAGTGGCTGGAGGGCCATGGCGCCAATACCCTGGCCGTGCTGACCGCCTGGAACCCGGGCTCTGTTTTACTGCCCGAGGCTGAGAACCAAGCCCGCAACCTGCGGCTCGAACGAACGCTCCTCGCTCACTCTACGGCCTTGCTGCCGGCGCTGGGCATCGGCGATGCGGGCGACTGGCCCCCGGAGGAAAGTTTCGGGGCGGCGGGTGTTTCCCTGCAACAGGCCGCCGAACTGGCCGCTGATTTTGGTCAAAACGCATTTGTTTTTGCTCAAAAAGGCGAATTGGTTCTACTCTACTGGCTGCGCTGAAAAAACGACGGGCCAAAATCCCTCAATTAGCCCCAACTTCGCTCCCTGAAATTTGACTGTCAAACATGGATATTGCCAAAATTCCTTCCCCCTGTTTCGTGCTCGATGAAGCGCTGCTGCGCCGCAATCTCGAACTGATCGGCCGCGTGCAACGCGAAGCCGGCGTGCAGATCATTCTGGCCTTCAAGGGCTTCGCGATGTGGAGCGCATTTCCGCTGGTGCGCCAGTATGTGAGCGGTGCCACGGCTTCCTCGCTCAGCGAGGCGCGGCTTTGTTTTGAAGAAATGAAAACCAGGGCGCATACCTACTCGGTGGCCTACCTGCCCCGCGAATTTGGTCCGATTCTCAAAATTTCGAGCCATATCACCTTCAATTCCCTCACCCAGTACCGCCGCTATAAACGCCGGCTCGAACGCAGTCCGGAACACGTCAGTCCGGGCCTGCGCGTCAATCCCGAGTGGTCGCCCGTCGAAACGGCGCTGTACAACCCGGCCTCGGCAGGCTCCCGACTGGGTGAAGTTGTGGAAAACCTGAAAGGCAAACTCCCCGAAGGTATCGAAGGGCTTCATGTTCACGTGCTCTGTGAATCAAGCAGTTATGACCTGGAAAAAGTGATGGAAAACTTTGAGCAGCGCTTCGGCCGCTTTTTCCCGCAACTCAAATGGGTCAATTTCGGCGGCGGTCACCTCATGACGCGCGAAGGCTACGACGTGGAGCATCTGATCCGGGTGCTGAAAGCTTTTCGGCAACGCTACCCCCATCTCCACGTCATCCTCGAACCGGGCAGCGCATTCGCCTGGGACACCGGCGTGCTGGTCGCTTCGGTGCTCGACATTGTATCGAACAAAGGCATCAAAACCGCCATCCTCGATGTGTCATTTACCGCACACATGCCCGATACGCTCGAAATGCCGTACCGCCCCCGCGTACGCGGCGCGCATCTTGATCCGCAGGAAGCTCGCTACCGTTATCGACTGGGCGGTGTGAGCTGCCTGAGCGGCGATTTTATGACCGAATACGGGTTCGACAAGCCCCTGAAAGTGGGTCAGAAACTGGTTTTTGAAGACATGATCCACTACACCATGGTCAAAACGACCACGTTTAACGGCGTCACCCACCCCGGCATCGCAATCTGGCGCGAAAACGGCCAACTCGACGTCGTGCGGAAGTTCGGTTACCGCGATTACAAAAACCGGCTGTCGTGATGTATAAGGGTTGATAAGGTTGATATGGGTTGATAAGGTTTATAGAAAGGGTAGCGGATGCTCCCGGACCAACCTCATCAACCCATTTATCTATCAACCGCGGCGATCGTTGCCTTTGTTCTTATGCAAAAAGGAAATAAAGCATAAGCATAAGGGCAACAGTAGCCAGTGCCAGGACGATCATGAATTTTTTGTTGTCTTCACGATCCTGTTTGGCATAAACATTTTTCTTGGTGGATTTAATTTTCGATGCCATGAGAACTGAAATTTTATAAAACAATTATTCGAGGATTTTAGCATTCAACTCATCACTCATCACTAAGTAAGTCCTTGTTCGCGGAAAAGGCGGTTGAGCCACCGCAGCATGGCGAAAAGGGCCAGGGAAGCGATGGTTAGCAGGACAAAATTAACCCAAAAGAAATTCGATTTGTCGTCGTAGCGGTCCCACATGGTAGCCAGCACCCCGCTGAGTTTGTTGCCCAGAGAAGTTGCCAGTTGCCAGCCGCCCATCATCAGGCCGGTGATGTGGCGCGGCGCCATTTTGGAAACCATGGAAAGGCCCATCGGGCTAAGGCACAGTTCGCCGGCAGTGATGACGGCGTAGGTGCCGATGAGCCACCAGGCCGAGGCTTTCATCGCGCCGTTGTGGCAGGCGTACACCGCCATGATGGTGACGAGTGTTGAAAGCGCTGAAATCACCAGGCCCCAACCGATTTTGGCGGGGGTAGTGGGTTCTTTCCCCCGTTTTCGGAGCCGGGCGAATATCCAGATGACGACCGGGGTCAGCAGGATCACGAAGAGCGGATTGATCGACTGATACAACTCGGTGGAAACCAGCGATTTGCTTTGCCCCCTGGGCGGCCGTTCTGTTTCCGGCACGTTCAGGAAGTAGGGATCGATGTCATTGACTTTGACAATTTTACCTGCTGCATCGCGGCTGGTGCGAAACTGGTGGTCGTATTTGGGCACCAGCGCCGTGTCATTTTTGACCACCTGCACCAGTCGCAGCTTGTTGGCAAGGGGCTCCACGCTGGCCGGGATGCTGCGGTCGGTGTAAAACTCTGCCCAGGTGGTCAGGGCCGTGCCGTTTTGTTTAAACACCGCCCAGAACACGATCACCACGCCGTAGATCGCCAGCAGCGATTTGATGCGCGGTTTGTCCTCGGCGCTGGCTTGTTTGAGGGTCCAGAGGTAAAACGCGATCACCGGCATGCTGCCGAAAATGAAGGCGTCGGTCGAATTGGAGCCGAACACGTCGCCAGGGATCATCCAGCCTGCAAAACCGGTCACGATGGCCGGCAGCAAAACCGACGACAGCATCTTGCCGACGCCCATCTCGCCATTTTCGGGCGCTTTGCGCACGTCGGCATGGCGGTAGTGTTTGGTGCCGATCAGAAACACCGCCACCCCGATGAACATGCCCACGCCGGCGGCGGCGAAAGCGGCGCCCCAGCCGATGTTCCAGCGCAGCCAAGCGGCGAAGAAATTACAAATGAAAGCGCCGATATTGATCCCCATGTAGAAGATGTTGTAGCCGGTGTCTTTCATGTTTTTGTAGCGATCCTCGTTGTAGAGGTTGCCGAGCAAGACCGAAATATTGGGTTTAAAAAAACCGTTGCCCAGGATCATAATGCCCAGGGAGGTGTAAAAAGTGGTCAGGTTGTTCGGGATGGCCAGCATCAGGTAGCCAAGCCCCATGAGGCTTCCTCCGATAACGATCGAGCGCCGGTAACCCAGCACCCGGTCGGCCAGCATACCGCCGATAAATGGTGTGAGGTACACCAGGGCGATAAAAGTGCCGAAAATATCGGAGGCATCGCCGCGGTCCATGGCCAGCCCCCCGCGTTGGGAGTCGGTCATGTACAGCATGAAGATGCCGATCATGAGGTAATAGCCGAAGCGTTCCCACATTTCGGTGAAGAAAAGGTACGGTAAGCCGGACGGGTGTTGTTTAAACATGAGGGCTGTGCTGGCGTTTGATCAAAAGTATTCTCGAGTGATGGGCAAAAATAGAAGCCAAAAGCAGTTCGGCGCACTATTTTTGCCGTCCCTTTGATCCTTTCCTAATTTTGCCACTCGAACGCAGCGAAATGTCGAAAAAAATTCTGTTTCTGAGCATTTGCCTGATTGGCCTCGGCTACACCCTTGCAGCCCAGCAACCCAAAGACAAAAACCCCGCCGGCCAACCCTCCCAGGGGTCTTCCGGGCCGTCGATGGTCGTCCCGGCGCCTGTTAAATCGGATAGTGTCATGGTGACCATTGTCCTCAAACACCAGCAGGATAAAAACCTCTCCGAAATACGCCGCATCCTCGAATCCCAGGGCTTTTGGGACCAGTTTCCACCCCGCGACGCCCGCGTGGTGTCCTGGACGCTCGCCATGGGCTACGGCCACATCATTGTGCTCCAGGTGCCGGCAGGCTCTCTGCGCAGGCTCAACCTGTCGCTGGAAAATGGCGCATGGGGCGCTTTCGATACCGAAATTTACATTTCCTACGACTATCAGTCGATCTGGGAAGACTATATCGAAAAACGGGAGGAAGCCCGCGAAGAGCGCGAAGACGACAAAAACTAAGCGCCCGATTTTCCCCTGAAAAAAATACGCCGCCATACCTCCGGATGACCCCGGGCGTATGGCGGCGTATGGTTTTCAGGCTGACCCGCTTGCGGTCTGGCGCCTAAAAATCTTCGAAATAGGTGCGGGCATTGCGGCCGACGTTGCGCTGCATTTCCGTGGCATCCTGGTAGTTGTCGCCCTGGTATTGCTCACCCGCATTGCGCTTGTACAGTTCGCGTTCCCAGCGGGGATTGTTGATTTCGCCGCGGGCGGTGGAGTGCAGCAGGATAAAATCCTCACCCGCGAGCGAGGGGTTGTAAAACAGGAACTTGACGTTTTTCTGGTTGGTTTTTGGGAAATTGTAGTAAACCCAGATCTCGTAAGGCGGGGCGCTGGGGTCGTCTTCTACGTGGATCAGGTCGTCGGGGCGGCCGTAACGCAGGTAAATGATGCCGCGTGCCGATTCGAAGCCCCTGCCAAAGCCCGTGTTGAACTTTTGATCTATCTGGCCGGCCACCTCCATGTATTGGCGGAAGGCTTGTTCAGGGTTGTTCGGATCGAGTTGCATGAAATGCCGGAACAGGAAGTAGCGCATCCCTTTCAGGTCGCCCGACTGCAGGAGGTTTTTGAGGGTTTCGTTCTCGTCGCCCGAGAGGGTGGGCGAGATGGCGCGCAGGCTGTACCGCAGGTTGTCTTCCGACAGGTCTTGCACGAACTGTTTGGACACGAGTTCCTCCGTCAGTTCATTTTCTTCCATAGTCAGGAAGGGGTTGCTGCGCTGAAAAGACACTTTTCTCATGGCCAGCAGTTCGTTGGTGGCGTTGCGCAGTTCCACGGTCAGGGAATAGTTGCCGCTGGCCAGGTTTTTAATATCCATTTGTACCAATACGGCATCGATTTCGGAGGGCGGTTTGCGCTGAGTGCCGATGGAGATGAGGGCCGTCACGCCGTTGCCTTTTTCTTTTTCAATAAAATAGCGGACGAGGTAATTGCTCCCGGCGGCGATGCTTTTATCGGCGTGGTAGATTTCGGCGTAAAAAGCGAGTCGCGTAGCCGTCCGGTCGTAAAAAAGGAAGGGCAAGGGCTCGAGGAAATAGCCATTTTTATTAAACGGCCCCTCCGAATCGTCGGCTTTGAACCCGCGCAACAATTGTACATCCGACAGTCCGATTCGTGCGGGATCGACCTCTATTTTCAGGGGGGCGCTGAACTGATCCTGATTGTTCGGATCGTAGATATCCTGGAAACTGATCTCCAGTTGGTACTGGCCGGCCGGCACGAACAGCCTTTTCACGTCGAGCAATTCCTGGGGAATGCTGACCAGCGGACTGCTCATGCGGTATTTTTCATAGGTGACCACTTTTTCACCGTCCTTGATCAGGATCAGTACTTCGACGCCGGCCTGCAGGTGCAGGCTGTCGACGGGTTTGAACGTCACAGTGGCCGCGGCCACTTCGATATTTATTTCCACGTAGGTTTTTTCAGGGGTAGCGTAGGCGGCGAATGCGACGCCGGTGTCGAGCGCCTGTGCCTGCCGAACGAACAGGAGCATCATTCCCAGCACGATCGCGAAGAAGAATGGACGATTTTTCATAGCCAAGATGGTTTTATATGTTGATGAAAAAACGGCGCTTGCCGTTATGGGTCAAAAATCAGGTTTCTAACCGTGTATGCCCGGACATATTTTGAAATAAATCAGGTTTCCGATCGGGAACAATTGACCTCATCAGATTCAAAGATAAGCCAATTGATTCCTATTACAACTTGTAACTGACCCGCCCTCCTGCTTTCAGGCGAACGGGCCATTGATGAGTCTTGACGTCGTAACTGCCCAGGTGGGCATTGCTCAGGTCAAAGCGCTGCATTTCGTCTTTTGAGCCTGAAAAATTGCCTTTTACATACACCCAGCCGGTGTTTTTTTCTGCTTCCAGGTGCAATTCGCTCAACCGCCCGTCTTTTCGCACCGCACTGACCAGAATGGCCCCGTCGGCCCGGAGGCGCTTAAACGAGACGTCCCGCCAGTCGTCAGGCACAGCGGGAAACACCTCGATCCGCCCCGGGCTGCTTTGCAGCAACATTTCCTGCGCCCCCGCCGCAAAGGCGAAATTGCCTTCCAGCGTAAAAGGGCGGTAGTGCATGTTGGAATACCCCTTGGCGGTCTGGTCGCCGTTGAGGTGGAATGAATTGACCGACACGAAGGCTTCGGCAAAAATGCGCAGGGCTTTGCGCGCACCGTCGCCGTCGCGGTTTCTGGCGCGCAGACTGGCCAGCCAGGCGAAGGAATATCCCGTCCATTCGCCGGTGCCGGCCGAGTCGAGCCGGGCCAGCGAAGCGTTGATGATCCGTTGCTCCGGGTCGCCTGTCCACCCTTCGATCAAACCCAGGGGATAGATTGCCATCAGGTGAGAAAAATGGCGGTGGCTGTGTCGGAAAGGCAGGTCGGGGGCGATCATCAGGGCGCCGTCGGCTTCGACGGCGAGGGGCGGCAGTTCGGCTGCCATGCGGCGCCAATGCTCGGCTTCCTTTGGAAGATTCATTTCCTCAGCCAGTTCGGCTGTTTTTTGAAAAACGAACAGGCAAAGTGTCAGGTCGTAATTGGTCAGGCTGTTGGGCCACCAGGCTTGCATGCTGTTGTCGCGTATCTCGGGCGACGAAGACAAGGGCAGCACCCTGTTCCCGTACTGATCGACAAGCATCAATTGCTCGAGGTGGGTGGCCGTGTCTTTGAACCAGGGCCAGGCGTGATAACGCAAAAAACGCCGGTCGGCCGAGTAGCGCCATTGCCAGTAAAAATGCTGCGACAACCATGCCGAGGTCGTGGGCGAACAGGCATATTGAATCCAGCCGCCCATGGGTTCGCCGGTCAGCGTTTCGACGCCGGGCACATTCAGCCCCGCGGTACCGAAGTATCGTCGGGTGTAGTCGTAGTGAGCCAGTTCATTGCTTTCCAGATGGCGCCAGTAGGCGCTGGCCTCGTCGAGGTGGTTGGACGTGTAGGCTGGCCAGTAGCTCATCTGGGTGTTGAGGTCGTGGTGCAGGTCGCCTTTCCAGGGCGGGAGCCGGCCGTTGTCGACGGTCCAGATGGCTTGCAAGCTGATCATGGGGGCATCTGCGCGGGCCACACAGCCGAATTTGTACATGTCGCGGTAGTACTGCCGTTCGATCAATGAATCGGGCAGATGAAGCGATGATTTTGCCCAAAAACCTGCCCACCATTTCCGGCTTTCTTCCAAAGCGCGGGAAAAACCGCGCGGCAGGGCGTGTTGCACAATTTCCTGAGCAGTCGGGATATTGGGTTTTTGGGCAAAATGGCTGGAAATGCTCCAGACGCCCTCAATCCACTCGCCATCTCCCTGCCAGGCGATTGCTACTTCGTATGAAAAACCGCCGTAACAGATCTGGCGATAAACGTTCATGTGCGGACGCGTGGAAAATACCGCACCTTTCCGGTAACCCAGCCTGACCAGGTCGTCGCCCTGCACGGAGCCGCCGGGCGCCGTTTGGCTGTTGCCGGAATAAGGGGGCGGAACCAGTTTGGGATCGGCATTTTCTTCACTTTTAAACCTGAACCAGCCCTCTTGCCGATTGGCATGAACAAAACTTTCAAATACCGGCTCGTTGTACCTGCTCAACGTTGTCAACCCATCGGACAAATCAAGTTTGCAGTGCAGGTTACCGGGATCGAGGTTGGGAAATTCGAGCGCGGCGCCGGGGAGTTTGGTCGGTCCGGGCTCCTGTTCGTAGGGCGAGTCGAAATATTGCTGTACGGTGCCGTAATCGTTTTGTCGCACCTTTTCCGCCACCCAGGCATACCGGAATTCGGGCCGGTCGAGCCCGGCCATGGGGCGCAGATCCCATAGGTCGGCGCGGTCGAGCGAGAGGCGTACAAGGCCTTCGCGCTGCCAAATCATGCAGCCCAACAGGCCGTTGCCCATGGGCAAACCTTCATCCCAGCGCCCGGGCACCCTTTCAGTAACCAGATTGTGCTCCGGACGGGGTTGGGCGGCAAGCCATGGCAGCGAAAAAAGCAGCAGTAAAGGCAGCAGGCGGTATTGAAGGGAAAAAGACATGGTGCAATGAGTTTGGGTAAAGAACCTTTCAAAGCCCTTTACGCTGCATGGGAAGCACGATCTGGGAAGGGTGTTCTTTTGAACAATAAATCCGGTGTGTCGCTTTTTTGAAATCTGCGTCGCCGGCCTCGTAGATGTTGACGAATTGCTGCGGGTTGCGGTCGGCCAGCGGGAACCAGCTGCTTTGCACCTGCACCATCAGCCGGTGTCCCGGCAAAAGGACGTGCGCGACGTCGGGTAGTTCAAATTTGACGCGGGTGGGCGTATCGGGCGTGAACGCTTCGGGTTTGTCAAAGCCGTTGCGGTAGCGCCCGCGGAATATTTCGCCGCGCACCAGCATCTGGTAGCCGCCGAGCGGCACGCCGTTTTCCTGGCCTTGCATCGTGTCGGGAAACACATCGATCAGTTTGACCACAAAATCCGCGTCCGTCCCCGTAGTGCTGACCCACAGGTCGACGGTGACGGGGCCGGTCAGGACCATTTCATTGTCGAGCGTCGCCGTCTGAAAACTCAACACGTCGGGGCGCCGCGCAGCAAAACGCTGGTCGTCGCACATGTACTCGCGAGTGCGGTGCAGATGCACGTCTTCGGTGTACGGCACGGGGTGAGCGGGGTCGCTGATGTATTCGAGCCAGGCTTCGGGGCCTTGCTCGCGGGTGGCAGACAGGCTGTTGTCGGCGTGAAAAAAGTAGTACGCAGGCTCGGCCTGGTAGGGTGGCCAGTGGTCGTATTGCGCCCAGCGGTTGGCGCCCGTGAGGAAGATGCTGGCCTCCGGTAAAGCCATTTTGCCCTTGTCTTTCAGGTAATATTCAAAAAAAGGCAGCTCGATGTTTTCCTGGTAAAATGCTGATGTTTTTTGACCAAAAACCACATTGCCCAGTCGGTCGCCTTCCGTGCGCGCCCAGCCGCCATGTACCCAGGGGCCCATCACCAGCCGGTTGCTCGCGGCGACAGGGTTCTGATTTTCAATGCCTTTGTACAGATTCCAGGCGCCCCAGCAATCTTCCGCGTCGAACAATCCGCCGACGGTGAGCACGGCCGGCTGGATGTTTTTCAGGTACTGGCGCGGGTCGCGGGCTTTCCACCAGGCGTCGTAGTCGGGGTGCGTCATGAGGTCGTTCCAGAACGGGATGTTTTTCATGCCCAGTTTTTCGGTGTAATTGCGCAAAGCGCCCGTCCGCAGGTAAAAGGCGTAATTGTCGGGTGTTTTCCAGTCGGAAAAGCCCGGCGAGCCGTCCATGGTCGGGGCCATGCGGGGTTTGCCAAAGCCGGAATAAAACGAAAAGGCGTCCATCAGCATAAAGGCGCCGTTGTGGTGGAAATCATCCCCCACGAACCAGTTGGTCACCGGCGCCTGCGGCGACACGGCCTTGATCGCCGGATGCCCGGCCAGGATGCACATGGTCGCGTAAAAACCGGGATAGGAAATGCCCCACACGCCCACGCGGCCGTTGTTGTTGGGCAGGTTTTTGACCAGCCAGTCGACGGTGTCGTAGGTGTCGCTGGCCTCGTCCACGTCGCGGTTGGAGCGTTTGTCGGGGTTGAAGGGACGAATGTCCATGTATTCGCCCTCGCTCATGTAGCGCCCGCGCACGTCCTGAATCACGAAAATATAGCCCGAACGCACCATGCCCATGTTTTGCAGGCGGTCGGTAAAAGCCTCCACCCCGTAAGGCGCACAGGAATATGGCGTCCGGCGTAACACAATGGGGTACTGGCGCGTCTGGTCTTTTGGAAGGTACACGGACGTGAACAGCTGCACCCCGTCGCGCATCGGAATCATGATTTCCCGCTTGTAATAATGGTCGCGGATGTAAATGGAATCGGCGTTTTGCGCGCGCAGGGCAGCGGCGGAGAGGCAAAGGAAAAACAACAGGAGGCGAGAGATGGACATGGCGGGAATGTTGTTGGTCGGAAAATTTCCGCCCAAAATCGGGAATAAACCGCAATTCACAGTTTTCCGGCACTTTCCTGCAACCTCTCTTGTTAGGGTGCTGTCTATTGGATCATTAAAATTGCAACTGCTACACTTTCGATATGAAAACGATCTTTTCCTTTCTGCTTACCCTGACGCTTGCTTTTGCAGCGTTTGCACATAATACTCCGGTTGCCGCATCTGACATCGATGTCGTCATCACCCAGAAACGCATCCTGATCATCACCGACGAACTGCCGGTCAAACACCTGGCTGTCCAGGTGATCGATGCCGCCAACCATGTTATTTTGCAAAAAGAATTTTCCTCCAAAACCGCCGACTGGTCGCTCGACGTAGCCGATTTGCCCTCGGGCACCTACACCCTGCAAGTCGGCAGCGAAGCGCCCATCGCATTCGTCAAAACCGAAGCCGCCGGCGCGTTCCGCGTGAATCTCTGACCCAGCCATTTGAATAACACATCTATGAAAACAATACAGGAGTCTTCCCGGGTTCGGGGAGGCTCCTGTTGTTTTGGGGGTTGATGAGGTTGATAAGGTTGATGAGGTTGATAAGGTTTATGGGAGGGGCCAGTTTTCGCGGTGCATTTCGAATTTTACCTCTCCTTTATTTACCACTCCTGTGCGTTGCCACCCCTGCCGTTGATAAAATTCTTCCGCCCGGGTGCCGGGTGCGGTGCCGAGCCAGACTGGCTCACTGGTTTGGGTAAAATACCAATCGAGCATCAGCCGGTGCAATTGTTTGCCGATGCCAAGGGCTTCATGGTCGGGGTGAACGAACAGGGCCCAGATGTTGTGTTCCTGCATATCGACGATGGCAAAACCCGCCACTGTGTTTTCGATGATACAAACCCAGCCCTTGCCCCGGCGCGTGAGGAAATCGGCGCAGTCGGCGTCGGTCACCAGTCCTGGGTCGGAAAGGCGGTTTTCCCGCACAGCGTTGCGGACGACCTGTATCTGGGGGATGTCGTCGAGGGTGGCTACACGAAAAACCATGTTTTATCGCCGTTTAAAAATCAGAGTATTGCCCCGTCCGCCGATCATAGAGAGTTCGAGGTTTTGTTTGTCGACTTTGACGAGCGTGTAGCAAATGATATCCTGACCGATCACGGAAATGCAGGGCGACGGGGCGACGGGGTTGCAGTCGGCCGGGCATTTCGGGAAAAACTGGTAGGGCAGTTGGGTCATGGTTTTGCCCTCGTACGACTCCGTGTACATCCCGTTTTTTATGTTCAGGCTCGATTTCGGGTCGCTGGCCGACACCCATTCTCCCTGGATCATCAGGTCTGTTTGGGCATCCGGGCCGCTGACGAAAGCATCTGTGTGCGACAGCTGGGCGTAGGTCCCGTCGGCGCGCACGTTGTGGCCGAAACCGCAGCTGGCGTCGTCGCCTTCCAGGGTTTTGATATTGAGGGTTTCCTTGCCGAACACGAATTGCAGGCGGCAGGAGCCTCCGTATTCGCTGGTCTGGTATTCGTAGGTATTGATGCCCGTCAGTTTGGCTACGCCCTCCATTTCGCCCTGGTTGTACGCCGGCGGGCCTGCCACCACAGAGAGTGCGAAATGGATGGTTTCGGCGCCGGCAAAACTGACCCTCGCTTCTCCCGTACCCGCGTTGTTGGGCAATTCGTAGGCGTAGGTGCCTGTCAGGGGCAGGAATTCTTCTGCATCATCTTCATCCTCCGCAAGGCCTTCCGCCCCGGCGGCAATGGCCGCGCCGCCGATTTCCTGCAAGACCGACTGGGCCATTTCACCCAATTGGGCATCCTTTTCAAAAGGTTTGGCGGCCGCTACGATCGCCTGTTGCATGGCCGTGCGCGTTTCGATGCTGCCGTATTTTTCCTGCAACAACACACTGTCGCGCAGCAAATACAACCAGCCGATGACGTGATCCTCGCCCTTCTGGTAGGTCGCGTTGAACTTCGTCAGCATCTCTTTGGGGTTTTTCAAAAATGCGTCTTTCACCGCGATCGCCTCTTCGGTGCAGGCCGTGCTTTCACATTGAGTGAAGCGTGCCCAGGCATCGGGTTGCTGATGTTGGCAGGCAGAAAATAGCAGTACGGTCAGGGCGAAAATGAAAAGGGTTGGTTTCATAAATAATGCGAGGTGTTGTAAAAAATATTGTAAATCAGTTTGTTAGAGACTGGATTTTGAAAAGGGTCGATAGGGAGGAGAGCCAAATCAGGGGCAAAAATACCGCATTGTTTGTCAACGCCGGATCGGTATGAACCCTACGGGACGCAACTTACCGCACCAGCAACACATCCCCTTTCCACACCGTCTTCCCGCAGGTTGCGGTCACCGCTTCGATCAGGTACAGGTACACAGCCGGCAGACATTCCTTGCCCCGACTCGTCCCGTCCCAACCGCGGTTGATGTCGTCGGAAAGAAACAGGGCATCGCCCCAGCGGTCGAAGATTTGCAAACGGTAGCGGGACAGGTCGATCGCGGAGAAATCGGGCAAAAAGGTATCGTTCGTGCCGTCGTCGTTGGGACTGAACGCGTTGGGCACATACGCCCTGGGCCGGAAAAGCACCCCGATCGTATCGCGCACCGTGCAGCCGCCCGGATCGGTGAAACTGGCCGAGTAGGTCCCGCTTTCCGTCACGGTCAATTCCGGCCCCGTGCTGCCGTCCGACCACTGGGTCTGCGGGGAAGGACCGCGCAGGCTGTACGAATCGGCCGTGCAAAGGGTCGTATCCGGGCCGAGGAATGCCGCCGGCGGAATCTCCAGTTCGAGGTAAAACAGGCTGTCGCAGCCGTACACCGTGTACAGCGAGTCCAAATAATAACCCGATTCGGTCAGGATCGTGCCGTTGAAATTGTACTGGCCGCCGGGGCACACCGTAATCCAGGAGTAGGTATAATAGGGGAGTCGTACGTTCAGCGTGAGTTGGCGGATACTGTCGCAACCGTAGAGGGTCTGGAAGGTATCGAGGTAGAAGCCACTTTCCGAGTAGCCCGCGTAGGATTCTCCGAGGCAGATATCTATTTCCAGTGCCTGGTCGTACTCCGGATGTGCGAGGATACGGCTGTACGGGCTGATAGCGAAGGAACAGGCGTCGGCCAGCGGGATGCCGCCCGGCCAGGAAATAAAGCGATAGGTGCCTGCGTCGGCGGCGGTGGCATCGGGGAATACCAGCATGCTGTCGGTCGCCCCGGCGAGATCGTTCCAGGAACTCGTTTGCGGGTTGAATTTTTGCCACTGGAACTGCGGATTCACGAAGCCGTACGAACTGCCCGACAATACCGCGTCGGCGCCCAGACTGTCGCCGCAAAACTCGAACACGGGTGTGCTGTTGAGGATTGCCCCGTTGCAGATGCCGAAAAACACGTCGTCGATCGCCACGTCGTTGGCGATACAGCCCGGCTGGTCGTTGATCAGCTGGATTTGCACGGGGCCGCTCAGGTTGCCCGACTGCCAGTGCGCCGAGGTATTGACCCATTCGCAGGCGGGGTAGCTGGTAGGCGGATTGATCGGTACCCCGCCCACTTCGAAGTGGAAAAACGGCGCAGGCAGGCCGCAGCCCGGCGACACGTTGCGCACCCACACGGAGAACACGTAATTGGTCTGCGGGCACACCTCGATCGTCTGTTTCCAGTAGGCCCGGCCCGGGATGGCGTCGGGGTCGATGGTCAGGAAAAAGCCGTTGCCGGTGGTGTGGTCGGGCAGGGGGAACTCGCACAACATATTTGTGACCACCGAGGTATTGCTCTCGTCGTTGGGGTCGGGGCTGGTGGGGGTGTTCGGACTGCCGTATTGTCCCGACAGGTAAAACGGATATATTTTACAAGCCACGCTGGTGACATGCGGCTCGACCTGGGTCACCAGAATCCAGCCCTGCGTGTCGCAGTTGCCCAGGGTGGCGTTGTTGAGGCCGCGCCCGAAATCGGAGGTAAAGGCGTAATACCCCTGCTCGAAGTCCCCGTTGACGATGAGGTTGGGGCCGGTGGTGATGCAAGGGCCGGGTTGCGCGCCGGCGGTGGCGGCGAGGGAAAGGGCGAGGAGGAGGGAAAGGAAGGGCGAACAGGAAGGCATGGACGGTTTTTTTTAGGGGTAAAGGTAGGGTTGGGTGGGTTAGCCTTGTCGTGCCAGGGCTTCCAGAAAAAATCTGCGCATCTCCTCTGCAAGGCTGGCCGGCTCCAAGACGCGGACATTCCCGCCGAAAGACGCCAGTTTGCGTATCAGGTCGATATTCACGATCAGGTTGAGGCCGATGGTGAGGGTTTGATCGTCGGATGAAATGACCTCGTAAGGCTCCACAAACGGGCTGCTCAGAAAATATTTGCCCTGAATGGCCGAAAATTCGAGTACAATGCGCTCTACCTGACCGTCGCGCGGGACAGTTATGCCATAGATATGCTGCCAGTACGAAACTGCGTCGAAATCGGGCGGTTTGTTGTGGAAATAGCCCACAGACTGAGGATCTCCTACGATCCGTTCGAGGGGGAAAACCCGGACGAATAATTCATCGGGATCATGGGAGAAACCGCCCACATACCAACGCCGGTCGTAGTGTCGCAAAAACCAGGGGTCGAACACCACGGTTTTGGCGGCCGGGGCATGAAAACCGCGATACTGGAACTCCGTACGCCGACTGGCTTCAATGGCTTCAAGGAAAAAGGGCAGGTGTTTGCCGCCATCGTAGCGCGGCAAGGGGTCGAAATACACGGCATGGCCGACTGCCGGGGCGCCACCCGCCCATTTTTTGGCGGCGCGGTGTATTTTGGCAAATACGGCGGGCAGTTGTTCGAAGCCTTTGAGGCGGTTCACCTTGGCCAGGGTTTCCACGGCGATGCGAAGGGCGGCCAGGTCTTCGCCAGTGAGCGGGATGTTGTCGACAATGGTAAAAAAATTGCCGGGCCGATAGCGCCAGCCTTTGAGCACGGGGTCGTATTCGAGCGGAGCGCCCCGTTTTTTAAGGTCATCCATGTCGGTACGCAGCTGGCGCAGGCTGATACCGAGTTCGTCGGCCAGGGCCTCGGCTTTGACGACGGCCCGGGCGGAAGTACGGGTCTGGAAGATGTCATTTAGTTGCTGGAGCCGGGCGAAAGGGTGTTTGTGCTTCGGCATCGACAGGAGTCCGTGCTGAATGGGTGAGGTTTTCTCGACAAGGACTCGTGAGAGACAAAAATAAGTTAGAACAGTATTATTTAGAAGACAAAGAATGCTCCATTCAAGTCTGATGGTAGGTTTTTTCTCTCTTACATTGCTCTTCATGTGGTACGCCCGACTATGATTTGAAAACCTACTGCGAAGTCTGCAACAAGCGCAAGATGTATGGAGTAGAGTGCTTTGATTTGAAATAAAAAAAGAGGGAGTAAAAAACAAAGGAGGATGAACCCTGAAGTTCAGTGCCTCCTACCTCGTGGTGGGCACCCGTGGGCTGTCGTAAATCTTGTGTGTTAAGATTGAAAGGGTGTGTTTGGAAAATTTTATAATAAAAATATACTGGTGTGAAAAAAAAATGCACACCAGGGGCGTTAAATTTGTACCAAACATAGAATCCAGATGATTAGAACCATGTACCAATTCGGGCTCCACCTTCAGGATGTGGAAGATATGGCTCCATATTTTGAACCTGCGGCAGAGCCTTACCCTTCTAACACCGAAGATAACATTGTTTTAGTTGCCGAGGTTTACAGCAGAAAGTTTTCGAGATTGACAATCGAAACTTACAAAACGGCTTTGGTACCCAAATACTTATTCCGGGAATTGGCAAGCGCTAATTCTACCAGTTTGGTCCCGACACTCCATTTATACAGAGATGATGAAAAGGTGAACCCCAAAACTGGGAAAGTTAAATTAGAAGAAGCGTGTGAAAAATTTCTGAATAAATTGAAAAGATGCCTGGACAGCAGTCCGGGTTTGTATAACCAATTGTTTGACTCAACAGAATTTCTGCAATCATTGACGGCGGGGTTCGTAAATTTTGTTCAGGCAAATCTTCCCCAGAAAAAAAATTACTTGTTTACCATAAAAATTGATGATCAGTGGTTGGGAGAGATTCCGACTATTCGTGATTACTTTGAAAGTCGGAGTTATGACAAGTACTTTCAGGATGGGAAAGGGGAGCCTTATACCGGACTGAATAAAACCTGTGCGGTAACATATCGCCAGAATGTTCCGGAGGTATGGGGGAGGGTAGATACGCTCGGGTTTACCGTTAATGATATCTCATTTTCAAGAAATGGATTTGATGCTCGAGACTCTTACAAAATGTTTCCGGTTTCGCCCGAAGCTGTAAAAATCCTGGAAGGCACCATGCGGGCGCTGGATAACAAAATGTCATTCAGATTTGCCGGACTCAAGTTTTTAGTCTTGCCGCATTTCGTTGCTTTGTCCAAAGATCAGGTGCGCCAGAAGAACCTTGTTAGAAGGTTTGCAAACAGTATCACAGAAGCCCCTGGTTTTGATCCGTTGCTTCAAGCCATTTTCAATACTGAAGCCATTTTTAATACAATTATTAACGATCCTGAATTGGGTAATAACAGTGTATATTACGATATTTTCTTTTACGAAGAAAAACAAGCCCAGTTTGTAATTAAGTTACACGTTTCTGATGTACTGCCTTCCCGATTTAGGATCATACGCGAAGTCAAAAGAGCCGTTACAGAATTCTATCAACCTATCACTCAAAAGCAGTTTAAAAAAGGTCGAGAGAATTCCATTAAATATTTTACGCCAAATTTTTTATACATCAAGGACTACTTCTCGATTAAGAGAGAGAAGGAAACGCTCATTGAGCCTTTCTTTTTCAAAATAGTCGAAGCCGTTTTTTATAAAAACAAGATTGACGAGCAACAAGTATTAAAGGCTTTTATGAATAAAATCGTTTCAGCCTTTAAGAATGCTACCAATAATCCTTATGCTTTTCAGGATTATGTGAAGCAATCTTTTTGTATTCATCAATTATTTCAAACCCTTCAACTTTTTGGAGATATGGAACAGGAAGGACCTAAAAAAGAACTCGCATTTACGGCTATTGAATTTGTTGATCAACATCCCCGTTTTTTTGATCATCACCTGAAAAAGGCAGCTTTTTACCTTGGTTGTGCTACCGAGAAACTGCTCAACCATCAAGATCAGAAATACGACAACAAGCCATTTATGAAAAACCTGTTAAATCTTTATGTTGATTATAAAGGAATGGGGGAAATATTTCACAAATTGCGGAAAAAAGCTGACGAATACGCAAAGGATATAAAACCCACTTTCTATTATCCCGCATTTAATAAAATGCTGGCTGAAGCTGGAGAGCAGTTGGCGCAAGGGAATAGTGATAACATTACAAAAACTGAAATTTCCTACGCTTTTTCACTCGGCTTGGTCATGGAAAAAGAGTTTAGAGGACGCCAAACCTCAGACAAAGCCAAAAAATCTGCTGAAAAAAATGAAGAATAAAATTGATTTTATAACTCTAAAATGTCATTGAATATGAATCAGTTAAAAAATCGCAGTGAAATTCTTTTCCTCTACGACGTAAAACGCTGCAATCCCAATGGCGATCCGCTTGACGCCAACCGGCCCCGCATCGATGAAGAATCCGGCCGTTGCCTTGTAACTGACGTGCGCCTGAAACGAACCATCCGGGATTACCTTATGAATAAAGGTTATGATGGCGGCCCCAAGGGTGATATTTTTATCCGGGATATCGATGGGAAACCGGTAACCGGCGCCGCCCGTTCTGAATCGTATGAAGGAAAGGAGGATTTTTGTCAAAAATTTATCGACGTCCGGTTATTTGGCGGTGTTTCTGCACCTGCGGATAAAGGAGGTAGCGGAGGGGGAGATGGAGAGGAGAACGATGAGCCCGAAGAAAAAGGTAAAAACAAAAAGCCTAAAGGCGGAAAAAAGGGCAAAGTTTTTCACTACACGGGCCCTGTACAATTTTCGATGGGCTATTCTCTGAACCGCGTTCAGGAAAATTTCATCAAAGGAACCGGCGCGTTTGCTACAACAGAAGGCGCTACGCAAAAAACCTTCCGCGAAGAATATAACATTACTTATGGCATGATAGCCTTTCACGGGGTGGTCAATGAAAACGCAGCCAAACATGTCGGTACGACTGAAAATGACATTGCAGAAATGACGGAAGCGCTGTGGAATGGCACAAAAGATTTGCTTACGCGCTCAAAAAAAGGCCACATGCCGCGACTTTTAGTCAAAATCGATTACAAAGATGGCTTTTTCATAGGCGACCTCTGCGAGCGGCTGCGAATTGTCGCCGGGGAAGGCAAAAAAACGGATGCGTTGGAAGATGTGGAGGATTTTACAATCGACACCAAGGCATTGAATGAAGCATTGAAAAAACACGACGACAAAATTATAGCGATCAAGGTGCAAGTTGATGAGCGCCTGAAACTGACAGAACCGATTCCTGTAAAATAGCCAAGTCGTCCCATTATGAAAATTTTAGTTTTCGACATCTGGGGCGACTATGCGCACTTCAAAAAGATATACGCCACAACTTCGGCCGTTTCTTACCTGATACCAACCAAGCCTACTGTTTACGGCTACATTGGCGCAATCATCGGGTTGGAAAAATTTGACAATGCCTATTTGCGGCATTTTGCGGACAAAGCTTGTTTGGTTGGATTGTCTTTGCGAGGCTCGATATCGCTCGAGACCCGGTTTTCTGATGCCGGGGAGGAGGGCAATAATGCTTTGATGCGACGCATGGGCATAAACCTTCGGGCACAACCTGGCCCACGTAAGCATGGTGATTCGCCCAAACCAACGCTTATGGAGTTCGTATATCGCCCCAAATACAGGCTTTATATTCACCTGAGTGATACGAATTTATACGAAAGATTGAAGTCTAATCTTGAAAGTCATCAAAGTGTCTACACCCCGACTTTGGGTTTGGCAGGTCTGTTATCTAATTTTTGTTTTTTGGGTGAGTTTGAGGCCATTCTTCAAAGCGATAAAACACCGGTTCCGATACATTCAGTTATCCCCAAGTCTCAGTTTTTAGCCTTCGACAACAGGATGTTTGAACACCCAGAAATGGAATTCGCCATTGTAGAACAGAGCATGTTTGCCATTGAAATGGACGTCGAACGAAATGTGACCGAGAGAGATGATATTTTACTGGAGCGTAACGGAAGACCAATTATCGCCCAAGTAACCCAATACTATTCTATTAATGGAAGCAACGTCGTCCTCTTTTGAACTGATTTCGCACCCTGATCGGACTTTGGCGAAACACCTCGAAGGATGCGACGAGGCCTCTCGGCTCCAATTGTCTTATAAATACATTGCTGAAGATAAGTTTTTCGACTGTAATCTGCTCGAAAAAATGCGGCATTTGTTGGTCTACTTCCACGATTTTGGCAAGGCGGCTGACTATTTTGCTTACAAAATTGTCGAAGCAATTAGAAAGGAATTGAAAGAACCCCGACCAGGGGATCATTCATGGGATGAGATAAAACGGTTCGCCGATAAAATGAAGCCGTATCTCGACCATTTCCAGATGTTTAAATATCCGGAAGTTGCCCGTGAATACTGGAATAACATGCGCCTCGGCGATCATGCCAAACAAGGGGCCTACTTTGTACTTGCCGCGTTTCAACACGAGGACATTATGCTGCGCTTCATCTTGTTAAAAATCATCCTGAAGCATCATGGCAACCTCAGTAATTTTTGGAATGACAAAAAAGCCAATCCCCAGATTTATTTAGAAGAGGAGCACCTGCCCTTATTAGAAAAACAGATTGCCAAAATCGACTTTGACCTTTATCAAAAAATTCTGGAACCACAAGGCTTCCATGTAGAGCGGGAAGACTGGATTGGCATCAAAAATCTGGTTACAAATAGGGATCGGATTGATGAAGAAGAAATGGCGTTTGAAGACAAAAAAGACATTCGTTATTTTTTTCTGCAACATTTCCTCTTTTCACTCCTGCTTTCAGCAGACAAGGCTGATGTTAAATTGCGCAATTATGTTTCGAAAAGTGAATTTATTCGCGAAAACGGAATACTACCCAGGTGGTTGATCGACGAATTCAAGGGTAAAGTATTCGCGGGGAAGTCTGGCAGTAAATTGAATGAACAACGGGAAGAGGCCTACCAGTTGGTTGCCCGAAATTGTCTGGCCAACGCAGAGAAGCATTTTTTCTCCATCACTCTGCCCACCGGTATGGGTAAAACCTTCACGGCCTACAATGTGGCGGTGATTTTGCAAAATGAATATGTCAAACAGACCGGGGGGAAAAGACCCCGTATTGTGTATTGTCTTCCTTTTACCTCTATTATTGACCAAAATGCCGCTATTTTGGATGACATCCTGGCTTTCGGGAAAACACTTGATCCGGAAATCAACGAAGGCTGGCTTTCCAAAAACCATTACTTGTCTAACTATAATCAACTTTACTATGATCGGGGATTAGAAGAACAAGAGCCGGAATACCTTACCGAAGGCTGGGAGCATGAAGTTATCGTGACCACTTTTGTGCAAATGCTGGAAAGCATTTTCACCAACCGGAATAGCGCTTTGCGGAAGTTTCACAACATGACGAACGCAATTTTTATCCTCGATGAAGTACAAAACGTGCCACAAAAATATTACGAGGCCATCGAGAGGGTGTTCAGAGAAATGGCAGCGTATTTCAATACCAAATTCGTGTTTGTTACCGCAACGCAACCGTTCCTGTTCAAAGAAAAAGAAGCAGTATTAGAACTGACTGCCGGAAAAACAGAGGATTATTTTCGTCAGCTTGCTCGTATAAAACTTGATCAAAAACTTTTGCGATCAAACAACTACGGCAAGATGGACGCACAGGATTTTTTAAAGCAACTCGTAGATGATATTCGTGAAAATGAAGACAAGTCTTTTTTGCTCATATGCAACACAATTGCGCAATCGCGCTGGTTTTTCAGTGCTTTGGAAAAAGAATTTCCCGAGGCAGAATTAATTTATCTGTCCAGTTCATTATTGCCTCCTGTAAGGCGCTGGAATATTCGGCGAATCAAAAATAGCAGTAAGCGAAAAATAGTGGTAACGACGCAGGTTGTTGAGGCAGGAGTAGATATCGATCTTGATGTAGTTTACCGTGATTTTGCCCCAATCGACAGCATTAACCAATCTGCCGGGCGATGCAATCGTAATGCACAACGTGGGACTGGCGTAGTCAAGTTATTCAACCTCGGAAAGCATAGACATATTTATGACCCGATATTGATAAGGATTACTCAGGAGGTCCTGGAAAAATATGATGATGAGATTCTGGAAGGGCAGTTATTCGATCTAAACAATGACTATGCGACCGCTGTGCGCCGGAAAATAACGGATGATCACGACGTGTCTAAAAAATTAATACGCGCAATGGAAAGATTGCAACTGGAGACAATCGAAGAGGAATTTAAACTCATTGAAGTAGATCATCGACATTACAATGTCTTTCTGCCTTGTAGCCGTGCTGCGCAAAAAGTTTGGACAAAATTCCTTGATATCCAGAACATAAAAGACCCATACAAGCGCAAAACGGCGATGAAAAATCACCAGCCTCAGCTTTTACAGTACATTACACGTTTCCCAAGGAAGAAATACGAACCGGCTGATCCCGCGGCATTTTTGGTATACGAGCACGACTGGCGAAGATGGTATGATCTGGACCGAGGATTTAAAATAGATTCGAAAGAGGACACAAGTATTATTTTTTAATGCAAATTTTATGACAACCACCCTCCCTCTCTCCACCATCTCCTTCCCCGAAATCCGCCTTCCTCAACGCGCTGCGGCGCAGTTACGCGGGTTTTTCGGGCAGTATTTTCAGGAACACAGTCCGTTGCTGCACAACCATTACGACGACGGGCGGTTGCGCTATGCCTATCCGCTGGTGCAGTACAAGGTATTGGGCGGTATGCCTGTGCTGGTGGGGGTACGGGAAGGGGCGCAGTTGTTAGCCGAGTTGTTTTTTCAGATCAGGACGCTGCGGATCGGGGAGCGGGAGTATCCGGTAATGGAGCGGGATATCGCGTTTAAACACGTTGCGGTGGGGCTCAGTGAAGGATTGCTCGATTATCGTTTTGGTACCCTTTGGATGCCGCTCAACCAGGGAAATTATGCCGAGTACCAGCAGAAAAACGCCGATGAAAAACGGTCCATGCTCGCCCGTATTCTGACGGGCAATATCCTCAGTTTTTATAAAGGCATCCAATTGTTTCTTCCGCCGGACGCCCGAATTCTGACCACTGTTCGGCCCGAAGAAGTGCGCCTGACCGGTTTTAAGGATCAGCTCATGACGGGCATCAACGGCGGCTTTACGACCAATGCGATCCTGCCCGACTGGATTGGACTGGGCAAAAGCGTATCGCGCGGATACGGCGCCATCGAACGAATACCATAATTATCGATGCAGTTACATCTCAATACATACGGGGCTTATCTCCATGTGAAAGACGCGATGTTCGACATCCGGCGCAAGCAGCCCGACGGCAGTTGGGGATCGGCGCAGGGCGTCGCCGCGCACAAGGTCAAAAGCATCTGGCTGGGGCCCGGTACGTCGCTTTCTGCCGATGCCGTGGCGCTTGCCTTGCGCAACAACATCGATATCGTTTTTTTGGAAAACAACGGGCAACCGCTCGGGCGGGTCTGGCATGCCAAACTCGGCAGCACTACGCGCATCCGCAAATGTCAGCTGGAAGCCTCGCTCGATGCCCGTGCCCTGCGCTGGACGCGGGAGTGGTTGACTCAAAAGCTTGACAACCAGGCCGGCTTTATCCGTGACCTGAAGAAACACCGCGTGCAACACCATGATTACCTGGGCGAAAAAATTGCGCGGATCGATGCACTGCGCGCCGCGATACAGGCGCTTGACAATCCTGTACTCGACCCGGCCACGGCCGGCACGATTCAGGGACTCGAAGGCACGGCGGGCCGTCTTTATTTTGAAACCATGAGTTTTGTGTTGCCTACCGCGTGGCAATTTGCAGGCCGAAGCAGCCGACCGGCCAAAGACGCGTTCAATGCATTTCTCAACTACGCTTATGGCGTGCTGTACGCCCGCGTCGAGATGTCGCTCATGTTGGCCGGGCTCGACCCCTACGTCGGTTTTTTACACCGCGACGATTACAATCACAAGAGCCTTGTATATGACTTTATCGAACCCTACCGCGCTTGGGCAGACAAGGTGGTTTTTACGCTTTTCTCGGGTAAAAAAGTCAATCAGGGACATACGGATGCCATTACCGGGGGGTATACGCTTAACGCGGAAGGCAAAAAACTGTTGATGGAGCATTACAATGAATATCTCGAAAACGAAGTCATTCGCTATCGCGGTCGCAATCGGACCCGGGCTACAATCTTGTTGCTCGAAGCGCACCGTTTTGCGCAGGAATTGCTCGGACAAGATGCGGAGCAGGCCGATATTTCAATTGAAACCATGTAATCGCCAGCGATATGATTACCTGGGTATTGTACGATATACAAAATGACCGGGCCCGCAACCGGGTGGCCAAAATCTGCAAACAAGCTGGTTTGTATCGGGTACAATTCAGTTGTTTTCTGGGAACGCTCGACGGTGAACAACTGGATACGCTGGGGTTGCAAATCGAACCGGAAATCGATGCAGGCACAGATAAGGTTTATATTTTCCCGATGAGCAAGTCCGAGTTGAAGGCAACGGTTTTACTTGGTCAGGCATTTGACAAAAAAATGATCACCGATGAGGTCAAAGCCCTGTTTTTTTGAAAATTAGCGCTATGTTCAGCATTACGCCGTCGCATATTATTCAGTATCTGTATTGTCCGCGATTTACGTACTACGAGTATGTATTGCGAGTGCCGCAATACGAGGAAAAGAGTTTCAAAGTGATGCAAGGGCGTACGATGCACGAGACGAAGGCGATACAGAACAAGGAATATCTGCGGCGCCGGATAGGCGTTCGGGAAAAATATTTGAACGTATACCTGACATTGGATGGGTATCCGGGTTTGCGCGGAGAGGTGGACGAGGTGTTGTTGTTGAACGACGGCACGGCGGCCCCGCTCGATTACAAGTTTGCGAAGTGGGAGGAGAGGTTGTACGAGACTTATTTTACCCAGTTATTGTGTTATGCCTGGTTGATAGAGCAGAATTTTGGCGTGCCGGTTCAGCGGGGGTACTTGGTGTATGTTCGGAGCAAGAATTATCTGCATGAGGTTGCTATTCGTCCGGAGGATCTTGAAGCGGTAAAAGAAGCTGCCAGAGGGATTCAGAGAATAATTGGTCAAAATTATTATCCGGGTGGCACGAAAGCCAGAAAAAGGTGCGAACATTGTACTTACCGGAATATTTGCGTTCGGTAGATATGTTTCCGGCAGGTAATTTATTTTTGATTGATTAAAAATGCAAGATAATTCGTTCAAAACAAGCGATCTGAGTTTCCGCAAAACACCTGGAAGGCGCTCAGATATCAGTTCCTTGACCTGCTATTTTCAAAGAATAAAGAGAGGTGAAAAGTTGTCGAAACCATTGGTTTCCAAATTTTTGCGAAAGAATACGGCCTGACGGCCTAGTTCCATGAGAAGAAGGATTGAAACTCCTTTTTGATCTGGCCGGCCAGGCCGCGTTTCGACCCTGACGGCCTAGTTCCATGAGAAGAAGGATTGAAACGGCAGCATGAAAGGCAGTGCAGGGTTAGCCGATTCCTCCTGACGGCCTAGTTCCATGAGAAGAAGGATTGAAACTTCCCGGTCTGAAAAAAATCAGCGGTTTCTATCGGCCTGACGGCCTAGTTCCATGAGAAGAAGGATTGAAACTCACCGACGACAGCGCCCTGGCATTCGGCGAATTCCCTGACGGCCTAGTTCCATGAGAAGAAGGATTGAAACCGCCAGGCATTCCATGCAAGTATTGTCGCATGGATTCCTGACGGCCTAGTTCCATGAGAAGAAGGATTGAAACCGATTGCGGTCTGCCACTTACTACTGGCAGACCGTCCTGACGGCCTAGTTCCATGAGAAGAAGGATTGAAACAAAAAGACCTATTCAAGACATGAAAAAACTATTATTCCTGACGGCCTAGTTCCATGAGAAGAAGGATTGAAACTTTTTGTGACTGATGCTTTCCCGCTGTGCGCCGCTTCCTGACGGCCTAGTTCCATGAGAAGAAGGATTGAAACTGCTCTTGATTCATGCGCTCAAAATCAAGAAGTGGCCCTGACGGCCTAGTTCCATGAGAAGAAGGATTGAAACATGAAATCGAATTTCCCGGCGCGGATTGATGCCGACCTGACGGCCTAGTTCCATGAGAAGAAGGATTGAAACAGCTATTAACCCTAAAATGCACTGCATGAAGAACCCCTGACGGCCTAGTTCCATGAGAAGAAGGATTGAAACACTCGAGAGGTCCTGACGGCTGCCGGGCTCACAGACCTGACGGCCTAGTTCCATGAGAAGAAGGATTGAAACATGGTACTGGAAAATGCGATTCGCAGTGCGATACTCCTGACGGCCTAGTTCCATGAGAAGAAGGATTGAAACCATGCTTCACTGATTTGGATGGCAACATTATCAGTCCTGACGGCCTAGTTCCATGAGAAGAAGGATTGAAACTTCATACGCGTGCCAAGCACAGGATCTGGCACTACATCCTGACGGCCTAGTTCCATGAGAAGAAGGATTGAAACGGTCATGAGCCCCGAAACCATCCGCTGGAATGGCACCCTGACGGCCTAGTTCCATGAGAAGAAGGATTGAAACTTCCGAGTTGTGGGTTAACGAATGATGAAAAAGGGCCTGACGGCCTAGTTCCATGAGAAGAAGGATTGAAACTTCAGGTGAACAGGGAAGGGGTTGCCCTCAAACCTTCCTGACGGCCTAGTTCCATGAGAAGAAGGATTGAAACTTACTCGAGAAAGTAACCCGCAGTTTGGGCACCCTCCCTGACGGCCTAGTTCCATGAGAAGAAGGATTGAAACACTCGAGCAAGCGGCCAAAGAGCAGGAACGCCGCGACGCCTGACGGCCTAGTTCCATGAGAAGAAGGATTGAAACCCCAGGGCAACATCATTGAAGCCCATGTAAAAAAACCTGACGGCCTAGTTCCATGAGAAGAAGGATTGAAACGGGTTAACTTTTTGCGCCGGGTCCACGGCATTCATCCTGACGGCCTAGTTCCATGAGAAGAAGGATTGAAACAACAAGCGCAGAAAGCGGACCAAGCAGGCTATAAACTCCTGACGGCCTAGTTCCATGAGAAGAAGGATTGAAACATTGTACTAAGTAAATAGGCTATCAATCGTGCACGACCTGACGGCCTAGTTCCATGAGAAGAAGGATTGAAACTAGTAACCCCGATTCGATCAACTACACCAAAACCGTCCTGACGGCCTAGTTCCATGAGAAGAAGGATTGAAACATCAGGCGCGGAGGCGTGCAAGGGGGCAGATCGCAACCTGACGGCCTAGTTCCATGAGAAGAAGGATTGAAACTCGAATACGGGGGTTCGGATGAGCGATGCGTGGAAGCCTGACGGCCTAGTTCCATGAGAAGAAGGATTGAAACTCCATGTACATCTCGTTGAAATCTGACTGTAAGTCCTCCTGACGGCCTAGTTCCATGAGAAGAAGGATTGAAACTCCAGAGCACTTTTTATGCACCGTTGATGATCCAATACCTGACGGCCTAGTTCCATGAGAAGAAGGATTGAAACCATTCTCGAACATAACGGCGAATCTGACTTCCCTCCCTGACGGCCTAGTTCCATGAGAAGAAGGATTGAAACCTTTTCTTCTTTCTGTCATGCCTGAAACAGATATGCCTGACGGCCTAGTTCCATGAGAAGAAGGATTGAAACCTATTCAAAGCTATATCGAATCTTTAAGGGCTGCAAACCTGACGGCCTAGTTCCATGAGAAGAAGGATTGAAACATCCATGCAACGAAGTCTTCAAAGGCTTCAAATGGCCCTGACGGCCTAGTTCCATGAGAAGAAGGATTGAAACCCAAAAAATCAATTACTTATGTTGCCGGCGCTGTCACCTGACGGCCTAGTTCCATGAGAAGAAGGATTGAAACAAAATCAAATAAAGAATGAGAGCGCCGCCGGCCAGACCTGACGGCCTAGTTCCATGAGAAGAAGGATTGAAACAATAATACCCTTCGGTTTGAGCGCCAGTATAAGCGCCTGACGGCCTAGTTCCATGAGAAGAAGGATTGAAACCGCCGAGCGCTGGCGGGTCAACTGGGTAACCTCGCCGACCTGACGGCCTAGTTCCATGAGAAGAAGGATTGAAACCGTCGAGGTGAAATCCGGCTCCGACAAGTGGTACCCTGACGGCCTAGTTCCATGAGAAGAAGGATTGAAACCGCAAACGTTTCATAAATAACTGAAAGTCCCTTTTCCCTGACGGCCTAGTTCCATGAGAAGAAGGATTGAAACATGAGCCTGCCCCCGGCTGCTACAGCCGAGATTGACCTGACGGCCTAGTTCCATGAGAAGAAGGATTGAAACTTTTCGATGCTCGGCGGGAAAAGCGAGTATTTCCAAGTCCTGACGGCCTAGTTCCATGAGAAGAAGGATTGAAACTGGTAGATGTTCAAGCCGGCGCTACCGATATTAACCTGACGGCCTAGTTCCATGAGAAGAAGGATTGAAACACGAAATGGAGGCAAACGGCTACCCATACGAATACCGCCTGACGGCCTAGTTCCATGAGAAGAAGGATTGAAACTCGGTAGTCTGCGCTGCACGTTCGAGGATGCGAGCACCTGACGGCCTAGTTCCATGAGAAGAAGGATTGAAACCGGTCGATCCGGTATTCCCTGCCGTTCTTCTTGTGCCTGACGGCCTAGTTCCATGAGAAGAAGGATTGAAACCAAAAATGGCGGGTGGGATGACAAGCCGGCGGATGGCCCTGACGGCCTAGTTCCATGAGAAGAAGGATTGAAACTCTATGCTTTTGGCGCGGTGTCCGGCGGTCTTTTTTCCTGACGGCCTAGTTCCATGAGAAGAAGGATTGAAACACTACATAGGCGCGCATAAGTCTGTTCTTTTGAACGCCTGACGGCCTAGTTCCATGAGAAGAAGGATTGAAACCGATAACCATCCTTTTACATGGGGCATTCCCGACGATCCTGACGGCCTAGTTCCATGAGAAGAAGGATTGAAACAAGTGTGAAAAAATGGGTTAACGAAGGCCGCCACCGGGCCTGACGGCCTAGTTCCATGAGAAGAAGGATTGAAACCTCGATTGGCTCGTAATTGTCGTCGCTGCGTGCCCGGCCTGACGGCCTAGTTCCATGAGAAGAAGGATTGAAACTGACAGTAATAAATATCAACCCACAAGACCCGGCATCCTGACGGCCTAGTTCCATGAGAAGAAGGATTGAAACACTGCCGATGGAATGGGCACACTAAGGCATGGTATCCTGACGGCCTAGTTCCATGAGAAGAAGGATTGAAACCGAATCGGTTAAGAGCCTCCGGGGGGAAAGACCCCCGCCTGACGGCCTAGTTCCATGAGAAGAAGGATTGAAACACCAGCAAATCAAAACCGCTCAAAAGGATGTTCTCGCCTGACGGCCTAGTTCCATGAGAAGAAGGATTGAAACCCATGCCGTCCGTGCTGATCGTAACGGACCACCAGCCTGACGGCCTAGTTCCATGAGAAGAAGGATTGAAACCTGATTATTTTTTTACTTCTCGCCCTGTGTATATTTCCTGACGGCCTAGTTCCATGAGAAGAAGGATTGAAACTCAATGTACTTCATTGTGTATGCGATACTATCCCCACCTGACGGCCTAGTTCCATGAGAAGAAGGATTGAAACTTGCCCCCGGCGGTCGTAACGGCCGCCGGGGGATTTTCCTGACGGCCTAGTTCCATGAGAAGAAGGATTGAAACCCGAAAAACTCCCAAGCATGTGTAACCTTCTCCGTCCATCCTGACGGCCTAGTTCCATGAGAAGAAGGATTGAAACAACTTGATGACCCACACCCACGGGTTTTCTTCCCATGCCTGACGGCCTAGTTCCATGAGAAGAAGGATTGAAACAGGATCGGCCTCGTTACGCTGGCTCCTGCTCTCGCGCCTGACGGCCTAGTTCCATGAGAAGAAGGATTGAAACTTCCGGTGACGGGCTCCGGGTTGCGTGTGAGTTTTCCCTGACGGCCTAGTTCCATGAGAAGAAGGATTGAAACCCCGTTCGGCGTACAGCCTCGATTTCTCGATGTGCACCTGACGGCCTAGTTCCATGAGAAGAAGGATTGAAACCAAGCACCGGCGGGAGGGTCATGTTCTTGATCTGTTCCTGACGGCCTAGTTCCATGAGAAGAAGGATTGAAACATGAAAGATTTTCATGAAACTTTCAATAACTGGGAGCCTGACGGCCTAGTTCCATGAGAAGAAGGATTGAAACTTAGCCGTATTTCCATTGTGAACGATAAGGAGCAAAACCTGACGGCCTAGTTCCATGAGAAGAAGGATTGAAACATCTCTTCTTCCGTCAGGTAGATATGTTCCGGCTGGCCTGACGGCCTAGTTCCATGAGAAGAAGGATTGAAACTACCGCCGCGCCTCACCAGCACCGAACGCGACGACCTCCCTGACGGCCTAGTTCCATGAGAAGAAGGATTGAAACCGTCCGTGTTAAGGACGTGGAAGCGGTTGGGGGAAAAGCCTGACGGCCTAGTTCCATGAGAAGAAGGATTGAAACCGGGGTATGCCTTGGGAATAGGCAGTGCGAGGAGTACCTGACGGCCTAGTTCCATGAGAAGAAGGATTGAAACGAATCTTACCGGAAGGGGGCTGTTTCTGGTGTACGTCCTGACGGCCTAGTTCCATGAGAAGAAGGATTGAAACATAACGAATGAGGCATCTTGGAACGAAACATAACCTCCTGACGGCCTAGTTCCATGAGAAGAAGGATTGAAACTACAAAACTAACATATCCAATATAGAAATTCCAGCGCCTGACGGCCTAGTTCCATGAGAAGAAGGATTGAAACAACACCTAACAAAGTCAGTCATGACTGCATCATATCCTCCTGACGGCCTAGTTCCATGAGAAGAAGGATTGAAACTTTCGGCCTCTATTCGCTGACGCTCAATGCCGATGGCCCTGACGGCCTAGTTCCATGAGAAGAAGGATTGAAACTGAAAAACAGGCACAACTTCTTTTGCGAGTTCAGCAACCTGACGGCCTAGTTCCATGAGAAGAAGGATTGAAACTGCCAGTTCTTCCATTAATGGAATATTTGCAGAAAACCTGACGGCCTAGTTCCATGAGAAGAAGGATTGAAACGCGACGTTGTCGCCAAAAACCGGCAGCGTATTGCAGCCTGACGGCCTAGTTCCATGAGAAGAAGGATTGAAACCATCGCGCCGGACTCAAACACTATAAACAAACAAAACCTGACGGCCTAGTTCCATGAGAAGAAGGATTGAAACGGGCGGGATTGGCCCCCCACCGCGACAGCAGGGGGCCCTGACGGCCTAGTTCCATGAGAAGAAGGATTGAAACAGTATAAGCGTTGAAATTGATGGTGTATGGGGATTTCCTGACGGCCTAGTTCCATGAGAAGAAGGATTGAAACCAAAACGTCGGGTATAGCGCAGAAACCGCGCGGGCCCTGACGGCCTAGTTCCATGAGAAGAAGGATTGAAACCAATGCAGGCTTTTGCCGCTTCGCCCGTCCGGGTCGCCTGACGGCCTAGTTCCATGAGAAGAAGGATTGAAACTCCGAGAGGTTGCGCCGGCATGGGTTGTTGGCGAAAACCCTGACGGCCTAGTTCCATGAGAAGAAGGATTGAAACGCAATATAGAGGTAAGGTATCTTGTCGGAATGTCAGCCTGACGGCCTAGTTCCATGAGAAGAAGGATTGAAACGAAATAAAAAGCGGAACCGAAAACGCGAATTTTGATCCTGACGGCCTAGTTCCATGAGAAGAAGGATTGAAACTGGGTTCGTAGTCTTCGCATCCTTTTCCGCAGCAGCCCCTGACGGCCTAGTTCCATGAGAAGAAGGATTGAAACACCCGGTTTCAAAGCAGTCCTGGATTTACCGGCTGCCCTGACGGCCTAGTTCCATGAGAAGAAGGATTGAAACCATCGCGCCGGACTCAAACACTATAAACAAACAAAACCTGATTGGCCCCCCACCGCGACAGCAGGGGGCCCTGACGGCCTAGTTCCATGAGAAGAAGGATTGAAACGGGCGGGATTGGCCCCCCACCGCGACAGCAGGGGGCCCTGACGGCCTAGTTCCATGAGAAGAAGGATTGAAACCCTGACACCTCGCGCCGAACGGCACAAAAGTAGCATTCCTGACGGCCTAGTTCCATGAGAAGAAGGATTGAAACTGGTCAACCAATCGACGTTCTGAAAAAGGAACGATTCCCTGACGGCCTAGTTCCAAGAGAAAAAGGATTGAAACTGGTAGCCCATCTGCCAGGCCCGATACTGTCCGAAGGCTGACGGCCTAGTTCCATGAGAAGAAGGATTCTGTTCTGGAACTCGGCCGTAGTGCGGCATTTCACTTACCGACGATTCCAAAACCGCACGGCCCAACTCGATCCAAATCTCTGCAAAACGCTTTTCGAACGCCTAAAAATCACGGGGGCTTTCAACTGTTCCAATTCCGGCAATTTGTTCTCGGCCGATCGCAGTTAATCTTCTTTTGGAATGGCTTTTTGATCTCATTACCTCTTTATTTCTATACTGAAAACGCCAAAGGCGCTTAAATCCTCGCCCAGCGCAGCACTTTCTGCTGCTGATCAATTTGTAATGCAACGAAATAAAAACCTGCGGGAATTTCTCCGAAATCACTCAGTCGGATACGGTTCTCTCCCGGGTAAATTTGTATTTCGGCAGAAACCAGCACGCCTGAAATGCCCGACAGCTGCAAGGTGGCCTTCCCTCCTTTTTCCGAGCGAACCCTCAGGATAGATACCCCCGCGGACGGATTGGGCGAAATCGAGAGGTCAAACTGGCTGGCTGGCTCTTGGGCCGCCAACGGCTCTGTTGAAATCCCGATCTGCACCTTGCGAATATCATTTCTAAAAACTTCCACCTGCGGAATCACTACCAGGTTGTCTGGCTGGACGATCGCCGTACCGTTTTGCAAGATTTGATTGGTGTCGAAATCCCTGACCCACCAATAAACCGTTGTTCCGGTCACAGGCTGGAATTGCCGGGGCTTGCGGATGGCCAGGTCGGCGAGGAGCGAGTTGTTCGGGCTGTTGTCGTTGACGAAAACGGCATCCGATTCGAGCCAGGCGGTCGTTTGCCAATGCGTGGCATTTTCCTGCGTATTTTCCCAGCGATGGTAAGCGCCCCAGGTGCCCCAATTGTCGCCGTCGCCGTTGTTGATCCCCAGCATGCCGGTCCCGGGGTCGTTGTTTTGCGGATCGAGGCGGTGATTAAAAAACGCCGGGAACGACACGTCGGAGCGGAAGGTTTCTTCTTCGTACGCAATATCGTCCAGGACAGTCTGCTGGGTGGGAAGGTTGCCGTTGAGCCAATGGTCGTTGTAGCTCGGCCCGGTGTCAGGTCCGTGCTCCCGCTCGCTCCAGTTGAGTTGGGCGCCGAAAGCAAGCGAATCGGCGGCACGAAAATTCTCGACCACAATGGCATCCCACGAATTGCCTGTCTGCGTGCCGTCGTTGTCGTTTTTGCCGTGATAAAAGCGCATTAGCGGCAAGTCGCGCTGGTTTGAGAGCCGGGTTACATAATCTGCTGCGTGGGTCATAGGCACAGCGTTGCCGTCGTAATCGGTCAAATTAGTTGGAAAATTCAACGCCGTCGGGCCATACACGACGTCAGACAGTGCGGGCGGGTCGTTGTCCACCGCGCCGTTGTTTAAAATTGTAGCCGAGGCGTAATGGTCGGGAAAAGCCTTGGCCATCATCGTCGTCCCACGCGAACCCATGCTGTGGCCGTTGATGTTGATGCGGGCCGGGTCAATAGGAAAATTACGCATCAGCCACTCGTCGATCCAGCGGTAGCGGCGGAGTGTGTAATCGACAATAGTATCCACGTCAGTCGGGGCGGCGCCAGTGAAAGGGTCGTAGTTTTTGCGCCAGCCAAAATGTTTGGAAGCGCCGTCCATGCCCGAAAAATAGGTCAGGTAATACCCGAAAAAGTCGTCGTTGTGCGCCAGCAAGATGCCCTGTGTCGGATTCAGGCGGATGATTAGCCGACTTCCTGCGAGCGATTGCCGCGCTGTGCCGCCCCCGCCGTGCAACCAGACCGAGAGTGCAATACCGCCCGTCGTATCCAGATCCACTGGCGCAGAAATCAGGAACATACTGGGCATCCCGTTTTTCGCGGCATTGGCCATAACGGGAAAATCAGGGCGGTTTTCCCATTGATTCTGACGTCCGTCGGCCCACATATAAAAGGCAAAACAGAGGTAATCCTGATCAAACGGCGAGAGGAAGGTCTTCTGTAAATGGCATTCGACGGGATCATTGATCGGGTCAAACTGGAAAGGCACGGCAGACTGCGTAATATTCAAACCTGCTGTGACTGTGGTGTTTCCCCAGGCAACCACTGCAAAATACAATGCCCCGGCCTGATGAGGCGTCGCCACGAACAGGGCTTCATTGTCGGCCAACTGGTAGGCGCCGCCGTTGCCATCCGGTATCCGATAGGTGGCCACAGAATCAACCTGTTCGCGCAGGGCCGCAGGGCCGTATTCTTCCTTGAACAATCGCCCGACAAGCGTGGCGTCGGACGTATTGCCGAATGCTACGGGTTTGGCATATATGGCAAAGGTTTCAGGCAGCGGGCTGGCGGCCTCCCACAAGACCCAGACCTGCCCGTCTGCATACCATGCACGGACATTGGTTTGGGCAAAAAGGGAGCTATTGATCACCAGCAATAGCGGGAGAAGCAGATATTTGGTCATGCCAAGAAGGATGTTCAAAGGGTTGGTTCAATTGTTTTGCTGAAATAAAAGACAAGTATAATAAAAATGGACGGGTCCGTCCACAATGCGAACTTTTCGTTTGCGCCGACCGGCATCTGAATACTGCCCCTGTTATGCCTTGGAAATGGCCACTCGCAATGGCCCGTTCGGGGAGGCTGGTCCAATAAAAGCACATTCGTTTCGGGCTTTTTAACACCCCGTTCCAGACTTAAAACACCCCATCCCAGACTTAAAACGCGCCGTTCCAATTCTATTTCGAGGCGTTCTTGACAAAGTGAGCACACCCTGCCGCTACAATTTCCGTGTTCCATACCTGAAATGACCCTTCCCGTCCTTCAAACAAACTGCTCCAGAATTGGAACGCGCCATTCCAGTTCTTTTTCACACCGTTTCAAATTTAAAATGCGCCGTCACAAGTCTTGTTCGTGCCGTTTTAAATTGGGAACGCGCTGATTCAAGTCTTGCTCGCGCCGTTTTAAATTGGGAACGCGCTGATTCAAGTCTTGCTCACGCCGTTTTAAATTGGGAACGCACCGTTTTAAATCTGAAACGCCCCGTTTTAAATCTGAGTCCAGCATTTCTCACCCGACGACGCAGCCCGCCGAATGTGCTCCCGGATTCCTATTTGTCGTAATTCACCCAGATCAAGCTGGCGCCTTCCGTTGTACCGCCGGACGAACGACGGACCGTGACCTGGTATTTCGTGCCCGTATTCGCGGCATTATCTATATTGATGCTCGCGTAATACATGCCGGCTTCCTGCAAGTTCTGTTTGAATTCCGCGGTCTTGGCAACATCGTCGCTGCGGCTCACTTTCTTGTGGGCCGCCTCGAAGGTGTTGGCCGTGGTGTTGTACAACACGATTTCGTTGCAGGGACTGCTGGTGAATACGACAACCCGCACGATACCCTCGTGGTCGGGCGCATGGAAAGGCTTCGTAATAAGGCCCGTACCGACCTCTGTGACCACGGTTTCAATCCCCGGGTCTTGCACAAACACGTCGCGAATGCCCCGCAGAAAGGCCAGGTCTTCGCTTTCGCTTTTCCCGGAGGCGCAGTCGCTCTTGGAAGAGACGGAGGAGGAAGAAGACTCGACAACCTTTTCGCGCACCGTGCGGTACTCATCGAAGTTGTGGGAGCCGGAGTCGTACCAGTTGGTCTTTTTGCGCAGCACGTAGGTTCGGATGCCATCGGGCGGCAGGAGGCGCAACAAACGCTCCTGGGGCTCGGGCCGTACCGAAAACCAGCCGGTCATCGACTGGCCGGTATGAAAGAATTTTTCGCTCGTGAAGCCGAGATAACTCTCCGTAAACGTTTTCTCCTGGTACTTGTAGCCGTCGGTCCACTGGCCATCCAAAAGCAGGGTCAACGGGTGCTCTTCGATGGGGAATTCGCCACCCTGCTGGCGGTACATATAGTCCAGTCCGATGCGGTAAAGCAGGTACTGGTAGCCGGGTTCGACCGGTACGAACATGCCCTCGTCGAGGGGCATAAAGGGTTTTTCACGGGAGACCAGTTCCCAGCCATTGCCGAGGTATTCTTTTTGAAGTTGCTGCTGTACAAACTGGTCGAACTTGCCTTTGTTGGCATCCACGAATTGGAGAAAAGCCTCGTCGTCCTTGTTCCGCGGAGCGATCATATCCTGTGGAGCGGCGGTAGGGTCTTTCAGGTTGTAGACGCGCAGGAGTTGCAGGCCTTTTCCCGTCACCACGGACGTGGCCATGAGCGAAAGATCGTCGGAGATGAGGTAGTCGTAGCCGCCGTTTTCGATGGTGAAACCTTTGTAGGTATAATTGCCTTTCAGGCCCTCGCAGCCAAAGCGGGAGTTGGCATTGTCCGGCCCGGTACTGCTGCGCCACCATTGTTCATTGGTATCGAAATCGCCCACGGAATACTCGCTCGACCGCAGGAAGGGCTTGCCGGGCGCAAAGGCAAAGGTGTGTATGTCCATGATGATGTACTGCTCCGGCTTCCAGTTTTTGAACATCACAGCGTTTTGTGTGGCGCTCGTGGCGGCAAATTTTTTGGTCGCCTTCATCACGTCCTTCGGCATGGGGGTCAGGGCGGTATCGCCGGGTTTTATCGTGCCGATGGGTCGCGCCACCTCGCCTGATACTCTGGTAATGATGAAAAAACGCTTCATCTGCAAATCCCAGACAATAAACTCTACCTCGAAACTGCCGCCTGCCGGAGGTATGGTAAACGACCACAAAGGGGTCGTGCTGACCTCCGTATTGCCTTTCGTGGTGGCGATTCGGGCTGTGCCGAGCGTGTTGGTACCGCGGTCCAGGTACCAGATGGTGCTTGCATCGCAAAAGCCCATGTAGACCCTGGCGTCGGCATCGGCGAGGCGGTACTTTTCCCGGGTTTGCATGTCGAGCAGGTACTGTCCCGCTTTTGTATCGTTTTGGGTAGCGCCGTGGGCGAGCAGGTAACGGTTGTCGGGGCTGAACGCGCATACGGCCCTGTAACGGGCGACATATTGAGGCCCCAGTTTGCTATTCCAGAAGAAATCGTCACCGCTGTGAAAACGGGCTTCCCGCTTGCGGGTTTTCAGGTTGAAAACATCGATGTCGTAATTGTCGACACAAACAGCCAGCCATTGTTTGTCCGGAGAAAACGCCATACCCGTGGCGCTGACATCGGCATAGGTGTAATTGGGCTGCTGGGCTATTGAAAAGGATTGAACAAACAACAGCAGGATGGAAAACGGTGCGAGACGATGGAAACGCTTCATTTTTTTAAAATTTGGATGGTAATGCAGCTGTCGTCGGTTGCTGAAAAAAACTATTCCTGTACTTTATCAGGTTTCTCGCTGCGCTCGAAATTCTTTCAGGGGTAAAATTTCGACCGAAGGGAGACATCCGAGCCTGAAACATAAAAGGCTTTCATCTTCTGCCCGCCGCCCGAGTTTTTACCAATTCCTCCTTAGAGTATGTTGAAAATTGTATTTATCGCTAATATGAAAGTCTTTTTCAGTCATACTTCGTTCCTTTTTTTCACCGTAATTAATCCCATTATCCCGAGGACTCGGGACAAAAAGCGCCTTGTCTGACTAAAAAATCCTTTTCATATTAGCAGATAATACAATTTTCAACATACTCTTAATGGCCCGGTTAGCATTTTTGAGATGGCGGCTACTTAAATTGATTTTTCAACTGCTGCAATGATTGCTTTTTGGGCTTTTTCCCAATTGAATTCATTGTCAGAAACCTCTGGGTCGGCATCCAGATCAGCATCTTCGAACCACGTTAGACTTTTATATACATGGAAAAGCGTGGAATGAGAGAACATTTTACTGTATGCTTCCATCATATTTGACAAAGAAAAATATTGAAGCAGATAATAAAGGTCGCAAAAATCCTTTTTTCTGCCCCTGCCTGTAATTGCGTCTAGCTTCATGCAGGCTATGTCCAGAATGCTTGCCAGGCGAATACCTTCATTTACGATTATCTGCTCCGCAAATGGGTATCTAAATCGAATAAAATCAATTTTAATACCCTCAATTTCCACGATCAGGGTTTGCCTTTGACTGAATCGTACATTGGCAGCATAGCCCTCTTCCAGCAAATGTTGGAGAATATCCTCTGAACGAAAATCCTCATGGGAAAACATGTCCAGATCAACGGATTTTCGATGGCCAATTTGCAGCGCTAATGCTGTGCCACCTACCAATGTAAACTGCTGCAATGCCTCATCTGCCATCAGACGCTTCAATAGTCCCAGTGTGAGGGGGTCGACTGTTTGAGTATGTAGCATCGGAAATTTTGTAAGGGTTCGTGAAAATAGGCGGAGCAAAATGCCAGCGTCTGTTTATCCAGATAACGCATTTGCATACTTTCTGTCTTGATGGTGGCTTTGCCGTAGTAACTTTTTATTAAAAGCCAATCGGATAATGTACCGTGCGTGAGCGTACGTTCAATAATGAACCTGCGGTGTAGCTCCACATCCAGTGTGGCCTTGTCCACGTCCCAAAACAGCGAGGGGCTGAAATCAGCTATTTTTAATTGCTTCTTTTTCATGCTGTTGTGATACTCTTCGCGTTTTAATCCAAGCTAGTGCAAAAGTACCATTTTAAACAAAGAGGGTAAAGGGGCAACGCCCCGAAAGATTTGTAGCAAATGGTGGAGAAAACAGGTCAGGCAGGAGCAGCGCCTCGAAAGATGCCTCGGGGCGCTGCCCGCCGCCCGAGTTTTTACCCAAAAGGATAACCGTATAGCCTTCAATCCTCCACTTTACAACACCACTTTCAACATCTGCCACAACATCTGCACGAACACGATCTTGCCGATCAGCAGCAAGGGATACACCAGCGCATAACCGTAGGTCGGGATCTTGTTGCCGGCCTGGTCGTTGGCAAAATCGAGGTTGGCAGGGTGATGGCTGATCATCCCGATCAGCAGGATGTACGGAATACGCAGCAGTTTGTACCCGACCCACAGAATCAGGATGCTGCCCAGAATAGACACGATGGCGCCGCTCAGAAACATCAACGGACCCACGGGGCCCAGCATGGTGCTCAGAAAGGTGGACCCTGAATTGATGCCGATGGCGGCGAGCATCAGGATCAGCCCGAGCTGGCGCATGGTGAGGTTGGCGGAGTAGGGGAGCGTCCAGAGTATGGGTCCCGAACGGCGGATGTAGGACAACACCAGTCCGGCCACCAGCGGCCCGCCTGCAAAACCCAGACTGAACAGGATGCCGCCGGGCAGCGTCATTTCCACGGAGCCGAGCAGGATGCCCAGGCCCATGCCCAGGCCGAAGGAGAGCAGGTCGATGTGGCTCAGTTGCTCGTAGGAGTCGCCAAACAGGCGGGTGAGTTTTTTCATGTCTTCCTCGCCGGCCAGCACCCGCACCCGATCGCCGAGTTCGAGCACGGTATCGGGACGCACGAGGGTGTCCACGTCGCCGTGGCGGATGCGGGTGAGCACCACAGGGTATTGTTCGGCGAGGTTGAGCGAGGCGATGGTTTTGCCGGCCACTTTGGGGTTCGACACGAAAATGCGGCGGATGGCGAACACCGTGTGGTCGTCGGCCAGGTCGGTCGCGTCGGCACGACCGAGCAGTCCGCAGACGCGTTGCACCTCGTCGGATTCGCCGGTGATGACCACATGGTCGTTTTTGTGAAAAACGGTTTCCCAGTGGCACAGTTCGTCGTGTCCGTGGCGGCGCAAACGGCCGAAAATGACCTGAAAATCGTACTGCTGCTTCAATGCGCGCAAAGTCGGACCAAGCACGGCCGGCTCGGTGACGACCACCGTCTGGTTGACGATGGGCTGCCCCGACGGAAATTCCCGGCCGAGCGACTGCGCTTCTGCGGCAAAATCGACGCGCAGCAGCCGGCGCATGAGGGCCACCGCGATCATCAGCCCGAGCACGCCCATCGGGTAGGAAATGGAATAGCCCACCACGGCGCTGTTCGACATGGCGTCGTGGTCGACGCCCTGCTGGGTCTGTATGGCGTCGAGCAGGCCGGCCAGGGCGGGGGTGTTGGTGGTGATCCCTGCCAGCAATCCGGCCGCGCCCGAGGCGTCGAAATGAAATACGAAAGCCAGGGCGCCGATCATGGCCGACAACAGGCTCAGCACCGTGACGGCCAGCAACAGGTTGGTCGCGCCGCGGGTTTTGAAGGACTTGAAAAAGGCCGGCCCCGAACTCAGCCCGATGCTGTACACAAATATGGCCAGCCCGAGCAGTTTGATCACGTCGGGGATGCGCACCTCGGGCCGCGCGGCGCCGATGGCCAGCCCGACAAACAGAACGGCAGCCACGCCGAGGCCGTTGCCCCGCCATTTGAGGTTGCCGATGAGCGACCCGAGCGCGGCCGCGAGAAAGAGGTAAAAAAGGGCGTCTTCTGAACTGCTGGTATGCATAAGCGGAGGGGTGTTGTGATTCCAGGGCAAAGGTAGACTGCCCGCGCGGCACTTTGGGCGGCGGTTGAGGAGGATCAATAAAACGGGTGAGCGCGGTCATAATTTACCCTTTATAATTCCGGGACTTTCGACCTTGATTTTTTAGCTTTTGACAAAAAATCGCGCATTTTTTGATCATTTTGATCCCTTTTCTCATGGCTCATCAATATAAAGACCTTACCCGCCCCTCCGATCTGCAATCGCACGGCGAAGGTACCGGGGCACTCCGGGCCCAGATTCCCGTCTACCTCGATATGCTTCCGCCTTGCAACAACGCTTGTCCGGCCGGCGAAAACATCCAGGCCTGGCTCTCGCTCGCACAGGCGGGCGACTACGAGGGCGCATGGCAAAAACTCGTGGAAGAAAACCCGCTGCCTGCCGTGCACGGCCGCGTTTGCTACCACCCCTGCGAAGACAACTGCAACCGCGCCATGGTCGATACCCCGGTGAGCATCCACGCAGTGGAGCGTTTTCTGGGCGACAAAGCGCTCGAAGAACACTGGGCCGTGCGGTTCGACGACCGGCCTACGGGTAAAAAAGTGCTGATCGTGGGCGGCGGCCCCAGCGGCATTTCTGCGGCCTATCATTTGCGCCGCCTGGGCCACCATGTCGAAATCCGCGAAGCCGGGCCCCTGCTCGGCGGCATGATGCACTTCGGCATTCCGCCCTACCGCCTGCCCCGCAATGTGCTCGATGCCGAAATCCAGCGCGTCGTCGACATGGGCGTCGAGGTGAAACTTCACCACAAGGTGACCGATGTAATGGCCGAAAAAACCGCCGGCGGCTTCGACGCGGTGTTCATTGCCATCGGCGCGCATATTTCCAAAAAAATCGACATCCCCTCCCGCGACGCCGGACAGATCCTCGACGCCCTGACTTTCCTGAAAGACACCGAGGCCGGCCAGGCGCCCAAACTGGGCCGCCGGGTGGCCATTTACGGCGGCGGCAACACCGCCATGGACGCGGCCCGCGTGGCCAAACGCCTGGGCTACGAACCGCTCATCATTTATCGCCGCGACCGCGAGCACATGCCCGCCCACGCCTTCGAAGCCGACGAGGCACTGGCCGAAGGCGTAAAAATCAACTGGCTGCGCAGCATCAAGGAAATGAACGAGACGGCCATCACCGTCGAGGTCATGGAAGTGGATGAAAACGGCCGCCCCCGGGGCACCGGCCAATTCGAAACCCTCGAAGCCGACGCCCTGATCCTGGCGCTCGGACAGGAAACCGACACCTCGTTCCTCCAAAATATCCCGGGCCTCGAATTCGACGCCGATGGCCGCGTGAAAGTCGGCCTCGACATGATGACCGGCGCCGAGGGCGTTTTTGCCGGCGGCGACATGGTGCCCAGCGAACGCACGGTCACGGTGGCCGTAGGGCATGGTAAAAAAGCAGCCCGTTTCATCGACGGCTATCTGCGCGGTATTCCGTACCAAAAACCTGAAAAAAACCCGCTCGTCGGCTTCGAGCGCCTGCACATCTGGTACGAAACCCTGGCGCCCCAACGCGTTCAGCCGCAGGCCGGGGAAACGGAACGGGTGCAGGATTTCCGCGAAGTGCTTTCAGGCCTGACGGAAAAAGAAGCCCGTTACGAGGCGCAGCGCTGCCTTTCCTGCGGCAATTGCTTCGAATGCGACGGCTGCTACGGCGCTTGCCCCGAAGACGCCGTGATCAAACTCGGCAAAGGCAACCGCTACCGTTTCGACTACGACCGCTGTACGGGTTGCGCGGTTTGTTACGAGCAATGCCCCTGTCATGCCATTGAAATGGTGAAAGAGTAAAAGCCTGTTTTTTATCCATTTTCTCCTTGATTAATACTTACGACTATGTCGAAATCAACCATAAAAGTGACCATCGACGGCAATGAAGCGACTGCGTACGTTGCCTACCGGGTCAATGAGGTTTGCGCGATCTATCCCATCACGCCTTCTTCGGCCATGGCCGAACTGGCCGATGAATGGTCGGCCAAAAAGGTCAAAAACATCTGGGGACACGTGCCCGAAGTGATCGAAATGCAGAGCGAAGGCGGCGCTGCCGGCGCGGTGCACGGGGCTTTGCAAACGGGCGCCCTGACCACCACCTTCACGGCTTCGCAGGGGCTGATGCTCATGTTGCCCAATATGTACAAGATTGCCGGCGAGCTCACCAGCGCGGTGTTTCACGTGGCTGCGCGCTCTTTGGCCGCCCAGGCCCTGTCGATCTTCGGCGACCACAGCGACGTGATGGCCGCCCGCACGACGGGTTTCGCCATGCTGTGCTCGGCCTCGGTGCAGGAAGCGCACGACTCGGCGCTGATCGCCCAGGCATCCACCTTGCAGGCGCGTCTGCCGTTCATCCACTTTTTCGACGGGTTCCGCACCTCGCACGAGGTCAACAAGATCGACCTGATCCCCGACGAAACGATCCGGGCCATGGTCCCCGAAAAACTGGTGATCGCCCACCGGCAGCGGGCGTTGAGTCCCGACCGACCCGTGGTGCGCGGTACCGCCCAGAACCCCGATGTGTATTTCCAGGGGCGCGAGACGGCCAATCCCTACTATGCCCGCACCCCGGAAATCGTTCAGGGCGCGATGGATCAATTCGCCGCTTTGACGGGCCGTTCCTACCGCCTTTTTGAATACTACGGCGCTGCCGATGCCGAACGGGTCATCATCCTGATGGGCTCCGGCGCCCAGACGGCCGAGGAAACCAGCCGCTACCTGAATGACCGGGGGGAAAAAGTCGGCGTCGTGCAGGTGCGCCTGTTCCGGCCCTTCTCCCTGCAACATCTCGCTGCCACCTTGCCCGCTTCGGCGCGCAAGATCGCCGTGCTCGACCGCAGCAAGGAACCCGGCGCCGGCGGCGAACCGCTGTACCAGGACGTGGTGACAGCGCTCGTGGAGGCCCGCAACCAGGGTTTGATCGAGGCCATACCGCTCGTCGTGGGCGGCCGCTACGGCTTGTCGAGCAAGGAATTTACGCCGGGCATGGTGCGCGGCGTGTTCGACGAGTTGAAAAAAGAACATCCCAAGAACCATTTTACCATCGGCATCCACGACGACGTGTCGAACACCAGTTTGCCCTATGAAGAACTGGAACTCGACGACGACTCCATGACGCAGGCCCTGTTTTTCGCCCTCGGCGCCGACGGTACGGTGGGCGCTAACAAGAACAGTATCAAGATTATCGGTGAAAATACCGACCTGGAAGCGCAGGGTTATTTCGTGTATGATTCCAAAAAATCCGGCTCGCAAACCGTGTCGCACCTGCGTTTTGGTAAAAATCCCATTCGAGCGCCTTACCTCGTTCGCGAAGCCGATTTCTTGGCTTGCCACAAATTCAATTTTGTGCAAAAAGTGGACATGCTCCGCTACGCCAAACCCGGCGCTACCTTCCTGCTCAACAGTCCTTACGGTCCCGAAGAAATCTGGGCCGAGTTGCCGACACCCGTTCAGACGGCCATTCGCGACAAAAAACTGCGCTTTTTCGTGATCGACGCTTCCCGCGTAGCCGGCGAGGTGGGCATGGGCAACCGGATCAATACCATCATGCAGGTGTGTTTTTTCGCACTTTCCGGCGTGCTGCCGAGGGAAGAAGCCATCGGAGAGATCAAAAAAGCGATTAAAAAGACCTACGGCAAAAAAGGCGAGGCCGTCGTCGAACAAAACTTCCTCGCCGTGGACGCCACCCTGCACCACCTGCACGAGGTGCCCGTTCAGCCACTGAGCAGTCACCAAAGCGACTTCCCGTCGGTGGTGCCCGAGGGCGCCCCTGATTTTGTGCGCGACGTGACGGCGGTCATGATGGACGGCCGCGGCGACGAGTTGCCGGTCAGCGCTATTCCGGCCGACGGAACGTATCCCAGTGGCACGACGAAATGGGAGAAACGCAACATTGCCGACCAGGTACCCGTCTGGGAACCAGATATTTGTATTCAATGCGGCAACTGCAGTTTCGTCTGCCCGCACAGCGTGATCCGCTCCAAATTTTACCACGAAGATTATCTCGAACAAGCCCCGCAAGGCTTCCAGTCGGCCCCGATCAATGCGCGTGGTTTTCCCGAAACGCGCTACACCCTGCAGGTGTACCTCGAAGATTGTACGGGCTGCCGGCTTTGCGAAGAAGCCTGTCCGGCCCTCGACCCGGCCGACCAGTCCAGAAAAGCCATCAACATGGCGCCCAAGGCGCCGGTGCTGGACCAGGGCAAAACCAATATCGGCTTTTTCGAAACCCTGCCGGTCAACGACCGCGCCCAGATCGACTTTTCGCTGGTGCGCGGGGCGCAGTTTCTCGAGCCGCTGTTCGAATTCTCCGGCGCCTGCGCGGGTTGCGGCGAAACGCCCTACCTCCGCATCCTCACCCAGTTGTTCGGCGACCGCCTGATCGTGGCCAATGCGACGGGTTGTTCCTCCATTTACGGCGGCAACCTGCCCACCACGCCCTGGACCAAAAACGCCGAAGGACGGGGGCCGGCCTGGTCCAATTCCCTGTTTGAAGACAATGCCGAGTTCGGTCTGGGCATGCGTATTTCGGTCGACAAGCACCTTGAAATGGCCGGTGAATTGCTGCGTCGTATGAAGGGCGAAATCGATCCGCAACTCATCGACGACATTCTCGCGGCCCCGCAAAAAACGGAGTCGGACATTGCCTTGCAGCGCGCGCGGGTCGAACGGCTCAACCGCCTGCTCGAACAGTCCAAACACCCCGACGCCGAGCACCTGCGTTCGATGTCCGAACACTTCGTGCGCCGCAGCGTATGGCTGGTGGGTGGCGACGGCTGGGCCTACGACATTGGTTCTTCGGGGCTCGATCACGCTATGGCCAGCGGCAAGGACATCAACGTGCTCGTGCTCGACACCGAGGTGTATTCCAACACCGGCGGCCAGATGTCGAAGGCGACGCCCACGGCTGCCACGGCCAAATTTGCCGCGGCGGGCAAACGTGTGGGCAAAAAAGACCTGGCCATGCAGGCCATCTCTTACGGCAACGTGTACGTGGCCCAGATCGCCATGGGCGCCAACCCGCAGCAGACGTTGCTCGCCATGCGCGAAGCGGAAGCCTACCCGGGCCCCTCGCTTATTCTGGCTTACAGTCACTGCATTGCGCACGGTATCGACATGGAAAAAGGCCTCGACCAGCAAAACCTGGCCGTGGCCTCGGGCTACTGGCCGCTGATCCGCTACAACCCGATGTTGCGCCGGGGGGATAAAAATCCCTTCGTGCTCGATTCGCCGCGCCCGACCATTCCACTGACGGAATACGCTTACCGCGAACTCCGTTACAAGGATCTGCTGCGCGCCAACCCCGGCGAGGCCGAGTACCTCATGCGGCTGGCCCAGGAAATCGTGGACCTGCGCTGGCAGAATTACGAGAACATGGCGGGTTGGAAAGCCGAGGCCTTCCAGCCGGTAGCCTGGGAATAAACACTTGCGGCGGAAGTCGCGGGCGGGGCGAAAATCCGGGGGAAATGATCAAGATGACAGATTGATCTTTCCGGGTTTTCGCCCTTTTTTTATGGGTTGGGGCTTGAAATGACTTTATGCTTCAATAGGGTAAAGTCGGTTCGAGTCAGGGATCAGGTTCTTCAAAAATGCCACCTCGCCGCAAGTTGCAGGCATGTCAAAATCCTGTTTATCTTGTCCACCCACAAAATCAATGCATTCCGCCTATGACCGTCCGTTTGCTCCCCGTGCTGCTTTTCTTCTTCCCGCTGCTGCAACAGGCGACGCGCCCCGCCCCTCATCCGCCCCGCACCGGCAAAGACCTCGCCGTGTTTTTTGCCGTGGAAAAATACCAGAACAGCAGCCTCACCAACCTCCAAAACCCCGTCAAAAACGCCCGCGCCATCGCCGCCGAACTCCACAACCGTTTCGGTTTCGACACCCTCGTGCTCGTCAATCCCACCCAGGCCCGCGTCATCGCCCAACTCAACGAACTCACCCGCCTTTACGCCACCAACGCCGACGGCCACCACCCCGCCGACGGCCAACTTTTCCTCTTTTTCAGCGGACACGGCATGTCGGAAGACGAAAACGGCTACTTCCTGCCCGCCGACGCCGACCCCGCACAACCCTGGGCCAAAGGCATCGCTTACGAAATCTGGCGGCCCAAGATCGACCGCATCAACTGCCGCCACATCCTCGTGGCCATCGACGCCTGCTACTCCGTGCGCTTCGACCCCGACTGGAAAAACCGTCCCGACGGCCAGTTCAAACGCCCCGGCGAACTCACCGACGCCCAGAAAGCCCTGGCCAATTACGAACAGTACACCGCCCGTGTGTTTTTTACCTCCGACAACAAGGAGGACAAAACACCCGACCGCTCCAATTTCGCCCGCATGTTGCTCGACGGCCTCCGCAACGCACCCGCCCGCGACGGATTCCTCACCAGCAGCCAACTCTTTGCCAACCACGTGCAGGGCGCCACGCCCACGCCCCGGGCCGGTAGTTTCGGCAGCGATGAGCCGGGATCGGCTTTTCTTTTTTACGAAAAAAACACCGCGCCCGCCACACCGGTCGACCCCGACGAAGCCACCTGGCGCAGCGCCGAACGCCAAAACACCCCCGAGGCCTACGCCTACTACCTCGAAGCCTACCCCCAGGGCCGATTCCGCGCACAGGCCCTCGACGAACGCGCCTGGGGGCTTGCCGTGCGCCAGAATACCCCGGCAGCTTATCAAATCTACCTCGATACCAACCCAATCGGCCGCCACCGACCAGAAGCAACTTCCAAAGCGCCCACCCCCTCTCCTTTGGAGAGGGGGCCGGGGGGTGAGGCTTGGGGGAGCCTGCGCCCCGCCGACTTCGTCCCCGTCAAAGGCGGCACCTTCAACATGGGCTGCACCAGCGAGCAGCAGGATTGCAATGACAATGAGAAGCCGGTACATCAGGTCACCCTGTCCGATTTTTACATCGGCAAATACGAAGTGACGCAGAAGCAATGGCGAATGGTGATGGGTAGCGACCCGCCGGAACTGTACAACACAGGCTGCGACGACTGCCCGGTCGAACGGATTAGTTGGGACGATGTGCAGGAGTTTCTCCAGAAACTCAACCAGTCGCTGCCGGCCGGGCAAAAGCCCTACCGCCTGCCCACCGAGGCGGAATGGGAATATGCGGCTCGGGGAGGTGCACAAAGCAAAAATTATCAGTATGCCGGGAGCAATACGTTGGACGATGTGGGTTGGTACATTTCGAACTATAGCGGAGGAAATATCAATGGCGCAACACAAACGACCTGTCCGGTAGGACAAAAAACAGCGAATGAACTGGGCTTATACGACATGAGCGGAAACGTATGGGAATGGTGCTGCGATTGGTATGGTGACTACGTTTCAAGTCCCCAAATTAATCCCACGGGCCCATTGTCAGGCTCCTACCGTGTCATGCGCGGTGGATCGTGGATGGACTACCCTTATTACTGCCGGGTGGCGCTTCGCTACACCCGTGAGCCTGGTAATCGTAACGGCAACATCGGCTTTCGCCTTGCCAGGTCCCTTTAACCATCTGACGCTCAAAAGCGCGCCCATGACCATCCGTTACCTCACTTTCCTGCTTTTCCTCTTCCCACTGCTGCAACAGGCACCGCCCTCTGCACCGCCTCCGCCCCGCTTTGAAGAAGCCATTTGCCAGCCATTTTCCCCTTCTCCTTCGGGCAGCGGGCTGATTTTTGATCCCGACGACTTCGTCCTTATCGAGGGCGACACCTTCGAAATGGGCTGTACCGGCGAGCAAAAAAACTGCGGCGACGATGAAAAACCCGTACACCAGGTCACCCTGTCCGACTTTTATATCGGCAAATACGAGGTAACACAGAAGCAATGGCGGATGGTGATGGGCAGCCACCCGAGGAATCTGTACAACACAGGCTGCGAAGACTGCCCTGTAGAAGGGGTCAGTTGGGACGCCGTGCAGAAATTCCTGAAAAAACTCAATCGGTCGCTGCCGGCCGGGCAAAAGCCCTACCGCCTGCCCACCGAGGCTGAATGGGAATTCGCAGCCCGGGGAGGTACACAAAGCAAAAATTATCAATTTGCAGGGAGCAACGCTTTGGAAGATGTTGGTTGGTACATTTCGAACTCCTACCCGGGAAATACCAATGGCGCACAACAAACGACCCGCCCGGTCGGGCAAAAAAAAGCGAATGAATTGGGCTTGTACGACATGAGCGGCAACGTGTTTGAGTGGTGCATGGATTGGTTTGACTCCGACTATTACGCTTCAAGCCCCCAAACCAACCCTACCGGCCCTACATCGGGCTATGACCGTGTCCTACGCGGTGGGTCGTGGTATAGCAACCCGCGGCTCTGCCGGGTAGCGCTTCGCACCTGCTGCCCTCCCGACGGTCATGGCAACGGCTTCGGTTTCCGCCTTGCCAGGAGCCTTTAAGCCCGAAAGGCCTCCCCGCCGAATATCCAAACCCGCCTGATGCTGGCACCCGAACATACCATTGCTTCCGATAGACAAACACTATTGGAAATAACAGATTTTTTTATTACATTTGGAGCCGCCAAATGCCAGCAATATGAACGGCCTCCATCAAAATGCCACAATACCCTTGTCTTCGCTGTGAGAAGGCAAGGGTATTGTCATTATAGTCCCCTTTACAAAGGATTTTACACCAAACCATGATGAAGCATGAAAAAGCATCTTTCCCTGCTGGTCCTACTCCTTATTGTGAGTACGTTGACCATTCCAGCCTCTGCACAACCCCTTTCGCCGGCCCCCGTGCAACAATTTGAAGGCCCCGATCAGAGCGGCTCAGCGATAGACAAGGCCGGCATTGCCGGAGCCGTTGGGCCCAACCACATCGTCACAATCCGCAACGCCACCGGCATCAATGATCCCAGCATTTACATCTACAACAAGGCGGGGCAACTGGTCGGCACCAAAAGCTTCAACAATTACTTCGCTACCACCATCTCGGGATTCACCGACCCGCGCATCGCCTATGACCCCACGCAACAACGCTGGATCGCATGCGCCACGGCTACTTACAGCGGCGTCAAACACCTCTGTGTCATGCACTCTCTGACATCCGACCCCACCGGCGCCTGGGACTTTTTTACGCCTATTTTTTCCTTTTTCAGCAGCATGGTGCAGCCTAAAATCGGGTTTAGCAACAACTGGATTGCCATCAGCTGTTTTTATCAGGATGGCTACGCCAACGGCAGCAGCATCACTTACGTCTGGAAACGTCAGGATTTTTACTCCGGCTCGGCCCTCAATTACTGGACCAGCCAGGCGTTCGGCATGGGGCACCTTTGCCCGGTAGCCACTTACGACGCCGGAATCGGCGATTTGTACCTGGTCTCAGTCAACAGCGCTGCCACGGGCGGAAAAGTCCGGGTATCCCGCATCTATGGCAACCCTTCCAGCGCGCCGCAGTTCGATATGAATGGCGCCCTGATCAATGTCAACAACGCCTGGAGCAGCACGGGGCCGGCCGGCCCCCAATCCGGCGCCTCGGCGGGCATCACTTTGCCCGACCATCGCATGGCCAGCGCCGTTTACCGCAACGGGTCGATCTGGTTTGCCCACAATATTTTTCTTCCGGCCTCCGGACCCAATCGCGCACTCATACAATGGGGCCAAATCAACGTTTCCGCCAATACCCTGACCCAATTGGGCCGGATCGACGCCGGTTCGGCCAGCCTGATGTATGCCCTGCCTAGCATCGCGGTCGATCAAAACAGCAACGTGCTGGTGGGCTTCAACAAATTCAGCAGCAGCGGATATGCCTCGGCGGCTTATGCCTATCGTTCTTCAACCGACCCATCCGGCTATATGAATGGCGTTTATACCTACAAAAGCGGCATTTCGACATTCAACCAAAACTGGGGCGACTACTCCGCCACCGTTATCGATCCGGCAGAAAATGCCATGTGGACCCTCCAGCAATACGCCAGAGCAAACAACAAATGGGGTACCCAATGGGCCAAAATCGGCGGTACAATATCCGGAAACTGCGATGCCCCCTGCGGAAATGCAAACGCCGAGTGGATTGCAAACGTGAGTGTGGCAGGGCAATCATTGCCAACCCTGGGAAATAGTATGGGTTGCGGGGACTTTTTTATCATCGATGCGTACACCGCTTTGCTGAAAAAGGGTATTGTGTACCCGATAGTCCTCACTCCTGGCTTTTCAGGCCCCGCCCAGTCTGAATACTGGAGCATCTGGCTGGACCTCAATCACGACGGCGACTTTGAAGACCCGGGCGAACTGGTTTTCAACACCACTTACGGGTCCACAACAACGGTTTCGGGAAATATCATCGTCCCGTTATCGGCATTGTCCGGCCCAACTGTCTTGCGGGTAGGTATGCGAAGGGGAAGCCCGCCACCGCTATGTGGTAATTTTAACTACGGACAAATATTGAATTACCCGCAGGTATATCTCATCGACAATGACTACTGTGATATCTCTTTTACAGACGCCTGTACCCGCGAATACATCCAGCGCGTCCAGTTCAATTCCATCAACCATGCCTCCGGCTGCGGGACCGATGGCTATCAGGATTTTACCAGCTTTTCAACCAATGTCGTAGCCGGGAGCAACTACCTGATTCAACTCACGCCCGGTTTTGTTTCCTCGCCCATTGCCGAACGCTGGATGGTTTGGATTGACTTCAACAAAGACCTGGATTTCGACGACCCCGGCGAACAAGTATTCGACAGCGGGACAACCGGCTCTGCTTCCATCACCAACGGCTACATCAACATTCCTGCCGACGCGCAATCCGCCTCCACCCGTATGCGGGTCAAAATGATCCCGGCAGACCCTAACTCGCTCAACAACCTCAACCCCTGCGACCCTATTTTAGTAACCCTGGGTTTTCCTCCCGACCAGTACGGAGAAGCGGAAGATTATACGATCAACATAGAGGGCGTCGCCATTCAAATCGAATACGACACGCCCGAAAGTCTGGTGCAGGATCTGTTGATCGGCGGGGGCTGTTACGACGTCTCAAACGTAACTTTCAACGGAAACAGCGCTCAGATCGGCAAGTTTTCCAACGGTCTTACCAGCATCGGATTTGATACGGGTATTATCCTCGCAACCGGCGATATCAATGTGGCCGTTGGTCCGAATGATCAGGACGGCACAAGTGGCGGGTATGGCTATGCTACGCCTGATTCCAATTTGGCCCAATTGGCAGGCAGTTTTGCCAATTTCGATCTGGCTGACCTGGAGTTCGACATTACGCCCACCCAAACGCCCCTGACTTTCCAATACGTTTTTGCCTCGGAGGAGTATTGCGAATACGTGGGTTCGCAATTCACCGACGCGTTCGGCCTGTTTATCTCCGGACCGGGGATCAACGGACCTTTCGACGGGGCCGACAACATCGCCACCCTTGGCTCGGGGGCCTATGTCACTATTAATACCGTCAACCATTTGAGTAATTCAGGGCTATATGTCAATAATACTCCGAATTCAGGTACACTATGTGGTCAGTCACCGGCAACCAGCCCCGCTGTAAACGAACTCCAGTACGACGGTTTTACCAGAAAACTGCTCGCGTATGCAAATGTCATTCCTTGCGAAACCTACCACATCAAATTAAAGATCTGCGACGTAGGCGATGGCATCTTCGACTCCGCCGTTTTTCTCAAAGCCGGCTCCTTTGCCGGGGGCGGCAATGCAACGGTGCATTGGGTGGTGGATGACCAACCCGATGCCACGGAAGCATACGAAGCTTGCAGCGATGTAAAACTGGTATTCGACCGGCTTGGCAGCAACCTCGGCCAACCCTTGACGGTTTCTTACCAAATACTTGGCTCTGCCACTCAAGCTGCCGATTACACGGGCATCCCCTCGTCAGTGGTCATTCCTGCCGACCTGAACCAGATCACGATTCCGGTCAATATTCCTGCCGACCTTGTCGCCGAAGGGCAGGAAACCATTACCATCCGGCTTAGCAACCCCTGCTCTTGCCAAAACCCGGAAATCACGCTCCACATCAACGACCTGCCCAATTTCGACGCCAATGCCGACACCGTAACCATCTGCGGCTCCAATGTAGCCCTCCTGAACGTCACCCCGGTCGGCGGCGTAGCCCCCTTCACCTACCTGTGGAACTACGGCGGAAGCACCACTTCGTCCATCGCGCCTTTTGTCAATGTTTCAACCAATTACAATGTCACCGTCACCGACGCCTGCGGACGCTCCGTCGTACGTACCGCAAGAGTGATCGTCACGTCTCCGCCCAACGCGCAACTCATTCCACCGGCGCCGCAGATCTGCCCCAATGAGGACGCCAATCTTCTCGTGAATTTTAACGGTACAGGCCCATTTTCCCTTGTGTACTCCCTGAATGGCAATCAACAACCGGAAATGCCAGACATATACGATGATCCTTTTATCCTTGCTGTGGACCAACCCGGGCAATATCAGATTCTCTGGGTAGTCGACGGAAATGGATGTATCGGACCGGGTATTGGTACGCTGCTGGTCACAACATCCACCCTGTCATTAGCCGGAACGGCTGCCAACGTCACCTGTCATGGCGCCAGCAACGGAGCCATCAACACGACCGTCACTGGCGGGCAAACACCGTACACCTACTCCTGGTCCCAAGCGGGTATTGGCAACAACCCCGATCCCGCTGGGCTCCCGCCCGGCAATTATACCCTCACAGTACTCGACGGGGCAGGTTGTACGCTGACTCAACAATTCAGCGTCACCGAACCGCCGGCATTGGCACTCTCCATCGGTAATGTTCAGAACATCACCTGTTTCAGCCCGCTCGGCAGCATCGACCTCGTTGCCTTTGGCGGCACACCTGGCTATGTGTACCATTGGAGCAATGGCGCTGCAGTTCAGGATCCGCAAAACCTCCCGGCCGGCGCTTACTCGGTGACCGTCACCGATGCCAACGGCTGCACCGGTACCTCGGGAGCGAACATCACGGCCACACCACCGCCACTGCCTTCTATCACGGCAACCCCCTTGTGCGCGGGTGTGCCAGCTATCCTGAGTGTTTCTGGCGGGCCTTTTGGCTCGGTTGCCTGGTCAAATGGACAGAACACGCCGACTATTTCGGCCAGCACTCCCGGTGTATACGCAGTCACTGTCACCGATGCCAATGGCTGTACCGGCACGGCCTCCTATACGCTGATGAGCGCGCAACCGGTTGCCTCGATCGCGGGAATCCCGAATTTCTGCCCTGGCAGCAGCACGAACCTGACGGTTCAGGGCAGCAATTTTTCGTCAGTCCTTTGGTCAAACGGCAGCACCAATACAACTATTCCGGTCTCCCAGGCGGGCGCCTATACCGCCACGGTGACCAACAACTCGGGCTGTACCCTCTCGATCTCCCAGGCAGTTTCTGCCTTCATGGTCACCTCGCCGATAATCAACGGCCCGTCCGGCATTTGTCAAGGCAATACCGCGACCTTGACCGTGCCGGGTAACTTTACCGCCTATAACTGGTCCACCGGCTCCCAAAACCCGACCATTGATATCTCCGCTATCGGGACTTACTCCGTCACTACCACCGATCTCAATGGCTGTACCGGTACGGCATCCCACGCCCTCACACAGGTGTTGCCCTCACCCACACCGGCCATTCAGGGGCCGGCCACTTTGTGCTCCGGTATCGCCATCCTGGCCGTTCAATCACCCGGCTCGTATACCAATTGGGCCTGGTCGAACGGACCAGTCGGAACACCCAATAACATTGTCACCGAGCTGGGCCAATACATCGTCACCGTTACAAATGCCAACGGCTGCACCGGAACGGCTTCGCATACCATCGACATGCAAAGCCCTACTGCGCAAATTACCGGCGATCTCAGCTTGTGCCCGGGCGCCAGCGGTGTGCTGACCGCTACTGGCATGCCGCCGGGCAACACGCTCTGGAAAAACACAAGCGGGCAAATCCTCGGTAACGGCCCGCAACTCGGCATCAATCAGCCAGGTATTTATATCGTGGAGATCAGCTCGACCACAGGCAACAACTACTGCACGGCATCCGATACTGTTGTGGTGGCCCAGGCCCCTGTACCGGCTGCTACCGCTACCGGCGGGATCATTAGCTGTGCCTTGCCTGCCATCGTCATCGGAGCAGGTCCAAATGGAACAGGGTTTGGCTACACCTGGTCCGGCCCTGCCGGTTTTATGAGCAACAGCCAATTCCCGCTGGTTGACACGCCCGGAACGTATGTTGTCACCGTGAGCAATCCCGCTGGTTGCACGGCTACCGCTACTGCAACCGTCAGCCTGGAAGACAAAACAAACACTTTTGAAATAACGCCGGCCAACCCTACTATCGGCACAGCCGACCCTTCTGAAACAGAAGTGTCCATCCCGGCCACAATCCACAATCTCGAGGCGAACAATATCGATATACGGTGGACGAAAACCTATATCGACCTTTCTCCGCCCGACTGTATGGTGAAGGTGAAAGATAAAATCGATGAATACCCCGCATCGGTAATTTCCGGCCAATTCAGCATGGCTCCCGGTGAATCCGCTCCCCTGAACGTCATTTTGATCGATTCCGACACTACGACTTGTACGGGAGTAGTCTACCTTCAGTTTAGAAACCTCTGTACCCTGAGGGATACGGTTACAGCCATTTATTCAACGGCTGTTGGCGCAACCGACATAGTGACAAACGATATGACGGTAATGCCCAATCCGGGTACAGGGATTTACCACTTGCTGAAGGTCCCCAAAGAAGCAACCAGTCTTGAAGTAATCGGCGTCGACGGCCGGCGTGTACTTCTCCAGGGACTGGTACCCGGCGATCAGGATTTCAACTTGACCGGCAAAAGTGCAGGGACGTATTTCGCCGTGATCAGAAACGATACCGGCGATCTTGTCCGGCTGTTTGTTTTGATCCTGATTGAATAAATAAACGTCGTTTTTCAGACAGGATCGACAGGGCTCGGAGGATGGCGCGGTGCTGCCAAAGGATGAATTTTCTTTTAATAAATCCTGTCGATCCTGTCTGAAAAACAAATGGTGATGGTTCAGATATCTAGCGCGGTTCCTACTCCGCGAGCCCCAAACCAACCCTGTGGGCTCCACTTGATGCGACGAAACTCATTTCCGCACGGCCGGACCGTGGTCGAAACTCAGGATACGTGCCATTTTCCAGACACCGTCTTTGAGCAGCCAGACGTGGGTGAAGCGCGCATGCCCGTCGAGGTATTCCGGTCGATTGTTTTCGCTGATGTAAAACACATGCTCGCCCGTCAGGATAGCGCCGTAAATGCCGTCCTGATTGCCCAGCGGGAACACCTGCACGGTGCCGGGCACGGCCGCGCGCCGCAGCCGGAAATTGGGATTGCCGCACAGCCCCTGGCGCAGGGCATTTTCAAAGTTGGGAAGCCCGGTCGTCAGCCCGCCTTTGTCGTGGTAAAACTCTACGTCGTCGGTAAAATACTTGACCATTTCATCCACGTCGCAGCGGTTGTAGGCCGACCAGAACAGACTGTCGAGGTGAAGAATGGTCGCGGAAAGTTGCGGGTCCGTCTGTTGTGCGTGCAAGGGTTGGGCCAACGCGAGCAGACCGGTCAGCAGGACAAAAAGAATTTGTTTCATAGCAATGAGTCGCAATTAATGAATGTAAACCTACTCGCCCAGATAGGGATCCTTGATCGCCCGGGCTTCGTATTTGATCTCGGAAAAACGAACGGTACAACGTTTGCCGGTGGGGGATTGTGCCAAAAAGCCTACGCTAAAATCCGATGATGCATCGAATTGAAAATGACGCACCAGCAGCCAGCGCTGCCCGTTTTCGGAGCAATAAAGGGTGATAACGTTTCCTGCCTTCGCAATTTTGTAGTACACCCAGTCTCTCTTGACTTCGATAGAATTGCAATCGTCCGAAATATTTTTGGTGACCACGCTGACCACCCGCCGCGCCCCGGTGTAGTCGCGTTCAAAACAGAATTTGATCCAGTTGAGGCTGTCGCTTTTCAGCACGATGGCGCCGCCGTCCCACTTGCTGTCGAAAGCGTGTTCGATACGGGCGGAAAGGATGAAATCCTTGTCCGGATGGAACAACAGTTTGGGTGCGTTATCGGTGTTGTACGTGACGTTCGGGTCGCGAAACATATCCGTTTCGGCGCCCGCGACCAGGGTCAGCACACCGCGCTGATACGAGTACTGCTCGGGCAGGTTTTCCCAAAACATCGGATGGGGTATTGCATCGATGCGGGGAGGCGTGGTTTGCTGGCCGTAAAGGCCTACATTTGTCAACAAGGCAAATGCCAGCGCGCTGGCGATTCGAAAACCGTTCATGGTCTGGGTTGTAAATTTTAAAGATTGAACATGCCTGCAAACATATTTGAAAAACCCGTTTTTCAAACACCACGCCCCTGGTGGCTGCCGATTTATACCCTGCTGGTGGCGCTCATCGGCATTTTTTTCCTCCAATGGCCGCCCGCAGGGGTGGTCTTTCTGTTCTGGTGGGAAGCCATTCTGATCGTGGCGACGGCCCTGATCAGGATGCTTTTTGCCCTGCAAGGCAGACCGTTCGCCGACTTGTTGCTGCGCAAGGCGGGCCTTTTGGCGTTCGGGCTGGTGATGGGCGGGGCATTTATTCTCCTGACGGTCACGTTTACTTTCACCGGGTTTTCGGAGGGCAATTATGCCTCGGGATTGGGCTGGATGGCGGCTCAAAGCCGCGCCCTGATGCTGGGCTACGCGGCGGGTTTGGTGTTCCATTATTTCGGCAACGGCCGCTTCAAAACTGCCGACCCGGCGGAAGAACTGGGCGTGCCTTTTGCGCAATTACTGGTGTTGCTGACCCTGCTGATGGCGCTGACGCAATACCTCATTCCCCGTACCAACGATATGCAGGAAGCGCGCCTGGTAGGCGCCGCAGTGATCGGGGTGAAGTTTTTGATCGATTCGCTTTTTGCCCGAACGGCGGGTTTTTTCAAAAAAAATGCTGCCGGACAGGAGGGGTAATTTTTTCCCGATGTTGTTGTTTCAATGTTGTTTTATGCCGCGCTGCGGCGCAAATTCGATTATACAATCCCCATTGCTACATACGTTATGCCGCGATGCGGCAATTGGACATCGATATATTTCCAACATAGGGGCATTAGGTTGACGATACCGTATACGACCAATTGCCGCATCGCGGCATAACGTATGTAGACATAAATTCGCCCGGCGAGAATGGTCAGCTTGCCGGAGGAATCGGGATGTAAAACAATTCGCTATCGACGAGGCCTTGCTGTATCCACCCGAATGGCAGGCCCGAAGGGCCGACGGCAACGGCATTCAGGGCGTTTTCCAGGTTGATCGTAGCGCCGAAAGCCCAGGAGGTAGCCGTGTCGGAAGGCCCGGGAACCAGCACGGTCGAATAGCCGTAAGCCATAAGCCAGTTCGTTTCCAATACGATTTTTATTTGCGGGAAGCGGTAGTTAAGGATGAATGTTGCATCATCTCCCGGCGTGAGTTCCCAGCCCGTCCCCTGCGTGATGGGCGCATTCAAGGCCAGCACCAGGTTGTAATGTTCGAACGCCGATACCAGGTTTTTCGAGGCATTTGAGGTTTGGAACAGCGCCTTGTAGGATTGCGGCATTTGAGTGGGGGTATTGGTGTTGCCGTACACCAGGATACTCCCGTCCACCAGCTCGGCGGTGTATTGTTTCGGGGCGCTCGGGTTGTTGCTGCCGCTGTTGTCGATGATCCAGAACGGGGCCGATTGTACGCTGGGATCGGTACCCAGGTCGAAACCAGCCTTTTTGAACAAAGGGGTGATCTGCGTCAGGTCGCCGTTGTTGAGGGCGGTTTGGTACGACAGGTCGAGCGAAAGCAGCGGGGCGCCGTTGTTGCCGGCCACCACGGCACTGGTCAGCAGGGCCCCGGCAAAAGTCGCCTTGCTGAAATCGACGCCTTGCAGCAGGGCATTTTCGAAGGAAATGGCTTTGCGGTTGCCGCCGGGCCCGGCCATACAGCCGATGAATTTGGCTTGCAGCAACAAGGCATTGCTGAAATCGGCGCCCGACAGATTGGCCTGGGTAAAGTCGGCAGTCAGCAAGTTAGCGCCGCTGAAAGCGGCATCTTCGATATCGGCATGGTCGAATACCGCGAAGGAAGCCTGCACATTGCGCAGGTCGGCGCCCGACAAGCTCGCCGTGGAAAACACCGCCCTTTGCATCGAAGCGCCCAGCAGGGTGGCCGGACTGAAACTCGGGTTGTTGTTGTACACCAGAATACCGCTGTCGGACCAGATGAGGCGGTAGGGGCCGGCAGGGTCGAGAATTTGCCAGAGTTGATTTTTAACTTCCACTTCGATCGCCGCATTGGGGTCGAGCGATACGCCGCCCTGGGCAAAGGCCTGCACCAGATCGGGTTGCACGTAATTCGACTTGTTCAGCTCGTTTTGAAAACTGACATTGAGCGAAAACAGGTAGGTACTGGCGCCCATCCCGACCTGCTTTAAGCTGCAATCGTCGAAAACCGCCTGAATAAAATTGCCCATCTGGGCGCTGGCATTGTCCAGGGTGCCGTGCTGGAAGCTGGCCCCGACTGCGACGACGCCGTTCAGGGTGGCTTTGGTCAAATTGGCATAGTCGAGTGTTGCGCCGACGAGGCTGGTGTTGCCAAACTGCGCGCCTTGCAGGTTGAGGTTGACGAGGTTGGCGCCCGTCAGATTGGCGCCCGTAAACTTGGCGTTTGTACAATTGATGGGTTGGGCGCTGCTCGCAACGCCGAAAATGCAGCCGCTGGCGTTGGACCCCGTCAGGTCGATTGCCACGGCCGAAGCCGGGACGCCCCAGTTGAGGCCCTGAAGGTTGGTTTGGCTCATGACGGCCTGATCGAGGGTAGCGCCCGTGAAATTGACGCCTGCCAGTTGAGCGTTCGTGAAATTGGCGCTTGTAAAATTGATGCCCCCCGACAGGTCCTGGCCCGTCAGTATGACATTGGTAAAATCGCCGCCCGCCGCGGATTTCGACGATCTGATGTCGTCGAGAGAAGGCGTGATCTGAGCCTTGACGAAGCTGGAAAGAAAACCCGGCACTTCGGTCAGGGTCAGCAAGTTGGGTGCTTTCGGGTTGTTGCCGATCTGGTAATAAACGGGTTGGTTGTTGATCGAAAGGGTGATATTTCCCTGTCCGTCGCTGCCAAGGGCGAATGCCGCCGCTTGCGTGGGGTCGCCGGTGTATTGAATAAAATTGCCCGATACATCTAAAAAAAGCCAGCGGAGATCGCCCGATTGTATCCTGTAGAAGCCGTCCGGGTATTTGTACAACAGGAATTTTTCGACGACGCCAACGGTGGCTGCGTTCATGCCCGGATAATAATTCCACCCGTGGTTGCCATCGGAAACCTTGCAGGTCGTCAGGTAGTAGTTGGGGCCGCCCTGCTGAGTGGAAAAAAAGGTGAATTTGCCGGCAAAGACGCCTGGGAAGGTATTGGTCATGGTTCAGATGTTGGATTGAATTGCCTGTGCGCTGTTGAATTGAACATTGGCGAGAATACTCAGATAATTTTCCTGAATGCTCAGTTCCGCATTGGTGAAGTCAAATTCAAAACCCTGCATGATGGGCAGCGGCACGCCGTTTTTACCCAGGTCCTGCATCAGGGCTGCGTATTGGGGCTCGCCGGCATTGAGCCACAGACTGTCGAATATCCCGGCGTTGAGCCCTGGAATATTGGAACTGACAAAATTTTCCACCCAACTGACATTCGCGAAGGCAAACTGAAGGGTTTGGGCCGTGTTATTGGCGCCACCTGTTCCGAGGCTCAGGCCACTGAGAATATCGACGCGCTGTACGGTAAATTCGATGGTGGGCTGTGTGGGTTGAAAATCGAGGATCGTCAGGGTGTAATTGATGTCGTGGCTGACGACCATTCCCATGCTTTGTGCGGCTTTTTCGATCGTCTGGTAGTAGGTAGTGGGGATGCCGGAGGCACTCAGGTCGGATTCGAGCGCTGCAGCGGACGTGTAGTTGTTGCCTTGCAAACCTGTCAGGTTGTTGTACACGTCGGTAGGCAATTGGCCGGACAGGGTCTGCATGACCGCCGCGCTGAGTTCGTACACGAGTTGGAATGCCGTCGTCGGGGCCGAACTGGGCTGAATTTGCGCCTGCATGGCCCGAGTGGTATAAGGCTTGAGTTGCGGGGCGGAGTTGACGTAGGTTTTGACTTTCAATACATCGGGGTCGGGCAGGTCGGCGGCATTTACGACGGTATTGAGTTTGCCGGCCTGGAAGAAAGCCCAGTTGAGCGCATCTACTTCGTAGTTGGAAACATACATGTTCAGGTGATGCGTATCGGTGTCGGCCAGCGGAGCCGGCAGTGGCAACGACGGCGGGGTGTCGCCCGAAAAGGCCGTTCCGTTGTAGCTGGCCCCGCCTTTCACTCCCATCTGGATGCCGTCATTATTGGGGAAAAGCAGTCCCGAATCTCCGAGTGAAAAGTCGTAAAGGATGTTGTTGCCCAGGTTGCCACTGCCCGGGATGGTGGCCAGGATGCCCGAAATCAGGCTGTTGATCGGGGTGGCAAAATCAATATTGCTGATCATTTGAGCCGTCGCATCGCTGACGTGTTGCCCGGCGCAGCTGTTGTCCTGATTTTGGAGAATGCTGTTGGTCGGAATATTGGCCTGCACACCGGTAGGTTGTTGTGTGGACGTGCTGTTCACCTGCACCTGCCAGGCGTTTGTGGTCGAATTGTATAAAAACTCTACGATTACCGAGATGCCCAGGCCGCCGATTTCCGGGTTGTAACTCAAGGGCGTACTGCTGTTGCCGGTTTTGTGGTGGTGGGTCGGGATACGGCCCATCCAGGTGACCCAGTTGTGGCTCCAGGCGTAGGTTTCCAGCCAGTTGTACAGGGCGGAAAAATTATTGGCCTGAAAATTCAGGGTAAAAATCGGTACTGGCGGCGTGGCGGAACTCACGCCTTGCACGACGCTCTGAAAAGCCGGGGAAAAGTTACTCAAACTGCCGTTTGTCAGCGCGACGCTGATGTTGGTGTACCCCCATGTTGATTCGGGCCCTTCGATCCATCCGAAGTCGGGGATCGGAATGGTACGGTTGGGAGGGGTCACCTGGCCGAGTAATTTATGAATCGAGTTGACCAGGTATTGCTGTGCAAAAAAAAGGATGCCTGCTTTGCCGATGGAAATGGTGATTGCTTGCATAATGAAGATGTTGAGAGTGGATGATTAGGACGTATATTGAACATTGGCAAGAATGCTCAGATAGTTCTCCTGGATGCTGAGTTCCGCATTGGTAAAATCGAACGAAAAACCCTGCATGATGGGCAGCGGCACGCCGTTTTTGCCCAGTTCCTGCATTAGCGTGGCGTATTGCGTCTCTCCGGCAGTGCCCCAAATATCGCCGAACCCATCACTGTTCAGTTTGGGTATGGTGGAACCGATAAAAGTCTCCGTCCAGCTGGCATTGATAAAACTAAACTGAAGGGTTTGGACCGTATTATTGGCGCCGCCCAGCCCGAGGCTCAGATTGCTCATGATATCGACGCGCTTAATGTTGAAAGTGATCGTCGGCTGCGTCGGCTGGAAATCCAGGATAGTCAGGACGTAATCGATATCGTGGGTGACCACCATGCCCATACTTTGGGCAGCAGCTTCGATGGTTGCGAAATAGGTGCTGGGGATGTTGTTTCCGCTCAGATCGGACTCCAGCGATGCTGCACTTGCATAATTGTTGCCCCCTAAACTTGAAAGGTCGTTGTAAATGGAGGCAGGAAGTTGTTTCTGCAAAACATCCAAAACTGCTTCGCTCAGTTCATACACCAGTTGGAAGGCCGTGGTCGGCGCAGATTTGGGCTGAATTTGCGCCTGCATGGCCCTGCCCGCATAGGGTTTGAGCGCATCCGGGTCGGAATTGACGTAAGTTTTCACTTTCAGCACGTCCGGGTTGGGCAGGTCGGCGGCATTGACGACCGTGCTGAGTTTGCCGGCCTGAAAGAAGGCCCAGTTGAGGGCATCCACTTCGTAATTGGACACGTACATGTTGAGGTGGTGCGTATCGCTGTCGGCCAGCGGGGCCGGCAGCGGCAACGACGGCGGGTTGCTGCCCGAATAGGCCGTGCCGTTGTAACTGGCGCCGCCCTTGACGCCGATCTGGATGCCGTCGTTGTTGGGAAACAGCAGACCCGAGTCGCCGGGAGAAAAGTCGTACGTGATGTTGTTGCCCAACTGTCCGCTGCCCTGAATAGAATTGACGACGCCATTGATCAAATTATTGATCAGACCCGTGAAATCGGTGGCGGTGATGGACGCTTCGGTGGTATCATCCACGTGCCCGACAAAACATTTGACGTCCTGCGTCCAGAGAATACTGTTCCGCGGGATATTGGCCACGGGGCCTTGCGCGCTGGCACTGCCCTTTCCTGCCGTCATTTCCCAGGCTTTGGTACTGGAATTGTAGGCAAACTGGATCACCAGCGTGATGGCCATGCCGGCGAAGACCGGCGTATAGGTAAATGTATTTCTCGGGTCGCTCGGGATGGAAGACTCCGAATTCGGCGGGATAAAAGTATCGGTGACCAGGTGGTAGGCTTCGAACCAGTTGTAGTTGGCGGCAAAACCGAACGCCTGAAAATTCAGGGTAAACGCCGGGACGCCCGCTACAACACCCTGCGCCATCTTTTGGAACACAGGATTGAAGCCCGAAAGGGAACCATTGCTCAGTGCAATAGACAGATTGGAAACGAAGAGCGTCACGTCTCCGTTCTGCGAACTGAAATCAGGTACGCTGATGGTCCGGCTGGCGGGCGTCAATTTCCCCAGCAGTTGTTCCAGTTGGGGGACGAGGAAATGTTGGGCAAAAAAATTGATGCCGGCTTGGCCGATAGCGATCGAAATGGCTTGCATGGCGAATTGTTTAGGAAGTTTGATACGATACATTGGCGAGGACGCTGATGTAGCTGTCCTGAATACTGAGCTCGGCGTTGGAAAAATCGAACTGAAATCCCTGCATAATGGGCACCGGCACACCACTGGTACCCAATTTGACGAGCAAACCGTCGTACTGCGGCTCTCCTGCATTCGACCAAATATTTTGCAGGGCGCTTGCATTCAGATTCGGAATATTGCTGCTGACAAAACTGGCGCTCCAACCGAGGTTATTGAACTGGAATTGCATGGTCTGTGCATTGTTCGGGCCAATACCCAGTGCGAGATTGGTCAAAATGTCCGTTCGTTGTATGTTGAATACGATATTGGGTTCGTCCGGTTTGAACGTCTGGATATTCAAGGCGAAGTTGATGTCGTGCGTAACAACCATGGCCTGCACTTTGGCGGCCGCTTCTATGAGGGGGAAATAAGTTGGGGTGATACCCACCTCTTGCATGTCGGATTCCAGATCGCTGACGGAGGTGTAGTTGTTCCCCTGCAGATTCGACAAATAATTGTATTGGTCAGCGGGCAGTTGAGTTTTCAACCCATCCAGCACGGCCTTCGTTAATTCATATACCGACTGAAAGGACGACACCGGCGCCGAGTTCAGCGTGATCTGCGCCTGCATGGAGAAAGCGCTGAAAGGCTTGAGTTCCGGACAGTTGCTTACGTAGGTTTTGACTTTCAGGATGTTGGGGTCGGGCAGGTCGTCGGCATTGACCACTGTGTTCAATTTGCCGGCTTTGTAAAACGCCCAGTTCAGCGCATCCACCTCGTAGTTCGATACGTACATGCACAGGTGGTGGCTGTCGGCATCGGCCGGGGGCGGAGGAAAGGCCAGAGAAGGGGAGGTTGTCGCCGAAAAAGCATCGCCGTTGTAACTGGCGCCGCCTTTCACCCCCATCTGGATGCCGTCGTTGTTGGGAAACGCGATACCGCCGTCACCCAGTGAAAAGTCGTACAGGATGCCGTCGCCCAGGTTGCCGCTGCCGGGGATGGTTTTCAAAACGCCTTCGATCAAAGCGTTGATCGGCGGCCCGAAATTGATGTCCTCGATGGCTTGCAAGGTCGTTTGGTCAAAATGGTAGCCCGAACAGCCGCCCGACTGGTAACGAAGCACAGAGTGCGACGGCAGTTTGGTGTCGAGTACCGTGGACTGGCCATTGGTGCTTTGCACAATGATCTGCCAGGCGCCGGATTGTGTATCATAGGCAAACTGAACGACCACCGTGACCAGCATGCCGGAAAATTCGGGGGTATAATCGCTCGAATAGTTTTTGTCGCCGGATTGATGGTACGGCGCCGGACGAGGGCCGTTGGTTACCCCCACCGTATCCCAATGATAGGTCTCCGCCCAATTGTATGCCGCCTGAAATGGTCCAGCCGGAAAATTAAGCGTAAATGCGGCCACCCCGTTGGTCTGCCCCTGCGTTACCTCGTCACTATAACTCGGCGTAAAGTTGAGGATTTGCCCCTGCGCCAATTCCAGGGAATAACTGGAGATCGTCGTCGTTGACCCGGGTAAATCACTGTATTTAAAAGAAGGCACCGTGATGTTGCGGGTCGGCGCCTGAAGGGTCTTCAGCAGGTTGAGGATTTGCCCGGACAGAAACTGTTGGGCAAAAAACTGGATGCCGGCTTTGCCGATAGCGATGGTGATTGCTTGCATGTCAAATGACGTTTAGGAGGTTTGGTACAATACATTGGCCAGAATGCTGATGTAACTGTCCTGAATACTGAGTTCGGCGTTGGAAAAATCAAATTGAAGGCCTTGCATGATCGGCACTGGTACCCCGTTGCTCCCCAGAATGGTGAGCAATTGATCATAACTGAACTCCCCGGCGGACCCCCAGGCCGAACCAAGCTGCGTGCCGTCCAGATTCGGTATGTTGCTGCTGATAAAATTGACGGTGTACACGACATTATTGAATTGAAACTGCATGGTCTGGGTGCTGGCCGGGCCGATTCCGAGCGCCAGATTGCCTAAAATATCCGTTCGTTTTACGTTGAACACGATGTTGGGCAGGGTAGGCTGGTTGTTTTGAATAAGCAGCGTGAACGTGATGTCATGGTTCACGACCATGCCCATCGATTTTGCGGCTGCTTCCACGGTGGGGAAATAAGTCGAGTCCATCCCCAGGTCTGTCATGTCGGATTCCAGGCTGTCGGTGGAGATGTAGTTGTTGCCCTGCAGGTTGGTCAGCAGCTTGTATTGATCGGCCGGGAGCTGGCTTTGAAGCGTCTCCAACACGGATTCCGTCAGTTCGTACACCACCTGGAATGCCGTCGTCGGCGCCGAATTCAGTTCGATTTGGGCCTGCATTACAAATGCCTGGTAGGGCGCCAGCGCCGGCAGTTCCGCGACATAGGTTCTGACTTTCAATATGTTGGGATCGGGCAAATCATCGGCATTGACCACCGTGTTCAGTTTTCCGGCAGTGTAAAACGCCCAGTTCAGCGCATCCACTTCGTAATTGGACACATACATGCAGAGGTGATGGCTGTCGGTATCCGCCGGGGGGAGCGGAAAGGGCAGCGAGGGCGCCGTGTCGCCTGAAAAAGCCGTTCCGTTGTAGCTGGCGCCACCTTTTACCCCCATCTGGATGCCGTCGTTGTTGGGAAACAGGATGCCGCCGTCGCCCAGCGAGAAATCATAGAGAATGCCGTTGCCCAGGTTGCCGCTGCCGGGAATAGTTTGCAGGATGCCCGAAATCAGGGCCGACACGGGGGTGGCAAAATTGATGTTGTCGATGGCCTGCGTCGTGGCATCGCTCACGTGCGTCTCGAAACTGCAATTACCGCCCGACTGGTTTTGCAGCACGCTGTCTTTGGGAATGTTGGGGTCCTGTGCCGTGGCGTTCCCCTGCGTGCTTTGCACCGTTACTTCCCAGGCATTGCTTTGCGCATTGTAGATGAATTGCACGACGACCTGCACGTTCAGGCTGGAAAATGAGGGGGAATAATCGTACGACTTGCTCTTGCTGCCCGTGTGCCTGTAAGGGTAGTCGTGCCCGTTGACATCGACCGAACCTTCATCGACCCAGTCGTAGGCCTCTTCCCAGGCATAGCTGGCCACAAACGACCCGGCCGGAAAACTGAGCGTAAAAATCGCCAGACCATTGTTTACCCCCTGGGTCACGCCCCCATACGCCGGGGCATACCCCACCATACTGCCGCTGCTCAGTTGAATATTCAGGTTGTTGATCGTCCAGGTGTCGTTGCCGGAGCCGTAGCTGAATGAGTCGACGGTGATGGCCCGGTAAGGCGGGGTCAAATCTTTCAGAAGGTTCGCGATTTGGGTTGCCAAAAATTGTTGCGCGAAAAACTGGATGCCGGTTTTGCCGATTCCGATGCTGAGTGCTTGCATAGTGAAATTATTGGCTTGAAAAAGAAGGACTTACGAATACTGCACACTGGCTTCGATACTGACATAGTTTTCCTGTATGCTCAGTACGGCGTTGGTAAAATCGAATTTGAAACCTTGCATGATGGGGATTGGAACCCCCGTTTTGCCGAGGGTAGTCAGCAACTGGTCGTAGCGCGGCTCGCCGGCCGTCGCCCAGATGCTGGCCATTAACGTCCCGTCGAACTTCGGGATGTTGCTGCTGACAAACGAAGCCGAATAGGTGGCATTTTTAAAACCGAACTGCATGGTTTGGGTCTTGCCCGGCCCGACGCCCAGCGCCAGTCCGTTGAGAATATCGACCCTTTTTACATTGAAAACGATCTGGGGCTGGGTAGGCTGGAAGTTTTGTATGATCAGGGTGAATTGGATGTCGTGACCGACTACCATGCCCATGCTTTGGGCTGCCGTTTCGATGACGGCATAATCGGAACTGCCGATTCCGGCGACGCTTAGGTCGGCTTCCAGTGCGTCCTTCGAGGCATAGTTGTTGCCCTGCAAACCCGTCAGCAGTTGGTACACCTGCTGCGAAACTTTTAATTTCAGGTCATTCAATACCTCCGTAGTCAGTTCGTAAACGAGCTGAAACGAAGTCGTCGGCGCCGAATTCAACGAGATTTGCGCCTGCATGGCATAAGCCGTGTAGGGTTTCAGGTCGGGCAGGATGCTCACGTAGGTTTTGACTTTCAACACATCGGGATCGGGCAAATCGGCGGCATTGATGACTGCATTGAGTTTTCCGGCCTTGAAAAAAGCCCAGTTGAGGGCATCCACTTCGTAGTTCGAGACATACATGTCGAGGTGGTGCGTATCGCTGTCGGAGAGCGGAGCCGGCAAGGGCAGCACAGGCGGCGTGCCGCCCGAAAATGCGGCGCCGTTGTAGCTGGCGCCGCCTTTTACCCCCATCTGAATGCTGTTCGGGGCCGGGAATTTCAGGCCGTCGTCGCCGCTGGAAAAGTCATATTTGATGCCGTCGCCCAGGTCGCCGCTGGTGGGGATGCTGGCGATGACGCCCTTGATCACGTCGCCGACTTTGCCGTTAAAGTCGATGTTCTGGAGCGCCTGCACGGTGGCCTCGTTGGCGCTATTTCCGAAGTTGCACTGATTGCCCGAATACAGTACCACACTGGCTGCGGGGATGTTGGCGCTGGTCTCCGTTGTACTGATCTCGGGTTTGCCCTGTACCACCATTTCCCAGCCGGCGCCGGCGTCGTATTTGAATTGAAATTTGACTTTCAGCGTAAGTCCGTTGAACCCCGGCGCGTAGTCGTAGCGATTGGAAATGTTGTCGGAGCCGTCCCATGCCCAGCCAATGCCCTGCAAATACGAATAAGTGTCGCGCACATAATTTTCCGTCCAGTTGTATTTGACGGAAAACGGACCCGCTACGAAAGTGCATTGAAACAAGGTATTGTCTTTCGGGTCCTGTTCTATGGCTGTACACTGTGCATTGAGGTTTTGCACGGAACCGCCATTCAGCGCGATCGAGAAGGTCCCGTCTTTCACCGCGTACTTTGTTTCGAATTTGTTGCAGGGGAAATCCCAGCCTCCGCTCACGGGAATGGAGCGGTCGGGCGCCGGCAGGGTTTTCAAAATATCGATGATGTTCGCGGCTACGATATGCTGGGCAAAGAGCTGGATACCGGCCTTTCCAATGGCGACAGAGATTGCTTGCATGGCGGAAAAGTTGAGCGGGTTCAGGAATTGAGGTATAAAACATTGGCCAGGATGCTGACATAGCCTTCCTGCAGACTCAGTTGCGCGTTGGCGAAATCGAACTGAAAATCTTTCATGATTGGCAGCGGTACGCCTTCCTGACCGAGTTTGACGAGGTTGGCGGCATAGTTGTACTCCGCGGTCACCGGCCATACGAACTGCTCAAACGCTTCGCCGTTGAAACCCGGGATCGAACTGCTTTGAAACGTGCAGGTGTTGGTGGCATTGGCGAAGCCGAATTGCATCGACTGTGTTTTGCTCGGACTGATGCCCAGCACGAGGTTGGTGAGAATATCCACCCTTTTGACGTTGAATTTGATGTAAGGGGCGTCTGTCTGGCCGTTCTGGATCAGCAGGGTGAAATTCAGGTCCTGCGACAGGGCCATTGCCGATATTTTGGACGCATTTTCGATCACAGGAAAGTAAGTGGCCGGTACGGTGGCCTCATGCAGGAAGTTTTCCAGATCGGTTTGGGACACGTAGACATTGCCCTGCAAACCCAGGGTGAGTTGATAAACCGGGCCGGGCAATTGCGTTTTCAACTGGTTCATTGCCGTCGCGTCAAAGTAAAAAACGGTCTGGAACGAGGCCGTCGGGGCCGTATTTTGCTCGATCTGCGCAAACATCACAAAGGCCTCATAGGGCAGGAGCGTCGGTTCCATCGACACGTAATTTTTCACTTTCAGGGCCTCGGGGTTCGGGATTTGGTCGGGCTGGACCAGCAGATCGAGTTGTCCGGCCTTCGAAAAAGCCCAGGCGAGTGCGTCGATCTCGTAACTGGAGACGTACAGGTACAGGTGATGGCTGTCCGTGTCGGCCGGCGGAATGGGCAGCGGCAGCGGGGGCGGCGCGGGACCGTCGAAAGCGGTTCCCTGGTAGCTGGCGCCGCCTTTCACGGCGATCTGGATGCCGTCGTTGTTGGGAAAGACCAGTCCCGCATCGCCGACGGAAAAATCGAACTGGATGCCGTTGCCCAGGTTGCCGCTGTCGGGGATGCTCGCCAAGGTGCCGGTAATCAGCTGGTTGATGGGTGTGGCGAAGTCGATTTCTGCAAGCATTTGCATGGTCGTATCGTTGACGTGATTGCCGGAGCAACTGCTGACTTGATTGTTCAGGATACTTCTGCGCGGGAGGTTGTACTGCATTCCCTGGATCGGGGGCAAGGCAAAAGGCCGCACATTCATCTCCCATTCCTTGTTGGCCGCGTTGAATATGAATTGGATGGTAATCGGGATGGTCAGTCTCCCGACAGCGGGCGCATAGTTGAAGTGGTCGTTTGAAGAACCGCTGCTTTCAAAATGATGCGAGCCGCCCCTGCCGCGGGTCCACCCCTGCGACAACCAGTTGTATTGTTCATTCCATTTGTATTGAACAGAAAAATTATCGGCCTCATAATTTAATGAAAATATAGGAACCGGCGGATTATCGGTTGTCTGGCCCTGCTCGATACCCTGGAAGGTCGGGTTGAAATTTTTAAAAACACCTTCGCTCAGGGTAATCACGATATTGGAATAATCCTCCTCGTCGCCCGGCCCGGTTGGCCAGCCGAAATCAGGGATGTTCATCGTTCGCCCCGGAGGTTTCAATTGCCCCATCAATTGCTCGACCGTCGGGCGTAAATAATGTTCGTTAAAAAAATTGATGCCGGCTTTGCCTATGGCGATGGTAAGTGCTTGCATGATGCGGACAGTTAAAGGGTTCAGGACGATTGGTACAGGACGTTGGCGAGAATGGACACGTAATTGTCTTGTATGGTCAGTTGAGCGTTGGTAAAGTCGAACGAGAAACCCTCCATGATCGGCAGCGGCACGCCGTTTTTGCCCAAATCCTGCATCATGGTAGCGTATTGCGATTCTCCGGCATTCTCCCAAAGGCCGTCGAATACATCAGCTTCCAGCCCGCTTACGGTGGAACTGATAAAAGTCTCCTTCCAACTGACGTTGGTAAAGCCAAATTTCATGGTTTGAGTCTTGTTGTCGGCGCCGCCTACCCCGAGGCGCAGACTGCTCAGA
>JBGAHL010000014.1:0-125188 GCA_044226205.1 Saprospiraceae bacterium
GGGGCAGCGCCCCGAAAGATGTTTCGGGGCGCTGCCCCTCCGGGATGGATTTTGATACAAAAAGACTACAAATATCTCGGGGCGCTGCCCCTGCCTAAGTTTTTACATCAATTTTTATAAAAAAAACCAAAAAGGACTCATTCGAACAGCACGGGAAACAAAATACGGTACCGTTCGGGGACGCCGTTCACTTTTTGAGGCTCCCATTTGCTCATCGTCGACACCGCGCGCAAGGCTTCCTTGTTCAAGACCGGGCTTGGCGTTGGTGTGACGATCTTCACCTCCCTGATACTCCCGTTTTTTTCCACCACGAAGGTCAGAATCGCCAATTCCGGCTGGCCGTCCCGAAGTTCCGCCCTCGGGAAGCGCAAAATTCTGCGCACGTAGGCCTCGGGAACGTTGGGGTCGCCCGTAAAACGCGCCGGCTGGATCAAATCCTTGAGCATCACTTCATCCCAGGTCACTTCGGTTTTTGCAGTGCCGTCGGCGTGGTAATAATTCCCGAATCCCAGGCGCCCGCCCTTTCGGAATGTATTGCTTTTCAATTGGCCATTGAGGTAGTAACTGCGTTCGTCGCCCTCCTGGTTTCCGTTCAGGTATTGCGATTCAAGACAGGGCTTCCCGTTGGCATAGTAGAAACTGCTCAGTCCGTCGCGAATCGCCTCCTGATAATCGGAATAGCGCACGACAGACAACACGCCCCCCTCGACCAGCGAAGTGGTGACGGTGCAGCGTTTGACATCCGTGCTGTCGAAGACGCGGATTTCACGGTAAACGGCATGGCTTCGGTCAGCAGCAGGATTGAATTTATTGTCGAAATAAAGGGTGTCCTGCGCTACGGCGACGCCGGCTGAAAACAGGAACAGGCCAAACAAAGCAGGTCGCCAGCGTTTGAAGAAAAAGGCATTTTTAAGCGTCATGGCTTTTTTTTAGGCAACTATACCCATTTACATCCAAACTTAGAAAAGGGATTACTTACAACTTGGCGGCTGTCAAATTGTAGTGACATATCTAATCTGTAAGTAGTCATTCCACAGGATAGGACTGCGGCGGAATAACTTTCATCTGTTGTTTTACCACTGGTGAAAGTTCAGTAAGTTGCCCACGTCCATGCTCATAAACCACATAAATTTGAGTTGCTTCCTTGACTGCTGCTTTTGCGGAGTCAAGTGAATCAAATTCATAAATGTAACGATTGCCCTGAACAACTGCGGCTTTATGTCCAGAGTAGATAAGAGTCCACATAATATTGAAAATTCAAAAGTTAAAGATACTTATGATAAAAGGAGAAGAAAGATGAACAGAACAATTCAAGAAGTCACAATGATTTATTTTGAGTTCGCGGATGGCAGCGAAACGTATGCAAAAATGTCAAAAGAGGACAAAGAGTTTTGGGATGATTACCTTGTGAACATTAAAATTGTAGAGAATGAATCTGGCAAACATTGGACTGAAATTGATTATCTTCCAACCAATGCTGCATCAAACCTTCTTACAAGTTCGGCATCAAGTTGATACATTAAAAGGTATTTTTGTCCAGAAATCAAACCGTGCTTCTCAACAACGCCTAAAACTTTAACATCATAGTTTTTACCCGTGGTGTCAACTTTATTCAGTCGTTCTTGAACAATTTGGATGGTTTGTGAAGCCGTTTCATTGTCCTCAATGTTTTCGGGACTTGTTTCTGGCAGGAATTGAACTTCAATAAGGTATTTGAACATGATTTCACATTTTCCCACGAAAATATAGGAAAAATTCGAACCCACCAAAAACAAAAAAGCCGCAATTTTCATGCGGCTCATTTTTAAGGTTGTGGGCAGGTTGAAGTGAGTTCAATGTATCTAACTCGTCTTTTGTTGCTGCCTTTTACAAGTTCAACAAACTGGATAACGTTGCCTTCATTCCGGCCATTCTAACGGGTTTCAAATTCAGCACAGTAACGATGTAGGTGTTGGGGTGAAATGTAGTGGTAAATTCCAATCACGCCACGTTTAAGTTGGCTCCAAAAGCCTTCAATGTTGTTGGTATGGTTGTCGCCTACAGTTTTGTAACAACCTTCGGTGTGCTTGATGGAAATGTGTTTATTGAAGTGTTTTTCAAGACCTTTGTATGACTGGTAAGCATCTGTGATAACTACGGCTTGGGGAGCAACATTTTTGACCATGAGGTTTTGAAGGGTTGCTGCACTGGTATCAGGAACTACGCAAGTTTTGATTTTTCCATTGCGCTGCAACATCCCAACGACTGCCGTTTTGTCAACGTGCGCCCGACCTTGTGAATTGGCTACTTTTTTGGAAGAGTGACGATTTTTGTTTTTGCCACCTACAAAAGTTTCATCGGCTTCAACCGTTCCTTCCAAAAGTTCGGGAGTGGTTTCGGTGAGCATAGTACGGATGCGGTGGTTCAAAAACCAAGCAGTTTTTTGAGAGACACCGATACGGGTGGCAAGTTCAACTGAACTGACACCTTTCTTTGAGGTAGAAATTTCGTAGGCAGCCTGAAACCACTTGCGAAGTTCTACTTTTGAACCTTCAAAGATGCTGCCAGTACGAACGGTGAACGGAAGTTTGCAACCACGCTCACTGCAACGGTAAGAAGGGATGTCTTGGAACTTTCCGCGAGCCTTCACGGTGTACGGTGCTTTTGCAGAGGCACAATGCGGGCAAACAGGTATTCCGTTCCAACGCTGATTTTCGAGGAAACGATAACAAGTTTCTTCGTCTTTGAAGTAGCCGTTAAAGTCGTGAATCGTTTTGAAATTGAAATCCATTGTCTGTGTCGTTTGATGATACAAATTTAGGCGATGTTACACACAAATCCAAATTTTTTAGAGAATATATTTTGAAAAAAACGTTGCACCTTTACACCCTTGTTTGTTTAAAGCAGGACTACTTAAAACAAGCCTACTTATGAGTCAGTTTCCATACGAAAATTTGAATGACGAGGAGTTTGAAAACCTTGTAATTCGTATTTGTAAAGAAACCTTGGGCATAGGATGTAAAACCTTCTCAGTTGGTAAAGATGGGGCAAAAGATAGTTGGTTTACTGGCACAGCTCAACATTATCCCTCACAAGCATCACCTTGGTCAGGCACCTTTAACATACAAGCAAAACACACCAAAGTTCAAAATGCAAGCTGTTCTGACAATGATTTTTCAGTTAATCAGTCAAGTATTTTGGTAAAGGAAATAGACAGGCTAAAAGAAATCAAAAAAAATACTCCATTCAATAATTATTTGATTTTTACAAATAGGAAACTTTCTGGCGGAACACATCCAAAAATTGTAAAAATGTTACGAGGTGGGATTGGAATTGTAAATGCAGAGATAATCGGTCGAGAACAGATTGACACTTATCTTATTGATTATCCACATATTGCTGACCAATTTGGTCTATACAAATTTCAAACACCGTTACGTTTTTATGAAAAGGATTTGAGAGATGTGATAATTGTCTTTTCTGAACAAAGGAAATCCGTTTCTTCAGATATTAAAAATTACATAACCTCATTTGCTGTAATTGGCAAAGAAGAAAAAAATAAACTTAATAATTTAAGCAAGGAATATTTCGAGTTTATCAAAAATCATTCCTTGCAATACTTTGAAGAAATTGATAAATTTCTCCGAAATCCTCAAAATGAATCCTATATGCAGATGTACTCAAATACTGTTAGCGATTTACAAGAGGCAATAACACTCGAACGAAGTCGTTTTAATGAGTTTGAGCATGTTTTCAAGCAATTGAATGACTTTATTGTTGGAAATAATGAAGACAAATTGAAGGACTTGAGAAAAGTTGTACGGGTTTTTCTTCATTTTATGTACTTTAATTGTGACATTGGGAAAACATCATGATAACACCGCACAAATATCTTGACCTAAACCTTTCAGTTTTAAATCTGGGAGGATTTGTTCTGACCACTCTTAAATCAGAAGGTGCAATGAAGTACAATGAATTGCTTGAAAAATCCATATTGGTTAGAGGAATAAATGCTAAAGAAGTATTTATCCCCACACTTAGCTTTCTGTATTTAATGGGAAAAATTGAATACAATAAAGAGATTGACACAATTGAATTTTTAAGATGAAACTTAGCCAATTATATGCGAATAAAAGTTTTAAGACCATTGTTTTCAACAATGGTCTTAATCTTGTATTGGCCAAAGTTACAAAAAAGCTGGATTTGAACAAGGATTCTCACAACCTTGGCAAAACAACACTAATTGCGGTGATTGATTTTATGCTTTTGAAAGAGGTTAAAGAAGAACATATTTTCAAATCCTATCAAGATAAATTTTCAGGATATGTCTTCTATCTTGAAATTTTATTAAATAATGGTGAATACCTAACTATCAAGAGAGGAGTTGATGCGCCGACGAAAGTTTCTTTTAAATTAACAAAAACTTCTGAGAACCTTCTATATGAAGAAGTCTGGGATAAACAAAATATCAGCTTTGAAAAAGCAGGTGTTGCTCTTAATGAATATCTGGCTTTTGATATTTTGAAGGCGTGGCCATATAGAAAATCTGTTACATACTTTTTGCGCTCCCAAAAGGACTATAACGATGTGTTCCAGCTATCAAAGTTTTCAAAGGGTAAGGACATTGATTGGAAACCCTTCATGTTTGACTTGCTTGGGTTTGACGGGTCTTTACTAATTGAAAAGTATGAAACAGATAATAAAATAACGGAACAAAAGAATTTCATCAATAGGATAAAAAATGATTTTGCAGTTGATGCTGGAGAAGTTGATAAAATTAAGGGAGCTATTGACCTAAAAAGTGCAGAAAGGCAAAGTCTACAACAGGAGATTGATAATTTTAACTTTTACCAGCAGGAGCGGAATCTTAACAAAGAACTTGTTGAAGAAATTGAAACAAAAATTTCTGAATTAAATTCAGCAGAGTATAATTTAGAATTTGACTTAGAAAAAACTAAGCAATCATTTTCTCAAAAAATATCATTTGATATTACTCAATTAAAGCGTATTTATGAGGAAGCAGAAATATTTTTCCCTGATAACCTCGTAAAGGACTATCAAGAACTTGAAGATTTTAATAAACGAATTACAGAGGAGAGGAATAAATACCTTCAAGAAAAGGTTGCGACATTGACAGAGCAACTCAGAGAAATCAGGAATTCGCTAAAAGCGTTTGATATGAGAAGAACTCAAATTCTTTCTGTATTAAAAGATAAAGATTCGTTTAGCAAATTTAAATCTTACCAAATTGACCTCACCAAAGTTGAAGGTGAAATTTCCCGTCTTGAAGAAAAGTTAAATAGCATTGATAAAATTTCAATTCTTAACGAAACTACAAGCAAATTGACTGAAAATCTCGATGTATTAGTCAGAGAAATAAATACTATAATTTCTACCAATGACAATAAGGTTTATCCTGAAATCAGAAGAGTTTTTCACAATGTTTTTAAATACATCTTTAATGTTCCTGCAATAATTTTTATGCGCCAGAATGGGCAAGGAAACATTGAATTTAAAGTAGAAGTAACTAAAGAAAATGAAATGGATATTACGGCTGAGAGTAAAGGGAACTCTTATCAAAAAATGCTATGTATCTCTTTCGATTTATCTGTTTTAGTTGCTTATCACAAAAAATCTTTTTATAGATTTGTTTATCATGATGGCGCACTTGAAGGGCTTGATAATAGAAAAAAAACAAATTTTGTCAATTTAGTTAGAGAATATTGCATGAAATATGATTTGCAATACATTTTTACTTCAATTGAAGATGATATTCCTGTTGATATAATTAACTCATTTTCCGACCAAGAAATTTGTTTAATATTAAATGATTCTGGGGACGAAGGAAAACTATTCGGATTTAGCTTCTAAAACTGTTACCCTCTTACGTTGAGGGTAATAATACAAGTAAAATGAAAAACAAATCATCCAGTAAAACTCCCAAGCCCGAAAAACAACGAGGCGAATACAATGACAAACTGAAAGTCAAAGGCTCATTTCTTGACATCATCCAAGCGTCCGTCAAAAACGCGAACGACAAGACAGCCGAGAAAAACAAGAACGAACCTAAGTCCTGATTACAGGACTTGGGTGTGAATGGATATAATTGCTATATTAAATTCATCTTTATGTTTAAAAAAGCCTTAAATGATGCGGTTAAATGGAGTGCCAAATGGTACTTTGGCTCTTTTTCAACTGCTGTTTGTACATTTTTCTTTTTTGAAAAGTACCTTGAATTTGAGTTTTATCGTTCACTTAGATATGGAGTTGGAGTGGTTATTTTGTCTTTTCTCATCAAATTGATAATTACTTATATTAAACTAATTGATGATTTGGAAAAAAAAGTACAAGAAAAAAACAACCAAATTGATGCTCTGAATGAAAAAAACAAAAGGAAGGAACTTATTACTGGATATTTCTATTATGGCGAAGTAATCCTCAATTTGAAAGATACATTTAGCGTTTTTCATCAATTGAGGAGCAAAACAGGGCAATTGGAAGATAAAGAAGTGGTACAAGCATTAGTTGTTTTGTGCAATAACCTAAAATATGTCTATGAGAAAAGATTTAGTTATAAATATTCAGTTTGTGTAAAATTGTTGGGGCCACAAATTGATTGGGATAATATTACACATCATACTCCTGTTAGTACAATATGCAGAGATGAGAATAGTTATAGGAGCAGAAGTCAACCAAATACAGTTATTCATAACATTTTTTCTAACACCTGTTTTGTGGAAATATTTAACAACATTCATAATCCAGATAAATCATTTTACATAAATAATGATTTGCCCGAAGATAAATATTATAAAAATTCAAGTTTTAATGTATATGGAGAATTGCCAGAGTCCGCTGATTCAATAGAAGAAAGACGGAAACACTGGACTCTCCCTTATAAAAGTGAGATTGTCGTTCCAATTTCCCCTTTAAATTCAACTTTGGATGACCGCTTAAAAGAATTCATGGGTTATCTCTGTGTTGATTGTAATGAAGAAAATGCCTTTCATTCAAAATACGACGTTGGCACATTACGTGGAGTCGCTGATGGCGTTTATGATTTAGTAAAAACTGCGTTTAAAAAGTAGCGAAAATGAAAAATGAAACTGAACTGAACCTGAAATTTTCTGTTGAAAAGACGGACGACAACCATCTTTTGGTTAGAAAGACTAATAATAATCAAGAATTTGAGGTCAAATTATATGTATTTACAAGGGAAGACATTGAGTCTTACCAAAATTATCAAAAAGAAATATATGATGAATTAAACGCATCAAAGGTTACTTCAAATAAAATATTTGGGTTTTTAGATAATATTTTCGGGCATTAAAAAAGGACATTCTGTCAAATGTAAGATTGACTTTCTGGGTTAAAATGTCAAATAAACAAAACGAACCTAAGTCTTGATTGCAAAGAATTGGTTATCAGTTGTTTGTGAATTTGGGTGTAAATAGGTATAGTTGCCTTTTTTTAAGCGAAAATAACGAACAAGCGCTTGTATCGGTATTGCCCGAATTTTTTTAAAAACCGTACGTCTGTTCAAGAAGCACCTTTTCTCCACTTCCGCCACAGCCAAACCCCAGCAAACAGCAGCAAAATCGGTAAAATAACCATTCCGATCAACGACACGCCCAGCCACGAAATGCCTACACCGCCTACCTCGAACGGGCTGTCGAAGCGACGTCCGCTCAATTGCCATTCGGAAGGATCGCTCCCCGCCAGCCCGTCGATAGCCGCGTACAAACCCGCCGAGCCTTCTATGATCGCCTTGAAATCAAACCTGTTCAAGGGCCTGCCGTAAGTCACTACCAGATTGTCGGCCGGCTCAGGCGTCAAATCCCGGAAGCGCCGCACGATCAGTCGCCTTTTTTCATCAACCTGATACACACTGTCGGGCCACAGCCCGTCCACATCGTCCCAATCCAGGCCGTCCATCCATTGAAGACACAATAGGCCCTCCCCGATCGGATGCTGCCAGCTGGCGCCGGTTTCGAGTACGTACACAAAAGCATTCGGCTCCTTGTGCCGGTAGCCCTGTCGCACCATGGCGTCGTTGGTATTCACGATAAAATACACCTCGATCAGGGTGGTGTCGTGCGGGGCGAACTGCATATCCCACACATACCAACGGCCAAAATCAGGGTCGGGACTGCCGAGCGTGACGCTGACGGGGCGCCCGCCGACCGCTACCTGTAGCGCCGCCAGGGAATCGAAGCGGTAGTCCAGCGCCAATCCGCCGATATCGCTGCTGCCCTCCGCCGGCCAAAGCGGGTAGCCGGTTTTCATCCGAACAGGCGCCGCGCCCTCGTTGACCATCCAGTAGCGGCCCTTCACTACCGCGAAGCCGGGGTAGGCTTGTATAAAAACCGCTTCACGCGCCATGCGGATGCGCCCGACGGCAGAACTGTCTTCCGGGAAAAAAGGCTTGAACATACCGTTGCCGCCGGCAATGTACAGGCCGGGTTGCGCGATGTTGGCCAGCAAAACAGCGCGCAGCAACAGCGCCGTCAACAAAAGAGAATACCGCTTGTGCATGGTACAAGAAACGGCTTTTCAGCCGCATTTTTGTACCATGAAATACTGTTTGCCTTTTTGCCTGCTCCTCCTGCTTGCAGCCTGCACCGGCGGCCGCCGTGATATTCGGGCCTTTTATTTTCCCGCCGAAAATCTCGCCGGCGGCAAGGTGTACGAATACGCTTCCACCGAAAGCGACTCTATCCCGCCCGACTACTGGTATTTCCGGTCCATCAGGGCCGACAGCGGGCTTTTTCTCGTCGGCACCTACTACGACGCTTCTTTTCAGGTGGGTCAAATCGTGCGGGAAAAAATCGACCGCAGCGGCAGTCAGGTCCGCGATTATTTCCTCTATTTCCCCGACAGCAGCGGGCAACGCAACATTCGGGTGGCCGCCCGCCTGGAATCGCCCGATGTGTTTCCTTTTTCGGTCAAAGACTCCAGCGGCGTGTACCTGTTCAGCCTGAAACTGCAACAGCCCGGCGATGCAGGCGTCATTTACCTCATCCGCAACCGCCGCTACCTGGGCGATGCGCCGGATTTTGAATTTCAGGGAAAAAAATACCCCTGCATCCGTTTCAGCCTCCGCGAAGCCATCGGCAAATCGGCCGAAGGCGACGCGGAAACCGAAAGCAGGGGCGAAGAATGGTACGCCGAAGGGCTCGGCCTGGTGTACTACCGCAAGGAGACGGGCAGCAAGGGCCTGATCCGACAGGAATACCACCTGCGCGACATCATTACGATGGACGAACTGGAACGGCGGGCGCGACCGCAACGGTAGGTTTTTACCGCAAAGGCGCAAAGACGCAAAGAGTTCGCGAATTTCTTCGCGCCTTTGCGCCTTAGCGGTTAAAACCTGCAAGCGGATAAATTCAAAACTCGTCGCCAAAGGCAAAATCGGGCCGGCGCTCGGTCCAGCGTCCTCTGGTGAAATCGGGGAAGGCCTGCGGGCTGCTGCCCGTCGCGATCGAGGCTTCCGACAAGGGCGTGATGGCCAGCCAGGTGGCGGCGTCGTACACGTCGATCTGGGGCGCCTGATTGCGTTTGGCGCTTTCGATGAAGTGGTGGAAGACGAAATAATCCATGCCGCCGTGCCCCGCGCCTTCGGCTTGTGCGCCATAGCGTTTCCAGAGCGGGTGGTCGTATTTGTCGAGCCAGGCCTGCGCCGCCTCCCAGCTGTGCGGCTTGGTTTGCCCTTCGAGCAGCAGGCTCCTGTTCACGTCCATCCAGATGCCCTTCGTGCCTTGCACGCGGAAACCCAGCGAGTAAGGGCGCGGCAGGCCGGTGTCGTGCGAGAGGAGGAGCGTTTCGCCGTTGGCGGTTTTGATAATGGTGGTGACCACGTCGCCGAGGTTGAACTGTACGGAGGCGTTCGGGTGGTCGGGGCCGCCTTTCGGGTGATTGACGATGTAATTGTGCAGGCCGCGCGCCTTGCTGGCGGTGGAGGTCAGGTAAAGGAAGCGGTTGCCGCGGTTGATGTTTGCCATCATGGCCACAGGCCCCACGCCGTGGGTCGGGTAGAGGTCGCCGTTGCGGTGCACGGAGTGTTTGGTGCGCCATTTTGCCTCCGAAAATCCTTTTTCACCAAACTCGACGCCCGAGTCGTAGGGCGTGAGGCCGTCGTTGAATTTCACGCCGCGCAGATCATGCTGGTAGCCGCCTTCGAGGTGCATGAGTTCGCCGAACAGACCTTCGCGCACCATTTGCAGCACGGCCATCACGTCGCGGCGGTAGCACACATTTTCCATAAAAATCAGGTGCGTGCCCGTTTCCTCGTGTGTGTTGACGAGTTGCCAGCACTCGTCGAGCGAAAACCCGCCGCCGACCTCGGTAGCCGTGTATTTGCCCGCTTTCATGGCCGCGACCGCCTGTTGGGTGTGCCATTCCCAGGGCGAAGCGATGACGACGGCATCCACGTTTTTGTCGGCCACGAGGCGCAGGTAATCGAAGTTGCCCTGATCGTACACGGCCGGTTTCTTTTTGCCCTTGTCGGCGATCATTTTGAGGCAGGAGGCGATCATGCCGGGATCGGGATCGGCGATGGCGACCACTTCGCAATCGTCGCGGAGCAAGGCCTCGTTCACGTGGTCCTGACCGCGCAAACCCACGCCGATAAAACCCAGGTTGAGTTTGGATTTGAATGCCCGGGGTGTTGGCGGCAGGGCAGCGGTTTCGGTGGCGGCGTCCAGAATTTTCGGAGCGGCGAGCGCGGCGCCAGTGAGGGCGGCGCTTTGCAGGAATTTGCGACGGTTGAGTTTAGTGGACATAGGGCGGTATTTTTTAGGGCGAAAAATGGGTTAACTTTTTAAAAAAAATCAATTTTTAAAAAGCCCCTTTTCCCGTTGTGTATTTTTCGAACATCCGGCATCCTGAAACCCGTACTGATTTTTCAAACCAAACCTGTATGAAATACTTCTTCTTCCTGCTGCTCAGCTCCGCCCTGGCGGCGTTCCATCCCTTCTCCGCCGACACCCTCCTCACCGGAAAACTGACCGACGACCACGGCGAGGCACTCATCGGGGCCAATGTCAAGGTGCTCAAAGGCACTGAACTGGTGCGCGGCGGCATTACCGACTACGAAGGCGTCTACCGCCTTGAAATCGCTGCCGGCACCTACACCGTTGAATTCAGCTATACCGGCTACGAAACGCAGCGCATCACCGATGTGCAGGTATTGGCCGGAAAAATCACTTCGCTGAACGCCACGCTGAAAACCAGCGGAATGCTCGATGAAGTGGTCATCACCAGTTATAAAGTGCCCCTGATAGAACAGGATAGAATCGAAAGCGGCTCGATCCTGACGTCGGAGGAGATCCACCGTTCGCCCAAAGCTTCTCCGACCGTACGTGAAGAACGCGCCAAAAAAACAAAAGCCGCACCCGCAGGCAAAACCGAGGAAGTAACCAAGGATTACAGCTGGTCGGAAGCGCCCAAAACGCTCGGCGGAGAGCCTGCACGCGACGTCGCCCCTGCCAAACCGGCGGCAATATCCCCCGAGGAGTCCCGCTCCATGGTGTTTGAAGACAAAGAAGAACTTGCCGCGAAAGACGACATGGACGCCGACAAGCGACAGGGCACCTACGCCGAACCCGCACCCCATGCCGGCCTGCTCACCGCGGGCGAGTGGAACGACCTGCACAACTGGTCGAAACACTGGACCGACCTGCTGGCCGACGGCGAAATTGCGCCGTACGAAGACATGTACAAATTTTATCCCCAAAACCGCTACGCCGTGCTGCTCCAGAATGAGCAGGAGTTCCCCATCGTGGACGCAGAAGTGAAACTGCTCGACCGCTCGGGCAATATCGTCTGGGAAGCCCGCACCGACAACGTGGGCCGCGCCGAATTGTGGGCCGACCTGTACACTCCCAGCGCGGGTGCACGCTCTCAGGAGGCTTCGACCGGCCTTAGCCTGATCACATTCGTTGGCGGCAAAAAATACACTTTCCCCACCACAAAACCCTTTTCCGAAGGACTCAATCGGCTGAAAATCAACCGCCCCTGCGGCGCCCCGAAAAACGTGGACATCGTCTGGGCTGTGGATGCCACGGGCTCCATGGGCGACGAGATCGAATACCTCAAAACCGAGGTGCTCGACGTGATCGGCCGCGTGCAACACAACAACCCCGACCTGTCGATCCGCATGGGAACGGTCTTCTACCGCGATCAGGGCGATGAATACCTGGTCAAAAGCAGCGGCCTCAGCCCCGACATCCGCCAGACGGTCGATTACATCGGCCAGCAGTACGCAGGCGGCGGCGGCGACTATCCCGAAGCCGTGCATTCGGCGCTCGAAGAAGCCATTTACCGCCAGCCGTGGAGTGCCGACGCCGTGACGCGCATTTGTTTTCTGGTGCTCGACGCCAGCCCGCATCAAGACCCCGCCGTGATCGAAAGTTTGCAAAAAACCATCCGCGAAGCCGCGCGAAAAGGCATTCGTATCGTGCCCGTCAGCGCCAGCGGCGTTCAGAAAGACACCGAGTTTTTGATGAAATTCTTCGGGCTGGCCACCAACGGCAGCTACGTTTTTCTCACCGATCATTCGGGCATCGGCGGCAAACACCTGGAACCCACCACCGACGAATACAAAGTGGAACTGCTCAACGACCTGCTGGTGCGCCTCATCACGGAGTACAGCACCGTCGAAACCTGCGAGGGCAAATCCGCCATCCGTTTCGAAGACCCGCAAAATCAGCAGCAACAACAAGGCCCGAACTGGCAGGCGTTTTATTATCCCAACCCGGCCTCCGACCAGTTTACCCTCGAACTGCCCTGCACCGTTCAGTCCGTGACCCTTTACGATGCGGAAGGCAAGGCGGTTCGCAAACTGGAAAAGCCCCTGGAAGGCCGCAACACGGTGTTGGTCGCCGATTTGCCGGAAGGTTTTTATACCATCCGTATTCTTAAAGACGGCCGCATGCAAAGCGGCAAAATCATGGTTGTGAGGGGATGATCAACCCGTGAGCGGGCGTTGGAGGCTGTCTCACAAGTCCTTTTCGCGGTCAACTGACGGGGTGACTCCAAAGTCACCCCGTCAGTAATAACCCGAATGCGATATATTATTTGCTATCCTATTCAAGAATGCTACTTATGAGACAGCCTCAACGCTTGTCTTTTTAAAAAATCAGCAACAAAACCACGCCCAACACGATGCCTGCAATAGCAGCTGCCAGCGCGAATTTGGCGAGCGCATCCCAGCGGTAGTTTTGTTCGAGGCGCATCTTGCGCAGGGCTACGGCTGCAAACAATACGGCAATCGGGCCGATAAAAAGGCCGGCATAAGGCGCGAGCCCCAGTAAACCCAACAGGAGCGCAGTCAGGGCAATGGATTTGATTTTGCCAGCCCGGAGCCATTTATACACACCGATCCCGAACAATGCCAGCCCGAACAGCGCGACGAGTCCGGCAAGGATAAACAGGGGAATGATAACCGTCAGAGAAGCCAGCATCGTGAGCAATATGGCGCTACCCATCACAGCCAGGCCCCAGCGCATGTACCGGCCCCAGAGCGGGCGCACGGCTTCTTCCACAACACGGTGCTGTGGTCGTTCGATTTTTTTTCGTTGAAAAAATATGGGACTGTGTATTCGTGCAGGTTTGTATTCCGCACTTCGATCCTGAAAATCAGCAATTTGGGTCAACCATTGCGCGGCGGTCGCCTCGGTCATGGCGGGCATTTCCGCACGAAAACCGAGGATCAAAAAGAATAGCCAGCTGGTTTTTTTCATGGTTTGAATGAATTAATTCTTCCAAAATTCATAAAAAATATTGCCGCGGACAACTCTTTCTTCACTCGGGAGCGCCAACGAATGGAACAACCATAATTTTCCATGCACAGCGCATTTAAAACCCTCTTGCCGGCCGCACTCCTGATCGTTCTGAACGGGCTTTCATCCTGCGGTTACCGGGTAGTTTTAAATACCCAAAAACCCAACGCTTCGCCAAATGCGTCTGCGCCACTTGCATTTTTCCGCGACGACTTTAAAGCGCGCCTTGACAGCGCCCGGCAATCGGGCAAGCCGGTGTTCCTTGATTTTTACACCGATTGGTGCGGCCCGTGCAAGGTGATGGATCGCGACGTGTTTCCCGATCGCCAATTGGCCGATTTTTTCAACAGCAATTTTATCTGTTTAAAAATCAACACGGAAAAAGGCGAAGGGCCGGCCCTGGCACGCCTTTACAACATCGAGGCATACCCGACCATGATTTTTCTTGATAAAGAAGGGCAGGAACGCAAGCGGATCATCGGCCTCACCACGGCCGGGCAGTTGAAAAAAAGCGGACGGAATGTGCTGCGCGGCAAAAAGTAAAGGCACGCATTTACGCAGATTCACTCCATGCGGTACAAAACGCCCTCGAAGCTCACCCAGGCGGCGCCGTCGGCGGTCGTCAGTCGCAGGTTGTCGGCCAGACCCAGATGAAGGTCGTGCCGGTCGCGGTCAGTTGTGGAGAAGCGGGCTGTTTTGTCTCCGAGGCGCAGTTCGTATTGTTTGATGAGCCGGCTTTTATAATTCGGGTAATCGAGTTGCGTGCCGCCCGACAGGTATTCCACCTCTTGAAGCGAACCCTTGGTGTCGGTGATCAGGCCTTCGGGGTGCACGGGCAAAGCGGGCGCCGCCGGCGGGAAACGCTTTTTCAGGGGCTCGATGTCTTCGTCGAAGTACGTGAGCGGCGACCAGGCGGCGCGACTTCCGTCGGGCGCGGTTGCCAGTACGAACCAGGCGCCGCCGGGTGTCCAGTCGAGCCAGCGGCCTTGTTTGCAGTGGTCGAGCGCGGCATCGAAGGCGAGGGTGTAATTGTCGCGCAGCTCGTCGAATGTCATCTCGTCCAGCGGCAGTTTGCTGGGGAAAAACTTGTCGTCGTACACGGGAATTTCGCCCACAATGGTCATTCTTTCAGGATTGACAATGGCGAAATGCCGCCAGAGCAAGATCAGCAGTTGTCCGTCGAGCATCCCGAACGAGGCGCCGGACACCAGACGTGATTCGGGCACCAGCAAACGTTTCACGACCTTGCCTTGCTGGTCGAGCCGGAAAATACCGGCTTCTGCCTCCTCCCTTTCATACGGGGTACGCGGCTGCGCAACCGTTTGCCTGAACGCGAGCACGTACACGGCTTCTCCCGGCGAATCGATAAAAAAAGAATACAGTCCGAACCCGCTGTCGAGCGCCACGGGCTCGATCCGCATGGCCGGATTGTCGGAGGCTGGAAACTGCGGCCAGGCCCGGGCGGATTCGGGCGTTTTTTTGTTGCCGCAGCCGAAAATGAAGGAGAAAAGGGACATGACCAGCAGGTGTTTCATGACAAGACAATTAGATCGAGTTTAATTGCGCCACTACCCCGGCCTTATCGATAAAGCCTTCATTGCGCCATTGCTGGGCGCCGTTTTTGTAGATCAGCAGCACGGGAAGCGCATCGTTGCCCATAGTTTTCATCAGGTCCTGGTTGTCGTCGGCATTGATGCGAATCACCTCCACCCGGTCGGCCATTTCGGTTTTGATCTCTTCGAGGTAGGGCGCCATTTTTCGGCAGGGTCCGCACCAGTCGGCGTAAAAGTCCACGAGCACGAGTTTGTCGCTTTTCAGCAGGGCGTCGTAGTCGGCCTTGCTCATGCCGGCGGTTTTGGCGGGGTTGTCTTTGGTTTCCGGCAGGTTGGCGGCGCGCCATTTCAGGATGCCGCCTTCCAGATCGTGCACTTTAGAGAAGCCGGCAGCGCGAAACCAGATGGCAGCTTCGGCGCTGCGCCCCCCGCTGAGGCAATAAATAAAAACGGGTTTGGTTGGATCCAGTTTGCCGGCCATCTTCCCGAAACTGGCATCGTACCAGTCGATATTGACAGCGTTGGGCAAGTGCCCCTTGGCGTATTCTTCGGGTGTGCGGATGTCGATGAGTTGGGCGTTGGGGGTTGCTTGCAGTTTTTCGGAAAAAGCATTGGCAGAGAGCAAGGTCCCTTCGGTCCGGGGTTGGGTACAGGAAAGGGCCAGTCCGAACATGGCCAGGAGGAGAAAAGCGTATTTAAACATGCGAAAATGAATGATTGTAGTTTGGTGTAAATAGTCCTTCGGGGCGACAACCGCTTCGCGGTTGAATTTATCTCATCCCCTCCCGAAAGAAAAAACCGCCCGCCGCACTTCTCAGCACAACGGGCGGCATTTTTCAATCCTTTACTCCCCTTTTCAGTGCTCACCATGCAGTTCCGCCTGGTGTTTGGCGTACTCGCTGGCGAGTTTGTTCTGGATATCGCCCGGCACGGCCGAGTATTCCGAGAACGTGAGACTGAACTTGGCTTTGCCCTGCGTGAGCGAGCGCAGCGTGGAAGAGTATTTGTGCAGTTCTTTCAAAGGAATCCGGGCGCGGATAACCTGGTAGTGCCCCTGCGAATCCATGCCAAGAATGATGGCGCGGCGGGTTTGCAGGTCGCCCATGACGTTGCCCATGAACTCGGCGTCGCACATGACCTCGAGTTCGTAGATGGGTTCGAGCAATTGCGGGGCCGATTTGTGGAAGCCTTCCCTGAAGGCCATCATCGAAGCGATCTGGAAGGCCATGTCGTTGGAATCGACCGGGTGCATTTTACCGTCGTAGATCGACACACGAATGTCGCGGCAGTAGGAGCCGGTGAGCGGTCCTTCTTCCAGTTTCGACATAATGCCTTTTTTGATGGCGTTGGTGAAGCGGGCGTCGATGGTACCGCCTACGATGCACCACAGGAAGGCGAACTTGCCGCCCCATTTGAGGTCTTCCACCTCGGTATGGCGGACGGTGAGGCCTGCCGGGTCGGGCATGCCTTCGTAGTAGGGCTCGATGCGCATGTGCACTTCGGCAAACTGGCCGGCGCCGCCCGATTGTTTTTTGTGGCGGTAGTCCTGATTGGCTTCTTTCGTGATCGTTTCGCGGTACGGGATGCGCGGCTCGATAAATTCGAGGTGCACGCCGTAGTTCTGTTCGGCCTTGTAGCGCACAATGTCGAGGTGCATTTCGCCCTGGCCCTGGATGATCGTCTGCTTCAGTTCGAGGCTTTGTTCCACGAGCAGGGTCGGGTCTTCTTCCTGAATGCCGTGCAGCGCGTGGGCCATTTTTTCCACATCGGCCTTGCTCGGTGGCACCACGGCCATGCGGATACGCGAGGACGGGAAATGGATCGGTTCGATGCGCACCTCGGAACCTTTCGGATTGAGGGTCTGATTGGTGTGCGAGTTTTTCAGCTTCACCGTGCAGCCAATGTCGCCGGCGCGGAGTTCGTCCACGGAATCGCGGGTTTTGCCTTCCGATTCATAGAGTTGGGTAAAACGTTCGACCGTGCCGTTGGTGGCGTTGGTGAGTTCGTCGCCGGTTTTGACAACGCCGGAATACACTTTGAAATAGGAGACGTTGCCCACTTTGGGCTCGTTCACCGTTTTAAAAATAAAGACACAGGGCCGTGCGCCGGGGTCGCAGGGTTTGGTACCGCCGCTGGCGAGGGCTGCGGCCGGGCGGTCGGCCGGGCTGGGGCAGATGTCGTGGATAAAGCCCATGATACGTCCCGAGCCCATGTCTTTTAGGCCGGAGGCGCAGAACACGGGGAAAAACTGGTGGTGGGCCAGGCCGATGGTGAGGCCTTTGGCGAGTTCTTCCTCGTCGAGGGTGCCGTTTTCGAAGTATTTTTCCATGAGCCCCTCGTCGTTTTCAGCGGCGGCTTCCACGAGTGCGTTGTGCATCTCGTCGGCGCGGGCCTGGTGTTCGGCGGGGATGGGTTTTTTCTCCGGTTTTCCGCCTTCGGCCGGAAATACATACATCACCATACGCAGGGCATCGACGATCGCGTTGAAGCCCGGGCCCTGATTGACCGGAAACTGGATCGGCAATACGCGACTGCCAAAGCGGTTTTTGGCCTGTTCGAGCGTCATTTCGAAGTCGGCTTTTTCATGGTCGAGGTGATTGATCACGAAGATGGTCGGGGTATCGAACTTGTCCACGTATTCCCAGATCAGTTCGGTGCCTACCTCCACTCCGCTCCGCGCATTGAGCATCATGACGGCCGTGTCGGCCACTTTGAGTGCGGTCACGACTTCACCGACAAAATCATCGAGCCCCGGCGTATCGAGGATATTGATTTTGGTGTCTTTCCAGGAGCAATGGAGGAGAGCGGTGAAGAGGGAGTGGCCGCGTTGTTGTTCGAGTGAAGCGTAATCGCTGGCGGTGTTACCGTCGGCGATCGTTCCGCGGCGGGAGATAGCTTTGGCTTCGTAAAGCATCGTTTCGGCAAACGTCGTTTTACCGCTGCCGGAGTGTCCGATGAGAACGACGTTGCGGATCTTGCTGGTGTCGTAGGCTGCCATGAGCAAAGAACTGATTTTGGTGAATGGATGGCCAGGAGGCGACAAGGGCCGCAGCGGCAGGATCAGTGGCGGTGAGCAGGGGCAGCAAGGACGGGGAAAGCCGTTCGGACTGCCGGGCACAAAACAACCGCCACCACAACTGCAACTGCTACCGTCTGCCGGGTCCCGGCATTAATGTAAACGGGCAGAGTGCATGACCAATCGTTGTTGTTGTTTTGGTTAAAAAATCTGCTTCGAGCGGTTAATGTAGGCAGCCTGTTGATACCGAAAAAAGAATTTCCGTTTTTTTTAATACCCGCCCCGATATTTTTTAAAAGTCAAAATAAGCCGCCTCGAATACCCGTTCCGGGCCGCTGGCGCGAGGCTTTGCCTCGTGACTGCGTTGGGCGAGGCTTTGCCTCGCGATGCGACCCCATTTCCCGCTCGCGCGAGGCTTTGCCTCGCGATGCCGCGCCATTTTCTCCCGATATTGAGGAGCGTTTTGCCGCGATGCGGCGCCATTTCCAACCGATATTGATGGAGGGCCACATACGTTTTGCCGCGATGCCGCGCCATTTCCAACCGATATTGATGGAGCTACATACGTTTTGCCGCGATGCGGCATTCGAGGGGGGCACAATTTCGGCTCTGGTTAATTCCTGATGAGCCGTAAGTTACCCAACGGACCGCATCGCGGCATACTGTCGCCCCAATGGATCGGGTTTTAGGTGACAGCGGTTTTTTCTCAAAAAACAACTCCCGACACCTAAAATCCGCCCTGAATGATCCCGCCGCCCACCACATCGTCGCCTTCGTAGAACACGGCGCTTTGACCGGGCGCAATGCCTTTGACATTGGCATGGAACACCACTTCCACGTCGTTGCCGACGGAGTGAAGAGTGCTGTACGTGCCGTTGTCGCGGTAACGAATTTTGCTGACGGCTTCCAGACCTTCTTCGGGCAAAGCAGCATATTTCATGAGGTTGACCTTGCCGACCATCATGTGGTTGCGAATCAGGTCTTCCTCGCGGCCCAGCACGACGGTGTTGGTGTCGGGCCGGATTTCGGTGACGAACATAGGTTCGCCGAGGGCAATGCCCAGGCCTTTGCGCTGCCCAACCGTGTAGAAGGGGTAGCCCTCGTGTTTGCCCAGAATTTTGCCGCTGACATCGACGAAATGGCCGCCGGCCACTTTTTCATCGAGGCCCTCCACACGGCGGCGCAGGAAGCCGCGGTAGTCGTTGTCGGGCACGAAACAGATTTCGTAGCTCTCCGCTTTTTTGCTGAGGTCGTCCCAGCCGCGTTCGGCGGCCATCTGGCGCACTTCGGGCTTGGTGAAAGGGCCCAGGGGCATACGCGTGCGGTGCAGGCACTCCTGACTGAGGCCCCAGAGTACGTACGACTGATCTTTGCCGTGATCCTTGGCGCGGGTGATGTATTTGCGGCCGTCGAGTTCGTTGATGATGCCGTAGTGGCCGGTGGCGATAAACTCGCAATCGAGCATGTCGGCGCGGCGCAGCAGGCTGTTCCATTTGATGTGCGTGTTGCACAGGACGCAGGGATTGGGCGTGCGGCCGGCCATGTATTCGTCGACGAAATTGTCGATCACGTAGTCGCCGAATTCGTCGCGGATATCGACGATAAAATGGTGAAAACCCAGTTTGACGGCCACCTGACGGGCGTCGTTGATCGAGTCGAGGGAGCAGCAGCCGGTTTCTTTTTTGGCGCCGCCGGAAGTGGCATAATCCCAGGTTTTCATGGTAATGCCGACGACTTCCCAGCCTTCTTCGTGGAGGAGGACAGCGGTCATGGTGCTGTCGATGCCGCCGGACATGGCGACGAGTGCTTTGCCGTGTTTGGACATGACTTTTACGCGGTACGGTTCAAAGCCGTAGGAAAAGTGAAAAAATACGCCATCGTAAACGTTGCCAGGCGACAAACAGTTCACGACGGCGCTGCAAAGATACGGCTTTGTTCAATCGAGTTCGAGGAAGCCGGGTATGGCGGGGTCGTCATCCAGATCGCCCGCATAAAATGTGAGGGTCAAGCTTCCATTGAATTGATTGCTTATGATGCTGGCTGGCTTTTTACTCAGGCTTTAAGCGTTACACGACTTTCTTTCAAAAACTTAACTTTGTCGCACATCACTGTTCGTCTGCATGACAAACATCCCACAGCCTATACTCGACGCGCTCCAAAACGATCGACTCATCCTCTGGGTCGGGGCCGGTTTCTCCCAACGACGGCTGGGACTGCCCTCCTGGCGCGGCCTGGTAAACGAACTGGCCGAAGCTTGTTTACCCGCCGTTGAAGCAGACGAGCTCAATGCCCAACTTGAAAGAAAAGCCATCAACGAGGTCCAAGCCCTCGAATTGCTCCAGCCTTATGCTGAAAAATGCCTTCAAACACTCCAAAAGCGTTTTGATCTTAACATAGATAACTGGGACTCCCGACTCGAAGACTTCCACCTGCTTTGGCAAATTAGTCACAAAATCATCACGACCAACTACGACACGGGGCTTGACCTTACCCGGCCCGGTTCTGTGCCACGCGTGGTTCACCACCAAAAATACCAGCGAAAACGGCTGGTAGAGGGTGAAAAATTCTACTTCAAACTGCACGGCTGCGCCACTGAACCGGAGCACTGCATCCTCTTCGAGCAGCAATATCAGGACTTTTACCGCGACACCTCAGTGGCGCAACTGGACGCACTGTCGGACGAAGACACTCCTGCCAAATTTCTCCTCAAATATCTTCTCACAGGCCACACTGTGTTATTTGTGGGCTTCGGTATCGAAGAGCGGGTCGATTTTGTACTGAAATACATCCAGAACCTGCTCGGCGGCGCGGAGCAGCCAAAATACACCCTGACCCACCGCGATAATCCCGCCACCTGGCCCCACACCGAGAAATGGGCCGTCAGAGATTGGGCCGAAATCCCGGATGTGCTGCGTTTGCTGGCGGAGAAAAAAGCCGCGTACAACCCACCGGTTGTACGCGGCGATGTTGCCGAACCTTTCTACCACGCTTATGTGGGCCGCGAGACAGAGGTGGATGCGTTGGAAAAATTCTTTCGTGGTACAGGCAACTTCTTTTTCCTCTCCGGGGCGGGAGGAATGGGCAAATCCCACCTGCTGGATACCGTGCTACAACGCCTCCCCGCCGAAGAGCAACCTGTCTATTTTCGCATCGAACGGCACTACACAGTGCTGACTATGACCCAAAAACTCGGCATTGCGCCCGTCCCGCCCGCGGCCAGGGATCAGCCTAACCAACACTTACTCAAAGCCCTGGCTCGCGTGAATCGCCCGCTCGTATTCGATGATTTTTACGAGATCAGCGACCCTGAACTTTTCTACACCCTTATCCATCTACCCAAACAACGCGGCATTAAGTCGCTCATTATTTCACGCAGCCTGCCCCCTGATTGGGCCAGATTCGACAGCAACGTACCACACCGAGAACTTCGCGAGCTCGACCGCCCGGCCTTCGACAATTGTCTGCGCGGATTAGCAGCCCAGATGCCTGCCTTCGAGGGTGCGCCACTCACCACTGAGCAACTCGACACCTGCTGGACACTCTGCGGTGGCTACCCTCTCGGCGGCCGTCTGCTGCTCAGCCTGCTCAACGAACCGGATTTTGACCCCGGGCACATTGAACGGCTTAACCTGGCTGCCGACCCTTTACGCAGTCACTTCGTGGGCGGCTTGCTGGATGTGATTTTGAAAAAAGGCAGCCCTGCCGAACGCGAGCTTGCCCGCGAAATCGCCGTATTCGCAGAGCCCGTACCGGAAGTCGCATTTGCAACACTGCCCGCGTGGAAAGCCGACAAGGTGGCTTTTTTCGCCCTATGGCAGCGAAAAGGGCTGATTTTTAGACGAAAAGCCGACAATCTCTACGGGATGCACGCCCTTGTGCGCACCCTGTTGCTGCAACAACTTGGCGACTCGGCGGAGGCTCGCAGTTGCGCTGGTCGCTACTACGAGAACCTAACCCACTTGCCCGAAGTAGAACGTGTAGTGGCTTTGCAAAAAGCATTGGAGCACTATGACCTCAGTCCGGATGCAGCATCCTTTCGGGAACGCATGAACCAAATCTATGCGGCTATCAATGTTGTACAACTCCGAGACGAACAAAACCCTTCGCTGGCCTTAGAACGCTTTGCATTTCGCTTACAACTTGCCCCTGCCGATGCTTCTGCTGCCAACGAACTCGGTATGGCTTACCGCCGCCAACGAAAGTACGATACAGCAATTGAAGTGCTCCAAAAAGCCGCTGAGGCGGGTAACATTCAGTCTTTCAACGAGTTGGGGATCACGCTTCGGGAGGCGGGTCAAAGAGATCGGGCGATCGAAGTGCTCCAAAAAGCCGCTGAGGCGGGCCATATCCCTTCAATGAACGAGTTGGGGATCACGCTTCGGGAGGCGGGTCAAAGAGATCGGGCGATCGAAGTGCTCCAAAAAGCCGCTGATTTGCAGCCCGACAATGTCATCCTGCTCAACGAGTTGGGGATCACGCTTCGGGAGGCGGGTCAAAGAGATCGGGCGATCGAAGTGCTCCAAAAAGCCGCTGAGGTGGGTAACATTCAGTCTTTCAACGAGTTGGGGATCACGCTTCGGGAGGCGGGCCAACGCGATCGGGCGATCGAAGTGCTCCAAAAAGCCTTAAAAAAGACGCCGAACAACACATTCTTCAAACGAAATCTCCTCCAAATCTATCTTTTCTTCAAGCCAAATAAGGAGGAGGCTATTCCTTTCTTGACAGAGTCTTACACGTACTTAAAGGGCCATGCACTCAAGATATATACTCAGATTGGTGAGCAATTGAGTACTCTTTTGCTTTACGAAGCCCCTGATTGGGCCCACTATCGCCAATATATTGATCAAATCTTCTTTCTTCAATCCTGGCATTTCGCCGTTGAATACCTCAACGGCCTGCTACAAAAACACCCGCGCGCTGAGTTCAAAGCCAAACTCGGCGAGGCCCTTTGTCAGCCCATCATCGGGCGCAGCCAGGAAGGCATTCCGTTGTTGCGCGAGGCGATGGATGAGCTTTACCAACAGCCAAAACTCCGTTGGCTGTGGCAGCAAACCGCCCTCGTGCTGCTGAAAGCTTTGAGTCGAAAAGGGCGCAAGGAATTTCGCCGCAACTATGAGCGACTTGAACCGGATTTACGGGGCTATGCACCCTTTGAACAGCAGCAGGCGACATGGGTGACCTTATTTTCTGAAATGGAATAAGGAGAGGCAAACTAGCCAGTCGGCAAACTATTCGAAGAAAAACACTGCCTAATAAATACCGAGGTTCATTCCTAAAAAGGCGCAAAGCGCGCCTGGAACATTGGTCCCAAACGCGCCTTGCGCTTTCTTCTCATATATTACGTTGCAGGGTGCGGCAGTATTTACCCAACCGCTTCTTCAAGGTCCGGAGAAAAACACAGATTTATTTATCCCCCTTAATCTGCTTGATCAACTCCTCCGTCCCCGAATAGTCATCGCCCGATTTTTTCGCCATTTCGATGGCTTTTTTGGCTTCTTTCAAGGCCTGCTTTTTCTTGCCGGTCTTGTAGTACAGCGCCGCCAGCGTATCGGTGTTGTAGTAATTGGCTTCCATAGCCACCGATTTCTTCGCCCAGCCGAGGGCTTTTTCGAGCATTTTCGGATCGTCCACGTTTTGGTAGAACGACCAGGCCATTTCGTTGAGTTCGCTCCAGTTGTCGGGCGGGAACTTGTCGAAATAGTCCACGGCAGCCTGGGCGTACTTGTCCGTTTCGCCGGAATTCTGGTAATAGATCACGGGGAAATAGGCAGCCAGTTTATCGCCGTCCGTCCCGCCGACGATGCGGCGGATGTTGTCCTGAATTTCGCCCATCGGGGCTTCCATATTGCCCTGGAGGTATTCGCTGAGGGCCGTTTGGGACTTTTCCGCGCAGGCGTCTTCGCCGAACTGCGCCGCGAATTTTGCGCGATTTTCCTGGAAGTACTCGTAAGCCTTCGACTTGGGGTCGTTGGCATAGCGCAGGATGATTTCCATGTTGTCGGCCGTGCTCCAGTCCTTCTGGGTAGCCAGAAATTCTTCGGCGATTTTGCTGACGTTGGGGTCGCTGTTGGCGGCCTTGGCAGCCAGGTACGATTTCAGAAACTCGGGGTTGCGCTCACCGGCGGCGTAGCGCTTGTCGAGGCCGCGCTGGTTGTTGGCCGGGTCGTTGGCCGCCTTGCCAAGTTCGATGAAAGGCGCTGCTTCGTGGTAGCCGAGCGCACGGTGTACCACCATGCCTTCGGCATCGATGAACAGCAGCGTCGGGTAGGCCTGTATCCCGAACTTTTCAGCGAGTTCGGGTCCTTCGCCTTTTTCCATGTCAATCTTGGCATTGATGAAGTTGGCGTTGTAATACTGGGCCACGTCGGCATTGGTGAACGTTTGTTTGGCCATCATTTTGCAGGGGCCGCACCAGGAGGCGTAGGCGTCGAGGAAAATGAGTTTGTTTTCAGATTTGGCCTTGGCAAGGATTTCATTCCAGGAACCGTGTTCGAAATTGATGCCCTGAGCCATCAGCAGGGCGGGAGCGAGAAACAGAGAAAGGAGCAGGTAACGCATCGCAAGATTTGGTGTTGGGAGGTGAAAAAATGGTTGAAATTGTTCATATAAACGCCGGAGGCGGAAAAAAATTCCATCACGGGCGCCCGTCGAGCGAACGGATGAAATAATCGATCTTGGCTTTCATGCCGTTGTCGTCGTTGCCCACCAGCGATTTGGCCTTGGTCGCCACTTTGAGCGCTTCGTCTTTTTTGCCCTGGCGCTTCAGGGTTTCGGCCCAGGTCATGTAATATTCGGGCAATCCGCCGGTTTCAGCGGCGTTTTTAGCCCATTTTTCGGCTACTTCCAGCACGTTTTCGTCCTGCGGGAAAGCGCGAAGCAGTTTGATCACGAGGTCGTGCAGTTGGGCCGCATTGTTTTTGATTTCGTCCTTGCGCAGGCCCGTCGCGGCTTTAAGGTAGTTTTTCGGGTCCTTGACGGCCGCGTAGTACTGCATGTCGGCCTCGTAGCCAAACACCCCGGCCCGGTCGGGGCGCGCCTGGGCGTACTTGGTTTTGGCTTCTTTCAGCAGGTCCTCGCTGCGAAACTCGATGGCTTTTTTGATGGTGTTTTTGGCCGCAGCCTCCACACGGGCATTCACTTTTTCGGCGCCTTCCTGCTTGATCATGGCCTCGCGGTTTTTGATCAAAAGGTCGAACACGCGGCTGTCGACCTCCGTAGCGCCTTCCAGGATGAATTTCAGGTTGAATGGCGTCGTGTAGTCTTTTTGCGTGTTGAGGTACTCGTTGGTCACTTTCAGCGAGGGCTTGCCCTGGCGGTTGAGCCAGCGCACGTAGTCGTACAAAAACTGCGGGTCGCGATTGCCCTCGGCATAACCTTTTTCATAGTCCACCGCGGGGTCGGTAGCGCCCAGGGCCTTTTTGGCAAATTCGAGGATTTGCTCGGTGCTCATGGCGCCGACGTTTTTGATGACCACCTTGCCTTCCGCGTCGATGAAATACAAGGTCGGGTATGCGTGCACCGGGTATTTGCCGGCGAACTCGGCGTTTTCCGGCTTTTCCATGTCAATCTTGAGGGGAATAAAATTGGCATTGAAATAATCGCCTACTTCCTGCTCCGTAAAAACCGTGCTGGCCATCCGTTTGCAAGGGCCGCACCACGAGGCGAAAGCATCCACGAAAATGAGTTTTTGTTCGGTTTTGGCTTTTTCAAGCGCTTCGGGCCAGGTGCCGTGGAAAAATTCGATGCCCTGAGCCTGGGCCAGCGTCAGCAGGGCCGGCAGGAGCATAATGACGGAGAATATTTTTTTCATGAAACTGAAATTGTTTTTGATAGAACAAAGTTTGGGATAAAAGGTCATTTCTGTCCGGGTTTTGGATTAAAAAGCAGCATAAAACGCCGTTTTTACAAATTTATGCGCCCTTATTCCATGACCATCTCCAGAATATCGGGGGTATTGATGGCGGAAAAACCGGGCAGGTGCAGTTGATAAAACTGTAACAGCCGCTGCAACAGCAACTTGCGCTGCGGCCGGTCCAGCGGCACCTTGTGCGCCTCCTGCAATGGTGCATCCATCAACTCGAGCAACAAAGCCGTGTCGCCGGCTTCGAGATACATCGGATGCGGCGGAGGCACAGGACTGAAGGCGCCTTCGCGCAGGTCGAAAAACAACTCGCCGGACTCGTTTTCCACCTGGGGCAGAAACCCCAGGAACCCCGTCAGGTGCAGCAAAAAATGGAGATGCAGGTTGGCGATCGGATGGGGCGTAGAGTCGAGCCAGACCAGGTTGACGAGCAAAAAATCGAACAATTCGGGCTGCGGCTCGGCTTCGTGGATGCTTTTCCGGCACACTTCCGCCATGAACAAGGCCACCGCGCCGCGCCGCACATCGAAAGGAATGGCGGAAAACACCTCGCCCGCCCGACACTCTTTCAGGCGGTTGAGACTGCCCTCCCGATCGCGCATGTACGCCACCAGATCCACGACGGTCATGGGCTGGAACAACCCGAACGGCATGCGGCTTTTGGCCGTACGCACGCTGCCTGCAATGAAACTGTGCAAGCCGCGCTCTTCCGTGAAAATGTCGGCGATCACACTGGTTTCACCGTATTTCACCGTCCGGAAAACGATTCCGCGGGTGTGGAGCAGCATTTTTTAGTGAGGAGTGAAGAGTGATGAGTGAAGAGTGAAGAGTGAAGAATGAAGAATGAAGAATGAAGAATGAAGAATGAAGAGTTTCCTGAAAATCTGCGGACCGCTGCGGGGAAATATCTGTCACGCCTTTTTGAAAATCAGGTCGAATACGGCCGCTTCTTCGGCAAAATGGGCGCGGAAGGGTTCGGGAAAAGTAAAATAGTGATGCACGGCGACCGGCAGCGGATCGATGTCGGTCAGGCCGACGGTGGCCTCCACCAACGGGCGCGGCAGGTGCGGCGCCACCTGTTCGAGCCGCGACCAGGCCTCCGAATCCAGTGCCGGGTAGGGCAGCTGGGGATAATGGATCCGGAAAGCGCGTGCATATTCGTGCAAGCCCACATTGTACCATTGTCCGTGCTGCATAAACGCCATCATCAGTTGTTCGGCCGAAAACAGCAGGCAGCCGTCGGGTTCGTGCAACTCGGAGGCATGGGCGAAGGGATATTCGGGCGAAGGAAAGGGATAGGGGTAAATGATCACCTTTTCGAATTTGGGGAAAAGGAAAGTTTCCTGTCCGAAACTCAGCATCACGGCCTGGGCTGCCACGGCCAGTTCGACGTCGGCGGGCAGGGTTTCTTCGGGCCAGCCCATCGGCGTCCAGTCGATGCCCATGCGAAAAAGCACGATGCGGTCGCGGAATTTCTGGCGCCCGGCGTTGTCGAGCCCCCGGTAAAAAGGGAAATACTTGTCGAGCAGGGCGATGAGCGCAGGCTGCAGGGCCGGCGGTTTGCGGCGGTAGCGCCACCAGTTGATCTGCGGGCTGAACACGTACACCAGAGCGGCCATTATGACGAAAGGAATGATCCACAGGGCGTATTTGCTGTCCAGCTTCCAGGCGAGGTACAAAAAAATGAGGGCGCCGAAGACGAAGGGCGCGGCAACGTAGTTGGCAAACATAAATCCAGGGTGTTTGTATTTGCGCTGACAAGGTAAAACGAAGCGGGGAATCCCGGGATTGGCTGTGCGGGTCGACTTTTTTTCGGAAAATTTCACCCACCCCTTCCTTTTTTGCCAAAAGTGAACTTATCTTTGCCCCGCTTTTGACAGCAGCTATGGTGCCTTAGCTCAGCTGGTAGAGCAATGGACTGAAAATCCATGTGTCCCCAGTTCGATTCTGGGAGGTACCACACCACGATCCCGAAGGTTTTCCGACCTTCGGGATTTTTTATTGGCAACCTCTGGCCGGGGTTATTTGTTTGAGGCGCCATGTCCGACGATATTCTGATTCGAATTCTTTTGTTGCCGCTGGCTCTCTTGTACGGATTCAGCATTGCCCTGCGCAACCTCTTGTACCGCATCGGCTTGCTGCGCAGCGTGCGCTTCGACCTGCCGGTCATCTCGGTCGGCAACCTGTCCGTGGGCGGCGCCGGCAAATCGCCGCACATCGAATACCTGCTGCGCTGGCTCGACCAGTTCATCAACGTGTCGGTGCTGAGTCGGGGCTACGGCCGCAAAACCGAGGGCTACCGCCAGGTCAGCGTCATCGATACGGCCGAAGAGGCAGGCGACGAGCCCCTCCAATTCAAACGAAAATTCCCGACCCTGCCCATCAGCGTCAGCGAAAGCCGCGCCCTGGGCGTCCCCGAACTCGTCAAACGCAACCCCGAAACCCATTGCGTACTGCTCGACGACGCTTTCCAGCACCTCGCCGTAACGCCGGGCCTCAACATCCTGCTGACGGAATACGACCGCCCTTTCACCCGCGACTGGCTGCTGCCCTCGGGCCGCCTGCGCGAATGGCGGGCCGGGTTCCGACGGGCCGACATCGTCGTCGTGACCAAATGCCCGCCCGATCTCAGCGCCAAACAGCGCCAGGACCTCCTCCGCGAAATCGACGCCTATCCGCGCCAGCGGGTCTATTTTTCCCGCTACCGCTACGCCGACCCCTACGACCTGCTGCGCCCCGACGTGCGCCGCACGCTCGACCGCCAGACCGACGTGCTCCTGCTCAGCGCCATCGCCAACACCGACTACCTCATGAAATACCTCGCCGGCGAGGTGCGCTCCGTGCACACCCTCGAATTTGAAGACCACCACTACTATCAGGAAAGCGACCTGCTCCAGTTGCAACGCCGCTTCGAAGCGCTCGACAGCCAGCGCAAGATCATTCTGACCACGGAAAAAGACGCCATGCGCCTCGAACTGCACCAGGAATACTTGTGGAAAAACCAGCTGCCCCTCTTCGTCCTGCCCGTCGAAGTCCAGTTCTGCGACCAGGACGAAGCAGCCTTTCAGGCCGACGTGAAGCAGTTTTTGATGGAATTTAAGGTGTAGGGTTGATGAGGTTGATAAGGTTTATAAGGTTTATAAGAAAAGGGTTGTTCCTGTGAGCGGAACAACCCTTTTCTTATAAACCTTATAAACCTTATCAACCTCATAAACCCTTAAATCACTTCGAATCGTTGCGAGCGAGCGCGCCGGAAGCGAGGGTTTTGGGTTCGTGGCGTTCGTTCCATTCGGCGGCCGGCGTCTGGTTGAGGTCGAGCGACTGGATGCCGAGCGATTGAAGGCCCGTGAGTTGGTTGCCGGCGAGGCTTTGGCCGGGTTCTTTTGCCCACTGTACCTGAAACTCCTGCACATTGGCTTGCAGTTGTTCGTCGAGCACTGCGCTGACGAGGGTGGTGGGATTGGCGCCGGCGACGAAGGTCGTGGCGATGTGGTTGCCCTGCTTGTCGTACACGGCGAGGTAGAGGGCGCGGTATTGTTTGGCGGCGTTGCGCGGCAGGTTGTAGAGCACTGCGTAGCGGTCGGCCGTTTCGAAGCGGGCAACGGGTTGGGGGTGGGCCGGGATGCTGGTCGCAACGGCGCTGCGTTCGAGGTCGGGCAGGAAAGTGTACTGTTCGGCGGCCAGAAAAGCGGCAGCAGCGGGGCGAACGCCCTGGGCGCGCTGCTCGAGCGTGGCGCTCATATCGGTCGTGCCGATAACGTAGGGCAGTTCAGCCTTGGGAAATTGCTGGAGGAATTGCTGGAAGGCAGCCTGATCAGGGGCGGCAGCCTGAGCGGAAAGAGAATCGGTGGTCAGGATGAAACTGGCAGCGGCCAGAAGTGCAAAGCGGATTACGGATTTCATATCGGTAAGTTTTGGTTGGATTTACGCCAAAACGGTGCCAATTGGATTTTCATTTTGCCAAAAATGTTAAAGTGAAAGCCCTTTCGGGTTTATATTTTTATGGATAAACTTTACAAATAATTGATTTACAATTATTTGTATGAAATATTTTTTGAAAAAATTTTTTATCATTTTTTTCAAAAAAATACGCCCCCAAACGAAATCTGCGGACGGAGTCGGGTCAACTCCCGCTTTCACTCAGCCTTTCCAGATGATCAAACAGCGTGTTTTGGCATGCAAATCAGCCGCATTCTGTTACAGCTTAAGTATATAACCACATGGAAGGCAAGTGCTCGGAGACAAAAAGACCGCCGGCGGCCTCCATTTTGGGCTACCGACGGTCTTTTCCCGACGTCTGTAACAGGGTCGTTTAGTTGTCTACCGCTTTCAGGTCGTCGGCGATCTGGTCAAGTTTGTTGCCCAGACTGGTTTTGAAGTCGTTCCAGCCGCCTTTCATATCGTCGCCGAGGCGATTCATGTCGGATTTCAGGTCGTCGCGTTCTTTCACGAGTTTGCGGCGGCGTTCTTCCCAGCGGGCTTTTTCCCTGCTGGATGCCTTTTCGATCTTGCGGTCGAGATCGGCGATGGCCTGATCGAGTTTGGCGCTTTGTTCGCGGGCTTTGGCAGCCAGTTCGTCCCGTTCCTGGCGGAGAGCGTCGCTGGCGTTGTCGGCGGCGCTGCCCATTTCGCTGGCGGCGTCTTTGATGTCCTGTTTAGCGTTTTCGATCGATTCTTGCTGGTCGGGGTTGGGTTTATTGTCGCAGGCCGTGAGGGTGGCCAACAGGGCCAACAGTACAACAGGCGCCGCCTGGGTAAAGAGATTTTTCATTTTGTTTGATCTTGTTTTGAAATTAAGGACTGAATTAAGGTGCAGTTGGCATCGCGGGTCGGGTTCTGACTGTCATTTGTCGTTTTCGTCATCTTTTGAAAGCCGAAACACCAGGGTTTTAACAAAATGAGGCCGTCTCGTAAGTCCTTTTGCTCAAAATCCTGCAAAATTTAAGTTTAAATCGCGGCCAACTGACGGGGCGACTCCAAAGTCACCCCGTCAGTAACAACCCGAATGCGATATAATATTTGATATCCTATTTATGAGACAGCCTCATTTCAACAATTGCAGAAAGGCGGGATATGAAGGGGGAGCGTTGCAGGGCGCCTCGGAGACGGAGTACGGCAATGCTGGCAATCAGCGACAGGGCCCCCGGCCCCGGGTGGTCGAGGCGAAGGCGGTTACGAGGATGCCGTTAAGGGTTTGCGCTGTTTTGTCGAGGGAGGGGGAACTCCTCATGACAAGAAGGAAACAGATCTATGAGCTCAGTATCTCAAGTAACCATTCTCGCGCGAAAACGCTCGGGGCGGTTTTGATCTCTTGCACAAGTTTGTCGCGTTTGGGGCTGGGTTTTTGCCAGCCGTACTTGACCACCTTGTCGAGCTTTTTGAGAAAGTTGTAATAGCCGGTCTTGGTCTCGGCCGAGATTTTGGAACGGCGGACCTTTTGCTCCAGCGCCTTCATCCGCGATTCGAGCAGTTCGCTTTCGGTTTCGTAATAGATTTTGATCAGCAGCAGGTCAGCCGTGATGCTGAAATTGGGGTTTTCGAAAGCCCGGTAAGTCAGTTTGGCCTCCGCTTCCGCGTATTCTTTTTTGTGAAAATGGTATTCGGCCACATTAAGGCTGTGGGCCTCCACGGGATATTTGGTGCCGCAGATTCGTTCGGGGGGGTGCTCGTCGAGCAGTTTTTTGACCCAGGGGAATTTTTGGAGTTTTAGGCCAATATTGCATAAAACCCGAAGGGCCATAGGGGTCAGTTTATTATCAATATATAAATAGCCTCCCTGTAGATTTAAACTATAGGCATCAAACATCATATTTAAGTCCTCTATTTTCGCGCTTCTAACATACGTCCAGGTCAGGAAAGCCCTGTAATAGGCCAGTATATCCCTAAACTTATCAGGAGGGACTTGCGGGCCTTCTTTTTCAATGGCAACCCTCAAATCTTCGATTGTATCAGCATCCTGCTTTCCCTGAAGAACCAAGAATATTTTGCTGTATATAATATTTAACGGATTTTTTAAATAGTCTTCATTCTCAACTATACTTAATACGGTGTTGGTAAGTGTATCTGACGGGGGATGAGCCACATGGGAAGTTTTCTGCCTATGCTTGAGGGCACAAGCATATTCCAGTTTTAATATAGAAAAAAAGCTATCCAAATTTTGATGCACATTTTTCAGGTTGGCATCATCTTCATGGGTATTAAACGTACCTTGAAAATTAGAAACCTCTTCTTCTATCCGAAATTGATCTATATAATATTTAGGACCTCGAAATGACACCCCTTCCTGCTGTTTTCTTGCTGTTGCAACTGTTTGCCAAAATCTTTCCTCTAGTCCGTTTTTTCTGTAAAACTGAAGTAAAGAGACCAAATTTACAGGCGATTCAATATCCTTGTCGACTTCCTGTTGATACAAAAAGCGACGAACGACACGAAACAGTTCGGACGACAAAGAGTCAAGGTTGCTTTTTTCTTTTTCGTGAAACGTTTTATTGGGGAACAGTTTATAAAATACCGCCTCTTTACTCAGGTTTTGGTTTTCTTCATCAGCGCCATTCTGCATAATCAAATCGTACAACAGCAGCAACTGGGCCTGATTCGCCCCCTGGGTGAAATAAGGAGACTGCAAAAAAAGGCGCAACTGCCGATGCTCGGAAGGCGCCAGACGGGCTAAAATTTCGAGTAACTTGCGATGTAGCATGTTCTGCCAAAAAAATGGGCAACCAATCAAAAGTGTCTCCTCTCGGAAAATGCCGAAAAATCGTAGTAAAAATACCAGGCAAAAACGCGGAATCTTGCGGTTGGATTTCATCCAAAACCCCGAAAGCCGGCAAATCAACACTAATTTTCCGAAACGATCATGAACAAGATTCCATTGTTGCTCAGGGCGCTCCCGCTTTTTGCCCTGTGGCTGCTGGGCCAGCCGTTAACGGCCGCCCCGTTTTTCTCCGAACCCGCTTCGCCTGCCGCACTTGCCGAAGATTTTTGCGAATTACCGCCGCCAGATACCGTCTGGATCGTGGGCGCAACCCAAAACAGCATTAAAATCGCCTGGAAACCCGTAGCGGGCGCCTATACTTACGAAGCCTCCGTCATCAACCTTGATGGCGGCTCCGCTCCGCCGGCCCAGGTCATTCCGGCCCCGACCACCGATGCCTCCTTTACCGTGGCGCCGGGCAAGTACAAATTCACGGTAAAAGCCACCTCCTGCCCCAACGGCAGTTACGGGGAAGGCCGGACGGTGATTGGAAGCACCGCGATCATCATCGATGAAGTGGTTTTTGAATTCTGCACCCCCAACAACAACCGAATGCCCGTGGACTTCACCGTGTGCGTGCCTTATGGTTTCGGCCCCGAAACGAAATCTCCGGTCAGGGCTATTTCGCTGGAAGGGAAGGTAAATTCCTTTGGAAATCAGGTGCCCTGGAAGGCCGATTTCAGGTTGATGATGCCCTGCCCGGGTGCTTTTGCCTTCGACCTTAACGAATCCCAGTCTTCCAATATCATCGTGTTTGGCAGCCCGGTCGGGAACGGCTCCAATTACGACCTCAGTTTTTACACGGAGTCGCCTTTCGCCCTGATTTTCAAGATCAACAGCCTGAGCTGGTGCACTTCCAACCCGGCCATCGTATGCCCGAACAACAACAACAACGGTTGCGGGCACGGCTACGGTTCCTGCATTGTGGATCTCATGCCCGCCGCCGGCGTGACCATTCAGACCATCAAAGACAACAATATCGGCACCGATCAGGGCAAATGCCAGGGCTCTGCTCCCAGCTTCGGCTGGTGCATCAACAACCCGGTGATGTACAAATCAGCCTCCGAGCCCGATCTCGACGATTCGCATGTCTTTACCCCCTCGGAAGGCTCAGCGGCAGGACTCTTGCGCGTAGTGCCCAACCCCTTCACCTTCGGAACGACGATTACCTACGGCCTGACGGAAGATTCGCCGCTGAATCTGGCCCTGTATGACGCCATGGGACGCCCGGTGAAAACCCTCGAACAATCCGATCTGACGCCCGCCGGGGTATATCACTTCGAACTTGAGGCCGATGGCCTGCCCACCGGGATGTATTACCTCGTACTTCAAACATCTTCCGAACGGCGCATTACACCACTCGTAAAGTCTGAATAAGTACACCTGACATTTATATATCTTATCGCATCACGCTTCCAGGCCCCGTGACCGAATCAAGGTCACGGGGCCTTTCTTTTTGAGGTCTTCGGAAGAAGTGCAAAAAGCGTAGTGGTTTGAGCCTCGGCCATGCCCCCACCTTTGCATCAACGATTGCGCAACTTGATAACCGATTTAACATACCCAGCGGTACACTTAACCATTCTTGTTCAGCCTTCATTCTTATTCAATTTTTTTTCACCATTAATTTTCCTAATTCAACATGCAACGTTTCTTCTTCCAGCGCCTTCTTCCGGTCGCTGTACTTGCCGCCCTCTTTTCCCTTACTGCCTGCCAGAAAGACGTGGACGTCACCTCCGAACTGACGCCCGACGGTACGGCCACCCAGCGCAACCAGGTTTTCTACGGGGTTTCGCAATTCAACGGCGCACTGGTTCCCAGCCGCGTATTTGAGATCAACCAGGGCTCCGGCCTCATCACCGCCGCTTTCAGCCCGACCGTAAATGGCACCGGCGCTGTGATCACCGACATCCGCGGTATCTGCTACCTGGGTTCGGGCATCAAGTACGCTATCATGACGGGCCCGAACAACGGCGCCGGCGTACCCAATAACGCCCTTATGACCCTCAATGTCAACACGCAGGAAGCATTCTTCGTGTCGACCAGCACGGTGGGTACGGTGTCGGACATCGATTATGATCCGCTGACCGGCAATATCTACGGTCTGCGTGGCAATGATCTGGTTATCATCGACGGCCCCAGCGGTCTCCAGACCTACTCGACCGTGGCCATCCAGGGCCTCGGCGGCCAGTCGGCACGCGGTCTGACGATGATCGGCGACGTCAACCTCGGCACCCAAATCAACATTGCCTCTACGACCGGCGGCGTAGCCGGCACCACGCAAGTGCGCAAAGTTGACCCCAACACGGGCGTTACCGGCTTTATCGCAACGCTTCTGCCCGGCAACCAGCTGAACGGCGGCAACTGCGGCCTCGGCTACCAACTCACGCCCAACTCCCAACTCTTCGTCAACCGTACGAACGGCGGCGCCGGTTTCGGCCTGAACAACACGGCTTGGCCCAACCAGGGCAACGTGTTTACGGCCGTCTGGGGCGCAGCAGGTGTCAACTTCGACGACCTCTCGAGCGACGTAGGCCAATAAAAAATGATCGTTATTCGGATAACCCATCGCCCGCCGCACCCTCCGCGTGCGGGCGATTTATCCGGACGATTGGCATCTTCACTAAAAAACCTTTTCACTTCTTTTTATCACCGAAACATTCCTTTTCAACATGACACGTTCATTCTTCTTCCCCATCGCTTTGTTTGGCCTTCTGGCGGCCTTGTTCACGCTGAACGCTTGCCAAAAAGACGTTGACCTCGCCGACCAAACCACGCCTGTCACGCACGCCACGCAACGTTACCAGGTATTCTACGGTGTAACCGTGGCCAGCCCGGGCAAACCCAGCCAACTGGTCGAAATCAACCAGGCTTCCGGCCTCGTCACCAACGTACTCCCGATCCAGCTCGACCAGGGCGGCGGCAACTTCCTGCCGGTCAACGACGTACGCGGCATTTGCTACATGGGCAACGGCAAATACATCATTTCGACAGGCCCCGACCCGATCGACTTTTTGTCAAATGCGCTGATGGACCTGGATGTGACGACCGGAACAGCCTATTTCCTTTCTTCCAGCACCGTTGGTACCGTTTCCGACATCGACTTCGACCCGCTTAGCGGCAACATCTACGGTCTGCGCGGCAACAATATCGTGACCATCAATGGCGGCGGTTACACCAACTTCGCCATGGTCGCAATGGCCGGCCTGCCGGCAGGCTACACGGCCAAAGGCCTAACGATGATCGGCGACATCAATATTCCTTCGACGCAGGTCAATATCGCTTTGACGCAAAACGGCAACTTCGGAACCACTTTCGTGTATAAAGTCAACCCGGCCTCGGGCGTCACCGGCTTTATCGCTCAATTGCTGCCCAACGCCCAACTCAGCGGCGGCAACTGCTCCCTGAGCTTTCAATTGCAGCCGGGTTCGGAAATGTACATCAACCGCAATACCTCCAACGTATTTCCTGGCCTCGGCCTCAATCGCCTCGGCGGCTGGCCCAACCAGGGCGTGGTAGCTACCGGCGTTTACGGCGCAAACGGCTTCAACTTCGAAGACCTTTCGAGCGACGTGGGTTTGTAAGAATTAAAAAACACCTGACTTATTCAATACAGACGGCAAAGTCGCCCCGGTTCGCCGGGGCGGCTTTTTTCATGGCGCTATCTAAGTTCTATCTTTTTTTTATCAAAATCATACAACCAGGTCAAAGGACGGGCGCTGTTGAATTCCAGTTTCATCCCCGCCGGCAGGTCAACCGAGCCCCGCTTTTTACCTGCACTGTGAAAAAGCAGGTACCCTCCCGCGCCAAACGCATAATCATCGGCCCGGGAGTAAATCCGGCAACCCGCGCGTTCGAAAATATTGCGCCAAACCGACTTGCCATGCACGGGCACCGTCGAACAAACCACGGCTCCTGCCGGCCTTTGTTTCCAGGCCATCACCGCCAGCGAATCGGGACCGCTCAGCCGGGCCAACACCTCGACATCCGGGTCGTCGATGCTGAAAAGCGGCGCCACTTTTTCCGTGTTTTCCACGTCAAAAGTGCCGGCCCGCCATTTGATCGGCGGAACCGCAGTGACCTGGCTAAATTTGAAACCGGTCAGGTCCTCTGCAAGGCTACGGTCGTTGGAAACCCCGTCGGAATAGCCCGCCAGATAGTTCCAGACGATCGTCCGGCCCGGGCTTTGTACCGCTTCGCGCACATAGCGGCGCTGCGCCGTGTCCAGCGCCCAGGCATTCGGAAAAACAATCGCGCGGTAAGGTTTCAAATCGAGGCGCCGCAGGTCGAAAAAATACACCTGATCCACCATCGCGCCGGCCCGGACCAGGTCTTCCATAGCGGCGTCCTGACCGCTTTCACACTGCCGCGTCCATATATTTTCAAGGTGGTAAAACCCCTCCGTATCCCACACAACGAGCACGTCGGCGACCGTCTCTGCCCTTTTGGGTCGTCCGTAATTTTTTGAAAAAAAAGCCAGCGTACGGCTGATTTCCTCGCGATACATCGGGCTGTCCCACCAGCCTGTATTGCGCCGCGGACCAAAATCGTAGAGCCACAAACCCGCGCCCTGCATCAGGGGCTGCCAAAGACTGCGTTGCAAGACGGGCAGGTAAAGCGTGTCGCCGAGCGGCTGCGAGCGCACGAAGTCCTGCTCCCGTTTGTTTTGCAGGTAGCCGTTGTCGATTTCATCGAACCACAGTTTGCCGTGCAATTGCACCGATCGCACCAGACCGCGCTCCATGCCGCTCCCGCCGGCTTTCCGGCTTTCTGAAAAATAACTGGTCGGGCCGGCAAAATAGTCGATCCAGGGGCTGTCGAGCAGTCGCTGCGCTTCCAGATGCCCACCCACGGCGTGGCGGCACAAGCCAAAATGCAGGTAATTGTAAAACACGCCGACGATGAGCGGGCGGGGCCAGTTTTGCTTCACCGTGCGACAAAACAGCTCGATATCGTCGGCGACAACCGCTTGCTGGCAGCGGTAAAAATCGAGCAAATACCGCTCCCTAAGCGGGTCACGCAACACGGCGCCCGGGTCCGCGCAACAACGGCGAATCAAGGTGTCGGGCACGAGCACGGTGGTCAGGGCGGCGTTCGGATCGTTCCAGGCCTGCCGCAGCCCACCATCGTCGACGTACCGCGCGCGCAACCAGCGGCGAAACGCCTCCTGCATGGGCGCACTGCAATCGGGTTCGTGCTTCACAAACCCCCAACTGTGCCACTCGCCGTACACGCCCCCCGCGACATGGATGCCGATAACGGCACGGCCCTCGCGGGTCGGCGCCAGGCGGCGACAAAACTCCGCTGTTTTTTCCGCCGCTTCGCGCCGCCAGCGTTCGGAGGCCAGGCTCGCGCGCCGCGCGCGGTCGGGGTCGCCGTCTTCGTGGTTGAAAGGAAGCCCTTCGGGCAAGTCTTCCAGCGGTCCGTCGGCAAATTGCACACATTCTTCGGGGTATTTGCGCGTCCACCAGGCGGGAGCATTGACGTGCAAACGCACTACGACCGCCGCGTCGGGACAGGCGTCGAGTACCCCGCGAATTTGCCGGCGCGCCAGTGCAAGATCGAGCCGCGCGGCGTTTTCCTGCCAGATATCTTCCAGCCAAAGATCCACCTGATACAGTCTGACGCCCGCGCCGGCCATTTGCCGGAGGTTGTGCGCGGGCAATTCTTCCCACGACCAGCGCCCGCCGGCGACATGCGTCAGGGCGTAAAAAAAAGGCAACTGAGGCTGATGATCTACCCATAAAACGGGAGCGTCGCCCACCATTCGGACCTCGGCACTGCGCCCTTTTTGCCCAAAAACCCAAAAGGGCAAGAGGCAAAGGACAAGGCATAAAAGCGGCTTTTTCATGCCGAAATATGCAGCTTTCACCAATCCTTTTGTGTACCCGACGATTGGGCAGAGGGCGTCAGTTCGCGGTATTGCCTGGCGCTGCGCTGCTCATCGGGCGTCACGACGGTCTCCAGCAAACGTTTGGCCTCGGCGGGAGGCATGCCGCCAGCGGGCACTTCCCTCTGTTGCGGCGCAGCCGGCTGATCGAGGTAGCGCTGGCGCGGCGGGGGCGTGCGGGGAGGCGGAGGAGGGGGCGGGGGTTCGGGCGGCGGGGGTTGCTGCCGGTTGCGGCGGGCAATTTCGAGGTTGCGTTTTGCGTCGGGGCGGGATGGCGAACGACGCAAACTTTTTTGATAAGCTTCGTAAGCTTCTGCAAACTTGCCCTGTTTCATCAAGGCATTGCCCAGGTTGTACCAGGCATCGGACTGCGCCGAGGGCAGGGGCGCCGACTCGGCAGCGCGGCGCAACAAAGCCTCGGCTTCATCATAGTCGCCGGCCTGAAAAGCGGCAGTTCCGGCATTGTAATCTGCCGTGGGGCCCGACGCTTTTTCATAAGCCTCGCGTGCCTCGGCGTAGTTTTTACGATCGTACTGCCTGTCGCCGCGCAGCAGTTGGCCATGCCCGTTTTGCCCCCGGAGCCCGATGGCGAAAGCCGGAACCAGCAAGATCAGCGCAGCGATATTTTTACAAAAAAATCTCATAATCAGGCGTTTGCATCGGTTTTTGTTTTTCTTTTCCACCAAAGCAACTGCTCCAGAATAAGAAGAAGAATTGCGGGCAAAAGCAGCCACTGATACTGGCTGACGTACTCGGTAGTGGTTTTGGCTTCCACGGTTTTTTGCTGGAGCCGGTCGAGGGCTGCCCCCAGTTCGCGCACGGACGAGGGGTCGGATGCCGCGAAACTCTGGCCGCCGCCGGTTTGCGCCAAATCGCGCAGCAAGGCGGGATTGGCAGCGGTGCGCACCGGCTGCCCGGAGAAATCGCGCTTGACTTCCCGCCCGCCCGTCGGGATGGTCACCCCGGCGCCGGTCCCGACACTGACGGTATGGATTTCCAGACCGCCGGCATGCGCTTCCCGGGCGCGGCGGGTGGTTTCGCCAAGGTGGTTTTCACCGTCCGATACAATGACGAGCGCACGGCCTGATTCCTGCTCCGCCGTGCCGAACAAACGACTGGTCAGCTCGATGGCGGAGGCCAGGTTGGTGCCTTGTTCGGTGGTAAAATTGGGGTTGGCATTGCGCACGAAGGTGAGCAGGGCCGAGTGGTCGGACGACAAAGGCATCTGGGCGTAGGCGTCGCCGGCAAAAAAGATCAGGCCGATCCGGTCGCCGTCGAGGGTTTGCACCAGCTTTTGAATAAAAGCCTTGGCCGATTCGAGCCGGCTGGGCTTTTCATCGGCCGCCAGCATGCTCTGCGAAATGTCGAGGGCAATCATGATGTCGGCGCTCTTTTGCGGCGGCGGCGCCACTTGCTCGGCGCGTTGCGGGTTGGCAATACAGAGCGCGATCAAGGCCAACGCCACGCTGTACAACACCACTTTCAGGGAAAAACGCCGCGAGGAAAAACCCAGCAACAAACGCTCGGCCAGCTGGGAAGACCCCAACTGCCGCAAGGTGCGGGTACGCCATTGCCAATACACGTACAGCACGGCGCCGAACACGGGCACTACCCAAAGCAGGTTGAGAAGAGCGGGATTTTCGAAACGCATCGGCGTAAAATGAGTGAGTGACTGGACAAAAAACGAATATGATTGATCTGAAAATGAAAGACTTGGGCAATCAGGTGACGACCCTCAGCGGGCCCCAGCGCAGCAACATTTCCAGCAATAAAAGACAAAGTGCAGCCGTGAGAAACCAAAAGAACAGGTCCACATCCCGGCGGATCACGGTGGTCGTCAGCGGGGTTTTTTCGAGGCGGTCGATCTCCGCGTAAATGTCGCGCAGGTCGTCGGCGTTGCGGGCGCGGTAAAATTGCCCGCCGCTAAGCCGGGCGACATCTTCCAGCAACTGGGTATCGAAACGCATGGTCCGGGCGGCAAAAGCGTAGGAACCGTCGAAATTCTGCCGGATCGGCGACATCACCGTGCCGTCCGAGCCAATACCCACGGTGTACACCCTGACGCCCAGGGAGCGGGCCATCTCGGCGGCTTTGATCGGGCCGATTGCGCCGGCGTTGTTTTCACTGTCGGTCAGCAGGATAATGACCTTGCTGGCCGAGGGGCTGTCTTTCAGGTGATTGACCGCCGTGGCGATGCCCATGCCGATGGCCGTGCCGTCTTCGAGCCGGCCGACCTGGAGGTTGTTGACAAAAGCCTGGAAAATCCTGCGGTCGTCGGTCAGCGGGCAATGCATAAATGCGCCGCCGGAGAAAACCACCAGCCCGAGGCGGTCGTAAGGGCGCCGGCTGGCAAAGTCGTTGGCGATCTTTTTGGCGGTGCTCAGCCGGTCGGGGGCAAAATCGCGGGTGAGCATGCTGGGCGAAATGTCGAGGGCGAGAATGATGTCGATGGCCTCGGCCACGACTTTCTCTTCCTGCCAGGGGCTTTGCGGGCGGGCCATCGCGACGATCAGCAGGGCAACTGCCGCCCAGCGGAGCGACTGCAGCCAGCGCCGGGCAAAAAGCACCCAGGTTTTGACGCCTTTCATGGCCGACAATCGCGACACCTGCAGTGTGACATGCCGCACACGGGCCGCGCGCCGGTACCAGATGATCAGCGGCGGCAATGCGAGCAACAGCAGAAGCCAGAGTGGTTGTGCGAAGGTCACGATGGTTGTACCTGGGTTTGTTGAATCAATTGACGGGCGTCGCGAATGCTTTTTTCGTGGTAGTCCGGGGGCGGGGGCGTACGGGCGTATTTGGTCAGGTCGGCTTGTTCGAGCAAATCCCGAAGGGTATTTTGCAGTTGCATGGGGAAGCCGGCGTTTTTCAGCGCGGGAAGAATTTCCCTCGTCGTCGATTCGAGCGCGAGCACCCGGTAGCGTTTTTCAAGGTATTCGCGGAGCAGCAAACTGAGGCGAACGTAGTGGGTTTTCAGCTCGCCTTTTTTCCACAACTGCTCGCGCGCCAGCGCGTCGAGTTGCGCCAGCGCCTGCTCGTGCGCAGGGATTTCACGGGGCGGCGGCGGGGCCTCGGCGATGGGTAAAATAACGGGGCGGCGCTTGCGGCGGCGGCGAATTTGCCACCACGCCACGCCCAATACGAGCAGCGCGCCCAGTCCCCAGGGCCAGTAATCGTACCAGAACACCTGCTCGCGGCGGATATCGCGCACGGGCGCCATGCCGTTGACATCGGGGCTGACGGCCTTGGGCACGACCTGCCATTGTACCGTGTTGGTTTCCAATACGTTGCCCAGATGGAGCCGCACCCGAAGGGGCGGCAATTGCGCCACCATGCTGTCGAAAGCTGTGAGCGTACTTTTATACAACCAAACCGAGCCGGACCGCTGCCAGCCCGTGCGAGAGAGGATGTTTTCCTGCGGCACCAGCGTATCCCAGGGCCCGAAATCGACGCCTTCCGGCTGAGCGGTCACGCCCGACACCATGACAGACAGCACGGCCGTGTCGCCGGGTTCGATGCGCCGCGGCTCGAGGGCGATGGAGGCGTTTTGCGCAAGGATAAAAAGCGGGGCCAGCCAGAAAGCGCAGACGTTCCAGCCCCTGCGGATCAGGCGTCGCCCGCTGCGGCTGGGCAGCTGTTTTTTCAAAAAAACAACGGCATTTTTACCCATGCGCCACGGTTTTTGAACGTTGGGCAAAAAACTGGAGCAAGGCCTGCACGTAAGGCTGATCGGTGCGCAGGCTCAAAAAATTCGCTTTTGCGCGGTTGAACAAAGCCCTGGTATTGGCCAAATGCGTATCGAAAGTGTAGGCGTACTGCTGCCGGAGGTGCAGGCTGGTCGTATCGACCCAGACCTGTTCGCCGGTTTCGGCGTCGGCCACGCGCAGCACCCCGACATCGGGAAGGTGGCGTTCGAGCGTGTCCCACACGTGGATGCCGATGCAGTCGTGCCGCCGGGAAAGGATGCGCAGGGCGTCCTCGTAGTTTTGGGCCAAAAAGTCGGACAACACGAACACCACGCTGCGTTTTTTAAGCACGTTGTGCACAAACTGGAACGCTGCCGTCATGTCGGTCCCGCGGCTTTGGGGTTTGGCCGACAGGATTTCCCGCACGATGCGCAGGATGTGTTGTTTGCCTTTTTTAGGTGGAATAAACAATTCAATGCGGTCGGAAAAAAGCATGACCCCCACCTTGTCGTTGTTGGCAATGGCTGAAAACGCGAGCACCGCGCACAGCTCGCTGAGGTATTCTTCCTTAAACTGGGTGTGGCTGCCGAACACGGCCGATCCGCTCACGTCCACGAGCAGCATCACCGTGTTTTCCCTTTCTTCCTCGAAGACCTTGACGTACGCGTCGCCGGTGCGGGCCGTCACATTCCAGTCGATGTTGCGCACGTCGTCGCCGGGCTGGTAGGTACGCACCTCGCTGAACGACATACCCCGCCCCCTGAACGCGCTGTGGTAACCGCCTGTAAACAGGTGGCTGCTCAGCCCGCGGGCCTTGATCTCGATTTTACGGACCTTTTTTAGCAGTTCGCTCGGTTCCATGTGAATGTGGACAATTGGCTGTGACGGTGAACAGTAGCAGAAAGGGCAGAAAAGCGGCGCATGGGCCGACAGCATCCGCGGCTCCTTTACGGAATGACGACAGCCCCCAGAATGCGGGCGACAATGTCTTCCTGCGAGAGATTTTCGGCTTCTGCCTCGTAGGTTAGGCCAATGCGGTGGCGCAATACATCGGGGCAAATTGCGCGCACGTCGTCGGGTGTGACGAAAGCGCGATGGTTAAGGAACGCCATGGCGCGGGCGGAGCGGGCCAGGGCCAGCGTGGCGCGCGGAGAAGCGCCGTAACTGATCATGTGTTTGATCTGACCGAGGTTGAATCGTTCGGGCACCCGAGTGGCCAGTACGATATCGAGGATGTATTGCTCGACTTTTTCGTCGAGATAAATCTGGTTGACGGCCTCCCGGGCGCGCAGCAGCGTCTCGACGGATACGACTTTGCGCACTTCGGTTTCCTCGCCGTTGATGTAACGGCGGAGGATGCCGCGTTCTTCTTCAGGGGAGGGGTAGTCAATTTTAACCTTGAGTAAAAAACGGTCGACCTGCGCTTCAGGCAGCGGGTAGGTGCCCTCCTGCTCGATGGGGTTCTGGGTGGCCAGCACCAGAAAAGGTTCGTCCAGCCTGAAGGTTTCGTTGCCGATGGTCACCTGGCGCTCCTGCATAGCTTCCAGCAAGGCGCTTTGCACTTTGGCGGGTGCGCGGTTGATCTCGTCGGCAAGCACGAAATTGGCAAAAATGGGGCCTTTACGAATGGTGAACTCGCCTTTCCCGGGGTTGTAGATCTGGGTACCGAGCACGTCGGCCGGCAGCAGGTCGGGCGTAAACTGGATGCGGCTGAATTTGGCATCGACCGCCTGGGCCAGGGTTTTGATGGCCAGGGTTTTGGCCAGGCCGGGCATGCCTTCGAGCAAAATATGCCCCTTGGTCAGCAGGCCGATCAGCAAGCGGTCGAGCATGTGTTGCTGCCCGACAATCACTTGTCCGGTGACTTCGTACAGTTTGTCAAGAAAGGCGCTGTCTTGTTTGATTTTACGGCTCAGCGCTTCGACTTCGGCGGGATTCGACATGGACTAAAAGTTGGTAATGCGTTTCAAGAGTGGCTAAGTAACGCTGTAAGTACTGCTTTGGGGTGCGAGGGTCGGTATTTTTTTCGCCGGACTCGTTTGGGGGAGTTTTTTCGGACAGTGCCTGCGACGAGGTGCTTGTCGGGTGCTCTGCCGATCGGCCAGGATTTCGGGTGTTGTGTATTGAAAACAAGGGCCCCGCCCCGTTAAGGTTAAACAGGGTTAAAATTTCGCAGCAGGAGTGGTTAATAATGGTTAAAAAATTGGGGTAAATCTTAAAATCCGGGATTTGTAATTTTTTTATAAAAAACTATAAATCAGTGTTTTGTAAAAAATATTTTATACCCTGTAACATGATTATGCTAGCCCTCGTCTATTGCCAACCGTGTGAATCACCCATTCATGCGATTTTGTGGAAGGAGGGAACACCCCCACCTTTGTGTTGCGATTACAACAACTAAGCATTGAAAGCAATCTCCTGTGAAAATGAAAACGATCCGCCTGTTCTTTTTACTGTTTTGGGCCATGGCCCGTCTGACCCCTGAAACCACTGCACAAAACTTTCATTGTTCTGCCGGCACCCCTGCGCTGGCGGTTTTGCCCACCCGGGCTTCCGATGAGGAAGCCACGGAGCAAACGCTGGCGCCCCTGCAATCGGCCACTCAGGTTTACCTGCAACAAACGCTGGACAAGAGTCGTCAGGCGACGGCTTTGTGGCGCGATTTTGTGGACGCCTGGTTGGCCAACAAGGAAAAAATGTGGATTTGGATGTTTCTGCTGTTGCTGTTATTGGCCCGCCTGTGAACGGGCCGATCAGTAGAAATCGTGCTGCGTGAAACAAGGAAGTTTGATTTTGTCTGAACCCCGGCGTTCCGTTTTGGAGCGACCGGGGTTTTTCTGTAGCGCCGACTGTAGCGCCGACCTCCAGGTCGGCGATGTTGAGCGCAGCAATATCCCGCGATCATCAGTGAAAGTTACGATCGGGATCGTATTGATATTCTGATGGCAGGAGGTCGGTACAATCGCGGGTATTTTCTGCCCTCAGCATCGCCGGCTGTAGCGCCGACCTCAAGGTCGGCGATGCTGAGCGCAGTAAACACCCGCGATTTTTAGTTATAGCCCTGAAACGGTGTCGTTTGTAATACGCGCAGGAGTTTTGGCTGGTAATCGCGGGTTACTTTTGCTCTCAATTTCGCCGACCTGGAGGTCGGCGCTACAGCCGGCGATGTTGAGCGCAGTAAACACCCGTGATTTTTAGTTATTGCCCTGAAACGGTGTCGTTTGTAATACGCGCAGGAGCATTGGCTTGTAATCGCGGGTTACCTTTGCCCTCAACGGCGCCGACCTGGAGGTCGGCGCTACAGCCGCAACAACTATGGCAGAGCCATTAAAAAACATGTATTCCCGCCCGTTCGTCGAGGCGATCGCTGCGGAGGTGCAAGCCGTGCACCCGTCATTTCCCGCCAAGACATTTGTTTCGACGGTGTTTTCCAGCGCCTGGGAAGGGCTCGAATTGAAACAGCGCATCCGGCACATCAGTCATGCCTTGCGCGGCAGCCTTCCGGCCGAATACCCGGACGCCCTGGCAGTGTTGGTGAAAACCACTGAAAAAAAGATCGGCCGGGAGGGCGAGCAACTGAATTTCTGGTTCAGCTTCTTCCCCGATTTTGTCGAAACCTTTGGCGTGGAACACCCGAACGAATCGCTGCCGGCGTTGGAAAGCATCACCCGGCTGAGCAGCGCAGAATTTGCCATTCGACCTTTTTTGCTGCGCTACCCCGACAGGCTGCATGCCCAGATGCTCGCCTGGAGCCGCCATCCCAGCCCGATGGTACGCCGCCTGTCGAGCGAAGGTTTTCGCCCCCGACTGCCCTGGGGCAAAGGCGTTCCCGCACTCAAACGCGACCCTTCGCCCATACTTCCCGTGCTGGAAAACCTCCGCAACGACCCGGCCGAAACCGTCAGGCGCTCGGTGGCCAACAACCTCAACGACATCGCCAAAGACCACCCCGCGCTCGTGCTCGACATCGCCCGGCGCTGGTACGGTCAATCCGCGGAAACCGACTGGATCGTCCGGCACGCCTGCCGGGGCCTCCTGAAAAAAGGCCACCCGGACGCGCTGGCGCATTTCGGCTTCGAACAGGGCATCGCCGGGGTGTCGGTAAACAATTTGCAACTCACCGATTCCGTAAGGATCGGAACGGCGCTCGACTTTTCTTTTTCCCTCAACAATGACACCTCCAGTGCCGTCACGCTCCGCATCGAGTACGGGATCGATTATCTGACCGGCACGGGAAAAACCTCGTCCAAAGTATTTAAAATCAAAGAGATGACTCTGCCGCCGGGCGCCGAAGAATCCATTCTGCGCAGGCAGCGGTTTACCGATTTTACCACTCGAAAACACTACCCCGGGCAACACCGTTTAAAGATATTGATCAACGGCATCGCGTTGGCCGAACAGCCGTTTATGGTAGTTTGAGACATCATGAAAACAGTCCTTCATTTCATTACCACCCTTCTCTGCTACGCGGCCTGCGACCTGGCCTGGCTTAATTTGTTTGCCAAAAAATTCGTGCACGAACAGGTGGGCGAGCGGCTGGCAGAGCGCCCCGACCTCGTCGCTGCCCTGATTTTTTACCTGATCTTCACTGGCGGGCTGCTCTGGTTTTGCGTTTGGCCGGCGCAAAGCCTGAATCGCGCCTTGCTCAACGGCGCCTTGTTCGGGCTGGTCGCCTACGGCACCTACGAACTGGTCAACAAAGCCCTGCTCGACCGCTGGCCCCTGCCGCTTGTGGTGGTGGATATGGCCTGGGGCGTAGCCGTCGGGGCGCTGGTCAGTGCGGCGAGCTGGCTGATCGGAAGGCGTCTGAACGGGGGGTGATAACATCTTGACCGCCCGAGGGCAAAATTGCCGCCCGGGATTTGTTTGCCTGAACAAAAAGCCTACTTTTGCGCCATGTTCAACCCGATCATTATTTCCGACATTATTATTATCAGTTGCGCGCCGCACACCTGATGGGTACTTATTGTTGGAAAACAGAAACCCCGGCCGGTGTGCGAACGCGGCCGGGGTTTCTGTTTGATCCGAACCCTGCACCACCCAATGCTTAAATTTCTATTCGCCTTTTTTTGCTGTCTGGCCGGGCCGCTTGGCTTTGCCCAGGTAAAAAATTATGTCGAAGACGCAGGGGTGGAGCGCGAATACCTCGCCTCGTACGACAGCCTGATCGCAGCCACCGGCCAGTACAATCCCAATTCCGACGAATGCAATGCCGATAACAGCATTTACCTGCCGGGCCGCGAATTTGTATTCGACTACTGCTACGTCCGCCAGGGCATTCCTTGCAAAATCGACTGGATGGCGGGCGGAACAGGGCTGGTCGATACGACCCGCCTGCGCCCTTCGACCATACGGCGTGTCAGTTATAAAATCCTGCCAGGCAACATGCTGGGCATGACGTACTACCAAAACATCTACTACACCGCCGATGGCCCCGACGAATACTACGAAGCTTCCGGACTCATTGAAAATGAACAAAATGTGTGGCTTCACCCGCCCCGGGCGACGACCTTCGCCGTCAATGAACTCAACCCTTTTCCGTATATTAAAACTCCGCTGAAGGTGGGTACCCGCTGGTCCTGGGAACTGGAGATTGGCGACCATTACGGCAGTTCTTTGTGGAAAAGATGGGAGGGTTCGATTATTAACCATTACGAATACGCCATCAGCGGCTACGGGTCTTTGGCCACGCCGTTTGGCCCGCTCAACTGTTACGAAGTCAGCGCCCGCGCCAAAAGTGAAATTGGCGAAACTGCGATGAAGGCCTGGTTTAACCCGGTGTACGGCTTTGTCCGGCTCGATTTTACCAATATCGACGGTAGCCAATTCCTGATGGTTTTGACCGAAGTAAAATATCCATAGCACAGATTCAACAGCAGCATAAAAGATGTACCACGAGTCCAAACACCTCCATCTTCCCTCTATCGACGCTGAAATCCTCCAGTTTTGGGAGGACGAACAGGTTTTTCAACGCTCCGTCGATCAACGGCCGACCGAAAACTCTTTCGTGTTCTACGAGGGTCCGCCCTCGGCCAACGGCAAGCCGGGCATCCACCACGTCATGGCACGGACGGTAAAAGACATTTTTTGCCGCTACCACACCTTGCACGGCCGCCGCGTGGAACGCAAAGGCGGCTGGGACACCCACGGCCTGCCCATCGAACTGCAGGTGGAAAAAGAATTGGGCATCACCAAGGAAGACATTGGTAAAAAGATCACCGTCGACGAGTACAACCAGGCTTGCCGCGCCACGGTAATGCGTTATAAAGACCTCTGGGACGAGATTACGCGCAAAATGGGCTACTGGGTCGACCTCGACAACCCGTATATCACCTTCCACAACGAATACATCGAGTCGGTCTGGCATTTGTTAAAAATGCTGTACGAAAAGCGCACGCCGGCCGGCGAATCCTACCTGTACAAAGGTTTTACGATCCAGCCGTTCAGCCCGGCCGCGGGCACCGGCCTGTCGACGCACGAACTGAACATGCCGGGCACGTACAAAGACGTGACCGACTTTTCGATCGTCGCCATGTTCAAAGTGCGTCGTAGCGACAACGCAGCCTTCCTTTTCGACTCCGCCGACGAAGACGTGCGTATCCTCGCCTGGACGACTACCCCTTGGACGCTGCCGAGCAACGTGGCGCTCACCGTTGGGCCTGATATTCAATACGTTAAAGTAAAAACATACAACCCCTACACGGGCGCGCCGGTCAGCGTGGTATTGGCCAAAGACCGCGTGCCGGCTTATTTCTCTGCGGAAAATGCCGAACTGCCTTACGAGGGTTACGAGTTCAAGCCCAACGACAAAAAAATTCCTTTCGTTGTGGGCAGCACGGCATTTGCCGGCAAGCAACTCGTCGGTCTGCGTTTCGAACAACTGCTGCCCTACGTCAGCTCGCCCGAACTCGAAGCCGATGGTTTCCGCGTCATTCCGGGTACCTGGGTCACGACCGAAGACGGCACCGGCGTGGTGCATACGGCGCCCTATTTCGGCGCCGACGACTTCCGCGCCTGCCGTGAAAACGGCGTGCCGATGATCGGCGTGAAAGACGACAAAGGCGTGATCCAGCCGCTGGTGGATCGCCAGGGCCGTTTCGTGTCCGAGGTGACCGACTTTGCCGGCCGCTACGTCAAGGCGGAATACTATTCCAAAGACGTACAGGAAGACAAGGAATTCAAACCCACCGACCTGCTCATTGCCCTCAAACTCAAAGATGAGGGCAAGGCCTTCCGCATTGAAAAATACAAACACCCCTACCCGCACTGCTGGCGCACCGAAAAACCCGTGCTGTACTACCCGCTCGATTCCTGGTTTGTGCGCGCCTCGGCCGCCAAGGAACGGATGGCCGAACTGAACCGCACGATCAACTGGAAACCCGCCTCCACCGGCACGGGCCGTTTTGGTCAGTGGCTCGACAATTTGCAGGACTGGAACCTCTCGCGCTCGCGCTACTGGGGTATTCCGCTGCCGATCTGGCGCACGGAGGATGGAAAGAAAGAAATTTGTGTAGGGGCAAGCAATGATTTCAAATCCAAAGGTTGGTATTGGGTTGGAGGCAAAACTTATGATACATTCTATGAGGTTTCACAGCGTGATGAGTTTGAGAGTCTTTTAATTATATTTGATGAATATAATAAGGAAATATATAGGAAGGACTTAGATGTTCCACCAATTGCAATTAATACAATTGCCAAATCTTTAATGAGTCGAAAATTTGGGTTAATAGATTGGAGGTTTCATAATGTTCCTTTAAGACTTATATACGGTATTTTGTCAAAAGGAGAAGAAATAGTTGATGGCTTAGAGTTTCATAGGCCATATATAGATGATGTTTTTTTTGTAGATGACGATGGTGATATCTATTTTAGGGAAACCGACCTCATCGACGTGTGGTTCGACTCGGGCTCCATGCCCTATGCCCAGTGGCACTATCCTTTTGAAAATCAGGAAGTGTTCAAAAATAACTTCCCGGCCGACTTTATCGCCGAGGGCGTCGATCAAACCCGCGGCTGGTTCTACACCCTGCACGCCATCGCCACGATGTGCTACGACTCTGTGGCGTTCAAAAACGTGGTGTCCAACGGCCTCGTGCTCGACAAGGAGGGCAACAAAATGTCCAAGTCGAAAGGCAATGTGGTCGATCCCTTCGAGACCATTGCCGAGTACGGCGCCGACGCCACCCGCTGGTACATGATGAGCAATGCCGCCCCCTGGGAGAACCTCAAATTTGACACGGCCGGCATCGTCGAAACGCGCAACAAATTCTTCGGTACGCTTTTCAATACCTACAACTTCTTCGCGCTGTACGCCAATCTGGACGGGTTCAGGCACGACGAATTCAACGTGTTCCCGATCGAGAAACGCACCGAACTGGATCGCTGGATTCTCTCCAAACTGTATTCCCTCGTCGCGGAAGTACGCGAAGCCATGGACGATTATGAACCGACCAAAGCCTGCCGCGCCATGGAAACCTTTGTCGACGAACACCTGAGCAACTGGTATGTCCGCCTGAGCCGTCGCCGTTTCTGGCGCGGCGAAATGAACGACGACAAACAAGCCGCCTACCAGACGCTTTTCGAATGCCTGCTGGTCATCGGTCAGTTGGCCGCTCCGATCGCGCCATTTTTCTCCGACTGGCTCTACCGCAACCTGACGGCCCCGATCAAAGCGGCCGCCAAGGCTAAAAATACGCCCCTGCGCCACGATTCGGTCCACCTAACCGACCTCACCCGGCCCGATCCCTCCAAAGTGGACAAAGACCTGGAAAAACGCATGGACTACGCCCAGCGCATCTGCTCGCTGGCGCTCAGCATCCGGAAGAAGGAAAAACTGCGCGTGCGCCTGCCCCTGCAAAAAATCCTGCTGCCCGTGCTCGACGAAGCGTTCATCGCAGAGGTCGACGGCGTCAAAGACCTGATTCTCAGCGAGATCAACGTCAAGTTGCTGGAGTACGTCACCGATGCATCCGGCCTACTGAAAAAACGCGCCAAAGCCAATTTCAAAACCCTGGGCGGCAAACTCGGCAAAGACATGAAAGCCGCCGCCGACCTGATCGCCGCGTTTAGCAACGACGACATCAATACCCTCGAACGCAACGGCCAGATCGACCTGAACGTCAACGGCGCGACCTACGCCATCACTCCCGAAGACCTGGTGGTCAGCACCGAAGACCTGCCCGGCTGGGCCGTGGCCACCGACGGTGAAGTGACTGTGGCGCTCGATGTTACCGTGACCGATGCACTGCTGGCCGAGGGCGTCGCCCGCGACCTGGTGAACCGCATCCAGAATCTGCGCAAAGACAAAAACTTCAACGTCACCGACCGCGTCGACGTCAAGGTGGAGCGCATTCCGGCGGTGGTGAGCGCGGTGGAGCAATTCGGCGAATACATCCGCGGCGAAGTGCTGGCCACCTCGCTGGTGCTGTCGGACAGCGGCGCCTGGGAACGGGTGGAACTGAACGACGAAGTGGAAGTCGGGGTGGAGGTGAGCTTGAACTAAAACGTTTTTTAAAGCATACTGGGGATTTTCCTGACCAGGGAAAATCCCCCTTTTTATTTCTTTACCTGAAAAAATATTCACCCGTGCCCGCGTTTTTTCATTTTCAACCTGATTTTACCCGCACCTTAGACAGGCCGGTTTTGCAAAAAAGCAAGGCGCTCATTTCCTTGCATCGCGAGCATTTTTCGGGCCGGAAAATCCCCGACCAACAGGTTTTTGAGCCCCTGATCGTCAGGGTTTGGGCCGATGCCGTGTTGAAGGATGTCATGGGAGGCTCAGGATATTATTCCGGTTTTTTCATTTCTGATAAATTCAAAAAACTGTTGGATCGGCTGAACCTGTCGGCCGATGATACCTTTTTTATGCCTGCTGAATTGAGACACAGGGAGCAATCCTATAAATATTGGTGGTTTCAGGCACTGCCGTTTACCGATGAAGAAGCCTGCCTCGTTTGGGATCAATCGGTTTTTTACTTCTCGGAACTGAACACTTCTTATCAAAAAATTACGATTGGCCCCTTCGTTTTCAGCAGTTTGCAAGAGTTGAATAAATTCAATAAATCACGCGATCGCTGGGAGCAAAGCAAGGTCGGGCTGGCTCGTAATGCCTGGCAATACGATCTTTTTCGGCTCTGGCTGCTGGGTTTGAACGGGATAATTGTCTCCGATCGTTTTGAAGAAGCCTTCCGCCGGGAAGGTATCACCGGAGCGGAACTGGTCGCAGCGCCCTGGCTGCTGCCGATCGACACCATGCACTCCATTGCCCCGGCTGCTCCCGCGCACAAATTTGGCTTGTATGGCGGCTTTGAAGACAAATTGCCGCCTGGTATTCCGCCAAAAGGCATGGAGCCGCCTTTCGATTATTCGGCCGGTACATTTGCCATCTGGAAAACAAACGCCATGCACGCACTCAGTGTCCCGAAAAAGATGAGGGCCGGGATGGACGAGTTGATGGATCAGTACGCCCAGCCCTGCGTCGCGGCGATTGCCTATCCGCCGGATTGGACCGTGGACGACTGGAAGCCGGGGAGTCGCATCGCGGGCAAACCCATGCTGCCAGTTGGTTTTTCATGGCCTTCCGACCCTGCCAGCCAACGGCCGCTGGCTTTCCTGTGCCAGATCAACGTCGCGCAGGTGCTGGGACTGCCGGATTTGCCCGAAAAAGGCCTGTTTTCGTTTTTCGCTGATGTGTACGATAGCGAAAACGGTTGGGCCATGGAGGCAGGGCGTTTTGCCGTTTACTTTTTTGACGATCCGGACAGCCTGGTAGAAACCGATTTCCCTGATGCCTTGCCGATAAATGCCGACGTCAATATGAAGGCGCTCGGTTTTATACCGTATTATGATTTTCCGGACTACGCCTGGCAGGAATTATTCAACCCGCCGGCATCCATAAAGAATACTCTGGACTGGCTTACGGAGGGCCGCGAGTATATATCCAACAATCGCATACAAATACTGGGTTATCCCAAAAGTATTCAGTCCTACGTCGGCTTTGATGCCGTGATGACGCGCGATTATCCAGGGGACTGGTCGGCGTATGAACAACACAAAGCCGAGATTAATGAAAAATCAAAAAGCTGGGTGCTGTTGATGCAGGCCTATGCCCCGTATCTGGGCCTTGGCGATTTTTGGGGCGACTCGGACGTGTATTTTTTGATTGAAAAAGAGCGCCTGGCAGAAGGGGACTTTTCTGCTGTGCAGGTGGTGTTTCAGAATACGTAAAAGAGTGATCCACTCAGTGGACTTGGATTGCTCATCAATTAACAGCAATTTCCATTAATTTTGCCTTCATGATTTCAAGCAGTCAAATTGAGACCATTGTCAAAATTTTGGTGGAGCAGTGCCATCCGGAGAAGATTATTTTATTCGGTTCGTACGCCAAAGGATCGGCAGCGGAAGACAGCGATCTCGATATTGCTATAGTGAAAGCGTCGGATTTGCCACCACACAAGCGTGCTCAGGAGTTTAGAAAAGCGCTTCGATCAGGTGGGCGCAGATGGCTTTTTGGTATGGATATATTAGTCTTTACCCCCGAAGAAATAAATAACATGGAAAACAATCCATCCACGCTGGTCTATGAAATCATGAAAAACGGCAAAACGCTTTATGCAGCCTGACAACCCCTTTTCCTGGATAGAAAAAGGTGATCGCGACCTTTTACTAGCGCAAGATGCGTTACCTAATCTATTCTCCTATCCTGATTTGGTGTGTTATCATTGCCAACAAGCCGCTGAAAAATACCTCAAATCTTTGCTGCTATATCATGGTTTGACTGTGCGAAAGACCCATGATCTTGAAGAGTTGATTGACTTTCTGATTCCCTTTGAACCTTCGATAAGTGCCGATCACTACAACAACGCGTTAAAGATCAACGATTACGGTATTCTCATGCGCTATCCTGGTCTCACCATTGACCCTTCGGAAGCCGATGTACTGGAAGCCATTGATTGCGCCAAATTTTTCAGGCGCTTTGCTGCAAATCGCTTGAATTTCTGAAAAACGGGTTTACCCCACTTTCCCCAGCACTTCCACCAGATACCCCCAAAACTTCTGCACCGAACTGATCTGCACGCACTCGTCGGGCGAGTGGGCGCCGCGGATATTGGGGCCGAAGGAAATCATCTCCATCTCGGGATAATGCGCCCCGATGATGCCGCATTCGAGACCGGCGTGGCAGGCATTGACGTGGGGCGTATCGGCGAAGCGCTTTTCATACACCGTGCGCATCAGTTGCACGATGGAGGCTTCGGGTTTGGGCGCCCAGCCCGGGTAGCCGCCCGCGGCCTGCACCACGGCGCCGGCCAGTTCGAAGGCCGACTGGATGGCGCGGGCAAGGTCGTATTTTTCAGAATCCACCGAGCTGCGAGTGAGGCAAAGCGCCGTCCACTGACCCTCCTTGACAAGCACGCGGGCCAGGTTGTTGGAGGTCTGGACCAGGTCGGCAATATCGGGGCTCATGCGGTGGATGCCATTGGGGCAGGCATAAATGGCGCGCAGCAAACGGCCCTGAAAAGCAGCCGGCAGCACCTCGGCCGGGCGCTCGATGCCTTCCAGTCCGATTTCCAGATTGGGGTCGGTGGTCGAATATTCGGCTTCCAGGGCAGCCGCTTCACTTTCTACAAATTTTTGAAAATCAATGGCCTGTGAAGCCGGAACAGCGACTTCTGCAAAGGATTCGCGCGGAATGGCATTGCGCAAACCGCCGCCGTCGACGGTCCCCACGCGCAGCCCGAATTGCTCGGCCGCCTGCACCAGCAAGCGGTTCATGATCTTGTTGGCGTTGCCGCGACCGAGGTGAATATCCATGCCCGAGTGCCCGCCCGTCAGGCCGCGCACGCTGAGGCGGAAGCCCTGACAATCGGCCGGCACAGGCTCGGCGGCATAGGAGCCGGTCGCCGTCACGTCGACGCCGCCGGCGCAGCCGATGGTGAGCTCGCGATCGTCTTCGGTATCGAGGTTGAGCAGGTAGCGGCCGTGCAGGAAGCCTGGTTGCAGCGAAAGCGCGCCGGTCATGCCGGTCTCTTCGTCGATGGTAAACAGGGCCTCGAGCGGCGGGTGGGCCACGTCGTTGCCGGCCAAAAGGGTCATGATGGAGGCCACGCCGATGCCGTTGTCGGCGCCCAGCGTAGTGCCGCGGGCGCGCACCCAGTCGCCGTCGACGTACATGTCGATGCCTTCTTTGTCAAAATCGAACCCCGAATCGGCGTTTTTCTGGTGCACCATGTCGAGGTGGCTTTGCAGCACAACCACGGGGCGGTTTTCCATACCCGGCGAGGCAGGCTTGCGGATCAGCACATTGCCCACGGCATCCACCCGGGTGTCGAGTCCGAGATTTTCACCGAATTGCCGGATGAAATCGACCACCCGTTCTTCCTTTTTGGAAGGGCGCGGTACGGCATTGAGGTCGGCAAAATGATTCCAGAGGGCTTGGGGGGCGAGTTGGCGGATGGCGTCGGACATATTTGTTGTGGATTCGAGGAAATGATGACGGGCAAATGTAACGGCCCGGGGGGCTATTTTTCACCTTACAATTACTTAAAACAGCAAACCCCGAAGCTTTGCTACCTTTGTCTATCGTTTCGGCCAAAAATCCGACATTTGGGTATGTCCAATTCCCGCATCAGCATCATTATTCCGACCAAGAACGAAGCCAACTACCTCGACCGCACCCTGGCTCAATTTGATGGCGTGCTCGAAGCATTTGACCTGGAAATCATCGTCTCCGACGCCAACAGCGCCGACCATACCGCCGATATCGTGCGGCAATACCGGGAAAAATGGGGCGAACGCATCAAACTTGTGCAAAAACCCGGCAAACAGAACATTGCCATCGGCCGCAACCTGGGCGCCGAACAGGCCACGGGCGATATCCTTTTCCACATGGATGCCGACGTGCGCATCCCCGATATGGCGCGTTTTTTTGAAAAAATCCGCCAAAAATTTGAAAATCCGCGCATTGTGGCCCTCACCGTGCCGCTCTGGATCTACCCGGAAGAATCGGGATTTGCCGACAAACTGTACCACGTGCTGATGAATTTCGTCATCCGCCTTTCCTTCACGTTCAACGTGTTTTTGGCAAAAGGCGAATGCCAGCTGGTGCGCCGCTCGTCTTTCTACAATATCGACGGCTACAACGAAAAACTGATCGCCGGCGAAGACTGCAACCTGTTTTACCGCCTCCACAAAATCGGTAAAATCGCCTACCTGCCCCGACTCTGCGTGTATCATTCGCCGCGCCGCTTCCGGGCCTACGGCTACGTGCGCATCACGCTGATCTACTTCCGCGAAGGGCTTTCCATGCTGTTCCGCCGCAAATCCTACGTCTCGGAATGGAAGCCCATCCGTTGACCCCTCCTATCAATCTTGTAAATCCTGTCCCCAAAAAACCTGTCCCTACCCAAACCTTCCAGGGTCGAAAGCCTCCATCGGGACGCTCGTAGCCTGCCCTGACGCAAGTTCCGCGACAACTTTTCCCGTGCCAGCCCCCAAACTCAGCCCCAGCATGGCGTGGCCGGTGGCGATGATCAGGTTGGGCGTATTTTTGGCAAAGCCGATGTAAGGCATGCCATCGGCCGACACCGGCCGGAACCCGAACCATACTTTTTCCCGCAACTTATTGTTCAAATCCGCCCAGTCGGTCAGTTTCCGAAACTGCGGATCATCCTGATAACCAGGTAAATACCTCGGAACGGCTTCGAGCAAACCTTTCACCCTGGGAAACAGGATGCGATCGTTGACCGCCCCGATTTCCATGGTGCTGCCGATGCGCAAACGGCCGGCCCAGGGCGTCAGCGCTACCTTGGCCTCGAGCAAAATACAGGGATGCCGAAGGGTTTTGACCGGCTGGTCGAGGGTGGTGGAATATCCCTTGCCTGGCATCAGCAACATCGATTCTCCGGCCATGCCGGCGATTTTCGGCGACCACGAACCCGTCGCCAGCACCACCAGATCCTGCTCCGCGATGCCTTCCTGTTCGGCGCCTTGCCCCGACTGGTATCGAATGCCCGTGATCTTGCCGTTTTTTTTCTCAAAACCTGTCACCTCCGCCTGCCGCACAATGCGCACGCCGCGCTTTTCGAGCAAAGCAGGCAGTTGTTGCATCAGGGCGTTGGGGTAAAGGTGGGCATCGTCTTTGAACCAGACCCCGCCCCGCACGTCGGGTTGCAGGTCGGGCTCGATGGCGCAGGCTGCTTCGGCGTCGAGAACTTCAACTTCGAGCCCCAGTTTTTCAGCCATGCGCGCGTTGTCCAGTTCCTCGTGTTCGGTGCGACTGGTTTTGTAAAACATGATGCAGCCTTTTCGCTCCATCTGGAAATCCATGTCGCCGGCATCGGCCCAGCGGGCAAACAAATCCCGGCTCAGCAGCAGCAGATCCACCAGCGGGCGGGCGCTGCGGGCCACATGCGCGGCCGTGCTGGAACGCATGAAACGCCAACCCCAGCGGAACAGGGCAGGGCTGAGCGAAGGCCGCACGTAAAACGGACTTTTGGCATTGAACATCCAGGCGATGCCTTTTTCGACCATGCCGGGGGCTGCCAGCGGCACAAAATGGGAGGGAGAAAGATAGCCCATGTTGCCAAACGAGCAATTGTCGCGCAGGTCGCCGCGTTCGAGTACGGTGACTTGCCAACCTGTTTCATGGAGGTACCAGGCGGCGCTCAGGCCAATGATGCCGCCGCCAATTATGGTTGCTTTCATAGGGATAAATAAAGTAAAAACAGCGCCGAAAAGGTAAGCTGATTTGTCACAACGCCTGCATACGCCCTTCCGCCACGGCGCTCAGCACCCGAAAACTTTCGCCGTTCCATTCGCCAAAGACAGCCAGGGGGCGCCCGCCGCTCAGGGCCAGCAGTTTCCATCCATCGCCGGCCATCCCCGGAAGGCGCAAACTGTCGCCCGACGCATCGCGAAGCAGACATTGGTCTCCGTGCCGCACAGGTGTCAGGGCCGGGAAGGCTGCGGGAAACAGCGTCAGCCAGGGTTGTTGCCCGAGCGCGGCGGCCCAGGCACTGCCCATGGCGGCGCAGTCGGCAAAACCGGGCAGTTTTTCCACCTTTTTGCTCAGCCCGCGGATGTCCTCGGTGGCGAGTGCACGCAGGGGAAACGCAGAGGGATAAAATGCCAGCGTTCCTTTGACCAGTTCGCCGGGCTCGAATCCCGGCGGCAGGGAGCCGGCCAGCCCGAAAGCATATTCCAGCAAGAGCGCGTAGCGCCCCGTGCGGGCGCCTAGCAACCAGGTTCGGCGACTGAGCAACTGGTTTTCTACCGGTTCTTCGCGCCGCCCCACCACCGCCCAGGTGTCGTCGACAAGGTCGCCACCGGCGAGGGCCTCTTCTTTTTTGGCCGCGATGCCGAGGAAGGTTTGCAGGTCGTGCAGCAAGGCGGTGGGCAGCCGATCGCGATGTCGGAACGCGCGAATGGCCGTCCAGATGTCGCTCAGGGTATTGAGGGTGTTTGCTGCCCAGTCGGGCTGTGTGGAAGGCAGCTTGTCGAGCAGTCGAAGCTGGCGGCTGATGCCGCCGAGAGAAGCGTCGGCGGCCCGGGCGGCGATATTTTCGGAAAAATGCGCGTCGTCCGAAACGACGGTAGCCAGCCCCCTTCGCAGGGTATCGAGCAGCCAGCGTTCGAGGTCGTCGAGCCCGGCTTCCGCTCTTTCCAGGCGTTCGAAACGGCGTTTTTGCGTGGCAGCCTCCCGTTCGGCCTGGCGGTCGATCGCGAGGGCGGAGGTCGAAGGTTTGCCTTGCAACAGCCGGTCGGCCCAGTCGGGCAGCCCGGTTTCAGGAAAATCCTCATTCGACGTGCAATGGCGCACGAAGGCGAGGGCATGCCAGCATGGTTTTGGGAAAAAAGGACAGGAGCAGAAAACCTGCTGTCGTTCGGGTTGGAAAACCAGCCGGTGGATGCTGTCTCCGGCAGGCATTTCAGCGAAAAAAACACCCTGAGCCCGGCCTTTATTTTGAAAAAAAGCCTCGTTGGCCAGCGCTTCGGCGCGGGCGTGCGGGAGAGAATGGTCCTTGTGATCGGCGGGAGGCAAGCGGCTGAAAATCGCGAATGATCAAAGGTCTTCGTTCAATTCTTCCTCGAAATCGTCAGGATCGGCAGCGTGCGGTTGCGGGGGCAGCATCGGGACGCCGTTGGCGCCGTTCAGGATGCCAAGGGCCTGCATGGCGCGTTCGCTGGCGAGTTGCTCGGCGCTTTTTTTGTTAAAATCGTCGGCGGTGCCCAGTTTGCGGCCATCCACGTACACGGCTACCTTGAACTTGTCGCGCTTTTCGCTTTTGTACTTGGCCAGCACCTTGTAATCGATCTGGCGGCCGTTTTTCTGGCACCATTCGAGCAACTGGCTTTTGTAATTGTCGTCGTAGCTCTCGAGTTCGTGAATGTCGAGGTAGCGGCGAAGGATGCGCTGGATGACGTATTTTTTGGTTTTGTCGTAGCCTACCTCGATGTACAGCGAACCGACGAGCGCTTCCAGCGCATTGCCGAGCATGGATTTGGACAGTCGGGTCTGGTTGTAATTGGCCAGAAAAAGGTCGAGCCCCATTTTGTCGGCGATATCGTCGAGGGAGTTGCGCTTGACGATTTTGGAGCGCATTTTTGTCAAAAAGCCCTCGTCGCTGTTGGGGTATTTTTTAAACAAATACTCGGCTACGATGGTGCTCAGCACGGCATCGCCGAGAAATTCGAGGCGTTCGTTGTTGGCAATGGCGTAGTCCCTCGAAGTGAAGGTGCTTTTGTGAAAAAACGCCAGTTTGAACAGCGAAAGGTGGATCGGGGTAAATCCAAGCAGGGCTCTGAGGCGCCGGGCCAGGTCTTTATCCGGATGAAAGTAGTAGTTATAAAAACGACGGACGAATCGCACGGTCAGGTTGTTAATTGCAAGCGATCACGGCTTGCGGAAGATTATGGTGGCATTGTGGCCGCCAAAGCCGAATGTGTTGCTCAGGACAGCATTGACCTGGCGGGATTGGGCTTCATTGAAGGTCAGGTTAAGTTTCGGGTCAATCTCCGGATCGTCGGTAAAGTGGTTGATGGTGGGGGGCACAAACCCGTCTTGCATGGCCATGATGGAAGCGATAGCTTCGATAGCGCCGGCGGCGCCCAGCAGGTGTCCGGTCATGCTTTTGGTCGAAGAGATGTTCAGTTTGTAGGCAGCGTCGCCGAAAACTTTCTGAATGGCGATCAGTTCGGCCACGTCACCCAGGGGAGTCGAGGTACCGTGTACGTTGATGTAGTCGATGTCCTCGGGGCGGAGGCCGGCATCCTGAAGGGCCAGGTTCATGACGTTGATCACCCCCAGTCCTTCGGGGTGCGGGGCGGTCATGTGGTAGGCATCGGCGGTAGCGGCCGCGCCGAGCACTTCGGCGTAAATGGTTGCGCCGCGTTTGCGGGCGTGTTCGTATTCTTCAAGGATAAGCGCGCCGGCGCCCTCACCGAGCACAAAGCCGTCGCGGTCTTTGTCGAAGGGGCGGGAGGCGGTTTTGAAGTCGTCGTTGCGTTCGCTGAGGGCTTTCATGGAGTTGAAGCCGCCCACGGCGGTTTTGGTGATCGTGGCTTCCGAGCCGCCGGAGACGATGATATCGGCTTTACCGAGGCGGATGTAATCGAAGGCGTTCATGAGCGCGTGCGAAGACGAGGCGCAGGCCGATACGGTGCAGTAGTTGATACCCCGGAAGCCGTACTGGATGGAAATTTGGCCGGCCGCGATGTCGGAGATCATCTTGGGAATCAGGAAGGGGTTGTGTTTGGGGACTCCGCTTCCGGTGATGTGTTCTTCGATTTCTTTTTCCAGGGTGGCCAGGCCGCCGATACCCGAGGCCCAGATGACGCCGACGCGGTCTTTGTTCACCGTTTCGAGGTCGATTCCCGAGTTTTTGATGGCTTCCGAGGTGACTGCCATGGCAAACTGGGTAAACCGGTCCATCCGGCGCACTTCCCGGCGGTCGATAAATTCTTCGGGGTTAAAGCCTTCAACTTCGCAGGCGAAGCGGGTTTTAAACTGGGTGGCATCGAATTGTGTGATCGGTTTTGCCCCGCTGATGCCTTTTTTCAGGCCTTCGCGGTAAGCTTCGAGGGTGTTGCCTATGGGGGTCAGGGCGCCTAAACCGGTGACGACGACTCGTTTCATGCTGGATGGTCGGTGATAGTTTTATGCGATGAACTCAGACCCGGAGAAACTCCGGCAGGGGGGCAAAGGTAAAGAAGAAGATTGTCGCTTTTGCGCATATCGGATAAAACAAAAGGTTCAAAGCAGAGTGCTTTGAACCTTTTTTTATCTCGAAAGGGAGTCAGATGCCGAAGCCCGCTTACTTCGTTTGAGCTTCCAGGTATTCTACGGCCTGACCTACCGTCTGGATCTTTTCGGCTTGCTCGTCGGGAATGGACACATCGAATTCTTTTTCAAATTCCATGATGAGTTCCACGGTGTCGAGCGAATCGGCGCCCAGGTCCTGAATGAAGTTGGCAGCCGGGATGACTTCAGATTCGTCTACACCCAGTTTGTCAACGATGATTTTTTTAACGCGATCGGCTACTGTTGCCATTTTTTTATAAACTTTAGTGGGAAAAAGCGATTTTTCGAGGGGCAAAGGAACAGCTATCTGCACGTTTAAAAAAATTTTTGTCGCGGAAAATTTCCGTTACCTTGACCCTCGCTTCGATTGCAATATTTGTAAAAAATACACTTAGCTGCCCGGGGAGGCATTTTGTCGCGTAGTTGCAAACTTGCCATTAAGGCGACAAATTGCCCATTTGTTGAATAATTGGCGCGATATTGGATTGGAAATATCAACAAGACACCGCTACTTTTGTTACGCCATCTTGTTGTATTTTTTACACTTAAACCATCCGCGCGTAATGACACAAGCCGAAGCCGCCGAGTTGCTCGTAAAAAACAAACCCGCCATGCGTAAATCTGGCTCACAACGCACCAAAATCGTCGCCACCGTAGGCCCCGCCTGCAATACCTATGACAAGCTGCTCGATCTGGTCCGCGCCGGCGTCGACGTTTTCCGCCTCAATTTCAGCCACGGCACGCACGCCGACCACCTGTCTGTCATCGAGCATATCACCGCCATCAACCACGATTACAACCTGCATATCGGCATCCTCGCCGATCTCCAGGGCCCCAAACTGCGCGTCGGACAAATCGAAAACAATGCATTGCCGCTCGCAACAGGCGACGTCATTACGATCGTAAACGAAGAAGTGCTGGGCACCAAGGAAAAAATCTACATGTCGTATCCCGAGTTCGCCTCCGATTGCGAAGTCGGCGAACGCATCATGATGGACGACGGCAAACTGGTGTTCGAAGTGCTTGAAACCAATAAAAAAGACACCGTTCGGCTTATCTGCCTGCACGGCGGCGTGCTGAGCAGCAACAAGGGCGTCAACCTGCCCGATACCAACGTCAAACTGCCTTCGCTGACTGAAAAAGACCGCGAAGACCTCGATTTTATCCTCACGCAGCCAGTCAACTGGATCGCTTTGTCCTTCGTGCGTCGCCCGGAAGACATGAACGACCTGCGCAAAGCGCTCGACGCCACCGGCCACCCGGCCAAGATGATGGCCAAAATCGAGAAGCCCGAGGCCGTCAAAAATATCCGCGAAATCATCCGCGCCTCCAACGCCATCATGGTTGCCCGCGGCGACCTCGGCGTGGAAATGCCCATCGAACAACTCCCCAATACCCAAAAAGACATCATCCACCTCTGCATGCAGTACGCCCGCCCGGTCATCGTGGCCACGCAGATGATGGACAGCATGATCACCAACCCCTTCCCGACCCGCGCCGAAGTCACCGACGTGGCCAACGCCGTGCTCGACGGCGCCGACGCGGTGATGCTCAGCGGCGAAACCTCCGTGGGCAAACACCCGCCGCTCGTCATTCAATACATGTCGAAGATTATCGAGGAAGCGGAAAAAAATTACTGGCCGCAGATCGAAGCGCGCCGGCCCTACCCGTCTTCCAAATTCAAGATGTTCCATTCCGACGTGATCTGCTTTAACGCCTGCCGCGTAGCCGAAGAGATCGGAGCCAACGGCATTGTCGGACACACGGTGTCGGGCTACACGGCCTTCAAAGTCAGCAGTTTCCGCCCGAAATCGAACATCTTTATTTTCAGCAGCAACCCGAGTATGCTGGCTTCGCTCAACCTGCTCTGGGGGGTTCAATGTTTTTACTACAACCGCTTTTCTTCCACCGACCAGACCATCGAGGATTGTGTGGAAATACTCAAAAGCAACGAACTGATTGCTCCGGGCGATTTCATCATCAACACCGGCTCGATGCCCATGCACAAACGGCTGAGTACGAACATGTTGAAAATTACCGAGATCGAATAACCAGGAATTGCGGCGGCAAATCCCCAACCCTTTAAATAGCTGCCGTTTCCCTCAGACTAATCGCCCCAGCCCGGCTCGTCGTCCACGGGCGGCTGGGGTTTGCGCACAATCCCCATCTCGATTTCCTTGCGACAACTCCCGCAGATGCCGTACAGGTTGAGGGAGTGATGGGTAATTTGAAAATTGAGCAGTTCGCCCACCATGTCCTTGATTTGCTGCACGCGGGGGTCGCAAAACTCGACCACTTTGCCGCAATTGCCGCAAATGGCATGGTCGTGTTGTTTGTATCCGAACGACTTCTCGTACTGCGCCAGATTTTTGCCAAACTGGTGCTTTTTGACCAGATCGCACGACACCAGCAGTTCCAGCGTGTTGTACACCGTGGCACGACTGACGCGGTAATTCCGGTTTTTCATGTGGATGTACAAAGCCTCGGCATCGAAATGGTCGCTGCGGCGGTAAATCTCTTCGAGAATAGCGAAACGCTCGGGCGTCCGGCGCAGGCCGCCGCGTTCGAGGTGGCCGGAAAAAATATTCAGAACCTGCCGGATGAGGTCTTCTTCGTTGCGTGTCGCGGCCATGATGTGAGGTGTTGTGATTTTGGGCAAAAGTAGTGGATATAACGGGGTTTAACCAATCTAATCAAGGGCATGGTTGGCCATAATGCCGAAGCATTGGCCAGGACGGCAGTTTCCTCATTTCGCTGCCATCCATTCCACCCGGACATTTCGGATATAGATATCCTGATCGATGGCCGTTTCAGCAAAAACGCGCAAACGCCCGCCTGTGTAGCCGGGCGGCGCCTTGAAATAATAACGGATTGTATTCCAGTCTTTCAGCCGGCAAATCCCGTTGTGCATACGGCAGGCGGTGCGCTTTTTTTGTTCGCCTTGTACCAGTTCTGTTGTCAGCCAGGTTTCGAAAGCACCCCAGTCGGAAGTTACTTCCGCGCTGATTTTCAGCCATTGATCCTGTTTCGACGCCAATTCAGGCCATGCTGAAAGGAGAGTATCCACAAAATCGGCCCTGGCTTGCTTGTTAACATGAATACGCGCGACTGAATCCCTGCTGAAAAGTGTTCTGGCCTCGTAGTCCTTTTCATGTTGTGGGCGCTCATCGGTATCCAGCAGCGACATGTCGATCGGTGAAGGGTCAGGATTAAGGAATATGGCCCGGTAATACGCCGGATTCATGTCGTTGAAATGCAGGATAGTACGGTTATATTGCCATATCTGAAACAGGTTCAACACGATCAGAAAAATGCCTGTCGCCAGCCATGCAACCTTTCGCCAACCGGCCCAAAAGCGCTGCAACAGCGCAGCGAGCGGCAATGCCAGTACGGCGTAACTCTGCACCAGGGCGCGGCAGGAATAGGTAGCGCCGTAACGCCAGTCGGACCAGGCCAGGATAATCCAGGTATTGAGCCAGACAAATACCAGTACGGCCTTTTTGAAGGGAAATCCGCGTTGAAAAAGCAGCCCGGCAGTCATCAGCACCGCGACAGGCGTGTAAATAAACCAGCCTTTTTCCCAGCCGAACAAAACCTGCCAGTGCGGGTTCAGAAAGAGGAATTTGGAGCCTACATCAAAAAGCCAGTGGCCGGTGACCGATTTCCAGTACAACAGTTGGGGCAGAATTCCTCCAAAAAAGCCGGCTGCTGCCAACACCAGATACATCGGTTTTTGTCGAAAAAAAATCCATTTGGAGGGCGCCAAATCCACCCGTTTCCACTGCCACAACAAAGGGATAAACAACATCACTCCTTCCGTGGGCCGGGTAATGGCAGCAAGGCCCAGCACCCAGCCAATGACAAAAGACCCGGCTTTTGAGGGCGACTCATGCCATTTCCAGACCGCATACAAGGCAAATGCATAAACGGTAAACAGGAAGCCATGCGTCATACCGCTGTCGCCGGCGACATACTGCGGGTAGTTGCTTGCCAATGCGATAAGCGCCAGCGTCAGGGCGGTCACGCCTTCTGAAAAAAACTTGAGCAACACGGTTCGCAGCAGTAGCAAGCCCGCCACGGCGTACACCCAGGCCCCGAGGCAAATCGACAACTGGTAAGGTGCAGAAAACCCGTCCTGTGGATAGCCCAATATGCCGGCAGCCCAATGGCCCAAAAAGAAAAAGGGGGCATACAGGATCGACAGCCCCATGAGGTATTTCATGGCGAAATTCCCATTGGGCAGCGGGCATACCTGATACAAATTGCCCGTAGGACTGTACTGCTCGATGATCTGCGGCAACCACTCCAGTTTGCCCAGGTCATGATAAATGAATTTGCCGGGCAAATAGAGATAATAGCCGAAGGCGTCCCAGGTCAGCGTTGCAGTGACCGTCGGCGTTTCCCAGCGCGCCAGGCTAAGCCGAATATAAGCAAGCACTATGGCGGCAATGAGAATGACGAGAAGGGAAGGGCGGCTCATATCAATATTTACCTGGCAAAGTAATGCAAATTGCCGTCACCGCACCAGCGTCACGCCTCCTTTCAAACGCTTCACCGAGCCGTCGGCCATGTCCAGTTCGAGGTAATAACCGTACACGCCCGGCTCGCAGACTTTGCCCCGGAAATCGCCCTTCCAGCCAGCCGGGCCGTTGGGCGCAAAATCCCGCAGATCGACCACCAACTCACCCCAGCGGTCGTACACCTGCATGACCCGGACGTTGAGCGTTTGCTGATCCGCAAATACCGTGAACAAGCCGTTTTCCCCGGCCCCCGGCCGGAATACTTCCGGGATATAGATGTCGGGCCGGTCAATTTCGGCTTCCCGCAGCTGAATCACATACACGCCTGTAGCACGGCAGCCGTTGTCATCCGTCTGCGTGACTTCGATGTGGCCTTCTTCCGCAACCACCAGCGTGGCAACAGGACAATCGACGCAGGACAACCCCGCCGTCGGCGACCACTGCCATGCCTGGGCTGGAAATCCGGCCGGGGCTTCAAGCGTCAGAATAGCGCCCGCATCGGTCAGGAAGGTGTCGCGGAAAACCTGCTCGACCGGCGCCGGAGCCGCCACATTCACCGTGCTGACAAAAACACAACCGTTGGCGTCCGTGACGGACAAGGGGTAATTGCCCGCCGGAAGTTGATCGTAACCCAGGCTTTCTCCCTGGCTGACGTCTTGCCGCCCCGCAAAAGCGACGCTAAACGGCGCACCCGCGCCGGCAAACTGGCTCAATTGCACGCTGCCGGCGCCAAAACAAGGCGCATCTTCCGCGGCGATGACAACCGAAGGCGCAGGCGGAGCATCCAGCAGGAGCCCCACCGTCTTCGAGCAACCCGCCGCATCGGTCACCGTAAGGCCTAGCCCGCCAGCAGACAAATTGCCCAGGCTCACACTCGTAGCGCCATTGCTCCACTGGTAACTGAGTGGCGCCGTACCTCCATCGACTTCGACAGCGGCCGAGCCGTCGGAAGCTCCCGCGCACGACACAGCCGTACCGTTGTAATCGCTGTTGACCGTGGTATGCAGCAACATGGGAGGAGAAAGCTGCGTGATGTGAATGATGGTACTGTCGCACCCGTACTGGTTGTAGAGCAATTGCACCACGGAGCCTGTATCCAGTGCGGAGCAGGTTAATTTTTCCAAAACAAGCAGGTCGGGGGTGTGCACCGCGAGGGCAAAATCAGCAGTAGCCGTGCAGCCCCAGGCATCGGTGGCCGTTACGGAATAGTTACCCGACTGCATTGCCGTTATGGCTGCTCCGGTCTGGCCGGCCGACCATTGGTAAGTGGCAAAACCGGATGTGGCATTCAGCGTGGCAATACCGCCCTGACAAATACTTGCTACACCCGTCACGTTTACGGCGGGCAAAGGCGGCACATTGGCCGGCGCCTGGAGCTGGGCTGTACACCCGTTGGCATCCGTCACTGTCAGCGTATAAAATCCGCTGGTCGAAACGCTCAGCAAGGGCCCCGAAAAACCGTTCGACCACTCGTATTGCGCAAACCCGGAACTGGCTTGCAAACCGACAAACCCGTCGCACTGGTAAGGCAATTCAGCAACCTGCGGGATCGGCAAATCATGGACGGTCAGGTCAAATCCATCCGTGCCGGTACAGCCATTGGCATCCGTCACCGTCAATGTGTAAACGCCGCTTTGTGACGCATTCAGCCCGGCGGCATTGCTGCCGTCCGACCATTGATACAGGTTGTAGATCGGGGACACTGACAGAGCGGCCGTTTCACCGATACAAATGGCGGAAGGTCCGCTGATGACCGGGGTCGGGGCGGCCCATTCATTTACCATAAAACTTGCCGTGGCAGTACAACCATTGGCGTCGGTGACCGTCAACGCATACATGCCACCCTGATTCACCTGCAAACTGGCCGTAGCCGCTCCGCCCGACCACTGGTAAGCGGCAAAGCCGGGCGTGGCCTGCAAGGTGGCGCTCGCTCCGGGGCAAATATTGGCCTGCCCGCCGATGCCGACCACGGGCGGCGGCGGAATGCTGACCGACACGGAGGCTGTGCCGCTGCAACCGCCCGCATTGCTCACCGTCAGGTCATAATTGCCGCCCGCTCCGACCTGCACCACGGGAGTTTGCGCGCCATTGGACCACTGGTAGGTGGCGTAACCCACGCCTGCATCCAGTTGGGCAATGCCCTGGCAGGGATCGACTTGCACAGCCACTGTGGGCAACAGCGTGGTGCCAATATCCAGAACCTGACTGGCCGTGCCAGTGCAACCATTGACATCGGTGACCGTGACGCTGTACGTATCACTCAGGCCGACGGTTATTGCCGCGATAGCGGCGCCATTTGACCATTGGTACTGTGTAAATACCGGGCTGACTGACAGCAAGGCCGAGTCGCCGGCACAGATCGCAGACGGCCCGTTCAGCAGTGGCGTTGGCGGCAAATATTCCGCGATGGTCCACGAGGCGGTCGCCGTACACCCGTGCGCATCCGTGGCCGTGAGCATGTAGGCGCCACTTTGCGGCGCTTGCCAGCTGGCGCCGCCGGGGCCGTCGGGCCAGTTGTACTGCACAAAACCAGGGCTCGCTTGCAAAACGCCGCCGGCGCCCGGGCAAACCTCGGCAGGGCCGGTCAAACTCGCCACAGGGAGGGTCGGGATGGTCACCTCGATCTGTGCTGTGCCGCTGCAACCGGAGGCATCGGACACCATCAGGTTGTATGTTCCGGGGGTGTTGACCGTTATGGATGGGCCAGTTAGGCCGCCCGACCAGTCGTAGGAGGTGTAACCCGGGCCGGCGTCGAGCGTGCTTGTGGCATCGCACCAGTTGGATTGCAGGGCCACGGTCGGCGATAGTTGGGCGCCGGTGGTCAAGGTAAACACGGCCGTGTCGCGACAACCGTTGGCGTCGGTGACGGTGACGGCAAAATCGCCGCCCACGCTTGTTGTGAGGCCGGCCGTTTGTGTTCCGTCCGACCATTCATACTGGGTAAAATTGCCCGAAACGCTCAGGTTGGCCTGGCCACCGTTACAAATGGAGGAAGGACCGGTAATCTGGGCATCGGGGGCCGGAAACTGATTTACCGAGACGAGCCCGGTGGCCGTGCAGCCATTGGCGTCGGTAACTGTCAGGGATACCAGTTCGCTCTGCGACACGTTCAGGTCGGTGTTCGTACCCCCTGTGCTCCATAAATAGCTTGAAAATCCGGGGGTTGCCTGCAAGGTGGTCGCAGTTCCCGGGCAAAAAGCAGTCGGGCCGTCAATTTGAACGGAGGGGAGCGGGAAAAGGCTGACCACGGTGCTCGCCGAAGCCGTGCAGCCATTGGTATCCGTAACTGTCACGGTGAAGACGCCGGCCTGATCAGGGGCGATCGAGGCTACGCCGTTTTGCCCCGAGGACCAATTATAGGCGGAAAAACCGGGGTCGGCAGCCAATTGAATATTGCCCAATTGACAAAAACTGCCACCCCCACTCAGCGCCGTTGCCAGCGCAGCCGGAATCTGGACATTCAATTGTGCAACCGCCGTGCAGCCCGCAGAATTGGTGGTCGTCAGGCTGTATGCCCCGCTGTTGTGAGCAATCAGGGAGGAAAGGGTATCGCTGGTCGACCACAGGTAGTGCTCGAACCCGGGTGAGGCGTTCAGCGACAACATACCGTCGCAGGAATAGGCGCCGGCTGTAATCGAAGGTGTGGCAAACAGGGCGTTGTCGATGCTTGTCGTGGCCGTGGCGGTACAACCTGCTGCATTGGTGACGCTCAGGGTGTACATCCCGCCCTGGGTCAGCGTAGCCTGGGCCGTGGAGTCGCCGTTTGACCACGCGTACTGGGCAAACGGGCCGCCGAGGGCAGTCAATTGCAGGGAATTGCCGGCGCAGCTTGGCGGAGAGAGGACGGGCAAAACGGGCGGACTCATATTGACCGTAAAACTTTTGGTTGCTGTACAGCCCAGGGCATTGGTCACGGTGAGGGCATACACCCCGCCCGTCGTTACATCGATGCCGGCCGTGGTCGCTCCGCCGGTCCAGTGGTAGGAGGCGAAGTTTGCCGAGGCTTGCAAATGGACCGTCTCGCCCGGGCAGACGATCCCTGTCGGGCCGGTGATCTGGGGTTGTGTCATGGGTTGTGCACCCAGATTATGAAAATCCTCGGCGGTGCAGCCGTAGGCATTGGTGACGGTCACGGAGTATTCACCCGCCGTATTGACAAAAATAGTGGACGTATCAGCGCCGGTATTCCACAGAATCTGGTCGTGTACGCCGAGTAATTTCAGGGCTACGGCGGTGTCTGCACAGGTGATCTGGGAGGGGCCGATAATGACCGCGCTGGTACCTGGCAGGCCGGTTACGGTAAAATTGTCGGTGCCCTTGCACCCGTATTCATTGGTCACGGTAACCGAATAATTGCCGGGGTCGTGGATGCTGATTGCTTCGCCAAGGCCGGAGCCGGGATACCAGCTGTGGGTGTAAAAGGGGCCGCCGGTTGCGAGCAATTCAACCGTTTCACCGGGGCAAATGGTTGTTTGCCCTTCGATAACAGGTTCGGGAAGCGGATTGGTTTCGACCGTTATGGAGGCAGACTCTATGCAGTAAGATTGATATACTCCCACGCCTCCCACGATCGAACAAATGACATCGTAGTCTCCCGCAGTACTGACAGTTGTACTCGTTCCAGTTGTTCCGTTTGACCACTGAAACGTAGGTTGGTAACTCTGAAAACTTGTTTCTACAGAAACGGATACGTTTAGGGTTATTGGCTGGCCTTCACATTTTGGAGCATTTGTCGCAAGCTCTATGTCAACACAAAATTTGGGGTATTTGAGTTCGGCGAAGTAAGTACAACCATTTTCATCCACTATGTTGACGTAAATCGGGAATGTCGGAACTGTAAGTTCTACTGGGTTGTCCATTTGCCCATCAAACCACCAATACTCATAGTTGCCAGACGGTCCGGTAACAACAAAGTTTGCCGGTTGACCCGGACAGAGGCATTGATCGTTTACATTTTCAATGTTGAATTCTTTGGGCGGACAGTTTTGTCCTTTGAGTTGTAAGCCAGACAGAACAAGCATAAACAGGACAGGCCAGGCGCCTGAACAAGGTAGCGTTGTTAGCATGAATAGAAGATTGAGAGTGTGTACAGGGATGCATATTGGCCGTTAAGTTAGTCAAAATTATGCGGCTATAGCATAGAATAAAAATAACACAATTCGGGATAATTTCCGATTGACAAAACACCCTTGCCCCTCACCTGATCGGCAGCCCAATTGAAATAGGTAAAAAAAGATTTCCACAGGATTTCCAGGGCATTTCCAGGCTGAGGTTTTAACGGCCACAGCCCTTCCCCTTTTTTTGTCCTGCCTTTCAAAGCACGTTCAATCCCCAAACTCGACCTCTCCCTTTGTCTTTTCGCCGATTGCCGTTCTTGAGTTCCCGGCTTTTGCGACAGACTCCACCACGTGTTTGGTTACTCCATTTCAGGTTTTTGAACAACGATCGATGCCTTTGGCATTCGTCAATTGTTATTTTTTTCACCTTTTTCAAAAGCAGTACCATGCACAGTACAGTCTTTAAAATCATGTTCCTCTGCCTGTTCGCGATGCGCCTGACGGGAGCCCTGGCTCAGTCGTCGGTGCATTCGACAGGCGGTGACGCGTCGGGCGGCGGCGGCACGGCCAGTTACACGGTCGGGCAGGCCGTGTTTACGGCCATCGACCAGTCGGGCGGTTCGGTCATTCAGGGCGTCCAGCAGCCTTACGAGATTTTTTCCGTGGGAACCGCCTCGCCCCCCGGCCTGCGCCTGCAATGCACCGTTCGGCCCAACCCGACGGCCACCGACGTATCGCTCACGACCGATCCGGCCTTGTGGGGCCCATTAACCCTCATGCTGTTCGACGCCAACGGACGCTTGCTGTTGCAGCAGCAGACGAGTGGCGTCGAAACGCTCATCCCGATGGCCGGGCTACCCGCGGCCGTCTATTTTCTCAAGGTCTCCGACGACCGCCACGAGATCCAGTCCTTCAAAATCATTAAAAACCATTAAGTCATGAAACTCAAATTCTTCCTGTTCGCGGCTTTCGTTTTGTTCGCCACCGCTGTTTTTGCCCAGGCGCCCGGCCGCATGAGTTACCAAAGCGTCGTTCGCGACGGCAACGGCGCGCTCGTCGCCAACAGCCCGGTGGGCATCCGGATCAGCGTCATCCAGGGCTCCGTGTTCGGCGCCTCGGTGTACGTCGAAACCCACACGGCCACCACCAATGCCAACGGTCTGGCCAGCCTCGCCATCGGCGGCGGCACGGCGGTATTTGGCAATTTTGGCGCCATCGACTGGGCCAACGGTCCGTATTTTATCAAAACAGAAACCGACCCCAGCGGCGGCTCGAACTACAATATCGTCGGCAGCAGCGAGTTGCTGAGCGTGCCGTACGCGCTTTTCGCCGCCAATGGCGGCACGCCCGGCCCGCAGGGGCCCGAAGGCCCGGCAGGCCCGCAGGGGCCGCAGGGTCTGACTGGCCCGCAGGGAGCAACCGGGCCGCAGGGTGCAACCGGCCCCCAGGGTACGCCAGGCCAGCAGGGGCCCGAAGGCCCGACCGGCCCGCAAGGCCCGCAAGGAGCAACCGGCCCCCAGGGCTCAGCCGGCCCAACGGGTCCACAGGGTCCGCAAGGGCCCGCCGGGTCGTACACTGCCGGCAACGGGATCTCCATCGCCAACAACACCATCACCAACACAGGCGATGCCGACAACAGCGCCACCAACGAACTCCAGCAACTCAGTCTCAACGGCAGCCAACTGACGCTTTCCAACGGCGGCGGCTCCGTCACCCTGCCCGGCGGCAGCAGCAGCGGCTGGACCGACGGCGCCGCGCTGACCACAACCGACAATGCCAAAAAAGTTGGTATCGGCCTTGCAGCGCCTTTGCAAAAAATGCATATCCACGACCAGAATTCATCTTTCACCTGGATGCAAATCACCAACGGCAGCAATGGCGCCACCTCCGGCGATGGCGGTTATGTCGGCCTGGTGGACAAAGACCTCAAAATCGAAAACTGCGAAGCCGGTAAAATCACGCTCGGCTCTTGCGCCAATGTCGACCAATTGGTCATCAACAACAACGGTACCGTCGAAATCGCCGGCCAACTGAAAATCGCCGGCGGCGCACCCGGCGACGGCAAAGTGCTGACCAGCGATGCCAACGGCACCGCCAGCTGGACGGCTCCGCCGATTGGCCCCGCCGGTCCGCAAGGCCCCGCCGGGGCACAAGGCCCAGTCGGCCCGCAAGGCCCGGCCGGCCCCCAGGGGGCGCAAGGGATTGTTATGGCCAATAATTGGGCGGGGGGCATACAAACCATACCGAATACGAATAGTGCCTGGGTTTTTGCCGGCCCCACGGCAACCGTCACGATTACGGCCAACCAAAAAATTTGCGCCTGGACGGTGGCGCCTTTGCGCAAGTCGTCTGGCCTTCCTATGACTATCGGATTTGGGTTGGGTTACCAAGCCAATGCCGGAGGGACAATATATAACTTTGTAGGGACTGCATACACATATGCCAATGTTTCGACGACGTTCAATAATCCCTCGGCGTGTGGATGTATTACTCCCGGAGCGGGGACCTGGAAAATCGGAGCGGTAGTACTTAATTCAAATACTGATACCATTGACCAAAGCGACTTTGTTAATGGCATGTATTTTATTGTGAACCAGTAGCCTGTAGCGCCGCTGTAGCGCCGACCTCAAGGTCGGCGATGTTACGATAAGAAAAAACCCGCGATTAAAAGCCAGGGCCGCTATCGTTAAATGGCATTTCCCGTTGGAGGGATTGGCTGTTAATCGCGGGTCGTTGCTGCGCTCAGCATCGCCGCTGTAGCGCCGACCTCAAGGTCGGCGATGTTACGGTAAGAAAAAACCCGCGATTAAAAGCCAGTGCCACTATCGTTAAATGGCATTTCCCGTTGGAGGGATTGGCTGATAATCGCGGGTTACTGCTGCCCTCAGCATCGCCGACCGGGAGGTCGGCGCTACAGTCGGCGATGTTACGGTAAGAAAAAACCCGCGATTAACAGCCAGGGCCGCTATCGTTAAATGGCATTTCCCGTTGGAGGGATTGGCTGTTAATCGCGGGTTACTGCTGCGCTCAGCATCGCCGACCTGGAGGTCGGCGCTACAGCGGCGATGTTACGGTAAGAAAAAACCCGCGATTAACAGCCAGGACCACTATTGCTGAGTGGCATTTCCCGTTGGAGGGATTGGCTGTTAATCGCGGGTCGTTGCTGCGCTCAGCATCGCCGACCTTGAGGTCGGCGCTACAGTGCGCTACAGCGTTATTTCACCCCAAAATCCTTCCGGATCTTGTTCAGTGCCGAGCCGGCCTGTACCCACTCGATCTGCTGATCGTTGTAGGAGTGGTTCACCTCGAAGGTTTCAGCCGTACCGTCGGCGTGGTCGAGACGGATTTTGAGCGGCTTGCCAGGGGCGAAGCTTTCAAAACCGAGGATCGACACCTTGTCGTCCTGACGCACCTTGTCGTAGTCGGCGGGGTTGGCGAAAGTGAGGGCCAGCATACCCTGTTTTTTCAGGTTGGTCTGGTGGATGCGGGCGAAACTTTTGACCACAACGGCCTTCACGCCGAGGTAGCGGGGCTCCATGGCGGCGTGTTCGCGGCTGCTACCCTCGCCGAGGTTTTCTTCCCCGAAAATAATGGTGCCGATGCCTTTTTTCTGATACAGGCGGGCCGAAGCCGGCACTTCCATGTACTGGCCGCTTTCCACGTTGAACACCTTGTTGCGCTCGTCGTTGAAGAAGTTGGTGGCGCCGATGTAGCAGTTGTTGGAGATGTTCTCCAGGTGGCCGCGGTATTTGAGCCAGGGGCCGGCCATGGAGATGTGGTCGGTGGTGCACTTACCTTTGGCTTTGATCAGCACGCGCATGTTTTGCAGTTCGGCGTTGGTGATCGGCACGAAAGGTTTGAGCAACTGGAGGCGTTCGGACTTTTTATCGACGGCCACTTTCACCGAGCCGCCTTTTTTGGCGGGCGCGATGTAGCCGGCGTCTTCGACGGCGAATCCGGCCTTGGGCAGTTCGATGCCTTTTGGCGGGTCGAGTTTGACGGTTTCGCCTTTTTTATTGGTCAAAGTGCCTTTTTTCGGGTTGAACGTCAGGTCGCCGGCAATGGCGAAAGCCGTTACGATCTCCGGCGAAGCCACGAATGCGTGCGTGTTCGGGTTGCCGTCGTTGCGGCCGGTGAAGTTGCGGTTGAAGGAGGTCATGATCGAGTTGGGGCGCTTCATGTCGTCCATGTGACGGCTCCACTGACCGATGCAGGGACCGCAGGCATTGGCCATGACCACGCCGCCGATCTGCTCGAAATCTTTCAGAATGCCGTCGCGTTCGGCGGTGAAACGGATCAGTTCGGAGCCGGGCGTAATGGTGAACTCGGCTTTGACCTCCAGGTTTTTCTCTTTGGCCTGACGCGCTACCGAGGCGGCGCGGGTGAGGTCTTCGTAGGAGGAGTTGGTACAGGAGCCGATGAGGCCGACTTCGAGCGTGACCGGGTACTTGTTCTTTTTCACCGCGGCCGCGAATTTGGACAGCGGCCAGGCCAGATCGGGCGTGAAGGGGCCATTGATGTGCGGCTCCAGTTTCGACAGATCGATTTCGATCACCTGGTCGAAGTATTTTTCCGGGTTGGCATACACTTCGGGGTCGCCGGTGAGGTAGGGGGCCACTTTGTTGCACATGGCAGCCACCTTGTTGCGGCCGGTGGCTTTGAGGTAGCGGGCCATCGACTTGTCGTAACCGAAGGTGGAGGTGGTAGCCCCAATCTCGGCGCCCATGTTGCAGATGGTGCCTTTGCCGGTAGCGCTCATGCTCTGGGCGCCTTTGCCGAAGTATTCCACGATGGCGCCTGTGCCACCCTTGACGGTCAGGATGCCGGCCACTTTCAGGATCACGTCTTTGGGCGAAGCCCAGCCGCGCAATTTGCCGGTGAGGTGTACGCCGATGAGTTTGGGCATCTGGAGTTCCCAGGCCATACCGCTCATGGCATCCACTGCGTCGGCGCCGCCGACACCGATGGCAACCATGCCGAGGCCGCCGGCGTTGACGGTATGCGAGTCGGTGCCGATCATCATGCCGCCGGGGAAGGCGTAGTTTTCAAGTACGATCTGGTGGATGATGCCAGCGCCCGGCTTCCAGAAGCCGATGCCGTATTTTTGGGACACAGAACCCAGAAAATCAAACACTTCCTTGTTCTTGTCGAGGGCGACAACCATGTCTTTGTCGGCGCCGCTCTGCGCCGTGATGAGGTGGTCGCAGTGAACCGTGGAGGGAACGGCGACCTTTTTACGGCCGCAGGTCATGAACTGGAGCAGGGCCATTTGGGCCGTAGCATCCTGCATGGCTACGCGGTCGACCTGAAAAAACACATAATCCGAACCGCGCTTGTAATCGGCCAGCGGGTTGTCGGAGTGCAGGTGCGCAAAGAGAATTTTTTCGGAAAGCGTGAGCGGGCGTTTCAGCCGTGCTTTGGCGGCATCCACGCGGGCGGGAAAGTTTTTGTAAAAATCCCGCAGCATTTTCAGGTCAAAAATCATGATTGGAAAAGTATACGTTTGTCGGTGGACAGTAAGAGTTGGATCGCGACCGTTGTCGCAAAAATGGCGCGCAAATGTAGATATTGCCGCGAAATGTGCCAATATTGAACCAAATTTGGGGCAATAAGTTGTTCATCTCTTTTACCATTTATACCCATTCTGCATAATTTTCACCCCAATCGCCCCTTCCTTCTATCCCTCCATCGTCCAATCGCCCGATCCCATGTCCGTTACGCTCGCCGATCTCCGACAAATTGCCCTGGCCCTGCCCGAAACCGACGAGCACCCGCATTTCGAAATCACCTCTTTTCGGGTAAAAAAGAAAGTGTTCGCGACCGTTAATCCGCCCGAAGGCCGGGCCACCGTGCGGCTCAGCGCCGAGGATCAGGACGTGTTTTGCGCCATGAGCAAGGGCGCCATGTACCCCGTGCCCAACCAGTGGGGCAAATATGGCTGGACGCACATCGACCTGACCAAAGCCGAAACTGAAATGTGCCTCGATGCCCTACAAACCGCCTGGTACACCGTGGCGCCGCCGAAATTGAGGGACGGCGTTGCATGGCCCGAGTCGGAATAGCCCCGACCGAAGGACCCATCCTTTTTGGTCAAATACCGACTTTTAATCCGCTTCCCGACCGCGGTTTTTGGCGGTTCCTGCGCATCCCTTTACCTTCGAACTACAATACCCCCCACTGCCTTATCGTATGTCCGAAACTCCCCTCGTCGCCGCCAGTCCGACAGAACGCGCCGTACTGCATGTGCTGCATTATTTCGGCATATTCCGCTACCCGCTCTCGGCCGGGGAAGTGACCGACTTTCTTGGCTTGCCGGGAGCCCTGACGGCGGAAGTCGCCGCAATGCTGGATGAACTGGCTGCCAAAGGCCGTATCTTCCAATTCGGACAATATTTCCAGACAGAGGACAACCTCGAATGGCTCACCACCCGCCTCGATTACAACCGCCGGGCCGGGCAATTTTTACCGCTGGCCCATCGCATTTCGCGCCTGATCGGCGCCTTCCCTTTCGTCCGGGCCGTGTTCGTGTCGGGGTCCCTTTCCAAAAACTGCATGAGCCCCGACGGCGACATTGATTTTTTTGTCATCACGGCCCCCGAACGGCTCTGGCTGGCCCGCACCCTGTTGGTTATTTTTAAAAAAATCTTCCTGTTCAATTCACACAAATACTTCTGTGTCAACTATTTCGTGGATACGGAGCACCTGGAAATCGAGGAGAAAAACATCTACACGGCGACCGAAACCGTGACCTTGCTGCCCACCTGGGGCCGCGAGTGGATGCAGGCATTCCGCGCCGCCAACCAATGGGCCTGGGACACCCTGCCCAATTTTCCCCCGCGCCGCACCGACGAGGTGCCGCCGTATCGGGCAGGCTGGTTCAAACGCCTGCTGGAGCGGTTGCTCGGCGGGCGCGCAGGCGCATGGCTCGACCAGCGGGCCATGCGCCTGACGGTCGGGTACTGGCAACGAAAATTCAGCGATTTCGACCGCTCCGACTTCGACGTGGCGCTCAAGTCGCGCCGCTACGTGTCCAAACACCACCCCCTGTTTTTTCAAAAAAAAGTACTTGACGCGCTCGGCGAGCGGGTCGGCGTCTAAACTTTATTTTGAAAACCTGGCCAGCACCTTGCCCGCGGCGTCGGTGAGGTCGAGGCCGCCGTTGGCGCCTGTTTGAAAGCCGGCGACCTGTTCGAGCATGGGCAGGAATTTGTTTTCGACCGACATGTCGGGGCACATTTTTTTGGTCGAAACGGCGGGCCCCAACTTGAGTTTGGCGCCGTCGAGGGTAAACGCACCGTTGAAATTGTTGCAGCCGGCATTGCCCGTGAATTTTTTGGCCGCTTCGTCGAATCGAATGAAAGCGTTTGAGCCGGCCGGGACGTTCATGCCCAGTAGCTCGGTCAGTTTGAGGTCCTGACCGAATGGCAACGTCAGGCTTTTGCAGGAGGGCAGACAAAAGAGCGCGAGCGCCAGCCCGAGGAAAGCGAGTTTTTGCATAACAATACTGTTTTTTAAAAATACAATGAATCCTGATGAACGAACGCCCGCGCTTCAAAACAGCCGTCCGGCATAATCGAAGGCCAATTTTGCCGTTCTTTGCTCGTCCGGCCGAAACCCTTGGAGAAGCGCAGGCGGATTTTGCCGTATCAAGATGAATCTATTCCTTCATTTGAACAACTTTTACAACATTTAACCGAGCATGAAAAGCGCCAATACCCGCCAGATTCTGGTATACGCCCTGGTCGCCGTTATGGCCCTGGGCACTGTATTTACGTATTTGCCGCGTTGCAAATCCGACACTTCCAGCTCCGGTCACTCCAACAACACGCAGGATGCCAAACCGGCGCAGGTGGTGATCCAGGCCCCTCCTTTCAATGCCGACTCGGCCTATTCTTTTGTGCAAAAACAGGTCGATTTCGGTCCGCGCGTACCTGGCACGGAGGCCCACCGCAAATGCGCCAGCTGGCTGGCCGGCGAGTTCAAACGCCACGGGCTGACGGTGATCGAACAGAAATTCGAAGCCAATTTCTACTTCGGCAAACGCCCGGCGGTCAACATCATCGGCCAGTACAAACCCGAGTTGCCCAACCGCATCCTGCTTAGTGCACACTGGGACAGCCGCCACATCGCCGACAAAGACGCTACGGACAAAGACAAGCCTATTCTCGGCGCCGACGACGGCGCTTCGGGCGTAGCGGTGCTGCTCGAAATCGCGCGTATCCTGAAAGAAAAACCGCTCAACGTGGGCATCGACTTTATCCTTTTCGACGCCGAAGACCTCGGCGACGACACCGACCCCGTCGGCAATGCAGGCGGCCCCATGGTCGGCAGCGACTCGGAAGACAAATCGGACACCTGGTGCCTGGGCTCGCAATACTGGGCCAAAAACCCGCATAAACCCAACTATACCGCCCAGTTTGGCATCCTGCTCGACATGGTTGGCGGCATCGGCGCCCGTTTCCCCTACGAGGGATTCTCCACCACCAATGCCCCGCAAGAGCAGCGCCGCATCTGGGGAATCGCCCGGGAACTCGGCTATGGCGGGCTGTTCCTGTCCACACAAGGCGGCGCGATTACCGACGACCACGTGCCGGTAATGAAGTACCGCAAATTCCCGGTCGTGGATATCATTTCCATGCCCAACGACCCGCCGAACGTGTTCGGCTCGCACCACCACACCCACGCCGACAAGATGAGCATCATCAGTCGCGAAACCCTCGGCGCCGTGGGCAAGGTCGTGGCAGAAGTAGCCTGGCGCACCGACCGGCCGGTGCAATAAACAGCGGCGGCGGGCAGCAGATTTCGGGACCGAGACTGCTGCCCGCTGCATGCTTGACGCAGATCACTCCACCTGCTGCGCCACATCATAGGGCTCGAAAAGCGATCGACCGACATTCGCTATCAAAATGCAAGCCCTATGTCCATTTATCACCACTTGGGGAAAATTCCCCGCAAACGGCACGTGCAGTTTCGCAGCCATGCCGGTCGATTGTATCAGGAAGAACTGGTCGGAACGCAAGGTTTTTCAGGTGTTTCTTCGCTGGTATACCACCTCTACCCGCCCACCATTGTAAAAGAAAAAGGGACGCCCTACTCGGTAGCGCCAGAGATCGCCATCGAGAAAAACCTGTCGGCGCTGAGTTTTCAGGGCTTCGAACTGCCCTACGCCAATGATTATCTGGAGGGCCGCAAAACCCTTTTTGTCAACAACGACATGCACATCGGCCTCGCTGCTACGCATGGCGGCACGAAGGATTATTTCTTCAAAAACGCCGATGCCGACGAGATGATTTTTGTGCACAAAGGGCATGGCTACATCGAAACCATGTACGGCCAGGTGGCTTTCGAATACGGCGACTACCTCGTTATTCCGCGCGGTACGATTTACAAAATTCATTTCCTCTCCACGCAGAACCGCCTGCTGATCGTCGAATCGTTCAGCCCCCTGCGCACGCCGCAGCGCTACCGCAACCATTACGGCCAAATGCTGGAGCATTCGCCGTTTTGCGAGCGCGACTTCAAACTGCCCAAAGACCTGCAAACCCACGACGAGCAGGGCGACTTCCTCATCAAGATCAAAAAGCAGGGGCTGATTTATCCGTATGTGTACGGCACGCACCCCTTCGACGTGATCGGCTGGGACGGCAACCACTACCCCTGGGCCATTTCGATCTTCGATTTTGAACCCATCACGGGTCGTATTCACATGCCGCCGCCCATACACCAGCAATTCGAGGGCGACGGGTTTGTGATCTGCTCCTTTGTGCCGCGCCTCTACGACTACCACCCGCAGGCAATCCCGGCGCCTTACCACCACAGTAATATTGATTCGGACGAAATTCTGTACTACGTGGACGGCGATTTTATGTCGCGCAACAACATCCGCAAAGGCCAGCTGACCCTGCACCCCGGCGGTATTCCGCACGGCCCGCACCCCGGCGCCATCGAACGCAGCATCGGCAAAGCCGCGACCGAAGAACTCGCCGTGATGATCGATCCTTTCCGGCCGGTGCAAATCACCAAAGACGCGCTGAGCCTCGAAGTGGAGGATTATTACAAATCATGGCTGTCTCAACCGGCAGATGCGCATTAAACCGTAAAAGCAATGAACCGACTGCTGTTTTTTTCCCTGTTACTCTTTGTTCTGCCGGCTTTGAGTTCGGCACAGAAAGGAGTGACTTTTCGAAAAAATGACGGCTCCAATAGCGTGATCATTACCCCTGGTGACTGGGTGAAAATCGAAACCACTACGGGACACGTGGTTGCCGGCAAGTTTAAAACGGTTGAAAACGACTTGATCTGCCTGAGGAATGGAAAAAAAATCCCGCTGGAACAGGTCAATTCGATTCGAAGCTGGCCACCTGATGTAAAAGGTTTTTTCTGGCTCCTGCTGTTGGCCGGGATCGTGGTGCTGGCAATCGGTCTGTTGACATTTACGGTTAGTCACTCCTTGGGAGGAAGCACAAAAGGGCCGTCGGTCTATATCGTCATAGGATTTTGCCTGCTCGGCATTTCAGTAGCCGCCAACCTGATGGCCCAACAATCGGCCGACCATGTGCAAACGGATTGGACCTGGGAAACGTACACCATGCCGAAACTGCTCAAAGAGCCCGGCAAGGTTCCATAATTTAAAATTTGCATCCATGTCACGTCTCTTCATCATCGGTTTTCTGTCGCTGGCACTGGCGCTCCCCGCCCTTGCCCAGCAAAGTCGACAGGCTACGCAGATGATCCTGCGCAGCAATGACGGGAGCACGACGTACACGATCAAACGAGGCGATTACGTGAAAGTCCGGATGAAGCCCGCGAGCGAGCGCGCCGTGTACAGGGGCGGTTTTAGCCGCTACGAAAACGGCGTTTTGTACCTCCGTGGCAAAACCGGCATTCCCGCCGATCAGATCGAGAGCATCAGCTATCGGCCGCTGGCCAGGCGAATCCTGTTTTGGGGGCTGCTGCTGCTCAGCGCCACTCTGATTGACGTCGGTTTTCTGTCGGTATTTGCCGTTGAAGGCCCAGGGCCTCAAAACACGGTAAAGGCTGGTTTTATCCTTTTGGGGTGCTCGCTACTGTTCCATATCGTCTCGATGAGCCATGCGCGAAATATCCCCGACAAGTGGTCCGTCGAGCAGTGGTCTCCGCCGCCATCCACCCAACAGCCCGTTCCAACACCTTGATTTTTAATTAATTAAAACAAAAAAATCGAACTCAATCGAAACAATAATTTATGGCTACTCTAACCGGAATTCAAAACTATAATTACGGCTTGCAAAAGATCTTTACGGAGGCTGAAGACTTTTTGCCGCTGCTGGGCACCGACTACGTCGAGCTCTACGTCGGCAATGCCAAACAGGCCGCCCATTACTACAAAACGGCCTTCGGCTTCCAGTCGCTGGCCTACGCAGGCCTCGAAACCGGCGTGCGCGACCGCGCTTCCTACGTGTTGGCGCAGGGCAAAATCCGCCTCGTGCTCACCACGCCGCTCAACTCCCACTCGCCCATTGCCGAACACATCAAACGCCATGGCGACGCGGTGAAGGTGATCGCCCTGTGGGTCGACGACGCCCGCGCGGCTTTCCACGAAACCACCCAGCGCGGGGCCGAGCCTTTCATGGAACCTACCGTGGAAAAAGATGAATTCGGCGAAGTCGTGCGCGCAGGCATCCACACCTACGGCGAAACCGTCCACATTTTTGTGGAGCGCAAAAACTACAACGGCGTTTTCCTGCCCGGCTACGAACCCTGGCTCTCCGATTACAACCCCGGCGAAGTCGGTTTTAAATACATCGACCACATGGTCGGCAACGTAGGCTGGAACCAGATGAACACCTGGGCCACGTTCTACCACGACGTGATGGGCTTCGCCAACCTGATCTCCTTCGACGACAAGGACATCTCGACCGAATATTCCGCCCTCATGTCGAAAGTGATGACCAACGGCAACGGCCGCATCAAATTCCCGATCAACGAACCGGCCGAAGGCAAGAAAAAATCGCAAATCGAGGAGTTTATCGAATTTTTCGAAGGCCCGGGCTGCCAGCACATTGCCGTGGCGACCGATGATATCGTGTTCACCGTGGGCGAAATGCGCAAACGCGGCGTGGAATTCCTGCACGTGCCGGGCTCGTACTACGACACCGTGGCCGACCGCGTGGGCGAGATCGACGAAAACCTGATGCGCCTGAAAGAACTCGGCATCATGGTCGACCGCGATGAAGAAGGTTACCTCCTGCAAATTTTCACCCGCCCGGTGGAAGACCGTCCGACGATGTTTTTCGAGATCATCCAGCGGAAAGGCGCCAAATCGTTTGGCAAAGGCAATTTCCGCGCCTTGTTCGAATCCATCGAGGAAGAACAACGCCGCCGCGGAACACTCTAAATCTGTTTTGTCATGACAGCCAAATCGGTACTCACCTGGTCGCCCCGCATACTGGCCATTGCTTTTGCGCTTTTCCTCTCGGTTTTCGCACTCGATGCCTGGGGGGAAGGCGGCTCTTTCGGCCACCAGCTGGCGGCTTTTTTAATACACTTGCTGCCTTCGGCCGTGATCCTTGGCGCGCTTTACGTGGCCTGGCGCTGGCGTATCGTCGGCGGCCTGGTGTTCATGGTGCTGGGTATGGTTTTCACGGTGTATTTCGCCGCCTGGCGTACCGCCGAGCTGTTTATGATGCTATCCATGCCCTTGTTGCTTGCAGGGGTATTATTCATCTTTTCAAACTGGAATCTGGAAAAAACATGAATATGGAAGATCGTTATCTTGCCTTTCAGCAATACATCGACGCGGAGGAAAAGATCGAGCCGAAAGACTGGATGCCCGACGAATACCGGACGCACAACATCCGGCAAATCAGTCAGCACGCCCACTCCGAGGTGATCGGTATGCAACCCGAAGGCAACTGGATTACCCGGGCGCCATCCCTGCGCGCCAAAAAAATCCTGCTGGCCAAAATTCAGGACGAGGGCGGGCACGGCCTCTACCTGTACTCCGCCGCCGAAACACTGGGCATTACCCGCGACGAGTTGATCGAACAACTGCACTCGGGCAAGGCCAAATATTCGAGCGTGTTCAACTATCCGACGCTCAACTGGGCCGACATCGGCGCCATCGGCTGGCTGGTCGACGGCGCGGCGGTGACCAACCAGCTTTCGCTGCGCCGCACCTCCTACGGCCCCTACTCGCGCGCCATGTTGCGCATCTGCAACGAGGAAAGTTTCCACCAGCGCCAGGGTTACGAAATCATGGCCAAAATGGCTACCGGCACACCCGAACAGCACGCCATGGCCCAGTCGGCCATCGACCGCTGGTGGTGGCCCGCGCTGATGATGTTCGGCCCGCACGACAACGATTCGCCGCGCACCGGCAACGGCCTGCGCTGGAAAATCAAACGCGCCGGCAACGACGAACTGCGCCAGCGTTTCATCGACAAAACCGTGCCGCAGGCGGAAGTGATCGGCCTGAAAGTACCCGATCCGCAACTGCGCTGGAACGAAGAAACCGAGCACTACGAAACGGGCCCCATCAACTGGGACGAATTTTACCGCGTCATTCGCGGCGAAGGCCCCTGCAACAGCCAGCGTATGGCGCACCACAAACACTGGCACGCCGAAGGCGCCTGGGTGCGGGAAGCAGCCGCTGCCTATGCCGCGCAGCATAACCCTGTAAGGGTATGAAACCCTTACAGGGTGGGCTCGGCGCCGATTATAACCCTTACAGGGTTTGAAACCCTGTAAGGGTGGTGAGTTAAGCGTTTTTATTTCAAAAAAAGATCGATCATGTCACATACCACCGACACTCAAGGTCCGCTTTGGGAAGTTTTTACCCAGAAAAAAAGCGGCCAGCCATTTACGCACGCCGGCAGCGTGCATGCTTTTGACAAGGAAATGGCCATTGAAAATGCCCGCGACCTCTACACCCGCCGGGGCGAAGCCACGGGGCTGTGGGTCGTGCCGGCCGAGGCAATCGTAGCCGTGCAGCCCGATGAGGCAGCGCCGTTTTTCGATCCTTCGGACGACAAGGTTTACCGCTACCCCACTTTTTATGAAGTTCCGGAAGGGGCAAAAAATATTTGATTCGCCATGAAAAACGCTCTTTTTCAATATCTGCTGCGGATCGGCGACACCAACCTGGTGTTGAGCCACCGGCTCTCCCAACTGTGCAGCCGCGGACCCTTTCTGGAAGAAGACATCGCGCTGACCAACATCGCCCTCGACCATATCGGGCAAGCCGAAGCGCTGCTCAAATATGCCGGCGAAGTGGAAGGCCGTGGTCGCTCGGAAGACGACCTGGCTTACCTGCGCTCGGAAGTCGAATTCCGCAACTGCCTGCTCGTCGAGCAACCCAATACGGACTTTGCCTATGTCATCGTCCGGCAGTTTTTCATCGACGTCTGGGAGGGTTTGTTGTACAATGCCCTGAGTACCAGCAAAGACGAAACTCTGGCCGGCATGGGCACGCGTTTTGCCAAGGAAACCGCCTACCACTTCCGCCACAGCGGCAGCTGGATGGTGCGCCTCGGCCAGGGCACCGAAGAAAGCCATCGCCGACTCGATCAGGCCTTCCGCGACCTTTGGCATTACACCGGCGAATTGTTTGAAACCGACGACAACGAAGCCCAACTGGCCGAAGCCGGTATCGCTCCGCGCTCCGACAGTTTCCGCGCAGCCTGGCTTGATAAAGTGAAACAGGTGGCGGAAGATGCCGGCCTTGCCTTGCCCGCTACCGACTACATGGCCTCCGGCGGCCGCGTAGGCATCCACAGCGAACACCTCGGTCACCTGCTGGCCGAAATGCAATACCTTCAACGGGCGTACCCCGGGGCGAAATGGTAAAAATTTGTCGAGGCTGTATTACTGACGGGGTGACTTGGAGTCACCCCGTCAGTTGGCCGCGACGGCCTCGAACAAAACCTTGGGGTGAAAAAAGCGTTTTTGAATTTTGCCCACCACATTCAAGCCAAACATCGTGACTACCACCGACAACGATATCGAAAAACGCATCTGGGAACGGCTCGAACAAATCCCCGACCCGGAAGTGCCGGTTATCACCATCACCGAACTTGGGGTGGTGCGCGACATCAACTGGGACGGCGACAAACTGACCATCACCATCACGCCGACCTACACGGGCTGCCCGGCCATGACCCTGTTCAGCGCAGAAATTCGCGCCGCCATGCACGCCATGGGTTTTAAGAACTTGGAAATCAAAACGGTGTACAGTCCGGCCTGGACCACCGACTGGCTGACCGAAGCCGCCCGCGAAAAAATGCGCCGCTACGGCATTGCGCCGCCCGTCAAAACCCTCACCAACCCCGACGAGCTGTTTGCCGCGCCGCCGGAGGTTCCCTGTCCGCGCTGCGGCTCCATGCATACGCACGAAAGCAGCCGATTCGGCTCCACGGCCTGCAAGGCGCTCTACATTTGCGACGATTGCAAGGAGCCTTTCGAGTATTTCAAACACTTCTGATCGCCCGGGCGCTCAGTTCTTTCCTGCTTCTTTCTTTTTCTTTTTTTCGAGCTTTTTGAAATAGCCCCGGAAAAAGAAATTGTGTTTCAGCGCTTCCATGTTCTCGTTGAACGCGGCGGTGCCTTTCTCCACATTATCCAGTGAGTTGCTGAGGCGCAGGGTCATGATCGAATCGCGCAGGAGCGCCCCGACGGGCCCGGCGCCTTCGCGGTAGTCGCGATCGACGGCGCCGACCACCGCGTCGAGGTCGCCGGCGAGTTGCCGGGCGCCATTTTCCACAGCCTGCAACTGCGTGACCGTGCGGCGCAATTCGGCAGCCAGGGCCGTGTCGGTCAGGATGGTTGCGAGCGTGCCCTGTCCTTCCGAAGCCAGCAGCAGGGTGGCGTTGGCGTTGTCCATGAGCAAGGCGGCATTGGCGGTGGCGCGGTTGAGGTTGAGGAGGGAAGCCTTGAGGTTGTAGCCCAGGCTTTCGTCGCTGAGCAGGCGGGTGAGCTGAGCGCTGTTGTTGATGCGTTGTATCGTGACGAGCAGTTCATCGGCAATCACCGCCACACTTTCATTGGTGCGGGAAAGGGTCTGGAGCATTTGCTGGGTATTCACTTCGCCGCGGGAGGGCAGGAGTTCGCCGCCGGTCACGAAAGGGGCGCTGGCGTCGGCGGGCGCGATATTGATAACGCGGTTGCCGATGAGCCCGTCGGTGCCGAGGCTGGCGACGGCATTGACGCGGATAAAACTTTTCATCTTCCGATCCACGTTCATCACCACTTCGATGGTGGTGTCGTTGAGGATCGTGACGGACCGCACGCTGCCTACGTCGATGCCCGAGAAGCGCACGTTGTTGCCGACGAGCAAACCGTTGACGTCGCGAAAACGGGTTTTGAGCTCGAACTGGGTGCCGAACAGGTTGCGGTTTTTGCCCAGCGCATACAAGGCGACGATGAGCAAGACCAGTCCGGCGAGGACGAAAATGCCCAGTTTTACCGTATTCAAACCTTGATTTTTCATCACAAAAACATGTTTTTTCAATCAAAAAACGCCCTGACCTTGGCATCGTCGGAAGCGTTCAGTTGCTCATAGGTGCCCAGGGCGTAGCAGGTGCCGTCGATCAGCATGGCGACGCGATCGGAGGCGATTTTCACGCACTTCATATCGTGGGTGATGATGATGGACGACGTTTGATATTTGTCCTGAATCTCGTTCATCAGGTTGATGATTTCGAGGCTGGTAATGGGATCGAGGCCGGTTGTCGGCTCGTCGTAAAGGATGATCTCGGGGCGCAGGATGAGCGTCCGGGCCAGGGCGATACGCTTGCGCATGCCGCCCGAGAGTTCGGAAGGCATCATATCGACCGTGCGGCCGAGTCCGACGTTGTCGAGCGCTTCCATGACCATGTCGTTGACCTCCGACTGGGCCAGGTCGATGGTGTGGCGGCGGAGCGGAAATTCCAGGTTTTCGCGGACGGTCATGGAGTCGTACAGCGCGTTGCTCTGAAACAGGAAGCCGACTTTTTGCCGCACCTGATCGAGGGCTTCGTGGCCGAGCGACAGCACATCTTCGCCCAGCACGGTGATGCTGCCCCGGTCGGGTTTGATGAGGCCGATGATGCATTTGATCAGCACCGACTTGCCGGAGCCGGATTTGCCCAGCACGACCAGGCTTTCGCCCCGCAGCAGGTCGAGCGAAAAATCCTTCAGCACGGCATTGTCGCCAAAGGATTTGTACACCCCCTGGATACGTATGACGGCTGCTGTTTGATCGGTTGGCGGCATCATGAAAACAAATCGGTGATCTGAACAGCGATCAGATCGAGTATAAAAATCGTGACCGACGACACGACGACGGCCGAATTGGCCGAGCGCCCGACGCCTTCGGTGCCTTTGCTGGAATAATAACCTTTGTAACAGCCGATTATCCCCACGGCAAAGCCGAAAAAGAAAGTTTTTATAAAAGCAGGCAGGACATCGAGGTACACCAGGTTGTCGAACACCTTGCGGAAAAAGAGGATCAGGCTGGTTTTTTCATAAATATTGACCCCGAGAAAAGAGCCGTACAGCGAAATGGCATCGGCAATCACCACGAGGATGGGCAGCATCAGCATGGTAGCAAAAGAACGCGTCACCACGAGGTATTTGAACGGGTTGGTACCCGACACTTCCATGGCGTCGATTTGCTCGGTCACCTTCATGGAACCCAGTTCGGCGCCAATGCTGGAACCGATTTTGCCGGCAAAAATCAGGGCGGTCAGGATGGGCCCGATCTCCCGCACGATCGAAATGCCGACCATGGCGGGAATCTGGGATTCGACCCCGTAATACACCATGGTCGGGCGCAATTGCATGGTCAGCACCAGCCCCATGATGAATGCCGTCAGGCCGACCAGGGGCAGCGATTTGTAGCCGACGACGTAGCATTGGCGCACAAATTCGCCGAGTTCGTAGCGCGGGCGCAGGCCTTCGCTCACGAAACGCCAAATGAAACGGCTCAAATGACCCGCGTCATTCAGAAATTCCTTGGTTGAGTCAGGTATCCGGATGTTCATGGCGTCAGATCATTGAAAATAAAACCAGAGCAACAAAGCGGCCGAGAGCGCCATCAGCGCAAAGGCCGCGAAGCCGAAGACATTGGACCACAGCCGGTTGACAAATGTGCCCATCACGGCGGCATTGTTGGAAATATGCAGCACCACGGCGATCAGAACTGGGGCCGTCAGGCCGTACAAAACGGCGGCCAGCAGCAGCGCCTCGATCGGGCTGATGTCGGTAAAATCGAACAGCAAACCCAGGCCCAGCGATACCGCCAGTACGGCGTAAAAACCGGGCGCTTCGTAGTATTTTTTGTCCAGTCCTTCCTTCCAGCCGAATGTCTCGGCCAGAATGTACGATACCGCCCCGGCCAGCACCGGCACGGCCAGCATACCCGTACCGATCACCCCCAGGGCAAACAACCAGTAGGCGTCGTCGCCGGCCAACGGGCGCAGTGCCGCTGCCGCATCGGCAACCGTGCGGATATTGTACATGCCCTCGCCGTGCAACACGGAACCTGTGGTCAGAATGATGAAGAAAAACACCAGACAGGTCAGCAACATGCCCATATCGACGTCCTTGCGCATGCCGGTGATGAGTTTTTTGTCCACCATCACCGTGTTTTTTCGATTGCCGGCCTCCTCCACTTCCATGCTGGTTTGCCAGAAAAAAAGGTAGGGCGAAATGGTTGTGCCCAGTATTCCGACCAGGATGGAAAGGTAGTCGCGATTGAACTGGATGACCGGCACGAATGTGCTGCGCAACACCTGCCAGAAGTCCGGCTTTATCCAAAAAGGCACCACGAGATACAGCAGCAGCGACAGACACAGGTATTTCAGCGCGGCGGCAAATGGTTTGTAGGGCAGCAAAACCGTGGCCACAAACAGAAAAGCCGTTAAAAAAACGCTTGCCTCGTGCGGTTTGACCGAAGGGAACAACATGTTGGTCACCGCGCCCATAGCCTGAATGTCGGCCCCGATGTTGATGATGATCGCGGGTACGCTGAGCAAAATCATCAGGTAAAGCAGGGGGCGCGGATAGTAGGTTTTTAACACGCCTGCAAGCCCCATGCGCGTCACGATGCCGATGCGCGCGCACATTTCCTGCACGGCGACCATGAGCGGGTAGCTCGCCAGCGCCGTCCACAAGGTGGCCAGTCCGAACATGGCGCCCGCCTGGGAGTAGGTTGCGATTCCCGAGGGGTCGTCGTCGCTGGCGCCGGTCACCAGACCCGGCCCCAGGGTACTCCAGAGTCGTTTCAGCGTCCCGGATTTTGCAGATTTGTTCGACACGGTGGTAAAAGTAGCGGTTTAGAGAGGCTTTTTTTCTTCGCGGGGCAAAGCCCGTCATTTCAAAAACTCATAGTCCTCGCCGGCCGACCATTCGCGATTGGTCACGGGCGGAGGGGTATCCACGCTGGTGTGGTCGCGCGGCTCGGGAGGAATTTCGTCGGCCAAAGTCATTTTCCCGGGCGATTTGTCGCGTTCGGCAGCCACCATGTTTTCAATGCCTTTGAGCAGGGCGTCGGCATTGAAGGAAATGCTGTTGATGCCCTCATTGACCAAAAAACGGGCGAATTCGGGCATGTCGCTGGGCGCCTGTCCGCAGAGGCCGATCTTGATGCCCTTGCGGTGCGCGGCGCGAATGGCACGCGCGATGAGTTGCATCACCGCCTCGTTTTTTTCGCTGAACAGGCTGCTCACGAGCGTCGAATCGCGGTCGAGGCCCAGCGTCAGCTGGGTGAGGTCGTTGGAGCCGATGGAGAAGCCGTCGAAAATGTCGGCAAACTGATCGGCCAGCAATACGTTGCTCGGGACCTCGACCATGACGTAAATTTCCAGTCCGTCACGCCCTTGTTCCAGCCCGAATTCGCGCATGGTCGCCACCACCTGCCGGCCTTCGTCGAGGGTGCGGCAGAAGGGGATCATGAGTTTGACATTGGTAAAACCCAGGTCTTCCCGCACCCTTTTCATGGCTTTGCATTCGAGTTCGAAGCCGTCTTTGTACAAGGGGGAATAATAGCGCGAGGCGCCCCGAAAACCGATCATCGGGTTTTCTTCGGCGGGTTCGAATTGTTTGCCGCCGATCAGGTTGGCGTATTCGTTGCTTTTAAAATCGCTCATGCGCACGATGACGTCGTGCGGGTGGAAAGCCGCGGCAATGGTCGCGACGCCCTGTGCGAGTTTGTCCACAAAATATTCCTTCTTATCGCGGTAATGGCGCGTCAGTTGTTCCACCTGCCGGCGCACCGAGGCGTCGTTGATCTGTTCGAAGCGGGTGAGCGCCAGCGGGTGCAACTGGATGTGGTGCGTGATGAGAAATTCCATGCGCAGCAGCCCGACGCCCCGTTGCGGCAAAAACGATTGCTGAAAGGCCAGGGAGGGGTCGCCGAGGATGAGCATGGGCGCGGTTTCGGGCATTTCCAGCCCGGAAATGTCTTTTTCCGTTTCCGTCCACTCCGCTTTTCCGGCGTACACGTAGCCGGTTTTTCCCTCAGCGCAACAGACCGTGATCAGGTCGCCGTCGTGGATCTTGTCGGTGGCATTGCCGCAGCCGACGATGGCCACGGTGCCCAGTTCGCGGGCTACAATGGCGGCGTGGCTCGTGCGGCCGCCCTTGTTGGTCACGATGGCTGCCGCGCGTTTCATGATCGGGTCCCAGTCGGGATTGGTAATGTCGGTCACCAGCACCTCGCCGTCCTGCAAGAGGCGGGCTTCCTTTGGCGAGCGCAGGAGACGGGCTTTCCCGGCCGATATTTTTTCGCCCAGCGCGATGCCTTCGGCGAGTTTTTTACCCTTGGAACGAATGGCATAGCTGCGCACCACGCTGTGTTTGTTTTTGCCGGCGTGCACGGTTTCGGGGCGGGCCTGCACGATATAAAGGCGACCGTCGGGGCCGTCTTTGGCCCACTCGATGTCCATGGGTTTGCCATAATGCTGTTCGATGCGCACACACCAGTCGGCCAGTGTGCGCACGTCGGCCTCATCGAGCGAATACCGGTCGCGTTTGTCGTTGGGCGTAGGCTGGTTTTCAACGGTTTTGCCGGGCTGGTCGGGTTGGGCAAAAGTCATGGTCCATTCTTTTTCCCCCATTTTTTTCTGAATAAGGGGGTTGAATGCCGTGCCGATATGCGGTTTGAACAGGACGAATTCATCGGGGGTGGATCGGCCCTGCACGATATTTTCGCCCAGCCCGTAAATGCTGTCGATGACCACCACGCGGTCGAAACCCGTGTCGGGGTCGAGCGTAAATGCCACGCCGGAAGCGGCGAGGTCGGAGCGCACCATTTTTTGCACGCCGACGGAGAGCGCCACGTCGATGTTGCCGAAGCCCTGGTCTTCGCGGTACTTGATGGCGCGATTGGTGAACAGCGAGCTGAAACAGCGGTGCACGGTTCGGACCAGTTCGGTTTCTCCCCTGATGTTGAGGTAGCTTTCGAGCTGGCCGGCAAAGCTGGCGGAAGGCAGGTCTTCCGCCGTGGCGCTGCTCCGCACGGCCATGGAGCACAGGTCGGCGCCTTCGCGGCCGCACAGGGCGCGATAGGCTTCGAGGATAGCAGCCGCCACCGCCTGCGGCATGGCAGCCCGACCGATGAGTTCGCGGGCTTGTTCGCCGATAGTTTCCAGGTTGGAGAAGGTTCGGGTATTGAGGCCGCTCAACAGCTCGTCGAGCGGTTTTTGCAGGCGGTTTTCGCGCAGGAAAAGCCGGTATGCTTCTGCTGTGACGGCAAATCCGTCGGGTACTAGAATACCCCGGGGCGTCAGTTGGGCAAACATTTCGCCCAGCGAGGCATTTTTACCACCCACCAGCGGCAGGTCGTTGATAGAGATGTCGGCAAAATGTTTGATCAGGGGGAGCATGGGAGATAGATTTCGAAAACTTTAAACAGGCGATGACGCGCAATCAGATCGCGTACTGGCTAAAAATACGCATCTTTTGCTGTTTAAAGTTGCCGGATTGGTCTGCCCCTTTGGAATAGCCTGTGTCAGTGAGGCTGTTGACATTGGTCAAAAATAGGGAGCTCGCCGCACTTCATTTTTTCACCACGACAAATTCCACCCGCCTGTTTTGCGCCCTGCCCTCGTCGGTGTCGTTGGTCGCGATGGGCTGGCTTTCACCCATGCCCCTGAAACGCAGGCGCGCGGCGCCGATCTTGTTGTCGCGCAGGTAGTTGACCACTGCCTGGGCGCGGCGCCGGGAAAGGTCGAGGTTGTATTCGTCGGTGCCGAGGTTGTCGGTATGGCCCACGATTTCGATCACGAGCGAGGGGTTGGTGCGCATGATTTTGAGCAGTTTGTCGAGTTCGACGTAGGAGCGGGGCATGAGTTCGTCGCGGTCGAATTCGAAATAGATGTTTTTCAGGGCGATCGTTTTGCCGGGTTCGAGGGGTTGGCGCGTCAGGTCGTCGGGCTTGACGGGCACCGGCAGGTAGGGGGGCGATTTTCGCACGAGCACATCGTCGATGTAGTAGTAAGCGTAGTTGTAGCTGTCGTCGCCCGGCGCCTGGAAGAAGGTATTATCGTCGTCGCTGAAATTGCCGATCAGGATGTAGTTGGCTTCGTATTTTGCTTTGAAATAGCCGCTCACCTTGACCCACTTGCCGTCGGGCGCGGTCACCACGTTGTCGGAGCGCACCTGCGCTTCGCGTATCAGGACCTCGTCGGTGGTGCGGCGCATTTCGCTGACGGAAAAGTAAGCGCCCAGGTTGTTGATGTGCAGGCCGCGTTTCATCGGGCAAACCCAGTACTCGACGTAATACGTCTGGCCGATCACGAGCGCCTCAGCCAGCTGAATTTCGATGAATTCACGGCAATGCGGCTTGCCGTTGGTGCAGCCGTACAGCGTGAGGCCGGCCATGGCCTTGCCGCTGCGCGGGGTTTGTTTGCCGAAGCCTTTTTCCGCCCAGTCGTCGGGCACGCGTACGCCCGGGCCGTACACATCGGGGCTGGCGGTGGTGGCGCTGAACCAGTATTTGACCACACGACCGAAGTCGGCGCCCTTGTAGGTCCAGCCGATGGGCGGGTTGGCGAAACGTTCGAAGCCCGGGTTGGGGACGATATTGGCGCCCTGGGCGGGCGGTTTTTGGGCAAAAGCAGCGGTACACAAGGCCGGCAGGAGCGCCAAAAACAAAAAACGGGGAAAAGAAGCCATGCTATTTCAATTGGATCATTGGAAAAAGACGTACAGCGTCTCCAAATAATGTTTTAACCAAAGGATAAATTTTCAAGGCGGCAAAAATCTTGTTTGGCCAATCGGCGATTTCCGGCCCGCTGCTTACTTTTGCAGGGCCAATTTCGGCTCCTCTTTCCTTATTGACCAAAGTTACCGGTCTTTTTCTCCCCCGATAACGATAATCCGTTTGCCATTTAAGCAACCCTGAGCCTGGCCCCAACCCCAACCCAATAAGGGTTCTGAACCCGTCTAGGGGTGGGGTTGGGGCCAGGCTCAGGGTTGGAACAGTTTACCCGATCTCTGATTCTCAAAAATTTAATTTTACCATGAACATTGCTGTTGTAGGAACCGGCTATGTCGGTTTAGTCACCGGCACCTGCTTTGCCGAAACGGGTAACAACGTTATCTGCGTTGATAACAACGAAAATAAGGTGCGTCGCCTTCAGGCAGGCGAGATCCCGATCTTCGAACCCGGGCTCGACGTACTTTTCGATCGCAATACCAAGGAGGGCCGCCTCCATTTTACCACCAACCTGAAAGAAGCCGTGGAAGCCAGCCAGATCATTTTTCTGGCGCTGCCCACCCCGCCGGGCGAAGACGGCTCGGCTGATCTTTCCTACATCCTCGGCGTAGCCCGCGACCTGGGCAGCATCATTACGGAGTACAAAGTGGTGGTAGATAAAAGCACCGTGCCCGTCGGCACCGCCGAAAAAGTAGCCGCCATCATGGCCGAGCGCCTGCCGAAAAAACTGTTCGACGTGGTGTCCAATCCCGAATTTTTGCGCGAAGGCGTGGCCGTGGAGGATTTTATGAAACCCGACCGCGTGGTCATCGGCACCCGCAGCGAAAGGGCGCAAAAGGTCATGCGCCAGCTGTACGAACCCTTCGTTCGCCAGGGCAACCCCATCTTTTTTATGGATGAACGCTCGGCCGAGCTCACCAAATACGCCGCCAACGCCTACCTCGCCATGCGCATCTCTTTCATGAACGAGATCGCCAACCTCTGCGAAAAAGTCGGCGCCAACGTGGACCAGGTTCGCATCGGCATCGGCAGCGACAGCCGCATCGGCAAACGCTTCCTGTTTCCGGGCATCGGCTACGGCGGCTCCTGCTTCCCCAAAGACGTACAGGCCCTGGGCAAAACTGCTTCGACCTTTTCCTACGATTTCAAAATTCTGAAATCCGTGATGAAAGTCAACGGTATCCAGAAAGCGCTGTTGACCAAAAAAATCAAAAAATACTACGGCAACAGCCTCGAAGGCCGCACCATCGGCGTGTGGGGCCTGGCCTTCAAGCCCAATACCGACGACATCCGCGAGGCGCCGGCCCTGATCATCATCGAAGAACTGCTGGCCCTCGGGGCCCGCGTGCAGGCATTCGACCCCGAAGCGATGCCCAACGTACGCGCCCAGTTCGGCGACCGCATCCGCTACGCCGACAGCATGTACGACGCCCTGCAAGGCGCTGATTGCCTGGCTGTCATGACCGAGTGGAACGAATTCCGCAGCCCCGATTTCGAGCAGATCAAACGCCTGCTGCACGAACCCGTCATCTTCGACGGCCGCAACCTGTACGACCTCGATCAGATGAAAGGCCTGGGCTTTCATTATGAAAGCATCGGGCGGCCGAAGGTGAGGGCGAAGAAAAAAGCGGCGGTGGTGAAGGGGTGACCGATCCGCTGAACCCGGGCGCGTAAAAAGCGAACATTTTGCCGCGCTGCGGCGCCAATTTGCGCCCAACATCATTTTGATCTACATACATTTTGCCGCGCTGCGGCACGCGAAGCGTGTTTACAATCCCGGCAGATTTATCCAAGAGCAGACTTAACTCTGGCCAACCGCCGCACTGCGGCATACTTAAAAAGAGGGTGCGAAAACTCGGGGTGACTCCCGTTTTCGCACTTTTTATTTTTAAGTCCCGCTGTCTTTTTTGAAAATTTCTGCCATCCGTGTCCCAAAACCCGGAACCTTGCGTTTATTGTGGTAATTCGCGTTAAGGCACCTTCCCATGGCCCAAATCAGCTGGCTCTACCTCGATACCGCCGGCGGTCGTCACCGCGTCGGATTATACCACGGCGACCGCAGTGGTCACCTGATGATCCATTGCGATATGCGGGTGATGCAAATTGATTTTGCGGTAAAAGAAACCCGGATGTACTCCTTCTTTATCGAAGACGAGTTGTGCGAAGTGGGTATTTACAAGGAAAAAGAAGGTTTTTCCTACGATTTCAAGGTCAATAAAGAAGTGGACACGCCCCGCAACCGGCTGCGGCGCGCCGAGGAAAAACGCAACCGCGGCTACATGGCCGCCCTGATTGTCGGCCTGGCCGTGGTCATTGCCGCGGGATTTTTCGGGCTGGAATGGTACAAACACCGGCAAGACCTGAAACGCCGCGCCAGCATGGGCATTTTCAACAACATCGACGGCGACATGGCCCATCGGCTGAATCTGGAAGGGAAAGAAGCCGTGGCCAGCCTGTTTATCGTGGAAGAATCGCGCCAGCGGAAAGTCTTTTACACGTTCACCACCATCGACAGCCTGCGCATCACCGCCAAAATGACGGTGGCCGATACCGGCCTGATCATGCTGCCGACCGGCTTCCCGCTCAACGACCGCGACGCATTCACCGTGCGCTATCTGCCTTCGGCTCCTCAGACCAATCAACTGGACTTTCACCGCCCCTCCGATGAAACCATAGCGGGCTACCTGCGCCTTGCAACTGAAACGGAGACGCGGGCGCATCCCGAACACACGGCGGAATACAGCGCCTGCCTTGCCCAGCTGACCTTGTTTGAAAAAGGCTGGCGCAGCCTTGCCGAGCTTATTTTCCAAACGGTTTCGCCCGAAGACAACAAGCGCAACAACCACGATTCCTACCTCCGCCTCGTCCGCGACCCCGGTTTTGCCGATCAAATACGCCGGCGCTGCCCGGGGTAGGCAACTTCAACCCTTTATTTTTTTCTTCGCCACCTCTTCCAGGTCCATTTCCACCTCCACTTCCCAGTTGGCTCGAAGCGCCTCCAGTTTTCGCGTAAAAACGGGTTCGGGCTGCTGCCGCCGGCTGAAATCGCCGGGGTCCCAGCGACCGTTGCCGTTGCGGTCCTCGACGAGGCGCACCGTGTACGCCACGGCAGGCATGTTGGGAAATGCCAGGCGCATTTCGCGGGTTTCCGCGACAAAACGGCGCTCCTGGTCCACCGTTTTGCCGTCGAGGATTTGCAGGAGATAGGGCGTGTCGTAGCGCAGATTTTTCAAATTGAGCGCCAGGCTGCCGAGTTGTTTGTCGGGTGTCACCAGCAGGCTGCGAGTGAGGGTGTCGGTGTTGGTCACGCCGTAAAAATCGGTCACTGCACCGGGCAGCAGCATCAGCTGATAGTTTTTGCCGGGTCGCCACTCGGCCGTCAGCAAGAGCTGACGAGGCGCTGCACTGTCGGGTCTCAGTTGAAACGCCCTGATTTGCACGGTATCCACGCTGAGGCGCCAGAAGGCGGTGTCATATTGCTGCCAGGGGGTATTGAACGGCAGCACCACCGGCCGGAACGGGTTGACGCTCACGGCTTTGGTCGGGGTCGGGGCTTGCTGGCCGGCAGGACGGCGGGCACTGGTCGGCGGCGGCGTCACGTCGCCCCAGACAGGGCGGTGGTTTTTTAAAAAATCTTCCCTCGACAGGTTTTTGACCGGCACGGTATCGGCGCCTACGAGCAGTCCCCAGCTGTTGCCGGGTACCGGCCGGTCGTACCAGACGAGCAGGGAGTCGCCCGTTCGTTCGGTCAGCACACGGATGCCGGCAGTGTCGGCAGCGATGGCCGGCACACTGTCGAGCGGCGCGGCAAACGTGATTTTGACGCGGCCGTAGCGGGCAGCATCGCGCTGCAACAGACGCTGGGCAGGCGTTTTTTTAGAAATTTTCAACTGAAGATAAACCTTCCCCGTATCGGGCAGAGTGATCAACGTATCGGGAAAGCCCATGCGCTCGCTGGACGGGTTCCACTTGAGTTTGTAATTGTCTGCCATTTCCACCGCGACACAACGGAAAGTGCCGGCTTTCACATTCTGGATCTGGAATTGGCCGGCCTTGTCGGCATAGGCGAAATAATAGGGCAATTCTTTTTGCACCGCGCTGTCGGCCAGGTTTTCGTACAACATCACCGCCACGTTGTCGGCCAGATCGCCGGTGTAGGCGTCCGTCACACGGCCCGACACGGTGAGGCTGTCGATAAAATCGCCCGTGGAGAAGACAAAACGCAGGTCTTTGGCGGGGTTGTTTTCGTGCAAATCCTGCACGGCCGTACCGAAATTGATGGTGTAGGTGGTGTTGGGGTGCAAGACTTCGTCTTTGTCCAATTTCACCGACACCGTGTGCCCTTTGAGCGTCACGTCCGGGCGTTTTTGCAGCGGCGGCGACACGACCACCTGATTGGCGGCGTCTTTGAGCACGACCCATTCATCGAAACTGAGGTCGATTTTGCGTGGATTGAAGCGGGTGGAATAATTGCGCGAACTGCGCAGGGTATCGATCCTGGGCGGCTGGCTGTCTTTGGGACCGCCCTCGGGTGCGACCGGCCGCGCACAGGCGGCGAGCAGGAGGACAATGCCCGGGAAAAAAATGTTTCGGGTTTTCATGCGTAGCGCGGCAAAGGTAGGACGCAGACGGGAAAACGCGGCGCAATCGGCCAAGGCTGCCTGTCAGGGGATTTCGCTTCGATACCGGCGGATAAATTCGCGGTAACGTTCGTCGCGGCTCAGCACTTCTTCATTGCCCAGGACGATGAGCCGTTGCCGGGCCCGGGTGAGCGCAACGTTCAGTTTTCGATCCACGCCTTCGCCCGAAAGGCTGACCAGCGCGGAGAGCTGGGCCGGCGAATTGGCGCAGCAGGAGATCAAAATAATGTCGCGGGCCCCGCCCTGGTACCGCTCCACGGTATCGACCGTCACGCTTTCCGGATCGAGGCCGGCAGCGGCCATACTTTCGCGAATCTGTGCGATCTGGGCCCGCCAGGGGGTGATCACGCCCAGGCTTTTATCGGGCCGCCAGGGCAGTGCCAGCCGTGCATATTCTTCCTGAAAACGAGCGATCAGGCGGGCGACCAATTCGGCTTCGGCGCGGTTGGTTTTTTGCCCGGGCAGGGTTTCTTCGGCCGGGGTGGAATAAAACTGCACCGGCGGCGCGTCTTCTGTCGCGGGCAGATCCTGGGCGGGGTGAAGGGTTTGCAAAAAGCCGCCGTAGAAATGTTCGTTCGGAAACGCCATGATCCCGGCGTGCATGCGGCCCTGGCGACTCAGCTGATCGAACGATGCTTCGCGATGCTCCGCAAGGCAGCGTCGAAACAGGCGCTCGAAATACGAATCGCGCAGGTCGAGCAGGCCCATTTCAAGCAGTTCGGGGTCCTCTACGCGGGTGTGATCGGGGTGCTGAGCGGTCACGGCAGGCAGCTGACGGTGATCGCCGATCAGGGTGAAATGCTCGAAACGAGTAAGCAAGCCAACCACTTGTGGTTCAGTGAGTTGAGAAGCCTCATCGACCACCAGGCGGTGGAAGGTTTTGAGGCGGAGCAGTTGGTCGTTCTGGCTGAATGAAGCGACGGTGCTGACGAAAATCCGGTGCCGGTCGAGGATGTCGCGCAGCTCGCTGCGCTTTTTTACGGCTTTGATTTTTTCCGACAACAACTGCTCCCTGAACGGCGCGCTGGTCGCGTAGCGCGAGCCGATGCGCAGGTATTGCTGCCGAATGTCGCCCCCCAGCGCGTCAAGGGCCTCGCAAATTTCATCCACTGCACGGTTGGTGTAGGCGAGAAGGAGCAGATTTTCCTCCGTTTCATGCAGTACCCAGCCCGCCAGCGCCCGCAACATGACGCTGGTTTTGCCCGTACCCGGCGGCCCCCATAGCAGGAAATAGTCTTTGGAGTCGATGATTTTTTGAAGAATGCGGGATTGTTCGGGGGTTAGGGAGTGTTTTTCTTCGATGTTTGTGGGGGTATCGGCTCCCTTGTTGGTCCCAGTTTCACCCTCCTTGTTGGCCCCACCCCCAACCCCCCTGGGGAGGGGAGTCGATCCGAGCTCCGATCCGCCCCCCTCCCCGGAGGGGGAGGGGTTGGGGGTGGGGTTTATAAGAGGGGAGGTGCTAGGCTCGGGGTTAACAAGGAAGGAAGGACTAGGGTCCGAGTCAATAACCGACAAGGAGCCAGGCTCCAAAGAACCCGACATATCTCCCCCGCCACCCAACACCTCTTCCGCCCTGATTTTGATGTTTTCAACAATAAAATCGATCGCTTTTTCCGGGTTTTCCAGCACTATTTCATTAGACAATCGAATGACCCTGAATCCAAAATATTCAAGGTACTCCGTTCTGATTCGATCGAATTCCTGTTGAAAGTCGTGAATCGTGCCATCAACTTCCACGACCAGGCGGTATTCCAGGCTGACGAAGTCGGTGATATAATCGCCTATGGCATGTTGTCTCCGGAATTTCACGTCCATCACCTGGTGGTTGCGCAGCAGCGCCCAAAGCCGCTGTTCGGCAGGTGTGGGTTGTTTGCGCATGGCGCGGATGAAGGGTTTGAGGTAGTGCCAACGCTGCCTGTCTGTTGTCTCAAAAGGCTCTCCAAATGCCCCTGTTTTTAAGGGTAATTCCTTAGGTGTATCGGTCGTGTCTTTTGTAGCGCCTTTTTCTTTGTTGTTGCCGTGCTCGTTATATACCTCAGCCCCTCCCCTCTTGTTAACCCCACCCCCAACCCCTCCCCCTCCGGGGAGGGGGGCGGATCGGAGCTCCCTCCCCTCTTGTTCACCCCACCCCCAACCCCACCCCCTCCGGGGTGGGGAGCGGCTATGAGCTCCGACCCGCCCCCCTCCCGGGTGGGGGAGGGGTTGGGGGTGGGGTTAACAAGAGGGGAGGTGTTAGGCTCGGGGCCAACAAGGGGAGAAGAGTTGGCACCAACACCACCCACCCCCATCACCCGCCCCCTCACCGTCTTCTCCGCTGCCGCCCACTCGAACAGCCCCCGATACATGGACACGAATCCTGAATCCATCAGATCGGGTTCGAGGTGCCAGAGCTGGCTGGTATCGAAGTGCCGAAGATTGAACTGCTGATAGCGCAAGGCGACGGAAACGGTATCGCGGGTGATATCGGTGATGGTGCATTTGATCACCTGATGATCGAGCACCGTATCGTCTTCCGTTTCGGCCGGATAGAGCACGGCGATGTCGCCCGTGCGGAAATTGGCCAGCGGATTGGTCCGTTCCGTTTTTTGAAATACAAGAAACGGCTCAGCCTGGTCGGCGCCGTTTTCCACAATTTCAAGATGACTTAAAATACTGAATACCTGTTGTTTGTCGGCAAACGAACTGCGCCAGACGGCTGCCTGACCGCCAGGAAATTCCGGGTCGGCATCGCCGACTTTCGAGAGCCAGTGCTCGCGGGCGATAAAACCGGCGAAGGCGTTGAAATACTTTTTTTCCAGCGAATCAAGCCCCTGATACACCTGTTCGAAACGGGCAAAATCGCGCTCCAGAAAACCTTTCCCGGCCACCCGCGCCGGCCGGAGCCGTTCGAGCAAGGGCACATCCGGGTCGCCCGGCCGAATGTCAGCCAGCAGGCGTTCGATACCGACCAGCTGGTTGCGCAACTGGATCGCTTCCATCTGCTCGGGCGCCACGGTCGGGGCAAAACGCAGCATTTGCTGGTCTTCGCCCGAATATAAAATGTACTTGGCAGGGTCCGTGTTCCGCCCGAACACGGAGCGCACCAGCAGGTCGTACAGCAGAGTTTGGGTAAAATGGCTGCGGGCAATACCGTAGCTGTTGGGTTTGTAAGGTTTGCCGCTTTTGAGCTCCACAATGGCCGACTTGTCGTCGTGGCGATAAAACAGGTCGAGTCGCCCCTGCAAGCCGTATTGCTCGCTGAAAAAAGTAGGTTCCAGCACACAGTGCTCGGGGTCGATGCCCTCCCTGGAAAGTCCTCCGCTGGCCATTTGTTTCAAATGGACAAAATGCCGCTGCGCCTGGTTGGTCAAATCCTTCACTTCCGCATCGGTCATGGGCGCGAAAACGAAAGGATAGAGTTGAAAGGTTTCGCGAATGAGGTCTTCCCAGCGACTCTCGGGGGCGTGCAGCAGGCGGTCGAGGAAAAAGTTGGCAATGTTGCCCAGCAGGATCGGCGCGGTCGTCTCGTGCGGCAAAAACTTGCGCACCAGATAGGAAAGCGGCTCGGGGCCCGTGTCCTTGAAACATTCAGACACGGCCGACACATCGACCAGAAAATCTGGCTCGACAACCAGGGCGCGCGGCCGGTAGGCGCCCGTCTGATCGATGTCGACTTCCAGCAAATTGAGCGACACCGGAAAACGGAACACCTTGCGCAACAACTGTATCGTGGGGTTAAAATTGGCGTTTCTTTCGGGCAAATTGTACAAAATACGAACCTGTCGCACAGGGTCCTCTTCGTCGACCGCGATCAGGCATTGCTCCTCCGCATCGTCGCGAAGGGCTACCACGCGGGCTTTCGACTTGTATTCCCAGGACTCGGGGGCGACGAACGTCCACTCCCCGGACGCAGGAAAATGCGCCAGCACCTCCGGCGGAATAGCGGCCTGATACACGATCAGCACGGTTTCGGCAAGCGCCCTGACGCCCAGGCGCACCAGCGAAGGGTCGCCCTCGGCCTGCCCCTGGCGGACTCGGCCCGCCAGTCGCCGGAAACGATGCACCACCTCCAGCGTCTCCGCCTGCATACCATACTTGTGACCGGCATAGCTGATCCGCGCAAACAAGCTGCTGAACGCCAGTTGCTCCCGCCGCGTCGCCTCCACAAACAACTTTTCCAGCAAGGCGGCCATACCCGTCACCCGCTCCGACGGCCCCCAGTTTTCACGGGTAGCCAGGCGCGTGATCTCGCGGTACAACAAGGCGGCGGCTTCTGCAGTCATAGGCCGTAAAGTTCCACCGATTTTACAATAAAATGTTTGAAAAAAACCGAGGTGACGATGCGCGTTTGCAGGTTTTCACCGCCAAGACGCAAAGAAATTAGCGCCCTCTCTGCGCCTTCGCGCCTTGGCGGTGAAAAACAATAGTCCCCAAAACTTACTCTTTAAACAGATTGACCTTAAAAAGCCGTCGATTGGGGTCGTTTATGCTGCTTTGCCCGATGCAATACAAATACCCGGAGCGCATGCGGAAGCGCGTACTCAGGTAGGGCGCCCCGGAAGGGGTGTATTTTTTTCGAACGGCGCCGTTTGAAGGATCAATTTCTTTTAAAACCAGCACCCCGCCCCTGCCCGAAAATCTGGCATAGATCCGCCGGGTGACCTCGTCGGCAATCATTTCGCGTTTCCAGCCGTCGGTCCGAAAATAGTCGATCGGGGTGGTCTGATCGCGCAGGGGCGCGAACTGATAGGTGTGCATGACGCCATTGACGTGGTCGAACAACAGCAGCGTGCTGTCGGTGCGAAACAGGGGCGCGTACACCGAATCCTGCGCAAGCATCTGGAAATACCCGATCGCCGCAACGAGCGCATTGGTTTCCGCCATTTTGGCCAGCTGGTCGGGGTCGAGGATTTTCGACAGGTCGGTCCAACGGGTTTTGTCGTCCAGAATGTCGTCTTTGTCCACGTCAGGAATGGTTTGCATATAGGCCACGAGAATCTCGCGGTAGCGTTTCATCAACTCCTCCTCGGCCGCTTCGTCGCGGATAAAAGCCAGAATATGAGGCTCGTGCGCCGGGTCGTAATAAAAATATCGGACGGATTGGCGCAGGGAGCCCGACTGGCGAAACACGTAATTGCCGTCCATTTCCAGCATGCAGGGGGCAATCAGTTCCTGAAACAGGGCGGCACTATAACGCGGAAAAGTGTCCAGCGTCTGGCCGTTCAGGGTCACTTCCCAGGCCCATTCGGGGCCGTAGACATGCAGACCGCCGGTGCAACTATGGTGCAGGGCCGTCGCGCGATCGGGCAAACGCAGGCGGTCGAGCACCCGGCCGTCGTCGCTCGTCAGGTGCAGCCAGGTCTGTCCGCGGTCTTCAAAGAGCAGGAGCAGGTCGGGGCCGGCAAACAGATAATCCAGCAACTGAGAGCGGTTATTTTCCTCAAAAAGCACTTCCACGGCTTTGCCGGTGATGCCTACTTCGGGCAAATCCATGGCGGAAGAAGCCAACTGGACTTCAATAAAAGCCCGTTGCCGCACAAACTGGAGGGTATCGAGCGGGATGCGCCGGGCAAAATAGCCGATCTGTCGCACCACCAGTTCGCCCGGGCGATCGGGGAGTTCGCAGGCAAAACGCCCGTCGGTGTCGCTGATGGCGCGCAGCACGCCGTCGAACGCGACGGTGGCGCCGATCACGGCCTCTCCAGCGTCGTCGATGACGCGCCCTTCGAGGCGCCAGGTTTGGGCAGTGAGCGCCTGGGGAAAACAAAACAAAAGGGCAAACCAGAAAAATCGCATCGGGCTGAATCGTTTCCCAAAACTATCGCCCCGGCGGTTTTTTTAAAAAGAGAAGGACTAAAAAGGGCTGTTTTCTGGCCAAACCGGCAGGCCGGTCGAGCGAATTGAATTCGGCGCGCTGCACATTTTGCGGTCGAATCGTACCTTTGCGCCGCGTCCATCCGCCCTGCAACCGGACACCGGGACGCCCAACACATGTCAAAGTTTCTCTACAACCGCGTCAGCCGCCGGGAGCTGAAAGAACGCCTCCAACACAATCCCGAGCCTCGCGTCACCCTCTCCTTTTACAAGTACGTCCGGCTGAAAAATCCGGCATTTTTCCGCAACCACCTCTACGATCTGCTCGAATCGGTGGGCGTCATGGGCCGCATTTACGTGGCCGGGGAAGGCGTAAACGCCCAGATCTCTGTGCCTGAAAATCGCTACGAGGATTTCAAAACCGCGATGAACAGCATCGAATTTTTTCAGGGCATGCGGCTCAATGTCGCAGTGGAGGCAGAAGGCAAATCCTTTTTCGCCCTCATCATCAAAGTCCGTGAAAAAATCGTGGCCGACGGCATCGACGACCCCGATTTCGACCCCTCGCAAACCGGCCGGCACCTGAAAGCCGCCGAATGGAACGCGCTCATGAACGACCCCAACACCGTGGTGGTCGACATGCGCAACCACTACGAAAGCGAGGTCGGGCATTTTGAAAATGCTATTCTGCCACCCGTGGCGACCTTCCGCGAAGAACTGCCTTTCGTGGCCGAACAACTCAACGACCGCAAAGACTGCAACGTGCTCATGTACTGCACGGGCGGCATCCGCTGCGAAAAAGCCAGCGCCTACATGCGCTACCGCGGCTTTCAAAACGTCTTCCAGCTCGAAGGCGGCATTATCGAATACGCCCGGCAAGTGCGCGCGCAGGGACTCGACAACCGTTTTATCGGCAAAAATTTCGTGTTCGACGAACGCCTCGGCGAACGCATCAGCCCCGACGTGATCGCCCATTGCCACCAGTGCGGAGCGGTGAGTGATGATCACACCAACTGCGCCAACGACCACTGCCACCTGCTCTTTATCCAGTGCCCGAACTGCCGGACCGAGTACGAAGGCTGCTGCTCGGCCGAATGCCGCGATTTCATGCATTTGCCGGAAGACGAACGCAAGGAAAAAGCCAAAACCATGCGCTTCAACGGTTCTACTTTCGGCAAAGGCGTTTACCGCGCGTTCCGCCCGACGGAGGAGAAATTGGCACTTGGCGCATAATCCGGGGAAATTTCGTTTTTTCGCGGGCGAAAATTGTCTTTTATGGCCAAACAACAACCCCGCCGTCCCGCTTCTCCGGCTCAGTCCTCCGCCCGCTCTGCCGTCAAAACCGCGAGTTCCGCTCCGTCCTCCGGCTTTACAGCGCCGCCGTTTTTTATGCGGATCGGACTGCAAACGGGGCTGATTTTTGCCTTTGCGTTCCTGCTGTATGCCAACACGTTGTCGCACGATTTTGTGCTCGACGACGCGATTGTCATCACCGGCAACGTCCATACCCAGAAAGGCATCCAGGGCATTCCGGGTATCCTCAGTACCGATGCCTTCACGGCTTTTTTCGACGCTGCGGGCAAAAAATCGCTGGTCGTCGGCGGTCGTTACCGACCGCTTACGCTGGTGTTGTTCGCGGTGATTTATCAGATGGTCGGGGCGAAGCCTTTTCTGTTCCACCTCGTTACGGTGTTGATGTTTGCGCTCACCTGCGCGGTGTTCTACCGCACGCTGCGGCGGATGTTGCGGGTCAATTTTGGCGATGGCTACGCCGCGATGCTGGCGTGGATGGCGGCCGTGTTGTTTGCGGCGCACCCGATCCATACGGAGGTAGTGGCCAATATCAAGGGCTGCGACGAAATCGCCACCCTGTTGTTTAGTCTGGGCGCTATGTGGCTCGTTTTCAAAGCTTACGATACAGGCAAGCAACTCTGGTCGGCATTGGCCGCCCTGTCTTTTTTCCTCGCCTGCCTGTCGAAAGAAAACGCCGTGACCTTCCTCGTGGTGATTCCTCTGGCGCTGTACTTTTTCCGGCCGGCCAGTCGGGCGCAGGCGGTGGTGCTGAGCGCGCCGCTGATCGGTGCATTCGTGGTCTTTTTCGTGATCCGTATGCAGATTCTCGATTGGCAGTTTGGCAAGCCTCCGATGGAATTGATGAACAACCCCTACCTGAAAATCCAGGGCGATCAATGGGTGCCTTATTCAGCAGGGGAAAAACTGGCCACCATTTTTTACACCCTGGGCAAATATGTCTGGCTGCTCATTTTCCCCCATCCGCTCACCCACGATTATTACCCCAAATCGATCCCCATGCAAACCTTCGCCAGCCCTGCCGCGCTACTAAGCGTGGCGGTGTACGCAGGTTTGGCTTATTGGGCAATAAAAGGCCTCAAGAAAAAAGATCCGGTCAGTTTCGGGGTATTTCTCTACCTGCTGACGCTGAGCATCGTGGCCAACTTTGTGTTCCCGGTCGGGACCAACATGGGCGAACGTTTCGTGTTCATGCCCTCGGCCGGCTTCTGCCTGGCCGTTTCCGCACTGTTGCTCCGGCTTGGCAGCAACAATAACATGGCCCTCCCGCTGGGCCTGCTGGGTGTGCTGACGGTCCTGTATTCGGGCAAAACCGTGGTGCGCAACATGGCCTGGGCGACCAATGAAAAATTGTTTTTCACCGACGTCGCCACTTCCGACAACAGCGCCAAAATTCACAATGCCTGCGGCGGCGTCCTGTTCGACAAGGCCAAGGACGTGAAAGACCAGGCGGAAAAAGACAAGCTCTACCGCGAGTCGCTCCAGCACGCCGACAAAGCCATCCAGATCTATCCGAACTACCGCGACGCCTACATCACCCGGGCCGGCGACCGTTTTTATCTGAAAGACTACGACGGGGCCGTGGCCGACTACCGCCGCGCCTTGCAACTGGCTGAAAACGACCCGAAAATCAAAACTTACCTCGGCATCGCCCTGCGCGACGGCGGCAAGTTTTACGGGGAGAAAAAAGGCGATTTCGCTACGTCGGCCAAAATGCTGAACGAATCCTGGCAGATCAACAGCAAGGATTTTGAAACGGCGCGCCTGCTGGGCGTACTCAACGGGGTGCAGAAAAAGCCGCAGGAAGCGCTCGAATGGTTTAAAAAAGCGTCCGAACTGGCGCCCGACAACGCCTCCATCCTTTTTGACCTGGGCACGGCTTACTACAACGCCGGCGATCCGGTAAAAGGCGCCGAGTACCGGCAAAAAGCGATCGAAAAAGACCCGACAATGGGCGAAAAGAAACAGTAGACTTGCGCCGCCAGGTTTTCAGCATGACGGGATTTCATAAACCTCTTAAACCTCATAAACCTCATAAACCATAATAAACCGTTTATAGCGTAAACCCTGGACAGTTCATCGGGCAGCGCCGTTTGCCCATCAGCCAGACCGCCGAAAGTTCGAAACTCCCCGGCGGACTAATGCTGACGCTCGAAAGGTTGCTGTCCCAGGAGCCTCTCACGAAACAAGGCCCGAAATCCGCTTTGACGAGCAGGACAAGCCCGGGCCGGACGCGGCTTTCTCCCGCCACATCCTTGCCTGAAAGCCGCAGCTGGGCGCCCAGGGAGTAATCGTTGCCCGACAGTTCCTGAATAAAAGCCGTGCCGGCCACCAGTTGCCATTGTTTGCTCGTAGCGTACGACTGCCGGCGGTAAAAGCCGTTGAGTTGCCAGTGCTCGAAGGCCCGCACGGCGCCCTGGACGGAAAACCCGGGGTCGAGACGGTTCGTATTTTCATCCTTGCCCGCACCCAGTAGCGAGTAGCTCGGCCGCAGCAGGTGGTGCAGGGAAAAACCCAGGGTCCAGCCGTTGTCAGCATCGTCTGTGCGGTCGAAGGCGTCGAAGATGCGCACCCCGAAATCCATGTCCTTGACCAGGCGGTTGTCGCGCAGCGTGTTTTCTCCGGAAGGCAGATCGAGGCTGAAATCGCCGGTAGTACCGTCGAATTGCTCGTTGAACGTGTATTTTTCAGGAGAAAGCCCGTATTGAAGCGCCCCCACGGAAAGCCCGTACGCCACCCAGCTGTCGCCGATAAACGTGTGGCTCAGCGACACGAGCGCCCTGCCGTTGAGGTTGTACAGCCCGCTGCCGTAAACGCCATCGTGCTGCACGAACAGCCCGAAACTCCACACGGCGTAATCCGAAAAACGGTTGCAAGGGCGCCAGTCCCAACCGAGCGCCGAACCGTAGATGCCCCTTTCTGAAAAATGATCCCATTGACTCCTGAAAATACCGCCGACCCGGTGAGTCGCGCGGCCGGGGAAGTTGCCCGTCTCGGCCGGGTTGAGCAAATAGGGCAGCGATTGATACTGGCTGAAGGTAAAATCCTGCGCCTGCAAACCGGCGGCACAGCACATCAGGACAAAGAGGAGGTAAAGAGCGTTTTTCATGGTTTATCGAATTAAGCGGACGAGCCGGTGATGCGTGTTGTGGTCGCCGTTGAGGTACCAGAAAGTGACGACGGCGTAGTAATTGCCCATTTCTGACTTTTCTCCGTGAAAATTACCATCCCAACCGCAGGCAGGGCCGGGGTCGTTGGGCAGGCAGTTTTCGGCGGATTCAAACAGAAGTTCATTCCATTTGTCGTACACCCTGAATTCCATGCGCACCACGCCCGGGTTGATGCTGCGCGGGTAAAGCGTATCGTTGTGGCCGTCGCCGTTGGGGCTGAATGCCTCGGGAAAAGCCGTCTTGACCTTGTCGTTGCGCACACACACGTAGGCCGTATCGATGGCTTCGCAATGCCGGTCGTCGGTGGCCAACACCACGAATTCAAAACAGCCCGTCTCGGTCGGCAGCGCGACCGGCGTGGCGGAGCTTGGGTCGTCGAGCCATACTTCCCGCGACCAATGCAGGGCCTGGATGTACAGGCCTTCGGCCAGCAGATCGACGGTTTCGCCCAGCGGAATATCTTCGGGCGCCTCGGGGTAGGCATTCAGCGTCATTTCCCGCACTTCCGGGATAAAGACCAGCGTATCGTTGGGGCAACCATACACAGGCTCTTTCAGTTGAATGCTGTAGTAGCCGCTCGGCAAATGTTGAAGGCTGTTTTGCACCTGGTTGCTGTCGTTGGTCACCGTCACGAATGCGCCGGGTGAATTGACAATATTGAGGGCATAGCCATCTGCCAGGGTGCATCCTTCCACCAGTTCCACGGGCACAGGAGGGCGCGGCCGCACCGTCAGCGAGGTATCCACGCGGGTCAGGCAGCCATTGATCGCCGACCTGGCCCAAACAGTAAAAAGTACCTGGCCCGGCGTTTCGCGCACGATGCGGAAAGGCGGCGTAAAAAGCGTGTCGCCGGGAGCAAACACGACAAACAAGGCCGCGTTATCGCTCGTCACGCCGATCTCCTGCTCCACTCCCGGACAAGCGTTGGGCAAAAAATCGAGGCTCAATGGCGGGGCCGGCTGACCCGCAAACTGGACCGTATCGCTGTCGTAACCGCAGCCGACGGCATAAAACACCCATTCGTTCGCCCCTTCTTCGGCTACCACCCAAACGGGGTTGGCCGTCAGCACAGCGCCGTGGCGGTTTTTCCAATAAGTGCCGGCCCCGGCGGTAGCGTGACCGGTCAGCAAAACGGAGTCGCCCGCACAAATTTTGCTCAAATCCACGTGCGTCTCTGCAACTGCTTCATATTCAGCCGGGTAAATAACAAAATCGTGACTCAGCGTGTCCGTGTTGCAATCGTTTCGCGCAATCAGGTAAACCGTCAGGATATAGGGCTCCTCGGACGTGTTGACCACCGTGTACGTCTCCGTCTGCGTGATCGAAGTCGGCACTTTCAAACTGCCAAACACAAGGGTATCGGCCACGGAATTGATGCTTTGACTCAAAACCTCCAGCACCTCCCCGTGGCAAAGCGTGTCCTGACTGAAACTGAACCCGGCCACGGCCGGCGCTTTTACCGTGATCGACGAAACCGACTGGGTAGTGCTGCATTCGTTTACCGCCACGAGCCGCACTTCGTACACCAGATCGCTCAAAGCCTCGGGGAGGGTCAAAATTTGCGGAGAACCCGTGGCCGGCTGGGCAAACAGGAGGGTATTGCCCTGCCAGACTTCAAAATAAAGCGTGTCCTGCGCGGTAGCATTGTATGAAAATTCGACCGGCAGCGGCCCGCAGCCCTGCGTGACGTCGGGCGTACACACCAGCGTCGGCGGCGACTCCACATAAATATCCAGCTGGGACGAATCCCGACACCCCGCCGCGGTCATGCTGACCAGTAAAATCGTGTGGTTGCCGCCCGGCAAACTTACCCCGCCAGGATCGAAAACCGTGGACAACAAAGCGCCGTTATCGTACCACGACTGGGTCGCCGCACCTGTTGTATTATTCTGAAAATCAATTATTTGCCCAATACAAAAAGGCGCCGACAGTGAAAAATCCGACCCCGGCAACGGGCTCACCAATACCTGCATGGTATCTGAAAACTGACATTCCGCGTTGTCAAAATGCAGCACGGCAAACTGGCTTCCCGCGGCCGGACTAATCATATCCGAGGGGGTCCAGTAGGCCTGAAAACCCGGCGGAGGCGCATTGGCAGCCGTCAGGGCCACGACCGGGTCGTTGAGGCAACGACCTAGATCCGGGCCGGCATCGGGCGCCGCGTACTGGATGTGCAGGGTCAGGGTGTCGTACTGCGCGCAGTTGAGCGAATTGTGGAGGTAACCCAGCACGACTTTCAGGAAGGTATCCTGCTGAAACGCCGAAGGGTCGAGCGTCAGGGTGCCTGTGGGCGAGAGTAAATTACCCGCCAGATCGAGCCAGACCAGCCCGCTCTGGCCCAGGGGCTGGCCTTCATGCACGTACAGTCCTTCATTTTGACAAATACTTTCCGGCACGCCGGCATCCAGCACACCAGGTGCGAGCAACTCGTTGAGGGTCAGCGTTAAGACGCCCGAGGCCGTACAGCCTGCTGCGTTGACATTGGTCCAGGTCAGGGTATTCGTCGGGCCTGTTCCGGGCAGCGAGGGATCGAAATGATGCCCGTCGGGCGTAACGCCCGGCCCCGAATAACTCAACATCGGGTTGTTGTCGATGAGCGGGAGCGGCACTTCGCCCGGCGTGTTGCAAAGCGTCAACATGTCCGGCACGGCCACAGGGGTATTAGCAATGACGCTCAGCGCAATCGTCGCGGAATTCGTGCAGCCCGTGGCGTTGTCGGTCGCCGTAAACGTCAGGGTCGCATTCAGCGTGGTGGAAAAAATGGCGGTATCGCCGCTGAAACTCACGCCCGGGTTGCTGCTTTGCCAGGCGCCCGTCGCCCCGACCGGCAGCGTGGGCGAAAGGGCAACCTGTCCCAATTCCACACAGACGGTGATGTCATTGCCCGCCGACACCTGCGGGAGGGGCAAAACGCTCACGATCAGGCTGTCTTTCGAAATGCAGGCGCCGCTGCCTTTTTGATAAATGTAGGTGTACTGCCCGACAGCGAGCGCAGCGGGATTCACCACTGCCGAGACAGGCGCGCCGTTCAGGTACCACTGGCCGCCCGACAGGTTGGCTGTCAGGGTTGCCGCCGCGTCATTTTTACATAAATTCAGGGGCGAAGGCCCCAAAACCAATGCTTCGGGCGCGTCGATCTGAATACTCACCGAATCGAGAAAAGTCCCGCAAATGCCCGCCAACTGGAGGTAAAGCCGGAAGGTTTGGGCGCTGGTCGGGGAGGAAAACAGGACGTTCTGCGGAATCCAGTCGGTCGAGACGGGTTGCCCGAACGGCGCCGACCAAACGGGCGACACCGAGGGATCGCAGCCCGTGTCGTAGGTAGTCGCGCTCAAATCGAGCACGGCCGTTTGGCAAAACGGGTTGGGAATCGAGGGCAATTGCGCCGCCGGGCGCGTGTAAAACGTATCGATCAATTGCCAGTACACCGTGTCGCAGTGGTTCCAGGCCGTCATTTGATAGGTATAAATGCCGCAGGCATTGATCTTGATTTGCGGTGCTGCCGACGAGGCGTTGGTGCCGCCGACAAACTGAAATGGATTGGGCGGAGCGCTGCCGTCGTCGGCCCTGACGACCTTCCACAGGTAATTGACGCCCGGCTGCGCCACCGTGTTGAACGGAATGTTGAGCCCGCCGGCGGGCAGGCATTTGGGCCGCGGCGTTACGTTGACAGCCGCAACGGGTATTTCAGCCACGGTAAAAGTGGCGCTGGCCGTAGCGGGCGGGCATTGCAGGTTATCCACTTCCACGGTCACGAGGTAATCGCCCGGCTGGTCGAACTGTGGCGGCGCGGGCGCCGGGCCGCTTCCCGTGGCGGGCATGCCGCCGCCGAAAGTCCAGTCGATCTGCACGGGCGCGCCGCCGTCGGTGTACCCCAGGTTCAATTGGGGCGAGCCCGCGCCGCAGGGCTGATCGGCGCCAAGGTCGAGGGTGGCGGTCGGCGAGGCGTACACGTCCACCGTTTGGCTGAGGGTAGCCGTGTCGCAATTGTTGCCGATTTCCAGCTGGAGGGTGTATTGCCCCGTATTGGCCGGTGAAAAAACCGGGTTGGGCAGCATGGAAGTGGCCACGATGGCGCCGCCAGCGTCGCGCAGGGTCCATTTGCGGTAAGGCGTCGCGGTAAATGCCTGCGACAGGTCGGTGCAGGGCAGGGTGGCGGGCAGGCAAATTTTAACTGGCGCCTGAAATGCCGCGACGGGGTTTTGGGCAAAATTCATAGTGGCCGTCTGGGTCGCCGAGCCGCAAGTGTTCATCACCGTCAGGGTAACGGTGTACGGCCCGTTGCCGGCCGGCACGAATGTCGGGGTGGCCTGTCCGCAGGGCACCGTAACATCCAGCAGCCCGCCCGACACCTGGTAATGGCAATCGCAGGAAAGGCCGCCCGTCTGGATGTTCAGGCTGGAAGGCAGAAAACTCACCGCGTCGCCTTCGCAGGGGCTGGGCACGGTAAAAGCGCTGATTTGGGGATGATCATAAAAAACAAGGGTATCGGCAAAAACGTCGCTGTTGGGGACCGGACAATTGTTGGCGGCCTGCACCCGGACGATATAGGCGCCCGGCAGGGAAAACGTAACGGCAATACCGCCGGGAATTTGCATCGTCGAAGCGCCGCCCGGCGGCCCCTGTACCGGCAACCACGATACCGTAAGACCGGTTCCAATCGAGGTGCTGGTGAAATTGAGCGTTTGCGTCACGCAATCATCGGCTGGCGCCGTGTAGGAAAAGGCGGCCGTCGGGTGCTGCCCTACGGTCACGGTGGCGCTGGCCTGGGCGGAGCCGCAGGCATTGCTCACGAGTACGTCGAGCGTGTAGGTTCCGGGCTGATCGAAGGGGATGTTTTGCGGCAGCGGGTCCGTGTACGTGAGGGTCGAATTGTCGGGCAGGTGGAGGGTCCACAAATAATTCAATGCACCCGCGGCAAAACCGCCGGTACTGGTGACGTTGAATTGAGCGGCCGTAATGTTCAGGCTGTAAGGCGCGCAGGCATTGAACCCCGCGAGCGAAAGAGTAGCCGCCGGGGCGGATTGCACGACGATGGTGGTGTCCCAGGTGTCCGTCCCGCAGGGATTGCTGATGGTCAAGGTCACGTGGTAGCTGCCGGCCTGATCGAAAATAATGACCGGGTTACTGGCATTAGCCGTGGAGCCCGGCTCGAAATGCCAGCCGTTGGCCGGCGTCACGCCCCAGACGGGCGCTGCGGTGGCATTTTGCGACAAATTGACAAACTGAATTTCCCTCGGTGCGCAATTGCCCGCCCCTTGCAGGATGGCGTCGGCATTGGCGATGGGCAGCTCTGCGATCACAATGGTCTTGGTGGCCATGCTTACCCCGCAGGTTGAATTTTCATTCAACACGTTCATTTTGATGGTGTAAGTGCCTGTTTCCAAAAACTGAACGGTGATCGACTGCTCGTACAGATCGTTCGGATCGTATTGATAATCAACCCCGTTGACACCCGGAGTAATGACCCACTCGATCTGCTCCGTCGTGCTGTCGCAGGAAAATACGCCCGGCGATTCCTGAATGACGGCCGCGCCGCCCCAGGACTGGTTGGAAAAAGTCACGGTGGCGCCGGGGCAAAAATTGGGCGGCATCGTCATGCCGATCACCGCCACAGGCGCTTCACTGACCGTGATCGGGCCCACCTGGGCTTCCGAACTGCCACAGGGATTGATCGCGATAATTTTGACAAAATAGGCATTGGGGCTTTGGGCATTGCCTTGCCCGCATGACGATTCGAAGAAGGTGTAGCTAATGGTCGGCGGAATATTGGCCTGGGTAAAAGTCTGCACCGTCATGCCATTCACCTGAAACAAATACTCGGTGCCGGGCGAGTTGCCAGAGGTGCCCGACACGGGGAAATTGATCGTTGCGGGAGGGCAAAGATTGATCGTGCTGCCCGGGTTGCCGAAGCCCACGGCCGGGTTGGAGCCGCTGTAAAACTCGTAGTGGTAAGTCCAGGAGCAGCCGTTCTGGCGCTGCACGGTAATGCTGATCGGAAACGAGCCCTGCCCCGTGTACACGTGCGCCGCCGGCATACCTCCGTTGAAGGTGCTGTTGGTGTAATTGTCCACCGGCGAGCCGTCGCCCCAGTTGATCTGGTAGCTCACATTCTGGCTGGCATTGCCGGAAGGCGTGGTGTTGCGGATTTTGATCTCCAGTCCGCCCGGCGGTATGCCGTTGCAGGTGGCGATAGTGCCGTTTTGAAAGGTCACACCCGCTTGCGGTACCAGGGCGATGGCAAGGTCGGGCGCGGGGCTGACTGTAATGGTTTGAGCGGAGGTACAAAGCTGCTGATTGCCAAGGGAATCCAGCAGGGTGACCGTGTAGTTTTGGGTGGTGGTACTGAACGGGAAAGTTACGTTCACGGTATTGCCCTGCAAGGGCGCCACCCCGCCTGGTGTAAATTTGAAAGTGTAAAGATGCCCGGCCTGGGGGGTGGTCACGGTGAGCGTGACGGCTTGGCCAGGGCAGGGAGTTTGCGGACTGAACGTGAAATCGCAGGTCTGGGCCGCTACCGTTTGGGCCATCCAGGCCGTGCACGACACCACGGCCATGCGAAGACCGTGCTTCAACAAGCTGTTTTTCATTGGTTGCGGGTATTTGAGTTTTGAGTTGTTAATATTTCCCGGCTTGTTCATTTCCTAAAAAAGAAACAGCCTGCCGACGGGTGACGGCAGGTAAAACAAGCACTGTTTTCGAAGAGTTCCTGCTACTTCCTGCCGGTCGTTTTGCCTTTCGCCGCCGTCGCTTTGCCGTCCGCGCTTTTGGCTTTGTCTTTTGTCGCTGCTTTTTTGACTTTGGGCACATCCACGCCTTCGAATACCTGAACCGCCAGCGGCGCCAGTTTGATCGAGATGGATTGTTCGTGGCCGTGCGACGGCTTTTTATCCGCTTTTAAAGACCCGTTGAGCACGCCGCTGCCGCCGAAGGCGGGGTCGTCGCTGTTGAGCACTTCGCGCCAGGCGCCCGGGTAGGGCACGCCCAGTGTGTAGTCCTCGAGGGTGTTGGTGAAAAAATGCGCGACCACGAGCAAGACCGGGTCTTCCGGGCGGCCCTTGCGCAAAAACGTGACCACGCAGTTTTCGGTATCGTCGCCACTGATCCAGGCAAATCCTTCGGTTGAAAAACCGTGGTGCCAGAGGGCCGGCCGGCTGGCGTACAATTCATTGAGCGCCTTCACCCAAAGGCGGCATTTGTTGTGGTAATCGTACTGGAGCAATTCCCAAACGAGCCCGCGGTCGTGGCTCCACTCCGTCGTCTGGCCAAATTCGCCGCCCATAAACAGCAGGTGCGTGCCGGGGTGCATCCATTGAAAGCCGTAAAGCGCGCGCAGGTTGGCAAATTTCTGCCATTCGTCACCCGGCATTTTATACAACATCGAGGCTTTCATGTGCACCACTTCGTCGTGGCTCAAAGGCAACATGAATCGCTCCGACCAGGCGTAGACAAAGGAGAAAGTGATGTCGTTCTGGTGCCAGCGGCGGAAGACCGGCGGGCGTTTGAAGTAGTTCAGCGCATCGTGCATCCAGCCCATCATCCATTTTTGTCCGAAGCCCAGTCCGCCCTCGAAAGTCGGCTTGCTCACCCCCGGGAAAGCCGTGCTTTCCTCGGCGATTGTTTCTATGCCGGGATAGTTGCTGTACACGGCTTCATTGAAATCGCGCAGAAAAGAGATGGCTTCGAGGTTTTCGCGGCCGCCGTAGATATTCGGGATCCATTCGCCCTCTTTGCGCGAGTAGTCGTGCATGAGCATGGAGGCCACGGCATCCACGCGGAAGCCGTCGGCGTGGTATTTTTCGAGCCAGAACAAGGCATTGGAGATCAAAAAGGAGCGCACCTCGTTGCGGCCGTAGTCGAACACGTAGCTGTTCCAGTCGGGATGGAAGCCGCGCCGCATGTCGGCGTATTCGTAAATATGCGTTCCGTCGAACAGGTACAGCCCGTGAATATCGCCCGGAAAATGGGACGGCACCCAGTCGAGCAGTACGCCGATGCCTTCGCGGTGAAAGGCATCGATCAGGAACATCAAATCTTCGGGGTTGCCGAACCGGCTGGTGGGCGCAAAATAACCCGTAACCTGATAGCCCCAGGAGGGGAAATAAGGGTGTTCCATCACCGGCATGAGCTCGGCGTGGGTAAAGCCCATGTCCTTGACGTACTGAACCAGTTCGGTAGCCAGTTCGCGGTAATTGAGCGAGCGGTTGCCTTCTTCGGCGAGTTTTTTCCAGCTGCCGAGGTGTACTTCGTAAACCGACCAGGGCCGCGGTTTGCCGGCTTTTTCGCGGCGTTGGGCCAGCCATTTTTCATCCTGCCAGGCATAATCGAACTCCCACACCACGGAGGCCGTCCGGGGCGGCGTTTCCCAGCGTCGGGCATACGGATCGCCTTTGTCGAGCTCCATGCCCGTATTGGAGACGATATGGTATTTGTACACCGTGCCGTGACCGAGGTCGGGAATGAACCCCTCCCAGATACCGCTTTTGTCCCAACGAGGCAGCAGCAGGTGGCTTTTGGTATTCCATCGGTTAAAATCGCCGACCACTGACACACTCTTGGCGTGCGGGGCCCACACGGAAAAACATACCCCCCGAGCGCCGTTGTGCTCTACCACATGGCTGCCCATTTTTTCATAAAGGCGGTAGTGCTTGCCGCTTTGCAGCAGGGAAATATCAAAATCGGTGAGTTTCGAGAAAGCCTGGACGTTCGACATGGGTTGGCAGCGGCCATTTCGAACTGGCCGCAGGCAAGTTTAGGGAGCCTTGCCGTGAACCCATAATTTTTTTCCGAAAAATGACAGAAAGGTGGGTGTGAATGCCTCCGGGGAGCGTGTGATCTCCCCTCCGCTCATTTCCGCTGCACCAGGTTTGTTTTCACGTACCGGTTGATAAAATCCTCCCGGTAGGTATCGCCCAGCGGGATTTCCTCGGGTATGTCGCCGCGCAGCTGAATGCTGTCCTGATCGATCGACTGAATAAAATGGATGTTGACGATATGCGACTTGCTGACCCGCGCGAAAATAGAGGACGGGAGTTGCTCGTGGATGGTTTTGATGTTCATGGCCGTGATGATTTTTTCACGCCCCGAATAGAGCAACACATAGTCTTTCATACCTTTGATAAAGGCAATGTCCTTGAAAAAAACCTTGATGTATTTCCGGTCGGACTTGATGTAAATGTAGTCGTGTTCGATTTCGACGGAAGCGCTTTGTCCGGCGAGTTGCAACAGGTCGTGCAGTTCCTTGGCTTTATTGACCGCCTTGATAAAACGGTCGAGCCGGACGGGTTTGACGAGGTAATCGACCGCGTCGAGCTCGTAACTTTCCAGAGCATACTGCGGATAGGCCGTGGTGAGGATCACCAGGGGGCGTTTTTTGATGCTGCGCAAAAATTCGAGGCCGTTGACGCCGGGCATTTCGATATCGAGGAACATGAGATCTACCTCGTTGGCACTCAAAAAGTTGTTGGCTTCCAGGGCGTTGTTGAACTCACCGATCACATCCAGAAAATGTACTTCCTGGGCATTCAGCAAAATACCCTGGCGGGCAAGCGGTTCGTCGTCGATGATGATGCATTTCATAGCTAAAACAAGTTTATTCGGGCAAAAAGTTAGTTGAAGTTGAGGTGCAGGCTCACTTTGTAGGCGCGTTCCTGATCGTCGATATCGAGGCGGTAGCGGCCGGGGTAGAGCAGGTCGAGGCGGCGGCCGATATTGGCCAGCCCGATCCCGCCCTGCCCGTTGGGTTGCACGGGTCGGTCAGGCTTGCCGTTTTCCACTTCGAAAAGGATGTTTTCAGGCTGAATATCGAACGAGACGTGAATGCGGTTTTCGTTGTCGAGATTGAGGCCGTGTTTCAGGGCATTTTCCACAAAGGGCAGGAACAGAAAAGGCGCCACCTTGATACCCGAAGGCGAGCCGTTCACCTCAAATTCGATCTGGGATTTGTTTTTACGCATCTTGTCGATTTTCAGGTAGTTCTGCAAATATTCGATCTCATCGCTGAGGTTCACGCTTTCCTGTGCGCAATCGTACAGCTGGTAGCGCAGCAGGTCGCTCAGGTGCAGAATACTTTCCGAGGCATCGGCCGGATTGATCCGGCTGCGGACGTAAATGTTGTTTAGCGCATTGAACAAAAAATGGGGATTGATCTGGTTTTTCAGATAGGCCAGTTCGGTTTTCAGCCCCGTGGTTTCGAGTTCTTTCAGGCGGGCCTGGTTGCGCAAAAACCGTTTGATGATGTTGAAGGCCACGGCCGTCATCAGCAGGTTGAAGGTCAGCACTGCGCTGTCGACCACGGCGAGCACGTTGGGTTGCCAGGAGGCGCCGTTCGACAAGGCGTGTTTGAGCATCATGGACCCCAGAACGGCATTGGCTAACACCAAAAAAGCCGTGCCGGCAGCGTACTGCCAGTATTGGCGCCGCAGGAAAAAACGCGGGATGAGGAAGTAGAGGTTGAAATACACGAGGGCCGTATCGACCACCAGCACCGTGACGTACACGATCAGCAATTTGGGCGGCATGCGCGTGCCGGTAATGCCGCTCAGCGCCAGCAAATGCGGCAGGTACATGGTCAGCCAGAATAGCAGGTGCTGCACCCAGCGGTAGCGTTGCGTCAGAATCAGTTCCAGCAAACGGTTGCTCAAATGCATAAGACTCGGATGATCACTTGTATTTGTCTAAGGTAAAGATACCCTTGTGGATGTATTTCTTCGGTTTGTTCCGACCAATGCGCCTTCCGGGCAGTATAAATAACGGGATGGCACGATTTTAGCCTGAATGCTTCGTTATCTGTTTAATCTCCAAATTGATGCCAGACTGATGAACGTTCCTTCCTTCCTGCGTTTCATTCCGCAATTTCCCCTGCTCGCCTCGCTCACGCCAGCCGAACGGTCCCAACTGGATGCCGTGGCCCGCTGGCGCTCCGTGCGCAAAAACACCCTGATCTACCTGGCCGACGACCCGGCCGAGCACCTGTTTTTTTTGGTCAAAGGCGCCGTCAAAACTGGTATCATTCTGTCGGACGGAAGGGCCATGGTGCGCGGTATCGCCCTGCCCGGAACGATGTTTGGCGAGTCCTGCCTGATCGGCGAATACCGGCGGCGCGAATTTGCGCGCACCCTCAACCAGAGCGTCGACTATTTCTCTATCCATATCAATGATTTTCAGGCGATCATGCGCCAGAATTTTGGCCTTACCAACGCGATTCTGCACTTTTTCGGCGAACGCCTGCGCCGCGCGGAACGCCAGCAACACGCCCTCGTCAACAAGGACGTCAGGGCGCGCATCGTGGATTTTATCAAAGAAAATGCTGCCACCCGCCACCCGCAGGCCGGCTACGAACGCCTCGCCCTGCACGGACTCACCCAGGCCGACATTGCCAACCTCGTCGGCGCCAGCCGCCAGACCGTGACGGCCGTGCTCAACGAATTGCGCAAAACCAATGTCATCGCGTTCAGCCGCCACGACATTTCGATTCAGGATCGGGACAAACTCAATTAGCCGGCTTTTCAGGGGATGATCAGCGCCGCTTCGTAGCGCTTTTCGCCACTTTCCAGTATCAACACATATTTACCGGCCGGCCAGCCAGCCAGATCGAGCCGCAGGAGGCCTTCTCTCGCCATGCGTTTCAGCACGAGCCGGCCATCGCTGCTCCTTGCCGTCAGCACCCCTGATGCGGGCAGATCCAGCTGTACCGCCCCGGATGCGGGGTTGGGAAATACACGCATCTCGGCCGGCAGCGGCGTCTGGTGGACGGCGCTCGTTGTGCTGACCTCCAGTTGGGTGGTGTTCGTGGTGACCGGCGCGTTGTAGTCGAAGTAAATGTGTGCCGTGTTGCGGAGCAGGGTGCCCAAAGACTGGTCGGGGCGCGCCCGAACGGCGTATTGCACGTAGCCGTGGCTGCCCGGCTCGTCCTCGCTGGCTGGCGGGAGTTGAATATTGTGGAAATAAAACTCCAGTTTGCCTTCGTTCTGCAAGGTCCAGGAACAGGGGTGCGAGGACCCCAGAAACTGAAATGACCCGGGTTGGAAAGCGGCGTCGAGCGTGTCGGCAATACGGATAAAAGTGGCCGGCGCGGTGCCCAGGTTTTGAAAACGAATGGTGTACACCACGGGTTTGCCGTTGGCGATTTCTTCGGGCGTAATGTGGCTCGGCGGGTCGGATTGTTTGTCGTTCGGGTCGAAGGAAGCGACGACATGGCCACAGAGTTGGCGATGATTATCGGCGGGAATCAGGTCGCCCGCTTGCGGCCATATTGCGGCTTCGGTGCAGATTATCGTATCGACGGACACGGAATCGGGTACCCTGACATTGACGGTGATCGTACCGTTTGCGCCGGCGGCAAGGTTTCCGAGTTGCCAGGTCAGGACGCCGGCATTTTGGGACGCCGGCAATGGGTTGGCCGAGAGGTAGTCAAGCAAACCAGGCGGGAGATCAAGGCTCAGGGTCACATTAGGAGCCGGAAGCGGCACATTGTTGCGCCAGTTGAGTATCAGTTTATTGTTAAAGCCGGGTTGAAACAACGCGACATTAACCAGTGAGACATAGAGGTCGCGGGCAGTGGAGTCAATGGACAAGGCAAAGTTCAGATCGCCTGCAGGAAGGGTGACCGTATGCGCGGTTGGGTTTGTATTCCAATACAAGGCGGGCGGCACCACTTCGATTGATTCGTCGACGTTGCCGCTCAGCAAAGTGTAACTTCCATCTGTATTGGTGGTAGTAAAGGCATTGCCGACCCCAGATTGCACGATGACATTCGGCAGGCCTGGCTCGCCGGCATCCCGCAAACCATTGAGGTTCAAATCGTTGAACACTATTCCGCTGGCTGCCTGCATTACCCCCGGGTCGCCAATCGGGCGTTTCCAGATGCCGCCGCCCTTCAAACCGGCCCAAAGAAATCCGTTGTGGATTTCAAGCGCTGCCAGCCAGAACCCCGGCAGGCCATCGCCCCAGTTCGTCCAGTTCAGGCCGCCGTCGGTGGAAAGCAGGATGGCATTTTGCGTGGCGGCGACAAGGTGGTTGCCGACAGGTTTCATATCCATTAAGCCAAAATAGCCCCAGGGATAACCCGTTGCACTATAGTCGACGAGGGTCCAGGTACCGCCGAGATTATTGGAAACCAGCATCTTTTTGGAAGCAACATCCTGGGAAATTATCACGCTATGCGCGGCAATGAGCATATTAATATCCTGAGTCAACCCGTCAGGGGATATCAATTCCAGGGGCACATAAGCGGAAAGGATGTTCCAATGGGCGCCGGCATCCGATGAGCGGTAGATCTTCTTGTCAACGCCCAACATGTAAATATTCCCGCCATCAGAAGCCTTTGCCAAGGAATAGAGATTGAGCTGGTTATATAGCGAAAGAAACGGTTCGAAGTGCTCACCCTGATCGTCGGAAACAAAAAACGGCCACACGTTTTCGTCTATCAGGTAGTCCATAAAAAGCCGGTTGCCTGCTTCGAAGAATGAGGGGAAAGAACCCGTACTTTCGTTGGACGAAACGTCCGACTGCTGCCAGTTCGCACCATTATCCGAAGAGAACCACGGGAAGAGTCCATCACTTACTACGAGGTGATTTCCGGATTTGTAAAAATCCCGTATTCCGTACCAGGTCATTCCCCAAGGCAGCGGCACATTGTCCAGTAAGGACCAGTGGTTCAGGTCGGCGTCGAGTTCATAAACCCCGCCATGCGCCGCTGCAAACAGTTTCCCGTCGCTCCGATGCAGCTTGTTACTGCCGTTCGATTTCAAACCGTTGTTGGAAGGCGTCCACAAAACGCCATCCACACTACGGTAAACGCCGCTATTGTCTCCGCCGATCAGAACGGTATTCCCGACGGAAATACCGGCGTATGCCGGCACGCCGGGCAAATAATCGAGCAGGTATGAAGTCCAGCTTTGCCCCTTGTCCGAAGAGCGCAAAATTTTGTCGCCCCTCAACACCAACACTGTCCCGTTGTGCCATAAAAAGGCGCTGGATTGGCCAAAAGCGGTGCCCGGATACTGGTTCCAGGTTTGGCCATAGTCAGCCGATACCCAGCAGCCCTGGTCTGAAAATTCGCCAAAAGCGAAAATCCAGTTTTCATGCACCAGACTCCCCACGGCATTACCGGGGTACTGACACAAGGTATCCCAGGTAAACCCCTGGTCGACGGATTGCATCAGGTAATTTTGGAAACCTCCGATTAAAGTTCCGTCGTCGGAAACGGAGCTGATAAATATCGGCTCGGCTATTACGGTTTCCCAACTGACGCCATTGTTATTTGTCCTGAACAAGCCATTAAAATTACTACCGTATATGTAATCGTCTATTGCGATCAAATTATTGGAAAAGATAGAATCGGGGCAATAAAAGTTTGTCCAGCTCTGGCCAAAATCCGTCGAATGGGCGATGAGCCTGTAGGGTGAATAAGCCAGCAAAAAGATGTGCTGAGCACTGGTGGTAAAATCATACGTCAGGAAATTTGGCGGCAAAGGCATCAGGGACCAATGCTGACCTTCATCAGCGGTGAAATACATATCGCCCCCGAAGTTGGCGACGACGGTATCTCCCATTGCAGCAAAGCCCGTCACGGGCCCGCCCGGCAAACCGTCTGTACGGGTCCATTGAGCATGCGCTGTAAAAGACAATAGTAAAAATAAAATGGAGAGTAACTTTTTAACCATCGGGAACGGGATTTTTACAAGTGGATAAAAGCGCTTAAAAATAGCATTATTTTGAAAATGTCAGCCCGCCCATTTGCCGGGAAAGCATGACCTTTGCAGGCCTTTATCGAATGTACGGGATTTCTGACCAGCATTCGCTTAAAGAGGCAGAAACGCCCCAAATCGCGTCTTCTGCGCACCGGTTTTCAATTCTATATCCTGACTATGCCCACCGCACCACTGATCAAATATTCCCAAAAAGGGTTCGACCGCGACACCCTGCTTTACCTGCACGAACAACTCCTGCGCCCCCGCCTGATCGAGGAAAAAATGCTCAACCTGCTCCGCCAGGGCCGCATTTCCAAATGGTTCAGCGGCATCGGCCAGGAAGCCATCGCCGTGGGCGCCGCCTGCGCCCTCGAAAAGGACGAACTGATTTTTACCATGCACCGCAACCTGGGGGTCTTTACCGCCCGCGATATGCCGCTCGACCGCCTTTTTTGCCAATGGCAGGGCAAACGCCTGGGCTACACCAAGGGCCGCGACCGCTCTTTCCACTTCGGCGCCATGGAACACGGCATCGTGGGCATGATCTCGCACCTCGGGCCCCAGCTGTCGCTGGCAGCCGGCGTGGCGCTGGCCCACCGACTGCGCAATGAAGGCAAGGTGTCGCTGGCCTTCACCGGCGAAGGCGCCACCAGCCAGGGCGAATTTCACGAGGCGCTCAACGTGGCCTCGGTGTGGAAACTGCCCGTTATTTTTCTCATCGAAAACAACGGCTACGGCCTCAGCACCCGGCCCTCCGAACAATACGCCTGCGAAAGCCTCGTCGACCGCGCCAAAGGCTACGGCATGCGCGGACTGAGCATCGACGGCAATAATATAACGGAGGTGTACGCCACCATCAAAAAACTGGCGGAAGAGATGCGGCAGCATCCCGAACCCGTGCTGCTCGAATGCATCACGTTCCGGATGCGCGGCCACGAGGAAGCCAGCGGCACCAAGTACGTGCCCAAAGAACTCATGGACGCCTGGGCCAAAAAAGACCCCATCGACAACTTC
>JBGAHL010000056.1:0-13135 GCA_044226205.1 Saprospiraceae bacterium
CCGGCTTACTGGGCAAACGTTGCGCTCGAAACCCTGCACGAGGCGACGAAACGCGGGCTTTCAGAACAGGAAGCCAACCGAATCGCCGAAAGTATCCGGCAAGCAATTGCGCCAACGCTGGATGATATTAGCGCATAACTCCAAGTTCCCCGCCCGCCGGCGCATAGCCGGTTGGCCGGGAAACGGCAGTTAGCGCTTGTCCTTTCGGCGCTGCCCACCGGTGGCCACCTTTACAACAAAAAGCGCATGAAAAATCTATTCCTCCGAGCCTTCCCGCTCCTGATCCTGGCACTCCTGCTTACGTCGGTCCAACTCGGCGCCCAGGTACCCGAATTCCCGCACATCGCCGATCTGACGCCCACATCGATCTTCGATCAGATGATCGAGCCCGTGTACGGCGCCCTGGTCATTGTGTTCGGCTACCTGAGCGCATTCATTCCCGGCTTGAAAAAGATCAGCGGCTTCTACCGCGTGCTCGCTTTCGCCCTGGTCGCCGGGCTGGGCTTTTTCCTGTTTGGCGGCGACTTCTGGAAACTGTGCATCACCTACCTGCTGAGTAGCGGATTGTACGATGTCTTTCTCCGCAAGTTGTTCCCGAGCAGCAAGCTGGCCGCTACTTCCTGACCGCCCGCGCGGCACACGTAAAAACCTGTTCAAAGCCGGTCCCGATAGTCGGGATCGGCTTTTTTGTTTATTTTTCGGCTCGATTTTTGCCTATTCAAAACAAATAGCTTGTTGCACCGTGGGCCAAACACCTGTTCTTGTCTCCCCGTCATTAGCACCTAAGAGCCTCCTGATGCCGGAATCTATTATCGGTCATCTGCCTATTCGCCCCCACCTGTTGCGCTACGTGGAGTGGCGCGAAGGCTTGCCACCCGGGCAGGCGCTTGCCGTGCCGGGCCCTTCCATTATCGCCGTCACACTGAACCTTATCCTGGTATCGAAAACCAACATGCTGCTCAGCGGCCGCTGCCGCGACGCCAAACTGGCGCAATGCAGCGCCCGACTGCGGTATCAGGTTACCGGGCGCCGGTACTGGCGCGATCACATCTTTGTGGCCGACGACAGCGCCCTGGCATTCGGCGATTTCCTGACCGCCCTGCTGCACCAGGATTTGCTCGATCTCATCATCGCCGGACAACGCGAACGCAGGCTGGAAAAAGACGTGATCGTGCAGTTTATGCTCGACACGGGGCTCGATGACTTCATCGAGTTTGATGCGCTGAAACAAGCGCAATTCCGCTACCGCCGGAAAATCGGCTTCGTGCATCATCGCGGCAATCAGCCGGCAGGCTATCAGCTGTGCCGGCAGCCCGTGCAATACGCACGGCGCAAGCCGAAAAACATCCCGCCTACACTATTTTAATGCTGTCCTTTCGGGGTAGGGGAGTGCCCGGCACCTTTGCCCTATGTCCGACTTGCAAGGATTCATGAGCATCGATGCCTGTGCTGCCGCCGTGCCGCCGGGTATGCCTATGCTCGAATACGCCGCACTGGCCGATGTCAGTGTGGGCGATCTCGAACCCGCCGTGAATAGCGCCTACAACCAGCAGGATACCGTCACGGTGTCCGGCGGATGGTTGTCGATGCCGCTGCTGCCGGGCACTGGCTCGTGGATCGAAGAGCAGCAGGACACCGATCAGGGCCCCTTGTTCAATGTGACGGTGAGCGGCCTGCTGGGCTCCGACAGCCCCGAGGTGCGCGAAGAGATCAACCGCATGAAACGCCACCGCTTCCTGCTGCGCGTACCCAATCGCAACGGCTCCAAGTCGCTGGTCGGTTGGCCCGAACAGCCAGCTGTGCTCGAAGCCCGCTTCGACTCGGGCGCCGGCCCTGGCGACACGCGCGGCTGGCGCATCGCATTTCGCGTCACACAACTCTGGCCTTCACCCAACTATACACCCGTATTCTGATGAAAAATCCGCCCGAACAGCAACAACAATTTTTCAAGGTGCTGACCAGCGAAGACGGCAGCATGGCGACCATTCTGCTCTACGGCTACATTGGCCGCTGGTACGATCTCAACGAAGATGGCGATTTCGTCAATGTCGGCGTCACCGACGTGGAGTTCGTGAAAGAACTCGAACGGCTCGAAAAGACCTACAGCGATATCCACATCCGCATCAATTCGCCCGGTGGCGACGTGTTCCACGGAAACGCCATCTGTTCGGCGATACTGCGCTCCACCGCGCAGATACATACCTATGTGGATGGTGTCGCGGCCTCGATGGCTGCCGACATCTGGCTGTGCGGCAAGCGCCGCCACATGGCCAAAAACGGTATGCTGATGATCCACAATGCGCTTGCCTGGTGCGTCGGCAACGCAAAAGACATGCGTAACACGGCCGACTTTCTCGACAAGATCAGCCGGGCCATCTGTATCGGCACGGCCGAGGGCATAGGCATGTCGGTCGACGATATGTGGGACAAATACTACGCCGACTACACCGACCACTGGCTCAACTACGAAGATGCCGCGGCCGATGGACTGGTGACGGAAACCGACGACGAATACCAGGCTGCCGAACCGCCGAAAGACATCAACAAGATGACCTACGCGGAACTCATCAAGCATTTCACGCAAGAAAGCGATCCCGAAGGCCCTGGCCTGTTGGCGCAGGTACGCGGCGCATTCCAGCGCAGCGTGCAGCGCATCGGCCGACTCGGGTCCAAATTTTTTCACCAACCCAATTCTGCAGACATGAATTTGGACGAATTTAAAAAAGCCCTGGCCGACGGCACGCTGAAAACGGAAGACGTGCAAGCGGCACTCAATGAACTGAACCCGCCTGCCGACCCGCCGCCCGCCGCACCTACTGCCCAGCCGGCAGAATCCGAAGTTGAAAAACTCGCCAAATTGGTGGGTAAACTGTCGGAAGACATTGCCGCACTGAAAGCCGCCCCCGGCGCCGCGCCTTCTCAGCCGGCAGCCCCCGCCACCGATCTGCCGACCGAAGGCGACAATGCGGGCCGCAAACAACTCGACGACTTCAACGCCGCCCTGAAATCGGCAGCAGAAAAAGACGACACCGTGCGGTTCCGCCCAGGCAACTAAGGCGGCCGCTTGCAATCCTATTCAATCACATCTAAGAAGTACCTATCATGCACAATCTCACCATTGGCGCAACCAATGCAGCGATAAACCAGCACCTGGTGACGTTCGCCCCGCAAGTGAAACAGGTGTTCCGCACGGGGCTTGAATTTGAGTCCATGCTGCCGTTCGTCAGCGCCGACGAGGTATACACCGCCTCCAACGTATCGCTCGGCGACATCGTGCAGCCTTACCAGCCGCGCTTCACGCCCAACAACGTCGAAAACTGGGATGCAGTGAGCAACACGCTCCGCCCGATCAAGATCGACCTTGAATTTACCGAGGAACAACTCCAGAAATTCTACGACAAGTGGAAAAACATGTGGTTTGAAGCCGGGAAAGACCCGCTCGAATGGTCGTACCCGCGCTACATCATCGAACAGGTTGTCGCGCCGAAGTACCGCGAGGAAATCAACCGGGCCGAATGGCTTGGCGAATACGTGGCGCCCACCCTTGGCACGCCAGGCGCCAGCCTCGAATCGCTCGACGGCTTCAAGATCAAAATCGAAAACGCCATCACTGCCGGCAGCCTGACGCCGGTAGCATCTGGCTCTTACACCGCCTCCGACATTCGCTCGAAACTGGAAGACTGGATGATGGGCATGCCCACCGCCGTACGCGGCCGCCCGGGCATGGTGCTTATGTCCGACACCTGGGCCCGCAAATACTACTTCGATTTCCGGGGCGACTTCAACGCCGCTACCTGGGCTTCGCTCGAAGCCGCTGGTATGGGCCTGATGATCGACGGCTTCCCTGTACGGGTGAAGGGCATCAAGGCTATGGAAGGCAGCAACCGATGGATTTACCTGCCCGACGGCGAGCAAAACATGATCCTCGGCACCCGCAACGGTTACCCGCGCGACCCGCAGTTCATTTTCGACACCGACCTGTACTCCCTCAAAGCAAAAGCGGTGATCTACCGCTTCTGCGGTTTCGAGTTCTGGGACAACCTGTACGTGAACGACCAGGCTTAATCGACGACATTCATAAGTGTGTGTTTTTGGGGGGCTCGTGCCCACCGGTTTCGGCCCCCTCTTTTTTTCTCTCAACAATAACAGACCACCACCATGGCAAAAGATACTACGGCGACCGACACCGCCTATGCAGAAGAACTCAAAAAAGAACTTGATCAGGCCAAGGCTGACGCCGCCGAAGCCCGGCATAAACTCGCCGTTGCCGAAGCCCAACTGGCGGAGGCACGTGCTTCCGCCCAACCCAATCAGGTGAGCGGTACGTACAAAGGTTACCAGTTTGTGACCGGCCAAACCCGCGTGCGCGATGCCGAGGGCCGCTTGTGCGACGCCCAAAAGGTAATGGACGCCGCCAACGCCGGCGACGCCGAAGCCTGCGCCATCCTCGACCGCCTTATTGACATGGGCTACGCGCTGCTGGTGAAAGCCGAATAGTGCAGCCCCACTTTTTCATCACACTAAAAATACCTATTCACCGTGTGCAATATGAAAGTACTGACCACCGTGCCGTGCAGCGGCAATGCGGCTGGTCTGAAAGGCAAAGGCTACGCGATACCGGCCAGTGAAATCTCCACCTGGCCCGCGTACAAAACCACTACTACCGCCGGCGATACCGTGACCCTCAACGGCGCGCCTACCCTGGTCGCCACCACGGGGATCGGTTATTTCCGCGAGTTCCCGATTCTGCTCGAAAAAGGCTCGTACTCCATTACCGCCGTGGGCGGCCTGGGCAGCAAGTCGTTCGAAGAGCGGATGGTGTACGTGGTTGCCGGCGTGGATGCCGCGCAACTCGAATACATCAAGAATATCCTCAACATCCCCGGCGTATGGCTCGCGCCCGACAAAAACGACGTGATCCACGTGCTGGGCTCGAAAGACGATCCGGCCTACGTAGAAGCGGTAGAAGGCACCACCGGCACCGCCGGCACCGACGAACGCATCATCACGATCACGGTGCGCGCCCTCACCAAATCACCAACGGTGTGGGATAGCACAGCCGTGATTGACGTGACTCCGAACGCGTAATGAAAAAGCAGATCACCACCGCCACACTGCCACCCGCGCTGCGGGAGCAATACGAGATCGTCGGGGCTATCCCGGGCGGGCCTCGTGTCGCCTTGCCGCAGTATGGCATGGGCACTGTAGACTTTTCGACCCTGAAAGCGCAGGAAGCCGAGCGCCTTATTGTGCTCGGGTTCCCGTATTTGCGCCGACGCTTACCGGCTCCCGCCCCACCCAATACTCTGCGAAAGAGGCGAAAGTGACAACTGGTTATTGTTTGACGCAGCCCCGGACGGTGCAGACCGCTTCGGGGCTGTCCTTTTCAGGGCGAATAATGCCCGGCTTCTTTGCGGTGAAGAATAATTATTCACCAACGCAAAAACATTATGGCACTCAAAGTCGGCGACATTGTTCGCTACACGCGCACCAATGCGCGCTATCGCATTGCACACATTCAGGCATCCGGCACGCCTGCCGTGCCGAGCGGCGAAGCAACCTATTGGCTCGAACCGAAACCGGCGCTCAGCCGCCTTTTCTCCGACCGCAACTTCCTGCCGTTGCCGGCCACCCTGGCTAAACAATACCTGGTCATTGAAACGGCTGCGCCCGACCAAAGCAACACGGCTACGCCCGACGGCGGTCCCAGACAGTAATGACTAATCTTTTCGACATCTGGCAAGACAAGCACCCCGGCGACTATGCCGCCGGGGTACGCTTGTTGCAGTCGGCAGGGTGGGGCGGGCTGACGCCGAAAATTCAGCAGGACTTGTTGGCGGCAATGATTACCGGCGTATGGACGCCGCACCTGAAAGGCAAGGTAGAATCCGGCCTGAAAAGGTGTCGCGCCCCGAAGCTAACGGAGGAACTGAATGCTACCGAACAGATCCAGCCCACTACAACACCGGATCGAGCAGTTGCCGCGCCACTGTCGCCCCCTGCCGAGGGGGGAAAACTGAGCAGCCCGACCGCCATAAAACTGCACAAGGAACATAGCCACCTGCACGCGCTGATGGTGGCGGCGAAAAACGATCGGGAGCGTGGGCGATTGGCCAAAAAAATCATGGAAGAGATCATACCGGCGCTCGATCGGGAGTACGACCGGCTTCGCGCCGGCGCATCGCTCCCTGTCGACACCGAACTCTCCGCCGAAACACCTTCCATGACGGCGGTGGATATGATCAAGCGCCAGAATTCGCTGAGGGCACGTACCTCCCGGCTTCGAAACCACATGATCCCCAACGCGCCAAACCTTGCGCGAAAGCAGGAACTGGAAGCCGAACTGTCGGCCAAAGAAAAAGAACTCAACAACCTAACGGCCTTGCTGGCCAATGCCACGGCATGAGCAACGTACTCGACCTTACACCTGAACAGATCAACCAACTGCGCATCAGGGAGCGGCTGAAAGGATTGGCGCCGCGCGATGTATTGCTGCGCTGGTACGCCAGCCCTGAGCCCTTCGACCTCACCGACCAGGAAGAACGGATACGGCAGCGCTGGGATTTTGCGAAAGCGCAGTTTCTGGCACGCAAGACCTGGACAGAAGTGCGCGACGATCTCGTAAGTGAGTTCGAAATAGGTCCGGCCACTGCTGGCCGTGATATACGCGATGCCCTCAACTGTTTCGGCGATATCGACCGGGTGCCGATGGAAGCCCACCGGCATCGGGCCATACAAATGGCCCTCGAAGCCTTCAATATAGCGAAGGACGAAAAGGACGGGAAAGCGATGGCCGCTGCCACCAAAGCCTATATCGAAGCGGCTGGTATCGACAAGGACGACTCGCAGCGCATCGACATCGAGCGCATGATGCGCGAACGGGTATATGTGGAAGCCATCGACCCGATGGTCCGCAATCTGCTGCTCAACCTGATCGAGCAGGCCGGCGGATCGCTCGACCTCTCGAAAGTGTTCGAGCAGATATACCAATCGAAAAACGCCGAATTCGTAGATTATGAAGAAACACCCGACGACGCAGGAACTGATACGGGCGGAGATTGAACGCCTGCACGCCCGCAACAGCGGCAACTGGCAGTCGCTGATGAGCCAGGTGGATGCCGAACACAAGGACATCCGATACAATACGGCCCAGATGGTGGCCCGATTGATCGGCAAGGCATTCCCGAAGGTGAAACATCTCGATCTGGAATGGGGGCGCGGTACAGGAAAGACGACCGTATTCGCGGCATTTGCCCGCGACATCGCCCGCGACCTGCCGCGCGGGGTGTTTCAGTGGGAAGTGCCCACGTACCAGAAGTTTCTGACCGAAATCATCCCGGCATTCATCCACTCGATGGAAATGCAGGGCATGCACAAGGACCTGCACTACTTCATCGGCCGGCGCCCGCCGGCGGCATGGAAATGGCCTGAACCATACAAGCCGCCCATGCGGTACGACAATTTCATCCAGTTCTACAACGGCTTCGGCATCGTACTGCTAAGCCAGGACATACCAGGGGCAGGTCGGGGCCTGAGCACCGACGGCCGTTTCGCAGATGAGGCCGTGATGCTCGACAAGCGAAAACTGGAAGATGAATCGGGGCCCAGCCTTCGCGGCAGCAACGTGCGCATACTGGGCGACCACCGGTACTTCGATTTCCGAATGATGGCCAGCAGTACGGCACTTACCGAAGAGGGCGCGTGGTTCATCGAGCGGGAAGAAATGGCGCAAATGGACCCTGGCACACACAAGTTCCTTCGCGCCAACTGCATTGAAAATATAAAACTCGGGTGGCTGAAACACGACTACCTGAGCGAAGCCAGAAAAAAGGCGACGGACACGGAGACTTTCAATGCCGAATACCTGAACATTCGTCCCCGCTTCGTGCGCAATGGCTTCTACGCCATGCTCAACCGCGACCAGCACACCTACACCAACTACGACTACGCACACTATGCCAACAGGGTAGGGGTAGAGCCCGATTGCCGGGGCGATGCCGACCTGACGCCGGGGCAGCCGCTTATTCTGGGTGTCGACTGGGGCGCGGCCATCAACAGCATGGTGGTGAATCAGCATTTGAGCGGCGAGTTCCGGGCGCTGAAAAACTTCTTTGCGCTCGGCCGCGATGGCGAGACGCAGGACGATCTGGCCGAAAAATTCGCGGCGTACTACGCGCCGCACCGGGCGACAAATCCCGACTTATTCATGTGGTACGACCAGACGGGAAACGCCGAAACCGGAAACTCAAAACTCACCAAAGCCCAGCAGATGGAACAGAAACTCAACAGCCTGGGCTGGAAAGTGCGGCGCATGTCGATCAGCGGGCGCAATCCTGACCACGCCGACAAACATTTTCTGTGGGAGCGCATTCTGGAAGAAAAAGATTCGCGTCTGCCGCGCTTCCGGATGAACCGCGACAACTGCCGAGAATTGTGGATTTCGATGTCGCGGGCCAAATCGAAACGCGGCCTGGCCGGGCAGGTGAAAAAAGACAAAAGCGGGGAGCGCACCGACAACCCGCAGCGGCAGTATGCTACCGACCTTAGCGACGCCGAGGATCAGCCGGTATATGGCCTGTTCAGGCAACTGCTGAGGGGATTCGGCAGGCCATTGCCAGAGAGCAGTGTATCGAGCAAGTAATCGTGTCCTTTCGGAGCGGGCGGCACTCCCTCACCTTTGGAACAAAAAGAACATGAAAAACCTGTTTTCCATTTTGTGTGCCATCCTGTTGGCCACGACCGCACAGGCGCAAACACTCACCATCGACCGAACCTCGGTGGAGGTGATCACCTCCGGCGCAAAAACCCGCGCATTCTACCCGCTCGACGAAACGTACCTCACCTATAAGGCGCCGACCCTTACGGTGTACGAAGCCCGTTCTGGCAGCATCCTGTTCCAGGGCGACACCTCGCTGGTGACCATCACCGGCGTGACGCTGTGGAGCGCCAAGCAGACGAAACTCGCCGCATGGATGCAACGCGCCACCACCACTACGGGTTTCACGTATTACCTCCCGAAACGCGGCGTGAACTACCTGTACCGCACCAGCGACAACTCCGCCACGGCCATACATGCCGGCACGAAAAACACGCTGCTGAAAACCCACCTGGATTCTGTGACGGTGACCGGCGTGACCGGCGTAAGCAACAAACTCGCCTGGCTGCGTGGTCGTGCGCTGATGGACGGTATTCGATACGTACGCGACCAGGGCGAAACGCCCACGATAGCAGCCGGCGCGGCCGCTGGCAGCAGCCCGACGGTAGCCATTGCCGGCGGCTCTTATGCCGGGAAAATCACCCTGACGACCGGCAGCAGCCCCACGACGACCGGCGTACTGTGTACCGTGACGCTGCCCGTGACCTTCCCGACCGGCACGATCGTAACGATCACGGCCGCCGATGCCGACAGCGGCGCGCACGTAGCCCGATGGTTTGTGGCGAGCACGACCAGCACCTTTACGCTGAATGCCAGCGGCACGGCCTTGTCGGCTGCCACGGAATATATCTTCAACTATCAAGTCTCCGGATACTGATATGAAAGGCTATACGAAAGAAAACCGCATCGTCGACATCGCAAAAAGCACCGGATTGCCGGCCAATGTGGTACGGCAAGTGCTCGATGCCGAAGATGAAGCCGTTGCGCAGGGATTGCGCGAAGGCAAGCGTGTGTACCTCGACAACATCGGTACGCTGCACGTGCAGCACGTGCCCGAGCGCGAACGCTACGTGCCCACCAAAGGGCGCGTGACGGTGCCCGCGCATCGCCGGGTCAAGTTCCGCGCATCCGCCACTTTGCTCGACCGCCTGTAATACCGCGGCTATGTGTTGCCTTATTGGGTTACTTATTGCTGGCGTGTTATGGGGGCTGAGCCACCATGTTTGACGATTTAGGTTAACATTTTGATGGTATCGGCCAGCCTTGCGTAATGCCAGGCTGGCTTTATTTTTGTGACGTTTTGGATATGTGAATGTGGCGGCGGGTTAAGGTTCGAGCGTTTGGGCTTCGCCGCCATTTTCGTACATCCGTTAAATTTGTAAAATGGAAAATTTCGAAGGTCAAAAAGTAAAGTATGAGGGCAAAGAAACTCATATCGAAAAAATATATTTAGATGGCACTTGCCTGATTGCTAATCCTGACTTCGATTTTGATTTCGAAGGAGAGTGTATCTCAAGGGACATAGATTATGATGTTCCGTACTGGATAACCGTCAAACTTTCGGAGTTGGTCGCTTAATTGCTTCCAACTGGTGCATCCACGACGTAGCCGCGCTTAGTCGGCTGTGAAAGTGGATGCAGAGTTATTTACACAAAACTTTTTTTCAAATGAAAAAGGCTAGGCTACTATCGTTTATTAAATTTATCTGGACTGTAATTTTTGCGATTACAGTTTTCCCTTTGCTCCTGTTGCGGGAGTGAGGCTTTTTCTTTCCAAACACTGTCCTTTCCATGCGCGGTACAAGCCCTCATTTTTGGGGAAAATACACGCACATGACGCAGATCAGCAGCACTCCTTTCGACCTAAAAACCGACCTCGCCAAAGCCGTGGTGGAATACATGCGGCTGAAAAAATACCTGGTGGACACGCTGCCGGGCCAGTTGAATATCGTGTACGTAGAGGGCATGGACCTCAACGGAACGCCGAATAAAGACCTGCTGGACGGCTGGAACGACTTGCGCCTCGTGATTACGCACCTGGACAACGGGCTGCCGCAATTGAAAATGGCGCACGTGGCTACCACGGAGCCGGGCCGGTCGGCTACGTTTTCGGCAGCGGCTTCGCGCCGGGGCGGGGTGGCGCGCATCGCGTTCGGGCAGTACCGCGCCTGGCAGATGGGCTACCACAACCAGTCGAAAAACGGGAAAAATCACCCGGCGCTGGTGCAGCGCGCCCCATTATCGGTACACCGTGACCGAAACCGCGACGGCATCCGCACGCGCGACAACGTGCATATCGGCATGTTCGGCATCAATCAGCACTCGACGCGACCTGGGTACCGGGGCGATCGGGTAGGCGATTTTTCGGAAGGTTGCCTGGTGGGCTGGTTGTGGGAACAACACATGGACGAATTCATCCCGCTGCTGCGGCAGGAGCCGCGATTCGTGGTGAATCCTCAATACCTGTTCACCTCCACGATCATCGCCGGCGATGAGTTGGACCGATGGGCTGCCAGCCCGGCGGCTGTCCTTTCCCCTGCGTGATGCCGGGGGCACCTTCGTGCCATGCTTTTCCTCGACGACCTTGTAGATTATTTCCGGGGGCTGTGCGAAGCGCACCCCGACCTGCTGCACGATGAGGCCAGCGGGTCGCGCGTGTTCGAAGTGCGCAACCTCGAAGACGCTTTCAGCGATATCCGAACCGGCAGCAAGGAAAAGGGCTACATGGTGCGCATGGCGCTGCCGACCATGACCTTGCGCGACCAGGCCGACAACGCCATTAAGGGCTACCAGATCGGCCTGTTGTTCGCCAAATGGCACGGCACCCGTGATGCAACGAAAAACAATATCATCGGCGCAATGGCCGACGCGGAGCGCGTGGCCGACAGTTTCATTACGCAGATCGTGATGGACAGCCGGAACGGGCACCCGCTTTTCTACGGTCAGGCCGATCGGGCGGGCAACCTGTCGCTACAAGGCGATATGATGATGAACCTGGGCGATGGTTCCTACTCGGGGGTGTTCTACCTGATTGAGTTTGGGGTATTTCGCTGCTTTACTGGCGACCCTGCCGAGGTGTTCCCCGACGGGCCCAGCCCGTTCCCGCAAACCTCCGAACTGAAAAAACTCCCCACGTACCTCAACGATGAGGCCGCGATCGCCGACGGATTGCAAGCCGGCGACTTCTACGTAGTGGCCGAAGGTAGCGACATTGCTACCGCCGGCACGGTGAAAATGGTAATCTGACAACCTATTCAATAAACATGAAAAAACACATTCTTTTCCTCTTTTTCACGCTGCTGGCCTATTGCGCCGGCGCACAAATTACCTTCTCGGCCCCGGTGGCCTACACCACCGGCGTGCCCACCGGCGCGCCCAGCGGACAGGGCTCCCGCATCCGTATCGATCTGCTGACAGGCTGGCTGTACGAATGGAGCCCGGTCACCACGACCTGGCTGAAACTCGGGCAGGGCATCGACAATACTTCGGGCTCCGTCGCCCCGGTATATACGCCGGGTATCGGGCAGAGTTGGTTCGCGGTGAATGGCGCCAACCAACTGTACCGCTACTCTGGCACCGGCACCACCTGGAATTGCCTCAACTGCACGAGCACGTCGGTCAACAGCGTGAACGGGCTGACCGGCACGGTGGTGCTCGATCTTACGCTTACAGGCACCACACTTTCGCTGACCGGCGACCCTACAAGCGTTTCGTTTTCCGGCTGGGATACCAACGCGGCCGATGATTTCAGCGGCGATTGGGCCGACCTGGCCAACATACCGGCAGGTTTCGCCGATGGCAGCGACGACGGTACCACGTACACCGCCGGCGCTGGCATCAGTATCAGCGGGCTGAATGTGATCACCAATACCGGCGACACAGATGCCGGCGACGACGTGACAAGCGCAACCAGCGCTGGCGGCGACCTGAGCGGCACGTACCCCAACCCGACGGTGGATGGCTTGCAGGGAGTGGCCGTGTCGGCTACTTCGCCCACGAGCGGGCAGGTGTTGAAGTACAATGGTTCTGCCTGGGCGCCCGGCACCGACAACAGCGGCAGCGGTGGGGATAACTGGGGCTCGCAAGTAGTGGCCACAACGGCCCGTTTGTCGGGCAGCGGTGTAAGCGGCAATGAGTTGGATATTGCGCAGCAAGGCGCGACCACCGGACAGGTATTGAAATGGAACGGCACCGCCTGGGCGCCCGCGGCGGACACTGATACCGACACGCAACTCTCGCAAGAGCAGGTAGAAGACTACGCCGGCGGCATGGTAAGCGGCAACACGGAAACCGGCATCACGGTGACCTACGACGACGCGGCCGGAAAACTCAATTTCGTAGCGACCGACGCCAGCGCCACCAACGAGATACAGAACCTTTCGCTCACGGGCCAAGCCCTGGGGATCAGCAGCGGATCGGGCGTGACGCTTCCGATTGTCGGCGTATCGGCCGGCACGGGTGTTTCGGTCAGTGTGACCTC
>JBGAHL010000057.1:0-13120 GCA_044226205.1 Saprospiraceae bacterium
ACCAACGTGTTGAAAATTACATCAAGGCGCTTATCGCCTAAACCCACCAGTTGCGTCTCCATAACTTTTTGGGTAATGATACCTAATTGTCAATGAACTCATTTTGTGTGCATTCCGTAGGTGAAAACACCAAGCACGGCGCAGGGCCAAAGCCTCATGCTTCCCGGGTTAAGCGGGAGTCAATTACCGGTTTTCTGCGTCCGCTGCCGTTTGCGGCGCACGGGCACCCAAAGGCGGAGCATTTCTTCCTCGATGACAGGGATTTCCTCCTCTCCTTGTTCCGCATGCAGGCTTTCCAGTCCCGTGTGAGCAGGCGCTGCCGCCGGCGGAGTACCGGGTAAAAACTTTTCGATCATACGGGCCACGGCGGTCAACACCTTGAAATAATCGGGGGCCGTAGCATAGCCGGCCGCGGCGATTTCGCGAAAAAAAGCATAGGGATTGGCGCCTACCGACAGCGCTTTGGCGTAGCGGGGCGCTTTGAGGAACAGTTCTGCATGGTGTGTAAAACTCCCTTCGGGCGAGTCGTATTTGCGGAAATAATCTTTCACGATGTATTTCCAGCGCCGTGGCCCCACCTTGGTAACGGAAATCACTTCCGGAAATTTTGCGTCGGGGCGCGACAGGTATTCCACCGTCCGGACGAGTTGTTCGTTGCCGTTGTGGCCGTCGGAGTCTTTTACGCCGAAAAACATATTGCCGGGCGCGCGTTCGCCCCAGCCGCTTTCCAGCGCGGCCTGCGCAAGTATGGCAATGGCAGAAATACCGGTTTTTCGCTGGGTTTCAAGTGCGAATGGAAAATAGGCACTGACAAAATCCTTGGGCAGCATATCGTTTCATTTGGCAAAGTGAAAAAATGGGTATTAAGCATTCAAAAATAAGCGATCTGTGTCAACCCGCGGCGAAAAACCGGTAAATCTGTGATAAATGATACTCCTTTATATTCTTTTCACCGCAAAGGCGCGGAGACGCAAAGAAATTCGAGAACCCTTTGCGCCTCCGCGTCTTTGCGGTGAATACCCATCAAATCTTCACCACCTTGCGGACAAGCGTACCCGTTTCGGTTTTGACCGAAAGCCAGTAAGTGCCTGCCGACAGGATGTGCAGGTCGATCGGAAGACTCAGGTGAAGGGCCTGATGGGTTTGAAAAAATATCTGGCGACCCGCTTCGTCGTGCAGCGATATTTCGAGGTTTTCCTGCTGTTTCAGGTCGAGCGTGAGCAGCATTTTATCCTTGGTCGGGTTGGGCGCCAGCCGGAAAGACTGGATCGAGGGCGGCAGACTGGTACTGCCAAAAATCACCGAAATTTCTTCGGAGCGGTATCTGCAACCGTTGGGCGAAGTGATTTCGAGGGCGTAATTGCCTTCTTCCAGCGCAATCACGTAGGGCCCTGATGCCCCGGGAATGGGCTCATTGTTCAAATACCATTGACAGCCGTTGCAATCGCCGCCACTGGCGAGGTAGAGCGAATCCAGCTGATCGAGCGCGATAACAGGTTGCAGGCCGATCTCCTGATCCACCAAAAATGCCGGGGAAGTGAAGGTTCCACAGGCGCCCGTCACGGCAAGACTGTAATTGCCGCCCTCGGTCACGGTCAGTTGTTCGCCCGCGGCGTTGGGCAGCGGGCTGCCTTCGAGCAACCATTGATAGGTGTAGCCCGAGGGTACGCCGTTGGCCGCCAGCACGGCCGTGTCGCCCTGACACAAGACCGACTGCCCCTGCGCCACGTAAACGCCGACGGGCGGCACGACGATCTGGAACACCGTCACCACATTGGAAGGCGCCGAAGAGCACAGGCCGTCGGGATTGGTGAGCTCCACGTAGTAGGAGCCGGGTTGCGACACGGTGAGCGTGGGCGTATTGCTGTTGTCGACCGGCGAGCCATTGTACCACCATTCATAGATAAAACCCGTGTCGGGCAGCGCCGTCAGATCAACCGTCTGGCCTTCGCAAAGGCTGACCACGCCGTCGCCCTGAATCACCGCAGGGGCGGGGTTGGGATACTGGTTGGTCATGGTTACCGTGTCGGTGCGCACACAGCCGTTGGCATCGGTCGCGGTGACGACATAGTCGCCCGCTTCGAGGTAGACGATGAGGTTGCCGGTCTGGCCGTTGGACCAGGCATAATTGACCGTACCGGCTCCGCCCGTGGATTGGGCCTGGATGATACCGCTGAACGAACCCGTGCAATAGTTCTGCGTCGTCACGGCGCCGTTCATCTGGAAGCCGGAGCAGAGTTCTTTTATTTTGAAAATTTTGCCGGATAAAAGCCCGGCCACGTACAGCTCGCCGTCTTTATCTTCTCCGAACGCGCTGTATTCGTATGCCGTCAAATTGGCCAATACCTGGGTAGTAAACGTGCCGTTGGCATTGTGGGTGATATACCACCAGCGGCCCGAGCAGTAGTCGGCAAACACGTAACGGCCATACAGTTCGGGGTACAAACTACCCCGGTACACAAACCCGCCGGTAATGGAGCAGCCGTTGGACGCCGAATGCGCATATTCGAAAATCGGCTGGGTATAGGATGAAGCGCCCTGGCAGCCGCTGGCATTGTAGGTGTGGGTGCCTTCGTAGCAGCGCCAGCCGTAATTAAAACCGCCCACGCCGGCCGGTTCGAAATCGATTTCCTCCCAAAGGTTCTGCCCCACGTCGGCCAGCCACTTGTCGCCCGTCAGTCGGTCGAAGGAAAAACGCCAGACGTTGCGCAGGCCCAGGTCCCAGATTTCGGGCCAGTAAGCCGGGTCATTGACAAAAGGGTTGTCGGGCGGAATGCTGTAATTGAGGCTGCCGGAGGGCGTATCCACGTCGAGGCGGAGGATTTTGCCGAGGAAAATGTTCTTTTTCTGACCATTGTCGTTGGGGTCGCCACCCGAGCCGCCGTCGCCCAGCGACACGTAGAGGTATCCGTCGGGGCCGAATTTGATACAGCCACCGTTGTGGTTGGAGAAGGGATCGTCCTGGGTAAAATAGATCACTTCGCTGTTGTGGTCGGCCTCGTTGGGGTTGTCCGGTTTGCGGGAAAAGCGGGAAAGCCGGTTGTCGCCGTCGGTATTGCGGGTATAATAGACATAAAAATAGCCCGTGGAATCGTAGTCGGGCGGGAAAGCCAGGCCAAGCAGCCCCTGTTCGTTGCCGCTCGACTGCACCCTTGCGTCGATGTCGAGGAAAGGATTGGGCAGGCGGTTGCCCAGGCTGTCGAGGATCCAGATTACGCCTTTCTGTTCGACGATGAACAGGCGGTTGTCGCCGCAATGGGCGATATCGACCGGGCGGTCGAAGCCGGTAGCGAATTGCTGGAGCTGAATTTTAGGCTGTGCCAGCAGGCAAAACGGGAATAATAAAACGGGTAGAAAAAGCAGGCGTCGTTGCATGTCCTTGGCGGAGTTGAGAAGAGTCTTGAATTAGTTTTATTGCAGAAAGAAGGGGAAAATTGGCCCATTTGGGCTGAAATGAAAAACGCTTTCGCCAAAGATGTCTGCCATTGGCGAACCTGCGGCGCAAAAAATCAGGGAAGCTCTATTCGTTGGCAAACTGGAGCAGTTCTTCCACGTACTGGCGGTGGTTGGCCAGCCGCGGCACTTTGCTTTGGTTGCCGAATTTGCCGCGCGCTTTCATCCAGCGCATAAAAGTGCCCCTGGGCACCTGCCGGATTTGCAGGCGGTCGAGCGCCATGCTTTTGTAGCGTTTGGCCTCGTAATCGGAGTTGACGCGCTGCAGGCTTTCATCGAGCAAGAGGTTGAAATGTTCGAGATCGGCCGGTTCTTTTTCAAATTCCACGATCCACTCGTGTCCGCCCTTGCCGTCGCCGCCGGCGAAATACACGGGAGCCGCCGTGTATTCGGCCACCACGGCGTTGGTTTGGCGACAGGTTTCTGCCAGCGCTTTTTCAGTATCGCCGATCATGACCTCTTCGCCGAAGGCATTGATAAACTGCTTGGTACGGCCCGTAATCTGGAAGCAATGCGGGTATTTGCGCGTAAACATGAGCGTATCGCCCGGCTGGTAGCGCCACAGGCCGTTGTTGGCCGAGATCAGAATGGCGTAGTTTTTACCGATTTCGACATCGGCCAGGGTGACGGTGCGCGGATGGTCTTTGCCCCATTCTTCGGTGGGGATAAACTCGAAAAACACGCCGTTGTCGGCCAGGAGCAGCATGTCCTGTTGCCCCAGGTCGCATTGCGCCCCGAAGAAACCCTCGGAAGCGTTGTAGATTTCCTGGTAGGCAAAATTGTCGCTCGGAATCAGCTCGCGGAAGGTTTGGCGGTAAGGCCCGAAACCCACGCCGCCGTGCATGTAGGCCTGCAAATGCGGCCACACTTCCAGCATGTTCGACTTGCCGGTTTTTTCCAGAATAAGGCGGAACAGGACGATGATCCAGGTCGGCACACCGCCAAACATGACCAGGTCGTCGCGCTGGCTCAGTTTGTCGGCCAGGCGCTGGATTTTTTCCTCAAAATTGGGCAACAGGATGGTTTCCCGGTCGGGGGTATAAAAAGCCCTGCCGATCGAGGGCATGTTGTAGGTCAGTACCGCGCTTACGTCGCCGATGCGGGTGCGCGGGTAGTCGGGCAAAGACTGATAACTGCCCGTGAGCAGCAGGTTTTTGCGCCGGAAAATTTCCATATCCGGCTTGTTGTGGTACAACAAGGCCAGTGCATCCCAACTGCCGGCCACATGGCAGGCAAACATATTGGCGAAAGGAACGGGGATGAATTTGCTTTTATCGCTCGTGGTGCCGCTGCTTTTGGCAAACCAGTTGACTTCGCCAGGCCAGAGCACGTGCCGTTCGCCGCGCATCATGCGGGCGATGTCGTCCTTGATGCAGTCGTAATCGTGCACGGGCACGCGGCGGGCGTATTCCTCGGCAGTACGGATCTCGGCGAAACGATAGCGCTGCCCGAACTCCGTGTTGCGCGCGCGGTCGAGCAATTTGCGCAGCCAACGCTCCTGCCGCTCTTCGGGCCGTTGCATGTAACGCTCGATACGGTGCATCCGCATCGCGAGGTACTGCTTCATCAGCGCATTGGCGATCATCCGATTCATACGAGTAGTAATTGATACAATGGTTGATGAATTATCGGTTTTACAAACCTTGTAAACCGTTCTCAACCTGTCGCAAAGGTATCTTCATTTGGAAAAATCGGGCAGGCCGGTCGGGGCGCGTAATTTTGGCGGCGGTCAAATTTGCTCTTTTTTTTTGACTTAAGTACCAGTACGCTGTTATTTGATAAAAATTCAATCCAATTCTCACCCTGTTTATGTTGCCTGAAATCATCATTCGAACGGCTACGGAAGCCGATTTGCCCGCCATTCACGCCCTTGTCAGGGAATTGGCCGAGTACGAGCGCGAGCCGGAAGCCGTGGTCACCACGCCTGAAATTTATCTCGAGGATTTTCGCAACGGCCGCTTTGAAAGCCAGGTGGCCGAGCACGAGGGCCGTATCGTGGGCATGACCCTTTTTTACTGGGCTTACTCGACCTGGAAGGGCCGCATGTTGTACCTGGAAGATTTTGTGGTGCAGGCCGACTACCGCCGTTACGGCGTGGGACAGCGCCTGTTCGACGCATTTGTGGAAGAAGCCCGGCGCCGCGATTGCAGCCTGGTCAAGTGGCAGGTGCTCGACTGGAACGAGCCCGCCCTGGCGTTTTATCGCCGCAACGAAGCGATCATCGAGACTGGCTGGTGGAACGGCAAAATTTTCCTGAAAAGCTGGCCCGCGCAAGGGTAGTCAGCGTTTTTCAATGGCCTCGATTTTTTCCAGCAGCCATTTTTTGGGGGTGTTGGCCGATGCAGCCATGACGCGGCGGCGAAAACCTGCGATGGCCTTTTCGTCGCGGGGGTCGAGGGTCGTCAGTCTTTTGACGAAGTTGAGAAAGTTGTTGTACTCGCGTTTCAGGTTTTTGGAAATAACCTTGTTGCGGCGCAGGAAGATGCGAAAACTGTCGATGAGCGAATCGAGGGCCAGCCATTCGCCCAGTTCGTAAAAGGTCCGCACGAGGATAAATTTTGCGCCGAGCGAATACACGACATCGTTGTACTCCACATCGCGCAGCAGTTCGATCACGCGGTTGTAATCCTTTTGATGCCAGTACAGATTCGCCAGGTTGAAGGTGCGGGCGTTGTCTCTTACGTCGGAAGGCAGGTAGGAGGAATACTCCTGAATAAAATTCTCTGCCCACGCGTATTCGCCCACCTGCAAGCTGGACGTGATGATATTTTTATACACGGCTTCCGACAGTTTGCCGTCTTCAATCAGCAGGTTCTGCCTGATAATGCGCTTGAATATCTCGAAAACCTCGCGGTAATATTTGATTTTGCCCTGATTCAGCTTGAACGCGCAATAGTTTTGGGCAATGTAGTAGCACTCACGCCTGTCCACCTCCTGTATGTCGTTCACGAAGCGTTCAATGGTATCGAGCAAGTCGTAAAATTTCTCTTCGTCGTCCGGCTCCAGCAACATCAGGATTATTTTTCGGTAAACAATAACGACCGGAATACGGGCAAAACGCTCGTGCTGAAGGTATTCCCAGAACCCCTGGGGCACCATCAGTTCGGCTTCAGTGGCTCGAAAACCGCGATAAATGAGCCAGGAGACATAAAATTTCAGTTTTTGAACAATGTAGAAGCTATCCAGAAACTCATCGGCAGGCAGCAGTTTCTGCATGAAATCCGTGTTGGAAACCACTTTCGAAGCCCGGTTGAAAATATTCCAGTGCATCTGAAATCCGGTCAGGTAATACGTGGTAGCCGGCATCTGGTCTTCCTCCATCAGTTTTCTGATTTGCCGTTCCACGCCACTCAGGTGCTTGCTTAATTCAGGCTGATCGAGGGCCTTTTGCAAATCCAGCCATTCCTGTACGGGTTGCCGGGCCCGGATCTCAAGCGCTTTGAACTCCAGGGCCATCTGGGTGAGGTCGGAAGCCAGTCGCCGCAGTCGGGCATCGTCGTAGGGCTGGCCCGCAAACATGTTGCGCCATACGGTGTTTTTATCCAGCGCGTCCAGTTCTTCACCACTCTTTCTGATTGCCGCATTGCACAGGTCGAACAGCTTGACGAGTTCTTCCTGTTCATTGAAATAGGGCGACAAAAGGAATTTCCGGAAGCGATTCAGATCGTATTTGGAGAAGGTTACAAGCAGCACAAGCAGTTTTTCGCTGAACATACGGGCGTCACATTTTTTTGACAATCAGACAATTGTGCCGTTTTGATAATATTATTATTTCCGGCAAGTTTATAAAATTGTTCTTGTTTCCCGTCGATATTATCCGAATCTTTGTAAAGTATTACCTGTAAAATCGTTCGCTTATGCGCAGTTTGTTACTCCGGTTATCGGCATTAAGCCTCCTTCTGCTCCTCGCAGTGAGCGCCGATGCGCAATGTGACCGTGTGGGCTGGGTAGCCAGTACGCAACCGGGTTGCGGCGCCAAAATCATCGATCTGGACAACGGGGAGGTCTTGCGCGCTGTCGATGGTGCAGGAAGCCTGATCGGCGGCCAAACGATCAGTTTCAGCAGCGAGCCCGTGGCATTGCCCCCGGGTTGCCCGCAGGAAGGGCTGGAAGTGGTGGCCCTCACCTGTATTTCTGCCAACCTGCCCTGCAAAGCCGATTTCGGCTATGCCGTCGATCCCAACAACAGCTACCGCGTCAATTTCCAGGCTGATGTGTACGACGCCCTGACGCAAATTTGCGCCTGGGATTTCGGCGACGGCGCCACGGCCGCCGGCGCCACGGTGGAACACACCTTCCCGCATGAAGGCTATTACACCGTTTGCCTTACGGTAGCCGACGCTACCGGCTGCGCCGACGATATTTGCCAGACCGTCTATATCAGCGACATTAACCCCAACTGGTGCGGCTACGATGTAAAAGTAACGGCTATCGGTACGACGCTTTACGGCAAACTGTACCCGGTGAGCACTACCGACAATACCATCAGCTCGGTACAGTGGTTCAACAGCAAAACCAACCAACTGCTCGCAAGCACCCCGGAATTTACCTTTCCGGTGGCCAGTTACGGCGTGTACAATATTTGCGCACAATACGTCATCAGCGACCCTGACGGCTATACCTGTACGACCACGCGTTGCCAGCAGGTCAACCTGCCCGAACCTGGTTGCTCCAATCCGCTGTTGGCCGACGGATCGAGCTTTTGCCCCTCCTTTTTCGCCCCGGTCTGCGGTTGTGACGGCACCACCTACGGCAACGAATGTGAAGCCATGGCCGCCGGCGTAGCCGGCTGGTGGGCTGGCGAATGCGGCAGCAGCAACAGCTGCCTGGCCGATATGTACATCGAAGTGGTGTCGGGTACGCCGGACACCGGGTATCTGGTCGTTTTCCACAATCAATCGGCCGATTTCTACTTCACGCAACTGGATTTTGGCGACGGAAGCCCCATTTTTCAAGGCACCGACTGGGATACCGTCTCGCACCACTACGCGGAAAGCGGCATTTACAGAAGCAACCTGACGGCCTGGAAAAACGGGACCAATGTCTCTTCGGTGATCAAACTGGTGGTGACCGACGCCCTCAGCCTCGTGGCTGCGCCGCTGCCCGATGGCACCGATTACGTGATGCCCGGCGATGCCAACGGCGACAAAAAAGCCAACGTGTACGACCTGCTCAACGTCGGCGTGGGTTACAACGACGAAGGTCTGCCGCGACCCAATGCAACAACCTCCTGGACGCCGCAATTTGCCCCCAACTGGACGGAAAACACGGGCATCGGCGTCAATTACAAACACCTCGACTGCGACGGCAACGGCAAAGTAGACGTGTTCGACACCGACCCGATCGAACAACATTACGTTCCTATCGATACCTTCCAGACGCCGGCTGTTCCGGGCCACCCAAAAGTCTGGGTTCAATTTAATCAGGATACGCTTTACGTCGACCCGACCAACCCCGCGCCGGTAAGCATCAGCGCCGATATTATGGTCGGTCATGCCACCAACCCGGCGCTCAACCTCTACGGCCTGGCCTTTGCCTTGCGCTACCCGGAGTACGCTAACCACGACCCGCAAGCCCTGTACGATGGCAACCCTTTCTTTGGCCAACCGCTGAATACCCTGTTTTTAACCAAAGACATCTATGCCCGACGACAATTCGATATGGGCGTCGTGCATCGGAACGGAACGGGGGTTTCGGGTTACGGCCGGATCGCCAACGTCACTTTCGAATCCGATTTTATCATCATCGTGGATATTATCGAACGCGCATCCAGCAATATCGTGCCGTTCACCGTGCCGGTTACGGGTCTGCAAGCCATTGATTCGCAGGGCAATCCGATTGCCATGGACGGGGTGGTTCAGGATACCTTGTGGATCAAAATCCAGCAGAGCTCCAAAACACACAACCCGGTGCTCGACCAAACGGTCCAGGTGTATCCCAATCCCGCGACCGATCACGTCGTTCTGCTGACCGGCAATCTGGACGTTCAAAAGATCGAAGCCCTGAACGGACTCGGGCAAGTGGTACATTCTTTTACCCCCGAACCGGGCAATTTCACCCGTATTGCCGTGAACGACTGGACGAGCGGCGTGTACACCCTGCGCGTACACACCAGCGCCGGCATCGCCGAAAAGCGGCTGATTGTCCGTTAATCGGTTCTGCGTTTTGGAATTTTGGACAAACAAGGGTCTTTTGCTCGGCGCAAAAGACCCTTGTTTGTTTTTACCGGCAAAAGAAACCTGACGACAAAATGCCTTCTGTCGGGCCGCAATGTTTTCATTTTAGCCCGCGACTTCGTTTTTTCGCATTCAGGAAGACTCAACACCCGATTTCAGCATGGCGGTTAAAACCTTTTTTTGCATTGATGCGCACACCTGCGGAAACCCCGTCAGGCTGGTAGCCGGCGGCGGGCCGATCCTGGAAGGGGCGAACATGAGTGAAAAAAGGCAACATTTTCTCCGCGAATACGACTGGATACGGCGCGGACTCATGTTCGAACCGCGTGGCCACGATATGATGAGCGGCAGTATCCTTTACCCCCCGCACGACCCTGCCAACGACGTTGCCGTGCTTTTTATCGAAACCAGCGGCTGCCTGCCCATGTGCGGCCACGGCACCATCGGCACCGTCACGATCGCGATCGAACAGGGGCTGGTCACACCCAAAACACCCGGCCGGCTCAGGCTTGAAACCCCGGCAGGGCTGGTGCTGGTAGAATACCACCAGGAAGGAAAAAAAGTCAAATCCGTCAAACTGACCAATGTGCCCGCATTTCTGGCTGCCGAAGGCCTGACGGTAAATTGCCCCGATCTGGGCGTTTTGCAGGTCGATGTGGCGTATGGCGGCAATTTTTATGCAATCGTGGACCCGCAGCCCAATTTTCCGGGGCTGGAGCATTTCCGGGCGGAGCAACTGGTCGCCTGGGCCCGCGAGATAAGGAAACGACTGAACGAAGCCCACCGTTTTGTTCATCCTGAAAATTCAACCATTGCCGGGCTGAGCCACGTACTCTGGACCGGCCAGCCGATCGACCCGACCTCCACGGCGCGCAACGCGGTTTTTTATGGCGACAAAGCCATCGACCGTTCGCCCTGCGGCACTGGCACCAGCGCGCGTATGGCGCAATGGCATGCCCGGGGGCGCCTGCATCCGGGCGATATTTTCGTGCACGAAAGCATCATTGGTTCCAAATTCCAGGGGCGAATCGAAGAAGAAACTACGGTTGCCGGGAAAACGGCCATCCGCCCTTCGATCGAAGGCTGGGCGATCATTACCGGCTACAACACTATTATTTTAGATGACGACGACCCCTATGTACATGGTTTTCAAGTCATTTAATCAAGCCATTCACCGCCATGACCGAGGTAAAAGTTTTTGAATTCAATCCTTTTGCAGAGAATACCTGCATCGTTTACGACGATACGGGCGAATGCGTCATTTTCGACCCGGGCTGTTACGCCCCGACGGAAAAAGATACCCTGCGTGATTTTATTGTAAAACAAGGACTTAAACCCGTCCGACTGATCAATACGCATTGCCATCTCGATCATGTGCTGGGCAATTATTTTGTCCATAAAACCTGGCAATTGGGGCTCGAAATACACAAGGGAGAACTACCTGTGCTCGACCGGTACACCGCTACTTGTCAGATGTACGGCATCTGGAATGCCGAACCCTCGCCGGCCCCGGTTTCTTTTCTGGAAGGTGGCGATGTGGTGGCTTTTGGCCATACAACTCTTGAAGTATTGTTCACGCCGGGGCATTCTCCGGCAAGCCTTTCGTTTTATTGCCGGGAAAGCGGCTTCGTCATCGCCGGCGACGTGTTGTTTTTGGAAAGTATCGGGCGGACCGACCTTCCCGGGGGCGACTACGACACCTTGCTCGACAGTATACGGACACAATTATTTACACTGCCCGACGCTACACTGGTGTATCCGGGACACGGCCCGGCCACCACAGTCCGTCACGAAAAAGAATATAATCCTTTCTTCTAAGGCCGTATTTGCGCACATTTGCCCATGCTCAGGTATTTATTGCGTCGTATAGCATTGGCTTTGCCCACCCTGCTCGTGATCTCGCTGATTACTTTCGGGCTGAGCAAACTGGCGCCCGTTGACCCTGTCAAGGAAGTGTACGGCGTAAACCTTTCCCCCACGCTCGATCCCGAAGCGCACGCTCTTGTTTATCGGCAAAACGCGGCTAAACTGGGGCTCGACAAACCTGCTTTTTATTTCAGCATCACTACGCCGGTAGTACCCGACACGGCTCATCTGATTTTCCCGCCGGATCGGCGCAAGACGCTGCTGGACCTGGCTGCGCAATGTGGCAATTGGGGCCTTGTAAGTCATTATTCCAGTCAATTATCGAAGACTATCCGGGCAATGGAACGGACGCCCGATTCCCTGTTGCCCAAGGCCCGGCTGAGGTTTGTGTTGAGCGCTTTGATAACGGTAGACAATCAGCAGCAACTTTCGGGTGAAGTACAAGCACTGGATAGCCTGCTCGTGCTGACGCCGGCAGATCAGCCCGAATTCAAGACCGAGCTTCTGCAACTCCGGGACGCCGCGCAGGCTGTCTGCACCAGTCACAATACGGCGGGTTTGCCTGTTCCTGCCTTTCACTGGAACGGATTTGACAACCAATACGATCACTGGGTGGGCGGAATGCTGGTCGGCGATTTCGGGGTTTCTTTTAAGAATGATAAAAACCCGGTTTGGGAAGAATTGCGTTGCTACGTACCGCCGACTCTGTTGCTCAACGGGTTGTCCATTTTACTGGCCTACCTCATAGCGATCCCTTTGGGCGTGTACATGGCCAGGGAAAAGGGGCGGGCCTCGGAAGCCTGGACCCGCCGTTTACTGCTCTTTTTGTACGCTTTGCCGACATTTTGGGTGGGTGGAATACTCATTCTCTGGTTTGCGACACCCGGCTACGGGTTCGACCTGATCCACGGTATTGCACCGAGTCCGTGGTGTAAAAGCGGGATGTCATTCTGGAAATGGTGTTCGGGCAATTCGAGCAAGTTTATTTTGCCGGTGGTCACCTTGACCTTGCATGCGCTGGCGGTGTTTGCCATGCAAATGCGGGGAAGCATGCTGGATGCGCTCGCACAGGATTTTGTGCGCACGGCGCGTGCCAAAGGGGTACCGGAAGAGCGGGTGTACTGGCATCATGCCTTTCGGAACGCGTTGTTTCCGATCATCACGGTATTTGCCAGCGTTTTTCCCGCTGTTTTCGCGGGATCACTGGTTATTGAATATATGTTCGGGTTTCCGGGTATGGGCACCAGAACGCAGGCATCGTTTATCGAACGGGACTATCCTGTCCTTTTTGCAATCATGATGATTGCGGCGGTGCTGACCATTGTTGGCAATATCGTGGCCGATGTGTTGTTTACCCTGGCGGACCCGAGGGTAAGACTGGGGAAAAAAGACGGATAGGAAACCCCGGGATTTGACCTTGCAATTGGTGTTGGCCAGCTTATTTATCACCCTTTATTTGATAAAGGGCAGGTGGTTTTTACAAAGAAGAAGCCCTTATCGCTGGTTAGCGATAAGGGCTCTTGTAATTTGAGTTGGCATCGACCTACTCTCCCGCGGCATCAACCGCAGTACCATCGGCGCTGGCGGGCTTAACGACTCTGTTCGGAATGGGAAGAGGTGGATCC
>JBGAHL010000015.1:0-118196 GCA_044226205.1 Saprospiraceae bacterium
GTTTGTAGCAAATGGTGGAGACTACGGGTTCGGAGGGGCAGCGCCCCGAAACATCTTTCGGGGCGCTGCCCCTCCGGGATGGATTTTGGTACAAAAAGACTACAAATATCACGGGGCGCTGCCCCTGCCTAAGTTTTTAAAAAATGCATTTGTTAATGCCTTGATTTCGCAGTTTTTTAAGTAAAAAAGCCCTTTTTTTAAGGAAAAACAGGTGATGCGACAAATCTGCAAGCCTGTGCGACAAATGTGATAGCGGCCCGGCAATCTCGGGGGACACCTTTGTGCCATCGATTTTATTTCACCTCACGGCACAAATACCCACGCTATCCACTATGAAAAAGGCTCTCAAAATTTTCGGCTACTTCCTGCTCGGCGTACTGCTGATTGTACTTTGCTTCGCCGCTTACGTACAGTTTTCCGCCATCCCTGTTTACCCCGTCAACCCACCTGCATTTCACGCCACACCCGACAGTGTCGCACTGGCCGAAGGGCGTCGAATCGTGCTGACCGATTGCGCCTACTGCCACCGTGGCAGCAATGGCAAACTGGACGGCGACCTGTGGTATTCCGACCCGGCGGTAGGTTCGCTTTATACCGCCAACATCACCCGCGATTCCAACGCCGGCATCGGCGCCTACACCGACGGCGAACTGGCGTTCCTGCTCCGCACAGGGATCAAACGCGACGGCCATTTTGCTGGCCCCTGGATGACTTTTCCGCTTCTTTCCGACCAGGACCTCAACGCGGTCATCGCATTCCTGCGCTCCGACGCCCCCGAAGTGCAGCCCTCCGCCAAACAAAAACCGCCGGCCGACCTCAAATTTGTCGGCAAGATGTTATTAAAAGTCATCTTAAAACCCACAGCTGCCTATCCGTCGGCGCCCGTTACAGCGCCCTCTCCCGACGACAAAGTCGCTTACGGCCGCTATCTGGCCACCGGCCGCTGGGAATGCTATCGCTGCCATTCCGCCAGTTTCGAGACCAACAACGACCTCTTTCCTGAGCAGTCGGTCGGCTTTTTCGGCGGCGGTAACCCGATAACCAAAAAGGATGATACGCCTGTCTTCTCGGCCAATATCACGCCCGACCCTGAAACGGGTATCGGCCGCTGGACCGAAGCGCAGTTTGCAGAAACCATCCGGTTTGGCAAACGCCCCGATGGCCGGCCGCTCAATCCGGCCATGCCGCCCCTGTCGGCTTTGACCGACAACGAAGTGTCGGCCCTTTGGGCTTACCTGCAAACGGTGCCCCCGATCCGCCACGCCGTGCAGCGCACGCCAGCACATTGAACTGTGTGTAATTGTCTAAAAACCAACTTTTTAATTGATAAAACAACCCTCTCATGTCATTTCAACTCCCACATACGATTGAAAATAAACACGGCGAGAAACTCACATTCCTGCGTATGGAAGGCCAGCGCCTCATCGTGGAAGGATTTGCTGCCCCAGGCGCAGGACCGGCCATGCATACACACCTGCGGCAGGACGAAAGCCTCACGGTTGTTTCAGGAAAAATGGCGTACCGAATTGCCGGTCAGGAGCCGGTGTACGTTGGGCCTGGCGAGTCGGTGGTTTTTAAACGCGGAACGCCCCATCGCTTTTGGAATGCTGGCGAAGACATCCTGCACATCACGGGCTGGATTGACCCGGCCGACAATGTGGTGTTTTTCCTCTCGTCCCTTTACGACGCCTTCAATGCGGGCCAGCATGAGCGCCCCGAATTATTCGATGGCGCTTACCTGCTTCGCCGCTATCGCGGCGAGTACGACATGCCCGAGATGCCCGGCTTTGTCAAAAACGTGATAATGGCCATTGTGTACGCCATTGGTAGCGCAACGGGCAAATACAAGAAGTTCAGCCATGCGCCTCGTCCGCTGTAAGGATATGAAAAACACCATTGAAAACAGGGCGACGGGCCAGCGGATCACATTTGTTCGAAGGGCCGGCGATACCAACGGCGCTTTTACGGAGTCGATCCTGCGGCTTCCGCCCGGCAGTCGCGAGCCTGCGCTGCATGTGCACCCCCGCCAGGAAGAATATTTCGAAGCGCTCGAAGGGCCGGTTGGGCTGACCATCGGCAAACGCTCGATCATCCTGCGCCCCGGGCAGTCATTTACCGTGCCGGCAGGTATTCCGCACCGCTTTTTTGCCCTGCGCGGCCAAAGTGCCACTTGCCGGGTGATCTGGAAGCCCTCCCTGCATATCGAGTACCTGCTGGAAGAGTTTCTGGACTCCGCCAACCGCCACCGCGGCAGTGAGCCCTCGCTTCTGGAAGCCGCCTATGTGTTGCACCAAATCGACGGGGAATACTTTCTGGCCGGCGGAATGCCTCCCTGGTTTCAACGAATGGCCTTCGCGGTTTTTGCCCTGCTCGGAAAATCTTTTGGAATGGTAAAATGCTCTAAAATTTATTGACAATCAACTATTTAAAAAATTATTAAACTTCACAAACTATGTCTAACTATTTGAAAACCGTCTCGTTTCTCCTCGCGCTCGTATCGAGCCTCCAAGTCCACGCCCAACTCAGCGCTGCCGACCAAAAAGGCGTTGAAGAATGCTACAACGGCTGCATGGCTGCCTTCGAAAAGTCGGATGCCACGGCTCTCTGCCAATGGTTTGCCGAAAATGCCGAACACGTAAGCCCCATGGGCGAAATCGTACGCGGCCATGACAAACTGCTGCCGTACTACACCCATCTGTTCGAATGGCTCAAAACCATGCCGCAACCCGACAGCAGCGAACTCAAAATCAGCAATTGGCAAACCCGTTACCTGGCCACCGACCTTGTGCAGGCGACTTACACGGAAGAAAATATCAGCCATTTTGGCGACAAAAAGCAATCCAACATCTTCTCCTACGGTCTTCTGCTGCGCAAAACTAAAGGTAAATGGCTGATCGAATTATTGACCATGACGCCTGTGCAACCGATGCCCGGCAGCGGTAAATAAGTTTTGCAAACTGCTTGTCCCGACGCCAGGCAACTGATCGCTATTGGACGCACGACCTGGCAGCGTTTCTGGATGCCGACCCTCGTCGCAGCGACAAGGAGCCTTCGCAAATGGAAACATTCGGGATTGTACAATGCCCCAAAAATTATTGACAATCAATTATTTAAAACATTATCAATCTTACCCAACCATGACTAATTATTTGAAAATCACCGCCCTGTTCTTCTTCGCACTTGGTTCATTGACCCTTCGCGCGCAAACAGCAGCCGACCAGGCCTCGGTACTTAAAATGTGGGACGATGTCTGGCAAGCTTACGATTCCAATGATGCCAAAATGTGGGACTTCTACGCTGACAACGCCTGCGAAGTCTATCCCGACGGCAGCCATATTTGCGGCAAGGCCGCCATCAAAGCCGGGTATGAAGGTTTCGAAACCATGATCGAGGGGAAACCCAGCTGGACGTACACCACCCCTTCGGTAAGTTTTATCAGCCCCGATGTTGCGCTTTTGATCAGTGAAATCAACAGCGATATCAAACTGAAAGGCGGTCAGCAAATCGGCGGCAAAATGAAATTCACCGCCCTGGTCAAAAAGATCAATGGCCATTGGCTGATCGTGTACGACAGTCAGACCCCGATCCTGCCTGCGCCAGGCAACTGATCTCTCCCATTGCAACTTCCCGGCGGCAGCCCAGGCTTGTTTTTGCGGCTGCCGCCATTTTTCCCAACCATCAACCACCAAAATCATGGAAAACAAATTGCAAAACACAGCGGCAAAAATTGATACCGTTGAATTTCAAAAGACTGAAAACCAGGTTGTTGTTTCCTTCATGGAGCCCGGTAACCTGCTTGCCAAACCGACGGATACGGAGGCTGCGCTCAACAACTTTACCATCGCCGGGCTGGGCGTTTGGCCCGACCTGTGGTATTTTCCCGCCTACACGAATTAAACTTTGAAACCGATTATGAATTGGCTGCATTTCAGTTTGATCACCATTGTATTGTATGGTTTGCACGACATAACCCTGAAACACCTGGCCGGGAAAGTGGACAGTACGCTGGCCAGCGTGGTCATCAACGGCAGCGCCGCTATCGTTTTGTTGGCCTTTTTGCTGATCAAAACCCGCCATAACGTGGCAATGAAACTAGACGGCAGCCACCTTGCACTGCTGATCATCGGCGGACTGTTTCTCGGGGTGGCGACCATCACGTTCATGAATGCGTTTGACCGCGACGGAAAACTGTCGATAGCAGTTCCCGTCGTGTATGCCGGGGTGATTACCCTTTGCGCCCTTGTCGGAATCCTGTTTTTTAAGGAAACGCTCGACTGGCGGCAATGGGCCGGCGCCGTTTTGGCCGTGGCCGGAATCGCACTGATGTCAAAAAGCTGAAAAGCGCTCCAAAAGCACCCTTTCAATCAACTTTTATGGAAAATATCTTGAAGCTGGCCGCTGACTGCGGTTCGCCCCTGCTGCTTTTTTCTCCGCGCACATTTCGCAAACGATATACCGAACTGCAAACCGCTCTGCCGCGTGTGAAGCATCATTTTGCCCTGAAATCCTTGCCTTATGAAGGTTGCATTCAGGTTGTGCGCGATTGCGCAGGCTATCTGGACGTCGCCAGCACGGGAGAAATGCAACTCGTGGCGCAAACTGCACCCGAACTGCTTGGACGCTGCATTTACACCCATCCGATTAAAAAAAAGCGGGACATCGAAACGGCGCTGGCAATGGGCATCCGTGTAATGGTCGCTGATAATCGCTTTGAACTCGAAAAACTGAAGCCCTACGCCGATCAAATCCGTCTGCTGGTCCGTGTCGCATTCCCCAACCCCGAGGCTCGTTGCGACTTGTCGGCCAAGTTCGGGGCGCCCTTTGCCGACGCTCCTGCGCTCATTACCGAGTGTTATAAATCAGGGTTTGATCTCCTGGGGTGCAGCTTTCATGTCGGCAGCCAAATGACGGATCCTTCGGCGCATCTGCGGGCGATCGTTTCGATAAAAAAACTGTACGACTGGAACCTGGCGCACAATGGTATCGAGTGGCCGGTTTTGAACATCGGCGGAGGTTTTCCAGCACGGCTCGACGCCGCGATACCTTCCTTGCCTGCTTTTTGCGCTCCGCTTCGGCGTTGCCTCGACGAATGGTTTCCCAACACGGAAATCTGGTCGGAGCCCGGCCGCTGCCTCGCAACCGACGCCATGGCCGCCGTGTCGCAGGTTGTTGGTAAAGCTTTGAAAAACAATTGTATATGGTACTATCTCGATGACGGCGTGTACAACACGTTCTCCGGGAAAATCTACGATCATGCCGCTTACCGGCACCGTGCCCTTGGCGCGCCACAACATGCGCCGTGCTTTCCCAGCGTGCTTGCAGGCCCTACCTGCGACAGTATCGACGTGCTGGCAGAGGCTGTCCATCTGCCCGAACTGAACCCGGGCGACTTTATCTACACCCCGCAGGTCGGGGCTTACGGATGGGCGAGCAGAACCGATTTCAATCAGCTCGATCCGTCCGTCATTCTGCACACGGATGCCGACCTCAGCCCTGAATTTTCATGTCCGGTTGAGGCGTATTTACCCATTGAGAGAATCGAAAGACCCGATTACTCCGTATGTCTGAACTGAACCAGATTTTTTCACTACAACCATTTATCACATGAGAACTTTGTTTCCCATCTTTTTCCTGCTGCTTTCTTTCGGCGGCCAAGCGCAAACGTACACGGTGGTAGCCGACAGCCTGCGCCTTCCCAACGGCCTTGAATTCGATGCCCAGGGCCGCCTTTGGGTTACGGAATCCGGTTACGGGTTCAACGACGGCGCGGTTTCCATCGTACAGCCCGACGGCACGCTCCTGCCGGTGGTCGCCGGCTTGTCGGCTTTTTACGACACGACGAGCCAGGAGAACGTCGGCCCCTGGCACACCGTGGCCCTCGACGGCAACGAACTCGGCGTATTGTCGCCTGTCGACGGCGGCGTGCTGGTCTTCAACCTGGCGGGTTTTACGCCGGGCGCCTCTCAGCCGCTGACGGCTGCCAGCGCTACCACGGTGCCGATTGCCGACTTCGTGTTTCAAAATCAGCCGCCGGGCATGGGCGATTCCAACCCGTACACGGCCCTCCGCGACGCCAATGGCAACTGGTACGTGGCCGATGCAGGTTTCAACGGCATTGTGCGCGTAGCAGCCGGTAGCGGGCAGCATACGGTCTTTTGTAAATTCGACCCAATCGCCAACCCGACGCCCGTGGGTCCGCCTTTTATCGATGCAGTACCGACCCGCATCATTGCCCGCCCCGACGGCGGTTTTTATGTCTGCAACCTGACCGGCTTCCCGTTTCTGGAAGGCTCCGCCTCGATTTTTGACGTGAGCGCCAACGGCGTTGTCACCCCTTTGCATACGGGGCTGACCATGCTGACCGATCTGGCGCTGGATGCCGCTACGGGCAATTTATACGCCCTTCAGTTCGGCACGTTCGACTTTTCCATTTTCAACATAGCCCCGAACTCGGGGAAAGTCTGGCGCATTCATCCGGATGGCTCGAAGGAAGCCGTGATCGAAAATATCACTTATTCGCCAGGTATGGCCATCGATGCGCAGGGCAATATTTATGTCAGCGAACTGGCCAGCGGTCGTATTTTAAAGTTCGACGGCGCGGCCAGCGCGACTGCCGAGCAATATTCGGGCCTGTCGGAGTTTCGGATTTCACCGAACCCGGCTACGACCCGGGCGAATATCGATTTTTCCTTGCTGTATGCTTCGCCCGTACAGATCAGTCTGCTCGACGCCACGGGTAAAACGCTCTGCTCGCTGGCGCTAGGCACGATGGATGCAGGGGCGCATCAGTTCGCCTTGCCCGTGGCTGCATATCCCGCGGGGCATTACTGGGTCGATATTCGTACGTCCAGGGGGCTTAAAACCAGTCCGCTGGTGATCATTAAATAACTCCATTAATACCGCTAAGACGCTAAGACACAAAGAAATACGAGCACCATTTGCGTCTTCGCGTCTTAGCGGGATAAAATAAAGCATAACACGTCGTATACCCTGAGGCGCCGGGTGTGTTGCACATTCGGCGCCTGTTTTTTCTTTCGATTCTAAAAATTGACTATTTTTAGAGTGGTAAATGAAAACACCGGAGTAATGAGAACAATCTTTCTGTTAGTGCTTGTTTGTCAAGGCGTTATTAATTCCTGCCTTGCACAGGATGCATCCTATGTCGATAGTTTGCGCCGTGTTTTTCAGGCTGAACCTGATCCCTCAAAGAAAATCGATGTCTACTATCGCATTGCCCTGGAAAACTGCTACGGCAATCCCGATCTCGGCAATCGCTACGCCGATTCGATTGAAACGATGGCCACCCGGGCAAACTACCAGAAAGGTCACGCCATGGCGCTCCACATCAGGGCCAACGCCTGCCTGGATGCCTCACAGCCAAAAGATGCCCTCGAACTTTACCGCAAGGAATTGCAGATTTTTATCCAGTTGAAAGACCGGAAAGAGCAGTCTTCGGCCATATCCAACATGGGCAATGCCTGGGCGGATATGGGGCGGACCGATTCGGCAATCGTGTATTATCAGGAGTCGATTCGCATCGACGAACAAATGGGGGGCGACCCGTTCCCAATGACGATCAACCACAACAATATCGGGCAGATTTACAGCGACAACAATGTCTTCGACAAAGCCATCGAGCATTTTGAGCTTGCCCTCCAGATCCGCCAGAAACTCGGTCTTGAGAAAAAGCTCATCCCCTGCTACGTCAACCTGGCATCTGTTTACGGACGGATGAAAGACCTGCCCAAATCAGAGGAGTACACGCGCCTCGGCCTCGATCTTGCCAATAAGTACAACAGTTTTAACCAGGCGGGTATGCTTTGCAACAACCTGGGCAACTCGTACATGGATTTTAACCGCTTCAACGAGGCGATCGACTGGCTGGAAAAAGCCAAGATATATTTTGAAAAGGCGAATAATCGGTCGCATTTGACCTATCCGATCGTCAACCTGAGTTCCGCTTACGCCAAAACCGGCAACCCGACCCGCGCCCTTGAACTTGCCAAAGAAGGTTATGTCATTGTGGAAGACATGCAGCTCGACGGGGTGAGGGAGTTGTACTACCGGGCGTTTGCCGAGGCTTACGAAAAATTGAACCAGCCGGGACTGGCTTATTCATGGTATAAAAAGTATGTGACTGTCGCAGACTCGGTGTTCAAACAGAACAACACGCGAAAAGTGGCCGAGGTGGAAGCACAGTATCAGACGGAAAAACAAAAAGCGCAGATTGCGGAAAACCAGGTGCAGATCCAGAACCAGCGCCTGCTCTTGTTTGGCGCCCTGGCCGTGCTTTTAGCCGTGATCGTCTTTTTTCAGTTTGTGCGCAACCGACAGAGAATCAGGCAAAAAGAGCTGGACCTCAATTTGCAATTGGAGCAGGCCGAAGCCAGCAGGCTGCGCGAACTCGATCAGGTCAAGTCTTCGTTTTTTGCCAATATCAGCCATGAATTTCGAACGCCGCTCACGCTCATACTCGGGCCTGTTCAAAAATGGCTGCGCGACGCGCCCGGGCAGTCGGAGCTGACCATCCCGGGAAAAGAATTGAACGGCATCCGCCGCAACGCGACCCGGCTGCTTGATCTGGTCAATCAGTTGCTCGACCTGTCGAAGATCGAAAGCGGCAGAATGCGCTTGTCGGTCAGCCGCGGCGATATTGCCCAAACGCTCCGTGTGCTGGGCAATGCCTTCGACAGTATGGCCGAGCAAAACAATATCCATTATCGCATCGAACTGCCGGCTGAATCGGCGCTGGCCTGGTTCGACCGCGATAAACTGGAAAAAATTGCGTCCAACCTGCTCTCCAACGCCTTCAAACACACGCCGGATGGCGGAGAGGTGGTGTTTAAAGCAGAGGTCCGCGACGACCGGCTTTATTTATCGGTCCGCGACAACGGAAAAGGCATCGCCCCCGAGGACCTTGATAAAATATTCGAACGGTTCTACCAGGTAGAAAACACGGGCGACAAAGGGACCGGCATCGGTCTGGCGCTGGTAAAAGAACTGGTTGCGCTGCACAAAGGGACCATCGCGGTGGAAAGCAGCCCGGGCGCCGGCGCTGTTTTTCAGGTGGAACTTCCGGTCGGGTGGGGCATGTTCGCCCCTGAGGATATTGTTGAAACGGCCCCTGCCGCCGCTTTTATACCGGAAAAACCGGCTGCTGCCGAGACCGCACCCTCGCCCGCGCTGGCCAGTCCATTTTTGGAAGGAGATTCGCTGCCGCTGTGCCTCGTCGTGGAGGACAATGCGGAACTGCAAACGTTCATCCGCGACCAGTTGCAGACCGATTTTCGAGTGGTCATTGCCGGCAACGGCCGCCTGGGCTTCGAAGCAGCCCTCGAACACATTCCTGACCTTGTCATTTCGGACGTCATGATGCCTGAAATGGACGGCAATCAGCTCTGTGCCGCCCTCAAAACGGACGAGCGCACCAGTCACATCCCGGTCATCCTGCTCACTGCCAAAGCCGGGCTGGACAGCCGGATCGAGGGCCTTGAAACCGGCGCCGACGATTACCTGACCAAACCTTTCGACACCCGGGAATTACTGGTTCGAGCGCACAACCTCGTGGCGCAACGCGAACGCCTGCGCAAACAGTTCAGTCGAACTATGGTGCTGAAACCCAGGGAAATAGCCCTGACTTCTGCCGACGAGCGATTTCTGCAACGCGTGCAGGAAAGCCTGGATACCCACCTGGGCGACGAGCAGTTCAGCGTGGAAGAACTCGCCACCCAGGTAGGCATGAGCCGAAGCCAGTTGCACCGCAAACTGACCGCCTTGATCGATCAGCCGCCGGTGGAATTTATCCGTAATTTCCGCCTGCAACGCGCCAAGGAAATGCTGGAAGCGGGCACGGGCAATGTCTCCGAAATCTGCTACGACGTCGGCTTCAACAGCCCTGCCTATTTTTCCAAGGCCTTCAAGGATGCATTCGGCATCTCGCCGAGTGAGGTGCGGAAATCGTGAGTTACAGGCTTTACTTGCGCATTTTGATGCTGCAGGTGAGCGTTTCAGGATGGGTAATCACATCCGACAGGGGGTAGGTTGCGGTCACGGTCCGTCCGTCTTTTTTGATGTTTTTGCCCGACACCTTCTTCACTTTTCCTTCAAAATGAAAGACTTGTGAATAGGTATTATTGGCAAACATCAATTTAAGCATCGGATTGTTCTTCATCTCGAGCATGGGATTATCCATGCCAGGAGTGGGCTTGTCGGCGGATTCGTAATTGACCACAAGTTGTTTGCCCTCCCAATGCACGCTGTTTTTCATGCTGTTGAGGGTGTTGTGCATGGCGGCGATGCCACCCAGTTCGCCGGAATTGCCGGGGCCGCTGACCGAATCGAGTCTTGAAAAGTTGTCCCAGAAACGGTTGACTTCTTCCACGTCTTTGAAATCAAGCATGAAAGAGAACTGCATTTTTTGCTTCATACTCACGGCAATTTTGGTGCGGTCAGCGAGGGCAGGGTAGGGCAGGCGCCGTTTGATGGAATCGGGCAGGGAAGCCATGTTGAGAACCGTGTCGCGCAATTCGTTTTTGCCGGTGGAGTCCGAAGCCTGCTGCATGGCCTGGAACATACCCATAAAACTTTCGGCGGCAGGTACATCAAAGGTCATTTGGTAGCGACCCGAACGGTCTTTGTTGAACCAGAATTCTTCGGTGATATTGAAACAACTGGTAAGGCTGGCGAGGGCCAGCAGCATGGCAATGGGGCGGAGCATTTTCATGGTTGAAATTTTTTTGGTTGCAAATTTGGGTAATGCGTACGTGCACAGAACCGGGTTGCCACGAAATTTATTGCGAATTTTCTCGTGAAAATTCACCCCGGCTTTTCTGCTGTAATAACGAACGATGCCATGCGAGTATTCTCCGGGTATATTCATCCGTTGCAACAGCGACGGAATTTTCAACGATGGAAAATATGATTACGACGAAACCGGGTTCCCTTTCCTGGCCAGACTTGGCCAGGCCATACTGGAATACGAACGCAAAAGACCTCGAAAAGTAAAACCTGATCTTTCGCCCTTCGCACAGGTATTGCAGGGAAACTGAGCCAAAATTTGCACTTTTGCACACCCGTCAAGGGCTTGACTGACCAATCTTTTTTGCTTTGAAAAATATCGTTCGCCTTACCAATGCCGATGTGCACCAGCAAGACGGAAGCACAGTGTTACACCAGATCAATCTGACCATCGCGGAGGGAGAATTTACCTACCTGATCGGGAAAACGGGTAGCGGGAAATCCAGTTTGCTCAAAACCTTGTACGGCGCCTTGCCGCTCGACAATGGCCATGGCGAGGTGGCCGGTCACGATCTGCGTACGCTCAACCGCCGCTCCGTTCACCTGTTGCGCCGCAAACTGGGCATCGTGTTTCAGGATTTTAACCTGCTGACCGACCGCAACGTCGAAGACAACCTGCTTTTTGTCCTGCGCGCAACCGGCTGGAAAGACGAGGCTGAAATGAGTCAGCGTGTGGCAGAAGAACTGGAAGCCGTCGGCCTGACCAATAAACGCCACGCCATGCCTTTCGAACTCTCAGGCGGCGAACAACAAAGGGTCGTTATTGCCCGTGCTCTGCTCAATCGCCCCGCGCTCCTGCTGGCCGATGAACCGACCGGCAACCTCGACCCCGAAACCAGCGACGACGTACTCCTGCTCCTGCGCAACCTCGCAAAGCAACACAACACCTCCGTCCTCTGTGCCACCCACGACTACCGCATTCTCCAAAATTTCCCGGCACGCATCATTCGCGTCATCAACGGAAAGTTGATCGACGATGGGGGGTAATGGATTGAAAATTAGGACATTACCCTTCTTTTTCCCCGTACAGCCACTTCAGAGTATTTTTGTAAAAAATCTTTTCGACCGTACTTTCAGGCAGGTTCATTTCCTCGATAAACCTGCCAATTTCCAGGTCGCCGAGCGGGAACGGGTAGTCCGTTCCCAGGCAAACCTTGTCGTCGCCAACCATATCGAGCACATAGCGCAACAGGGCAGGATCGTGTGTGGCTGAATCGATCCAGAATTTGCCGAGATAATGGCGTGGAGGAACGGGGTTGTCGATGGCAACCAGATCGGGGCGGCAATCAAATCCGTGCTGAACGCGACCGATGGTGGGCAGGAACGACCCGCCGGCGTGGGCAAAACACCAGCGAATATCAGGCAGCCGCTCGAACACCCCCCCGAAAAGCAGGGAGCAGATGGCGCGGCTGGTCTCGGCGGGCATGCCGACCAGCCAGGGCAGCCAGTATTTGCGCATGAGTTCTTCGCCCATCATTTCCCAGGGATGCACAAGAATGGCCATGTCGAGTTCCTGACAGGCCTGGAAAATCGGGAAAAAAACTTCCTCATTCAGATTTTTCTGGTTGACGTTGGAGCCGATCTGAATGCCCGGGAAACCCAATTCCTTGATACGATGCAACTCTTTGATAGCCAGGTCGGTATCCTGCATGGGGATGGTGCCGAGCGCGATGTAGTGCTCGGGGTAGTCGTCCACGATACCGGCCAGGTGATCGTTGAGAAAGCGGGACAGATCGAGGCAGTCTGTCGCTTTGGCCCAGTAGGAAAACATGACCGGTATCGTGCAAACGACCTGAACCGGCGTCCGGTAATTCAGGTATTCGTCGATGCGTATTTTGGGGTCCCAGCAGTTCGCGGCTATTTCCCTGAAAAACGTTTCACCTTTCATCATCCGGGCAAAGCCCGGACGATGATGATCCAGATGAATAAATTCTCCGTAGCCGAATTTTTGGGCAAAATCGGGTAGTTTCTCCGGCAGGAGATGGGTATGCATATCGATCTTGTACATCTACGCGATCCTTATTGTTTCACGATTTTACCCGACATGGAGCCGTTTTCCGAAGTGATTTCGTAGAGGTAAACCCCGGCCGGCAGCTGGCGGAGCGAAACGGGGTGCAACTCCCGGTTTTTGGGTACGAAATGTTCCGACAGCAGGCGCTGGCCATTGACGGAGTACAGGTTGATCGTGGTTTTTCCCTGACAATTTTCAAGTAAAAACAGGGCTTCGTCGCTGGTCGGATTGGGCGAAACGCTTGCCTGGGCCGACAGTGCGAGCGGCTGTCCGGTATCGACCGAGAGTGCCGCGTTTACGGCTGCCAGGGCATCGACGCGTCCCCAGCCATAGGCGTGGTTCGGGCGGGAGGCGCCGAGCGAAGTGGGGTTGCAATCGATCGTGTCGGCGAGAAAAACCGAGGTTTGTTCAATGATATCTTCAACAGTTTCCACTTCTCCGCGCAGGTCGGGATTGGCAGAAAACATAAGCGCTACGAGCCCTACCACGTGCGGGCCAGCCATACTCGTACCGCTGAAATTGGCATAGCCGCCCCCGCGAATCGAGGAGCGCACGCTGACGCCTGGCGCCGAGACGTCGGGCTTGTTGCGGAGGCTTCCGTCGATGATCACCGGGCCGCGGCTGCTGAATCCGGCAATGGTATCGTTGGAGCGGGTAGCGCCCACGCTGAAACTTTCTTCGAAATAGGCCGGCGGTCCGTCGGTGGTGGAACAGATACCGCCGTTGTTGCCGTTGGATACTACGACCACCACGCCTGCGGCTTTCAGGTTGATGACGGCAGTGCGAAGCAATTCGTTGATTGTCAGATCGGTACAGCCTTCGATATCGGCACAGTACCAGGAATTGTTGATGACGTCGGGCGATTTGGTCGGGTCGGGGTTCTGGCCGTTGATGTCGGTGGGCGCCAGGAACCACTCGAAACATTCGATGTAGCTGGAGGGTTTGCCCCAGCCGCGTTCCATGTTGCGGCAGCCGACCCATTTGGCGCCGGGCGCCACGCCGGTCTGGTTGCCGGCGCCGTCGTCGCCCACCATGGTGCCCATCGTGTGGGTGCCGTGGTTGTTGTCGTCGCAAGGCTGTCCGGAATTCAGGCCGCAGGGGTTGTTGAGCGGGTTGTTGGTGGTATCACCGTTGAGCGGGCTGAGGTCGTGAATAGCGTCGTGCCAGTTGTAGTTGTGGTCGGCGGGCCCGCTGGCATTCCAGCCCCGGTAGTGCGACTGGATGGCCGGGTGGCCCCATTCGTAACCCGTATCGGCGCCACCGACGGTAATGCCCTGACCGGTGTAGCCCAGCGACCAAACAGCGGGCGCATTGATTTTTTCCACGCCCCATTCGATGGTATTGCGCTGGGTCGCGACATTGTCTTCGACAAAAGGCGGCGGCATTTGCACCCAGGGGTCGAGCGAGATGCTCTTGATTTCGGGCAGTTCGGCCATCTGGCGGAGGATTTCGCCGTCTGCTTGTTCGATCGAGATGGCATTGACCAGGTAGTAGCTGTTCGAAACGGCGCCGCGCTGGCGGAGGATGCGGCGGGCGTTGACCTGGCTGCGCTCCGCAGTTTGCTGGAGCCGGTTAAAAACGAATCGGGAGCGGGCGTTTTTGCCATGCAGCTGACGGGCGCCGGACAAATCGGCCTGATCGCGGAATACGACAATAACGTCGGCAGTTTGGTTGCGATCGAACGCGGATCTTAGCTCGGGCGAGAGTTTGGCGCGCCAGTCGGAGGGATTTTGAGCGGAAACGGCGGATACTGACAACAAAAGGGAGAGTGCCAGAAAAATATTTTTGATCATAAATACGCTATTGCTGTTTTTAAAAAAAGCGCCATAAATGTACGCCCCGGTTCCGGAAGCCGCTACTCGTCGAACGTCCAAAATCAGCAAACCCCCTTTTTCACCCTAACGGCTATCTTTGCAGCCGCAATTTTTGCCTGCCTCAGGCCTCACTTTCAAACAGTCCAATTCGTTATGACAATAGCCATTGGTTGCGACCACGCCGGATTTCAGTACAAGGAAGGAATCGTGGCGATGCTGCAGGCCCAGGGCCACATGGTGCTCGATTTTGGCACGCACTCCCCCGATTCCGTCGATTATCCCGACTTCGCTCACGCCGTGGCTTCGGCCGTGGAGTCCGGCCAGGCGGAAAAAGGCGTACTGCTTTGCGGCAGCGCCAACGGGGTGGCCATTACGGCCAACAAACACCAGCAAATTCGCTGCGCTATTTGCTGGACGGAGGAAATTGCCGCCCTTGCGCGACAACACAACGATGCCAATGTCATCGCACTGCCCGCCCGTTTCGTACCCGAAATTCTCGCCCAGGCCATGGTGCGCGTGTTTCTGTCCACCGACTTCGAAGGCGGCCGGCACGCCCGGCGGGTTGAGAAAATTGCCTGTGTATAATTTATTCAGCATCATATTTTTATAAAAATGAAATTTCATTTTTCCCTGGTACTGTTGTTGGCAGGCGCCACCTTGTTTGCCCAGAACAATAAAACCAATCCCCACGAACCCGAGGTGGCGCCCATGCCGCCCGACCCCGCTCCTTTTGCCCAGATGATCACTGCCGAACGGCTGAAAACCCTGATCGACGGTCTGGCATCCCCCGAAATGCAGGGCCGCGAAACCGGCCAGCCGGGCCAGCAAAAAGCGGCCGATTTTATTGCCAGCCAGTTCAAAAGTTTTGGCTTGCCCACCAAAGGCGACCGCAACTCGTACTTCCAGCAAGTGCTCCTTCAGCGCGACAGCTGGAAAGACATAGGCTTGAAAGTCGGCGACCGCGAATTCAAAAGCCGGCAGGATTTCTACGTGTACCCCACGTACAATGCCGCTACCCCGAAAGTTGACCTGAAAGAGGTCGTGTTCATCGGCTACGGCATCGACGACCCCAAGTACAGCGACTACGGCAAAACCGATGTGACCGGCAAAGCCGTCATTTTTTATGATGGCGAACCGCTCGACAACGCGGGAAAATCGCTCATCACCGGCAACGAATTCCGCTCGCCCTGGTCGCTCGACTGGCGTAAAAAAGTGCGTATTGCCAAGCAAAAAGGCGCAACGATGGTTTTTATCATCGACCCGAACATTGCCGAAAATCTGAAATCCAACAAAAAACTGTTGTCGACCTACGGCTGGAAACCTGCCGACACCCAGAGCGCCGGCGCCGACAAAGAATACGTCAACAGCCTTTTCGTATCGCCCGAAGTGGCGGCGGCCATTCTGGGCAAAAAATCGGAGAAGGCGGAAAACGCGTTGGCTGAATTGCGCTCCGGCGGCAGCTTCAAACCCTTGAAAATCAAGACCAATGTGGAAGCGCGCCTCGACAAGGAGAGCAGCCGGCTGGAAGGCGTCAACGTGGTGGGTATTATCGAGGGCAGCGACGAAAAACTCAAAAAAGAGTTCGTTTTCGTCACGGCGCACTACGACCACCTGGGCATGTCCGACAGCACCCGCATCTTTTACGGCGCCGACGACAATGCTTCGGGCACCGCTTCGGTCATCGAAATTGCCCATGCTTTCGCCGAAGCCAAAAAACAAGGCAAAGGCCCCAAACGCACCGTGGTGTGCATGCTGGTTTGCGGAGAAGAAAAGGGCTTGCTCGGCTCCAAGTTTTACGTGGAGTTTCCGCTCTTCCCGCTCGACAAAACCGTCGTCGACATCAATATCGACATGGTAGGCCGCGTGGATGAGCGCCATGCCAACAATCCTGACTACGTCTATGTGATCGGTTCGGATCGCATGAGTTCGGCTTTGCACCAGATCAACGAAGACGTCAACAAGCAATACACCAAACTCGAACTCGACTACCGCTACAACGCAAAGGACGATCCCAACCATTTTTACGAGCGCAGCGACCACTACAATTTCGCAGAACGCGGGATCCCGGCTATCTTTTACTTCAACGGGACACACCCCGATTACCACAAAACCACCGACACGGCCGACAAGATCAACCACGCCGCCGCGGCCAAACGCGCCCAACTGGCGTTTTACACCGCCTGGGAGATCGCCAACCGCCCGCTCCGCCTGCCTGTGGATGTGAAGAATTAAACCAATAATAGCAGCAGGCGGCGCAGGATTTTTCCCTGACGCCGCCTGCTGCCATTATTACGTATTACCTGTTTTAGTGTTTGTATTTGGCGATAGCCGCCCGGATGTGTTCCTGGCGGTTGCCGGGGTCGGGGTGAGTGCTTTGGAACTCCGGCGTGCGGTTAGGACCGGCGGCCTGTTTGAGCACTTCCATCACGTCGATCAGTTTTTCGGGTTCCATACCCGCTTCGAGCATAAACCGGACGCCGAGTTCGTCGCTCTGTAATTCCTGGTCGCGTCCGTATTTCAGCTGGATCATATTGGAGACCGTCTGCGCGATGTAAGCGCCGCTGTTGGGATTGCCGGGGTCGTAGGTCGCCATCGTAACGGCGCCCGTAAGTCCCTGAGCCAGTTCGGATTGCGCCAGTTTTTCGGCGCTGTGCCGTGCTACGACGTGGCCCACTTCGTGGCCTAGTACGCCGGCAAGCATGTCTTCGTCGATGGTGCGACCATCGGAAGTAAGCCGCATCAAAAGTCCTTCTGTGATAAAGATCTGACCGCCCGGCAGCGCGAAAGCGTTGATGGTATTGGGGTCGGCGAGCAAGTGAAAATCATACTGGTACGGGGTGTTTTTGGCCGCTGAATTGGCCACAACACGCTGGCCGACCTGTTTGACCAGCGCGGTTGCCTGGCTGTTGCTGCTAAGACCGCCGAATTCCTGTGCCATGCCCGGGGCGCTTTGGAGGCCCATGGCTATTTCCTGTTCGGGCGACATGTTGATGTGCTGTGTTTCGCCGGTAACGTCGTTGGTCTGGCTGCTGGCAAAATAGCGGAACAGGGCAAAGCCGGCCATAACCAGGGCGATGAGCAATTTCGGGGACAGGCGGAAGCCGCCGCCTTGTGATTGACCGTACATGATGGAACGTTGGTTGGGTTTTGTGAAAGAAATGGAAAGGCCGGCTTGCATTGATCCTGCAAGCCGGCCTCCAAAATTAGCGTATGTCATCAAAACCAGCGATGATTTACTCAGTTGAATAAATCGCGCATGTCGACGTCTTCGTCATCGTCGCGCAAATTGCCGGTAAGGAAATCGCGGAAAGTCCAGCGGTTTTGCACCACTTCCTTGTTGAGCACCTCGAACTCGGCCAATCCGTGCAGCGCGAGTTCCATGAATGCGGGGAGATCGGTTTCCTCCGGTTTGGCGGTCTCGGCGAGTTTGCGCAATCCGGCCACCTGATCCAGTTCGGCCACGTATTTTTTCGCCGGGAGATCGGTTAAAAGATCGGTCACGTTTCCTGCTGAAAACCAGGCTTTTATGACGCCGTAAGGGTCGCGCTCCTGACCTTTTTTCAGTTTGCCGGGGTTGGGAAAATATTGCAGGAACACATTTTTCACCGCCGCGCCGATCAGGTTGAGCGCTACGGCGTAGGCGCCTTCCTGTTCGCCTTCGTACACCATTTCGATTTTCCCGGTGATGGCCGGGATAACACCCCAGAAATCGCCCAGCCGGGCAGTAGTGGATTTTTCGCCGTTGCGCAACATTCTGCGTTCGGCGGCGGAGTACAGATTTTCGTAGGCGCTGATGGTGAGGCGAGCGCTCACGCCGCTTTTTTTATCCACAAACTCGCTGTCGCGGGCCACAAAAGCGATTTCTTCGATCAGTTCTTTCAATACATCGGGAATGGCGATTTTTTCGCGCTGATCTTTTGAAATACGCGCTTCCTGCTCGGTGATGCGGCGCCCGATGTCGCGGGCGGTAGGGTAGTGGGTCGTGATCTGGCTTTCGATGCGGTCTTTGAGCGGCGTAATAATGCTGCCCCGGTTGGTGTAGTCTTCGGGGTTTGCCGTAAACACGAACTCGACGTCGAGCGGCAGGCGGAGTTTGAACCCGCGGATTTGCATGTCGCCTTCCTGCAGCACGTTGAACAGGGAAACCTGAATACGCGCCTGCAAGTCGGGTAACTCATTGATAACGAACAAACAACGATGCGCTCGTGGAATCAGTCCGAAGTGGATGACGCGCTCGTCGGAATAGGGGAGTCGAAGGTTGGCGGCTTTGATCGGGTCGACGTCGCCCACCAAATCGGCAATGCTGACGTCGGGAGTGGCCAGTTTTTCCACGTACCGTTCGTTCCTGTGCAGCCAGTTTACAGGGGTCTGGTCGCCATGTTCGGCGATGAGGTCGATTGCGTACCGGCTGATCGGCGCCAGCGGGTCGTCGTTGAGTTCGGAGCCGGCCACGACGGGGATGTATTCGTCGAGCAGATGGACGAGCATGCGCGCGATGCGGGTTTTGGCCTGCCCGCGCAAGCCCAGCAACAGGATGTTGTGGCGGCTCAGGATAGCGCGTTCGACATCCGGGAGGACGGTGTCGTCGAAGCCGTAGATGCCTGGGAAAATATTGTCGTTGTTACGGATTTTGCCCATCAGGTTGCTGCGCAGTTCGTCCTTGATGGAGCGCGGTTGATAGCCGCTGGCGCGCAGGGCGCCGAGGGTGGAAATTTGCCGTGGATCGTTCATAGGTTGGCAAAAACAGTGACGGAGCCGGAATTGTTGCGTCCACAGGATTTTGAATCGCGTTGCAAACGGCGCTTTGGTTCCGGTTAAATAAACCCAGGATTAAGTTTTCCTCAATTTTGACAATAATTCTGCCCGATAAGGGTATTGTTTGTTGGCAAATAGCGGTTCATGCGTACTTTTACTGCACTTCAAAAATCATTACAGGCAACCAATTTCTATTTGTATGAAAAGCATTTTGACTATCCTTTTTCTGGCAATCGGGCTGTTCGTTTGCACGCCGCAATTGTCGGTAGCCCAACCCAAGCATGGCCTTGCCCTGCGCTACAATTTTTACAACTATGAAACGCCGCGTCCGGATTCCAAAAACTTTGGCGATATCTGGACCGAAGCCAAAGACTGGGGCGTCGAAGCGGCCTACTACAACCGCATCGCAAGCCGCACTTTTTTGGTCGTACCGCTCAAATTTGGCGTTGCTCACCTGCCCAATGCCGCTACCAATCCGGATGAAGACAAAACCATCCTGAACCTCGACGTGATGATGCAACACCATGTGTTCGGTCACAAGGCGGTGTTCAATCCGTTCCTGCATTACGGCTTCGGCGGCTTGTGGAATACCAATGACAACGATATCGATTTCAATATTCCGCTCGGCGCCGGTTTCGATATCCGCCTTTCCCGCAACTTCCTGATCACGGCCCAAACGCAATACCGTCCGGCCAGCAACCGCCTCGATGGCTGGCACCACGGCATCGGCATTCGTTACCACTGGGGCAACGATCCGGACGACAAACCGAAAGACACCGACAAAGACGGCATCCCCGACGTAGCGGATAAATGCGTCGATGTGCCGGGCGTCGCTTCCGCTATGGGTTGCCCCGACCGCGACGGCGACACCGTGCAAGACAGCGAAGACAAATGCCCCGATCTGGCTGGCGTCGTTTCGCTCGGCGGCTGCCCGGACCGCGACAGCGACGGCATCGCCGACAACGCCGACGAATGCCCCGACCAGCCCGGCAAAGCCGCGTTCAATGGCTGCCCGGACACCGACGGCGACGGCATCGCCGACACCAAAGACAAATGCCCGCGTGAAGCCGGTACCGCCGCCATGGGTGGCTGCCCGGACCGCGACGGCGACGGCATCACCGACAGCGAAGACATGTGCCCGACCGAAAAAGGTTCCATGGCCAATAAAGGCTGCCCGGACCGCGACGGCGACGGCGTGATCGACCGCGACGATGTTTGCCCCGACAAACCCGGCCCCGCCTCCAACAAAGGCTGCCCGGAAATGAAAGTGGAAGACAAAGCCAAAGTGGAACTGGCCGTCAAAGCCGTTCAGTTTGAAACGGGCAAGGCCGTGCTGCTGCCCCAATCGAAAAAAGTGCTCGACGATGTGGCTGCCGTGCTGATCAAATATCCCGAATACCACCTCAACATCAGTGGCCATACCGACAACACGGGCAGCGCCGCCGTCAACCAGAAATTGTCGGAAGACCGCGCAAAAGCCTGCTACGACTACCTCGTCAGCAAAGGCGTTGCTGCCAATCACCTGACCCATGCCGGCTACGGCCAAACCAAGCCGGTTGCCGACAACAAAACGGCCGAAGGCCGTGCTGCCAACCGCCGCACCGAATTCGACCTGATGCTGCAGGATAAAAAATAAGGCGCCAATACCCACTGGCACATTTTACCGCAAAGACGCTTAGAAATTAGCGAACCCTTTGCGTCTTCGCGTCTTGGCGGTGAAATAACCCGATGGGTATAGAAAGGTGAAACACTAATCGAAAAGGGGGCGTTGCCATCGGCAATGCCCCCTTTTCATTTTTACTCAAAGACAAACAACGTCCTAGTCCTCGCTTTCTTCCTCCTCATCCTCCTGATCCTGTTTGCGCTGCCGCCGGGCATGCAAAACCACGATACTGGCGTTGAGTTCGAAACCGATGAGAATGATCAGACAGTTGATTTGCAACCAGACCATCAGGACAATCAGGGTGCCGATGGAGCCGTATAACTTGTTGTAATTGCCGAAGTTATCGACGTAAAAAGAAAACCCCCACGAAGTCAGGATCGACAGCAGCGTGGCCAGCATCGAGCCCGGGTTGAAGAACTTGATGGGGCGTCGGGTGGAAGCGCCATAGCGATAAATCGTGCTGATACCCGCGTAAAAGAGCATAAAAACGACCACCCATCGGAAACTGAAAATCATCCAGCGCGTCAGCCAGTCGGCTTTGACAAACGAAAAAATGTAGTTGAGGATGGTGTTGCCCAGAATGACGAAAATGACCGAGGCAACGAGAATCAAGGCCAGAAAAAACGTCAATTGAATGGCGATCAGGCGTTTTTCAAGCGGAGTGCGGCGTTTAAAGGCCGAACGATACTCCTTTTCCAGTCCGTGCATCATGGACAGGGTGCCGTTGGAGGCAAACCAGATCGCGAGGAAAAAACCGATCGACAATAGCCCGCTCCTTGGAATGGTAATGATGTCTTCCACGGTTTTGTACAACATTTTACCTGCTGTACCGGGCATCACATCCTGAATCCCGTTGAACAGCACATCATCGAAATTCTGATACAAAGGCGTGTAGGCCAACAGTGTAAACAGTACGATGATCGCCGGAAAGATTGAAATAAAGAAACTGAACGCCATCGAATTGGCGCGCGTATTCAGGGCGTCATTGCGTGTTTCATCGATGATGAAATCGATGATGTTGTAAATCGGAATTTTGTTGAGGCCGGGAAGCGAATGCGTTTTCGACCATTCCAGCACCCTCAGCCACAGAGAATGCTCGGTAAAGTATCGTTTGACACGAACGATAAAATCGGCGAATCCGGATTGTTTCTTTTTCATTCAAAATGTGGCCTGAGCTTCGAGAGCAGAAATTCCGGGGCTTGGGTTACTTTCTTTGCGGCGGCTTCGAAAAAGCAAAGTTTCACCCGACCGGCATTGATGACTTTCTTTTTGTCATTAAAAATCTCGGTGTGAAAGGTGATGTACTGGTCGGGTAACTCCCTGATTTCCGTGTGTACCGTCAGCAAATCGTCGTAATAAGCCGGGCGGATAAAGCGCATGTCCATGTTGACGACCGGAAGCCAGATGCCGTGGACCTCTTCCAGTTCTTTGTAACTGAGGCCCAGCGAACGGATGGTCTCCACCCGCCCCACCTCGAAATACTGGGCGTAGTTGCCGTAGTAGAGGTAGCCCATCTGGTCGGTTTCACCATAGCGGACGCGCAATTGAAAATCGTGAGCGTACATGGATCAGGTTGTTTCGACTTCCTCCCGTTCGATCGGACAGGTCATGCAGTGACTTCCGCCGCGGGCGCGTGACAATTCGTTGGATGGTATGGTGATGATTGTATTTTCCACCTTTTCGGGCGAGATTTTACCGTTTTCGATGTCGCGCAGCATTTTTTCAGCGCCGATCACCTTGTAGCCGAATTCTTTGAAAGCCTTTTCTGTCACCGGGTTGCGGTCGTACGTAACGGCCACGCCGGGTTTCAGGGCGACCAGGTTGCAGCCGTCGGTCCATTGTTCGCGTTCCTGATACGGGCTTTCCGCACGGCCGGCCCAGATGAATTCCATGTTCGGATTAACTTCCGCCAGCAGAAAATCGCGCAGGCAGGGGTATTCTATGGTCTCGCCGTTGGCGCGGTGCACATCGACGTAAGAGCCGAGACCCTCTTTCACGATCGGGTGGTAGGCGACGAAGTGGTTTTTGTTAATTTGGGTAAATACCGTGTCGATGTGCATGTAGGTGCGCTCTTGCGGGATATTCACCTGCACCACGTTTTTGATGATGCCCCGGTCAAAAAGGTAACTTTTGAGCATTTGGAAGGCATATTCGTTGGTGCGTTCGGAGCATCCGATGAGCAGGAAGTCTTTGTTGAGCACCATTACATCGCCGCCTTCGATGCTGATGGTTTCGCCGCGTTTGGAGGGCGGAAACTTGTCGACGCGGTTGAGGTTGATGGTTTTACCCTCGCCTTTGAGCCGGCGGAACCGCGGGTGGCTGCTGAAAATCAGACGGGTAAGGAAGTTTTCGCGGAAGCGGGCTGTTTTTGCGGCTTTGGTAATGATCACATGGTCCTTGACCGTGACAGCGATGTCGCGCGTAAAAATAAGGTTGGGGATGGGGTCGAAAAGGATGCGGTCTTCTCGTTCGAGATAGCCGGTGATGAGGGTATCGGCCAGTTGTTCGGGCGAAAGTCCGGCCAGTCGCGGGATGAAAGAGTAGGGGAGTTCTTCAAAATCGATGATCTTGTTGATCACTTCGTACTTGCTTTCTTCATCGCGGGTACTTTCTGCGAGCAAATCGCGTACGGCCAGTACATTTTCCTTGCCGACAAATGCCCGGAGGACATTGACAAAAATGTCGTGTTCTTCCTGCATGTTGGGCAAGTGTACGATATCGTCAAAAAGCAATTCGCCTGCGCGTTTGGGGGTAATGCGGGCGATTCCTTCGTCGGGGCGGTGGACGATGACTTTTTTTAAACGTCCAATTTCGGAGTCAACGTAGATACGGCTGTTTGCGTCCATAAATTTTTTTGGTTTGAAAGACTGGCGGGCAAAAATTCGCGGCGAAGGTAAGCCAAAGGCACACAAGAGCCGGCAAACTGCCGTCAGCGATTTTGACACCTATATATATCATCCCCAAAAACGCCCCAAATCTTTCATGAGGGGCTCAACAGACGCTATTTCTTCACTTGCAGGGACCCTTGTTTGAAATTTTTTTCACTTGATTTGGAAACGCTACCCCGTTGGCTACCTTTGCGCCGCCCTTAACGCTTTATTAACCACCAAATCACCATTGCTATTTAAAGTCCATCTAAATAACCTCCCCTTTTTAACAGTTCGTTTGGTGAAAATGGACCTGTTAATATTTTTGCGCTGACAATTCTCTGACAAGCCGGAAAAACCGGGGTTTTAAAGGCTTCCAGATTAACCTTCGTGTTTTGATTTTGACATCAATTACCACTCCGTATATGTTGCTGAAACGCATTTGTTGGGTTTTCGTATTCTTTGCTGCTGTCGTTATCCAACTTCAAGCCGCACCAACCCTCGAAGAAGGCAAAAATCTTTTCTCTGCCAACTGCGCCGCCTGCCACAACAAAAATATGAAGGACGACATGACCGGTCCTGCACTCGGCGGAGTGGAGGATCGTTGGTCGGCCTATCCCAAAAAGGACTTGTACTCCTGGATTCGTGGCTCCAAGGCCATGATCGATGCAGGCCATCCGCGTGCTACCGAGCTCTGGAGCAAGTACAAGCCCACAATCATGAACAATTTCCCCGGCCTGACCGACGAGCAGATCGAAAGTATCCTGCTCTACATCAATCGCCCGCCGGATACGCCTCCTCCTCCTCCCGGTGGAGAGACGAAAGCCGCCGGTGAAGGCAGCGGCAACATGTGGCTGTTTGTGGGTCTGGCCATCCTGCTTGGCCTCCTGGCTTTCGCCATGATGCGCATCATCGACAACCTGGGCAACATCTCGCGAGTACAAGCAGGCGAGCAGCCGTTGAACAAAGGCTGGGCTCAACTGACCGGCTCCAAAGGCTTTATCGCTTTTATGGTGTTTGCAGTCACGCTTATTTTTGGCTACAAAACTGTCGACAACGCCACACAAATGGGGCGCACCCAAGGCTACCAGCCGGATCAGCCGATCAATTTCAGCCACAAAATCCACGCTGGCGACAACAAGATCGACTGCCAGTACTGCCACGATTCTGCGCGCCGCTCGAAACACTCCTCGATCCCGGCAGCCAATACCTGCATGAACTGCCATGCGGCTGTTGAAAAAGGAACGATCTCCGGAACGTCCGAAATCACCAAGATTTTTGCCTCTATCGGCTACGACCCGATCGAGAACAAATACATTCCCAACTACAATACCTGGTCGGAGAAACAAATCGAAGACCTGTATAAGAAGTGGATCGGCCAGGAGTATCTCTCTGCCAAAAGCCTGACCTCCATGGACGAAAATGGCCGCTCGGAAGTCAATTCGCAGTGGGATGCCATTGTGAAAGCGCTGAAAAATGACTCTAACGGCCGTATCCAGGGCCCGATTGAATGGGTACGTATTCACAATCTGCCCGACCATGCCTATTTCAATCACGCCCAGCACGTCTCGGTTGGCCAGATCGCCTGCCAAAAATGCCACGGCCCGGTGCAGGAAATGGATGTAGTTTACCAATATGCCACGCTCGGCATGGGTTTCTGTATCAATTGCCACCGCGAAACGGAAGTCAAATTCAAGGAAAACGGTTACTACAAGCAGTACGAGCGTTACCATAAAGAACTCAAAAATGGTACGCGCGAAAAAGTAACCGTTGAAGACATTGGCGGTCTGGAATGCCAAAAATGTCACTATTGATCCAGAAAACCGTGTTCGCCTTGTAAAAATTGCAACGGCCGCACCCCGATCAACCATTGCACATTAGCACATTACACATCACAAAATATATGCACCACCATAACGGCATTTGGGTAAGCACCGAAGATCTGATGCGGGAAGAATCCTTCCTGCAATCGGCTGAGAAGGAGTTTTCCATCGAAAACATTGCTGAATCAGACGGTCAGTGGACGGCTAGCCGCCGCGACTTTTTGAAATTACTCGGATTTGGTCTGGGCGCTGCCACCGTTGCAGCTTCCTGCGAAATTCCGATCAAAAAGGCCATTCCCTACGTCACCAAACCGGACGAAATCGTACCCGGTGTGGCCAATTACTTCGCCTCTTCTTTTGCCAATGGCGGTGATTACTGCGCTGTGTTGGTCAAAACCCGCGAAGGTCGGCCGATCAAAATCGAAGGCAACACCCTGAGCAATATCACCGGCGGTGGCACCAGTGCCCGCGCACAGGCAGTTGTACTTAGCCTCTACGATACGCGCCGTATCAAACAGGGCGGTATGATCGATAATGGCGTTGTAAAACCGCTTTCGTGGAGCGACCTCGATAGCAAAATCAAAGGCCAGTTGCAACTCGGCGGCCAGGTCCGCATCATCAGCAACACCAATATGAGCCCCACGGCCAAAAAGGCGCTGGGCGAGTTTCAAGCCAAATACCCGAATTCCCGGGTCATCACTTATGACCCCGTTTCCAGTGCAGCGTTGCTGGCTGCCAATCAGCAAAGCTTTGGCATTCGGGCGGTTCCGAACTACCACTTCGACCAGGCTGAAGTAATTGTGTCTTTTGGCGCCGATTTCCTCGGCACCTGGATCAGCCCGGTTGAATATGCCCGCGACTACGCAAAAAACCGCACGATTCGCAACCCAAAAGGAGCGCGCATGTCGCGCCACTATCAAGTGGAAAGCCACATGTCCCTGACCGGTTCGAATGCGGACAACCGCATTTTGGTAAAACCTAGCGAACAGGGCGCTGCAATCGTAGCATTGTACAACGCGCTGACCGGCAACTCCGGCGGCCCGAAACTCAATGACAAAGCGGCTGCCGCCATTCAAAAAGTGGCCGCCGACCTGAAAAATGCCCAGGGCAAATCCCTGGTCGTTTCCGGCTCCAATAATATTATGGAGCAGATGTTTGTCAACAAAATCAACGAAGTGTTGGGCAACCTGAACAATACCGTTGATTTTACCCGCGCTTCCAACCAGCGCCAGGGCGACGAACGCGATATGGCTCGCCTGATCGCCGAAATGAACTCGGGTCAGGTTAGCGTCGTATTCGTATGGGGCGCCAACCCGGCTTACGAACTGCCCAACGCTGCCGAATTCAAAACGGCTTTTGCCAAAGTCAATACCCGCGTTTCGTTCTCGGGTATTCTGGATGAAACTGCTCTCCTGTGCAACTATTCTGCCCCGACTCACCACCTGCTGGAATCCTGGGGAGACGTTGAACCGAAAGCCGGTCAGTACAGCCTTATCCAGCCGACCATTGCTCCGCTGTTCAATACCCGCCAGGCCGAACTGAGCCTGCTGGAATGGGCTGACAGCCCCAACCTGAACCGTCAGGACGACCAGCCTTATTACCAATACCTGAAATCGCATTGGGCCAGCGATCTGTTTGCAAAACAGACCCAATACGGTACACCCACGGCATTCTGGGACATGAGCCTCCACGACGGCGTGTTTGAAGCGCCGGCAGTCGAGCAATCTGTTTCGTTCAGCACTGCCGTTTCGCTCAACCCTGATGGCGTAACCCAACCTGCCAGTTCCGAACTCGAAATTTCGTTCTACGAAACCGTCAATATCGGCGGCGGCCAATATGCTCATAACCCCTGGTTGCAGGAAATGCCCGACCCCGTCACCCGTACGGTATGGGGCAACTACCTCAATATTCCGGTGGAATGGGACGGTATCAACAACATCAACGGCTGGAAAGACCTCAACGATGGCGACAATGTCGAAGTTGAAGTCAATGGTCAAAAACTGGTCTGCACGGTTGTTCGCAACTTCGGACAAATGCCGGGCTCGGTATCCATTGCCCTCGGCCACGGTCGTACGGCCGGTGGCTGCGGTGTTGGCTACGGTGTCGATGTGAATCCCTGGCTCCCGATCGATGGCGGCCTGATTCAATATTATGCCAAAGATGCCAAGCTGACGAAAACCGGCTCGGTCGACAAGCATTTTGCCTGTGTGCAGCACCACCACACCATGGGTGTTCAAGCAATGGGCAAAGAAGAAGGCAAAGTGATCAATGCGGACGAAAAATCCCTCGGCTGGAAAGGCTTCCAGGGTTCTTTGACCGATCGTTCGATTATTTTCCACGCCAACCTGAATGAACTGCCCAAACTGGTCAGCGAACTCGAGGAATTCCACGAAGAATCCCACCACCTCAACTCACAGACACTCTATCCGGATCGTACCGATGTGTACACGGCCGGCGTCCACTGGGGCATGTTCGTTGATCTCAATGCCTGCATCGGCTGCGGCGCTTGCCAGGTAGCTTGCGTCAGCGAAAACAACGTGCCGGTCGTGGGTAAAAAAGAAGTGCACCGCCATCACGAAATGACCTGGCTGCGTATCGACCGCTACTTCTACGGCGATATCGAAAACCCGAAAGTGGTTTATCAGCCGATGATGTGCCAGCACTGCGAAAATGCACCCTGCGAAAACGTTTGCCCGGTAAATGCGACCAACCACTCGATGGAAGGTTTCAACCAGATGGCATACAATCGCTGCATTGGTACCCGCTATTGCGCTAACAACTGTCCGTTCAAGGTTCGCCGTTTCAACTGGCTTGACTACACCACCGCCGACGTTTGGCCCGCCAACGAAGAGCGCGTGTTCCATGCCGAAGGCGACGACAAGCCCTTCTACGCAGACAACCTCACCCGCATGGTGCTCAATCCCGATGTTACGGTACGGTCCCGCGGTGTTATTGAAAAATGCTCCTTCTGCATCCAACGCGTACAGGAAGGTAAACTGACCGCCAAGCAGGAAGGCCGTGCGATCCTCGACAACGACGTTCGCTCCGCCTGCCAGACGGCCTGCCCCACTGGCGCCATTGTGTTCGGTAATGTGAATAACCCGGACAGCGAAGTGAGCAAACTCAAAAAAGGCGCGCTGGCTTACCAGGTGCTCGAAGAAATCAACGTACGCCCGAACGTCGAGTACTCGGCCAAAGTGCGTAACGCCAATGAAGAACTTTTTAGCTGATAACAATCACCAGTTCAAGATATGTCGCAAGCAGTAGCGCCAGTTAGGCACGTATTGATTGAGGGCAACAAGTCCTACCATAACATCACGGAGGATTTGTGTGTACCTACCGAAAAAGCACCTACGCGGGAGTGGATTATCGCCTTCGCGCTGTCGGCTGCTTTCCTCGGGTTGTATATTTTCGCCATTGTCTGGACGGTTTGGAAAGGCATCGGCGAATGGGGCGCCAACCGCACCATCAACTGGGCCTGGGATATCACCAACTTCGTTTGGTGGATCGGTATCGGTCACGCAGGTACCCTTATCTCGGCAATCCTCTTGCTTTTCCGCCAACGCTGGCGTACCGGTGTGAACCGTGCTGCCGAGGCCATGACCATCTTCGCGGTGATCTGTGCCGGCCAGTTCCCTATTTTCCACATGGGTCGCGTTTGGTTGGCGTTCTTCATTTTCCCCTTCCCGAATACGCGGGGGCCGTTGTGGGTCAACTTTAACAGTCCCTTGTTGTGGGACGTGTTTGCTATCTCGACCTACTTCTCCGTATCCCTGCTCTTCTGGTATACCGGTCTTGTCCCCGACCTCGCCACTGTGCGCGACCGTGCAAGCGGGTTCCGTCGCAAAATGTACGAGATTTTCTCGTTCGGCTGGACGGGCAGCGCCAAGCACTGGCAGCGTTGGGAAGCGCTTTCTCTGGTGCTTGCCGGTATCTCTACCCCCCTTGTACTTTCCGTACACACCATCGTGTCTTTCGACTTTGCCACCTCGGTGGTACCCGGCTGGCACACGACCATCTTCCCGCCCTACTTCGTTGCCGGCGCTATTTTCTCCGGTTTCGCCATGGTGCAGACCCTGATGGTTATTACACGGAAAGTGCTCAAACTTGAAGACTACATCACGGTGAACCACATCGAATCGATGAACAAGGTGATTGTGCTTACCGGTACGATCGTTGGTGTGGCCTACCTCACCGAGCTGTTTATCGCCTGGTACTCCGGCTATGTGTACGAGCAATTTGCTTTCTACAACCGCGTATTTGGTATTTACTGGTGGTCGTACTTCGGCATGATGTTCTGCAACGTTGTCAGCCCCCAACTTTTCTGGGTGCGTTCCATTCGCCGCAGCATCTGGTGGACGTTCTTCCTGTCCATCGTCGTGAACGTGGGTATGTGGTTCGAGCGCTTTGTGATTATCGCAACCACGCTGGCCCGTGATTTCCTTCCTTCCTCCTGGAGTTACTATTCCCCGACCTGGGTGGAAATCAGCATCTTCACCGGTACGATCGGCCTGTTCTTCTTCTGCTATTTGATTTTTACCCGCGTAGCGCCTGTTGTCGCTATTGCCGAGATTAAATCGATTCTGAAAGTGGCTGGCGATCAATTTATCGGACCGGATGCCAAACCGCATCACGACCACGGCCACTCCAAGGCAGAGACAAAAAAATCTGAAGAATAAGCAGACCCTGCTGATTCAATTCATTCATTAAGCAACTAAGACCATCTTTATAAATGGCTGCTGAAAATACCAAAGTCCTCTACGGACTCTACAATGACGAGGAAGATCTGAAACGCGCTGTCAAAACGGCCAATTCCGACCATTTGGATATCATGGACGTTTTCACGCCGTTCCCCGTACACGGGCTGGATCCTGTACTTGGCTTGAAAGAAAGCCGTCTGCACTATCTCGGATTCATCTACGGCGCTATCGGTGCGTTGTTTGGCTTCGGCGCGATGACCTGGATTTTCACCTCGGACTGGCCCATCATTTTTGGTGGCAAACCGTACTGGTCGGTTCCGGCCTTCATTCCGATCACCTTTGAAATGACGGTCTTGTTTTCTGCCTGGGGCATGACGCTGACCTTTTACACGATCTGCGGCATGTGGCCCGGCGCCAAAAACCCGACGCTTGATAACCGGATTACCGACGACAAATTCTGCATCGCTTTCGATGTAACCGGTGCCGGCGATAACACGGTTGACAACCTGAAAGGCTTCTTTGGCCGTACCGGCGCTGCCGAAATCAACGTCAAAACCCTTTAACTGGTGTCGGAATTCGATTGAATTCTTTCACCTTTTTAACATCCAGATTCTAATTTTTCAAAAGATGAAATACGCAATTGGTGCGATTCTGGGAATTGCCTTGTTTGCCTGGCTGTTTTCGCTTTGTTCTCCGGCTGGTAAAAACAAAACCGGCCACGAATACATGCCTGATATGGCTCACTCCATCGCTTACGAAGCAAACCAGTATAACAACTATTACTGGAATCACTGGGGCGATGAGGACAACACGTTTACGGTGGCACAACTGGCACAGCCCCGAGGCAAGGTAGAAGGTACGATTCCCCGCGGCTACACGGGTGTGTATTACGCCGGCGCCGACGAACTGGATATTGTACGTGGCAAGAACGCGTCCAATGCAATTGCTGCGCCCGTCAACGGCCATGCTCCTTTCTATTATCAGAATACGGAAGATGATCGCCTTCGCTGCGAGCAGGAAATGGTTCAGAATCCGTTTCCGATCACAAAGGTCGGTCTTGATCGCGCCAAACCGCTGTATGAAACTTACTGCGGCGTTTGCCACGGTGTGAAAGGCGACGGACAGGGCCCGCTGGTCACTGTACCCAACGCCAAATACCCGGCCGCTCCGAAAAACTTCCTGGCCGACGACATGATCAATGCCGGCAACGGCCGCTATTATTTCGGTATCATGTACGGCAAAAACGTGATGGGCAGCTATGCCGACAAGCTCTCTTTCGAAGAGCGTTGGCAGGTCATTCATTACATCCGTTCGCTCCAGGCCAAGTCTAAAAATCTGGCCTATGACGAGACGGCGAACACCTTCAACGATTCTGACAAGCCCGCCCAAGGCAATGCCACGGGCCCTAAAAGGGTTCCCGGCGCCACGGCTGCTCCCGCTCCTGCGCCTGCTGCTCCTGCAGGCAAATAATCTGACCCTGTAAACCTGGCAATCAAAATCAAAAAATTCCGGCCCTGTGCCGACTCTGCAATATGAACCTGAATACGCAATTCGTATTTGACGGCAAATTGAAACGCAACCTGATCATCGGGATGGTGGTCGGCGTAGTTTGCCTTGCCTGGTCACTGGTTGGCGACGATGAGTACAAAACCCGCTTCTGGACCAACTGGTTGCACAACTCTGTGTTCTTTACCGGGATCGCCTTCATGGCCATGTTTTTCCTTTCGGCGCAAATCACGGCTTTCGCTGGTTGGAATGCAGTGATCAAACGTGTCTGGGAAGCTATGAGCCAATTTATGTGGGTCGGGCTTATTCTGGTCGGCGTTATCGCAGTGGGTGTATGGGGGCACTTCCATCACCTGTACCACTGGAACGATCCCAACGTTAACATCACTGATCCGGCAGCGCCCGGATTCGATAAAGTGCTTGCCGGCAAAAAAGGGTTCTTGAACCCTGTGTTTTTTACGGTCGGTACGCTCGGTTTCCTGGCCATCTGGTACTTCTGGGCTTACAAACTGCGCCAGTTGTCAATTGCACAGGATACGCAAGAGAATACCTCTTTCGATTACTACAAGAAACAACGCAAGTGGGCGGCCTCGTTCCTTCCCCTGGGCGGTTTCATGAGCACCGTTTTTCTGTGGCAACTGATCATGTCGGTTGATCCGCACTGGTACAGCACCATGTTCGCATGGTATTCCATGATCTCGGTCTGGCTTGGCTCGATTTCTCTGACGGTCATGCTGATCATTTACCTCAAATCCAAAGGATATCTGGAATACGTCACTCGCGATCACCTGCACGATGTCGGCAAGTTCCTTTTCGGTATCAGTGTTTTCTGGACATACCTGTGGTTCGACCAGTTCATGCTGATCTGGTATGCCAACAACGGTGAAGAAACGATCTATTTCAAGGAACGGATGAACCATTACCCCGTACTTTTCTGGGGTAACCTTCTGATGAACTTTGTAGCGCCGTTCCTGATCCTTATGCGCAACGATACGAAGCGCAAATTCGGAACCATGTTCTTCGTCGCCGCTATCGTATTTTTTGGTCACTGGTGGGACTATTTCTACATGATCAAGCCGGGTGCGCGCATCGCTGCATTCGAAGCCACGGAACTGAAAGAAGGTCACAAGCAGGGCAATCTGTCCAGCACCCTGAAAGAAATCGGTCAAACGACCCACGATGCTGTTAATACCGCTTCGGAAGCCACCAAAGCAGCAGGAGAGGCGGCAGATGCCGTTTCCAGCACTTATGATAATGTTGCTGAACATGCATCTGAAGCAATGCCTGAGTCTGACAGCATCGGTGCTGCCGAAATGACTGAAACGCACACCGAAGCGGAGCATAGTGGCGAACATGCGGAAGAACATGCCATGGCAGAGGCTTCGTCGGCTCATGAAGGCGATGCCGAACATGCGGAAGAAGGCCATCATGCTGATAAATCTTTCAAACTTGGCTTTACGATACCGGGTATTCAGGAACTGGGAGTGATGATCGGATTCCTCAGCCTTTTCCTGTTCTTCTTCTTCACTCAACTTTCCAAAGTTTCGCTGGTGCCCCTGCGTGATCCATATCTGGAAGAAAGCCTTCACCATGAAACCGGAGCCAATATCGACGGCGAAGGACAATTGGATGGTGGTGATGATTCCGACCACGGCCATCACTGATTGTAATCGGCGGCATTTTCAGAAAATTCAACATTAAACTACCCCTTTTACCGTTCTCATTGTTTTGAGTTAATAAGCAAATCAATTGCGATGACAGGTCTGATCATAATTCTTTGCGTCATTCTTATCTCAATCGTCCTGATACAAATCGGGAAAGTAACCGAGCTTACTTCCCAAATCAAAGGCGACCGTGAAGCCATGTCCGATTCTAGCAAATGGAACGGATGGCTTTCTCTGATCTTTATGGTCGTTTTCCTGGTTTCCGTGATGATGACGGCCTGGGATTTCAAAAACGTCATGTTGTTTTATGGCCCTCACCAGGCTGCTTCCGAACACGGCTCTATTCTGGACAACGCCTTTAACATTACCCTCTTTTTCACGGGAATTGTTTTTGTGCTTACTCATATTGCCTTGTTTTGGTTTGCCTTCCAATACCGCTGGCGCGAAGGTCGTTCTGCCCGCTTTATTGCCCATGATAATCGTCTTGAAGTCTGGTGGACAGTTGTTCCCGCGGTCGTCATGACGGTTCTCGTAGTACGCGGCCTGAATGCCTGGAACACGGTAATGGCCGATGTCAAGGAAGGCGAGGACTATATGGAAATCGAAGCCACGGGTCAGCAGTTCAACTGGATTATTCGTTATCCGGGCCCGGACGGAAAACTTGGCGCCCGTGATTACACCTTGACAACTGCCAACAACCAGCTCGGTCAGGATTTTCATGATGCTAAAAACTGGGACGACATCATTGCCGATAAGGAGATTGTGTTGCCCGTTGGTAAAAAAGTTCGGGTCCGTATTACGGCAAAGGATGTTCTTCACAACTTTGACCTGCCGCACTTCCGTGTGAAAATGGATGCAGTGCCTGGTATGCCGACCTATTTTGTCTTTACGCCGACAAAAACGACCGCAGAGTACCGCAACGAACTCAGAAAATATCCTGAATACAACAGCCCCGCCGACCCACTCGATCCGACCGGCCCCAAGCGCTGGGAAAAATTCGAGTTTGAACTTGCCTGTGCCGAACTGTGTGGTAAAGGCCACTATTCTATGCGCCGCGTTGTCCGGATTGTTCCGCAGGAAGAATACGATGCCTGGATCAAACAACAGCAGTCGTATTACCTGACCCAGATTCGAGACAAAGATGAAGACCCGAACAAGGGCAAAGTCCTTGACTTTGAAGTAGCCATTCGCGCAAAAGAGTTTAGTGAAAACCTCAAAAAGGCGGTCGAATCTGCTACGGCTTCCGACAAGACTTTGCAACTTAAGCACATCAATTTCGAGACGGGCTCCGCCAACCTTACTGCCGATAGCCGCTATGAGCTCGATAATCTTGTGACGGCCATGACGACTTATCCCAATCTGGTGATCGAAGTTGCCGGCCATACGGATAACGTAGGTGACCCTGCGGCCAATCTGACCCTGTCGTCCCAGCGCGCTGCTTCAGTGGTAAACTACCTTGTAAATAAAGGAGTCGCTGCCGGCAGACTCAAACCGCACGGTTATGGCGACACCAAGCCGATGACTGATAATGACACACCCGAGAATCGGGCTAAAAATCGTCGAACAGAATTTACAATTCTTTCCAACTGATTGGATTGCTGATTGTTAATGATATTTCTGACAACACCGAACCCGACTGGTTTCACACAAAATAACATTTCAAATTTCCCTTGGTTATGGCTCATTCGCACACTGCCGCCGTTGAAACAATGGAAGATCAACTTCTCCAAACGGAAGGATATAACGACCATTTTCACGAACATCATCACGGCGACAAGTACCAGTCGAATTTTTTGACCCATTACATTTTCAGCACCGATCACAAGATGATCGCCCGTCAGTTTCTGATCACGGGTATTTTCTGGGCTTTTGTCGGTGCTGCGATGTCCATCATTTTCCGTCTGCAGCTCGGGTTTCCGGAAGCAGACCTCGCCTGGCTGCGCCCGCTTCTCGGCAAATGGATCATGGTAAACGAGCAGGGGATCGGCAAACTCGACCCTGAATTTTACTACTCGCTGGTTACCATGCACGGTACGATTCTGGTGTTTTTCGTTCTTACTGCAGGTTTGAGCGGCACTTTTGCCAACCTTCTAATTCCATTGCAGGTAGGCGCGCGTGACATGGCGTCGCCGTTGCTCAACGCTTTCTCCTACTGGTTTTTCTTCCTCGCCGGTGTTGTGATGTTCCTCTCGCTGTTCCTCAGCACAGGTCCATTCTCCGGGGGGTGGACGGCCTACCCGCCGTTAAGCGCCTTACCACAGGCTTCCGATGGCTCGTCTGCCGGTATGACGATGTGGATTACCGGTATGGCACTGTTTATCGTGTCTTCTCTGCTGGGTGGTATCAACTATATTACCACCGTGCTGAATCTTCGTACCAAAGGCATGAACATGTGGCGCATGCCGCTGACGGTTTGGGCACTGTTCATTACGGCAATCCTTGGCGTTTTGTCTTTCCCGGTTCTGTTCTCCGGCGTGATGTTGCTTATTTTTGACCGCAGCCTTGGCACATCTTTTTATCTGAACGAAATTGTTGTTGGCGGCCAGATTCTCGATCGCGTCGGCGGCAGCCCGATTCTTTTCCAGCACCTCTTCTGGTTCCTTGGTCACCCTGAGGTATACATCATTATTCTCCCGGCCATGGGTATCGTGTCGGAAGTGTTGTCGGTTAACGCTCGCAAGCCCATCTTCGGCTACCGGGCAATGGTGATGTCGATTCTGGCAATCGCATTCCTCTCGTTTATCGTGTGGGCTCACCACATGTTTATGTCCGGTGTCAATCCTTTCATCAGCAACTTCTTCGTGATCTTCACGTTGATCATTGCCGTACCTTCTGCTGTGAAAGTATTTAACTGGATATCAACAATTTACGGCTCCAACTTCCGCTTTAACTCGGCAAGTTTGTTTGGTGTGGGTTTCGTTTCCCTTTTCATTTCCGGCGGTTTGACAGGTATTTTCCTGGGCAACTCGGCTATCGATATTCAGTTGCACGATACGTATTTCGTTGTTGCTCACTTCCACATTGTGATGGGTGTGGCAGCGTTTTTCGGCATGTTCGCGGGCGTATATCACTGGTTCCCGAAAATGTTCGGCCGGTTCATGAACGAAGCCCTGGGGAAAATTCACTTTTGGGGTACGCTGATCGGCGCATACGCAGTGTTTTGGCCGATGCACTACACAGGAATGGCCGGCGTTCCGCGCCGCTATTACAGCATCGAAAACTTTGAAAGTTTCAAGCACTTTGTCACGATCAACCAGTTTATTACGGTGGCTGCCATTATTGTCTTCTTCCTTCAGATTGTGTTCATCATCAACTTCTTCTACTCTATCTTCAGTGGTCGCAAGATGAAAGTTCGCAACCCGTGGGGCGCCAATACGCTCGAATGGACGACGGAAATTAATCCTGGCCACGGTAACTGGGCGGGTAATCTGCCGGCGGTTCAACGTTGGGCTTATGATTACAGCAAGGGTGGCGAAGAGTTTATCCCTCAAATTTTACCCCTGCGAGAGGGCGAGCACGATCACGGTCATTGATTTTCAATCATAAGCATCAGCAAATCAAGAAGCAGACGCAGCATATGGCGCGCAACGAAACCCGGCAATGGACGGTATGGTTAGGGGTGATGCAAAGCATCACTGACTTTGGCCTGTTGGTAAAATTCCGGCTGACCTTAATGGTTATTTTCTCCGCCGTAATTGCCTACGCAATCGTTGGTACTGGTACCGACTGGTGGAGTATTTTCATGCTGACTACCGGCGGGTTTATGGTAACAGGTGCAGCTAACGCCTTGAACCAGGGACTGGAGCGCGATTATGATCGCCTTATGACGCGTACGGCAAACCGCCCTTTAGCCGCTGGTCGGATGTCGTTGTCAACGGCAGTATTACTTGCAGGCCTCATGGCTATGGTAGGTATATCGTGTCTGACCTGGTTTAACCCGCTCACCGGGTTTTTAGGTACGCTATCGCTGATGAGTTATGCATTTGTATACACCCCGCTGAAACGATTTACGCCTTTGTCCGTCGTTGTCGGGGCATTTCCCGGTGCATTGCCGATCATCATCGGTTGTGTCGCTTTTGAAGGTACAATCAGTTCGCTTGCGATTTACTTGTTTTTGATCCAGTTTCTGTGGCAGTTTCCTCATTACTGGGCAATTGCATGGCTGGCAGACGAGGATTACAAGAGGGCGGGATTTTTTATGTTACCTACCCGTGATGGACAAAAAAATGCTTCTGTTGGCCTGCTTTCGCTCGCTTTTTGTGTGCTGATGTTGGTCAATACGGGTATAGGATACGCCTTGGGTATTACGAGCCCGGTAGTTACACTGGCGCTCACTTTGCTGAATATTTGGTTTGGCTGGCGGTGTTGGCGATTGTACAAAGAGTGTTCACATGCCGCCGCACGTCGCCAAATGTTCGCCTCATTTTTTCATCTCCCGCTTTCTTTGCTGGCGGTGTTAATTGACAAATTGTAAAAAATGAATGCTGTGTCACAGCAATATCGACGTTCCAAAATTCATCCCTATCAGTTCGCGCTGTGGGTGGGTTTGGCAACTATCATCATGATGTTTGTCGCTTTTACCAGCGCGTATATCGTCCGCAGAGCGGCTGGCAACTGGTATGAATTCAGATTGCCGGATATTTTTATGGCGAGTACAGTTGTGATTTTGTTGAGCAGTGTAACGTTTCAATTGTCGTTCAATTCTTTTAAAAAAGGACGGGAACTGGGTTACAAGGGATTCATGATCGCGACTTTTCTACTCGGCATTGCATTCGTGATTTTACAGTACCAGGGCTGGCGAGCCATGGATGCGCAGGGCGCTACTTTGACCGTCAATCCTTCGAGTTCTTTTATTTACCTGATTTCGGGTGTACACGTAGCGCATGTGTTGGGCGGAATCACCATACTTATGGTGGCGCTCACGCACGCTTTTGTACTGCCCTACAAGCCTACCGAACGTCGGAGAATGCGTTTCAGCCTTAGTCTGCAATACTGGCATTTCGTCGATATTCTCTGGGTTTATCTGTTTGCTTTTTTCATGCTCCAATCCTGAAACCACCGCTTAAAAAAGTTTGTAGCTTTATAACTGACTGATTTATGGCAGACACCTCTGTTGCACACGCTCACGAAACACATGACGGCCACCAGGAAGGCGGCCACAACTGGGATGGCGCGGCTGCACCCTTCAAGGCGAGCTACGGCAAGCTGATGATGTGGTACTTCCTGTTGTCCGATGCATTCACATTTGCAGGCTTCCTCATCGCTTACGGTGCGTTGCGTTTCAGTATGCCCACCTGGCCGGAACCCGATTTTGTATTTGCGTCGTTCCCTTTCCTTAAGGAAGGTACCCACTGGCCTCTGATTTTCGTGACCTTCATGACGTTCGTCCTGATTTTCAGTTCTGTAACTATGGTGCGTGCCGTACAAGAAGGCCACCGCGAAAACCGTCGCGGCGTCGTATTCTGGATGGTATTGACTATTCTCGGTGGCGCCGTATTCCTCGGATCCCAGGCTTATGAATGGACGACGCTGATCAAAGGCGAAAACGTCTCGGTATCGCGCAATCCTTTCGGCCGCCATCTCGAGGATGGCTACCTGGTAGAACTCGATGCTGCCGGTCAGCCGGTGATGGACGAAAACGGTCGCCCGAAGCCTCTGATGAAAAACGGCGCAATTGCAGAAGTCAAAAAAGGTCAGTCCTATTTGCTGCACGGCCATGAGCACGAAGGCGAAGTTGTGCTGGAGCAACCCTACATTTTCTATACCAAGGGCGCCGATGCCGGCGAACTGCATCCGGTACCGCAGGGCCCCAAAGCCTTCGGCGCCTTGTTCTTCTTCATCACTGGGTTCCACGGGTTCCACGTATTTTCCGGTGTACTTTTCCTGAGCATTATTGCCATTAATGCCGCCAGCGGATTGTATGCTGCACGTAGAAACGGCTACGAAATGGTTGAAAAAATCGGCCTCTACTGGCACTTTGTGGACTTGGTGTGGGTCTTCGTATTCCTCGTATTCTACCTGCTCTAAACCAAATTCCCTGCTCACTTCCTTAACTGTTGAAATATGTCGCACTTATCATACGAAGATCAAAAGAAACTTGTCTTCCGTGGCCTTATGATCCTCGGTATCATTACGCTGGTCGAGGTGTTCGTAGCCTTGTTTGCCAAGGGCCATATTGTAGAGGGTGTAAAATTTACCGAAGGGTTCGGCCACTACCTTTACATGCTGTTGATGATTGGCTTTTCGTTGTATAAAGCCTACTTCATCATCTTTTATTTCATGCACATGGCCTATGAAGTACGAGGGCTGATGCTCAGTGTTTTGTTGCCTACGATGCTGCTGGTTTGGGCCATCATCGCCTTCTTTCAGGAGGGCAACTCCTGGGGCGCAAGGCGCGAATTGATCAAAGAAAAAAATGAAGAAATGGTTCGCCCTACACCTTCCGGACAGCCGCAAGGATATTTGATCCCCGGCACGCACGGACAGACAAACGGCTAATTAAAAATAAAAGGGCGGGGAACAAAACCTCGCCTTTTTTGTTGACTCTGAATATTTTAACTAATGGCTGAGAATCAGGAAAAAAACAGGCGACCCATCAATTTCGGTCGAATCTTTCTGCTACTTTTTGTCCTAGTCGTCTTGCCGGCAGGCTCGTGGTATTACCTGAGCGGCGGCTTAAACTGGCGCAAAAAGGCGGTTTCTGAATTGAGAATGTATGCCAAAATCAGGCCGGTGATGGTTATCCCTCCGGTCGGCGAACGCTTCGATGATCTCGAATCAAAAGTTTGCGTGCTTTACAACTTCGGTTCCGAACCCGATCTCAACGATACGAACAAACTGGTGCTCGATACCTACGAAAACCTGTTCAAACAGTTTGGAATGTATACAGACGAGACGGTCCGTCCGGATTTCAGGCTGGTCCCTATTTTTGAAGGCGGCACCGCAGAATTCCGCTCTTACTACCAGACCTTGCCCAGCGCGGATTACGCCACCTGGCGACGCAGCGGCGGCCTGGGGTCGTGGCGCACCATTCTGGAAAACAGCTACGAGCAATTCTGCCGCGATGAAGGCACTAAACCTGTACCGGCCTACTTTGCTCTTGCCGATACAAGCGGTCACATCCGCCGTTTTTACAATGCGCTCGACCCCAATCAGGTGGGACGTATGGTCGAACATATTGCAATATTATTGCCCAAACAGCAATAACGCCACTTATGAATGCTTCCGCTTTGCAGCCCAATCCTGCTCTCGAAAAAAAACTCAACGTAATCGCCTACATCGTTTCCGGCGTCGTGTTGTTGCTCGTGGGGGCCATGCGCCGCTTTAAGATTGATCTGGGTGTCGACTTCAGTTTTTTGCCCCCTTTTCATGCCGGCCTGAACGCGCTTACGGCACTCATTCTGCTGTACGCCCTCTGGCAAATCAAAAACAAGAGGGTTGACGCCCACCGCCGCGCCATCTATGCTGCTATGGTGTGCTCGGGATTGTTTTTGCTTTCCTATGTATTGTACCATTTTACCACGCCTGAAACCAGGTACGGCGGAACGGGCATTTTGCGCACCCTGTACTTTATCCTGCTGATCACACACGTAGTACTTGCGGGCGCTGTACTGCCTTTTATATTGCTTACCTTTAACCGGGCATTTACCGGCCAATACGCAAGACATCGGAAAATGGCCCGCTGGGTATACCCGCTGTGGTTATACGTTGCCCTTACCGGACCTATCTGTTATCTGATGCTCCGGCCTTATTATCCATCCTGATCAATCGTCAGAACTATGAAAGACAGGTTTATTAAAACTATCGGACTTCTCGCACTCCTCTTCACTTTGTCGTTTGGGCCTGCATCTGTACAGGCGCAATGCCCCATGTGCAAAGCAACTGCCGAATCCAACCTGAAAAACGGCGGAACGGCAGGCCGGGGACTTAATGCCGGCATCTTGTACATGCTTGTTGTGCCGTATTTGCTGGTCGGCTCTTTCGGCTACTGGTGGTGGCGCAACCGCAAAAAAGACGATGAGCAACAAGCCACCGAAATGACGGAAGAAGATTTTTAACATTTCGGAATGAAAAAAGCCCGGTCGGATCCCCCGACCGGGCTTTTTATTTTGGCTAAAAGCATTCAAGTTTGCCACTCGCTAATTTCACAAAAACAACGGTCTATGAAACTAACACCATTCAGACTCCTGATTTTGCTGCTGCTGATGACACCGCTCTCGTCATTACGCGCTTCACAGGAAGTCCTGCCCGCCCAGGCGCACGATGCCTGGATGCAAAAAACGGAAACGCTGCTACGGAGCAACGGCCAGTCAGCCAAACTGGATAAACGCCTGCATCGCACGGAAAAACGCCTTAACCGGCTTTCCAAACGCTATGCCGCCGCCGGGCCGGATTTCAACGACCCGATTCAGAAATGGCTCTGGTTTGGCCTGATCGGGCTGGGCCTGGCGCTGGTGTTTTCGCTGGTCAGTTTCGGCCTGGCAGGTTTGGTCGGCTTTGCGGCGATCGTTTGCCTCGTCATCTGGATCGTCAAAAGGGAACAGGCTGTTTGAGCATAAAAAAAGGGCCCGGTCAACTGACCGGGCCCTTTTTTTAGGGAAAAAGTTTCTTATTTCAAGGTGTAACGAGCGGCCAGACCGCCATAAGCGCCACCGAAACCCGAGCCGTAGCCGTTTACAAAGAATGCCGGCATCCAGTCAACCGAAAGGTTTACCGGGGCGTTGGCAAATTTGTAGTCGAGACCGATATTGCCCAGAATACCGATGCTGGTGTTGGAAGCATCGTCGTCGATGCCAAAACCGTCTTTGTAGGTCCAGAAGTAAGCGGAAGCGCCACCGCCGACATACCAGTTGAGGCCTTCAACGCTGGGGATAGCGAAGTGGTGCTGATAAACAGCGCCTACGTTGAACCAGCTGTAAAGCTCCCAGGAGCGGAAGCCGGCAAATACCTCAACGGCGCCGGGCTCGCTAATGAATTGCTTGTACGATACGGAAAGGGGATAGCCGAAACGGAGGCCGATGGCCGACTTGTAGTTCTGTTGGGCATTGGCGCCGAAAAAGCAGCCGAATGCGAGGAGGAAAACAAAGAGGACTTTTTTCATAGAGCTATCAGAAGTTTAATGCGTAAAAAATGAGTTTTGCTGGGCCAAAGGTATTCATTCGCACTAATTGTCCATTTCCGGGCCCGACTTTTTTTGAGGACCATGCTTGCCTTTTGCCGTCGGCAAATTTTTTTGGAATTTCGCCCGACAATGTGGTACAATTCAACGCATGATTTGTCCTTTTTAATTGAAAATCAAACCTTTGCAGGAATTTACAGTTTACCTGACATCCTGCTCCAATTCGTTATTTATGAAAATTGCGGTGTTCCCCGGCTCGTTTGATCCCATTACGGTCGGCCATGTCGATCTCGTTCGCCGTGCGTTACCTTTGTTCGACAGGATTATCGTGGCCGTGGGGGTCAACACCACGAAAAAATATCTTTTCTCTCTCGAACAAAGACTCAAATGGCTCCATCAGGTGTTCGAACACGACGAACAGATCTCCGTTGACTACTTCGAAAACCTGACTGCCCATTATTGCCAGCGCATCGGCGCCAGATACTTGCTGCGCGGCTTGCGCAATGCTGCCGATTTTGACTACGAAAAAACCATTTCGCAACTAAACCACATCGTCGGGGGAGGAATAGAAACCGTTTTTCTGATCGCTCAGCCCGAGTATTCACACATCAGCAGCACGATTGTTCGCGAAATTATTGTCGGCGGCGGCGACGCCACGCCTTTTATCCCTAAGGAAATACAAATCGGACCTGCCTGATACGATTGGCAGATTGCCCAACCATATTCTACCATGACAGACGCAATTTTTTCCGTACCCATGCCGGTCAATGAGCCGGTACTCAATTATGCCCCGGGTTCGCCCGAAAAGGCGGCGCTTAAAAAAGCACTGGCTGAATTAAAATCGCAAGTGCGTGATTTGCCCATGTTCATCGGCGGTCAGCGTGTCACCACGACCGAGAAAGGAACGGTCAGGCCCCCTCACGAACGCGATCACGTGCTCGGCCATTTTTCACGGGGGAATGCAACCCACGTGCGGGCCGCCATCGAAGCGGCGATGAAAGCCAAACCCGCCTGGGAAGCCATGCCCTGGCAAGAACGCGCGGCAATCTTTCTGAAAGCGGCCGACCTGCTCACCGGCCCTTATCGCGCCAGAATGAATGCCGCGACGATGCTCTGCCAAAGCAAAAATGCGTTCCAGGCCGAAATTGACGCGGTGTGTGAATTGGCCGACTTTTGGCGCTTTAATGCCTGGTTTATGCAGGAAATTTATAAAAACCAGCCTTTAAGCGTCAAAAATACCTGGAATCGGACCGACTGGCGTCCGCTGGAAGGATTCGTTTTTGCGCTTACGCCTTTCAATTTTACCTCGATTGCGGGCAATTTGCCCACCGCCCCCGCCATGCTGGGCAATGTCGCGGTTTGGAAACCTGCCGAAACCCAGATCTACTCCGCCGAAGTCATCATGGAAATTCTCGAAGAAGCCGGCTTGCCGGCCGGGGTGGTCAACCTGGTGTACGTCGATGGCCCGACCGTGGGAAAAGAAGTGTTCAGTCATCCGGATTTTGCCGGCCTGCATTTCACGGGCAGCACCGGCGTGTTCCAGAATTTGTGGAAAACCATTGGTGAAAATATCGCCAATTATAAGTCGTACCCGCGCGTCGTCGGCGAAACCGGGGGCAAGGATTTTGTCATTGCCCACGAATCTGCCGACCCGAAAGCCGTGGCTGTGGCCCTGGCTCGCGGCGCTTTTGAATTTCAGGGGCAAAAATGTTCCGCCGCATCCCGGGCATATATCCCCGATAACCTGTGGCCCGCAGTGAAAGAATCCCTCGTTGCCGACCTGGCCAGTATGAAAATGGGTAGCCCGGAAGATTTTACCAACTTTATCAATGCCGTGATCGATGAGAAGGCATTTGACAAAATCACCGGCTACATTGCCTCTGCCAAACAATCGGCGCAGGTGAAAGTAGTTGCAGGCGGCAACTATGACAAATCAAAAGGTTTTTTCATCGAGCCCACGGTGCTCGAAGTGTCGGACCCGCATTACGTTACCATGTGCGACGAGTTGTTCGGGCCGGTGCTGACTGTTTATGTATATCCTGCCAAAAACTACGAACAAGCACTCGATCTGGTGGACCAAACCTCACCGTACGCCCTTACAGGAGCAATTTTTGCACGCGACCGTGCGGCGGTCGAAAGGGCCAACGACCGCCTTCGCCACGCGGCAGGCAACTACTACATCAACGACAAACCCACAGGCGCAGTAGTGGGGCAGCAGCCGTTTGGCGGCGCGCGGGCCTCGGGCACCAACGACAAGGCGGGTTCGGTGCTCAATTTGTACCGCTGGTTGTCGCCGCGAACGATGAAAGAGAATTTCGTCTCTCCGACAGACTACCGGTATCCGTTTTTGCAGGAAGCGTGACGTTACAGGACGAAAATTAAAAAGGCCGGTTGCATTGACTGCAACCGGCCTTTTTTTAGGGCTTGAATCCGGGAAGAAATTAATTTTTGCCGCTGTTGGACGACGAAGTCATTTTCAATTCCTTGATACGAGCCTTTTTGCCAACCAGTCCGCGGAGATAGTACAGGCGCGCACGGCGAACTTTACCGCGTTTAATCACCTGAATACCTGCGATATTCGGATTGGAATAAGCAAAAATACGTTCGACGCCAACGCCGTGGGAGATTTTACGTACGGTAAAGGTACGGGTGCTGCCATGGCCTTTGATTTGAATGACGTCGCCGCGAAAATCCTGTTCACGCGTTTTGTCGCCTTCGACAATACGGTAAGTGACTATAATCGTGTCGCCGGTTTTAAAACTGGGAAATGCCGGCACGTTGAGCATTTGCTCCTGGACAAACTGGATGGCTTCCAACTCTTTCATTGCATTACAAATTTATCACTGCTGAATTAGCAGGGCGCAAAGGTAATGCCATTGCCTGCAAAAAGAAAAATATTGTTTGGAGTTTTTCCCTGAAAATCGTGTCGAAAACAATTTTAAACGGGACGAGAAGCCCGGTTTGCGACTGAAACGGGAAAATTATGAACCGAACGGGCATTTGAGTGTTTTGATGTTTAATTGCAGTACATTTAAATTTGCAGCATCAAACTATCCTTTCATCTCCTAAAAGTTATTGATTCACTCAGACATGAAAAAACTTCTTTTCCTCCCTCTGCTCGCTGTTCTGGCTATGGCCGCCTCTGTTGGTGTTACCAACTACAACGTCGATACTGCGTTTAGCAACATCGTCTGGACGGGCTACAAAGTAACCGGCCAGCACACTGGCAACGTAAAAGTTAAAAATGGCAACATTCAGGTAACGGACGGCAAACTGACCGGTGGCTCCTTCGAGATCGACATGAACTCGATTACCTGCACGGATACGCAGGGCGAATACGGCGACAAACTGATCGGCCACCTGAAAAGCGATGATTTCTTCGGTGTCGCCACTTACCCCACTGCAAAATTTGTCATTACCCGCGTTATTCCGCAAGACACGAAAGGCAACTACAAGGTAATCGGTGACCTCACCATCAAGTCGACCACCAAACCGGCCAAACTGCTGGTTAATGTCGTTGAGAAAGGTTCGGAAATCAATGCTTCCGGCAAACTGACGGTCGACCGCTCGGAATACGACATTCGTTTTGGCTCTGGCTCTTTCTTCGATGGCCTTGGCGACAAGACGATCTACGACGAGTTCGATCTCCAGATCTGGCTGGTAGCAAAAAAATAATTCGCACAATTTTGTGCCGCTTTTATGCCGGTCCGGCGGGTTTTCCGCCAGACCGGTATTTTTTTTCTAAAAAACGCGTTTCATAAGGTGACGTTAAAAAAAACGCTTCGTCTCCGATGTGTGCTATTTTTGCCGTTCTGAAGGACAGGAGCTGTTTCTGCGTACGATGAACCGCGTGTTTGTCGTTCTATCCTTTAAATTTTCTCTTATTGACTAAATACTACATTCCCTCATGCTTCGCGTTGCGTCCATTTCTATGTTGTTGGCCGGGCTGTGGCTTGGGCTGACAGCGTTTTGGGTTGCCGACCCGGGGTTCAACGATGGGGCCTTTGCGGTCAACACCACCATTGCCCATTATTTTCATCTGTCAGAACGGCCTGCTCCCGACGGGATGGAGTTCACGGAAGTGGATTCCACGACGACTCTTCGTCTGCTCATGCTGAATTACAGCGCTTACGACAGCGCTTACAGCGGCAAAATGCGCCGCAATATTCAGCGCCAGTTTCCCGCTGCGTCTATTCAGGAGTTTTGGGAAGGCAGCCCGGATGATTTGGCGACTCAACTGCAAAACAATCAGGTGGTCGTGGTGGCTTATCCTTCCAACGGTACCAATGACGCGCTTCATGCCTATGGCAATGTGCTGCACAATTTTGTGCGGCAGGGTGGGGCGGTACTGCTGACCGGCACCCATGAATTTGCCATTTTGCAGCAATTCGGCCTGTTCGACCTCGATTTCGGGTATTTCTGCAAAGACCCGGATATTCACGAAAACCTTACCAATCACCCGGTGATGGCTGGCACGCCGGAAGACTTTACGCTTCCAGACTACGCCTATCCGCTCGATATCTCGGACCCCGGGTTTGTCACGCTCGCTGATGTCCGTGGCTACCCTGTGGTCGGTTACAAAACAGAAGGGCTGGGCAAAATCGTGTACCTGGGTTTTGAATATTACTACGACGAACCCGTCTCTACCCGCTTGTTGGGCAATGCCATTCGCTGGGTAGCGCCCCGTGCGGAGCAACCCTCAGCGCCGGTCGCAAAGGCCGAACCTGCTGCTGCCACACCCGTCGTTCGCCGTTCGGAAGAATATCTTTATGCCGGCGGGACTAAAAAGGACGTCGTCGACCTGAAAATTTACCCCAACCCCTACGCGGTAAAGGCGTCGCTCGAATTCGAATTGACCAAAACTACCGCAGTTTCCATTGAAATGACCGATGAGGTCGGCCGCCCGGTTGCGGAATTGCTGCGTCAACGCAATTTGGGTCCTGGTTCCTACTATTTCGACCTGCCCAATCTGGCGCCCGGCGTGTATTTCGTCAAGTGCCGCTGTGGCGAAGTCAGCACCGTTCGCAAGGTGGTGAAGGTTGCAGAACAATAAACAGATCATTTTTTTCATAAAAAAAGCGCCTTTGTGGACTCCACAAAGGCGCTTTTTTATGCTTCAAATACTTCTCAATCAGTACCCGAAGATTTCTTCGAGCGACAATTCCGTCACCTTCCCGATTTTTTTCAAGTAGGTAAAATCGATTTTTTCGCGGTCTCCAAGTACCATCCATGCAAACCGCCGCCCGCGAATGTATCGATGCTGGAAAGCGATCAGGTCTTCAATGCCCGATTGTTCAAGCGTGTGGTAAATATCGGCTCGCAGGTCGCGGTTGGCAAAGCCACGGTCGCGGTTGGTGCGCCAGGTCCAGTACAGATCCGACTTGGGAATATTGCCCGCCGCAATCTGTTTCAGGACGCTTTGACGGGCGTTTTCAATCTGGGTCGGAGAAACCGGCATGTTTTCCAGGATTTCATCAAAGGCATCAACGGCTTCTTTCAGTTTGTCGGGCTGCGTGCCGACGTAGGATTGCAGGTAGTGAGACTGGCGTTTTTTCGAAGGCGTGGCGGCGTACGCGTAGGCTGAATAGGCCAGTGCTTTCGATTCTCGAATTTCCTGAAAAACAATGGACGATAACCCGTACCCGAAGTATTGGTTGTACCATTCGGCAAAGACAAATTCGTCCAGATTGAAGTGTGGCGTGCCGCGCGACACCAGCAACAGCTCGACCTGCACCATCGGGAAATGAACGAAATAGACCTGGTTGTTGCGGATGCTGCGCTCCCGGTATTGTTTGGCCGGCAGCGGCGCCAGCGGCTTTTCGGGCAACAGGTGGTATTTTTTCAGCACACCGGATGCCTTGCGCGCGCTTAAAGGGCCGAAATAATACACTTCGTGTTTGAAAGCCGGCAACTGGCGGGCAAGGTCGGTCAGTTCCGAAGGCTGGATCGCGAGGAGTTCTTCACGGCTGAGTTTGTCGGAGAACGGCGAAACAGGACCATATTTTGCATAACTCAGCATGCCTTTGGTCAAAATGGTCCGTTTGTCTCTTTTGTCGTTTTCGCGACGCACGAAAATATCTGCAATCAGGTTTTGCAAGGCTTCCGTATTGGGTAAGGCGTCGGAAATAACGTGTTCCATCAGTTCGACCGCGGCCTCGTACGATTCATTCAGACCGGAAAGTGTGATGTAAAAATGATCGTCCTGACAGGTGGCTGAAAGATGAACTCCCAGGCGGTAAAATGCCTGTTGCAGTTCGTTGGCGGAATATTTCGAAGTGCCCAGGTAGGTGAGGTAACTGGCAAGAATGGAAAGGCGCCGGTCGGCATTTCGACCCATGTCGTACACGTAGTGCAAGCGGAACAGCCGGCTGGATTCATCCTGTACCGATCGGAAAGAGGCGCCCGATCCAAGGCGGGATTTTTTGATCACCGACGCAAAGTCAACAAAAGTCGGGGCGATATCCGGAACCGTTTTTTGCAAAAAACCTTGCGCAAAAGCCGAGTTGTCGGTGCGGTTGAGTTCAACTGCCGTGATGGGCGGTTTTTCCACTTTCAGCACGGAGGGGTCGTCGCCCGTGTGTTTGTACACCACGGCGTAATTGTCGGGCTTCAAATATTTTTGGGCAAATGCCACGATGTCGGCCTTGGTGATGCGCTCGAGTTTGTCCCAGCGCCGCACAAATTTGTCCCAGTCGACGCCATGTACGAACGAGCCAGTAATGGCTGCGGCACGGCCCTGGTTTTTCTCAAACTCCTTGATTTCGTGCAATTTGAGGTCTTTGACAACGGCTGAGGGCAGCCAGTCTTCAAATTGCCCTTCGCGCAACTTTTCAATTTCCAGCCAGAGCAGTTTTTCCACGTCTTCGAGTGACTGCCCCTCGCGCGGCTTGCCAAACAGGTGCAGGCTGCTGTAATCTTCGTAAGTGCGGGGGTAGGCATAAGCTTCCAGCAGCACCTGTTTTTGCATCAGGTTCAGATCGAACAGACCGGCCTGGTAGTTGTGCAAAATACCGGCAATGAGCGGCAGGAGCAGCGCCTCTTCGGAAGCGGCGCCGGCAAAACGCCAGGCCATTTCCATCCACGCGGCTTCGTGGCCGTACACGTCGCGTTGCGTCCGTGAGCGGAGTTCCGGCTGTGGATCGAAATGAAAAGGCGGCACCGAGCGGGCTTCAAATTTGCCGAAATGTCGTTCCGCCAGTTCGACCGCCAGTTCGGGATCAAAATCGCCGCTCAGGACGATCGCCATGTTGTTGGGCACGTAGTAGCGGTCGAAAAAGCGGTAAATATTGGTCTGGGAAGGGTTTTTCAGGTCTTCGCCCTTGCCGAGAGTGGTTTGGGTACCATAGGGGTGCGTAGGCGTCAGCGTTTCCTGCAGGGCTTTGAGGACTTTGCGGAAATCGCGGTCCTGACTGATGTTGTATTCCTCAAAAACCGTCTCGAGTTCGGTATGGAACAATCGCAGTACAGGGCACCGGAAGCGTTCACTTTCGAGTTCGAACCAGCGTTCGAGTTCGTTGGAAGGGATGTCATTGACATAAACGGTTTGTTCCACCCAGGTGTAGGCGTTCGTGCCTTTTGCGCCGATGGCACTCACCAGTTTGTCGTATTCATTGGCGGCGGCATATTTGGCGGCTTCGAACGAGAGCCGGTCGATCTCGGCATACAGGGCGCGTTTGGTTTCGGGGTCTTCTGCTTTGCGATGTTCCTCGAACGTCTGCTCGATCTGATCGAGCAGCGCCTTTTCTTTTTCCCAATCGAGGCTGCCGAGTCGGTCTGTGCCTTTGAACATCATGTGTTCAAAGTAGTGGGCAAGGCCGGTCGTGTCTGCGGGGTCGTGTTTGGAGCCTGCGCGGACGGCTATTTCGGTGTATACCCGTGGTTCTTCCTTATTAATGGTGAGAAAAAGGCGAAGGCCGTTTGCCAGGGTATGGATTTTCACCTGAATAGGGTCGCCCGGAATGGTATTAAAAGAGGTTTCTGTTCTGGCGTATGCTGTCATGATTATCTTGTTTGATCAAGTCGAAGGGTAAAAGTAGCGCAAATCGGATACTGAAAACGGTAAAAAAGCAGAGGCTGCCGGATATGCCGGCAGCCTCTACAATACGCTTCGGTCGCAAAGGTTCATTTACGGCCGGTATTATTTGGCCCAATTAGTTCAGGATCAGGCGGGCAGTCAGTTGTTCGCTGGTCGTGGTGACGTCTACGAAATACAGGCCGGGCGCCAGCTTGCCGGTTTGGAGCGTGAGGGTAGTATTGGCGTTGGTAAAGTTGACCACATTTACGAGGCGGCCCTGTGCGTCGAATACGCGGACGTAGCCGGTTTCACCGTCGTTGAGGTGCACGTTCAGGTCGACCCGTACGCGGTCGGTAGCCGGGTTGGGGGTCAGCTGAACCTTGCCGCTCAGGTTGGTATTGCCGAGGGTACGGTCGTCGCCGGGAGGTGCGTAGTTGGTGCAGTTGGCAGGCAGGCAGGTAGCGCCGGCAACGCCCGAACGGATTTTGTTACCCGGTTGGGGGCCAAAACCGTTGTTGAAGTTGATCCCGTAATTGGTCAGGTGGCAGTAGCTCATGATCGTACCGCCATTCGTGGGCGGCGGGCCGGGCGGGCAACCGCCTTCCGTGGTGTAGCAGTTGTCGATGGCTGTGTTGTTGCCATTCCAGACGCAGGCGTGGGTGTGGCGGCTGCTCATCAGGTGACCCAGTTCGTGGGTGCAAACCATGATCGTCCAGGAGTAGGTCGGCACGTTTTGGTAGGTCGATTGCAGGCCGGCGAAGCACATGCTTTGTTTGCGGTTGGTGTTGCAAAGGCCTGCAAAACCTGCTGCCACACCCCCGAGGTTGGATTTCAGGTTGCAAAGAATGGCCAGATCGCCGGTGAAGCTGTTGTAGCGATAGGTCTGGAATTTGTTCAAAACAGCCGAGGAGGTGTTGCCGGTGTATTTGTTGCCGCCGGAGCCCGACCATACGTAGATGAAGTGGATGCTTGTCTCGATCGATTCATTGGCATACAAGGTGATCACCTGGCCGAAAACGCCCGTGATCCAGGTCGTTACGCCGTTGACGCCGCCTTTGTTGGTCGTCAGGTCGCGATCCACTTCGACCCAGAGCCGCACACAGTCGCCCGTAGCGCGTTCGCTGGCGGTCGTTTCGTTCGGGTTGGCTTCGTCGCCGGGGTCATCCGCCATTTCGCAGAAGGCGGGTGCTGCCAGTTTCAGGTCGCCAGTGGCGTACACGAGGTGTTCGTCGGTAAAGGTACCTTCGAGTTTGCCGATCATGAGGTTGCCAAGCGTGTTGTCGCTGATGAAGCCCATGACCTCGTCGCCGCTGACCGAGATGGCTGCGAGCGAATTGTCAAGCCCTTTGATCGTGCCGCGATAAAATGCCATCGGAGCGAGTTCGATCGGCTGGTCGTTCGATTGATCGGAAACGACTTTGAAGTCGGGAGAGAAGATGTTGACCCGCACGAGGTCGAGGGTGATCGTACCCCATTGGAGGGTCGGAACCGTGAATTCCATAGCCTGGGGAGCATTATCCAGGATAGCTTGCCGAACGGCCGGATTGATGGTCAGGACAGTGCCTTTGCCCAACACGTCGTTCTGGGCAGCCGTGGGTTGAAAGGTTTCTTTGCCGGTAAAAAGGTTGACCTTTTGAAACACCGTGCCGGAATTGTGGTAGTCTTGTACCATTTGGGCGACGGGACGAAGGGCGCTTTGTGCTGCGAGGCCAAGGGCAGCTGCCAGGAACATGCCAAACAGGGTAAATCTTTTCATACCGCGAAAGTTTGATTTTAATGAACAAATAAAGCGTGGCGGCAAACATAGATAATTTTGAATAATCGATGACGGTGCTTTTTTATCCAAAATCAAAGATGAAAGGGCAATACCTATTTTTGCAAAATGAGGGATTGTTGAAATTTTATCCAAAGCAATACGCGCCAGAGGGCTAAATCGCCACTTCGGAAGTTGAAAAAACTGCGGTACTTGGCAGCCTGATCGTTCACATTTTATCCTTCTACGTTATGACTTCCCTTCAACTGGTCGCTCAGTACTACGACAGTTTTAACCGCAAAGACTGGGCAGGAATGCTGGCCTTGCTCAGCCCCGAGGTGCGCCACGATGCCAATCAGGGCGATTCTTACACGGGTCTGGAGCATTTCCGCGAGTTTTTGCAACACATGGAAGAATGCTACGACGAAACGCTCACCGACATGTTCATCATGCCGCATCCCGACGGCGTGCACGTCGCTTGTGAGTTTGTGGTCAATGGTATTTATAAAAAAACGGACAGCGAGCTGCCGCCCGCTACCGGCCAGCGTTACGTACTGCCGGCCGGCGCTTTCCTCGAAGTACACGACGGAAAAATCACCCGCGTGACCACCTACTACAACCTGCCGCTTTGGCTCAAACTGATTGAACAATGACCGATTCGCTTCGCTTCGAACGGCTTGGCGGCCCCCGTTTCAGCGAGGTGTTCGACGAGCTGGCCGCGCTGCGTATCGCGGTTTTTCGCGAGTACCCCTATCTCTACGAAGGCACCGTGGCGTATGAAAAAACGTATTTGCAGACCTACGCCGACTCCGGGCGCTCCTTCCTGTTTGCCGTGTACGACGGCACACGAATGATCGGCGCCACCACCTGCATCCCGCTGGAAGACGAAACCGATGAAGTGCAGGAGCCTTTTCTGAAAGCGGGTTTCGCGCTGGACGAGGTGTTTTATTTCGGTGAAAGTCTGCTGCTCCCCGAGTACAGGGGGCTGGGGCTGGGGCATCGTTTTTTTGATGAAAGAGAGGCGCATGCGGCCAGTTTCGGCGCCTTCAAATACACCTGCTTTTGTGCGGTGGTCCGCCCCGACAACCACCCCATGCGGCCCGAAAACTACCGGCCACTCGACGAATTCTGGACCAAACGCGGCTATCAAAAGGAACCCGGACTGCAAAGCATGTTCGACTGGCCCGATCTCGGCGAGCCCGAATCGACGGCCAAACCCATGGTTTACTGGCTTCGCGCGTTGTAAAAAACACGTTTTATGCAACTGACTTTGGCCACGGCTCAATACCCGATCACGGCTACCCGCGATTTTGCCGAATGGCAACAACACACGGCCCGCTGGGTGGAAGACGCCGTCCGGCAAGGCGCAAGCCTGCTGTTGTTCCCCGAATACGGTGCTATGGAACTGACCAGCCTCTTGCCCGAAGCCATGCAGCGCGATCTGGGTCAACAGATTCGAGGCCTGGACGGGTTGAGGGCGGATTTTGTCGCACATTACGAAGCGCTTGCCCGCCAATGGCAGGTCGTGCTCGTGGCGCCCAGCTTGCCGGTTTTGGAAAATGGCAAGGTGCTGAACCGCGCGTATGTTTTTTCCGCCGCCGGTTTGGTCGGGTATCAGGACAAGTGGTTTATGACCCGTTTTGAAGATGAAGAATGGGGCGTCGAGGCGGCGCAGCCGCTGCTGACGCTCTTTGAAACGGAGTGGGGCGCATTTGGCATTCAAATCTGCTACGACGTGGAATTTCCGCTCGGCGCGCAATTGCTGAGCGTCGCCGGCGCCAACCTGATCCTTGCGCCCAGTTGCACCGAAACGATCCGCGGCGCCACCCGCGTGCATGTCGGCGCCCGCGCCCGCGCCCTGGAAAATCAATGCTATGTGACTGTCGCACAGACGGTTGGAGAAGCGCCCTGGTCGCCTGCCGTCGATGTCAACTACGGCTTTTCCGCCGTGTACGCCACGCCGGATCGCGAGCTGCCGGAAGAAGGCATACTGGCCGCAGGTACGCCACAGCAACCCGGCTGGCTGGTGCAAGACCTTGATTTTGAAAAAATAAATACCGTGCGGCGCGACGGCCAGGTGCTCAATTTCAAGGACCAGCAAAGGTTGCAGTACCAGTTGGACGGGCAAATACCGACGCTCAGGCGAATCCGAATCTGAGAATTATTCTTGTACGGGCTGCTGGTTTCGCACGAGGTCGTCGATGGTTTCGCGGCGGCGGATGAGGTATGCCTTGCCGTCGAGCAGCAATACCTCGGCGGGGCGGGGGCGCGAATTGTAGTTGGACGACATCATCCAGCCGTAGGCGCCGGCATTGTAAAAACAAAGGACGTCGCCTTCCACCACTTCCGGGATGCGGCGGTCGACGCCGAAGGTGTCCGTTTCACAAATATTGCCCACCACCGTGTAAATCCTGGGCTTGAACTGCGGCTCCGTGACGTTGATGATCTTGTGGTACGACCCGTAAAACATGGGCCGGATCAGGTGGTTCAGCCCGGTGTTCAGCCCCACGAAAACGGTGGAGGTCGTTTGTTTGACCAGCGTACAACGCGCAAAAAGATAGCCGGATTCGCTGACGAGAAACTTGCCGGGCTCGAACATCAGGGTCAATTCTCGGCCGTATTCTTCGCAAAATTCGGCAAAACGGCGGCTGAGTTTTTCGCCCAGTTCTTCCACGTCGGTTTCGATATCGTCGGCTTTGTAGGGCACCTTGAATCCGCTGCCAAGGTCGATGTATTGCAGGTCGGGGAATTTTCGGGCGGCTTCGAACAGGATGTCGGCACCGCGCAGAAACACGTCCACATCGAGGATGTCGGAGCCGGTATGCATGTGCAGGCCTTCGATTTTGAGGCCCTGGCTTTCCACAATGCGCAGAACGTGAGGGAGTTGGTGAATACTGATCCCGAATTTGGAATCGATGTGCCCCACGCTGATCTTTTCATTGCCGCCGGCCATCAGGTGCGGATTGATGCGGATGCAGACCGGCACGTCGCGGTGGTGCAGGCCCCAGTTTTCGAGCATGGGGATGGCGTCGATATTGATTTTAACACCCAGTTTCGCAGCTTCTTCGTATTCATCTGCGCCGGCGAAATTGGGGGTGTAAAGAATGTCGGAAGCAGGGAAACCTGCCAGCAAGCCCAGTTGCACCTCCTGGATGGAGACGCAGTCGAGCCCGGCGCCCCATTGCCGAAAAAGGCGCATGACCGCCAGATTGGTCAATGCTTTGCAGGCGTAGTGGATGCGCAGTTTGGGGTAGGGGAACGATTGCGTGAGCCGCTCGTACTGGCGCCGCATGATGGCCGCATCGTACACGTAAAGCGGCGTGCCGTGGGTTTGGCAGAGTTCAAGCGGGTCGATGCCGCCGTCGAATTGGTATTTTCCGTCGATCAATTGCACGTTGAAAAAAGGGTAGTGGAAAAGTAGGGCGCAAAAATAGGGTTTTCAGTCCGGGCAGACTTATTTTTACCCACACCCGCCAAAACAAGCGGCACACGACATCTATCACGAAACAGCCTTGTTCATCCTTCTATCCGCAGCAGATTGTGAACGAAAACGAACTCATCGAACGTCTGAAAGCCCAGGATCGCGCCGCTCAAAAGTGGTTGTACGATCGCTACGCACCGCTGATGTTCAGCGTATGCAGGCGCTATTTGCGGTCGAGGGAAGACGCCGAGGAGGCCTTGGTGAGCGGTTTTTTCAAGGTTTTTGACCAAATCGAGAGTTTTGCCGGGGCAGGGAGTTTTGAGGGTTGGATTAGAAAAATCGTGGTCAACGAATCGCTGATGAAACTTCGCAAGGGAAACCTGCTGGTTTTTCCCGGCGACGAAGTGCGGGCGTCCGAAGCCACCGACGGGTTTTCGATCGAAGCCGAGTTGTCGGCGCGCGAAATCCTCGACCTGCTCGACACCTTGCCGCCCGGTTACCGCACCATTTTTAACCTGTACGTACTGGAGGGATTCAAACACCAGGAAATTGCCGACCTGCTCGGGATCAGTATCAATACGAGCAAGTCGCAGCTCATTCTGGCCAAGGAAAAACTGCGCCAGTTGCTCAAAGCCAAAGGCGTTTATTGAAGCCTCGCCAGCCATTTGCCATTGCCAACTGCCATCTCGACTATGCCCGATCTTTTTGATTTTTTCAAGGAAAATGAGTCCAAACTGCACGAACGCCCTTCGGAGCAGGTCTGGCAAAAGCTGGAACAGCGACTCGAAAAGGCCCGCCGCAAACCGCGCGGACGCCGGCGCGGCATACGTTTTTTGCAACACGGAACCGTCGCATTGATACTCATGATGATCCTGCTTGCGGCAGCCCTGGTCTGGTTTTATTACAAGCGCGGCGGGCATTGACGGGAGCTGACAAAACTTCTTACCTTGCGGCCCTTATTTGTCCAATCCAGCTTGCAATCACCCTGATTTATGGCAAAAACCGGCAAATCCAACCCCCGGCCGCAACAGACCCGCCCCACTTCAAACACTCCTGCATCTTCCGTTGCCGCGGCTCCCGGCCGCGACTGGCTGGCCCGGCCTGAAACGGATTCGGACGGAAACCTGCGCGTGTTTTTCTACGCAATGGCGGGTTTTGCCTTGCTGATTATGCTCTGGCTGGCCATGGGTTCGGGGGTCAATGCCGACGACAAATACCAGGTGGATTATTCCAACAAACTGGTCAATTATTACGGCACATTTGGCAAAGACACCGCCGCACTGAATATCCCCGACGGCAACATGCACCTCTACGGCGGGTTCTTCGAGATCGTAACCGGTTTTACGAATAAAGCACTGGGATTCAAGGACAACGAAGCTGCCTATCACCACGTGCGCCACCTCTGGAGCGCCTTTTTTGGCTGGCTGGCTATCTTCTGTGCCGGGCTTTTTGCCTATCGGATTGCCGGCTGGCGGGCCGGGCTGATCGCCCTGATCATCCTGTTCTTGTCGCCGAGGTTTTTAGGCGATTCGCTGATGAACCCCAAGGACATTCCGTTCGCGGCGGGCTACATGTTGTCGTTGTATGCCATCACGGCGGTGTTCGACCGAATGCCGTTGCCAAGGCGAAAGGACCTGCTCTTGCTGGTAGTCGGCCTCGGGATCGCCCTGGCGACCCGCGCGGGCGGCTTGCTGGCCTACGGCTGGCTTCTGATGTTCGGCGGTTTGCATTTTTTGATGAAAAACGGCGGCGCTAAGGCGTTTTCCAATACGAAAGTCTTGGCCAAATACCTGGCGGTCGTGCTGGGAACAGCGGCTGCGGGCTACGTACTGGCGGTGCTTTTCTGGCCTTACGCCCTGCAAAGTCCGCTTAAAAACCCCTTTATCGCGCTTTCGAAATTTGCCGAACTGGAAGTACGTATCCGTGTGCTCTACGAGGGCGCCAATATGATGTCGGACATCACGCCCTGGCATTATCCGCTCAAATGGATTTTGTACACCATCCCGCTGGCGGCGCTCGCGGGCATTTTCGGCTCCCTTGTATTGTTGCCGCGCTTGCTGAAACGCTACAATCAGCTGTGGGTGGTCATGGCCTTGCTGACCGGCGTTTTCCCGATTTTTTACATTATTTATAAAGATTCGGTGATCCACGACGGCTGGCGACACCTGACCTTCGCCTACCCGCCGCTGGTGGTGGCCGCCGCGCTGTTCTGGAACGAGCTGGCGCGCTTTTTTACGGGTAAAAAAGCTGTGCAGTACGCGGTGTTCGGCGTCATGGGGCTTTTGCTGGCCGACGCGGCGTTGTTTATCGCTGCCAACCGTCAGTTTCCCTACGTGTATTTCAACCCGATCGAGGGCGGCACCAAAGGCGCTTACGGCTACTTCGAAACCGACTATTGGGGCATCAGTACGCGGCAGGGTATCGAATGGCTTGAAAAACAAGGGATTCTGCACCCCAACATGACCGAGCCGGTTGTGATCGCCACCAATATGCATTTCCCGGCAAAACCCTTTTTGAGCAAATACGGCGACAAGGTCAAACTGCGCTACCTCAAATGGGACCGCCGTTACGACGAAGCCTGGGACTATGCGCTTTATCCCACCCGTTTTATCGATGGCTCGGCGTTGCAGCGCGGCTTGTGGCCGCCCGACAACACGATCCATGTGATCGAGGCCGGCGGCGCGCCCTTGCTGGCGATCATGAAAGACACCTCGCATTACTGCTTCCAGGGCAACGATGCGTATAAAAAAGGGGACATTCCCACGGCGATCGACCGATTTGAAAAAGAAGTGGCGACGGTGCCCGACAACGAGATTGCCTGGGGAGGCCTCGCCCAGTCGTACCTGAGCCTCGATAGCTTGGAAAAAGCCAAAAACGCCGCCGAAAAAGCGCTCGAAATTGCCCCCGACGACACGCAGGGCAACAACGTTCTCGGCCTTTACTGGATCAAAAAAGACAACATCGCCAAGGCGAACGATCAGTTCAACCTGGCTGTTAGACGCGACCCGAGCAACGCGGCCGCCTGGTACTACCTTGCCCTCATCGCCAACGACCGCGGCGACCCCCAAACGGCGCTCAATCACTTGCAAAAGTCGATCCGCGCCGCACCCGCATTCCGGCAGGCTTACGAGCTGGCGGCCCGCATTTATGAAGAGAATGGCAATGCCGCTGCCGCCCAGCAGTACCGGGCGGCGCTGGGAAAATTGAAATGACGACGCTGCATGAACTTCAAATTTTTGTTTCCGACTTTCCGCAACCGTTACACTTTCGTGCGCCGGACCCTGCGCCGGCTGGCCACGCGGCATCGCTTCGAATCTGCCCTTAACCTGGGCACAGGAGAGGGCGATTACGACCGAATGATCGCCAGTTATTGCCAGGCGCTCACGGGCTGCGATGTGAATGAGGAAGATATTGCCCACGCACGAGCCCTCAACAAGGGGGTGATGAACCTGCAATACGAACTCAACGACGCCCTCAACCTGAGCTACCCGGAGGCGTCGTTCGACCTGCTCGTGTCGTGCGAAGTGATCGAACACGTGGGCCGACCCGACCGGATGATCCAGGAGATCGCCCGCGTCATGCGGCCGGGCGGCTGGGTGATCATGACATTCCCGAGCCGCGAATTCCCGATCAGCTACGATCCAGTCAACCGCATCTGGCAATTGACGCGCGGCGACGGCAGCCGGGAGTACGCCATCTCGCAGGGCGCCTATGCTTTCGGGCATGAATACCTGATCGGGTCGGCGGATTTTAAAAAATGGGTGCACGAAGCAGGACTGGAGATCGTGGAGTTCAGGCCCCTGAGCGGCTATCTGGTCGGTTTGCTCGAAATGTACTGGACGGGTCTTGCACAAAGCATTTTTAAAAAAAATGCACGCAACGTCACGACGGATACGGATTCGGCCATCACCGTCCGGCCTGCCTCCACCAAGGAGCCGCTGCTGGTGTTTGTGACCGATGCGCTGCTGTGGATCGACCGGCATTTGTTCCAGTGGGGGCAACGCAGCGTGGGCAAAGGCGTTGTCCTTTGCAAACCCGACCGATGAGCGGGTAACAAACTCCGACGCCAGATGATGTCAGGTGTACAGATTTTAAACTTTCACCATGACAATTGAACATCCTTCCGTTTTTTGCGAGCGATGCAAGCGCCCCGTGTTGCGCCAATTCGTCAATCTGGAGCAAAAAACGGCATTTTGCGATGGTTGCAACCTGCATTTCGACATCACAGCGTCGAACGGCCTGCGGCAACGGCGCGAAATTGATATGCCGCGCGGGGCCAAAAATGTGCGGCTTACCCTGGTTCAACAAGACCTGACCATCGATGTGCGCTGGCTGAGAAATTACCCGGCAAAGAGCATTTTTACGATTGCACAGCCCGTAAAACTGGAACTCTGGCCCGAAGGCGCCCGAAATTTAGACAGCGCAGTGGCCGAGTTTTTTGGTAAACTCGTGTTTACTGTTATGCATTTCGTGTGGACGGCCACCACCAGAACCATCGCGTATTTTGTCAACCGCACCATCGTAAGAGCCACTCCCGCAAGCCTCCAGATCGAACACCGGCCGATGGATGTTCTGCCTTCCGCTTTTTTCCCGGCCAACAGGATCGCCCAGCTGACCGTCCGATACCATTGGGCGGAAGAAAATCCCTTGCAGGAAAACGGCATGCTCTTCGTCGTGCTCAAGGATGGCTCCGAATACGACCTGCTCTGGGACCTGGATGTCGAGGTGTTGTTGTACCTGGAGCAGGAGATTGAGCGGATTTTAGGGATTACGGATGAAAAAATGGAAGGGGAGTACGTGTGAACGAGAGGCCCAAACCTGCCAAGGGTCCGCAAGCGGTTTTTAGATTTTTACAAAACGCCCCGTTCGGTAGTGCCCTTTATCGAACAATATAATGCTGTAAACCCCGGCTGGCAGCCCTGACACATCGATGCACTGTTCATCCGGGTCTATGTCCGGCAGGTTCATTTGTTTACCGTAAGCATCCACGAGCGTCGCCGAAGCGGTAAGGCCATCGGACGACTGAATGCAAACCCGGTCGCGGGCAAGCGAAGGATAAAGCCCAAGGGGGACGGGCGCAGCAGCATGAGCGGACAAGGAGGTATTCAGTGGATCAAGATCGCCCCACGTATGGCCATTGGAGGAGCAGCCGAGCAGCCTTTCGGAATAACCGCCATTTTTATAATTTAATATTTTCCCCGAATAGCCGCAGTATTGATCCATGTAAAAGATGGCTGAATAGTCGATCGGCTGGTAGGCATGGCAATTATCCAGATCGAAATAATAATATTCATAGGATTGCACACGAAACGATCCGGAGGTATCGACCCATGCTTCAAGAAAGTCGGCTTTATTGCCCTGGGTTGGCCCAAGCCAGCCCGGTATGCCACTCCAGAAAGACTCAAAATCCAGGCTGTTAAATGTTTGGACAAACCCCGGGTCGGTTTGAAGGCTGGTTGACAGCACGATGCCGTTCAGATTTTTGATCACCGTGTATGTTTCCCTCACAGATTGTAGCACCAGTTGGGTGTCAGAAAAATTTACGGCGGTAATCGAGTCACGCGCCCAGATGTTGATAATCTGGCCACTAACATATTTCGTTTCGTGGGTTTTCCATTTCATCAGATCGCCGGGTGCGAAATGGCCGAAGTAATACTCCCAGGAAGGAACGAAGCCATGAGTTTGCCCGTCCTGTTCGAAGCCGACAATTTCGTAGACAGGGCCGGTTTGACCGTTTTCCAGTAACTGGAAGGGGATAAAACGGAGAAACCCCGCTTTTTCTGAAAGCACCAATTCGACATTGTTCAGTTCGTTTTGAACAGGTGTTGCATTTAAATAAGGGCTAAGGGAAAAATACTTGACGGCGGTTGTAAGTCCCAGAATATCAAGCGTGTCTGTGCCGGTGCAGAGCACGTTCACGAAATTGAAGCCGTTGCTGTTGTTCACCGGAAACGACCAGGAATCGCCGACGTCGCAAAGCGGATAAAAGTACTTCTGACCGTCGAAGCCCCAGGCGGTATCAACCGATTGCCACGACCACCCATATTCCACAGGCAGTTGAATATCATACTCTTCGTACAATTCAAGCATAATGTCATAGAAACAATAATCGAAATAACCTTCGTAGTATTGTTGACAGAAATGGTGCGTCGTGCCGGTCGAAGCAGGCTCGTTGAGATCGTTAAAATAAACGTGAAGCGAGTCGCCGACTTTCCACCAGGTTTTTTGCTGGTAAGGAAACAAGTCCCAATTGTTTTGGGCTTTCAGGTTGACGGAGAAAATAAACAAGGAATAGAGTAGTACATTTTTCATAAGTAGGAATTTTATACAGCGAATTTGCATGCTGCAAATTTTCTCGTTCGGTTTAAATCGCGATCTACCTAAAACTGGCCTTTTTTACGGCGCTTCTTCTTCTTCGCTATTCGCGCTCTTGAATCAAAATATATCTTTGCCCCGCGCCCTGCCAACACGCACGTTTTCACCTGTTTTATGGATCACAAACTCGACCTTCTTCGCTCCAAACTTTCCGAGGCCAAACTCGGCGGCGGCCAAAGCCGCATCGATACCCAGCATAAAAAAGGCAAATTATCGGCCCGCGAACGCATCCACTTCCTGCTCGACCCCGATTCCTTCGAGGAAATCGGCGCCCTGGTGACCCACCGCTGCTCCGATTTCGGCATGACGGAACAAAGTTTTCTGGGCGATGGCGTGGTGACCGGCTACGGCACCGTCAACGGCCGCCTGGTGTACGTTTTTGCGCAGGATTTTACGGTGTTCGGCGGCTCGCTCTCGGAGACCCACGCTGAAAAAATTTGCAAGGTGATGGATCTGGCCGTACGCAATGGCGCGCCCATTATCGGCCTCAACGATTCCGGCGGCGCCCGCATTCAGGAGGGCGTCAACTCGCTCGGCGGTTATGCCGACATTTTTTACCGCAACGTGCAGGCTTCCGGCGTTATCCCGCAAATCTCCGCCATCATGGGCCCCTGCGCCGGCGGCGCGGTGTACAGCCCGGCCATGACCGATTTTATCGTCATGGTCCAAAACAGTTCCTACATGTTCGTGACAGGCCCTAACGTGGTCAAAACCGTTACGAACGAGGAAGTCAGCTCGGAAGACCTCGGCGGCGCATCCGCGCATTCCACCAAGAGCGGGGTGACCCACCTCGTCGCGTCCAACGACCTCGACTGCATTGCGCAGGTGAAACGTTTGCTCTCCTATTTGCCCCAAAACTGTGAGGACAAACCCCCGATGCTGCCTTTCCAACTGGAAGAAGAATTGCGCGAGCAACTGAACCGCATCGTGCCCGACAATGCCAGCCAGCCGTACGACATCAAGGAAGTCATTGCGGGCATCTGCGATACCGAGTCGTTTATGGAATTGCAGGAAAACTACGCCGACAATATCGTGATCGGTTTTGCCCGGCTCGCAGGCCGCAGCATCGGTATTGTAGCCAATCAGCCCATGAGCCTCGCCGGCGTACTCGATGTGAATTCCTCGAAAAAAGCAGCCCGTTTTGTTCGCTTCTGCGATTGTTTCAACATCCCGCTGCTGGTACTGGTGGATGTGCCGGGCTTCCTTCCGGGCACCGATCAGGAGTGGAATGCCATCATCACCAACGGCGCCAAATTGCTCTACGCATTTTCCGAAGCCACGGTGCCGCGCATTACCGTCATCACCCGCAAGGCCTACGGCGGCGCGTACGACGTGATGAACTCCAAACACATCGGCTCCGACCTCAACTTCGCATGGCCCTCGGCCGAAATCGCGGTCATGGGCGCCAAAGGCGCTTCGGAGATCATTTTCAAACGCGAGATCGACGCTGCCAGCGACCCGGCTGCCAAATTGCTCGAAAAAGAAAAAGAATACGCCGACACCTTTGCCAATCCGTACCGTGCGGCAGCCCGCGGATTTATCGATGAGGTGATCGAGCCGGCCGAGACTCGCCGCAAACTTATCAAGGGATTTGCCATGCTCGAAAACAAGGCGGTGGCCCGCCCGAAACGCAAACACGGCAACGTGCCTTTGTAGACTTAGCTTGCCGTTTTTTTGGAAAAAAACAGAAGTCAACAGGCCGGCAGGTTATACTTTCCAACCCTGATCGGCTTCTTCAAAAAAGTTGGGCTTGCCGGTGGTTACCGGCAAGCCCAACGAATACAAATCAATCAGCCTCAGGGCGTTATAGCACTTAGGCTTTGCGGGAGTTTTTGGTTTCCAGAACGTCTTTACGCAGTTCCTGGGCCAGGTCTTTCAGTTCTTGCATGGCTTTGCGAACGCGGCTGCCTGCTGCGTTGTTACCGCCATAGAACTTGGACACATCGCCGTCGATTTCCGCTACTTTTTGTTTAATGGCTTCAAAAATTTTGCTCATAACTAAATTGGTTAAAGTGAGTGAACGATGTAGCAAATGTACAATTAATCCTAAAAGTGAAACTTTTTGTCGTGAATTATGAAAACTCTAGTGTTTGCCACCAATAATGCGAACAAGGCCAGAGAGGTGGAGCAAATCCTCGGCGGGCAGTATTTGATCAAGACTTTGCCCGACATCGGCTGCACGGAAGAGATCGAGGAAACGGAGACCACCCTCGAAGGAAATGCGCTGCTCAAGGCGCGATTTGTCAAAGAACGCTTCGGCTTCGATTGCTTTTCAGAAGATACCGGCCTGGAAGTGAATGCTTTGGACGGCGCGCCCGGCGTTCATACGGCCCGATACGCAGGCGATGCCAGGGATGCCAATGCCAATACGGCCCTGCTGTTGCAAAACCTCTCCGGCCAGCCCGACCGCAGCGCGACTTTCCGCACGGTGATCGCTTTGTTGATCGACGGGGAAGAAATTTTGCTCGAAGGCGCGTGTCCGGGCAGCATAGCCACCGAAAAACGCGGCGACAAGGGCTGGGGCTACGATCCTGTGTTCATCCCCGAGGGTTACGATCAGACCTTTGCCGAACTCGGCGACGCGGTAAAAAACCAGGTTAGCCACCGTGCAAGGGCTATGGTAAAACTGGTGGATACCTTGCGCACCCGAAAAGGCGCCTAAAAAAAACAGCCGCGACCTTCTGCAAGCCGCGGCTGTTTCTTTTATCAACACCGCCTGCTCACATGGAACTTGCAGATTTGAAAATCCGGTTCCAGTTAATACCGTCGCGCATGTTGCCGTTTTTGGTGGAGAACCAGATGAACAAGGGTTTGCCCACGATGTGATCTTCGGGCACGTAGCCCCAGAATCGGGAGTCTTCCGAGTTGTGGCGGTTGTCACCCATCATCCAGTAATAGTTCTGCTTGAAGGTGTACGTGTTGGTTTCCTGGCCGTTCAGGATGAACTTGCCGTTTTTCACGTCCAGCGTATTTCCTTCGTACACGCGGATGATCCGCTCGTAAAAGGGCAGGTTATCGGCGGTCAGCGTGATGGTCGCGCCGGCTTTGGGAATCCAGATGGGGCCGTAGTCGTCGCGCGTCCAGCCGGCGGTTTTGGCGCTGTTGGGAAACACATCGTCGGGGCCAAAATTGGGATCGGCAGGCGAGTAGGGAGGCAAAAGGTCCACTTTTACGTCGTTGCCCATAGCGCGCAATTTTTCAACCTGCGATTGATCGAGGCTGTAAATGCCGAGTTTCCAGGCATTGGCGCCCCAATCGGTAATATTGACATTCATGGATTCCATGGTGCCCCGGCCAATAGGCTGGCCGCCTTTGGTCACCTGATAGCGGAATTGCATGTGGGTCGGGTTTTGAGCCGGTTGCCCGTTGATATACAGCTGACGGCCACGGACCGACAAACTGTCGCCCGGCAGGCCTACGCAGCGTTTGATGTAATGGTCTTTTTTGTCAATAGGGCGGGTAATCACGTCGTGTTTGCCGTAGATTCTGTCCAGATGATGGCGCCGCCACTGGTAAATGTCGAAGGCCCGGTCGGGGGTCAGAATGGTGCTGTCACCCGTCGGGTAGTTGAAAACAACGGGATCGTTGTGGTCGATGCTTTCGAGCGCAGGAAGGCGATAATAGGGGAGAGAGGGCTTTTCGAGGTACGACTCGCGGCCAAGCAGACCGCCTTCGCTTTGCGAAAAACGGTTGTGGATCAGCGGGAACTGGATCACCGTCATCGGCGTCCGGATGCCGTAATGGGCCTTGCTGACAAACAGGAAGTCGCCGATTTTCAAGGTGCCTTCCATGGAGGAGGTCGGAATGACGTAGGCTTCGATCAGGAACATCCGGATGAAAGCGGCGGCAAACACAGCGAAAATGATCGCTTCCGTCCACTCGCGAATCGATGATTTATGGAAAGGGTTGTCGGCTTCCAGTTTGCGCAGAGCGGTTTTGTCGCGTTTTTCCACGGCTTCGTGGTGCAGGCGATGGTACTCGCGTTCGCGTTCGAGAATGGGGCCTTCGTACTTGTCCGTTTTACTTTGCCCGATCAGGAAAAAGGGGATTGGGGCGTAAATAACCGACAGGGCCGCCTGCACGAAAGAGTGTTTGCCGAAGGAGCGGACCATATCGACGCACAGGCCGGCATAGATGAAAATATTGACGATCGGGAACAGCAACCAAAGGGCGTAGCCGGGCTTGCGGCCCACCATTTTGCACCATTCTACGGCTGCAATCCCGGGAACCAAGGCTTTCCATCCTGGAATGCCGGCTTTTTCAAACAGTTTCATCATGCTCAGTCCGAGCAAAACGTACAGGACAATCAGAAAAATGAGTACCGACATCGGTTGAAAAATATGGAGGTGAAAGATTGAAAAAGTCGATGATGTAAAAGGCGGCCGCAGGGCCGCAAGGCCTCATGAAAATTAGCGTCGGCAAATGTATAGGCCGCCTGTCATCCGGCGTCCGTCGTTCGACGGTTTTTGCCATATTTTCGATGACGGGCGGCCATATTCAGGTCGTTGAATGATCCAAAAAGAATCAGGACTCGGTGGTTTTGCGCTTTTTGCGGCGCGTTTTGAACATTTCCACCACTTCTTTTTCCTTCAAAAATCCGAGATCGACGAACTGCGTGGACACGAATTTTTTCACGTCCTGGTAGTCTTTTGCGCGTTTGTCGGTGAAGCGTTTGAGCAATTTGCCCACGTAAGCCATAGAGCGTTTTTCGACCTCCTGATTGAAATGCTGGTTGTCGAAGATGCGCATGTACACCCCGAAGATCTTGGTCAATTCGAAGTAATCGGCGTACTCGCGTTCGGTCAGGCCCTGGATCAGGCGGGTAAAGTAGCACAGCACCAGTTGGCGGAGGCATTCGCTTTCGGCGGAAAGTCCTTCGTGCGAATAGCAGAATTCCTGCACGGCTTCGATGGCGTCCGGGTGTACGTAGCCCAGGCTGTGAATCTTGTCGGCGATGCGGTAATAATCGGAGATTTTGTCGTTGACCGATTTGTCGGCGATGGCGCTCATGCGCTCGTCGTTGCCGGCGCCCAGACCGATTTTGGCGCGGTAGAGCGTGAGCAGGAATTCGAGGTATTTCTCGTCGAATTCGGGGAAATTTTTGCGCTCGCGGGCGAAGTGGGCGGCCAGGGATTTTTGTTCCGTGGCGTCCAGTTCCATGAAATTGCCGTACATGGCCAGCATTTCCACGTACTCGTCGTTGTTCTGAAACTCGGCGTTTTCCAAAAAGGTTTTGATCTGCTCCTTGAGGCTGGTATTGTCGCCGCCTACTTCGAAACGTTTGAGCAGGAACTGCCGAAGTGCCGAAAAATTGGCTTTCATTTCACCCACTGAACTGGGGAAATCGGCCGAGTAGTACAGTTCGTTTTTGAACTGGTTGGAATATCGGCGGTAGAGCGAAGCGCGGTCTTTGGCATCGCGGTACTGGTCGTTCTTTTGCTGCTGGAGGAAGTAGCGGATGCGTTTGTTTTCGACCTGGCTCATCAGGTTGGTAATCCAGATGTCGCTGCTCAGGGCAAAACCGACCTGGACGCTCATGCCGATGCGTTTTTTCAATTGGTCGAAATGGACGCTTTTGCAGATGGCGAGCAGGATGTCTTTGAAGTGGTCGTTGGGGCGGATGTAGCGGTACTGGTCGCTGATTTCGCCGCGGAGCACGGCAAAGCCGAGGATACGCGGCAGGTAAAGGCCTTCGAAAAGCGGATCGAGCAGGTATTTTTCGAAAGTGACCAGTTGAAGCGGCGCTTCGGCAGCGACGTCGTGGTGCAGTTCGGCCAGCGCCGGCTCGAACTCCTGTCGCAGGACATTGTAGGCCTCATCCTCCTCTTCTTCGAGGTAAGCAGCCAGGCTGGGCGATTCCTGAATCGCGCCGGCGATTTCATTGAGGCGGGTATAGAATTTTTCGTCTAAGGCTTGCATTGGTCAGTTTGCAATGAATTTTTTAACAAAAGACCTGGCAAAACCACCAAAGGGCTTTGCCAGGTCAGTACATCAAATCTATGGAGTGGGACAAAAGTAACGACTTCCGTCCTAAGCATCAAGATCAGGCTTCGCTGGAATTTTCTTCCGTCGTGGCCGGGGCTTCGGGTTCGGCAGCGGCCACCGATTCCGTGTTGCCTTCGGCGGTTTCGGGCTGGGCTTCTTCCGTGGCTTCCACAGCGGGCACCGTCGATTCGGCGATTGCTTCGGCCGTGGCTTCGGCTACCGTGCTGGTTTCTTCGGCAGCGCCTACGGATTCCACGTTTTCTTCAGCAGCCGGGGCTTCTACGACGGGTTTCGGCTTCGATTTCGGCGTGCCGTCCACAGCGGTGTGGTAGTCGCGTTGTTTGTCGGCCGTTGCTTTTTTGCGGGCCTCGATGCGGCCTTCTTTTTGTTCGAGCCATTTGTTGAGGCGTTCGTCGGCCTGCTCCTGCGTGATGGCGCCTTTTGCTACGCCGAGTTGCAGGTGTTTTTTCAGCAGCACGCCTTTGAAGCGCAGGATGGCATTGACGGTATCGGTGGGCTGAGCGCCTTTCATGAGCCATTCAAAGGCTTTGTCGCGGTTCAGCTCGATGGTTGCGGGAACGGTGAGGGGGTTGTAGGTGCCGAGTTTTTCGATGAAACGGCCGTCGCGGGGAGAGCGGCTGTCGGCGACTACGATGTGGTAAAACGGCGCTTTTTTGCGGCCTTTGCGTTGCAGGCGAAGTTTGACTGCCATGGTAAAGTTGAAAATTGGTGAAGAGATAGGATCTCGCCCGACTACTTACCTCGGTAGCGTCGGGCTTTTCGAGGGCGCAAATGTACGATCTCTTCAAGCACACAGCCAAATAAAATTTTGATTTGTTTTTGAAGCGAATCGCTCGCCAGTGTCGGAAAGGCAGGGCAGGCTGCCTGTAAAATGAAAGGCGGGCGTTCGACGATTCCCTGTCTTGTATTACTTTTGCGGCCTGATGGTGGAAACCGACCGACTCCTGATTCAGCCGCTCAGCCGGCGACAATTGTTCCAGTACATCCGCAACGACGGTTCATTCGAAACCGGCCTTAACCTTCCGCCTGCCAACCTGGTCATCACCCCCGACCTGCGCGAAGCATTCCAATTGTCCATCCTGCCCAACGTGGAAGACCACCGCCGTTCCCGTTTTTTTTACACGTTGTGGACGGCTATTCGCAAGGACGATCCTTGCCTCGTCGGCGATTTGCTCTTCAAAGGACCGCCCAACCCGATGGGCGAAATTGAAATAGGTTATGGCACCAACCCCGATTTTCGCGGGAAAGGCTACATGACGGAAGCCGTCGGTGGCCTCGTTCGGTGGGCGTTCAGCCAGCCGGAAGTCTGCTGTATTCTTGCCGAAACAGAACGGACCAACCCGGCTTCGATGCGTATTCTGGAGAAAAACAATTTCGAGTTGTTCTCCCGAAACGACCACACCTACCTCTGGCGTATTGAGAAAACAAACTGATTATATGGATCGAACAATGCTGAAAAATACGTTGCGCGCAGACCCTTCCCGGGCTGCCGGGCGTCGTTGCGGCATTGCCCGACAAGACAACTGAACAATATCCATGCAAAAAATTCTCATCCTCGATTTTGGTTCGCAGTACACCCAGCTCATCGCCCGGCGGGTGCGTGAAATGCACGTTTATTGCGAAATCGTACCGTACAATAAAATGCCCGAACTGACGCCCGAGGTGCAAGGCGTGATCCTGTCCGGCAGCCCGTTTTCAGTCAAACAGCCCGACGCCCTTCGCATCGACCTGGACGCCATTGCGGGCAAACGCCCCATGCTGGGCATCTGCTACGGCGCCCAGTTGACGGCCGATTTCTACGGTGGTGAAGTGGGAAAATCATCGAAACGAGAGTACGGGAAAGCAATTCTGCTGCAAAATGACACCGCCGACCCCTTTTTCCACGGCATCGAACCCGACAGTCAGGTGTGGATGAGTCACAGCGACTCCATCCTTCGCCTCCCGGAACAACTGGAAGTGCTGGCCCATACCGACAGCATCCCCGTGGCCGCCTTCCGCGGACGCGCCGGCGCATTCGCCGCGCCGGTGTACGGCATCCAGTTTCACCCCGAGGTGTATCACACCCTCGAAGGATTTAACCTGCTCAAAAACTTCGTGCTGCACATCTGCGGCTGCAAAGGCGACTGGACGCCGGCGCACTTCGTGGAGCAAACCGTCGCCGAACTTCGCGAAAAAATCGGCACCGACAAGGTGATCATGGCGCTCTCCGGCGGTGTCGATTCCACCGTTGCGGCCTCCCTGCTTCACCGCGCCATCGGCGACCGGTTGTTCTGCTTTTTTGTCGACAATGGCCTGCTCCGCAAAAATGAATATACCGACGTGTTGGCTTCCTACCAGGGCATGGGCCTCAATATTGAAGGGGTGGACGCCAAAAACCGCTTTTACACCGCCCTGGCCGGCGTGAGCGATCCCGAGCAAAAACGAAAAATCATCGGCCGCCTGTTTATCGAAGTGTTCGAGGAAGAATCGGTGGCGCACCCGGATTGCGCCTGGCTGGGGCAGGGTACGATTTACCCCGACGTGATCGAGTCGGTGAGCGTGCACGGTCCTTCGGTGACCATCAAAAGCCACCACAACGTCGGCGGGCTGCCCGAACAACTCAAACTGAAAATCGTGGAGCCGCTCCGTATGTTGTTCAAGGACGAAGTGCGGCGTGTGGGGCGCGAACTGGGCGTGCCCGCTTCCATTCTCAACCGCCATCCGTTTCCCGGCCCTGGCCTGGGCATTCGTATCCTGGGCGACATCACCCCGGAAAAAGTTCGGCTTTTGCAGGAAGCAGACGCCATTTATATCAACAAACTCAAATCCTCCGGCCTGTACGATCAGGTCTGGCAGGCGGGCACCATCCTCCTGCCCATCCAGTCGGTTGGCGTGATGGGCGATGAACGCACCTACGAACAGGCCGTGGCCCTGCGCGCCGTCAATTCCACCGATGGCATGACGGCCGAATGGAGCCGTCTGCCTTACGAATTTCTGGCCGAGGTGTCGAGCGAGATCATCAATCAGGTGCGGGGAATCAACCGCGTGGTATTCGATATTTCAACCAAGCCGCCGGCTACCATCGAGTGGGAGTAATTCCCCGTTGGGCGCCTTTTTTTGTCTTGATTAATTCAAAATGTGACCCGTTTTTATGAAAAAAATAGCACTTGTAACCGGCGGCAGCCGCGGGCTTGGTAAAGACATGGCCTTCGCCATTGCCTCAAAAGGCCTCGACGTAATTATTACCTACCAGCGCAGCGAAAAGGAAGCGGCCGAAGTGGTCGAGGAACTTCAACAACAGGGCGCGCTTGCCGCGGCATTGCCGCTCGATCTGCTCCAAGGCAGTGAACCGCATGATTTTTCCCTGCGGTTACAACAATTGCTCGACGAAAAATTCGGCGGCAGAAAACTCGACTATCTGGTCAACAATGCAGGCATGGGGGCGACGATTCCCATGGCACAGGCAAGCGAGGCGCAGTTTGACGACTTTTTGAATGTACATTTCAAAGGCGTCTACTTTTTAACCCAACAACTGCTCGCTGTGATGAACGACGGCGGCGGAATCGTCAATATTTCCTCCGGAACGACACGTTTCAGCAACCCCGGCTACTCGCTTTACGCATCGATGAAAGGAGCGGTGGAAGTTTTGACGCGCTACATCGCGAAGGAATTCGGCCATCGTGGTATTCGGGCCAACGTCGTCGCGCCGGGGCCTGTCGAAACCGATTTCAACAATGCCGCGATTCGTTCCAACCCGCAAATGAAAGAACGTTTGTCGGGGCTGACGGCACTCGGCCGGGTTGGCCGTGCAGACGACATTGGAAGCGTGGTGGCTTTTTTGTGCACCGACGACAGCAAATGGGTCAACGGACAGCGAATCGAAGTATCGGGCGGTATCAACGTATAATGAATAATTAACCCGAACTTCACTCCCTTCCTTTGTCATTTCAAGATATTTTTATGAAAAAAGCAATTGTTCCCGTTCTTCTTGCCACGGTCTGGATCAGCATTTCGGAGTTTGTACGCAACGAGTTTGTCCTGAAATCGTACTGGATTGAGCATTACCAAAAACTGGGGCTCAACTTTCCGTCCGAGCCGGCCAACGGGGCAGTTTGGGGCGTTTGGTCCCTGTGCTTTGCCATCGCGATCTACCTCATTGCCAAAAAATTCAGCCTGATCGAGACGACTTTCCTCGCCTGGTGGGTCGGTTTCGTACTCATGTGGCTGGTGATCGGCAACTTGAATGTGCTCCCTTACGGCATTTTGCCGGTGGCCGTGCCATTGAGCGCGCTTGAGGCATTTTTGGCCAGCTACATCGTACACAGGTTTTCAAAAAACACGCAATGATCAATTTTTGTCAAAGTGTGTTTTAATTGATTCTGTACCTCCACAAACAGGCACTGCCTGCCCGAACGGAAGGCATTTTAATACACGGCCAACATGAATCGCAAACATTTTTTAAAAATCCTGGCAGCCTTGCCATTTGCAGGAGCAGCAATGAAAATCAGCAGTTTACGTGAAATCACCGGCTCGTTTGCCAATACGGAACGAATGCCGGTTTTGTTCCTCGGGCATGGCAGCCCCATGAATGCCATCGAGGAAAACGAGTTCTCATCCGGCTTTCGCAAGGCGGGGCAGGAATTGCCGCCCCCAATTGCCGTGTTGTGCATTTCTGCCCACTGGGAAACCCGCGGCACTTACGTCACGGCGATGGAACACCCGCGGACGATTCACGATTTCGGAGGCTTCCCCCGCGAGCTTTTTGAAGTGCAATACCCGGCGCCCGGCAGCCCCGAACTTGCCAAAGAGGTGAAAGGCCTCGTCACCACGACAGATGTCGGCCTCGATGAAAAATGGGGGCTCGATCACGGCGCCTGGTCGGTCATCAAACACCTTTATCCCAAGGCTGATGTGCCCGTTATCCAAATGAGCCTCGATTACAGCCAGCCGGCGCAGTATCACTACGAACTTGCCCGCGAACTGGCATCGCTGCGCCGCAAAGGCGTACTTATCGTCGGCAGCGGCAACATGGTGCACAACCTCGGCATGGTTGCCTGGGACAGGCTCAACGATTCCGGCTATGGTTACGACTGGGCCATCGAAGCCAGCAACAAAATGAAAATCTGCATCCTTTCCGGCGATCACCAACCCCTGGTCAATTTTCAGGCCCAGGGCAAGGCTTTCAACCTGGCCATCCCGACTCCCGAACACTTTTTACCGCTGTTGTACACCCTGGCCTTGCAGGAAAAAGACGAAGCGCCCTCGTTTTTCAACGACAAAGCCGTGGCAGGATCGCTGACAATGACTTCCGTCAAGATTGATAAAGTGTAAATTAGCGGCATGAAGAACACACCTGCCGTCGTCGCTCCCGAAGCCGAAATCCTTGCGTATATCGCCCAGTTTACCCAACTCAGTCAGGGCGAAATGGAGGATATTTTGAAAACGATCAAGGTGAAAACCTTTAAAAAAGGAGCGACGCTGCTCAAGGAAGGGCAGATTGCCAAGCTGTGTTATTTTGTGCTGAAAGGCTGCATTCGCCAGTATTATCTGGTTGACGGGGAAGAACGGACCACCAATTTTTACACCGAAGGGCAACCCGTGACGCCGTACGGCGGCACCTACCGACGCGAAGCCTCCAAATATTTCCTGGAATGCCTGGAGGACACCACAGTGACGGTCAGTTCCCCCGAGGAGGAGGCATTGTTTTTTGCCAAATTTCCCCGGCTGGAGCCGATAAGCCGGCTGGCCGTGGAAGAAGAACTGGGCAAAACCCGGGATCAGTTGTCGGGATACATCCTGAGCAGCCCGGAAGAGCGCTACCTGCAATTGCTCAAAGAGCGCCCCGATCTGATCGACAGGGTGCCGCAATACCATCTTGCCAGTTATCTGGGGGTGAAGCCCGAATCGCTGAGTCGCATCAGAAGGCGGGTAGCCGGCGGCCTGTAGTTCTTAACCAAAGTCAATGAACGCTGCCTGCCGGGCGCGGACCTTTGCGCAAAATTCAATAAAGCGCAATGACGACATTAAAAATGAAAGCGGCAGTGAACAGCCGCTACGGCGGACCGGAAGTTGTACAAGTACAACAAGTGGACAAGCCGACTCCGGGGAATCACGAAATTTTGATCAAAATTTACGCCACGGCCGTCAATTCCGCCGACCGCCGCCTTCGGCAGGCCGACCCGTTCGCGGTGAGGTTTTTCTTCGGGCTGTTCCGTCCGCGGAAAAAGATCCTTGGCGGCGTTCTTTCCGGCGTGGTTGAAGCCGTGGGGGCCGGTGTAGATAATTTCAAACCGGGAGATGCCGTATTTGGCGCTACGGCGCTACGGATGGGCGCTCACGCCGAATACATTTGCCTGCCCGACAACGCGCCTTTGGTCCTCAAACCAGCCGGATTGACCCATGAGGAAGCGGCCAGTTTGCCGTTTGGCGGCATGACTGCCCTGCATTTTCTTCAAAAAGCCCACATCCAGCCGGGGCAAAAAGTGTTGATCTATGGCGCCTCGGGAGCCGTTGGTTCGGCTGCCGTACAGATTGCCAAGGCTTTCGGCGCGCAGGTGACTGGCGTTTGCAGTGCGCGCAACCTCGAAATGGTAAAGTCGCTCGGCGCCGATGAGGTGCTCGATTATCGGAAAGTCGATTTTTCCGCCGCCGGCTCCCGATTCGACGTCGTTTATGAAACGGTCAACCAGGCTTCGTTTTCTGCCTGCCTGGCAGCGCTGAAGCCGGGCGGCGTACTTTTGCTCGGCGCGGCGATGGCCGGCAACATGCTGAAGGGCGCCTGGGCGACAGCCTTTGGCAATAAAAAAGTCATCAGCGGAGTTTCTTCGGAAACTGTCGAATCGGTGGCCCAACTGGCCCTGCTGGCAGAAGAAGGCCGCATCAAGGCAGCCATCGACAGGGTGTTTTCGTTGGAGCGGATAGCGGAAGCGCATGCTTACGTCGATCTCGGCCATAAAAGCGGAAACGTCGTGATCGCTTGATACCCGCCAGCAGGGAAAAAGGGGAGGGTAGGCCCTGCTGCGATAAACCCTTATTTTTGCAGCATGAAAAAAGCAATCGTATGGCTGTTGTTGGGGGCGGTCCTCTGGTCCGGGTGTTACTCGTTTAAAGGCATTTCCATTGACCCCAACGACAAGACGTTTTTTGTCCAGACCTTTGAAAGCGTGGCGCCCAACGCACCACCGACCTACGCCATCGATTTTGCGGAAGCGTTGAAGCAAAAAATAAGGACAGAAACCCGTCTGCGGCTGCAACAGGACAATCCCGATCTGGAGTTCAGCGGTCAGGTGACCGGCTACAACGTGGTGCCGATCGCTCCCAAACCCGGCGAGGTGGTTGCCCGCAACCGCCTCGAAATCAGGCTTTCCGTCACGCTCACCAGCCGCGACGAGAAACGCAGTTGGCCCAGTCCGCGCAATTTCAGTTACTTTGCAGAATTTGGCAACGATCAGGACCTTCTGAGCATTCAGGACCAACTGATTTCCGAAATCAATCCGCAGTTGCTGGAAGACGTTTTCAACGCGGCTTTTAACAACTGGTAACCCTCCGATACCGACCGATCACATGACGCAGGAACGCTTTTTAAACATGTTGGGCGACCCGGATTTGCTCGCGACCATTTCCTATCAGGAATTGAAGACCCTCGCGCTGGCTTATCCCTATGCCCATAACCTGCATTATTTACTGGCGCTGAAAGCCCGCCAGGACAACCACCCCGACTTCGATCGGGCCTTGTCCGCGGCCTCCGCCAACAGCCTTTCCCGGCCGCTTTTGTTTCAATTGATCGCGCCTCAGCGTGTGCACGTGATGGAGGATGTGCTCGAACTGCGTGCCATCGAGGCGGTCCAGCGCGAGCTGGATGCGCGAATTCCGGTGGAGAGAGAAGAGAAAACTGCTGCCGAAACGACAACCGCCATCGAGGCAAAACAATTGCCCGAAGAACCTGCCAACGAACCGACTTTTACGAACGAAACGAGCAATACGCCGAATGCCCACACCGAAAAGGCGGATGATAGTCCTGCCTCTTTTGACCGTGCGCTGGATTTTGGGCAATGGCTCGACCAGTTCAATTTGCCGGTGATGCCTGCCCGTGCCCGCCGGCCTGCTCCGGAGCCGGACGATGAGACGAAGCCCGGGCCCATAGTGCCGACCCCTGTAAAGCCAGAGTCGCAGCATGCGGCTTCCGTCGCTCAGACGCTGGCAGAACGCAGTGTATCCAGTCGGGAAGACGTCGTGTCAGAAACGATGGCTCGTATTTTTGCAGCCCAGGGCCACCGTGAGCGGGCAATTGCGATGTATGAGCGTTTGCGTTTGGCGATCCCGGAAAAAAGCGATTACTTTGCGGCCGAAATTGACAAACTTAAAAAATAGACGACAATGTTATCCACCCTTGCGGTATTGATTGCCCTTGTGAGCGTACTGCTGATGCTGGCGGTGTTGATTCAGAATCCGAAAGGCGGCGGCATCGACCCCACTTTCGGCGGCCAGGCCCAGCAACTCTTCGGCGCTGCCCGTTCCACTGATTTTATCGAAAAAGCAACCTGGGTACTTGCTGCTGCCCTTATCATCCTCTGCGTGGCTTCCGCGCTGATGGTTGGTACCGGCGGTACGGCTTCTCCGGCTGACATTCCGCTCCAGACCGAGTAAGACTGCGTTTTCCCGCTCGTTTTCGGGATTAACCGTTTTGATAAAATAAAGAAGCGCGCCAGGATTTGTATTCCTGGCGCGCGCCACGATTTGTTTCCGGCTTTGGCCTGAGCGCGCTTTCACCGTACAAAAAGCCTTTTCCTGCCTTGTTACATGCTTATTTGTCGTATTGCTGCAGATTCAAGCGTTCGATGAGGGAGATGAGTTTCTGCGCATATTTTTTGTCGGAAGCATAGCCTGCCTGTTGCAGTCCTCTGGCCCAGCCACGGTAGTCGGTGCGGGAAAGTTCGAAGAGGAAAGCATAACGGGATTTGCCGTGCAAATGCTGGCTATGAGCGCGGTAACTGCCCCAGGCGTTGGGGAATTTGACGAAGAAGTCCTTGTGACTGTCGTCCGCGTAATTGATGCAATGGCCTTTTTTGCAATTGCGCGCCGTGCATTTGATCCCGAAATGGTTGTTGGCGGTTTTGACCAGTTTACTTTCCCCGGCATCGGATTCGAGCAGGCCCTGGGCAAGGGTAATGCTGGCAGGAATACCGAATTTTCGCATCTCGGCAGCAGCGACCGGCGCAAAGCGCGCCACGTACTCCTGGCACTTGTCCACACCGGCCCGCGCTTCGCTGGTGCTGATGGCGTTGCGTTTGGCAAAACCCGGATCCATAACAAAAGCAGCCTGGTTAAACTCGCCGGCATCCAGCGTAACCTGTGCGGCCTGCGCTTTCCCTGACAAACCGAGGGTTTGGGCAAGCACTTGGCCGGGAATCTCGGTGTTGACCGAGCCGGAAAGCCCGAGTTGGGCGGCATCGCTGAACACGACCAGCGGCCGGTCGGACCAGACCAGGTAGGCAATGGCGGCCAGTAGTGCCAGTTTCCATAAGGTGGATTCCGAGGAATAACGCTCTTCCGAAGCGACGGCGCGGCGTTTGTCGTGATAATAAGCCTGGGTGTTGTGCATCTGAGTCATGGCATTGACATTTAAAATGATGGCAGGAATGTTTTACAAGGGCAAAATAAAACAAAATGTTTTTTAAAAGCAACAACTGTTTTATTTAAACACAAAAATAGTTTTTAAAACCATGTAAACGCAATGTTCTCATACCCTTGTTTTTTGCCAGAAAGGTCTATTTTTGCGGCAATTGGAATCTTGGTGTATTTTTTACACACTATTAATTTTGCCGTCTTATGGTTATAGTTGCCGACTGTGGTTCTACGAAATGCGACTGGCTGCTGGTTCGCGGCCATCGGGATCAGCAATTGGAAAATACGGTTGGATTCAACCCGTTTTTTCAAACTACCGCTGAAATAAAAACAATTGTTGAAGAACAACTGCTGCCCAAACTCAGGGGCGATGCGGTTGAAAAAGTCTGGTTTTACGGCACCGGCGTACACGACGAGGAGCGTGGCGAAATGATTGCCAAGGCGCTGCGCGCTGTTTTTCCGGACGCTGAAATTCATGTCTGGCACGACTTGCTGGGCGCAGCCCGCGCCACCTGTGGCCGTGAAGCGGGGATTTCCTGTATTCTGGGTACCGGCTCCAACAGCTGTTACTACGATGGCGAGGAAATTCTCGACAACGTGCCCTCCTTGGGCTGGCTGTTGGGCGACGAAGGGAGCGGCACGCACATGGGCAAAGCCCTGTTGCGGGCCTGGTATTACCGCGAGTTGCCTGCCGACCTCAGCGCGGCGTTCAACGAGGCTCACCCGGAAGGCCCCGATGCCATCAAGGATCGTATTTACGAAAAAGGCGCCAATGCCTATCTGGCGTCGTTTACCCAGTTTCTGGGTGAAAATATTACCCATCCATTTATCAAAAACCTCGTGGCTGCTTCGTTGGGCGAGTTTCTTGACCGTCATGTCATCAAATACAGCGGTTATCAGCACGTTCCCATCAATTTCGTCGGCTCCATTGCCCATCACTTTCAGGATGTCCTGTTTAAATGCCTCGAAGAGCGCCGGATGAAACCCGGCGTAGTGGTGCGCAAACCCATTTACCCGCTGGCGGATTATCATATCAGCCCTCTCGATTAAAATTTATGAAAAAGGAGATCAAACGCATCGCGGTGTTTACCTCGGGTGGCGACGCCCCTGGTATGAACGCTGCCATCCGGGCCATTGTCCGAAATGCGATCAACAACGATTTACATATTTACGGCGTGCACAGGGGTTACGAAGGCATGATCAACGGCGACATTCGCCGCCTCGAAACCTCCGACGTCAGCAATATCATTCACCGGGGCGGAACCGTGCTGAAAACCGCCCGAAGCATGCGCTTTATGACGCCCGAAGGGCGCAAACAGGCGTATGAAAACCTGATCGACAACGATATCGACGCGCTCATCGCCATCGGCGGCAACGGCACCTTTACCGGCGCCAAGATTTTTATGAGCGAATACCCGGACATCGCGGTGCTTGGCATCCCGGGCACGATCGACAACGACCTTTTCGGCACCGATTTCACTGTCGGGTTCGATACCGCCCTGAATACGGCCGTGCAGGCAGTCGATAAAATCCGCGATACTGCCGACTCGCACAACCGCCTTTTTTTCGTGGAAGTCATGGGTCGCAATTCGGGCTATATCGCCTTGCATACGGCAATCGCCGGCGGCGCGGGCGGCGTGCTGCTGCCCGAAGAAGAATCGAACATCGACGACCTGGTCAAACTGCTCAAACGGGGCGCCAAACGCTCCAAACTGTTTAGTATCGTGATCGTTGCGGAAGGCAATCACATGGGGACGGTGTACGACATTGCCCATCAGGTTTCGGAAAAAATTGATTTCTACGACGACATCAAAGTCACCGTAATCGGTCACCTGCAGCGCGGCGGCTCGCCCTCCGCTTTCGACCGTGTGCTGGCGAGTATTTTGGGTTTTACATCGGTGGAAGCTCTGCTGGAAGGCAAATCCGGCATGATGTTGGGCATCAAAAACAACAACGTGTCCTACACGCCGTTCGCCGATGCGATTTCCAAATCGAAGACTTTCAGCAAGGATTCGCTTCGCATGGCGCATATTCTGGCTCAGTAAACAGATTTTTAAAGCCTTTATCGAGAGGGCGCAGGAACTAGCTCCTGCGCCCTCTTTTTATATTGCTGAATTTTTACCGGAAAAAGGGTAGAAGGTAAACAGCTGTTTCTGAAAAAGTGTTATAAGCATAAATGCCAAGTTGTTGATTTTAAACTATTTGTGATTATTTTTTAAAAATAACATTCTGAAAAATATAAAAAAATGTCTTTGCGACCCCACATGCCTTCCCCCCATCTTTGCCCCATCATTCTTTAATAAACTTATTTCTGTAAGACATGAAATTTTCAATCTCAACACTGATTCTCCTGCTGGCTTTTACGGGCCTTTCGGCCAGCAACCCGCCTGTTATCGTCTGCCTCAACGGACTGTCGGCCAATATCATGGTGACGGGTCAAATCACGATCTGGACCTCAGACCTGGTCGCCTATGCCACAGACGACGAAACGCCTTACATTGATCTCGTTATGGGCATGCGGATTGCCGGCACGGGCAGCGGCTTTCCCAGTAGTTCCAGTTTTACCTTCACGTGTGACAACGTGGGTGAAAACGAAATGGAACTGTGGGTGATGGATGCCGACGGCAACACCGCCTATTGCACTACCACCGTGATCATCATGGATGCTTTCAATGTATGCCCCGACCAAACGCCTCCGATCCTGACGAGTTTGAATGACGTTTCCGTTTCCATGTCGCAAACGGGGGGCTACACCCTCCTGGCCTCCGACCTGTATGTATGGGCGGAAGACAACGTCACGCCGGAAGACGACCTGGAAATCGCCATTCGGGTAGCAGGCGAAGGCAGCGGATTTCCGGTCGACAGCTTCGGACAGCCCCAGCAAAGCATTACCCTGAATTGCAATTACCTGGGCGACCAGTTTATTGAAATCTGGGTACGCGATGCCGCCGGCAATGCTTCCTACACGGTGTCCTCTTTCCACTTGGACGATCCGGAAGGGGTTTGCGATCAGGCGCTGACGCTGGACGCTTCTGCTCCCGCAAACAAAATCCAGACGCTGGTCTGCATCCCAAACCCGGCCACTGCCGCTTCGCGGCTGGCCCTGCCCGCACTGAACTCGAATAGCAACTGGACGATCACGATCAACGATCTTTCCGGCCGTCAACTGGTTCGAGAGCAAGGCGCTGGCAATTCTTTTGATCTCAACGGCAAAAATCCGGGCCAGGGATTGTTTTTCGTTCGTATCGTAGAAAAGGACGGCAAAGTGTACGCCGGCAAACTGGTCATAACGGAATAATCAGGACGCCAGCTGGTTCTAAAAAAACGCCGGCAGGGTCACGACCCTGTCGGCGTTACTTTTTTGGGCACTACGGGCAAGCGTTCTGAAAAGCAGGTTTATGCAATATGGCGGCGCCAGGACAATTTTTAGGAGTAGGGGTAACAAAAAACTCCCAGGGTTGATTTCTAGTGAAATCGACATGGTTTTCAATTTTGTCATTTATAAAAAAAATGGCAGTAAATTTGATAATTATGTCGTATCGTAAAATTAATTTTTATCAAAATTAAGGATATGAAAATTTTTACAACCCTGTTGCTTTTGCCGCTGCTCGTTGTTTTGTCTGCCGGATCTGCCGTCGGTCAAAATTTCGTAGCCGTCGACGACAGCCTCTGCATTTATGAAGACGAGCTGTCCACCTTCCACTACAATGTACTCGACAACGACATTGTCCCGGATTCGATTTTAATCATTCCCATGGGGCAGTCCTCGTGTTTTAAACTCAGTGAAACGGGAGAAATACAGGTCTTGTCCGGGGCCGAAAACTGTTGCGACGTGCCGCACCAATTCAAGTACCGGATTGCCAACTGTGATTCCGGGCCGCAGTGTACGGCGCAGGTTACCATTGTGGTAAAATGCCGCAAACCGGATTGCGCCCTGGTCAATCTCGCCGCCCTTTCCGACAATGGCGCCGGCACGCCTTCAAGCCAATGCGTATCGGCCTGCGAACACGCCTCGGCTACTTATTACGTGCCTTATGCCTCCGGCTCCAGCTATTCGTGGTCGGTAAGCGGTGGAACCTTTGTAGCCGGCGGCAACCCCGCCGAGATTATTGTCAGCTGGGGGAATGCCGGCTCGGGATTGATTTCCCTGAGTATCGACGGCGGCCCGCCGAAACTGTTCTGCGTCGATATTTTGCCCGCTCCTGTGGCGGGTTTCGCCATGAGCGATGCGACGCCCTGTTTGAATTCGACGGTCAGTTTTACGAACACTTCGGTCGGCGGGAGCGGCTATTTCTGGGATTTCGGAGATGGCAATACCTCCACCATGCCCAACCCGGCGCACCAGTATGGCGCTCCGGGGAATTATACCGTTTGCCTGTACGTCATGAACAGCAATTTCAGTCCGGCAGGCGAACCGCTTTGCTGCTGCTCCGATACGATTTGTATGGACCTGACGGTCGATTCCCTGCCCGGTCCGAATATCTATTGCCTGTCTACGCTTTGCGCCTTCGACAGTACGAAATACTGGACCGACGCGGCCAATTGCGGGTCCTATGTCTGGGCTGTTTTTAATGCCGACGGATCGCCGGCCACTTTTACCGGTCAGGGTACCGACAGCATCTGTGTGTACTGGGGCGCCGGGCCTTTCGGTACGGTAAGTTTGCAGGTGACCGGTTGCAGTACACCGTATTGTACCGATCCTGTTGTGCTGACTGTTCCGATTATTTCCAACACCGTGGCCCTGACGGGGCCGACTGCGGTCTGCGAAGGGGCAACGGCTGTCTACTCGGCTCCAAAATGGCTTAGCGCCTGGTATGACTGGACGGTGACCGGGGGAACCATTCTCTCGGGGGACAGCACCCATACTATCGTGGTGCAATGGGGCCCCGGGCCGACCGGTACGATTCACCTGGAATACGGCAGTGATTTTCTGGAAGGGCTACCCGGCCACGACCCGGATAATTGCAGGGGCGAAGCGGATTTGACCGTGAGCATCAAGCCTGAATTTTCCGTCATTGGCTCGCAAGGGCCGTTTTGTCCGGGCAGCCAAAGTTCGTTTTTTGCCACGGCGAGCCCCTCGGCGAATTACAACTGGACCATAACGCCGCCCGCGCCGTTTAGTGGCAACGGGTCCAGCGCCATCGTCGTGACCTGGCCTTCGCCCGGCGCCTACGTGGTGGAAGCCACCCCCCTCAGCACGGGTGTTTATTGCAACAACAAAGCAACGGCGCTGGCCGTGGTGGTCGATGTGCCCCCGGTAGACTCCATCACCGGCGCGCTGGAAGTATGCCCGGACGACATTGCTACCTACTATGCGCACAGCTCGCAAAGCAACGTCAAATACGTCTGGACGGTCAGCGGCGGTACGCCTTCGACCTTCACCGGTAATCCGATCACCGTGGACTGGAATCCGACGGGCGCCTACGGCTTGACGGTACAGGTTATGCAGGTCGGGACGCCATTTTGCATGTCGCCGGCGCTTTCGATTGCCGTTCCGTCCAAATCTTTGACTGGTCCGGTTACGATTACCGGCAACGGCGCCTGCGTTAACAAGCAGGAAAACTACACCGCCAGCCTCGTACAAGGTCATCCCGACGCGGTGTACACCTGGATGGTGTCGCCGCCAGGCGCGGGCAGTGTCGCGGCAGGGCAGGGGACGGCTTCCGCCACTATTCAGTGGAACAATACAGGTGGCCCGGCGACGGTGAGCGTTGCGGTAAAACTGTGCACCCAGACCTTGAATGGTACTCTGCCGGTCGTTATCGGCGATCCCGTGGTCAGTGTTACCCAAAGCGGGAATCTGTGTCCGGGACAAACGGCCACCCTTTCTGCCAGCGGCGGGTTCAATAATTATGACTGGACGCCGATGGCTTCGGGGCAAAATATCACCATCAGCACGGCCGGTAACTACGTTGTAACAGCGACCGATGGCAATGGCTGTACGGCGGTGGCAACTTACGCTGCCACGGCTTCGCAAGGCCCCGTAGCCAGTATTTCAACTTCCGACCCTGTGATATTGTGCATCAACCCGGCCAATAACGCCATGGTCAATCTGGTCGCACAAACCGGGGCCAACTACAATTTTGCATGGTATTGCAACGGCGGCTATCAGCCCCAGCCGGCCACGCAGGCTACCTTCAAACATACCAACAACAATGTGCCGGGGACCTTCGCCTATTACGTTGTAGTGACCGACGTATCGACAGGCTGTACGGCACAATCGAACACCATAACGGTGGTGCAACAGGTTTGCCCGCCGCCACCATTGCCCTGTACACCCGCCGGCTCGTACACACTGGATATTGTGTCGGCTACACCGCAAACCCCCAATTGCAATGTCATCAATTTCGATGCGAACGCCGTCAACGTGACCAATATCAGTTGGGATTTTAACGACCCCAATGGTAACAGCAACACGGGCGTTTTGCCCGATGCCATCCATACCTACACCAAGGCAGGTTGCTATCTGGTCGGCGTAACGGGGCTTACACCGGCTTTACCGCCCGATAATTTCTGCACGGTGGGCGATACCATTTCCGTTTGTATTCCGCTGGTGGCAGATTTTGACTTCAATGTCCATTGTCTGGACCTTTCCGTCATGGACCAAAGTACCTACCTGCCCGGAGACGGCCCGATAGCCTGGAACTGGGATTTTGGCGACCTTAGTCCCAATGCCAATACAGCCAATGCGACGCACACCTACGCATCGGCCAATACGTACACCGTGACTTTGACCGTAACCAACTCGGACGGATGTCAATCCGTTTTCAGTCAGCAGGTGACGGTAGCGGGTTTGCCGTCCGCCAGTATTTCCTATGCCCCGTTGGCAATCTGTGTCGGACAGCCTGTTATATTCAACGGCACCAATACGGGCACGGGTAGTATCATCAGCTGGGACTGGAGTTTTGGAGATGGCTCGACAAACGGGGCGAAAGATCCGGCGCACAGTTATTTGACGGCAGGTCCATACACCGTCGTCCTGACGGTAACCGATGCCGCGGGTTGTACTTCTACTACCACGGTGTCCCTGACTGTCAATGCGCCGCCACCTCCGGGCAGCATCAGTTTTTCTCCAAGTCTGGATATTTGCGCGGGCGGTACGGTAACCCTCACGGCGCCTGCCGGGACCAACTGGTCGTGGACGCCATCGGGCAATACCCAATCGATCACGGTCAGTACGGCCGGGACGTACAGTGTCACGGTAACCGATGCGAATGGTTGTACTTCGTCGCCCGATTCGGTCGAAGTAATTGTTTATCCCGCTCCGGCCGCCCAGATTACGGGCAATCCTGTTATTTGCGATCAGGGTTGTACCACGCTTACGGCTTCGGGTGGTTTCGGGTATTCGTACCAGTGGCTCGACGCGGCGATGAACCCGATTCCTGGTGAGGTCTTCCAGACCATCACGGTATGCGACTTTTCCATTCAGCCCGGCGGCTACGCCGTTTGGGTGAAAGATGCCAACGGTTGCACGGCGGTGTCGCCCGTCGTGGTGGTTGCGGTCAAAACCTCGCCGGTATTTTCCCTGAATGTAAGCCCCGTACCCGCCTGCGCTGGTACGCCGGTCGCGTTGACAGTGGCGCCGGTTCAGCCCAACGTCATTTATACCTGGAATACGGGTGAAACCGGGACCAGCATCACCGTATTGCAGGCTGGCAGCTACACAGCGGTCGGCACCGATACCCTGAGTGGCTGTTCGGGTTCTGCTTCTGCAACGGTGAATCCTTTGCCCGATCTGTGCATCGTCCCGGTTGGTTGTTACAAAGCCTGCGATCCCGATACTATTTGCGGCCCCGATGGCCTGACGGCCTACCAGTGGAACCTGAACGGGGCGCCCATACCCGGCGCTACGGATCAATGCTTGATCGTAACGGCAAGCGGCACCTATACCCTTACCGGCACCAATGAATTTGGCTGTACGGCCAGTTCGGACTCGCTCATGCTGATGGTGATGGATTGCGGTTGCACGAATTTGACTGTTTCGGCGGAGCCTTCGGAAACGGATTCCTGCTGCTGGACCATCAGTTACAACAATCCAATGAATAACCTCTACGGCGTCATGATCCATACCGACGACGCCTGGTTCAGCATCGACCTGAATACCTTGTCGCCTTCTCTGAAACCGGTTACACAAGGCCTGAATTTTATCGGCCTGACCAACAGCCAGGGAGCGCCGCTGCCCAATCCGCTGCCCACGGGGGCGCTGAATGATTTTCTGACCATTTGTCTGAGCGATGTGCAGCAGTTTCCGCAACAAATCGTTTTCGACTGGTACGACTTCAATTACGACGTAGTTTGTTCGGATACCCTGTTGTTCGACTGCCCGGTAGAGCCCGATTGCCTCTATGCCAAGGGTGACACCATTTACTGCGATGATGGGGTGGTGACCTACACGGTGACCCTTTGCAATCCGACCGACGCGGATTTCAATGTGGGTTATGTGAATGTTCAACCCTCCGCTCCCACGGGCGTGGTGATGACACCTTCCAATTTGTTCATCAGTCCCCCGCTCGCCCCGGGTGAATGCCGCGATTTTACTTTTGCGATTTCCGGACCCAATATTGCCGGACAAACCCTGTGTTTCAGTCTGAGTGCCCACGATTTCCTGCCGGGCAACCCCGACACCTCCCTGTGCTGTATGCTCGACACGACGTACTGCGTCCCGATCCCGGACTGCGATCCCTGCGACAACATCGGGGTGGAGTTTGTCGATCACGTTTCGTCGGAAAACGGGGGCGATTGCTGCGCCTTTATCGGCCTGTACAACAACTACGCCGCCAACTATTTCGACGGAATCGACTTGTGCATAGTCGGTACCGGCACCACGATGACGCTGACCAATCCATTCGGCTCCGGCTGGGCTACGGCCAGTTACAGCCCGACGATGATATCGCTCGACGTGATCCCGCCCCTGGGGGCGACCCTGCCTTTGGGGCTGATACAACTGCCCATGCTTTGTTTCCAGACCAATGTGGCGCCGCCACAACTTCTGGAGATCAAATGGATGCTTGGCGACAGCATCGTGTGTCGCGATACGGTTCCGTTGTCGTGCGAGCCGCCCTGCGGGTACATTTCACAGGATTCACTGGTCTGCAATGATGGCGGTGGCTGGACGTTTTGGGGCATCCTGCACAACACGTCCGACTATACCATGGGCGAAGCGCAATTTGTATTCCCGACCTTTGGTTACAGCCAGACCATCGTGCTGCCGCCTTTGCTGCCGGGCGCAAGCTATCCCTTTAATATTCCGCTCAATATACCTGCCCAGATTGGCGATACGCTGTGTTTCACCGTGGCGTTGCACCAACTCGACGACGACAGTTTGCACATCAATTGCTGCAATTTCCACGATTGTATCGTGCTGCCCGACTGCCCGGTCCCCCTCTGTCTCTGCGACGATACGTTCTGGGCGCAGCAAGCCAATGGCTACAAATTTGCCGGTTCGCTGGAAACGCCTTTCGAGATCGGGTTTGCGCCGGCAGCCTGGCTGAACGCCTGTGATCGTGTCATCTGGGCCTGGGGCGACACTTCATTGCCCGACACCAGTTTTGGCATTGCGGGGCAGCAGCACCAATTCCCGGGCGAAGGTGTGTACGATGTGTGCATGAGTGTGGTCCGGCAAAGTGCGACCGGTGAGGAATGCAGGTTCGAGGTGTGCGATCAAATCAAGATCAATGCCTACGAACTCGATCCGACCGATCCCGGCATGGAATTCACCATTTACCCCAATCCGTCGGATGGCGCCTTTTACGTCAGTTGGCCGGCGGGTTGGCAATTCCCTGTACACATTCAGGTGTTCGATTTGTTTGGCCGGCGGGTGCTGGCGCTCGATACGGAAACCGGCACTTCACGGGTTCTGATCGAGCCGGGTCGAATAGCCGGCGGGGTTTACGTGGTTGAATTGGAATCGAACGGACAACGATGGATACGGCGCGTGATGCAGTTGTAAGAGCATGTTGAGCTTTTCCTGCCGAGGCGAAAACGTGAAAATTTTATTTTCGGCAAGGCAAATTTCGCAGTCGGATGCGGGCGATCCGGCGTCCCGAGTACTCGGGATAACGCAGCAGAAAATAAAATTTTCCGTTTGCAGCCCGGCAAGGAAAAACTCAACATGCTCTAAGGACAAAACAAAACAGCCCCCGGTTTCAGTCGAAACCGGGGGCTGTTTGTTAAGGGCAATCTGGGTTGAAATTACTTTTCGTCGTAGTTGTAGGGCAGGATTTTGGAATCCTTGACGGTCGAAAGGGTCATCAAGGTTTTCAGGCGCTCGATTTCTTCGATCTGGCTCAGGGTTTTGAACAGCAGTTGTTCGTAAGTCGGAATGTCGCGGCAGACGATTTTCATCAGAAAATCAGCTTCGCCGGTGATGATGTAACATTCAGTGATCTCGTCGATTTGCGAGATTTTTTCGAGGAAGTTGTTCAACGCATTTTCGCGCTTCCATGCCAGCGACACCAGAACGAAGGTTTTGACATTCAGGCCCATCATTTGGGGATTGACCTGTGCGTGATAGCTTTGAATAATATCGCTTTGCTCGAGTTTCTTGACGCGCTCGAGGGTGGGTGCGGGAGAAAGACCGATTTTCTTGGACAGGTCGAGGTTCGTGATCTTGCTATTCTCTTGCAGGATTTTGAGAATTCTTAGGTCTATTTTATCGAGTTTTTCCGACATGGTGGTATGATTTGTAAAATTAAATTCTGGTGTGGAAAATTTCCCCAAAGGTAGGGCAAGAAAAAATAATTTGCAAGCGAACCCCCGGTTGACCTTTGTAAATTTTGTTAATAAAGCGTTTTTATCACTTTGCCATCCAATTTAGCCCGCCGCGAAAACCCAAAAACGAGGTTTGGCCAATAATTATTTGTTAAAAAAGCAGAAAGTTGCTTTTGAAATGAAAAAAGGCCGATCCGGCGCGTGGCAAGCGTAAAAACGCCAAACAATCCACGCCGAATCGACCTTTTTGTCGCTACGGACCAACTATCAGTCCGCTTCTCTTACGGGAAGATGCCCATCGAAATGTAATCGCTGGCAATTTTCTTCAACGAGCATACGAAAGCAGCCGTACGAACATCCTGGATGTCGGGGTGCAGGCGCATGGTTTCGCGAATTTGCTGGTAAGCGGTGATCATGGTGTCTTCCAGACCCGAGTTGACCAGTTCGATTTCGGTGCCGCCGCGCGTCAGGAAGTCGCGTTCGCGGTCGCCCACGGTTTTGCCGGTCATTTCCTCGATTTTGCGCACCAGGCCGTCGAACTGGTTGTGGTGGAAACGATTTTCCAGACGACCGAAGCGATGGTGCGAGAGGTTTTTGAGCCACTCGAAGTAGGAAACCGTCACACCGCCTGCGTTGATGTAAAAGTCGGGGATGATGACGATGCCTTTTTTCAGGAGGATTGGATCTGCATCGGCCGAAACGGGGCCGTTGGCGGCTTCGGCAATGATCTTGGCTTTGATGCGGTCGGCATTTTCAGCCGTGATCTGGTTTTCCAGAGCAGCCGGAACAAGAATGTCGCATTCCAGTTCGAGGGCAGCCGAAGCGTCGCCGATGTGTTTGGTGCCCGGGAAGCCGATGATGGAGCCGGTTTCCTTGCGGAACGCCAGGAGCTTTTCCACATCGATGCCGTTCGGGTCGTGAATGGAGCCTTCGCGTTCAGCGACGCCGATAATTTTTACGTCGCCTTCCTGCTGGCTGATGAGTGCCGTGTTGCTGCCCACGTTGCCGAGGCCCTGCACCACCATGGTTTTGCCTGCAATACCCGGCGTGAGGCCGAGTTTGCGCATATCGTCGGGGTAGGATACGGCTTCGCGCAAGCCGTAGTACACGCCACGGCCGGTTGCCTCGGCGCGGCCGCGGATACCGTTTTGCGTAACGGGCTTGCCGGTAACGCAGCCGATGGAGTCAATTTCGCCGTGGCGGAAAGCCTGGTAAGTATCGAGAATCCAGGCCATTTCACGCGGGCCGGTACCGTAGTCGGGCGCTGGTACGTCGATGCCCGGGCCGATAAAGTTTTTCTTGATCAGTTCGGTGGTGTAGCGGCGGGTGATGTTCTGGAGTTGTTCGACGCTGTACTGCGCCGGGTTGATTTTGATGCCTCCCTTGGCGCCGCCAAAGGGTACGTCCACGAGGGCGCACTTGTAGGTCATCAGGGCGGCGAGGGCCATCACCTCGTCCTGGTCAACACTTTCAGCATAGCGAATGCCGCCTTTCGTGGGCAAACGGTGGTGGCTGTGCTGAACGCGATACGCTTCGATTACCTGGTAATCGCCGTTGACGCGAATCGGAAAGCGGATTTGAAGCACAAGGTTGCAGGCTTTGATCTGCTCTACCAGCCCTTTCGGAATATCGGTAAAGCCGGCAGCCTTGTCCACGTAGTTTTCTACGCTTTTGAAAAAACTAATTTTTCCACTCATGGTCATCCTTAGTTTGGTGCTCGAATTTGGTTAGTTTGCGCTCAAGCCGGACAAGGTACCAGACGATGCCGAGAAAAATAACGAGAATGACTGCGACCACTACGTTAATTTTCCCGGTTTCACGCATGAAATCGCGGTTGCCCTGCGCTAGCGCTGCGGGCAAAGGTAGCAGGCTGAGCAGAATAATTGTAAAAATTTTTTGTGTTGTAAAAAATTTCATCTTTTAAAAAAGGGGAAAAGTTTATTTTATTGCTAAATCGACCTTTTTCTATACAAACTCCACCGCTTCTGCCCGACTTTAGTCGAGCCCCTGCGAACGGTCGAGCAAACGCTGGTAGCGGATACGCAGGCTGGCAATCCAGAAACCCAGCAGCGTCCAGCCCAGAATAGCGGGGTAAAACACTGCCCGCATCGTATTGTCGAGGTCCTGGCTGCCGAAGGCGGGGCTTCCCGTGGCGCCGGGATGCAGACTCGCAAACATGCGCGGCACGATATACAACAGCGGTACGAGGGAGGCGAAGGCGAAGATGTTGTACACCGCCGCCAGGCGGGCGCCTTTTTCCGCTTCGTCGAAAGAACGCCGCAAAATGAAATAGGCGAGATAGATCAGCAGTGCCACCGCGGTCATCAATTGTTTGATGTCGTTGCTCCACGGCTTGCCCCAGGCGTAATTGGCCCATACCATGCCGGTAAACAAGCCCAGAAAACCAAACAACAGGCCCGCCTCTGCGTATCCCGCGGCCTTTCGGTCGAAGTCGGGGTCCGGCTTGCCGAGGTAACGAATGCTGTTCCAGACCGAGGCCATGAACAAAAACATCAGCACAAACCACATCGGGACGTGGTAGTAGGTGTTGCGTATGCTTTCGTAAATTACGTTGCGGTAAGGATAGGAGAAATCTTTGACAACATGCAGATTATCAATGGGCTGGCGCGTCCAGGCCGAGTCGGCGACCGCTGCCGGCACACTGGCCAACGCCGTGTCCTGAATGATTTTCAGGGCATTGGGCAACAGCGATACGCCGTCCGAAGGGTGATCGACGATGGCCGTCAGCAAGGTGGAACGCTCGCCTTTGGGCAAATAGGGCGGCAACTGGAAACTGGCTTCCAGCGTCGTGTCGTTCAGCACTTTGACCTGTTGCGCCGCGGTGGCGCGAACCGAATCGTATTCCAGCCAAACCCGGATCTGGCTTGCTTCGGCCCTGGTATAAAAAGTGTTGTAACCCAGTACCTGCAAAGTGACGGATTGGCCGCTCGTAGCTATTTCAGGCGCTACCCGTACGACGCCTGGTTTGAGCGGAATAAGCAGGCCGACACTGAGGGCATACAGAACGAGAACAACGGAAAGGGTTTTCCACCACATGGCACACAGAATTGACAGTAAGTATTTTAAGGGGGCCAAATTCGGGATTTCGAACGGGTCTGCGGCGTTTTTTTCCTTTTTATTGGGGCCGGAAATATAAAAGTACCCAGACGCCGATTTTCAGCGCAGACCGGCAGCAGGGCTGCACGCCTCAGTCTTTCCAGATGAACGGAAACAGCACAAACGTCAGCGTCACGAGAATAGCGTCGATGGCCAGCAAATTGAGAATATCACGGTCGTAAGTGGCCAGCGGCGGCATCAGGCCGAGCGCAAACTTGGACAGATTGGTCAGTGTAAGCAGGATGGGCAGGATCACCGGAAAACTCAGGATGGCCATGAGGGTGGCGCTGTTGTTGGCTTTGGCCGCGATACTTGAAATAAAAGTAAAGGCGATGGAAAACCCCAGGCTGCCCAGCAACAGGGTCAGCCAGAACAGCCCAATGTCTTTCACCGGATTGCCTGCCACTACACTGTACGCTATAAACGACAGGCCACTCAATACAATGAGTAACAGCGTGTTGTAAATAATTTTGGACAACAGCAACATGGAAGGCTCGGCCAGCTGGTAATAGTACAGCTGACGCGCCCCGCTTTCCTGCACAAAACTTTTCACCACGGCGTTGATCGACGCAAAAAGCACGACCAGCCAAAACAGCACGTTCCAGATTTTCGGAGAGATATCGGTTTTGGCAGAAGCGATGTACACCACGAAGATCATGCTGAACACGTACAGCACGATGCCGCTGATGGCATAGCGTTGGCGGAATTCCAGCAGAAACTCCTTGCGCAGCAAAACGATAAAATGCGTCCAGTTCATCATGATCCCCGCAAAGGTAGGGCAGGGCAGGGGGCATCCACCCGGGTTCGGCAATAAAATTTACGAGCGCTATGCGGTGCTCCCGCCGGAAAAAAACTACCTTCGGACACACAAACCCACAAAGCCGGCAGATCAGCCCGGATTTATTTCCAACGAATTTATCTTTGCCCCTCGAACCAGGCGTTGCCTGCTGCATGATTGTCGTGCAGTTCCTTCAAAATCAACAAACTAAACCGCATGAGTTGGTTCAAACGACTGAAAGAGGGCGTCTCCACGGCCACCAAGTCCAAAAAAGACGTACCCGAAGGTATCTGGTATCAATGCAAAAAATGCAAGGAGGCCAGCACGACCAAGGAACTCCGTGAGAATTACTACAAGTGCCCCAAATGCGATTACCATACCGCGATCGGCTCGCAGGAATATTTCGAAATTTTGTTCGACAATCAGGAGTACAAGCTCCTGCATGAAGACCTGATCTCGACCGACTTCCTGCAATTCACCGACCTCAAACCTTACGGCAAACGCCTCGACGAAACCCGGGCCAAAACCGGGCTCAACGACGCCCTGGCAATTGGCGAAGGGCTCGTCAACCAACGCCCGCTCGTGGTGGCCTGTATGGATTTCCGTTTTATCGGCGGCTCGATGGGCTCCGTGGTGGGTGAAAAAATCTCGCTGGCGATCGACCGCTCGCTCGAAACCGGCGCCCCGCTCGTCATTATTTCCAAATCCGGCGGCGCGCGCATGATGGAAAGCGCTTTTTCGCTCATGCAAATGGCCAAAACCAGCGCCAAACTGACCCTGCTTGCCAAGGCCGGCATCCCTTATTTTTCCCTCATGACCGACCCGACCACCGGCGGCGTCACGGCCTCTTTTGCCATGCTCGGCGACATCAACCTGGCCGAACCCAGCGCCCTGATCGGCTTCGCCGGCCCGCGTGTGATCCGCGAAACCATCAAACGCGACCTCCCGGAAGGTTTTCAAACCGCCGAGTTTTTGCTCGAAAGCGGCTTCGTCGATCTGGTCGTCAATCGCAAGGATCTGAAAGAAACCATTTCCGATTTGCTGGCCTTTTTCGAGACCTCGAAACGTATAAAGTGATTATAAGAGGCTGATTTTCAGTTTTTTGTTAATAATAAAAAATGAGCCATCCCGTATTTTTGGGTTGGCTCATTTTGTTTATACTTCACGCCTGGAAGATTTTAGCACGAGGTTTATGTGGCTTATTATGGTTTATATGGGTTTATGAAACCCCGTCGTGCTTATACATGCATTGGTACTTACTTATTTTGCTGATGAAAGGATTGTTGGCCCAATTTCAATAGAAATGCAGGAAAAATGGCCAGCCTTGGCAACCCCCGAGAAGGATATTTCGTGTTTATTGCACGACCAATTCCTTTCCGGCTTCAAATCCTGCCTTATGCTATCCTTCCTACGCTTGCCTTTGTTGCTGCTTTGTATGGCAGCTGGTGCCAATCTGCACGCACAAGTTCTTATTAATGAATTACTTGCATCCAACGCAATCAACCTCGCCGACCCCGATTTTCAGGCGTATTCCGACTGGGTCGAACTGTACAACGCGAGCGGCAACCCGGCCGATCTGAGCGGCTGGACCCTCAGCGACGACCTCGGCGAGCCGGCCAAATGGGCCTTCCCCGCCGGCACCGTCGTACCCGCCGGCGGTTTCCTGCTGGTATGGGCCGATGGCGAATCCACCGGGCTGCACACCAGTTTCAAATTGTCGGCCGACGGCGAGGTGCTCACACTCTTTACGGCCGGCGGCGTGCTGGCCGATGAAATTGAGTTCAGCACACAACAAACGGACATTTCCTACGGCCGCAAAACCGACGGCGGCACTCCCTGGGGTTTGTTCCCCCATCCAAGCCCGGGCGCCAGCAACAACGCCCAGACTTTTTTCAAGGATTTCGTGTGGGCGGTGCCCGTTTTTTCCCGATCCGGGGGCTTTTTCGATGGCCCGCTGACAGTCGATATCCAGAACCTGACCGGCTACGGCGTGGTCCGCTACACGACCGACGGCTCCAACCCCGCGAGCGATTCCCCGGTTTTCAGTCAGCCGCTCAACCTGACGGCAACTACCGTGGTCAAAGCCAGGCTGTTTCTGGCCGACCGCCTGCCAGGGCCGGTGGTGACCAATACCTATTTTATTGGCGAACATTTTGAAGAAAGAGGGCTTGCCGTGTTGTCGATCTCTACCCATCCGGACTACTTTTTTTCCCCTGATTCGGGCATTTACGTGCAGGATTTCAAACCTGACTGGGAAGTTCCGATCCACCTCGAATTTTACGAGCCGGATGGTCTGTTGGGCTTCCACCACGACGCGGGGGCTTCTATCGGCGGGGAAAACGCCTGGATTTTGCCCGAAAAAATGCTCAACGTTTTCTCCCGAAAGCAATACGGCGGTTCGCATATCGCGTACCAGTTGTTTCCCGGCAACCCGCGCACCCAGTTTGAAGACCTCATCCTGCGCTGCTCGGGCAACGACTGGTCCAATACCCTCTTTCGCGATGGCATGCAGCAAGGATTGGCCGCGCAAACCGCCGATCTCGATATTCAGGATTTTCGCCCCTGCGCCGTGTACATCAACGGGCAATATTTCGGCATCCACAACATCCGCGAAAAGCAGGACAAGGAGTACACGGAATTGTACCGCGGCATCGATCCGGACAGCCTCGACTACATCGAAAACAACGGAGAAGTGAAGGAGGGCAATGCGCTGGCTTACCAGCAAATGGTCGACCTGCTCAATGCCGGCGTGCAGTCGGACGCGGCCTTCCAGGCGCTCGACCAGGTGGCCGACACCCGCGACTTTACCGACTATATCATCTCCCAAATATTTACTGCCAATACCAGTTGGGGCCACAACATCGCGCTGTTCAGGGGGCAAAACGGCGCCACACGCTGGCGCTGGCTGCCGCACGATTACGATCGGGGCTTCGACCTGGCCAACGTCGGCGGCACTTCGATGGCCTGGGCGACTGCCACCAACGGCGCCGACTGGACCAACCCCGCCTGGGGCACGCTTTTTTTGCGTAAAATGTTGGAGAACAATACGTTCAAGGAAGATTTTATTACACGATTTGCCGACCATTTGTACGTGACTTACAACCCGGCCACCATCAACCGGCGCGTCGATCGGCATGCCGACTGGATACGCGGAGAAATTCCGTACCACGTGGCGCGCTGGGCTGGCACAACGTCCAGTTATGGCAACGGCATTCCTTCCGTAGCCTTTTGGGAAAACGAGGTGACAAAGCTCAAAACCTTCGGTCAGCAGCGAAACGTCTACATGTGGCAAGACCTCGATCAGTATTTCAACCTCGATGGCTCGGCAGGTCTGAATGTCGAACTGAGCGTACCGTCGAGCGGGTGGGTGAAGCTCCACGACCTGAGCATTCCGTCTTATCCCTGGACGGGTAATTACTTCATTAACAGGCAGTTCACGCTAACGGCCACTGCCCGCCCCGGCTTTCAGTTTGTTCGCTGGGAACGCCTTGCGTCCACCACGTTGCCCCTGATCGATGCCGGCTCCGACTGGGCTTACCGCGACGACAACACGGCTCCGCCAGCCGCCTGGAACCAGCCTTCCTACAACGACGGCGGCTGGCCGAAGGGCCCCGCGCAACTGGGCTACGGCGACGGCGACGAGGCGACCCAACTCAGTTACGGGAGCGATGCCAACAACAAAACGCCCGCTTATTATTTCCGTAAAACCTTCACCGTGGCCGACCCGTCGAGCTTTTCAGGGCTGCTCCTGCGCATGGTCGCCGACGACGGCGCGGTGGTTTTCCTGAACGGACAGGAAGTGTGGCGCTACAACATGCCGACGGGCGCGATTCAGTTTAACACCCTGGCTTCCAGTGCAGTAAGTGGCAGTACGGAAAGCGCCTGGCTGGAACTGAACATCCCTGCAACCGGCCTCGTGGCCGGCACAAACCTGATCGCTGTGGAAATGCACCAGGCTGCCACCAACAGCTCCGACCTGAGTTTCGACTTCGAATTGAAAGGCAACCAGAACGGCAGCACGGAGACAGTTGGCCTGTCGCCGGTGCTGGACTACTCGATAAGCGGTACGACCACCCTCCGGGCGGTTTTCGAGCCCGACGGCAATTGCGGCGTGCTGCCCGATACCGTCGACAGCGACCTGACCCTGACCCTGGCTTGCTCGCCTTACCGCGCAGCCGGCGACGTGGTGGTCAAGCCGGACGTGACCCTTACCGTGGAGCCCGGCGTGGAAATTCAATTTCCCGAAAAAGCCAACCTTTGGGTACTCGGCGATTTGCAGGTGAACGGCAACGCCGCTCAACCCGTGCTCATCACCAATACCCCGGACGCGGATGTTTGGGGCGGTATTTTGCTCAAAAACACGACTGGGGCCTCCAATTTGAACTATTTGACCCTCGTCAATGCCAGCGCCGGCCAACACCGAATTTACTTCCCAGCGGCTATTTCCGCTTACCACGCCGACCTGAACATGGACCACCTCGACCTGACCCAGGTGAGCGACAACCCGATTTTTACCCGTTTCTCAAATGTCGTGCTGACCAATTCGGACCTCAAATCGTCGGTCACGGGCGACTGCATCAACATCAAACAAGGGAGCGGCAGGGTGGAAAACAGCCGCTTCGAAGCCCTTTCCACTGAGCCCGACATGGACGCCATCGACTTCGACGGGGTGGCCAACGGGATTATTCGCAACAACACCATCCACGATTTCAGGGGCGACAATTGCGACGGCCTCGACATCGGCGAATCGTGCTCCGGCCTGCTGGTGGAAAACAATTTCATCTACCATTGCCTCGATAAAGGCATCTCCGTCGGGCAGCAATCCTCCGCGCTGATCCGCAACAACACCATTGCCTACACAGGCTACGGCATCGCGCTGAAAGACCAGTCGCCCGTACAGATCGATCACTGCACCTTTTTCGGCAATCAAATCGCCGTGGCGGCTTACGAAAAGAACCCCGGCAACCTGGGCGGCAACGGCGTGGTGACCAATTGTATCGCTTCCAATGCCGCTTTTCAAGCTTATTCGGCCGATACGCTGTCCTCGATCAGCCTTTCACATTGCCTTTCGGACACGGACACCCTCGGCGGCTCGGGCAACCTGACTGCCGACCCGCATTTTGTGCTGCCGACTTTTTACGATTTTCATCTGCTGTCCGGTTCGGCAGCCGCCGGGGCAGGCGCTGACGGCCTCGACCTTGGCGCGGGCGTACTGCCGGCGTACACCGGCGAACCGCAACTGATGTTGTCGGAAATCCTGTACGACGACACTTTGACGACTACCGGGGAGTTTGTAGAAATATTCAATCCTGGCTCGCAAACGGTTGATCTTGAAGGATATGTATTTTCGAATGCCTTTGATTTCGAGTTCCCGGCAGGGGCTTCCATTGCTCCCGGCGAGTACATTGTTGTTGCCAAAACGGCGGCGAATTTCAACGGCGCGCCTTACCAGGTTTTTGAATGGACCGACGGCAAACTGGCCAACGAAGGTGAAGCCATTTACTTCTACGACCGCACAGGCCTGTTGGTGGAAGCCGTTCGCTACGACAACCATGCGCCCTGGCCCGAAGGCGACGGCTTGCTCGGCCGCTCGCTCGAACTGGTCGATGCAGGGCTCGACAACCATTTTGCCACCAGTTGGCAAGCCTCCGAAAATGCCGACGGCTCGCCCGGCGCGCCCGGCGGGTCGAGCGGCACGGTCACATTCGGCTCCTCGCTTCGCGTGTCGATTTTCCCCAACCCCGTCGATGCCATGTTGTCCGTGATGGCCGGAGACGACCTTGCCGGCGACGAACCGCTTGACGTTCAACTCACCGATGCGCTGGGAAATCTGGCCCTGAAAACCAGGATCACGGATGGTTACGGCCAGATTGCAACAGGAGAGTTAGCCCCTGGCCTCTATTTTGTCAGGGTGAAATGTGGCAAGGGAGAAATGACAAAAATGGTCGTAAAAAACTGATAACCAATTTTTTACAATAAAAATTCATAAAAGTCTATAAAAATAGTAGGATAATTAATTCACCCCCTTTACTTTTGCGAAGTCAAAAAGAAAAGACAATGCGCAAACACGCTTTTTTCATGTTCATGGTTTGTTGTTGGATGCCGATGTGCATGCCGGCTTGCCTTACCAGGGGACTGAAAAGTGTTTGACCATTCGGTTTAAAAGAATTTCCAGTTTCAGGCCCTTCGGTAGCATTACCGGGGGGCTTTTTTTATGCGCTCCATTCTGCAATAAAACCATTCAATTGCAACTGTCATGTTGATTATCGAACCCAACACCCGCCATCAAATGCTGGAAGATGCCCGTCAGACATTCCCCGACGAATGCTGCGGTTTTTTGTTTGGCGTGGAAGACGATGAAAAGCGGCTCATCACCGACCTGCTGATTGTCGACAACGCGCTCGCCACGGGCGATAAAAGGCGCCGATTTGAGATCTCGCCGAAAGATTACCTGCGGGCGGAGCAGTATGCGCTCGACAGGAAACTGAGCCTGCTGGGGGTGTATCATTCGCATCCCGGCTCGCCGGCTGTTCCCTCGGAAACGGACCGTCGGTCGGCGCAGCCCTATTTTTCCTATGTGATCATCTCGGTGTATGAGCGAGGCCGCACCAATGTGTTATCCTGGCGGCTCAATGATGCTTACCGTTTTGAAGAAGAACCTGTTCTCGAACCATCGTACGTATAAACAAAAAAATACAGCCATGCCAACTGTCATTATCCCCACGCCCCTGCGCAAATTCACCGAAAACGCCCCCCGACTCGATGTCGAAGCCGGCAATGTCGGAGAACTCGTACAAAGCCTTGCCGACCGTTTTCCGCAACTCAAAAAGCATTTGCTCGACGAGGCCGGGCAACTCAGGACATTTCTCAATATTTTCGTAGGCGATGAGGATATTCGGGACCTGCATCAGGAGAAAACCGCACTGACCAAAGAAACCGTTGTCAGTATTGTACCGGCGATTGCCGGAGGTCAAGGCGCCTAAATGCCCGGTTTTTTTAAGTAAAACAGTTAAAAAATGCCTTTTTACAAAGATATCAAATTCAATGCTGCCGAACTGGCCCGCTACAACCGGCACATCATCATTCCCGATTTCGGCCTCGCTGCCCAGCAAAAACTGAAAGCCGCGAAGGTGTTGGTGGTGGGCTCGGGCGGCTTGGGCAGCCCCTTGTTGCTTTATCTCGCGGCGGCCGGGGTAGGCACGATCGGTATCGTCGATTTCGATGTAGTTGACGACAGCAACCTCCAGCGCCAGGTATTGTTCGGCGTGAGCGATGTCGGCAAAAGAAAAGCCACGGTGGCCAAACGGCGGCTTAAAGCCCTGAATCCGCATATCGATATCCGGGTGCACCACACCCGCCTGAGCGCACAGAATGCGCTTGCGATTTTCAAGGATTACGACGTGGTGGCCGACGGTACCGACAATTTCCAGACGCGTTATCTGGTCAACGACGCCTGCGTCCTGCTCGATAAAACCAATGTGTACGCCTCTGTTTTTCAGTTCGAAGGGCAGGTCTCGGTCTTCAATTTCCGCGATGAGAACGGAGTGCTGGGACCCAATTACCGGGATTTGTACCCCACGCCGCCGCCGCCCGGGTTGGTGCCGAGCTGTGTCGAAGGCGGAGTATTGGGCGTCTTGCCGGGCATTATCGGCAGCATGCAGGCCAACGAGGTCATCAAGGTCGTGACGGGTACCGGCGAACCGCTCAGCGGACGGCTTTTTATTTTCGATGCGCTCAGCTTCGAAACCCGAACTTTCAAGATCAAACGGCGCGACGACAATCCGCTGAACGGCAAAACCCCTACGATAACACAACTAATTGACTATGAATTGTTTTGCGGCCTGCCCAAGGCAGAGCGCGTCATCAAGGAAATAACCTTCGAGGAATTGCAGCACTGGAAAACGCTCGGCGAACCATTTCAACTCATCGACGTACGCGAGCAGCAGGAGTACGACACTGCCAATCTGGGCGGCGAGTTGATTCCGCTCGCCAGCGTTGCGGAGCAGGCCGGCCGGATCGCCCGCGACAAAAAGGTGGTCGTTCATTGCCACGCAGGCGCGCGCAGCGCCAAAGCCATTCGCGAACTGGAGGAAAAATTTGGCTTTGATAACCTGTACAACCTCAAAGGCGGAATATTGGCAGCAGCAAGCCTTCAACACGACCATTCATAAAGCACATGGACAAAACGTATGCAGGCCGTTTCATAAGTCCTTTTGCTCAAAATTCTGCAAAATTGAATTTTAAATCGCGGCCAACTGACGGGGTGACTCCAAAGTCACCCCGTCAGTAACAACCTGAAAGTGATACAATATTTATTTAATAAAAAGCATATAATGCAACTTTATAAAATATAGTATCTTTTTCTTTCAGTGCTGCCCTGCTCATGAAGACATGAGGCCCAAAATTTATGACTCGATATCGGGCTGCGGGGTATAGCGCAGGTAGGGTTTTACCACATTCACACCCTTGGGGAATTTCTGGATGGCGTCTTCCGTAGAAACGGCAGGAACCACGATCACATCTTCGCCGTGCTTCCAGTCGGCGGGCGTCGCGACGCTGTAATTGGCCGTCAGTTGCAGTGAATCGAGCACGCGCAGCACTTCATGGAAATTGCGGCCCGTAGAAGCCGGGTAAGTGATGATCAGTTTGACTTTTCTGTCAGGGCCGATGATAAAAAGCGAGCGCACCGTGAAATTTTCGGAGGCATTCGGGTGAATCATGTCGTACAGCGTGGATACCACGCGGTCCGGGTCGGCAATGATCGGAAAATCGACCTGCACGTGCTGGGTTTCATTGATATCGTTGACCCAGCCCAGGTGTTTGTCGAGCGGGTCGACGCTCACCGCCAGCACCTTGGTGTTGCGGCGCCGAAATTCTTCCTGCAAGGCGGCGGTGCGGCCCAGTTCGGTCGTGCAAACCGGGGTGTAATCGGCGGGGTGAGAAAATAAAATACCCCATCCGTTGCCGAGATATTCATAAAAATCAATCTCGCCGGCGGTAGTTTGGGCCTTGAAGTTGGGAGCAATGTCGCCTAATCGCAAACTCATAACACATTAGGATTGGTGAGTGAATCGAGATGAATGCGACAGGAAATGAATGCAGAGCGTTCGTACGCGTCCAAAACCTGTTTACCTTTCCTGCCACCGTAAAGATAGATCGACAATAAAGGTTCACAAAATTTGTAGACTGATAAAATTGCCATGCTTTCCAAAAAAACGCAATATGCCATAAAGGCCCTGGGGTACCTGGCCGCCCGTCAGGCGACAGGCCCTGTACTCATCAGCGATATTGCCGGGCAGAAACACATTCCCCTGAAATTTTTGGAAAATATCCTGCTCGAACTCAAAAAAGCAGACATTCTCGACAGCAAAATGGGCAGGGGAGGGGGCTATTTCCTGAAAACAGCTCCTGAGCAAATTTCTCTGGCCCGGGTGATGCGTATCGTCGAAGGGCCGATCGCCCTGCTGCCTTGTGTAAGCCTCAATTTTTACCGCCGTTGCGAAGACTGCGATGAGGTCAATTGTCGCATCAATACCGTGTTTGCCGAGGTGCGCGACGCCACCCTGGCAGTGCTGGAGACCAAAACCCTGGCCGATATCCGCGACGAATAAGCCGCGTGTTACTGGCTCAGTTTCCAGTCGTACGGCTGCGTGCGGAGCTTTTCGAGTTGCTCTTTCAGTTTTTGATCGATCAGCGCTTTTTCGGCCGCGATACGCGCTTCTACCAGATACGCGCCGGTTTCTTTTTCAAACCTGAGTTTGTTGTTCACCGTGTTGGCGCGCAGCGTGACCTGCTCGCGGTTGTTCATTTCGAACACATGCTCGTGGTCGTGCAAAAGATAGTCGTAAGGACTGCGATACGAGATCAGTTTGACCATAATCGGCGCCGTTTCGATGGCGACGAAGAGCAAGGTGATAAACAGGCTGGCGTACAAAATAGCCAGGCTGTTGGCGCTCAGGCGGCTCAGGGCTTCCATACGGGCGGCCAGGCCATCGTAGGAAGTGCGGTTGAGCGCGGCGATTTCAGTCTGGACTTTGGCTTCCAGTTCCCTGACGCTTTGTTCCTTTTGCTGAATGGCGGGCAGGGCTGTGGCGAGCAGGTTGCTCAATTCGGTTTGTGCGCGGTCGGCGTCGTCTTTTTTGGCGCGATAGATCGGGCCAAGGTTCTTGTGCCCCGAACCGCCAGTGCCGTCGGCTTCCTGCACCGCCATGCGCACCAGGGTGTCGCGGGCGGCGGTTTTGGCGGCAATGTCGGCTTTGAGTGTTTCGATCTGCGCCTTTTGCTCGTCGATCTGGGTCTGAAAGCGGGCAAGCACGCGGTCTTCCTGTTGCTTAAAGACCTCCTGCTCCATCTGCACCAGTTCGCCGCGGATTTCCTTGTCGAAAATCTTCATTTCCAGGGGTTTGGAAATGACCAGGGCCAGCAAAACCGCCAGCGCCAAACGTGGCAGGGCGACCAGCCAGTCGCGCCACCAACGGCCGTAACTCTTCATACTCATCACGATGTAACGGTCGAGGTTGAAGATCATCAGGCCCCATACCAGCCCGAAAAACACGGCGGCGAGGTAGGAATCGAAAACGGTGTAAAGTGCGTAACCGGAAGAAATAAACGCCAAAACGCCCGTAAATAACACGGTGGCTCCGATGCCGGCGTACTTGTTGCGATCGGTGGGGCATTGGTCAAGAATGCTGCGATCCACCCCCGAGCAGAAGAGGAAAAAGTCTTGTACTGTTTTCATAGCAATTAGCTTCGAATGGCGCGCTTTTTTCAGCGACAACCTGTAACCACAAAAAAGCCCGGAATATTGGCCCGGGTTAAAATTTTTCGATGGGCGAAGCCAAAGATAAGACTAATCCTTGTTTAACCAAGTACCTTCCATTCAAGAAGTTGTTGGCGCAGGGCATCGGCGCCCTGAAAATGGATCCCGCGGATACCCAGGGCTTCCGCGCCTTTCATGTTGGGCAGGCTGTCGTCGGTGAAGGCGGCGCGGCTGGGCGCCACTTCGTAGCGCTCGAGCAAAATCCGGTAAATTTCAGGAAAGGGTTTGCGGGTTTTTTCCTCGCCGGAAACGACAATTCCTTCAAACCAGTGCAAAAAATCGTATTTCCCCAGCGCCACGGGGAATGTTTCGGCACTCCAGTTGGTCAAAGCCAGCAGCCTCAGCCGGCCTTCATCGCAGATCTGGCGCAGCAGTTCGACCGTTTCAGGAATCGGGCCGCCGAGCATGTCCTCCCAGCGGTCGTAATACGCCCTGATCTCGGGCTCCCAGTCGGGCCACTGCGTCACCAGCAATTCGGTCGCTTCGGCCAGCGAACGGCCGGCGTCCTGCTCCACGTTCCATTCGTGGGTGCAGATGTGCTCGAAAAAATACTGCCGGCGCTCCTGATCGGGGATTAATTCGCGGAAAACATATTCGGGATTCCAGTCGATCAGCACGCCGCCGAGGTCGAAGATGAGGGTGTCAATTGCCATTTAAAATATTGATTATAAAGTATTTAATAAAAGCTTTACCCGGTCTTAAATCCAGCGCGGCACTTTCCTGCAATACTCCAGATATGGCTCGCCGTATTTGTTTCGCAAATGGGGTTCTTCCAGGTATTTTACCACAAGATGGAACACGGCGAAAAGTAGCAAGGCATAGCCCAAAAGCCGAAACGAACTGAACCAAAGGCTCTCGCCCATAACCAGCAGAAACACGCCGAGATACATAGGATTGCGGGTAAACCGATAAAACCGGCCTTCCACAAGTTGGTCGGGCTCTTTCCCGATCAGCCAGGACAAAGGGCGGGTAAACCAGATCGCGGGCGATCCGCCGCCTTTCAAAAGGAATTCGAAAACGCTGATGAACAGCAACAACAGTCCGGCTATGCCCGGAAGCAAGGCCAGCCAGCGAAGCAGGCCCGCATCGAAATCGGAGACTTGATGCCCTGCCAGCAGCCAGAACGGAATTCCCACAGCCACGCCGCCCGGGATGATGATGGTAAAAATGATGGAACGGATCGTTTTCATGCTCCGAAGTAATTTGGTTTCGGAACAAAGATCAGGGTTCGCATCGACTCTTACACGTTGAAACGGAAGTGCATAATGTCGCCATCCTGCACCACGTACTCCTTGCCTTCGACGGCCATTTTGCCGGCCTCTTTGACTTTGGCTTCCGAACCGAGCGTGGTAAAGTCTTGATATTTAATGACTTCTGCACGGATGAAGCCTTTTTCAAAATCCGAGTGAATCACCCCGGCGGCTTCCGGCGCCTTGGCGCCGCGGCGCACCGTCCAGGCGCGCACTTCTTTTTCACCTGCCGTGAAATAGGTGATGAGGTTGAGCAAATGGTAGCAGGCGCGGATCAGTTTGTTTTTCCCCGGCTCGCTCAGGCCCATCATTTCGAGGAATTCGTCGCGCTCCTCGGCCGTTTCCATGTCGGCGATTTGCGCTTCGATGCCTGCGCAGATGGTGATGACCTCGGCGTTTTCTCCGGCCACGGCGGCGCGGAAGGCCTCGGTATGGGCATTGCCGTTCTCCATCGACGATTCGTCCACGTTGCAAACGTAGAGCGTGGGCTTGGCCGTAAGGAGCGACAATTCTTTGGTAATCAGAATTTTACCGTCTTCGTCGACGTCGGCGAGCAATTCGCGTGCAGGCTTTCCGCTTTCGAGGTGCGCTTTTACGCGGTTCAAGGTTTCGAGGGCTTTGAGGTCGTCCTTGCTGCCGGCTTTGGCGGCGCGCACGACTTTTTCGAGGCGTTTTTCAACCGTTTCAAGGTCTTTCAGGCCGAGTTCGAGGTCGATGATTTCCTTGTCGCGCACGGGGTTGACGGAGCCGTCGACGTGCACCACATTGTCGTCGTCGAAGCAACGAACCACGTGTACGATGGCGTCGACTTCGCGGATATTGGCCAAAAACTGGTTGCCCAGCCCTTCGCCCTGGCTGGCGCCCTTGATCAGGCCGGCGATATCGACGATTTCGACGGTGGTCGGTACGATACGCTGCGGATTGACCAGTTCCGACAGTTTGTCGAGGCGCTGGTCAGGCACGGTGATGACCCCCACGTTGGGGTCTTTGGTGGCGAAAGGATAGTTGGCTGCCAGGGCCTTGCCACTGGTAAGCGCATTAAAAAGGGTGGATTTTCCTACGTTGGGAAGACCGACAATGCCGCACTGAAGAGCCATATTTCGGGAAAAGAAAAATAGTAGTGGTAAAAACGGGCGCAAAGGTAGGCCGAAAAGCCGGATAAATCAGACGGGTTTTAAAATTTCCGGGAATCCGTAGTTTCACCCCGCTTAATGCCTTTTTTATGAAAAACACCTTGCATCCGGCGGGAATATGCCTGATTGCCTTGCTGCCCCTGCTGCTGGGGCAATGTTCGGACCGAAAAAAAACGCTTTACGAATCCACTCCGCCAACGGCCGCGGCGCCGACAGCCTCCACTCGTTTCGTGACGCACCCGGCAGAGGAAACGGGCGTTTCTTTCGTCTTTACCGTCGATGAGGAGTACCGCTACAATTTTACGATGGACCCCTACATCTACAACGGCGGGGGCGTGGCGGTGCTTGATGTCAACAAAGACGGCTTGCAGGATCTGTTTTTCACCGCCAGGCTGCAAGGCTGCCGCCTGTACCTGAACCAGGGCAATTTCAAATTTGCCGACATCTCTGAATCCTCCGGCGTAGCCAAACACAGCGGCCTGAAAACCGGCGTCGTGGTGGTGGATGTCAATGCCGACGGCTGGCCCGATCTGTACGTTTGCCGCACCTGGCTCACGCCAGTGCCTGAACGGCGCAATTTGTTGTTAATCAATAATAAAGACAATACTTTCAGCGAGCGCGCCGCCGAATTTGGCCTCGCCGATCTGTCGGCCAGCCAGCACGCCAATTTCTTCGATTACGACCTCGACGGCGACCTTGACTGCTACGTTGTCAATCATCCCGTCGATTTTCACAACATCAACATCGCCGACTACCAGCCGAGCGGCGCGGCGCCCTCGGCCGCGGCTACCGCCCCCAAAACCGAATACGATTCCGACCGGCTGTATCGCAACGACGGCAAAGGGCATTTCACCGACGTCAGCAAGGCGGCCGGAATCGTCAACCGCGCCTGGGGACTCAGCAGCATCGCCGCCGATTTCAACGAGGATGGCTGGCCCGATCTCTTCGTGGCCAACGACTTCATCATGCCCGACTTTTTATACCTCAACAACCACGACGGCACGTTCAGCGAGCAGGCGGGCCGCTGGTTTCGCCACACAGCCAACCACAGCATGGGCGCCGACTACGCCGACCTCAACGGCGACGCACTGCCCGATCTCGTGGTGCCCGATATGCTCGGCGACAGCCCCGAACGCCGCAAAATGCTGATGAACACCATGCAACGCGAACGGGTCAACACCCTCCTCCGCCAGGGCTACGGGCGCCAGCAGATGCGCAACGTGTTGCAGATCAACAACGGCAACCAAACTTTTTCGGAGCAGGGCTGCCAGGCCGGCATTCAGGCGACAGAATGGAGCTGGGCGCCGCTGGTGGCCGATTACGACAACGATGGCCGCAACGACCTCTTCCTGACTTCCGGGGTCTTGCGCGACCTCAACGACCTCGACTTTTTCTTCTACACCGCCGATTCGATCAACCGAACGGGTGGCGTCAATGCCAAGCGTTTCAAATCCTTTCAGGAATACACCGGGCTGATCCCTTCTTTTCCCAGCCGCAACTACATGTACCAAAATAGGGGCGACTGGCCCCTGGCCGACGCCACGGAAGCCTGGGGGCTCTCCCAGCCGGGTTTTACCAACGGCGCGGCTTACGCCGACCTCGACAACGACGGCGACCTCGATCTGATCACCAGCCGAATCGGCACGGCGCCGGGTATTTTTGAAAATAAAGCGACCGGCACCGGCAAAAACCATTGGCTGCAAATCAAATGCGAAGGCCCTGCGCAAAACCCGTTCGGCACAGGCGCCAAAATCAGGGTGAAAGCCGGCAACCAGGTTTTTTACCACGAAATGACGCCCGTTCGGGGCTTCTATTCCTCGGTCGAGCCCATCTTTCAGGTGGGACTCGGCGCAGCCATGTCTGTTGATAAAGTGGAAATCGAGTGGCCCGGTAGCGGATATCAAATTTTGGAGCAACAGCCTGCCAATCAACGAATTATATTGAAATATTCGGAGGCAAAACCCGGAAAATTACCACCCCGGCAAGCCGACAATGGGCCTTCCGGCGTGCGGTACAGCGACCTTGCGCAGCAAAACGGCCTGCGCTTCACACACCGCGAAAATGACTTCGACGATTACGAACGGGAGCGCCTGCTGATGCGCCAATATTCCCGCCCGGGCCCTGCACTGGCCCTCGGCGACGTGGACGGCGACGGTCAGGAGGATGTGTTTGTCGGCGGCGCGCGCGGCCAATCGGGCAGCCTTTTTTTGCAAAAAGGCAAAGGTGTTTTTGTGGAAAATCCCGCACATCCGTTTGAGACGGTTTGCGACGCGGCGGCTGCCCTGTTTTTTGATGCCGACGGCGACAAGGACCTCGATCTGCTGGTTGTGAATGGCGGCAATGAAGCGCCGGCCGGCGATCCTTCCTACCAGGACCGGCTGTACCGCAACGATGGCCGGGGCAATTTTTCCCTCGACGCCAGCGCCTTGCCCGCCGAAAAAGAAAGTGGCTCGGTGGCCCGTGCGCACGATTACGACAACGACGGCGACCCCGACCTCTTCATCGGCAGCCGGGTGAGCCCCGGCCGGTTCCCGACGCCGCCGCGCAGCATGGTCTGGCGCAACGATGGCGGCCGCTTTGTGGATGTCACCGCCGAACTTGCCCCGCAATTTGAACACATTGGCATGGTGACCGACCTGCAATGGGCCGATCTGGATCGCGACGGCACGGCCGAACTGATCGTGGCAGGGGAGTGGATGCCGGTCAGCATTTTCAAAAAAGACGGACAAGTATTCAAAAACGTCACCGAATCGTACGGCGCCGCGCAGTCGAACGGTTGGTGGAACTGCCTGACTATCAGTGATGTGGACAACGACGGCGACCCTGATATTTTGGCGGGTAACGAGGGCCTCAACGGGCGTTTCGCCACCTGGCCGGGGGGCTCCCTGAGGATGTTTGCCGCCGATTTCGACGGTAACGGCAGTATCGATCCCCTGCTGGCCATCCCGCAACGGGGCGGCTATGCGCCAGCTACGCAGCGCGACCTGCTTGCCCAGCAATTGCCGCTCGTCCGGAAAAAATTCCCCCGCTACCACGACTACGCGCTGGCAGGTATCGAGGACCTGTTTTCGGCAAAAGAACTGGAAGCCGCGCAACAGCTGGAAGCGGTGGAATTGCGCAGCGGCTGGTTTGAAAACAACAAGGGCAAACTGGTTTTCCATGCATTCCCGCCCACGGTACAGGTGGCGCCGGTGAATGTCATTTTGGCCGTTCCGACTGAAAACGGGCTTCCGCAACTCCTCTTTTTGGGCAACCGCATGGGCAACGAGCCTGAAACCGGCCCGCTCGACGCTTCCTGCGGCGTTTGGCTGGACAACAAGGGTGGCGGCAACTTTCAGGTCGTGCCCAACCGGCTGAACGGCATCTGGGCTTGTGGCGAGGTGCGTCGGGCGGAAGTGTTGCGCCTGACAAATGGGCAGTCGGCATTTGTTGTCGCCGGCAACAACGGACCCGTTCAGCTGTTTTATCCGCAATGAACCACCTCGCGCACTGTTACCTGTCCTTTGGCGACGCCGATTTGTTGCTGGGCAATTTTATCGCCGATTTTGTCAAAGGGCGGCGTTGGGAGGAATATCCGGCGCCTGTGCAGCGCGGAATTTTTCTGCATCGCGCGATTGATTCATTTACCGACGAGCATCCTGCGGTGAGGCAAAGCACGGCGCGAGTGCGCCCCTTTGCGGGGCGATATGCCGGCCCGGTTGTGGATATTTTGTACGATTTTTTACTGGCGGAGCAGTGGGCGCAGATAACGCCGCAGCCCTTCGGCCCTTTTGTACAACAAACTTATAAAATGCTGGAAATCAGGCGACTGGAAATGCCTGAGCCCTTAAAGGAGCGCTTGCCCCGTATGCTGGCCGGGGATTTTCTCACCGGGTATGCCCGGCCGGAGGGGCTGGAATTTGTGCTGGAACGATTCAGCCGGCGCTTGCCCGGGGGCATGGACTGGCCCGCTTTGAAGACCCATTTTTTGGCAGAAAAAGCCGCCTACTTGGAAGATTTTTCCACTTTTTTCCCCTTGCTGGAGGGGCATGCGAGGGCATTTTTGTAAAAAAATTACGCCAGATCCACGTAGATGGACGAGCGGTCCACCAGATCGGGCAGAGGGCCGAAATGGCTGATTTTGATCTCCGCCATCCTTCGGCCGGAGATCGCGCATTCCAGGAGGTTTTTGCCATCGAGGCGGGCGGTGAGGTAGCCTGACCAGAAGGCATCGCCGGCGCCGGTGGTATCTTTTACTTCGACGGCTCTGCCGGGCAGGAAATGTCGTTCGGAATCGTTGGCCACCCAGCAACCCTGAGCGCCGAGGGTGTAGCAAACCTCGGTAGCGCCCATTTTGAGGAAGTGATCGAGCACGGCGTCGGGCGCCGGGCTGTTGTCTTCGTAGAGGCGGCTCCAGTCGACATCGCTGACTTTTACGAGTGCGCCGAGGCGACAGATTTCGGCCACAAGTCGTTGTGCTTCAAGGCGATCGGGCCAGATTTTTTCGGCGTAATTGGCGTCGAGGCTGAGTTGGCACTTGACGCGCCGCGCCTTCTCCGCTGCTTCGAGAATCACCCGTTGCGCCGGGTTTTTGCTCATGGCGAAGCAGGTGGTATGGAAAATGGAAATTTCTTCAAAACGGCTGTACGGAAACTGGCGAATCATCAGCATGGCATCGGCGCCGCGGTAGGCCTGAAAATTGGCCACGGCCGCCGAGCGGGTCACGAGAATCAGCGTAGTCGGTTCGTCCACTTGCGAAACGTATGACACATCGACACCCAGACGGCCGACATAGTTGCGGAGTACCGTACCCATATCGTCGTTGCCTACGGAGGCGATCAGGATGGCCTTATTGCCGAGGCGGGCCATGTTCATGCACAAATTGGCGGGGCTTCCGCCCGGGATACGTTTAAAAAGCGTGGCTTCGTCGAGCGTGCTGGCAAATTCTGCCGTGATAAAATCCACTAAAAGTTCACCTGCGCTGAGAATGTCGATGGGTCTTCGCATACCGTTCAATCAATCGTTTGTTTCTGAGGCCGAAGGATCAGGATTAAGTATAAAAGATTGAAAACAAGAACCTTATAAAGGCGTTGAATCGTGTCGTTCGGTCAAATCGGTCGCAATGATAAGGCTTTTTCATGGCCCTGTACATGCCCTGCGTGTCTTGTTGAGAAAAATAAAAATGGTGACTAAACCCTGTTGCACTTTTTCACCGCCAAGACGCAAAGACGCGAGGAAATTCGCGCCCCCTTTGCGCCTTTGCGCCTTGGCGGTGAAAAAGTGCAACAGGGTTTAGTCACCATAAAAATTGCTGTTTGCTGACAGTTATGACAGCCTGACGCGCCCGGCTTGTCAAAATCTGAAAAAATGGCAGAAAACCCGTCTTGGCACAAAGTCTGATAAGGGGCGTTGTCCGAATTATATTCCGTTCGGTATTTCCAATTAGTGTATCACCAAAACAAAAAAATATTTCAGACGTATGAAACCAATCGCTGACCGTGTAATCGTGAAGCCGGCCCCCGCAGATGAGAAAACCAAAGGCGGCCTGATTATTCCCGACACTGCCAAGGAAAAACCGCAGCGCGGCGAGATCGTCGCCGTGGGCCCGGGCAAAGATGGCAACCTGATGACCGTTCAAGTAGGTGATATCGTGCTGTACGGCAAATACTCCGGCCAGGAAGTCAATATCGAAGGTCATGACTACCTCATCATGCGTGAGGACGATATTCTTGTTGTGCTCTGATTTTCCCGAATCCAAAATCACCTTTTATAAAAAAATTATCCATAAAATATGGCTGCTAAGCAAATTAACTTCAATAGCGACGCCCGCGAAAAACTCAAAGAAGGCATCGATGCCCTCGCTGACGCCGTAAAAGTTACCCTCGGCCCCAAAGGCCGCAATGTTGTTATCCAGAAATCCTTCGGCGCGCCGGCCATCACCAAAGACGGTGTTTCGGTCGCCAAGGAAGTGGAACTCGAAGATCCGGTCGCTAATATGGGCGCCCAGATGGTCAAAGAAGTTGCCTCCAAAACCGCCGATGCTGCCGGCGACGGCACCACCACCGCCACCGTTCTGGCGCAGGCTATGGTGCAGGCAGGCCTCAAAAGCGTTGCTGCCGGCGCCAATCCGATGGATCTCAAGCGCGGCATCGACAAAGCCGTGAAAAAAGTAGTGGCCGACCTGAAAGAACAAACCGAGGAAATCGGCGACGATTTCGATAAGATCGAACAGGTAGCCGCCATCTCCGCCAACAACGACGAAACGATCGGCAAATTGATCGCCGACGCCATGAAGCGCGTTTCGAAAGACGGCGTTATCACCGTGGAAGAAGCCAAAGGCACCGACACCTATGTAGAAGAAGTGATCGGTATGCAATTCGACCGCGGCTACCTCAGCCCCTACTTCATCACCGACGCCGAAAAGATGGTGGCCGAGTACGAAAGCCCGTACCTGCTCATCACCGACAAGAAAATCAGCAACATGCAGGAGTTCATCCCCATCCTGGAGAAAACCCTGCAAACCGGCCGCCCGATGCTCGTCATCGCCGAAGACGTCGACAGCCAGGCGCTGGGCGTGCTCGTCGTCAACCGCTTGCGCGCCGGCCTCAAAGTGGTTGCCGTGAAAGCTCCCGGCTTCGGCGACCGCCGCAAAGCCATGCTCGAAGACATCGCCATCCTCACCGGCGGTACGGTCATCAGCGAAGAACAAGGCTACAAACTCGAAAACGCCGACCTGAGCCACCTGGGCTCCTGCGAACGCGTCACCGTAGATAAAGACAACACGACCGTTGTAGGCGGCAAAGGCAGCCATGACGCGATCAAAGCCCGCATCAACCAGATCAAACAACAGATCGAAGCAACCACCAGCGACTACGACAAGGAAAAACTGCAGGAACGCCTCGCCAAACTGGCCGGCGGTGTAGCCGTTCTCTATGTCGGCGCGGCCACCGAGGTGGAAATGAAGGAGAAAAAAGACCGTGTGGACGACGCTTTGCACGCCACCCGTGCAGCCATCGAAGAAGGTATCGTTGCCGGCGGCGGTGTCGCACTGGTGCGCGCCCTCAGCCACCTCAATGGCATGAAAGGCGAAAACGAAGACGAAACCATCGGTATCGCCATCGTACGCAAGGCCCTCGAATCGCCCATCCGCATTATCGCTGAAAACGCCGGCGTGGATGGCTCCATCGTGTTCCATAAAGTGCTGGAAAACAAAGGCGCTTTCGGCTACAACGCCCGCCACGACCGCTACGAAGACCTGAAAAAAGCAGGCATCATCGACCCGACCAAGGTCACCCGCGTCGCACTCGAAAATGCCGCTTCCATCGCAGGCCTCGTGCTCACGACGGAATGTGTCATCAACGAAAAGCCGGAGAAAAAAGCGCCGGCCGGCGGCCACCCGGGCATGGGCGGCATGGACGGCATGATGTAATCCGAGCGGTTCTCCAACGATTTTTATCTACCCGAAATACGAAGGGCGGCCAGTCATGGCCGCCCTTTTCGTTTCACCTCAAAACAGGCGGAATGACATCAGGCTTGATCAAAGTTTGTAGCCTTTTTGTTGGGGAAACAGGCGTTTTTTAGTTAAAAAAAATCTGCTATTTTGCGACTGTTTTCAATTCTGGCAGTATTTTTGTCGCCGTATTCTACTTTTAATCCGCATCCATAATAATCGTAATCTCATGTGTGAAAAGTTCTTAGTGCCCTCCTTGTCTCCCTCGACATTCCCGGCCGGCGATCCTCTTTCGCAGCATGTAGTTCCCTTTCCAGACTAACCAAGTCTTTCGTTGCATGGCAGGTTTCCCTCTCATGCATTATGCTTTTTAAAGCCGTTACAAGCCTGAAAACCCTTCTAAACTTGTAAAATAGTACGGATTTAAATCAAGTATTTATCAGGGCTGTTAAGAATGTCTTTTAATTACTTTACTACAGTTTTTGGCATTGTGTTGATCACTTTGGGCGCATGCAAGGCGCCAGTGGATCAGCAGTTTTTGGATTCGGTACAGAAGAGCAGCCAGCAAGCTGACTCCTCTATTGCCGCTTTGGCGCAATTGCAAACGCGCCTCGCAGGCCTGTCCAATGTAATAGACGCGGCTCCGGAGGATGTTCGGAAAGCCGCGCCGCAGCGTATCGAGGAGTTGAAACTCTCGGCACGCGAATACGCTGATAAAGTAACGGCCAATCTCGAACCGTACCAGCAACAAATCACCAAAGGCCGGGAGCTGGCTCAGCAGTACGCTGTGGGCAAAATCACGCTGGAAGAGGCCAAGAAGCAGTACGCCACTATAGAAGCTGAATACCAGTTGCTTGAGGAAATGAAAACCGAGTTTTCGAAAACGCTCGAGCAGTACGAAGCCGAATTCAAAGCCATTGCGCAACCCGTTTTGTCCAACGGCGCCCCCACGGTAGCACCCGAGGGGAAACCCGCAGAAAAGCAATAAACTCCATTCTACGATTTCAAATAGTCACTTCTCACTTTTATCAAAATTTTCTATCTTATGATGAAAAGTTTGCTTCAACCCGCCAAACGGAGCATCGGGAAAACCCTGGTTGCAGGGTTTGCCTTGCTGGCTTTCGTTTTGATGGGCAGTGTGCAAATGTCGGCGCAGAACTACGTTCCTGCCGATCAGGCCGATGTTATCCTGAAGGATAAAATCAACACGGTCTATGCCCAGCTGCTCAACGAGACGCCCGGCACCTCCAACTACAACCTGTATTTTTCGAAAATCAACTACTGGACGGCCATCCGCAATTCTCTGGACCAAAACCAGAATGTCGGCACGGCCATTACTGCTTCTACGCCCTCGATTTGCTACCCGACGAGCACGGTCGATTGCCAGGCTCAGACCAAGGCGACCATGCAGACCATCATCAATGAAACAAAGGGTTATCTGATCCAGTAATTTATCCTTCAAAAATTAAATCCTAATCTCATGAGAGGAAAAAATACTTTTTCTAACGGCCTGGCAGGTCGCCTTTCGGGGTTGATCGCGGTGCTCATGTTGTTCTTCGGAAACATGGCGCTGGCACAGGTCACCTTCGTTGGCAACAACTTCAATATCCCCGTGGCAGCAGGCGCTACTTCGGGCGTCGCTTCCGGCACGGTTGCCGTGTCCTGCGTCGGCCAGGTGGCCAACGGCTCCATTATCTCCGTTTCCATCAACAATACCCACACCTTCGAGGGCGACTTGTCCTACTGGCTGGTAGCCCCGGGCGGTCAGGTGCTCGAGCTCTGCACCCGCAACGGCGGTGGTAACAACAACTTCAACGTGACGTTCAGCGACGGCGCTGCAACCCTTATCACGGCTGTTGCCGCTACCACGAGTACCTCCACGCTGCCTTGCGGCGGCGCCGGTCAGACCTTCGCTTACAACGGCACCTACAAGCCCGAAGGCCGTAACAACGTTGTTCCGGCTTTCCCGACTTCGCCGTCCGACGTGCCGGCAGCCGGCACCTTCACCTTTGCCAATACCTTCTCGGGCATCAACGCCGACGGTAACTGGACGCTGATCATCAACGACCACGTAGGCGGCGACGCAGGTGCAACTTGCAACTGGTCGATCACCTTCGCCGGTCTTACGATTCCTTCCTGTACGTTCGTAGGTGCTCCGACGCTTACGGCGCTCAACCTCGGTATGGACCCCGGCACTTGCGCCAGCACTCCGATCAACGTGCCGGCCGTAACGGGCTCCTGCACGACGACGACCATTGCTTACAGCATCAACGGCGGCGCTTTCACGACGGTTCCGTCGGGTGCTACCACGATCGATCCGAACCTCGCAGCAGGTACGTACACGATTACGTGGCGCGTAACCAACCAGTGCAACCAGACGACTACCGCTACGCAACAAGTGACGGTGGCTGATACTGAAAAGCCCATCTTTACTTCCTGCCCCGGCGACATCATTGTCAACCTGGATCCGGGCGACTGCGGCGCTTATGTGAACTTCGACGTTGCTGCCTATGACAACTGCGGTTTCATCACGCAGAACAGCGGTCAGCCGGGTTATGCATTCCCGCTGGTCGGTGCTGGCGGTATCAGCGTAGCCGGCGCCAACCTGCCCGGCGGTTACATGTTCGATCTGAAAAACTCGACCAACTTCCCGATGCTGATCAACTCGGTGGAAGTTCGTTTCGGCCCGACCGGCTTTGCCGGCCCGGCAACCGGCACGGCAACGACGGTTTCGGCATACTACACCACGTCGGCAACCACTTATGTCGGCAACAACACCACGCCGGCTAACTGGACGCAGGTGGGTGGCGCTCCGATCAACGTAACCGTTGGTCCGCAAAACGGCAACACGGTGGTGACTTTCCCCACGCCGATCAGCTTCGCTCCGGGCCAGTCGCGCGGTATTTTCCTCTTCGGCGATACCTACAGCCTGATTTACAACAGCGCTGCCAACTCGACCGCCGCAGCTCAAAATATCAACGGCGAACTCTCGCTGACCTCGGGCGTTGCCCAGGGTACGGCATTCCAGACCGGCCTTCAGTTCGGTCCGCCCCGCTCGCCGCAAGTGCGTTTCAACTACACCTACGGCCCCGGTCTGCTTTTCACGGTGATCCAAACCGATGGCCCGGCCAGCGGTTCGTACTTCCCGATCGGTTCGACGTTCATCTCGTTCAAAGCAACCGATGCTTCGAACAACATGGCAACCTGCTCGTTCAACATCATCGTGAACGAATTCCCGAACCCGATCTCGGCAATGGCTTGCAATGATCTGGTGTACGTTTCGCTCGACGAAAACTGCTACCACAAAATGGGCGCCGACGACGTTCTCGAAGGCGGTCCGTACCACTGCTACGACGACTACATTGTCGAAGTGGACAAAACTGCTCCGTTCGGCAACGGTCCGTGGCTCCCGGCAGAATTCGGTCCCTCCGACATTGGTAAAACCTACCAGATTCGCGTAACCGACCCCGACACGGGCAACAAGTGCTGGGGCAACGTAAAAGTAGAAGACAAACTGCCGCCGGTGCTCGATTGCCCGCCGGTAAGCCTGCCTTGCAACGCAGACGTATCGCCGACCGCGGTTCAAGCCCTGGTTACCAAGGCTTCCGCTACTTTCGCTATCCCGGCTTCGGGTCCTGTCAGCGTAAACATCCCGGTATCGGGTGTTAATGCTCCGCTGAATGACCTGAACATCACTTTCGTAACTGACCACACCTGGGTTGGCGATATCGATGCCACCCTGACTTCGCCTTCCGGCACGACCGTGGTGTTCTTCGATCGTCCGGGCGTTCCGGCAGCCGGTCTCGGCTGCGCTGGCGACGGCCTCAATGTCGGTTTCGACGACGAGGCAGCCGCTACCTACGCCCAGTTTGAAGCTACTTGTGGCAACAACCCGGCTATTTCCGGCATCTTCCAGCCTGCCAACGCACTTTCCGCATTCGACGGTGAAAACCCGAACGGTACCTGGAAACTGGTTGTCAACGACTATGTTGGCGGCGACGGCGGCCCGAACAGCTCCATCACGCTGAGCATTGGCCAAACGGGTGGCGCTGGCTTCCCGAACGGTTTGGCCTGGCCCAACAGTGATATCAGCCAGGTGAATGCCAATACTTTTGTTGTAGCCGCCGGCGCTGGTGTGCCGCAACTCGACAACTGCTCCGACGTAACGTTGACCTACCTCGATACGCAAGTTCCGCAAAACTGCGCTTCGGGTCTGACCGCTACGATCAACCGTAAATGGACGGCAAAAGACGGCTACGGCAACACCTCGACCTGCCTGCAGACCATCAACCTCGTCCGCCCGACGCTGGACGACGTAACGCTTCCCTCCGACTACGATGATATCGACGCTCCTGCTTTCCACTGCACCGACAATGCTTACCCGACTCCTGACTGGATCGAAGGCACCGGCAACCAGGGATGGCCTTATGTATTTGGCGTACCGTCGGGTTGCTCGATCAACTGGACGTACGAAGACATCGTAATTGACGTATGCGACGGTACCTACAAAATCCGCCGCCGCTGGTCGATCATCGACTGGTGCATTGGCGATGGTTTCGAATACAACCAGATCATCAAAGTACTTGACGACCAGGGCCCGGCCTTCGACTGCCCGGCCAACATTACGATCTCGACCGATCCGTTCGTATGCTGCGGTTCGACGAACCTGCCCGACGTGATCATCGAAGACAACTGCTCGCGGATTGACAACATCAGCGGCATGATCATCACCTTCGATCCGCAGACCAACGAACAAACTGGTATGTACCAGATCGGTGGCGAACTGCAGGACTTCCCGGCCAACAACTACTGGGATCTGGATACACTTGGCAACTTCGGCTGGACGCCGTGCTTGCCGCTGGGCACGCACACGGTTATCTACGTAGCCGAAGACAACTGCGGTAACACTTCTTCCTGCTCCTTCCGCCTGACGGTACGTGACTACACGCCGCCGCAAGTGGCTTGCCAGGAATTCACGACGGTAGCCATCAACGTTGACGATCCGTTCGACTGCTACGGCCCCGCCGGCCCGAACGGTCAACCGGCTGCACTGGACGCATGCTCCGGCGC
>JBGAHL010000016.1:0-111835 GCA_044226205.1 Saprospiraceae bacterium
GGGGGAGGGGTTGGGGGTGGGGTAAACACGGGAGGGGGTGGGGCCATTAGTAGAGGGCCCCACCCCCAGCGCCCCTTCCTCCGTATCCAACCGCAACCCCGCCTCGCGTTTTTTCTCGTCGGGGCCGTGGCATTTGAAGCAGCGGTCGGAGAGGATGGGGCGGATGTGCCAGTTGAAATCCACCACCTCGGGGAGGGCGGAGGCGGGCGGGGCGGAATTGCGGCGATTGGCCAGCACGAGGATGCCCGCAGCGAGCAGGATGCCGAAAAGGAATATTTTATTGGAAAGGAGCGCTTTCACGGAGCAGAATAATTTGGCGTAAACTTACTTCGCCCAACGGAAAAAACATCGGGCGGTTATCTTTGTCCGGCCAGAAGCAGGCATCCAGATATTCCCCACCCAAATATGACACCCTATATCCTTCCTCTTGCCTTTTCCCCCGAAACCGCCGCCCGTCTCCGCCGTGAACAACAACAACTCGCCCAGGCCCTCGAACAAAAGGGCGTGGTCGACGAGTTCCTGATCAAAAGTTTGCGCGCGGCCCTCTCCGACGCCCTCGACAGCCAGGCTGCCGGCGGCCCCGGCTACCTCGACCGCCTGCGCGAAGATGCCCGGGTGCGACCCACCTACCTGCACCTCACCGCCCACGAGGAGGCCGACGAATTGCTCAACCTGCCCTGGCACCTGCTCGCCGAGGGCTGTCCCAATTTGTTCATTTCCAAAGGCTTGCCCCTGCGCGGCGAGGATGGCCTGGCCGAATACGTGCCCGACCTGGCCCTGCCCCTCAAAGTGCTGGTGATGGTGGCCGCGCCCGACCACTCCGGCGCCGGGCGGCTCGATTACGAGGCCGAGGAAAAGATCATCCTCGACGCGCTCTCGCCGCTGATGCGCTCCGGGGATGTGGAACTGAGTTTTACCGACGACGGCTCCCTGGCCAGTTTGCAGCGCAGCCTGGCCGAAAACCGCTACCACGTGCTCTATTTCAGCGGGCACAGCTCCTACGGCGCCCGCAACCCCGGCCAGCCGCCCGAGGCAACCCTGCTGCTCGAAGACGAGTTTTCCATGGCGCCCGCGCCCACGTCCGCCGCCGATTTTGCGGCCGTGCTGGCGGCTGATGAGAGCCGGCGGCCCGGACTGGTGCTGCTGTCGTCGTGCCAAAGCGCCCAGGGCGGCGCAGAAGGCGGGTTCCGGGGCGTGGCCTACCGCCTCATGCAGGCCGGCGTGCCCGCCGTGATCGCGATGGGGTGGAGCGTGACCGATTTTTGGGCGACGCATTTCGCGGGGGCGTTTTTCGAGGCCCTGGCCAAACGCGACACGCTCGGACTGGCCTTCAATAAGGCCCTTGAAGCCGGACGGAAATCCTTTGAGCCGAGCCTGCCGGACGTGTTTTTTGCTTCGCAAAGCCTGATCCCGCAGTTGTTTTTCACTCGGCAGGTGAGCAAATTAGTCCACTGGGACAGCAAATCCGAAAAACGCCTCAGCCGGGCCGGCGAAAACCTGCTCAAAGGCAAGGACCAACTGGCGCAAAAACTCAAAAAAGTCAACGCCGTGTTCGGCCGCGCCGATCACGACCTGCTCTTTATCGGTCGGCGGCGCGAGCGCAAGGAAGCCCTGGGCCAGCTGCGCGAGGGCCGCTCCGTGCTGCTGCGCGGACAGGGCGGCATGGGCAAAACGGCCCTGGCCCTGCACCTGGCCTGGCGCCACCTCGTGGCCGACCCCGACGGCTGCGTGCCGCTGGCCTTCGACCAGACTTCGCTGAGCCTCGAAAATATCTGCAATGCCCTGCTCGATTTCCTCGAAGTGGACGCTCGCATGCGCACCATTCGCTCGCAGGTGGCGACGATCGACAAGCAGTGGGACAAATTTTTCCTCCTGCTCGAAAACTTTGAAAAACAAGGCGTTACCCCCTTCTTTATCTTCGATAACCTCGAAAGTTTCCAGCCCGACGACGACCCCGGCGGCCCCTTGCGCGCCGACATCGCCGAGTTGCTCGACTACATGCTCAAACGCCTGGGCTACCCCGTGCTCTGCACCGGCCGCTACCCCCTGCGCGAGTTTGCCGCCGAACTCCTGCACGAAACCGACCTGAACGAGGCCCCGGCCGGCGATTTCCGGCAGAAATGCCTGCACCTGCCCGCCCTGCGTCTCCTGACGGTGGAAGGCCGCCCTTTCGATCAGATCGCGGCCACCATGCACCGGGCTTTGGGCGGTAATTATCGCGCCCTCGAATTCTTCGACGAGCTCTGTCGAGAAGCCCCAAGCGCCGCTCCCTCCACCCTCGAAGAACTCGACGCCCTGATCACCCGCCGCTCCGGCGAGACCCTGCACCACATGGCCGGCGACCTGGTGTTCGGCCGCCTGCTGGGCTTGCTGGACCCGCCGGCGCTGCGCGCCCTGCTGCTGCTGGCCGAGTTCCGCCGCCCCGTGCTTCCCTTCGCCATCGAAGGACAGGATGCCGCGCTGGACCCCGCCGAGCCCCTGCTGGCCCGCTGCGCCGACTTGACCCTGGCCGAGCGCCGCGCCGGCGAAGCCGAGGGCCGCACCTACTACTTCGCGCCGCCCCTGGTGCGCGAGCTGCTGGCCCGCGAGAACCTGTCCCGCCCCGCGCTGGACGACGAGCGGGCGGGCGCCTACTACGAGAAGATGGATAAAGACCTGAACGCTAAAAACTACGCCGATCTGGAAGAGGCATTTTGGCACTACGAGCGGATGGGGAGTGTGGAGAAAGTGAACGAGACCGGGGTAGTGTTGACGAATGTTTATTATCGGGTTCAGGCTTTTCCTGTCTCCTACGACTTTGCCCTGCGGGCGGAGGCGCTGGCGGGTGGGCAGACGGATCATCGAATTTTGACTAATTTGGGTTTAATTCTTAAACTGTATGGCCAGATGGATGCCGCCCTGCGTTTTTTGGAAAGAGCGCTTGCGGCAGCGAAACAGATCGGCGACCGTCAGGGCGAGGGGGCGGCATTGAACAATATCAGTCAAATCTACCAAGGTAGAGGGGACTACGACAAGGCGTTGGAATACTTAAAGCAAAGTTTGCAAATAGCGCAGGAGATCGGCGACCGTCAGGGCGAGGGGAGGACGTTGAACAATATCAGTCAAATTTACTATGCCAAGGGTGACTACGACAGGGCGTTGTTGTACTTAGAGCAAAGTTTGCGCATAAGGCAGGAGATCGGCGACCGTAAGGGCGAGAGTGTTACGCTAAATAACCTAAGTAATATTGCACAGGTAAAAGGAGATTATGAGACTGCACTTAAATACTCTGAGCAAGATTTGAAGATATGCCAGGAGATCGGCGACCGTCAGGGCGAGGGGGTGACATTGAACACTATCAGTCAAATCTACGATGCCAGGGGGGACTACGACAGGGCGTTGTTGTACTTGGAGCAAAGTTTGCGCATTCAGCAGGAGATCGGCGACCGTCAGGGCGAGGGGGTGACGTTGAACAATTTAGCCACAACGGCACATGCCAAGGGGGACTACGACAGGGCGTTGTTGTACTTGGAGCAAAGTTTGCGCATAAGGCAGGAGATCGGCGACCGTGAGGGCGAGGGGGCGACGTTGAACAATATCAGTCAAATACACAAAGTCAGAGGTGACTACGACAGGGCGTTGTTGTACTTGGAGCAAAGTTTGCGCATAAGGCAGGAGATCGGCGACAAGCGCGGGGCAGGCGTAACGCTTCACAACATGGCTCTAATAGCAAAGAGAAAAGAAGAATATCAACAATTTTGGGCGTACGAAACCGAGGCATTTAAGATCGCCCAGGAAATTGGCTATCTTGAAGATATTTATGACTACGGCTACGAAATCGGTTTGTTTTTATGCCAAATAGGCCAACTTGAAGATGGCATAGGTCTGCTCTCTCAATGTGTCGAAATCGGTCAGCAGTTAGTATCTCCTAAACTGCAAACCGTCATCGATACCTACAACCATTTTTATAACCAAAGTAAAAACTCAGGCGGAGGGTAGAAGGTACAGATGTCTCCCTTCGGTCGACAGGACATGAAACGACTAAACAAGGTAATATTCCTCAGATTTCTCCCTACGGTCGAAATTTTACCCCCTGAAAAAATTTCGACCGCAGGGAGAAATCTGATAAAGCGCCAGCACAAAACTCGCCCCTGTCCTGTCGACCGAAGGGAGACATCTGTACCCTTTACCCCTTGACTAAGTTTTTACTAACAATAAAACACAGCATAAACCACCATGCCCACCCCCATCTCTCTCCCCATCACCTGCCGCTGCGAAAAAGAGCACACTTTCGACGCGCATTTCCTCGTCGAGGGTGCGGGCAGCACCCGGGTGCAGGTCCGCTGTCCGCATTCGGCTTGTCCGGCCAAAAATCCGCTGCTGTCGCCCACCATCCCCTACACGCTCGCCAAAGACGAAACGGTGCTCAAAGGGGATAAATCCCTGCCACCCCAACCCTGACCCGACATGGAAGCGAATACCGAACAACCCGCGCCTGCGCCCATCTCCGCGCCATTTGCCACCCCCGAGGAAGAGGCCTGGCATACCTTCCGCCGCCAAAGCGAACAGGAGACGCCCAAGCGCCTCGAAGAAGCCGCCCGATACCTGAGCGGCGTCATTTCCATCGTGTTCACCATCCTGACCACCCGCGACCCGGAGGTGTTCCAGCGCCACAGCGACAGCGCGGCGGTGACCGCGGCGAGCGTTTTCCTGCTGCTGGCGCTGGTGGCCACGCTCTTCGTCATTTTCCCGCTGCGCTGGAGCCAGGCCTCGCAGTCGGCAGACGACATCGAAAGGGTACATCGGGCCAGTGTGCGGCACAAATACCGCCTGCTGGTAGCCGGTGCGGTGTTGTTTTTTGTGGCGCTGGGGGTGCTGGGCTGGGTGTTTGTGAGCAGGGGGTAGGGTAGCTCATCCAATAGTCGCCAAAAAATCGCGGGGCGAAAGGATAGGTATTTGCCGAAAGGGGTGCAATGCCAGCAAATCCGGATCGCCAGAAACAATAAAATCGGCGTCTCCTGCTACTGCCGTTTCGAGGTAAATATCGTCTTTGGGGTCACGACAAACGCGGATGGGTTCTCCGGGCTTTACAACTTGTGCAGACGCTTGAAAAACTTCTAAAAAAAGGTCGACCTCTTCGCGGGAGAAGTATCTGGCGAACTTTTCACGGTAACATACGCTTCGCATTTCGGCAAGACAAGCTTCTGAAGTAATCAACTGATCGTGTTTTCGGGCGTGATCGAAAGCCTGGCCAGGCGCTCCCTCCGAATTGATCAATGCGCTGATTAGCACATTACAGTCAAAGACTACCCTTCTCATTCCGCAAAATTTCGTTGAGGACTTCTTGTGTCAGACCTCTTTCTTTGGATTTTTTTCTAAAATAATCCACCGCGGCTTCAAGTTTTTGCTTGGGATCTGAGAGAAAATATACCCGCCACCAGAGATTGAAAGCCTCCTCCCAGCGGGCTTTTTCGGCATCGCTGGCTTCGTTGAATTTTTTGACGATATCGTCGTCCAGACGAATGGGTAATGTACTCATCGACGTTAGTTTTACACAAAATTACCGCAATATTGACGAAAAGCAAATTCGGCTTCGATATGCCTGCTGGTACCCATTTGCACATTTTCACCGCCAAGACGCCAAGACGCAAAGAAATCGCGCGCCCTTTGCGTCTTGGCGCCTTTGCGGTGAAAAAAAGGCTAAAAAATTCGCGCGCCCTTTGCGTCTCAGCGCCTTTGCGGTGAAAAAAGCGTAACCGGGTTTAGTCACCTGATTTTATTTAAAAAAACACCCGGATGTCACTGCATGCTCCGCGTAACATCCGGGTGAAAAATACGACGACTATTCAGGTCCCTTACTCCCGCTTCACCACCTTAAACACCTCCCGTTCCCCTGCTTTTTCCACCGATAACAAGTAGAACCCGTCGGGCAGTTCGGCGGTCGGCAAGCTGTACTGCGTAGCGCCGGCCGGGTAGCTTTGCTGCGCTACGAGGCGGCCGTCGGGGCTGAACAGGCGGAGCGTGAGGGGCTGCCCGGCAGCCGCGGGCAGGAACACGTCGAGGCTGGCGGAGAAGGGGTTGATGACCAGCGTTTGCCCGCTTTTCGGCGTATTATGGTCGTCGCGGGTATCGACTGCGTCCGGGGCGGCTTCCTGCGCCTTGTCGAGCGGGTCGGCCGGGCGGATGTTGCTGATGCCACCGCCGCCGCCTCCGCCGCCCGGCGGCGACGAGGGATTGAGTACCTTGAACTCATAGCCGTTCGACGGCCACCCGTAAACGTAGCCCGTGCTGCCGTGATGCGACATGGTGAACTGACTGGCAAAACTGCCGTTGCTTACCACAAAGATTTTTTCCGAGGGCACCTGATCGAAAGTATTGATGGGTGCGGCGCCGTTTTGATTGACGGTGGACAGGTTGGGCAATGACTGGTAGTTGCCGACGCCCGGCGGCACCAGACCGAGTCTGATGTTGCCATTGCCCAGCACCACGGCCTTGTAACGGGCGAGTATCGAGGTGCCGGCCAGGCGCACTTCCAGCCAGAATGCGTAGCCAGTCTGGTAGTTGAACGTGCAGACCACCGGCGTCTGGTTGGGTGAATAGCTGCCCGAGCAGATATATTGCGGCGCCGAGTTGTAATTCGAGGCTTCCAGAATAAGTTCTATGATGATGGTGCTTTGTTCCAGTTCGGCGTAGGCGGTACTTTCCTCGTCGTTCGCACAAACAGGATAGACCCTGAATCGGTAATTATCGCCACCTGTCAGGCCATTTTGCGTAAAAGTGATGCCGCTTACCAACTGATCGCTAACTTCGATGCCGGTAGTCAGGTCTTTGACCTTCACCCGGTACTTGGATGCGCCGGAAACGGGGTCCCAGGCAACGGAAATGTAGGTGGTGCCTACCTCTGTTACCACCAGATTGGTCGGCGCTGCAAGCGTGCAGGCATCGGCTGCCGAAACCGGCGGAAGGTCGGCGGGAAAGTCTGCCGAGGAAGCAGGATTGATCCCTGCGAAACATAGAAGGAGTAAAAAAGAGACAATTTTAGGCATGATCTGAATCAGCAAAGTGAAAGGAATTTGGATCAATATGGGTCAAATTTCAATCTACCGTACCCCCAAAACAATAACGCTTTTTGCGGGGTATTCCCCAGAAAATCCGGTTTATGGAAAATGCATACTTGCTTGAATTGCTGAAAACACTTGGCGAAGAGGAACGCGGCGAATTGACCTTGTTTGTCGGCTCCGCCTATTTCAACCGGGGCAAATTCGCGGCCTCGGTCCCCGAACTACTACGCGCCATTCTCGATGCGGGCCCCGATTTTTCAAAGGCTTTTCCGGAAAAACGGGCCGTTTACGAACACTTGTTTCCCGGCCAGGCCTTCGTGGAAGGCAAACTGGAAAAGGTGATGGCCGAGCTGAACAAACTGGTCCGCACATTTCTCCAAATGCGGTATTACCAACGTGAAGACAATGTTTTTCAGCAAAATTTTGACCTCGCGGTCATCCTGCGGCAACGCGGCCTGACGGGGCGCTACAAGCAGGTCGTGGCCCGGCTCGAAAAATACCAGGAACAGGTTGCGAAGCAGTCCGACCAGTTTTATTACCACCAGTTTCTCCTCGAAATGGAGAAGCACGAGTGGCAAAATACTTTTAACCAGAACAAGGGCGACGTCAACCTTCCCCAGGCGCTGGAAAGCCTCGATCTGTTCGCTTTCACCCACCGCATCGAACTGCTCAACCGCTTTTTACTGCAGCAAAAAGTGGCCAATCTCGACACGCCGGCCTCCATCCGGCTGGCTTTGGAAGAAAGCCGGCTGCCGGCCCGTTACCTCGACGGAAATGTCGTGCTCCGGATCAATTACAAAATCTTTTCCCTGCTGACCCAACAGGAGCCTACCCCCACGGCATTTCAGGAACTGGTCGATCTGCTCAACGTTCATGAAAAAAACATCGAGCCCGAACTGCTCAAACATTTCTACACCTATGCGCGCAATTTCTGCGTATTGCTGATCAATTCCGGCGCCGACGAACTGGCCCCGATGTTGCATCGCCTGCACCTGGAAAATTTGTCGCGCGGGTACCTGTACTACGAAGGCAAATTGTCGCCGACGACCTACATGAATGTCACGGCAACCGCCATTCGTGTTAAAAAATACGACTGGGCCCTCGAATTTATCGAGAGCCACAAGGACAGGATCATCGGCGACAACGAAACGCACGATTTTTACCGACTCAACCGTTCCGTCTGCCTTTTTGCGCTCGGGCGCTTCGAAGAAGCCCTCGCCTCGATGCCCGAAACGTCGCCCTACGTGGGCTATCTGCTTATCCTGCGCCGCCTTGAACTGAAAATCCTGTACGAAACCCAGTCCGACCTCCTGCCTTACAAAATCGATGCGTTCAAGATGTTTCTGAGCCGGGCATCCAACAAGTTCCTTGCGCGCGCACTGCGCGAGTACCAGAACAATTTTGTCAACTTCCTTTACCAGATCACGCATTCCATCCGAGGCGACAAAAAACGCTCGGAGCGCCTTGTCCGGCGTATTTCAACCCGAAAATTCGTGTCGGAACGCGAATGGCTGCTCGAAAAAGCGCGCCAATTGGCATGATCAATCGGGAATACTCGTCCGGGCGCGTTACAGTTTTAACTTTAAAATAATGCGATAGCAAGGGAAGGCGGGTCTTTTGTGCTGATTGTCAAGCATTTGGAGTCCTAATGTATGGCAGAATAGCCGTAGAAAATCGTTATAGGCCGGTAAATGAAGGCAGGCCAGTTTTGCAGTATCAAAACAGCGCGTGCACCGCTGCCTCCTCCTTTCTTTACCTTCAAAACGATGTTTTTTACCATGAAAAAACTCCTCTTTCTTCTCCCGGCCCTGGTCTTCGCCTTGTCGTATTGCAGCAAACAACAAACGGACGAACTCGTACCGGAAACCAACAGCACGGCTACCGAACGCACCATCTGCAACGTCGTGATCGGTGGCGACTCCGATTTCGAACTGTGCGGTACCCTCGCGCCGGGCACGGGCGCCTATTGCAACGCCTGCACGTCCGGCGGCTCCGGCTCCCTCCTTCACTATGGTACGCAGGCATTCCCGGCCGGCACCTGGGGGATTACGATCAATGCCCCCAGTCCCCACTTCATCAGCATCCGCAACACGGGTAACCAGGTGGGCAATTACAAAATCGGCGCAGGCAGCAATCAGGTGCTGGTCACCCTGGCGCCCGGCGACTGTGAAGAACTGAAACTGGATGCCGGCTGCTTCGTGACGGTGATTTAAATTGCTGATTTACAACTACCTAAGAAAGTCGGGGCAGCCTTCGTGGCCGCCCCGACTATTTTTTTACGGTAAAAACTTAGGCAGGGGCGCTGCCCCTGCCTAAGTTTTTACTTTTTACGACAAATATTTCGCTTCAATCGGCATCCTTCGGCCCATGCCGAATGCCTTGGGACTTACGCGCAGCACGGGCGCGGCCTGTTCTCTTTTGAATTCGCTGATATTGACCAGTCGCAACACCCGCGCCACCAAATCGTGATCGAAGCCCTGGGCTTCCAGTTCGCGGGGCCCCTGCCGCCGCTCGATGTACTGGTAGAGCAACTGATCGAGCACCTCGTAAGGCGGCAGGCTGTCGGTGTCTTTTTGTCCGGGCCGCAACTCGGCGCTGGGCGGTTTGGTGATGGAATTGAGGGGGATGAGACCGCCGCCGCGGAGGGCCCCACCCCCAACCCCTCCCCCCAAGGGGAGGGGAGCCGATCCGAGCTGGGAACCACTCCCCTCCCCTTGGGGGGAGAGGTTGGGGGTGGGGCCTCCCGCATAGCAATCATTTATGTACTTCGCCAGTTCGTACACCTCCGTTTTATACACGTCTGCCAGCACGGCGAGGCCGCCGCAAAGATCACCGTAGAGGGTGCCGTAGCCGACCGACATTTCGCTTTTGTTGGTCGTATTGAGCAGGATGTTGCCGAATTTGTTCGACATGGCCATCAGCAAGGTGCCACGTACGCGAGCCTGGATGTTTTCTTCCGTGACGTTGAACGGGAGATCCTTGAAAAAAGGCTGCAAAGCGCCCTCAAAGGCATCGTACATGTTTTTGATGGGGACAATGTCGTACTGGATGCCGAGGTTTTCGGCAAGGTCGCGGGCGTCGTCGACGGAGTGGCCGGTGCTGAACTGGCTGGGCAGGAGCAGCACCCGGACATTTTCCTTGCCCAGCGCCTTGACCGCCAGCACAGTCGTCACAGCCGAGTCGATGCCGCCGGAAAGGCCGAGAATGGCTTTTTTGAAGCCGAGTTTGTGGAAATATTCGCGGATGCCTTCTACCAGGGCATCGTGGATGAGCCGGGTTTTGTCCTTGGGTTGCTCGGCATCGCGGCCGCCGCGCGCCACCTCGTCGAGGTCATACACGCGCAGGCATTCCTCAAAATAGGGCATCTCGTCGAACACCTTGCAGTCGGGCGAAACCACGAGGCTGCCGCCGTCGAAAATAATGTCGGTCTGGGCGCCCACGTGGTTGGCGTAGAACATGGGCACGCCGTAGCGCTCCACATTGGTTTTTACCGTGTGAATACGCAGGGTGGCGTGGGTGTAGTCGAAGGGCGAAGCGGAAAGGTTGAGGATGAAATCCGGGCGCTCGTCCATCATTTCATCGAGTGGACAAATTTTGTACAGCGGGTTTTCATTGCCCACATTCCAGATGTCTTCGCAGATCGAGAGCGCTATTTTTTTGCCTTTAAAATTAAAGGTATGAAACTCGGTGGCCGGCTCGAAGTAGCGGTACTCGTCAAAAATATCGTAGGTCGGCAACAGGGTTTTGTGCTGTACGCCCAAAATCCGGCCTTCCCAAAGGAAAAAAGCCGAGTTGTGCAGATCCTTGCCTTCCCGAACGGGGTTGCGTGTCGGCGAACCCACGACGATGGCGATATCGCGGGAGGCTTCGCGCAGTTTTTCCACGGAGGCGTCGCTGCGGCGGATAAAGTCGTCGAATTCAAGGAAGTCGCGGGGTGGGTAGCCGCAGGTGGCCAGTTCGCCGAAACAAATCAGGTCGGCGCCCTGCCGGCGGGCCTCCGCCGCGGCATCGAGCATTTTCTGGAGGTTGCCTTCGAAGTTGCCGATATGGTAGTTGAGTTGAGCCAGGGCTATTTTCATGCGACGGGTAGTTTTATGCGGCAAATGTAGTGCCTGCGGGCAGATGGGATCCAATGGATTTAGCGGCGCTGAAATTTATGGAAACGAAAAGATTCACTTTCAGCACGCTATTTTTCAACAAAATCCAAAGCCTGCTGTCTGACGTATCTTGTAAATCTTGACCAAGAAGCCCTCAAAACCAGTCCGCAAGCAACCGGAACGTTTACCTTTGCGCCAGTTTTATGAAAGAAAAATCTGTGGTCACTCCGTACAACGACGCCGAAGCCAAAAAAGCACAGGTGGAGCGCATGTTCGACAACATCGCGCCGAAATACGACCTGCTCAACCGCGTGCTTTCACTCGGCATCGACATACAGTGGCGAAAAAAAGCCCTGAATTACCTGCGCGACCTTGCGCCGCAAAGCCTGCTCGACGTGGCAACCGGCACGGCCGACGTGGCCATCATGGCCGCCCGCCGACTGGGGCCGAAACAAATCATCGGCATCGATATCGCCAACCAAATGCTCGATATCGGCCGCGACAAGATCGGGAAAGCGGGTTTGCAGGACACCATCAGCCTCGAAACCGGCGACAGCGAAAACCTGCGTTTTGCCGACAACAGCTTCGACGCGGTCACTGTGGCTTTCGGGGTGCGCAATTTTGAAAACCTGGAAAAAGGCCTCGCAGAAATGCTGCGCGTACTCCGCCCGGGCGGCCGTGTGGTCATTCTGGAATTCTCCAAACCGGGTATTTTTCCGATAAAACAGCTGTACAACAGCTACTTCAAATACGTTTTGCCCCTGATCGGGCGTTTAACCAGCCGTGACATGCGCGCTTACACCTATCTCTTCGAAAGTGTGCAGGCGTTTCCCGAAGGCAAGGACTTTCTCAACATTTTATCCAAAACCGGTTATCAAAATCCACAATGCGAACGATTGACGCTCGGAATATGCTCCATTTACACTGCAATAAAATAATCGGGACGGCCTCCAGAGTGCTGGCGGTTTGCCTGTTGCTGAGCTTCGTGGCGGCGCCCGAGGCAAAAGCCCAGTTCTCTTCGGGCCAAAACCTGAACTACCGCGATTTTCAGAACAAGCCCTATTATTTCGGCATCACGCTGGGGTACAACCAGAGCGATTTCCGCATTTTTCACTCGAAAAACTTCATTGCCAGCGATTCTTTCAGCCGCGCGGAATCGGTCACTGGCCCCGGTTTTAACCTCGGTATCGTGTCGAACCTGAAAATCGGGGAGTACTTCGACGTGCGCTTTTTGCCGACGCTCTCCTTTGCCGAGCGCAACATTCGCTACGCCCCGCCCGGCGAAAATTCCATCTTGCTCACCCGCCGCATTGAGTCGGTTTTTGTGGAAATGCCTTTTCATGTGCGCTACAAATCGGCGCCGTTCCACGATTTCCGCCTTTTCGTCATCGGCGGCGTCAAGTACGTGTTCGACGTAGCGAGCGACTCCCGCACCCGGCAGGCGGCAGGTCTGGTCAAAATCGCGCCGACCGACTTCCAGGTGGAATACGGGGCTGGCATCCAGTTCTTTTTCCCGTATTTTATTTTCTCCCCGGAGTTCAAAATCTCACAGGGCATCAACAATATCCTGATCTACAACGACCGGCTCGAGCAAAGCACCATTCTGGAAAAAGTGATGTCGCGAACCTTTACCATTTCGCTGCACTTCGAAGGATAAGCGCCGGATTTCCCGCAAAAAAAATTCCCAGATGTTACACAGAATCAAGGTCTTCTGTGTAACATCTGTTTTTTTATATCAGGGGCAGGATGTCCTGAAAAGCCGCCCCGCCGGGAATTGCTATATTTGCCAGACGACAAATGATTACCGCCAAAACCGTCCGGGAAATCCTCGACGCAGTCCGTATCGAAGAAGTGATCGAGGAGTTTGTGAGCCTGCGCCGCCGCGGGATCAACCTGATTGGTTTGTGCCCTTTCCACCACGAAAAAACGCCGTCGTTCAACGTCAATCCTGCGCGCAACCTGTTCAAGTGTTTTGGCTGCGGCAAAGCCGGCGACGCCATCACGTTCCTGCGCGAACACGAGCAGTTCTCTTACCCGGAAGCCCTGCGCTGGCTGGCCAGAAAGTACAATATCGAGATCGAAGAGGCAGAACTCAGTCCCGAGCAGCGGGCCGCCGATCAGATGGCCGAGTCCTTGTACATCGTCAATGATTTTGGTCTGAAGCATTTTCAGGAGCAACTGTTCGACACCGACGAGGGCAAATCCGTGGCGCTTTCCTACTTCCGTCAGCGCGGCCTGCGCGAAGACACGATCCGCACTTTCGGGCTGGGCTACGCCCCCGACCAGCGCGACCTGCTCATGCAACGGGCGCGCACGACCGGCCACTCCGTGGAATTGCTCAAAAAAGTCGGGCTCTGCAGCAACGACGGTTCGCGGGATTTTTTTCGCGGACGAGTCATGTTCGCCATTCACAACCTCTCGGGAAAAGTGGCCGCTTTCGCGGGCCGCACGATGTCGGCCGACAAGTCGGTTCCGAAATACATCAACAGCCCGGAAACCGAGATTTATGTCAAAAACAAAACCCTTTACGGCGCATTTCAGGCTAAAAAAGCCATTCGCCAGCAGGATGAATGCATCCTGGTCGAGGGTTATATGGACGTCATTTCGCTGTACCAGGCCGGCATCGAAAACGTGGTGGCCAGCAGCGGCACCTCGCTGACGGAAGGACAACTCAACCTCATCCGCCGCAACACCAACAACCTCAAAATTCTGTACGACGGCGATCCGGCGGGCATCAAAGCAGCCCTTCGCGGCCTCGATCTGGCCCTCGAACAGGACCTCAATGTGCGCATCGTACTGTTGCCCGATGGCGAAGACCCTGACAGCTACGTGCAAAAGGTCGGCAGCGAGGCTTTTCTGGAATATGTGGCCCGCGAAGCGAAGGATTTTATCCTGTTCAAAACCCAGCTGTTGCTGTCGGAGATCAAAGGCGACCCGATCAAAAAAGCGGGTTTGGTGAAAGATATCGTTGCCAGTATTTCCCGTATTCCCGACCCGATCAAGCGCAGCGTTTACCAAAAAGAATGTGCCAGCCTGCTCGATGTAGCGGAGCCTGCGCTCGTGGAAGAAACCAACAAACTGATCACGCAGGGCCTCAAAAAACAGGAAGAACGCAAGGCCCGCGCCCCCGAAGCAGCATCCGATTCGCCCGATGCGCAGCCCAACCCCGAGGTGCCGGTGGAAGATCCCGCGTTTGCACGGCCAAGGGAGCGTCCGATGGCACGCGGAGATGAGTTTCAGGAACGTTATATCATTCGACTTTTGGTGTTGTATGGCGATCAAATACTACCCGAAGGCGTATCCGTGGCCGAGTACATTTTGGCTGATATCGAGGATTCGCTAGGTAGTTTTGACAATCCGCTTTATGGGAAAATTGCGACGGAATGCCATGATTTACTGCTTCAAAATCAAAATGTGGATTCCAATTATTTCCTGAGTCATACGAATCGTGATGTGCAAAGTTTGGCGCTTGATTTTCTGAATGAGCCTGATGAATACTCACCCAATTGGGAAGAACGGTACAATTACCCCTTGCAAAACCAAAAGCCGCCCGAGTTCAATTTTGATCCTGATACGCGCCAGGCCTTGGATCGGTTCAAAATCCGGAAAATTGAAAAAATGGTAGACATCAATAAATCGCGCCTGAAATCGGCCCAGGAGCAAGGCGATGTAGAAAATGTGGAACGTTATGTAAAAATCCACATGAAACTGACCGATGCTCGTAACGACGTGATCCGCCGTGCAGGTACTGTGGTAATCCCCAAATAGCTACATACGTTTTGCCGCGATGCGGCGCCCTTCGATCCGCCGGCAACCATGTGCTACATACGTGATGCCGCGATGCGGCAGGGTTTGCTCCGTGTAAAATCATGAGATTTGGATGCAAGGATTTTGGTTTTCGAGAATATTCAACTGATGCTTCAAAGTCTAGTTGTTTTCTATTGACCGAACCCTGCCGCATCACGCATGTAGCACATGGTTTTCCGGGGAATGAACCCTGCCGCATCGCGGCATCACGTATGTAGCACATGGTTTTCCGGGGATCGAGCCCTGCCGCATCGCGGCATAACGTATGTAGCACATGGTTTGCCGGCGGATCGAACCCTGCCGCATCGCGGCATAACGTATGTAGCACATGGTTTTCCGGGGATCGAATCCTGTCGCATCGCGGCATCACGGTATGTAGCACATGGTTGTCGGCGGATCGAAGGGCACCGCATCGCGGCATAACATATAAATCAAAGCATCTCTGGGGTAATGTGTTTTTGCCTAAATATCTGATAGTCAATTCCTTAATGCTTGTTTTTTTGAAAAATATTTTCCCAGCAACCTGCGACTAACACCAACGGGCCTTTAAATTTCGACGCTTTTGATTTATTTTTCAAAACATAATGTGTCCGGAAAACAATGGCCAATACTTACACTCAACTCTACATCCAGTTGGTTTTTGCTGTTAAACACAGAAATGCACTCATTGAAAAAAGTTGGAAAGAGGAGATACACAGGTACATCACTGGGATCGTGGAAAATAATGGTCATAAACTACTGCGTGTACATGCCATGCCAGACCACATCCACATTTTGATCGGTTATCATCCCGATCAGTCCATCGCGGATCTGGTAAAAGAAATCAAAATGTCGTCCAATCATTTTATCAATGAACAAAAGCTAAGTTCACGGCTGTTTGCCTGGCAAAAAGGATACGGAGCATTTTCTTACAGCCGCTCACAAGTACCGATGGTAGCGCGATATATTGAAAATCAAGAGCAGCATCACGCCGGCAAGAATTTTCAGCAGGAATATTTGAGTATCCTGAATAATGCCGGAGTTCCTTCCGATCCCCGTTATTTGTTCGAGTTTTTTGATTAAAACCGAACTCATGCAACTCACCATCCTCGGCAATGGCTCTGGCGGCCCGTTTCAGGGCAGGCATTACACGGCGCAGATTTTACAGGTCGATAACCATATTTACCTGATCGATTGCGGCGAAGGTACCCAGATGCAAATGCATCGTTTTCAGGTGCGTTACGACCGGCTGGAACAAATTTTTATCAGCCACCTGCACGGCGATCATGTGTTCGGACTGGTAGGTCTGCTGACCTCCTGGTGCCTCAAAAGACGCACCCTTCCGCTCGATATTTATGCGCCGCCGGGCATGGAAGAACTGATAACCACCAACCTGCGCCTCTGCGGCGTACGGGTGCCGGTCACTTACCCCCTGCGATTCCACGTCGTGGATGCGGCGGTGTTTGCCAAAGTTTTCGAGACGCCGACCCTGGAAGTGTACAGCGTGCCGCTCGAACATCGGGGCGTGGAATGCTGCGGCTGGCTGTTTCGGGAAAAACCGCGCCTGCGCAACATCCGCCCCGAAAAAATTACCGAATACGACATTCCCTACACCCTGTTGCCGGGCATCAAGGCCGGGCAGGATCTCGTTTTGCCCGGCGGCCAGATCGTGCCCAACGAAGACCTGACTTTGCCGCCCCGCGCCCCGCTCAGCTACGCTTTTTGCAGCGATACGTCGCCGTCCGAACGGGTCGCCGAATGGGTGCAAGTGGTCGATCTGCTGTATCACGAAGCCACGTTCCTCTCCGAGCATACGACCGAGGCCGAACTGTCCGGGCACTCCACCGCCGCGCAGGCGGCGCAAATCGCACGACAGGCCGGCGTCGGGAAACTGCTTTTGGGACATTTTTCAGGCCGCTACAACGACACCGACGGGCATCTGGCCGAGGCGAGGGCAGTTTTTGACCGCACGGAAGCAGCAGAAGAAGGCAAAACCTACGAGGTGGAACACCGCGATTGAACTTTTACCTCCTGCATAATTTCCCCGAAAAAGTATCTTCGCCCGATGCAATTCAAGCGACTTTCCGGGCTTATTCTGGCGCTGCTGAGCAGTGCGGCGGTGCTGCATGCACAGGTTTTTATGCGGGCCTTCGATCCTGCTCCAGCGCTGGGCATGGGCGGCGCCAATGTGGCTTATCCCGACCCTACCGCCGGCCTGGCCAATGAAGCGGCGCTCGTATTCCAGCCCCGTTGGGGTTTGTTGCTGGGCTCCGCCCTGCCGTACGCCGTGGAAGGCTGGACGACCGCGAATTTTCAGGCCTACACCAGCATCGACGCCAACAGCAGCGCCGCGATCGACATTGCCCACAATGGCACTGCCGCTTATCAGGAACAGCGTTTTCGCCTGCAGTACGCGCGCCGTGCCGGCGCCAAGTTCGCGTTCGGGGGCAGCGCCGACCTGATGCGCGTGTCGGCGCAGGACTACGGTTCCGCCAATGCGTTCAGTTTCGGACTCGGGGTGCTGGCCCAACCCGTCAAAAACCTCTGGCTGGGCGCCCGGGTGCAAAATCCGCTTCAAGTCAAACTTGGCGACGATATCCTGCCCGCCACCTTGCGCGTAGGCGCCGCCTGGCGCAGCTCGAAAACCCTGCTGTGGCTGCTCGAAGCGGAAAAAGACCTCGAACGCCCCGCACAAATTCGCGCAGGGCTGGAGTATCGCCCCTTGCCTTCCCTGTTTTTGAGAGCGGGCATTCGGAGTGCGCCCGGGAGGATGTCGCTCGGGGCAGGTTTTTTGTTAAAAAATGGACTGGCACTGCATGCCGCGGCCGAATGGCACCCGGTTTTGGGCGTCACACCAGCCGCCGGCATCAGCTACACGGCCGCCGCGAGATAAACCCCTGTCAACTTTTCCCCTGTATTCAAGCTAACTATCCAAATATGCACCACATTACAGTTATCGGCGGTGGCACCATGGGCAATGGCATCGCACACGTTTTTGCACAATACGGATTCAAGGTCACACTCGTCGACGTGGCACAGGCCGCGCTCGACAAGGCCCGGGCGACCATTGAAAAAAACCTCGACCGGCAGGTCGGAAAAGGCGCCATCAGCGAAGCCGACAAAGCCGCTACCCTCGACCGGCTGACTTTCCAAACTGACCTTGCCGCAGGCGTTCAACACGCTGACCTGGTCGTGGAAGCCGCCACGGAAAACGTGAACCTGAAACTCAAGATTTTTATCGACATCGATCAGGTGGCGCCCGCCGGCTGCATTCTCGCGACCAATACTTCCAGCATCAGCATCACGAAAATCGCCGCCGCGACAAAACGCCCCGACAAGGTGATCGGCATGCACTTCATGAACCCCGTGCCGGTAATGAAACTGGTCGAGGTGATTCGCGGCTACGCGACCTCCGACGAGGTGACGACCCAAATCATGGACCTGTCGCGGACGCTCGAAAAAGTGCCCGTGGAAGTCAATGATTACCCCGGGTTCGTGGCCAACCGCATCCTCATGCCGATGATCAACGAAGCCATCTTCACCCTCTACGAGGGCGTGAGTGGCGTGGCGGAGATCGATACGGTGATGAAACTCGGCATGGCGCACCCCATGGGACCGCTCCAGTTGGCCGATTTTATCGGCCTCGATGTTTGTCTGGCCATCCTGCGTGTGTTGCACGAAGGCTTCGGCAACCCGAAATACGCGCCCTGTCCCTTGCTCGTCAACATGGTGACGGCCGGCAAGCTGGGCGCCAAAAGCGGGGAAGGGTTTTACACTTATACTCCCGGCTCCAAGGATCTGGTGGTTTCGCCGCGCTTTCGGTAATTCGAGCCCGTGCAGGAGTCGGGCATCAAACATTGCGACTGAATGCCCGATTCCTGCGCCACATTTCACTGCCGTATGGAACAACTCGAACGGGCCCTGGACCAGATTTATCCTTTGCCGCAGCCGGCGAGAGCCACTTTCCTGGCCGCGTGGAGCCGTGCCGAGTATCCCAAAGGGCATTTATTGCTGCCCGAAGGAAAAGTGAGCCATTACTTCTACTTCGTCAGGCAGGGCCTGGTCCGTATTTTTTATCATAAAGGCAAAAACGAGATCACGGAATGGCTGACGATGGACGGCCGCTTTTTCCTTTCCATTACCAGTTTTTTCAAACGCGCACCCAGCCGCCTCATCATTCAGTTGCTCGAACCCTCGGAGATCCTGTTTATCCATCACGATGCGTTCATGCAACTTTGCCGCGAATACCACGACGTGGAGCGGCTTTTCCGGCTCATGCTGACCGATTCTCTGCTGCTTTCGCAACAGCGCGTCGATTCTCTGCAGTTCGAGACCGCCCGTCAGCGTTATCAAAAATTGCTGACCTCGCATCCGGACATCGTGCAGCGCGTGCCGCTGGCGTACATCGCTTCTTTCCTCGGCATCACACAGGAGACCCTGAGCCGCATCCGCGCGGCATACTGACGCATTATTTGACATTTGTCAAAAGCAAACCTGCGCTCCTCCTCCCATCTTTGTTACCTCATTGCTGCGCAGCAAAAATTTGTTCCCGTTCAACGTTTCAACTGCTTGAAAACGATGGTAAAATTTTTGCTTCCCGCCCTCTCGGGCCTCCTTTTTTGCTCCGCTCTTTTTGCCCAAAACACCGACTACCACGCCCGCGCCAAGGCGCTGGTGGCGCAAATGACCCTTGAAGAAAAAGCCGGCCTGTGCTCCGGCCAGGATTTCTGGAGCACCAAGCCGATCCCCCGGCTCGGTATTCCCTCGGTGTTTATGACCGACGGCCCGCACGGCCTGCGCAAAGCCGTGGGCACCGACCTGGCCAACAGCGTGCCCGCTACCTGTTTCCCGACTGCTTCCGCACTGGCCTCCTCCTGGGACGTCGATCTCATCGGTCAGGTCGGGGTGGCGTTGGGACGCGAATGCCAGGCCAACGATGTGCAAATCCTGCTCGGGCCGGGCGTCAATATGAAGCGCTCCCCTTTGGGCGGCCGCAACTTTGAGTATTTTTCTGAAGATCCCGTGCTGTCGGGCCAGATTGCGGCCGCCCTGATCAACGGGGTGCAAAGCCAGGGCGTAGGCACTTCGCTGAAACACTTCGCGGCCAACAACCAGGAATATGAGCGCATGACCATGAGTTCTAACCCCGATGAGCGCAGCCTGCATGAAATCTATTTTCCTGCCTTTGAAATTGCCGTAACCAAGGCGCAGCCCTGGTCGGTCATGTGCGCGTACAACAAACTGAACGGCGTGTATTGCGCCGAAAATCCCTACCTGCTCACCGATGTGCTGCGGCGCGACTGGGGCTTTCAGGGCTTCGTGGTGTCCGACTGGGGCGCCGTCAACGACCGGCCGACGGGCGTCGCGGCGGGCCTGAACCTTGAAATGCCGTCGAGCGGCGGCCGCAACGACCAGAAAATCATTGCCGCCGTCCGCTCTGGTCAGTTGAAGGAGACCGATCTGGACCGCTCGGCGACCGACCTGCTGGCCGTGCTGTTGAAGGCTTACAATGCACGCCGTCCGGGTACGCGTGTCGACGTCAATGCGCAGCATGCGCTGGCTCGTCAGGTTTCGGCCGACTGTGTGGTGTTGTTGAAAAACGAAGGGCAAATCTTGCCGGTTCAGCCGGGCAAGGTGAAAAAAGTGGCGGTAATCGGGAGTTTTGCCAAAAATCCCCGCTTTCAGGGCAGCGGCAGTTCGCAGGTGCGCCCCACGCAGGTCGTTAATGCTTACGACGAATTGTCCAAAATTTTGTCGCCCGCGACCAGCCTGAGCTACGCCGAGGGCTACCGCCCCGACGGCAGCAGCAGTGAGGAATTGCTCGCCGAGGCGCGCCGACAAGCCAAAAACGCCGATCTGGCTATCGTTTTCGTGGGTTTGCCCGACTCGTACGAGTCCGAAGGCTACGACCGCGCAGGCATCGATTTGCCCGAATGGCACAACCGGCTGGTGGCCGCCGTGGCTGCCGAACAATCCAACCTGGTCGTCGTGCTGATCAACGGCTCGGCCGTCGCGATGCCCTGGGCTGCGCAGGCCGATGCCATCGTGGAAGGCTGGCTCGGCGGGCAAGGCGGCGGTGGCGCTCTGGCCGATGTGCTCACGGGGCGCGTCAATCCGTCGGGCAAACTTTCCGAGACGTTCCCCGAACGACTGGAAGACACGCCTTGCTACCTCGATTTCCCGGGCAAAGGCGGCGAAGCGCGCTACGGCGAAGGTATTTTTATCGGCTACCGTTATTACGACAAGAAAAAAATCGCCCCCCTGTTCCCCTTCGGTTTCGGGTTGAGTTACACCACTTTTTCTTTTGAAAAAATGAGTCTCAGTGCGTCGTCTATCAAGGACACGGACCCGCTGACGGTTGACATTACGGTCAAAAACACAGGAAAAGTGGCCGGCAAAGAGGTCGTCCAGCTGTACGTCAGGGAGCCCAACGCCCCGGTCATCCGCCCGGAAAAAGAACTGCGGCATTTTGCCAAAGTCAGTTTGCAACCCGGCGAAAGCAAGGTGGTTCGTTTCGAACTGTCGTACCGCGATTTCGCCTGGTACGACCCGGCCGTACACGCCTGGCAGGTCAATTCGAATCAGTTCATCATCCTTGCCGGCGGCTCATCGGCCCAGTTGCCCCTTCAGCAAAATGTACAGGTGGAAGCAACGCGGAAATTGTACCCGCCCCTCTCGCGCAATTCCATGTTGAAAGAATTTGCCGCCAACCCCAAAGGCCGGTTCGTGTACGACGAAATCACGGCATTGTTGACGGCCACCGATCCCAATGCGCCCAAAATGACGCCCGAAGAGGCCGAAATACGCCGCAAATCGAGCGCCATGATGTTGACGTTCATGCAGGACATGCCGGTGTACAAAGTCGTGTACATGTCGCGCGGCCGCCTGACCGACGAACGCCTGAACGATATGTTGAGCCGGATCAAATAGCGCTATTGGCGCACCACCTTTTGAGAATACCGGCCTCCCCGGCTGGTTTCCACGGTGATGAAATACATGCCCCGTTCGGCCGGCAGCCAGATGGTGTTGTCGGCCGAACGATCCCAAACCAGTCGCCCTTTGGCGTCGTACGCGCGCACGCTGCGGAGGGTTTCGCCGGGCGCTGTCGAGACGAACACGCGACCGTCGTTGCTCAGGGTCGGGCTGATGCGCACTTGCGAGGCCGCTACGGGACGGGTGGAGAGCGGCGTGACGACCACCGGGCCGAGCGTTTTTTCCGCGACCAGCACGGGGCTGCGGTCGGCGGCTTCCAGCATGACCTTGAACGAATCGATCTCGGGCGACGACCATTCGAAAATCGGCACCATCCATTTGGGCGGCAAACTTTGGTACCAAACCCGCGCCGTGACGGTCAGCGTGCCCTCGTAGCCGTCGAGCGGAATGCGGTAATGCACCCGGTCGGAGCCCGAACCTTCTACTCCGTCGGCATTAAAATTAAAATCAGGATCGCTCAACGCCCCGCCGACAATGGCTGTGGTGTCGTAGGTCGGGTCGCCGAGCGAGAAGCCGGCGGGCACGAGGCGGTTGTCTTTCATGGCGCTGTGGCAACGTTCGAGCACGTTGGTGAAATTGCCCGCCACATCGCCCGGCACGAGTTCGTAAATCTGCACCTGATCGGCCCGATTGATGACATTGTAGTGCGGTTCGAAATTGGGGTCTTCGTCGGGCAAACTGTAATCTGGGTCATAACGCCCGGAGTGGAACACCGTTTCTCCGCTTTCATTTTTCACCTCAAACTCGATCCATGCGCGGCGGGCCGGGTAGCCAGAGGGGAATTTGTGGCCCGCCTTGTTGACCAAACTCAGGTCGAACTGCACGGTGTCGCCGTTGAGGTCGGCTGCCGAGAGGGACATGTCGAGCGATTTTTGCTGCAACATGCGCAGGGTGGCGGCGATGGTGCTGTCGAATTGTTCCGCCTGCGCCGGAATCTGGAGCGCTTCCCGATTGTCGCGCAGCAATTTGAGCATAGTCACGTTGGCGCCGGCCAGTTCGTGCAGTCCGAAAGGCGATTTTGGGGTCAGAAACTGGTAGTTGGCGGAAATGATGATCTCGTCGTTGATCTGCGGGACGTGGCAGGTCTGGCAACTGACGTTGTCGTGCTGCTTGTCGTAACGAGAGTTGAGCCACTCGTGGTAAGTCGCCTGCTCGACAAAACTCGTACCGGTCAGGTTGCCCTGCAAATCGACGGCGTCGGTGATCAGGGTATGGCAGCCTGCGCAAAGTCCGCCGTCGGCGATGTGCGGGCCAAACAGCGGTGTGATGCCCACGAAGTTGTGCATGGGCGGCGCAAAAGAGAATTCATACGGCCCGTAGGCGATGCGAATAAAATTGGTGTCGAAATACAGGTTGCCGGAGTTGAGCAGGCCCAGCATTTGCGGCGATTGCGCATGACAAGCCTGGCAGGTGACGCCGTCGAGGCCCAGGGTGTCGGTGTAGAGGTCGGCGAGGGTGTAAAACTCCTCGTGGCGTTTCAGCTTGGCCTGGTAGTGGCCCGCCGGCGCATGGCAGGAGGTACACTTGTTTTGCAGTTCGTTGCTATGGGCCGGGTTGACCAGAATTTCATGGGTCACTTTGGCCCGCCAGAACGGGTCGCGGGCGCTGTTGGCCATCATTGTGGAGCGCCAGTCGTCGTAAATGTTCACGTCTTTGCCGTCGGTGGTCACCAGCGCAAACATATTCGGATCGTGGCCGTGGCAGCCGCCGCAGGTTTTGGAGGTGGGAAAAAGAATGTTGGAATCGATAGGAAGCAGGTCGGGGGAGTTGTGACCGATGGCCTGGCCTTTCATAAAAGCCTGGAAAAACTCCAGTTCAGCCGCACTGTGAAAAGTTTTTTGGTCGCGGGAAAAGGGGAAAAGTGCGAGCAGCACAACAGCGAGCGGCAGAGAAAAAGCCAGTAGCGTATATTTTTTCATGGAAAGTCAGCAGCGGTTTGATTTGACCGGCCAAAAATAGGGGCTTGGTAAATGCAAGCGAGCGTTAGAATGCTATTTGTCAAAACGAGACGGAAAGGAGGGCGGAGAGGTGTGGGTTTGGTGGACAGGATTTACAGGATTTTTTTGATTAAAAAGGGGAGTAGACCTTGCCAATGTTGTTTTGGCGGTGGGAAAAGGAAAGGGCGGAGAATCTACCCGCACGCGGCCGCCCAGACAACCAATTACTCAACCACAATTTATCCCCATTTTAATCAAAAAATCCTGTAAATCCTGTCCATCAACCCCACACCTGTCCCGCAAAAAAACGGTCAAAATTTGAGCATTTTGACTGTTTTTTTGCCTGAAAGCCATCCCCTGATGATCCGCCCGGCATCGGGGTCGGGGCCGGGCAAACGCATCATTTCCAGCAGGTCCTCAGTGGTGCAGGCCTCTTCGGCGTTGGCAAATGCGTAGCCCAGAAACCGTCCGTCCTGCACCCCGACAATGGCGTTTTCGCCGGTGTTCCGACCGGGTTCAACCAGAAAAAAACTGCCGCTCAGCCGTTTGTCGAGCACCAGCAGCGCCTGTTCGAGACGGGCGTTGTAGTCTTCTGGCGATTCCTCACCCACACAGGCGCCGCGACATTGTTTGATGTTGTAATGAAAGCAGGCGGCCCCGCTGAAATCGAGGTTGCAAAGCCGGTCGCAGAGTTCGAACTGTCGCACCACGGCCTGCAAATGGTTGCGGGCGTGGTCGAGTTTGGGGTATTCGGCCACCAGTTCCAGGTCTTTTTTGATGCGGGCGGTGATCTTGCCCGGCGCCAGGCAGCGGTAGCCCCGTTCGTCGGTGTAGGCAAAAATACCGCCCACGAAATGCTGGTTGCGCATGGCGCGGTTGACGGGCGGTTGCAGGCGTTTGATCTCGGCGCTTTCGAGCAGCAGCGCCACAAGTTCGGAGCCCGTGACCTCGAAGCTGAGGTCGGCTACGCCAGCGCGCAATTTTTCGCCCTTGGCCGTCGGGTCGCTGAAATGTTCGAACAGCCGCTTCTGGATGTTCAGGCTTTTTCCCACATAAATCACCTGCCCCTCGCTGTTGTGAAAATAATACACCCCGCAAGCTGTCGGTATCTCGTGCAGGCGCTCGAGCGTGATGGCCTGCGGAAGTTTGGCCTCGCGCACGCCGCGGTTGACGAACTGCCGGATGCTTCCTTCGGCCGATTGCTCGGCGAGGATGAGTTCGAACAGGCGGGCCGTGGCCAGGGTGTCGTCGAGCGCGCGGTGGCTTTGTTCGGCGTGAATGCCAAAATGGCGTTTCAGGTTGCCCAGACTGTAGCTGGGCAGACCGGGAAACACCTTGCGGGCCAGGCGCACGGTGCAAAGTTGTTTGCGGTTGAACTCGAACCCCAGGCGGGCAAACTCTTCACGGACAAAGTGATAATCGAAACTCACGTTGTGAGCGACAAAGATTTTGCCTTCGGTCATTTCCACGATTTTACGCGCTACTTCGTAGAATTTCGGGGCATGGGCCACCATATCGTCGGTGATGCCGGTCAGTTGAGTGATGTTCCAGGGAATGCTGCGCTCGGGGTTGAGCAGGGTGGAGAAGGTATCGACGACGCGCGCGCCGTCGTGCAACACGATGGCGATTTCGGTGATGCGTTCGTAGCGGGCCTGTCCGCCCGTGGTTTCGACGTCGATGATGGCGTACATGCGGGTTATTTGCCGGTTTTTTGTTTGCCTTTTTCACTCATGGCGAAGGAGCGGGTCATGGTTTTGATGTACTCGACCCGCCGAAAACGCAGCGCCGACCAGTCTTCGTCGACGGCCACCATCCGAACCGGCTCGAAGCCGAGTTTGCCCAGGGTTTGCCAGCCGTTGTCGCGGTTGAAGTCGCATTTGTAGCGTTTGGAGCTGCCTTTCGGGTAGGCAAACCACAGCTGCCCGTCGCCGTCCAGTTTGGCGTTCAGGAGCGGTGCAAGGGCTTCGATATGATCCTGTCGGGTGACGAAGGCCAGCGCGAAGCCGGTTTTTTCAGACCCGCCAGGATCGGTCAAAACGAGGGTGTCGGGCAATGCGTTCGCGATTTTCGACACAAAATCATCGGGTGATTGCAGCACCAGCACGGGGTTTTGCCCCTTGTAATTCATTTTTTTCAACAACTCCTGCATGGCTGCGCTGTGTTTTATTTTTTTAAAAATCGGCCAAATATAAAACAAACCGTGTTAAAAAATAAAATATGCACCCCCGGCCGATTCCGTTCGGGCAATTATACCTTGCACCGCCAGGTTTTGAGCGCGACGGGGTTTTATAAACCCTTATAAACCATAATAAACCGCATAAACCTTGTGCTAAAATCTTCGCGGTGTGAAGTATACATTTGCCTTCCCATGCTGATCCGAGTTATTCTGTTTGTTGGCCTGACCCTGGCCTCCGCCGTCGCGGCGCTTGCGCAAGCCGACTCTCTGCCGCGTGTAATCGTGGGCGCCGAACGCCTCGATGTTTACCTGCCCATGCTGGCTGGCAAACAGGTGGGGCTGGTCGTCAATCCCACGGCGCGGGTGGGCGCCACGCATCTGTTGGATACCTTGCTGCGGCGTGGCGTGTGCGTTACGCGGATTTTTGCGCCGGAACACGGTTTTCGGGGCGAAGAAGAAGCCGGCGAAGAGGTGCGCAATGGCCTCGATGTACGCACCGGCACCCCGGTTATTTCCCTCTACGGCCGCAAGAAAAAACCTTCCGCGGCCGATCTTGCCTTTGTCGACGTAGTGATTTTCGACATTCAGGATGTCGGCGCCCGGTTTTACACCTATATCTCCACGCTTTTTTACGTCATGGAGGCCTGCGCCGCCAATGACAAGCCGATCCTCGTGCTCGACCGGCCGAATCCGAACGGCCACCTCGTGGATGGCCCGCTGTTGGAGCCGGACCAGGAATCTTTCGTGGGGATCGCGCCGCTGCCCATAGCGCATGGCTGCACGGTGGGCGAACTGGCTCGTTATTTCACCGGGGAAGACTGGATATGGAAAGGCCCCAAGCCCGTGCTGACCGTCGTGCCCTGCCTCCACTACACCCACCATACGCCCTACGACCTGCCGGTGAAACCTTCGCCAAACCTGCCCGATTCGCGTTCGGTGTTGCTGTATCCGTCCATTTGTCTGTTCGAAGGCACGGTGGTGAGCGTCGGGCGCGGCACCGACACGCCTTTTCAACTCGTCGGTCATCCGGATTTTCCGCTGCTCGACTTTTGTTTTATCCCCCGCTGCAACGCGGGCGCCAAGTCGCCCCTGTACGACGGTCAGCGCTGTTACGGCTACGATATGCGCGGTATTTCGATCGATTCGTTGCGAGCCCGCGACCAGCTGGACCTGCACTGGCTGCTCGATTTTTACTGCGAATACCCCGACAAGAGCCGCTTTTTTTTGAAAAATAATTTCTTCGATCTGCTCGCCGGCACACCGGAATTGCGACGGCAAATAGAACTTGGTACCTCGGAAGACGAAATACGCGCTTCCTGGCAGCCCGGCCTGGATTTTTTCAAGTCGGTCCGCAAACCATATTTGTTGTACCCGGAGTGAGGCGGGAGAGGTGGGGTTGGAGGATTTTTTAAAAAGGTGACTAAACCCAGTGATACATTTTCACCGCAAAGACACAAAGACGCAAAGGGGGCGCGAATTTCTTGGCGTCTTAGCGTCTTGGCGGTGAAAAGCAAAGGCACAAAGGGGCGCGAATTTCTTGGCGTCTTAGCGTCTTGGCGGTGAAAAGCAAAGGCACAAAGGGGCGCGAATTTCTTGGCGGCTTTGCGTCTTGGCGGTGAAAATGTGCAAGCGGGTATAGTCCTTACTCCCCCCTCTCTTTTCAATACAAATCCTCGCCTGCCGCTCCACAAAAAATTGCAAATGGCAGAGCACATCGACACCGGGCGGCAAGGGGAGCGACTGGCCGCTGAATTGCTGGAAAGCAAAGGCTACCGCATCGCGGCGCGGAATTTTCGCAGCGGACGGGGCGAAATCGATCTGATCGCCTGGAGCCCTGAAAACATCCTCGTTTTTGTGGAAGTTAAAACACGGGCCTACGACAGTTTCGGCGGCCCCGAAGGCGCTGTGGCGAGCAAAAAAATGGACCTGATGGCCCGTGCCGCCGGGGTGTACATGGAAAGTATCGGCTACGAATGGGAGATACGTTTCGACGTGATCGGCGTGGTGCTGCGCAATGGCGAATTGCGCGAAATCCGCCATACGGAAGATGCATTTTGGCCGCGTTGAGTCGGAGAAAGACGCCTTTTGGCGAAACGCTTCGGTCAATGGGTGATTGTTGACCCGAATTTTCGGACATTCGGGCACTTTTTTTAAATCGCTCAAAACGGTTCGTACTCATGTTTCGATGGTTAAGCCTTTGCGGGGCCTTGCTTCTTTGCGCCCTGGTTCTTCCCGCCCAAAACCTCAACACCACTTTTCGCTCCAAAATGACTTTTACCGGCCAAACCCTTGCGAACGTCTGGGGATATACGGCTGGGGGCCGTGAATATGCCCTGCTTGGCGCCCGCAACGGCCTTATTATCGTGGATATCACCGACCCGGACAACCCGACCCAGATCGTCCAAATCCCCGGCCCGGCCAATTTGTGGAAGGAGATCAAAACCTATTCGCACTACGCTTACGTGGTGTCGGAAGGCGGTTGGGGCGTCCAGATCATCGATTTGTCCGGCCTGCCTTCTCCCAACCTCACCTACCACAGCTACAATGGCGACGGGGCGATCAATGGCCAGTTCAACAAGGCGCACGCCCTGCATATCGATACGACCAAAGGCTTTTTGTACGCCCACGGCAGCAACCTGTTCAGCGGCGGGCCGGTCATTCTGAACCTGAACCCCGACCCCTACAATCCGACTTTTGCCGGCAAATACAACCAGCAAGGCTACGTGCACGACGGGTACGCCGACAACGATACCTTGTACGCAGGGCATATTTATGCGGGCACTTTTGCCATTGTGGATTGCACGGACAAGAACAATCCGGTCGTGCTGGCTACCCAGCAGACGCCCAACAATTTTACCCACAACACCTGGCCCTCGGCCGATAAAAAAACCTTGTTCACGACCGACGAAACCAACAACTCGTTTCTCGCCTCCTACGACATTTCCGACCCGACCGATATCAAATTGCTGGACAAAATCCAGAGCAACCCGGGCTCGAACTCCATTGTGCACAATACGCACATCCTCAATCAGTTCGCGGTAACTTCCTGGTACAAAGACGGCTTTACCATCGTGGATGTAACCCGCCCGGCCAACCTCGTTCAGGTGGGCAATTATGACACTTATCCGATTGGCGGCAGCGGCTTCGACGGCTGCTGGGGCGTGTATCCGTTTTTCCCGTCGGGCACCATCATCGCGTCCAATATCAATGCGCAGGGCACGAGTAACGGCGAATTATTCATCGTTACGCCCAACTACGTGCATGCCTGCTGGATCGAAGGAACCATTACCAGCGCGGCCACCGGCGCCGTGTTGTCGGGCGCGCAGGTGAGCGTTTTGGGGAGCAACCCGCTGACGCAGGGCCAAAGCGCCGTGGACGGGCAGTACAAAATCGGGCAGGAGCAGGCCGGGCTGTTTACCGTTCAGGTCAGCCTTGCGGGGTATCAAACTGCCAATATCCCGGTCCAGTTGGTCAATGGAGAACTGACGGCGCTCAACGTGGCTCTTTTTCCGCTGGGCGGTATCGTGGTGGATGGTGAAGTGCGCCGTTTCGGCACGCTGGAAACGGTGCCCGACGCCACGGTCTGTTTGTACAGCGATGACAATACCTATTGCACCACGACCGATGCCTCCGGTCATTTTTCCATCTCCGACGTGCTGCCTGGCGTGTACGACGTGGCCGCCTCGGCCGACACGGTTGGCCTGACCATGCAATACCGGCAGGTGCTGGCGACCAATTCGTCGCTGGTGCTCGAACTTTACCCATACCATCGCCGCGACGTGGCCGGGCCCGGGACGAGTGCTGCCGACTGCCTGGCCTCGCCCAATCCGTTTGCGACGGCGACCCGCCTTGCGTTTCATTTTTCCGGCGGCACGCATGACATAAAAGTGTTCAATGTGGCGGGTAAAATGATCGAACGCCACATGCCCGAAGGGCAGGACGGGGTGATTGAACTGGGTGAAAACTGGTCGCCCGGCGTTTATCTGATCGGCATCGAGGGACAGGCGCCTTTGAAATTGATAAAAATGAAATGAACGATCCTGCATTCAGGGTGTAAACAAGGCGGAGATTCGGGTACAAAAAGCGGCCCGAATCTCCGCTTTTCGTTTACAAGGTCACGCTCGTCGAAAAAAGAGCGTCCAATGAGCAACCCTGCACCCTTATTTGTGGTCTCCTGTCACAAAAAAATCACCTGGTTATGAAATCAATTTTCCGACTCTTCTGTGTCGGCCTGTTCCTGTCGTTTGGCTTGTCTACCTTGTCTGCCCAAAACCTGAACATTGCCTTCCGCTCCAAACTCACCATTCCCAACCAGACCCTGGCCAATATTTGCGGCTACGCCGCCAACGGGCATGAATACGCCTTGCTGGGCGCATCGAAAGGGTTGATTATCGTCGAAGTAACGAACCCTGACGCTCCCCAGCAAATCGTTCAGATCCCGGGTCCCGACAACCTGTGGAAAGAAATCAAAACCTACAAACACTACGCTTACGTGACCAGCGAAGGCGGCCAGGGCGTGCAAATTGTCGACCTCAACGGCTTGCCCGGCTCCACGCTCAATTACCATCACTATACCGGCGACGGCGACATCGCGGGCGAACTCAATACCATTCACGCCCTGCACATCGATACGACCAAAGGATTCCTGTACGCCTACGGCAGCAACCTGTTCAATGGCGGGGCCGTCGTACTCGACCTGAACGCGGACCCGTACAACCCCACTTATGCCGGTAAATTTGATGCCTACGGGTATATCCACGATGGCTGGGTCGACAACGACACCCTGTACGGGTCGCACATTTACAACGGCTTCTTTTCCATTGTGAATATGGCGGACAAAAGCAATCCTGTGCCGCTCGGCCTCGAATTCACGCCCAACAGTTTTACCCACAACACCTGGATGTCGAAAGATCGAAAAGTGATCTTCACGACCGACGAAGTGGACAACTCCTACCTCGGGGCATACGATATTTCCGATCCGACGGATATCAAATTTTTGGATAAAATCCAGGCCAATCCCGGCTCCAACGCGGTCGTTCACAATACGCATATCCTTGAAAATTATGCCGTTACCTCCTGGTACACCGAGGGGGTGAGCATCGTGGATGTTACCGAGCCCGACAATCTGGTTCAGGTAGGATTATTCGATGTGGCGCCTGCATTTCAGGGCGGCGGCTTCGACGGCTGCTGGGGTGTGTATCCCTTCCTGCCGTCCGGCAATCTCATTGCATCCGTGATTCCCACGACCAGTTCGCCCGGCGGCGGCGAATTGTGGGTGCTGACGCCGACCTACACCCGGGCTTGCTACCTCGAAGGGGTGGTGACCGACGCGTCCAATTCCTTGCCCCTCAACGGCGCCAAGGTTGAAATTTTGGGCGGAGAAAATATCCAGGCGGCGCTGACCAATACCAGCGGCCAGTTCAAAACGGGACATGCCGCGGCTGGTACCGTCGATGTCAAGGTGAGTAAGCCGGGTTACACGCCCGTCACTGTTTCGGTGCCCCTGGCCACGGCCGTCATTGCCGTGGTGAACGTGGCGCTGGTCCCCCTGCCTACGGTGACGGTCAGCGGTCAGGTCCTCGAAACCGGCACCAATGCCCCCGTCGCCAACGCGGTTGTCGCCCTCAGCAGCGATGACGGCCTCCATTTTGACGTGGCGACCGACGGTAACGGACAGTTCTCGCTGTCGGGTGTTTATTCCGGGCAGTACGACATGGTGGCCGGCGCCTGGGGCTACGGCTACGCCCTCAAAAACAACCAGAACGTCAATGGCGGCCAGTCATACAATTTCTTCCTGGCCAAAGGCTACCGCGACGATTTCGCGCTCGACTACGGCTGGGAAGTCAGCGGTACTTCGACCGAAGGCGTCTGGGAACGCGCCGAGCCGCAGGGTATCAACGTTGGCGTTGTGCTTTGCCCCGAAACCGATTTCTCGGGCGACGTGGGCGATCAGTGCTACGTCACCGGCAACGGCAACCCCGGCGTGGATGCCGACGACGTGGAAAGCGGCACCGCGATCCTTCGTTCGCCGGTCATGGACCTGACCACCTATACGCATCCTGTGGCTCGGGGCGTCTATTTTTTCACCAGCATAACTTTTGACAACGAGTCGCTGGATTCCATCAAATTTTACATCGAAAACGGCACCGACGAGGCGCTGCTTCTGGCTGCGCCAGGGTTTAATTTTAGCTGGCAAATCCTCAACAAGCCCATCGAGCCGCTGATCGCCATCACCTCGACCATGCGCCTGCGCATCGAGTGTTACGACAACCCGAATTACATCGGGGTAGATTCCTACGAAGCGGTTTTCGACGATTTTAAAATTGCGGCAGGAGCAGCCAGCGCTACCCTCGAACCCTTTGAAGGAGTGCAATTGACCGTGCGTCCCAATCCTTTCCGGGGGCAAGCCATTCTCGATTACACCACGCCGGCAGGCGGCGAGTACCAGGTCGTGGTGACCGATCTGCTGGGTCGTGAGGTGGAAACGTACACGGTGGACGGCACCGGCGGCTACCTGTCGGTGGGCGCCGAACTGAGGCCGGGTGTTTACACAGCCCGCCTTCAGCGCGATGGACAAGTGTCGCAGCCGGTCAAATTGATCAAAGCCGAGTAAAGTCGGAGCAGTGCAAAAACGAAAGAGGCTGTCTCATAAGTCCTTGCGGCCAACTGACGGGGTGACTACAAAGTCACCCCGTCAGTAATAACCTGAAGGCAAATAAACCTGCCGCGGCGTACATTTGCCGGGTATGAAAATCGGACTTTTCGGCTACGGCAAAATGGGTCGTGCCATTGAACAAATAGGGCTTGCGCAAGGCCACGACATCGCCTGGCGCATCAATCGCTCCAGTCAGCAAGAGCTGACGCCGGAACTGCTCCGGCAAGCCGATGTGGTCATCGAATTCACCCGCCCCGACGCGGCTTTTGACAATGTCATGTTTTGCCTGAGCCATGGCGTGCCGGTTGTCAGCGGCACCACGGGCTGGCTCGACCGGCTGCCGGCCGCGCAGGAGTTTTGTGTCGACAAGGGCGGCGCCTTGCTCTGGGCTTCCAATTTCAGCGTGGGCGTCAACCTGTTTTTTGCCCTCAACCGCTACCTCGCCAGGCTGATGAACACCCGTGCCGAATACGAAGCCGCCGTGACCGAGACCCACCACATCCACAAACTGGATGCACCCAGCGGAACGGCGCTCACGCTCACCCAGGATATCCTCGCGGCCGTCGACCGGCTCGAAGGCTGGGCGTTCGATGCTGGTTCGGCCGAAGGCTCGGGGATCGTTCCTGTAACGGCTATTCGCGAGGGCGAGGTGCCCGGCACGCACCAGATTCGCTGGACCGGGCCGGTGGACGAGATCACGATCGAACACAAAGCCCGGTCGCGCACAGGGTTTGCCGCCGGCGCAGTGCTGGCAGCCGAATGGTTGCTGGGCCGAAAAGGGGTGTTCTGTATGGGGGATGTGCTGGGTTTGTGAGTTACTGAGGGCTCTACTCACTTAAAAGGCTTGTTCGGCTTTCGTTTAGTGGTATTGGATAAGTAGGGGGGACGTTGATTCAAAAAGCGGGATTCTTTTGTTTCCGAAAAAACTCAAGACAAAAGACTATGCGCCCAATTTGTAACACCGTCCTGATCGCCGTTTTGTTGACGGCTGTTTTCGGCCTCTCCGCCCAGAACCTGAACATAGCTTATCGCTCCAAGCTATTTTTCCCGGAAAGAACATTATACAATGTCGGCGGTTATGCCTCGGATGGCAAGGAGTATGCCCTGGTTTGTACTGGCGAAGCGCTTGCCATCGTCGATGTTTCCAACCCGGACCAGCCCGAATGGATCACAGAGATACCCTGTTCATATTCGGTTGAGGTGAAAACCTATTCTCACTATGCGTACACGAGTGGTGATTGGAACGATGGTGTCACGATCATTGATTTGTCCGGCTTGCCAGGCTCTATCCTCGATTGGTATTTATTCGAGGGCGAAGGGGCAGTTGCTAACCAAATACCGGGTTGTCACACCCTGCATATCGATACAACCAGCGGTTATTTGTATACCTATGGCGTGGCGTTTTCCGGGGGCGCTGTGGTGTTTGATTTGAACGACGACCCCTATCACCCGGTGTTTGCCGGGAAATATGACCAATACGGCTACATACATGATGGGTTCGTGGACCATGACACCTTGTACGCTGCGCACATAAGCAGCGGCTTGTTTACCATTGTGGACATGACAGACAAATCCGCTCCGTCGGTGCTGGGCGTGCAATCTACACCCGGCAATTTTACCCATAGCACATGGCTGACCAATGACCGGAAAACCTTGCTGACCTCAGACGAGGTAACGGGGGGCTACCTGTCTGCATTCGACGTGAGTGACCCGACTGATATTCATTTGCTGGATAAAATCCGGGTCATGCCGCTCAATGCCACTCCGACAATCCACAATATACATGTCCGGGGCAATTTTTCGGTCAATTCCTGGTATTCGGCAGGTGTCACGATCGTGGATATTACACACCCCGACAACCTGGTGGAAGTCGGGAGATTCGATGTTTATCCATTCAGCGACGTAGCCGGGTTTGACGGGTGTTTTGGTGTTTACCCCTATTTACCCTCCGGCAATCTGCTGGCTTCCGTTATGAACAACGGGACGGGAGGCGGAGAGCTATGGGTGCTGACACCCGATTATCAGCCTGCCTGTTTCCTTACCGGTCTGGTCACCGATGCATCGTCTGGAAATCCGCTCAACGGGGTACTGACCAAACTTCAAAACGGAGAAGAAGGCACGACACTACATACAGGAAGCGACGGCATTTTCCGGATGGGGCAGGCCTCGGGAGGGCAGTTTAATCTAATTGTTAGCAAACCTGGCTACTGGCCTCAATCCATTCCGGTAACGCTCTCACCGTCTTTAATCGTCGATTTGAATGTTGCCCTGGTTCCTGTTCCCACGATCACCCTGAACGGTCAGGTGCTCACGGCAGACAACCAGCCTGTCCCCCAGGCCAGGGTGGCCGCCTGGGCTGTAAACGGGCTGTATTTCGAAACGGAAACGGATGAAGAAGGCAATTATCTCTTGTCGGGCGTGAGTGAAGGGACATACCACCTTGTCGCCGGCGCCTGGGGCTTTGGGTACGAGGTAAATAGTAGCGTTCAACTTGCTGATGATCAGGAAATCAATTTTCTGATTGATCGGAAATATATCGACGACTTCTTTTTTGATTACGGCTGGGAAGTAAGCGGTACTTCCCCGACCGGCATCTGGGAACGCTGCGACCCGGTTGTCGCGGCCGATGAGTCAGGGTTAGTCATTGTACCGGAAAATGATGTGCCGGTGGGCGATATTGGTAGTTTGTGCTACACTACTGGAAACGGCCCTACATCCAGCCTGAACACCGTGCACGACGGAAGCGCAATACTCCGCTCTCCTGCAATGGATTTGAGCGCTTACAGCCAGCCGGTTTTTTCCGGAAAGGTATATTTTGCCTACGGATTTGCTGCGAACCCGGTGTTCGACTCGCTGACAATCTATATTGAAAATGGCGATACGGAAAAAGTGCTTGCCCGTTTTGGCCGGGGATTCAACTGGCAAACCCTGAATGCCGTTATGCCGGGAGACATGGCGCTGAGTTCAAACATGCGCATCCGGGTTGAATGCAATTCCACGACAGTAGCACCGTCTATAGGTCTTGAAGCCACCTTCGATCATTTTGCCGTAATGGAAGGTGCGTCAAGCCAGGTTGCTTTGCCCGACAGAAACATCTTTGTAAAAAGCAGCCCCAATCCTTTTGTTTCCAATACCCGGCTCGAATGTGTCTTGAACAACGGTGAGCATTGGCAGCTGGTCGTCCGTGACGTGCTTGGCCAAAAGGTGTGGCAAAACGAGGTGCAAGGCCCGGACTGCAGTCTCGAAATTGGAAATGACTGGCAGCCCGGTTTCTATTTCGCACGACTTGAGCAAGCCGGCCGTGTTAGCCCGGCGCTAAAAATCGTCAAAACAAAATAAAGGGGCTCAAACCTCCGGCCGCATCTGTGGAAAGAACAACACTTCCTGAATGCTCGTCTGTCCCGTAAACAACATCGTCAGGCGGTCGATGCCGAAGCCGATGCCGGCCGTGGGCGGCATGCCGTATTCGAGGGCGCGCAGGAAATCATCGTCGAGGGCCATGGCTTCCTCGTCGCCGCGGGCGGCCAGGCGTAGTTGCTCCTCGAAGCGTTCGCGCTGATCGATCGGGTCGTTGAGCTCGGAGTAGGCGTTGCCCACTTCCTTGCCGTTGACGAACAACTCGAAACGCTCGACCAGCCCCGGTTTGGAGCGGTGCTTTTTGGTCAGGGGTGACATTTCCACGGGGTAATCGATCAGGAAAGTCGGCTGTATGAGGTGGGGTTCCACTTTTTCTCCGAAAATCTCGTCGATCAGTTTGGCCTTGCCCATCGTGGCGTCGATTTCGATGCCGTTTTGGCGGCAATAATTGCGCAGGGCGCTTTCGTCGGCGGTTTCCACGTTCAGGCCGGTGTATTGCTGGATGGCATCGAACATCGTCAGGCGGGTGTAGGGCCCTGCAAAATTGATGTCGTGATCGCCGACGCGCATCACGGCGCCGCCGTCGGGACTGAGGGCGCGGGCGACGCGTTCGAGCATTGTTTCGGTCACGTCCATGAGCCAGAAATAATCCTTGTAGGCGACGTAAAATTCGAGCATGGTGAACTCGGGATTGTGGGTCCGGTCCATGCCTTCGTTGCGAAACATTTTGCCCATCTCATACACCCCGTCGAAACCGCCTACGATCAGTCTTTTGAGGTATAACTCATTGGCAATCCGCATGTAAAGCGGCATGTCCAACGTGTTGTGGTGGCTTTTGAAAGGGCGTGCGGAAGCGCCGCCGTGGATGGGTTGCAGGATGGGCGTTTCCACTTCCAGCAGGCCCAGCTCGTCGAGGTAGGCGCGGATGGTTTTGATCAGTTTGGTGCGTTTGATAAACGTCTCGCGCACTTCCGGATTGACCGTCAGATCGACGTAGCGCATGCGGTAGCGGTGCTCCGGATCGGTAAAAGCGTCGAACACGTTGCCTTCGGCATCGCGTTTGACAATGGGCAGCGGGCGCAGGCTTTTGGACAGGAATTTGAACTCCTGCACGTGTACGGAAACCTCACCCGTTTTGGTGCGAAAAGCAAACCCGCGAATACCGATATAATCGCCCAGATCAAGCAGTTTTTTAATGACCGTGTCGAACATCGGCGAGTTTTCATCGCCGCCGTTGATCTCCTCGCGCCGCAGATACAGTTGAATGCGGCCGCTGGAATCCTGCATGTTCATAAACAGGGCTTTGCCCGCTTCGCGCATGGCCATGACGCGGCCGGCGAGGGCGACATCCTGGTAATTCAGGCGGTTTTTCGTGCCGTCGTCGAGCAATTCTTCCTGGTAGTTGGCTACAATATCAGCGGCATGGGCGCTCACCGGGAACATTTCGGCGGGGTAGGGGTCGATGCCCAGGGCCTGTAATTCCTTGAGTTTGTCGCGGCGGATGATTTCCTGTTCCGTCATGGATAAAATTTTAAATAATTCGTACTGCTTGTGGTTTGGGCGGCGCAAAAATAGGCGTTCGGCTCGGGAAAACGGGCAATCGCCTCAAACGAGTTCCCCATTGTTTCCAACATCTTTATTTTTTCTTAATCACAAGCTGGTTAAATTTAGGGCTTCAAACCCTGCATTTTTTTTAAAAACCATTGAATATCAAATTCCTCTGGATATGAGCAGACTGGCCGACATAGTTCTGGATTTGAAATCCCGTATTGGAGAAGGTATTGAGCCAGCGCTCAAATTTCTCGAGCAAATACTGTCCCCCGGGTCAGACAATTACAACGATTATATTCAGATCAAGGGCCGATACAACAGCCTCCAGCGGGAATTGTTGCTCGGCACCCTCGATCAGGCGACCTACGACAAGGCGCGCAACGGCATCAGTCAGTCCCTGCTCGTGCTGGCCGATACCTTGCAGGAAGACGACCTGAAGCCGGAGGCCATTCAGCCTGCCCCCTCACCCGACAAACGCGGCGAAATTCTTTACCGTATTCCCGACCGTATGCAAATCGGGCACGAGGAAAAGTGCGTCGTGCGGCTGGCCTGGCTCTTGGACAATTTGTTGCGCGACTGGGAAAAGTCGGAAGCCGACGTCGTCAAAAATATCCGGATGGCCGAGGTGATGGGCGTCGTGCTGCTCAATGTGGATGAAAACAACCCGTTTGCGATCCGCACCGTGACCGAGCCGGTCCAGTTTGTGGACAAGGACGACTACACGGAATGGCTTTTTTACGTCAAACCTTTGATCGTCGGCTCCTTCCCGCTGCTGCTGCGGGTTTCCGTGATCGAAATGATCAATGGAAAAGAGTACAAAAAAGACATCGTGCTCGAAGAGCAGATCATGGTGGTGAACGAGGAGGTTCCCCCGGTTGAAAATTTTAAAAAGGCCGACGACAGCCTTGTCGCCGGCGGCACGGAAGGCGCCCGTTCGGCGGCAGCCCCTGAGTCATCGGCCGAAGGGGATACCTCGGTGAAGGTCAAACGAAATACCGGCAAATGGCTCGGAATTGCGTTGAGCACGGTCGCGCTGGCCACCATCGGCGTCTTTGTCGGCGTGCCTTATTTCCGCGAAGAACAAGCCTGGCGCGGCGCCGTTAAAGGCGGACAAAAACGAGATTACGAGATCTTTTTGTCGCAATATCCCGATGGCTGGCGCCGACAGGATGCGCTGGACTCCCTCCGGCGTTTCCAGACTGCTGCGCCCGATACGATTCCCGTTGCGCCGGTCGAGCCCGAGCGACCCGATTCCTCCGCAGTGATTGCCCCGCCGTCAGACGACGCTCCGCCGCCGCCTGTTGAAAAAAAGAAGGATACGCGCAAAAACCAGTCACAGACCAGCGCTCCTAAACCGGCGGAAAAGCCCAGTCGGCCCGACCCCTTGCCTTCTCGCCCTGCCAACCCCGGCCCTACCTCCACCAGCGCAATCCCGGTGCTGAGCGGCCAGGTCACGCCGTTCGACATGTCGCCTTTTTCCGTGTTAACTGACGCCAATACCACCCTGGAAATCAAGTTCATGGAGTTCAACGAAAAAGGACAGTCGCGCGCTACCGTGTTTTTTAAAGGCAACTGGACCTTGAAACAGGGCCAGGATATGACGTTTTTGATGGACAAAGGCCGTCAGGTGAAAACCCGCCTGGCATACGTTGCACAGAGCGCCAACAAAACGGAAGGCGCTACCGGGTACTTTTTTATGGAAAAAAAGGACCTGGAAATGCTGGCCGACCGCGGGGTGAAATCCATTCGTTTTCAGGACCTTAAAAAACCCGGGCTCAATGGCTACAACCTCAGCGACGGCGGTCGTCGCGAATTGCGACAAAAAGCCAAACGCGCCTATCAAAAACTGCCCGACTAGGGCGTTTTGACCAGTTTGACCAAAACCTGACGGCCCGCAGGGTCGGACAATTGCAAAACGTACAAACCTGCCGGCCAGTCCTGTGCTCCGATCACCAACCGGCTCTCCGGCAAGCCGGCTGCCGACCAGACAACCGATCCGCCGGCATTCCGTACAACGGCTTGAACGGGTGCAAACCCGGCATCGACGAGCCAGCCGCCCGCACTGGGGTTGGGTGAAACCTGCGGCGCTGCAAGTGCAGGTTCCTGATTGCTGCTGGCGCCACATTCCAGCGCGTTGAGCCGTGCCCAAAGCTGGTTGTCAAAGCCGATCGGTACGTCGTTGCCGCCAGGGCCGGTGATACTCGCCGCATTGCCCTGACGCACCACCACCCAACCTTTGGAGGGCGCCACGTGGATTTTCTGGTCGTTTTTGCCCAGCGCGGCAAACATATCGGCCGGCGCATTGGGAATCATAGGCCCTGGAAGCACCAGTTGCAGGCCCGGCAGCATGAAAGTTTGCTGCCCGTTGAGCCACCAGAGGTAGCCGTAGCTTTTGTTCAGGTCCTGCGAACTGTGTGTCATGGCGTTGAAATAGGTCTGGTCGTGCAACAAGGTGTCGCCATCCCACACCCCATGCGCCTGAATGAGCAACCCGAAGCGCGCCATATCGCGGGCACGGCCGTACATCACGTCGGATACCCACAAACCTTTCATGCCGGTGCGGTCGAGCAGCCGGTTTTTTGTAAACTGGTTGATGGTTTGACCGCTGGCCTCGGCTATGACGTCCTGCAACAAGCGGTACGCGCCGGTATGGTAAGCCCAGCGCGTGCCCGGCGGCACGAGGTACTGGAGGCAGGAGGGGTCGGTGCAATTGTTCGGATCAGGCTCGGCGCTGGTCGGCGTATCGTCGAGACCGGTGGTCATGGTCAGCTGGTGCCGCAATGTAATGGCGGCTTCCTGCGCGGGCGTGCACGAGGTCCAGCCGACGCCCAGATAGTCTGTCGTCGGGTCATCGATGTCGAGCAGGCCTTCTTCCTGCGCCTGTCCGACGAGGAAGGCTGTGAGGGATTTTCCGGCCGAAGCCCAGTACCAGATCGAGTCCTGGACAAAGGCGCCGAAGTATTTTTCCAGCACGATTTTGCCGTCTTTCAGCAGGAGGAAAGACTTGGTATTGTTGGCTTCCAGGAACTGGTACAAGCTGTCGATCTGTTCGGGGCAAAAGCCAAGCGTCGAGGGCGATGTCGTGCTCCAGGTGTTCCCGGTTTTGGGAGGGAAGTACAAAGCGCCGGATTGCGACCAGAGCGAGGCGTTGCAGAGCAATGCGAGAAACAGCGTAAAAAAATGACGAGTCATGAGCGGATCGGATGTTTGAGCCAGGGTTAGACGGGCAAGCCACGGCGAGGTTTAGCGTGCCGAGGCACAAAAATCAAAGCAGGGGCGGATTAGGGCTTTTTTGAAAAATATTCACCCTGAATAAAAAAGCCCGGCAACGCATTGGTTGCCAGGCTTATCCATTTTTTCAACTATTTGGGAATACCCGTACAGGTTAGTTTAGTTCAGTCAGTATCACAGGTTTGACAGTACAAAATTACGGGTTCCTACCGAGTCTTTCCTTAGAACGAAATTAGAATGTAGTTGTTCAGTTTTCGACAAAATACATATCGATTTCGCCCTTGTTTTTGGCCGGGATCTTGCCCCGGTATTTGCAGGGAACATAGTTTTTGAGCACTTCGTAAGCTTCCCCTGAAATATTGATCCGGCCGCCTTCGCCGGCCTGTTCGATCCGTGCGGCAATGTTGACGGTGTCGCCCCAGATGTCGAACGCGAATTTTTTGGACCCGACGACACCTGCCACCACGGGGCCGCGATGGATGCCGATGCGGGCGTCGAAGCGCGGCAAACCTTTGGCTTGCCGGATGGCATTCCAGTCGGCCAGCCAGGTTTGCATGGCGCGCGCGGCATCCACCATGTTGCGCAGGTGGTTGTCGTTGCTGTCCGGAATGCCGCCGGCGCACATGTAGGCATCGCCGATGGTTTTGATTTTTTCAAGTCCGTATCGGGCGATTATTTCATCAAAAGCCTGAAAACAGGTGTCGAGTTCAGTCACGAGTTGTTGCGGGGTGAGTTGCTCCGTGATTTTGCTAAAACCCACAAAATCAGCAAACAACACGCTGACATCTTCGAAATAGCGGGCATTGGTGCGCCCCATTTTTTTCAATTCGTCGGCTACAAGGGCGGGCAACACGTTGAGCAGCAGGTTCTCGGAACGTTGTTGCTCTTCCCGTATGATGTTGTTTTTTTCGGCCAGGATACGGGCATTCTGGCGGGCGCGAATAAAGCCGAATGCGGCGCCGCCGGCCAGCAGCAGCAGAATACCCATGATGGCATAGTTAAACCGGCGATTGCTTTCCGCTTCGCGGAGCGCCAGGTTCCAGTTGCTCAGCGACATGGAGTCGAGTTTGCTCCGGTAGGAGAGCGAGTCGAGCATTTGACGGGTCTGGAGCAGCAAAAATTCATTCTTGATCTGGGTCTCGGTCATCTCGCTGATGGCGGCTTCCTTGGCAGCGAGCTGGGCTTGCAGTTCCTTACTTTCATCCAGCAGCTTTTGCTCCCGCTCGTCGGTCGACGTAATGATCACATTGGAACCTGAAAATGCAGACTGACCGCCGCTGCCGGTGTGGGCGGAGCCGCCGCCTTTGAGTTGTTCGATACGGGCGTCGAGTTCCACGACCTCGCCATTTCGGCCGGCGCGCAGGGCGAGTGCCCGCAGGTTTTCAAGATTGTCGAGCGCCAGGGTGCGGTTGTTGATGCCCGATTCGCGGAGAATGTCGGCGCTAAGTCGAAACTTCGGCGCCGCGCGTTCTTTGTTGCCGAAAAGGCCGCCGCGTTTGTCGGCTTTCATCAAGGCCTTGCCCTGGAGGTTGAGGGCGAGGGCGCGTTGTTCGGGGCGTTTCAATCGCCGGGCCATGTCGGCGGTATTTTCGGCCCACTCAATGGCCTTTTCCATGTTGCCGGCATTGAAATAGGCATTGGCGACGATCAGCATCTTGTCCACCCGCGCAGGGCCGGAGGTGCCGTTAGCATCGTTTTCCAGATCGATAATTGACGTTGATTGTGCCGTAACAAATTGACAGACAACGAACAGGAGGGAGAGGGAGACAAAAAATGATTTCATTGGCAAATTTCGTGCAGGCGATGTGCCAGACATTGAGGCGACGAAGGTAATTGTACTGTGAGTGTTGCGGTTCAGGAATTTCTATTCCTGCCAAAACAGGACTTTTTGGGAGGTTTCGGTTGGGGTTTTTATCTTGATATGCAATTAAAAAAAATCTGATTTGTATCGAAATTCAGGAAAATACAGGCTGTGATGGCCAGTAGTTTTGTTGCAAAAATGTTGCCATGAAACACTTTTTCTGGTTCTCCTGATATTTTTTCTGCATACAAATTTGCGCCTCTGGTCCGGGTGTTCTCAGGTCTGGGCGCGAGCCGCGTAAAAGGAAAGTTAGAAATCGTGCCCATCCTCACACCGGATCGACATCCACCGCGACCTGCACCTGCCCAAAGCCTTTTTCGCCAACGACGATCTCCGTGGTCGCCCTGATCAGGTTTTTGGTCCACAGCAGCAGACGGGCGTCCTTTTCCAGTTTAAGCAAAATATCCTGTCCGTACAGACCGCGCAACCGTGAAATCGGCGGCTGAACCGGCCCCAGCACCCGCTCGCCGAGTTTTTCCCTCAACACACGGGCAAACAGCGCGGCGGCGGCTTGCACGGTTCTTTCCTCCTTGTGGCGCAGGGTGAGCTGGATCATTCGTACAAAAGGCGGATAATTGAACTCCCGGCGTTCGGCCAGTTCGCGCCGCAGGTGACCGGCAAAATCGCCGCTCAGCACTTCCTGCAGCACCGGGTGGGTAGGGTTGTAGGCCTGGAGCAGCACGCGCCCGCGTTTGTTTTTGCGGCCCGCACGTCCGGCAACCTGCGTCAGCAATTGGTAAGCGCGTTCACCCGCACGGAAGTCGGGGAAGCGCACGAGTTGATCGGCGCCGAGCACGCCGACCAGCCCGACATTTTCGAAATCGAGGCCTTTGGTCACCATTTGTGTGCCGACGAGCACGTCGAGTTCTTTTTCTTCAAATGCCGCGAGCAACGCGCCTAGACTGGTTTTCGATCCGGCCGTATCGAGATCAAGCCGCCCAACGCGGGCTTCGGGCAAGAGGAGTTTGAGGTCGTCCTCGATCTTTTCCGTGCCGAATCCGAGCAGGGTCACCTTGCCGCTGCCGCAGGCCGGGCAAACCTTCACGGGCTCCTGCTGGTAGCCGCAATAATGGCAACGAAGCCGGTCGCTGAACTTGTGGTAGGTCAGGCTGACGTCGCAATGGCGGCACTGGGCCGTCCAGCCGCACACCTGACATTCCATGATAGGAGCGAATCCGCGGCGATTCTGGAACAGGATGACCTGTTCGCCGTTGGCGAGTGCTGCTTGCAGGCTGTCGAGCAGGGCGCTTGAAAAAATACCCTGCATGCGGCGGGTTTTTAGTTGATCGCGCAGGTCGACAGTGTCGATTTCGGGCATTTCCACGCCGCCGAAGCGCTCGCGAAGTTCGACGAGGCCGTATTTGCCGCTGCTGGCGTTGAAATAGGTTTCGAGCGCAGGGGTGGCAGTGCCCAGCAAGACTTTGGCGCCGTACAGTCCGGCCAGGTAAATAGCCGTGTCGCGGGCGTGGTAGCGGGGAGCGGGGTCGTATTGTTTGAACGAAGGGTCGTGCTCTTCGTCTACGATGACGAGTTGCAGGTTTTGAAAAGGCAAAAAAAGCCCGGAGCGCGCGCTCAGGATCACCGGCTGGCCGGCGGCGGTATTGCGCCAGAGTTCGACGCGTTCGTGGTAATTTATTTTTGAGTGATAAACCGAGATGTCGCCACCCAGTACTTTTTTTAAACGGTTGATAATCTGGGTAGTAAGGGCGATTTCCGGCAAAAGATAAAGCACCTGGCCGCCTTGCCGGATGGTCTGCTGAATGAGTTCGACGTACACCCGGGTTTTGCCCGAGCCGGTGACGCCGTGGAGCAGTACCACGTTTTTTTCACGAAAATGCGCTTCGATCTCTTCCAATGCCCGTTGCTGGTGCGGCGAGAGCTCGCCGGCTTCGGCAAATTCGTCGTCGTAACCGGCCACACGGCTCACTTCGCGTTCAAAAATTTCAAGGATGCCATTTTTGACCAGGGTGTTTAGCGAGGAGGGGGAGGCGCCGGATTTTTTCAGCAATTCGGACCGCCGGACGAGGGGTTGTTGCCTCGACAGGTGCAGATAGGCCAGCAGGGCTTCCATCTGTTTCTCCCGTTTTTCCAGTTCTGCCATTACTTCGCGCAGCTGTTCAGGCGCCGAACGGTAGGGCTCGGCCAGCCGCACGGCCGTGATCATGCGGGGCCGGTATTTTTCCTGCAAATCTTCCCGCAAAAACAACAGCCCGCGATTGAGCAGGCGCTGGATGACGGGGAAAACCGTCTTTTTGTTCAGGATTTTGCGCACGTCGTCGATGGAAACGGCATTCTGGATTTGCAGGGCTTCGGCCACCAGGTACTCGTCGTCGTCGAATTCGCCGAAGTCGTCGCCATAGGACGGATTCAGTACCACTTTCGTCTCGCTGGTCAGTTTGAGGTGGCCGGGCATGGCCGCAGCCATCACTTCACCGAGCGTGCAGCAATAATATTCGGAGAGCCAGTCCCACATTTTCAGTTGCTGCGGGCTCACTACGGAGACCTCATCGAGCACTGCCTGAATGCTTTTGACGCGATAATCGGGCTTTTCATCGTGGACACGCTCCACCAGACCGCTGTACAGTTTGCTGGGCCCGAACTGCACCTCGACGCGAACGCCTTTCTGGATGTAGGCAGCGAGGCTGTCCGGCACCGCGTAGGTGTAGGTGCGTTTGGGCAGGGCAAGCGGCAGGATAATATCGGCGTACATGCGAAAAAGAAGAGAGGAGAAAGAATCCGTGCAGCAAATTTGAAACAAATTATTTGCAATGGGCCCCGGTTTTTTTATCTTCCGAGGCCGGGCGAAGCACTGCTCCTTCAAGATGTTAAAAAATTCTCGCAAAATGAACTCATAACATAAACGTTAAGTTTTACTTTTGTGCAAACAAGAGCGCTGGGTACGCGGGTCTTTCCGGGTATCCACTTTTTTTTGCCCTGTTTGGGCGGTATTTTTTAACAAAACAACTTGATTCATTGGCATTAAAACCTTCCTATCCTTCCCGGCCGGGCGGTAACCGGCCCGGAGGCAACCGGCCCGGAGGCGGTGGTCGTCCTTACGACCGGCGTTTCCCGCAAGCACCCGAACACAACATCAACGAATACATCCGTGCCCCCGAGGTGCGTTTGGTTGGCGACAACCTGGCGGAAATCAGCGAGGCTGTCGGGCAAAACGTAGAGACGGGCATTTTTCCCACGGGCACCCTGCGGCGCTGGGCCGAAGAAATGGGACTCGACGTGGTGGAAATCACCCCGAACGCCGAGCCGCCGGTCGTCCGAATTACCGACTACAACAAGTTCCTTTACCAGAAGAAAAAACGCGAAAAGGAACTGAAAGCCAATGCGGTCAAGCAGGAACTGAAAGAGATCCGCTTTGGTCCCGAAACCGGCGAACACGACTTCGAATTCAAACTGCGGCATGCCAAAAACTTCCTCGCGGAAGGCAACAAGGTGAAAGCCTACGTGCAATTCCGGGGCCGAGCCATCATGTTCAAAGACCGTGGCGAATTATTGTTGCTGCGTTTTATCAAAGAACTCGAAGAACTGGGCGCCGCCGAACAACTACCCAAACTCGAAGGCAAACGAATGATGGTCATCCTCGCTCCCAAAAAGGGTGTGGTGAAAAAATAAGTGGAAAAGATCAGGCCGCAGGCATCTTACACGGCCAACTTTTTTCCCTGCATTCTTTTGTCGTTCGCCGGGAGCGGTTACCTTTGCGCTCCATTTTCAAAAAATACTGATTTATCATGCCGAAAATGAAAACCCACTCCAGCGCCAAGAAGCGTTTCAAGGTGACTGGCACGGGTAAAATCAAGCGTAATCGGGCTCGTATGCGCCACCTGATGCGCAAAAAAACGACAAAAGCCAAGCGCCACCTGCGCAACGGAGTGATCGTGGATCAATCCGAACACGCACGTATCGAGCGCCTGCTGGCTATGTAATTCAGCGCATAATGTCCCGTTTTTAGCGGGAGATTAGAACCTTATTTTTTAACGAGAATTTCGGAAAAAGCATTTGTCGGCCTTTTGCGCCTCAAATCCCGGAATTGCACTAAAAAAATTCGCTCATGCCAAGAGCTACCAACAACCCGGCCAGCCGCGCCCGCCGGAAAAGAATTATGCTCGCCGCCCGCGGTTATTTCGGCGCGCGTTCCAAAGTTTACACCGTTGCCAAGAACACCCTTGAAAAAGGCTGGCAGTACGCTTTCCGCGACCGCAAGTTCAAAAAACGCGTGTACCGCCGCCTGTGGATCGCCCGTATCAACGCTGCAACGCGTGCTCAGGGCATCACGTACAGCCGCTTTATTCATGCCTTGTCTGAAAAAGACATTGCCCTGAACCGCAAAGCCCTGGCTGACCTGGCCCTCAACCACCCGGCAACGTTCAAAGCCATCGTCGATTCGGTGAAGAACAAATAAGCCGTTTTACGGGTCTGGTACCCGAAATTCCGGCCTGCCATTTTCGCGAGCCATCCTGATCGATCAGGATGGCTCGCGTTTTTTTGCCGCCCTGCAAGGCTTCAGAAATTACTTTTTTGACAAATCCCTTTCTTTTGTTGCGCTCCAATCGGAGAATTACCGGAACTTCGGCTTCTGTTTCCAAACCGATTAAACATTTAACCTTACTTACACTTTGCTTTACCCTATGAAAAAAGCACTACTCTCCTTTGTTCTGCTCTGTGTCGCAGGTTTTGTTTCAGCCCAGGACTGCCAGGTGGATTCCAGCCTTCTGCAAACCGGCGGCTTGCTTTCTCCCACCCCGTATTCCGATCAAAATCCGCAGTACAACCTCGCTGTTGCCTGTATCGGATCGCCGTACAACCAATCGGTCACCGTCAATGTGCCTTCTACTTTTTCGGGCTTCCCGATCGATAGCGTAGGCATCGCGGCAGCGGGCGCCATTGGCAACCTGCCGGCTGGCCTGCAGTACAGCTGCGAGCCGCCGAACTGCATTTTCTACCCGGGCACACTCGGCTGTATCCTCATGTACGGCACGCCCAGCGGCTCCAACCCTGCCCCCGACACACTCGATCTTACCATCACCGCGACGGTTTACACCCCGCTGATCGATATTCCGATCGGTTTTCCGGGTCAGGCCGCCCCGGGCAACCACTACTACCTGATCCTCAACCAGGCAGGTAACTGCGCCAGCGCGGCTACCGAACCGTCCGGCGCAATCAGCAGCCTCAAAAGCGCCCCCAACCCGTTCAGCGTCCAGACGACCATCGAAGTGGTATCCGTTCAGGCCGGCCAGTTCCAGTTCGAAGTATTCGATCTGCTCGGCCAGCGTGTTTTCTTTGAAAACATCCGCCTCGTGGAAGGTTCCAACACCTTCACCTTCGATGCCGGCGACCTTGCCAACGGCTCCTACTTCTACAGCATCGGCAATGGCGAAGGCAAATTGTCGAAAATGTTCGTCGTAGCGCGATAGTTTTTTTAGTGATGAGTGATGAGTGATGAACGATGAGTTTTACGATTGGAATAAACTCATCACTCATCACTCATCACTCATCACTTCTTTTAATCGGCTTGTGAAAAGTTGTTGCCGCCTTCGGACCGACCGTCCATTCTCTCCTTTTTTGCAACATAATTTTATCACAAACCAACCCCGTTGCTTATGCGACAAATCGCGCTTTCCCTTTTGCTGGGCGTATTTGCCATTTCCGCGCTCTCTGCCCAAATCGGCTGCCCCGGCTGCCAAACCAACCTGCCTCCTCTTCCTGCCGATACCCTTTATCTTCAAAATTTGCCGGATGGCGAACAAGGGCAGACGTACGATCACGACATCTCTTTTCGCGTTCCCAAAACCACCACGCCGGTCAATGCTGTAGACAGCGTGACACCGCCGGGTCTGCCTATTTCCAAAATTGAAATTGTGTCGCTGGAAGGGCTCCCTCCCGGCCTCAACTGGCAGCCCAGCCAGTGGAGTTTTCAGACGGATAGCGAAACGGACGGCTGCATCCGTATTTGCGGTACGCCAGAAGTGGCCGATTCGTTCGTCTTGATCGTCAAACTGAAAGCCACGGTCTTTATCATCACCCAGGAAGCCAGCTTCCCGATGTCGCTGTATATCGCGCCGCCCACGGTAAGCAACGACGGCTTCTCCATGGCGAATTATGCCGGCTGCGGCAGTACCACGGTGTCGTTTACCAACAATCACCCCTCCGGTGGCAGTCCGGATTACACCTATGCCTGGGATTTTGGCGATGGGACCACATTTGATGGCGAAAACCCGCCGCCGCACACCTACAATACGCCAGGCGTGTATCCTGTCAATTATTATGCGGCTATCGATACCGGCCGCTACGTACTCAAAAACGCCACCGTCATTGATGTCGATTGCGTGGATCAACTGGGGCTCGGAGCCCCCGACCTTTATTTATTGGTAAAAGGCCCGGACGGTCAGTTGCTGTTCGACTCATCACCGGATGTAGAAAACACCTCGTTGCCGTTCACATTTCCGGTTGGTTTGGCGCTCGATGCCGGCAATTACACCATCGAGGTGTGGGATGAAGATTCCGGACTGAAAGGCAGCGACGACCCTTGCGGCACGGTTTCGTTCAATTATTTGAGCAATGACACCCTTGTAGCAGGCGGATTTGAAGTCGCGCTGGTTATCGAAAAACCGGTGACGGAATTGTTCTCCGTCGATACCGTATTCGTGTACGAGCAGCCTGCCGCCCCGACCGTAACGGCGCCGAACGGCTTGTCCAATTGCACCGGCAACCCGACCCTGTCGCTGGAATCTTCTTCTACCGACAACAACCAGTGGTTGCTCGATGGCGATCCGCTCGCCGGCGCCACGAGCAACATCTACGTACCGCAAGTCACCGGCTATTATCAGGTTCAAATTACCAATGCGGAAGGCTGTAAAGCCGTTTCCGACAGCGTTTTGGTTGGGCTTTACACCCCGCCCGCAGAACCCGTTTTCGCGAATCACCTGAACCTGCTGTATCTGACTGATTCGATTGGCGTTCCGGCTTCGTATGATTTTCAATGGTTCCTGTCCGGCGTCCCGATCCCGGGAGAAACAGGCTGGACGCTATGTACTGCCGAGAACGGTGTTTATGGTCTGGTTGTGACGGACGCCAACACCGGCTGCTCCAATTTTTTTGCAGGATCGGTTACCTACGACCCCAATTACCCCGATTGCATCAGCGGTACGAAGGACATTGCTATTGCGCCTATGAGTCTTTTTCCCAATCCCGCATCTACGGAAGTGACGCTGCAATGGCAGGAAGGCGGCAATGCCCCCGCTGTTTTGCGCATGTTTGATACTGCAGGCCGTATGGTGAAACAGGAAACGATCCCAGGCGGCGTTCAGGCCCACACGTTCTCCTGTTCCGGCTTGTCGCCCGGCGTTTACACCCTTTCGCTGTCCGGCGAACGGAGCCTGTTTGTAGGCCGCTTGGTGATTATGAAATGATGATAAGGTGGGTTGATGAGGTTGATATAGTTTATTAGGTTGATGAGGTTTATAAGATTGATGGTCAAGTGTTTATAAACCTCGTCAACCTTATAAACCCTATCAACCCTATTAAAAAAGAGCCGTCATGTCGAACATGGCGGCTCTTTTTTAATAGGGGACGATTCGTTTTAGTCGAACATCACGATTTTGGTCATAAAGCCTTCTTTGAAACTCACCTTGATTACATACAAACCTGAAACAAGCCCGTTGCGTTCGATGGTGAAGTTGTTGGCATTTACGTTGTTGTGCATTTGCACGAGACGGCCGGTGCGGTCGTACACCTGAATAGCAAGCATCGGGTGTTCAACTTCGCTGGTCAGACGGATTTCGCTGCTGGCAGGGTTCGGAGCGGCGTTGAGCGCGATATTTTGTGCCTGCGGCTCGTTCTGGCCAACCACGGCGTCGATGCACTCCTGCAGGCCCAGTGCGAAGCAGGCGCGCGGTGCATAGAAACGCATCACCGTATCCACATAAGCGATAGCATAGGCTTTGTCGTTGTTGCAGGTAGCCGGTGCGGCAGGCTGGAAGCTCGTCCATTCCCACGGAGCCGTGGTAGCGGGCGGGTTGCCCGGCTGAAGGAAGGGATAGAGGCCCGGGGTCGGGTCGGACACATCGACATTGCCCGGCTGGAGCAGGGGAGAGTTGGCAAAAGCGAGTTCCTGCTCGGCAGTCAGGTCGAACACGACGCCTGCATCAGCAAAAAGCGTATTGTTGCCATAGGCCTCGGCTTTTTGCTGGGCGAAGTAGCTGCCCACTACGCGAACAACCTGCAGGGGCGTGCCCGGAACGTTCACGATACCTTCATTGTAAGGAGCATAGATGTCGGTCGGTACGTGATAGGAGATCATCGGCGGTTGGCCGGGGCTAAGCCAGGTTGAGTCGCCGACAGCGCCGGCCATGTTGACGCAGAGCTGGAAATCGGAGGAATAGCCCACGTGGTTGGGATAGCACAGGGTATCGAGGCCGTTGGGCGCCGATGCGTTGGGTACCTGGCCTACGCTGGTGCCGTAGATGTCGCCGTTGACCGGTTCGATGATCATCGGGATCGGCGGCGTGTTGGGATTCTGGTCGTGGTCCCAAACGAATTTACCACCCGAGGCAGTCGGGATTTTGAGGTAATTATCGAGCGCCGCAGTGTTCAGCGTGATGTAACCGCCCGTGCCCTGGCCCCAAAGCACGATTTTGTTGGGGTCGATGCCCCAGGGGTTGCCGGCTTCGGCAACGGTTTTGCGGAAATAGCGAATGGCCGTACGGGCATCCTGAACGCCGCGATAGGCAGCGTTGATCAGGCCGTAACGGCGGTCAACGTCGGTCGGAGCAAGAGGGTTCCAGCCGAGACGGTAGTCGACGGAAGCAACTACATAACCCATGCTGGCCAGGCGATGTGCGGCTTCCACAGGGAAAGAGTCGGTCCGCGTACCGCCGCAGGCGCCGTTAAAGCCGCCTTGCGTGGGGTTGGAAGGGTTGTAGAAAGGCAGGAAGTTGCCGGTGTGGAAAATGAGCACCAGCGGACGGTTTGTAGCCGTATCGCCTTCCGGACGGTACACGTCGAGTTTCAATGCTTCGGGAACAGCCTGACCCAGTACCGAGTAGTACAGCACCGTGGCATTGACCCCGTACACGACTCCGCCGTCTTTTGTCACGTTGTCGAATACAGGCTGCAGATAGCGGGTTTGTGCCGTGATCATACCAGAGGCGAAGCTGGCAATCAGCAGAAGAAGTACAGGTAATTTTTTCATTGTCAGAGGATTGTGATGTAGAATGGTTGGTTGCAATGAATGTTGATTATGGTTGATAAGGGTTGATGAGGGTTTATAAAAATTGATCATTCACGAACAAAATCAACCTTTATAAACCTTTATAAACCTTCATAAACCCTTATCAATCAATCTTTTTTCTCAAAATTATACACGAGTGAAATGTAAGCCAGACGCCCGATCCGCGGACCGCCGTAAGTCTGGTACTGACGGTTGTCGAACATGGCGTCGAGTTTGGAGCGGCCGCCATTTTCGGCATCGCTGCGGAACAGGGGCGCAAGGCCAAAGATATTGGTAGCGCCGATTTTCAGTACGGTATGCAGGCGTTCGAGCTCGCAGTTCCACTGGGCATCGACCATGTCGTAGGTGGGGATTTCGCCGGTAAACTGGGGCGAGCCCTCAAACAGGAAGCCCTGGATCCACTTGTAATTTACGCTGAATCCCGTTTTTTTCAACTTGCCGATCGGCAGATCGCGGGCCGACAAACCGACATTAAATTTGTGCTCCGGCGTGTTGAATGCCGGGATGATCGGGTCATCTACGTCCAGTTTGTTCAGTTTGTTCCACGAATAGTTGCCACTCAGCTGGTAATAGTCGCTGAAGTAATAATTCATCCCGACGTTGAAGCCCTGCGTGGTCACCTGGTTGGTCGAGTTGGCTGCAACGCGATACACTTTGATGCTGGCCGGGTTGAGCACGCCTTGCGAAATAACGGCGTCGATACCGATGTTGTAGCCGATGAAGTCGTTGTAAATGTTGAAATAATACCCGCCGTCAATGTACAAACGGTTGAAAAGGGTCGTGCGATAGCCCACTTCGAAAGTTTTGACTTTCTCCGGCTGAATTGGCGGAGCGTTGAAATATTCGAACAGGTTGTAATTGTTGGCTTTAAGGCCGTCCTGAAAAGATTGCAAACTGATCAGGTTGTTGAAGCCGTCGAGATTGCCCAGCAGTGTTGCCCGGCCCACGTTCAATTGCAGGTACTGGTCGGTGAGTGTCGGGTTGCGGATGGCCGAGGAGAAGGAGAAACGAAGGAAATTCGTCTTGTTGGGCGTGTACACCACCGAGGCAGCCGGGGTGAAGAGCCAGTCGAAATTCTGGTTTTTATCCATACGTATCGTTCCAGACAGGATGAAGCGATCGTTCAGGATCTTTTTGTCCACGCCGGTGTAGAGGCCGAATTCGTAGTTGGTAATCTTGCGATAGGAAGAATCGAGCACAACGCCTCCCGCCCCGTAGGTGCGCGTGATGGTATCGGAGAAAATAGTGCCTTCCGAGCGCGGCGTGTAGAGGCGGAAATTGCCGCCCACAACCCAGCGTTCGAGCCAAAGCGGCTGAAACTGGTATTCGCCATGCACGTGGTAGAGCGCCGATTTGTCAAAAAATCGCGTGCCGCCGTAACTGCCCGATTTGGTCTTGGTGATGCGGTCGAATTCCTGCTGAAACTCCGGTGAGCCCGGTTGAAACAGGTCGTACGACTTGGTATCGGGGCGCGTCGACTGCTTGTTGGCATATTCGAGCGCGGCAGTGTGCCAGGCCGCGAGCGTGTCGCGGTAATCGGTAAACCACTGTGTTGCCGCGGCGTCGTCGAAGGTAAAGGTAAACGTCACCGGATCGAACACCAGTTGCGGGTAGCCGAGGGCAGCCATACGGCCCGAATAGTTTTGGGCGGCCCAGAAATTGGTGTAGTCGCCACGGAAAACATCGTTGCTTTTGGCTGTTTCCTGAAGGCGAAGGGCGGTGAAATAGGGGTCGTAAGAATCGCCGGCATCTTCGTTGGTGGCGTATGCGCGGATGAAAAACTTGTCTTTCTGGCGCAATTCCAGGCGGTTCTGGAAAAACAGAATATTGCGCAGACTGAACCGGTTGTCGCCCTGATACACCGTGGTGCCGCTACCGAAACTCGAAGCCAGAATCAACTCCGGCGATTCGAAATCTTTTGAAGGATTGAGCCGGAAATGGAAGCTGGCGCTTGCCTTGTAGTTGCGGGTGTTGTAATCTACCAGATCCACTTCGTTGTAACCCGAACGGTGGTATTGTTGCAACCCGTAGAATTGCGCCCAGGCCGATTCTCCGGTGGCATCGAAACCTGCGTAGTACTCGTCGCCATAGCGGTTGACGGCGTCGTAGCGACCCGGGTTTTCGAGCGGGGTGAAGTAGCGGCCTGCTTCGGTACCATCGACGGGCTGGTAGTTGTCGGCCACCCAGTCGTAGGCCCGCAGGTAGAAAAAGTTGAGTTTATAGGCAAAAACGTCGTTGCCCGATTTGTTTTTGAAGGCGTCGGCCCAGCGAATGCAGCCTTCGAAAAGATCGCGTTCGCCGCCTTTGACCGAAGCGGAAAGCCCTTTATGAATAAAAGGGTCTTTGGTTTTAATGCTGATCACACCGTTGAAGGCATTGGGACCGTAAAAAGGCCCGCTGGCGCCGGCGACCAGTTCTACGCCGTTGGCATCGAGTTCGGAGCAGCCCAGAAAGTTGCCGAGGGAAAAGTTGAGTCCCGGCGCCTGGTTGTCCACCCCGTCGATAATCTGGAGCGAACGCACCGGACTGGTGGAGTTGAAGCCCCTCATATTGATGATGGTAAAACCGAGCGAAGCGGTGGTAAGGTCCACGCCTTTAAGGTTTCCGAGGCCGTTGTAGAAGCTCACGGCAGGCGTTTCCTTGATGGCGATGGCGTCGAGGTTTTCCACCGTCAGCGGCGCCGATTTTTGCCGGTCGTCGATGCGCTGGCCGCGAATGACGGCTTCCTCGATGACGATGGTGTTGGTTTCCAGTTTGATGGAAATGCGCTCGTCGGCGCTTTCCACAAGTACTTCCTGGGCCGTGTAGCCGGTGTACGAGATTTTCAGGGTAGCGGGCAGGGCAGGTACTTTGACAGAGAAACTGCCTTCGTAATCGGTGACTGCACCTCCTTCCACACCGACAATCTGAATTGCTGCACCGATCAGGTCTTCTCCGCTGAGTGCGTCTTGTACTTTACCCCTTACGACAACCTGCGAAGAGGCGGAATAGGCAAAACTGAGAAAAAGAAGACTGGCAGTCAAAAATTTGTTGAATTGCTTCATACGCATAAACGTTTGATTTCAGAAAGAAAACTAAACGAAACACCGTCTTTTCTGAAACGCTGTTTGCTTCGCAAAAGAAGAAAGAAAATTTGATTCCAAATCAAAAATGCGGGCTTTCTACCAATCCGGGCAAAATGCGGTCGATCGCCGGGATAGGTGAAAATGGGGATTCACGCCGAAGTTTCCTCTTTCAGCACATAACCCTGCCCGAAAAGCGTATGGATCAGGCGTTGTCCGTAGCCCTTGTCCACTTTGTTGCGGAGGTAATTCACATAAACTTCCACCACGTTGGTGCCGGTATCGAAGCCTACGTCCCACACTTTTTCCGCGATTTCGGTTTTGGACAGCACCCTGCCGGGGTGGCGCATAAAAAATTCGAGCAAGGCAAATTCTCGGGGCGTCAGGCTGATGGGTTTGCCGGCCCGGCGCACGGCACGGCTGTACTGGTCGAGTTCGAGGTCGGCAAAGCGCAGGATGTTGTCGGGCTGGAATGTCCCCGTCGGCCGGCGCGCAAGCGCTTTGGCGCGGGCCAGGAATTCGCGAAATTCAAAAGGTTTGGTGAGGTAGTCGTCTGCGCCTGCTTCGAGGCCACTCACCTTGTCGTCGGTTTCGCCCAGGGCCGAGAGCAGCAGGATAGGGGTTTTAAGGCCCTCGCGGCGGAGCTGTCGGCACAATTCAAGTCCGTTGATGCCCGGCACGATGATGTCGGACACGATCACGTCGTACTCATTCTTGAGTGCGAGCCGCCGGCCGGTATCGCCGTCGTAGGCCATATCGACCGTCCACTGGTTTTCTTCCAGCCCCTGGCGGAGCGACTGGATGGTTTTGACTTCGTCTTCGATGAGGAGTATGCGCATGCAGGGGTGTGCCGTATGCAAGCAAAGTTACGAAGGCAAACGCAGTCGCGGGAAAAAGTTGGCCGAAGGGCCGAAATGCCTACCGTACCATCAGGTCGTCGACTGGTCGGACGATCAGTTGATCGACCGGGATTTCCAGCGCGTTGGCAATGTCTTCGATGTGGGACAGCCTGATGTCGGTTTCTCCCGCCTCGATTTTGCTGTACGCGGGCTGGGAGATGCCCAGTTGATCGGCGATGGCGGTTTGTGAAAGTTTTTTTCTGGAGCGGATTGAACGGATTTTAAGCAACAGTTCCGAGGTGAAGGAAGCCATTGGGTTCGGGTTATAAAGGTGAATGAATGTTCAACTCGGCAGGCTACAATAATACGGGGGGGAGCATTAATGATGCAAATATGCACTTGTGTTTTTTTGTAAAAGTGAAATTATAACCTGTGGTTGTTGGACTGGAACAGCAAGGAAGACATCTTTGTAAGTTAGTACGTGAAAATGTAATCTGTAACCCTTTGCTATTTTTATGAATAAGATTGTCGCTCCGTTCGTCGCAATTTTTTACCTGCTTTTGATTACTTCCGGTTGCGGAAAAAAATCAGAAGACAACACGCCGGAAATCACCTATCCGTTGTTGTTCGCCATTCAGGGCCTCGAATTTCAGCCCTCTCATTTTTATGCCCTCAATGCCGGGTCGTTTGTTGAAATACCGCCAGCGGGTTCTTTTGTTCCAGTGGATGCATTTCTGGAGCCGGAACTGGAAGATGCCGCCAGCTTCATCGAACTGGAAAAAATCGAACTGCTGGACGAGTCACAGGCCAAAATTTATTTCTTCGACAACACGGGCATTCCGGAGATAACGGCGGACTACACTTCCGACAATAATCGTATTCGTATTGTCCTGGAGCCAGGCGCCGATCCTGTGTTCTTTGACATCGATTACGAGGCCGGCACTGCCAGACTCGGTTTGGAAAGTACTTATTTCAGTTTCCACGATTCTTCCGGCGACGTCGATTATTCTCCGCTGGATGTTGAGTTTAAAGTGCCTGGTTCTGCTGGCGACGTCATCTCGGCGCTCAAAACTCAGTACGATTTGGCTGATGGCGACACGATCATGATTAATTGGTCCGCGGTGTTGTATAAGACGGAATGAGGGGTTGGGTAAGGTAAATGGTAGCAACAACTGATTTCTGAATATCGGAAGAGGGATATTTTCATTAGAGTTGTTGTATCCTAATGCGTTGATTTTCAATAGATAATGCAACTATTTTTCTTACAGATTGAAACCTTTGCATTTCAAATAAAAATCATTGTCAGTGACCTTGCCTTAAAAATCATAAAAAGTTGATTTTCATATTGCAACAAGGATAACTAAACAAGATATAACCCTGATTCAAAGTTTTTTACTATAAATCTATCGCTGTTAAGACTCATCAATGACGAAAATTAATTTAACTTGCATATTTTAAACTATGATTTAATTGCTTAAAAATATTATGAAAGCGAATTCAAAATTACTGAGTGTTTGTAATTGGGCATTAATAGTAATCTTATTTTTTCTATTTTCATTACAAAGCTTTGGCCAAAAAGCAAAGGTCATAATTAATCAAGACCCAAACCGACCTGAGGGTTTTAGTTTTATTGATTCATTGGGCAAAGAGTCCGCTTACCTTACTACATCAGACCTCTGTAAGAGAAACCCTTATTCAAAAATAACTTTGATGCCAAGGAGCGGAGGTGTTCCTGGCAATTATCAAGCATTTGATACTGAGGGTTTGTCAGTACATCAAATTAAGGCAGGATTAAACAATACTATAAAAGAATTTCCAATAGATTCTGTGCTTGAAAAAGCAAAAAAAATTACTGCGTCATATAATTGGTATTATGATTATCAACATGAAAATTATCTGACAATCATATACACGCTGACAATTTATGATGAAGAATTAATTGAGATATGGGTGGAATCGGAAATAAATGTATATGAAAGCATTGATAGGCCAATCTTGGTTTTTACAGACTATCATAATTTGCAACAAATATGTATTTCGCCTGATGGAGAGTATATGATCACGGGGCAAGTTTTGTCAATGATTGGAGACGGGGCTTCTGATTTACCGATTGGAATGCTATTGTTTAACTTAAAAAATAAAACCTATATCGGGGCAATGCCAAATGTAATTGGGAATGTTGAACAGGCACAATACGAACAGGGTTTTTTTTTATTATATGCATATATAGATTATGATGCTTTTGTTATAAATGACAATATCCCTGTAAAGGTTGTTGTCGATCCTGAAAATAGAAAAATTTATACAAAGAAATACAATTGGTTGGCAAGTGATCTGACAGAAGATAACCTTTTACATATAAAATCAATCTCTTTCCCTAATGGGGAGGATATTATGACTTATAAATCAAGTCCTTTAATACGAAAATGAATTTTTGTACTGCTATTTTTTGAGTATAATGTTATAGTTGAATACAAGAAGGAGGTGTAAATAGGCTTAATGTCCGGGGCCGCTTCTTGAAAAGGACGATATTTTTTTGGACTAATCAGCAAATTCCTTATCGAAGTATATTATTGTGGCGCTTGACATGGGGTTTGGCCAGATCCTGTGCTTGCCATTTGATGCCTGTTAGATCAATAATATTTTCGTGTACCTCCCAAGGATCGCTAACGAGAAACAACGGTGATATTCTCTGGGGGCCACACTCCTTGCACTTGTACTTGGGGTTTATAGAACTATTGCTCTCGTTTTTGACGAGCTCTAATTGAGACAGTTTTTGTTCATCTACTATGTAATAGAACTTCTTACAAAGAAGTTCAACCAAAAAATGGACGCTGTCGAATTTATAATTGTAAAATTATTTGTTAATACTTCATACTAATGGTTTAATGTTTACGCCCAAAATTCGACGCTATGAAAAAAATATTCCTGCTATTGCTTGCCTTTTCCTATTTTAAAGGCGTGTTTGGGCAAAATGGAATGCTAATATCTTTGCAATATAAATTATGTAGCCAGTGCCCAAATGGTGATAACCAGTCAATTGACTACTCATATGATAATGACGCAAGCTCTTATATAACAGAAAATATAGAGAGTGATTATGATATGCGTGTTGCCGATGGTACCAGGTTTCACCAAGGGATTGATTACCTTCCTCGTAATGATTGCAGGGGAGATGCCATCTTAAATGTAGAACAAGGTGTATGTACTGTAATGTACGTGGGGGGGGGGAACTCATCCCTTAAAAATATTGTGCTTCAAAATCAGGATGGTACACGTGCTTTTGTATATATGCATTGTTTTGTTAATGCCAATATTGGGCCTGACGGTTTGCGATCGGGAGACTTCCTAATTAAAAGGATTGATAATAGTACTGAACTTACAATCATTAATATGAATAGTAGTCCTGTTGTTGCATATGCTAAAACTCCAAATAGAACTGTAACATACAAGCGTTATGTTAATTCAACAACTACATCTACCGTTCAAACGACGAATCATGTAGACCCTGGTGCTATGATTGCACCAATTGGTGATTCAGGTGAGGTGCCAGGTGTACACCTTCATATTTCTCTAATTGAGAGCCCAACTCTAAATGATCCAGCCTTTCGTGGGGGGCGTGACAATAATCGATCTGTTGACCCCTGGACTGTACTAGAGCACCCTCAAACCAATTTTTTTCAACAAATACGAACTCGAAAGATTGGCAATTTTGATGCTTCAATATGTGAACATACGGGGCCTGGTACTGATAGTTGGGGTCAAATAGTACCTGATTATTCAGGCGATACTAGAAACACAATTGAAATTGAGGTTGCTCTGGATGGAGCCGCTCCAAGACCAAATGACGATTCCAGATATGCCAATAAGTGTATGGACCAAGAAGAGGTTGTTCTTGGAATTAAAAATCTCAACTTTAATTCCGATTTTTCAGTTGCAACGGGGTCGGATTTTGAATCCAAATTTATTATCAACCCAATTGGTGATAAAATTATTTACCCATTTACCATGCTACTGCCTAATGGGACTGCTTATGGCTCCCCGACAAGGAATGGAATGAGCCCATTTGCCTACCGTGATTATATAGGGTTTCATCCTCATGACTATTATTTTGTCTCTGATTTTTATATGCGAATTAGCAAAAACGACAATCTGTTACCTGCCCCAGTTCCCCACATGCCCCCTCCTGTTTCTACTCATACCTTAGCGCAATTTCCATGGGATGCTAGATACCCGGATGGCGATTATCAGATGCGGCCAAGCATCTTAGAAGTCAATAGCTCATCATGGCAGCCAATGGCAAATCCTGTAGATTTCAAAATTGACAATTTTAAACCTTTTATTGTTAAGGTAGGATTATTTGTGGGTAATGTGACTTCTAGTAGCACACCCGCATATTATCGAGCTTGGAGTACTGATGGGGCACCTCCTGGCAGTTTACGTTTATCTGGCTTATCAGGCAAGCAGCCGTCTTCAACAAGTAATCAACCAATTACAGTTTATGTCGTCGCGAGTGAATCTATGTCTAAAGTTCGGGCATTTATCAACGGCCTAACAGGCTGGGTTGATGGAACTACATTGCCTTTTGATTCCAACGATCCTGATAGTTGGGGTCATCAAAAATGGGAATTTCAATTTGGGACCTATACTCTTGATCCAGATATCTGCTACAACATAGTTTTTGAGGGTGAAGATTTATCAGGTAACAAGTTATTGAATTTACCTCAGCCTCTTTATTGTAATACAGGGTCAAATTTAATCTTTACACCACCACATCGCACAGGTAGTAATTCGTGGAGCAACAACTCCATAGGGCAAGGTTCTGATTGGGTACACAAGTTTCGACTAGACGATTGTGGGGGAATTTTTAATCTTAGTCCCTCTGACCCATGCATAACATCAGAAGATGTACAATATTCTCTAAAATTTTCCGAGCCCCAATCTCATACTGGTAGCATTGATATGGATATTTCGGCGAATACTAATGGCGCCTCGTTTACCTGGAGCGACGAATCCGGAGCGGTCATAAGTAATTCGGAAGACATATCTAACTTGCCCCCTGGCGTTTACTGCATCGAAATCCTGAAAGACTGCTGTTCGTTTAATGATTGTTTGGAAATCGGGACTTGCGCGCTTAACGTGACAGAATCGCATACCAACCCTTCTAATAATGAGCATAATGGCGAAATCACTTTGCTCCCTGAGCAAGGAATTGAGCCTTATTCGTATCATTGGAACACGGGTGAGACCACTGATGCCTTGTTTGATTTGCCTGCCGGCACATATACGTGTACAGTAACTGATCATGTAGCCTGTCAGGCAGTTGTCAGCATTACGCTAATTAATTGCTCACCAATTGAAGTAGAACCTCATTACACAAATGTAGTTCAGCCTACTTCCTGCGATTCTGATGATGGTTCCTTTCGCGTCCTGTCTGTTTCTACACCAACCGGCGGCACTCCTCCATATTCCTATCATTGGGAAGATCAGGATGGGAATACTTTATCAGGTGGCCCAGTATACTCTGGTTTGGGGCCAGGGCAATATTGTATTGTTGCAACTGATGCGAATGGCTGCACTGGTACAAGTTGCTTAACGCTTCAAGCATTGAGTGATATCTATGTTTCGGAGACGATTTACCCAGCTTGTGAATTAGATTACAATGGGTCTATATCTGTTTTTGCTTCAACTTCAACGGGGGGATACTGCGATTTTTACTGGGACACTGATTTCCAAAATAATAATGATCAATTTTCAACAATAACCGGACTTGCAAGTGGTACTTATTGCGTCACGGTTACGCCCGCTGATGAGCCCAATTGCATCACTACCAGCTGCTATGAGGTGCCATCAGTTTGGCCAGAACCCATGAACTTGTCCTATAATGTTATCCATCCTTGCCCATCTCAGCATAATGGGTCAATTAATTTGACGATAACAGGAGGGTACCCGCCTTTGAAATTTAAATGGGAGGATATTATTAATGATACGGATAATAGGACTATGTTGGGCGATGGGACATATACGGTTACTGTTACGGATTATTGCGGAAGTTCTATTTCTAAAACATTTATTTTGAAGTCACTTGAACAGCCGATGTTAGTTTCCCATCCTGGTTGCGAAGGCGAAGGTTCAATTGAATGTAATACTGTTCATGGTGGCAATTCGCCAGTTACCCTCAAATGGAGTACAGGTAGTACAAATTATGGGACAGCCGGGACCATAAATTACCTTCATTCAGGGAATTATTGTGTAACTGCAACTGAATCAGAAGGTTGCACAAGCGTGAATTGCATAACTTTGAATAATATATGGTACACAATTTCAAAAGAAGAGCCATGTCCTGGATCTCATAATGGGTTAATCACTATTCATGTAAATAACCCCAATGAGGGTGAGGTTAGCGCATCATTGGAAGGTGTTCAAGTTTTTTTCAATGCTCATGCTCCACAAAATTTCGATATCGAAGTTCCTTCTTTGGAAGGGGACAAAAATTACAATTTTGTCTTTTCGATAGACAATTGTATATATTCGGAGATAGTCCATCTTGCTAACTCACCGCTGGAAAAAGAATTTCTGGAATACAATGGCGCGAACCATACATGTATATACCAAAACACCTGTAATGGAGAACCTATTCCTGGTAGTATAGTTGTTAATGATGCCGCATATAATTATTCTATGGCAAGTGGAGGTTTCTTTGTAGGGTGTGAAATACCCGTTTCTTGTGACGGGGTACAACAGGATGTGTTGCATATCGATAAGATAACAATTCGTGCGGCTCAATATGAGCAAATACTTCTCCATGTCGCGCCACAGTATTTTAGTATAGACGTGGTTGAGTCACTACTTCAAGCATTTTATAACCAACATTTTTGCGATTGCACATGGGTGAGATATTGCCCTGCAAATTTGGAAATAACATCTGTTATAGAAGGTCTTCCAGGGAGATGTGGCAATGCAACTCCTATTGAAGGCGAGTATGGTTGCTTTTCGTTGCATTGTGGTATTTTTGGTATAAATGATGAAAGTTTTTGTTTAGGGCAATATAGTGAAGGCTATCCAGTGAATATAATACCATCCGTATTTGAAAATTATAATTATGAAACAACAGTTGAGGACTGCAACCCTGTAACGATTAATTTATATCAGTTAATCGTTTGGGCAAATGATTTAGATGAATATTATCAGGATCAGGATTTTCAAAGTTCTCCATTGTACTATTATATAAATAATTACCAATCCGATCCTAGGGCTAAATGCGCAACCATTACATTTTGTTCGTCTAATTTACAGGTGCTATATTGCGATGTCGAACTTGTGAATTGTGAGGATTATGAGAATATATATCTTGATCCGGCAGATTGTAGCCATTGGGGGGATTTATTTGGAGAAGATGATAGTCATTGTGAATATTTTTTATGTGCTGATCCAAATGAAAATAACATGTTAGCAGTTAATCATCTTGTTGCAGGAGATGTACCATCTACTAGTTATATCCACGGCCATCTCCAAAAGGTTTGCGATGACTTTCCAGGGCACTTTTTTTCCTCGCCTGATGAAAGCGATGAAAAGCTATATCTGGGCTATTCACCAAATGAGAGTTTAATAAACTTTGGAATAACTCGATTTCAAAATGAAATTTATCCAAAGGGGATACTTCGTGTAGGAGAAGTCGGGATCTATTTGGACTACGCTCTTACTATGAAGTATGATCGAAAAGAAATAATTCCAAATATTTCTTATTTCGTTGACGATTGGGATAATAATCGCCTGGCTTACGTTGAAAATGTACAAAATGGGAAATCCATATTAATGGGTTGCCAAAATAATATTTTAGATTGGAATTATGACCTTCACAGCGATAATTTCTTGTCTGTAAATTATTTTAATCAAAGAGACAGTTTTTATTTCGTGGGGGGAGAATTTCAAGGGAATCTGATGCATGGCGAGACAGTTATCGCTAGTGGAAATAACAAGTCTGGCTATCTTATGAAAATAGGTAAAGATGGCTCTACGTTATCTACTGATATATTCAGAATGCAAAACCCAAATCAGGCGTTAATTTTCGAATCTTCTGACAATGGGATTCATGTATTAGGGCGAGGTGGGGATCAGCCTTTGTCGATAAATGGAGTGAATCAACTTGTGGCAAACAATAGCATTTTTGATTTGCTTATTACAAATCAAGGTTTGGCAAGTGTGTATAGTAGCGTGCCATTTGACCCTACAAAGACAATTGTAAGGTCTGCCTATTCGAGTGATGGGTCATATAAAACCTTTCTCCTTCGTGATAATAATATTACGGGATCTGAGGCTAATAGCAATTTGACTATTTATACAGAGTCAACAAATGGAAATTATTGGACTGAAACAATAGATGGTAATATAACAAACGATGACGTTAGCGTTGTGTGTTCTACTGATAGCTCTATAATTGTAGGGGTGTCTTTTCAAGGCACTTTGTCACTTCAAGATGTAGAAATTCAAAATTATGGAAGCACGGATATTGCGTTGTTGAAGTTTTCTACTAATGGTGAATTGCTGGGATATTTGAATTATGGAACGCCTGCAAGTGAAAATATCTCCCAACTACTTGTTAATGATAGTATTGTGTATTTTGGCGGCGAATATCAATCTACGTTAGATGAACGCGCTATCGGCCGGCATAATTTCAAATCGCCTCCTAATGGTATGACAGTACCATATCTGTCTTACGTGGAGCTTTCTGATTTTCAATTAGTCAATAATTTTAAACCCAATTTGGAAAGGTCAGATGCCCCAATTAATTTGTCTCATTTGCAAATACGGCCTAATCCCTTTAATCAAAATTTCGAAATCCTTCTTGATTTAACGGAGGATTCAAATGTTCAAATTTCCATATTTGATCCATTGGGCAGGGTTTTGAAAAATATATCAAGAAATGCTCCACGCGGGATATCTAGTATTTCTGTTAGTGATCTTTCTAGTTTGCCTTCTGGTACTTATTATCTCAAAGTTATTGTTGGTGGTAATCTGTGTAAAAATATATGTATAATTAAGAAATAGCAAGATATAGCAGATTGCTTATGAATAGGGCCCGAGAAACGGATGTCTATGTGATATTCGTTTCTTGGGCCCTTTTTTATCTTGCTTAAATAAATATGCATCTCCTACATTTGCCCCCATGCCCACCCTCAGCACCCGCCAGCTTGCCCAGCGCCTCGAACGCCTCGAAAAGGAAGATCTGGTACAGGAAATCCTGAAAATTTGCGCGCGTTTCCGCGAAGCCAAGCAGTATTGCCAGATGGAATACGGCGATGCGCCCCATCAGGAAGCGCTGCTGGCGGCCTTCAAGGACAAAATTGTCAAACATTTTTTTCCCGAACGCCGATCCCGCCGGCACCGCGCACGGACGAGCCGTCTGCGCAAAATCACCGGCGATTTCAAAAAAATAGCCGTTTTTCCCCACCACCTCGCCGACGTACTGCTGTATTGGCCCGAACAGGCCGTGATGTATCTCGACCAGCGCGGCTACGTCAAAGACACTTTTTTCCCGCCCACCGTGGCGGCTTTCGAAGAAGCCTGCCAGCTGATTGCCGACAACGAACTGCACGATTACTTCCGCGAGCGCATCGAAAACCTCCTGCAATCGGCCGGCGCCCTTCGCGGCCGACAGGATTTTGCCGCGGCGCTCTCTGCCGCGGTTGCCCGCATCGGGTATTAAAAGCAATCAAGCCGGCTTCGAAAAAAAAGACCGCACCTTTTGCCTGACGTCAAAATGCCGCTATCTTTGCCGCCCTCATCCGGAGCATAGCTCAGTCGGTTTAGAGCGCACGCTTCACACGCGTGAGGTCGTAGGTTCGAATCCTACTGTTCCGACAAATTTCAAGGCTAACATTCTGACCATCAGAACGTTAGCCTTTTTTATTTTCCCTGTTTTTTATCCATAAAAAAATCCCCGCGCGGTATCTGGCGACTCCTGCGCGGGGAAAACAATTCCAGAATCAATCCTGGTAAAACCGCTACTCCTTCTCAGTTCTTGTTACCGCTGCTTTTGGGGGCAGCGCTGGGGGCCGGCTTGCCGGGGGGCGTTTTGGCCGTGTTGCTCGAAGAAGAGGCCGGTTTTTTGTGCGTGGTATGGCGTTTTTTCATGCTTTTGCATGTGCCGGACGTCGATTTGGAGCCCGTCGAAGCCGACTTGGCGGAAGTCGAGGCCGGTTTGGCAGAGGCCGGCGCAGGCTTGGTGGAAGCAGATTGCGGCTTGGCGGTAGCCGAACCCGTGGCCGGATTTTGGGTGGGGGCTTTGCTTACTGCGGGCGTCTGGACGGCGGAACTGACGCCGGGAGATTTGCTCAGCGAGGATTGCGTCGCAGTTGGGCGCGGTTTCTGGGTATTGTTGGCGGCGGGCGTTTGGGCATAAACACCGGCGACGAACAAGCTCAGGAAGCAGGCAAAGAGGGTCTTTTTCATAGGAATGACATTGAATGTTGAAAAAATGTTGTTGGACTGCGTCGGCATCCCTGAATCGGATGACTGGTACAAAAGTGCGGTCCGGGCATTCCCCGAGAAAGCAAAAACCCCGACAGGCGGGCAGTCGGGGCTTTGAAACAGGCAAAACGGCGCCTGAAATTTCGAGGCGCTACATCCGTTCCATCCAGCGCAAAAAATCGCCGGCTTTGGCCTTGCTCACGACAAGCGCGTCGCGGGTATTCACATTGAGTTTGAGCAGGAGTTTTCGGGCAAAATATTGCTGCACCTCCTGTACTGCCTTGAAATTGACCAAAAACTGGCGGTTGGCCCGGTAAAACTGATCGGGATCGAGGCTTTGCTCCAGTTCTTCCAGCGTGAAATTCACGACGAAACGCCGCCCGTCGAAAGTGTGCAAAAACGTGACTTCGTGCTCGATATGAAAATAGGCCACGTCTTCGGCCGCGATGGGCAGAAGCCGGTCGCGCTGACTGACCAGAAAGGTGTTTTTTCGCGCCGCGGGCCGGACGCCGGCGGGCAGCCGCTCACCCGCGACCCTGTGCTGAAAATAATTCTCCAGCCGCCGCACCTTGTCGAGCGCCCGGGCGATGGCAGACCGGTCGAAGGGCTTGAGCACGTAGTCGATCCCATTGGTCTGGAACGCCTGAAGCGCATATTCGTCGAAAGCCGTGCAAAACACCACCGGGCACTTTACCTCCACCTCTTCAAACACGTCAAAACTGCTTCCATCGGCCAGTTGCACGTCAAAAAACGCCAGATCGGGCGGGGGCTGGGTTTGAAAAAAACGCACAGCCGCCGCTACCGTGTCGATCACGGGCAGAAACATGGCTTCCGGCTCCAGTTCAAACAGGGTGGCCTGCAGATCGAGGGCCGTGCGGTATTCGTCTTCAATAATCAGGATTTTCATGATCGAGCCGGTATGATGGGCAAGCGTACGACAAAATACTTGTCCGATTTTTCAATAGAAATTTCCTGCCGGGTGAGCAGATAATAGCGCCGGCTGATGTTGGCCAGGCCGATGTGCGCGCCCTCGTCGGTCGAGCGCCGGGGCTGCAGATTGTTGCGGACAACCAGTTGCTGCCCTTCTGCAAAAAACTCGATTTGCAGGGGCGCATCGTGGCTGACGACATTGTGTTTTATGGCGTTTTCAACAAGCATTTGAAGCGTAAACGGGGGGATGGCACTCTGCAACAAGGCGGCGTCGATCCGGCGTTCGAACCGGATTTTGTCTTCAAACCGCGCTTTTAACATAAATAAATAGTGATCGAGCGCGGTTAGTTCTTCACTCAGCGTGACTTTTTCCCGCCGCTCTACCGCCAGCAGGCCGCGATACAACTCGGCCAGCCGGACGACGTATTCCTCGGCTTTCCCATCGTGGTTTTTGACGAGGGTTTTCAAAATGTTGAAGGAGTTGAATAAAAAATGCGGGTTGACCTGCTGTTTGAGCATCTCGAATTGCGCCAGCGCGTTCTCGTGCTCAAGCCGCTCATTTTCCCAGCGGGTTTGATAAAAACGTTTGACCGTGTCGAGCAAAAAAGCCAGTAAAACCACTGCCCCGGCGACCAGCATGGCCCTGAATTCGTTGGAATATTCCGGGTAGGCATAATCCTCCAGCGTGGAGTCTATTTGTAAAATTTGAAGGCGTTCATCGAGCCAAACGACCAGAAATCCGGTCAAAATCGTGCTGCAGGCGCGTACCAGCGCCTTTGAACTGTACGTGTTGTGTCGCAGAAAAATGCGCTCCAGCGCCGGGAAGGCGCTGAGGTTGTACCACCACATCAGCCCGGTGTACAAAAGCCCGAACAGGGCTTCGCGCCAGTAGGCCGTGGTGTCGAACCCCTTGCGGAAAATCGCCCCCATGCCGAAAAGCAAGGCGACCAGCAGGGTGCTGCCGGCCGCAATCCGCCAGTAAAATCGCGGGCTGATCTGCCGCATTTTTTCAAGTCGAGGCATGGTGCGAAATTAGGGGGATTTTGGCAGGCATGGGCAATTTTGGCCCATGCCTGCCGGCTGTCGCCTATTTGCCGAAGGCGTAATAATAAGTACCCGAACTGCCCGGGTACATCCCTTCGAGCATGATCCCGCCATTGGCTTTTTCGATGACAGAGGCGAGTTCTTCCGCGGTTCGCACCGCGATGTTGTTTACCCTGACCACGACAAAACCTTCGTGCATGTCGGTCTGATTGGCAATTTTGCCAGCGCCGAGACGGGCAACTTTTACGCCGCCGCTGATGCCCATACGCTCCGCTTCGCGGGCTCCGAGCGTCTCGAATTCGGCCCCGAGCGCGTTGAGCACCTGGTCCTGATCCTGTTTGGTGACGCGGTCGGTATTGCCGTCGCGATTTTTCAGGACCACGCTGATCGTGCGTTCATCGCCCTCGCGCAGCACGCTGAGGTTGAGTTTGTCGCCCGGCCGGTGCTTCCCGACGATTTCAAGCAGTTCGGGGGCCGCTTTGACGGCCTGCCCGTCCACGTGGGTGATGAGGTCGCCTTTGCGGATACCTGCTGCGCCGGCAGCGCTGTTGGCCACCAGGCTGTCGACCAGCACGCCCGGCGTGAAATTGCGGTGGCTGTTTTCGGCCAGTTCCTGGGTGTTGTCGCGGATGGTGATACCCAGATAACCGCGTTGTACCACGCCGAATTGCCGCAGGTCGTCGACCACTTTGGCGACCAGATTGGACGGTATGGCGAAAGCGTAGCCCGCGTACACACCGGTGGGCGATGCGATGGCGGTGTTGATACCGATGAGTTCACCCTGCAAATTGACCAGGGCGCCGCCCGAGTTGCCGGGGTTGACGACGGCATCGGTCTGAATGAAACTTTCCACAGGTGCTTTGTCCTGTACGATGTGCAGGTCGCGGCCTTTGGCGCTCACGATGCCGGCCGTGACGGTGCCCGATAGGTTGAATGGATTGCCAATGGCGACCACCCATTGCCCGATTTGCACGTCGTCAGAATTGCCGAAACGCATGAACGGCAGCCCTTCTGCATCAATTTTGACCACGGCAAGGTCGGTGGAAGGGTCTGTTCCGATCACTTTTGCCGTGTAACGCCGCTTGTCGTTCAGCGTCACGGTCAGTTCGTCGGCATCGCGCACCACGTGGTTGTTGGTGACAATGTATCCGTCTGCACTCAGGACAACGCCGCTTCCGGAGCCTTGGGCCTGCTCGTCGTCGCCCTGAGGGCTGTCGGGCATGGGCGATTGCGGGAGATTGAAAAAATGGCGGAAAGGAGCCGGTAAATCCTGAAAGTCAAATTGTTGCATACCGCCGGCTTGCCGCCCGTTGCGGTGCATGGTCGCCTGAATATGCACCACTTCAGGCAGGGCCGCCTGTGCCGCGCCGGTAAAATCGGCCACGACCGAAGGCCCTTGTCCTTCCGACCAACCAGTGTAATGGGCCGGCGCCGTATCGAACGCACTTTGCGGTGCATGTTGCGTGTGCCAGCCCAAGAGTCCTGCGCCCAGCAAAGCCAGGCAGGCGCCTGCGAGCGCCGAGCCGCTCATCCAGATAAACTGATTTTTCATGACAGTTACGCTTATTGTTGTGGTTATGGTTCTTGTCCACAAAAAAGCGCAAACCTGCCAGCCCATTTCAAGCGACTTTACGTTAAAACAGGCCAAAAAGAGGTTAAAGCGGGCAATTTTTAACCTGATTGTAAAAACCTGGATAGAGGGCGAAAGGTGGAGGGCAGAAGGTTTTTACGATTTTTTTAAAGGCCTAGCAGGGGCAGCGCCCCGAAAGATTTGTAGTAAATGGCGGAGAAAACAGGCCAGGAGGGGCAGCGCCCCGAAACATCTTTCGGGGCGCTGCCCCTCCTGAATGGATTTTGGTACTAAAAGACTACAAATATTACGGGGCGCTGCCCCTGCCAAAGTTTTTTACGATTTGTCCAAATGTCAGCGCAACAAGGTCAGTTCGCCTTTGAACTGTTGCGTCCGGCCGTCGTAGTACACCACCTCCGCCGTCCAGAATAACACATCGGAGGGATAGTCGCGACCATTCACCTTGCCGTCCCACCCGGTGGAGGGGTTGTTCGGGTCGAGGTTGAACCCGCCGTACACCTCCGTACCCCAGCGCGACCAGACGTGCAAAGAGCGGATGCTGTACACACAGGGGTCGGTGAGGAGGTAAAAAGTGTCGTTGGTGCCGTCGCCGTCGGGGCTGAATGCCGTGGGCGCCCGAACCGCACACATGTCGCTGACAGTCAGTGTAATGGCATCGGTGGCGGTGCAGCCGTTGGCGTCGGTGGCCAGTACGTTGTAGGTGACGGTCTGGAGTGGCGCAGCGGTCGGGGTCGGGCAATCGTCGCAACTCAGGCCGCCGGGGGGCGTCCATTGGTACTGCAAGGAAGCACTGCCGGGCGACAAAACCGCGAGGGGGAGTTCCGCGCCGATTTTCAGGCTGGTGTCGGCCGGCAGTTGTACCTGAAGTGGCGGGAAAATGTTGATCATGGCCGTCAGTTCGAGATCGCAACCGTCGGCCGTCACGAAATCCAGTGTCAGGGTGGTATCGGCGCCGGAGGGCAGGCTTTGCCCCAGGTATTCGAGCGGCGCGCCGATGCAGATCGTGGTGTCGAGCACGGCGTCGAGTATCTGCGGGCCGACGCGGATGGTATCTGTGCTCAGGCAGCCATCGGCATTTTGCGCGGTGACCACGTAATTGACGACATTTTCCGGGTAAATTGCCACAAGGGGGCAGGTGTCGCAACTCAAAGACAGGTCGGGCGACCATTGCCAGGACTCAAAATTGTCGGGCAATTCGAAACTCGTACCGGCCAGTCGGCAAACCACCCGGTTGGGGCCCAGATCGAGTTGCGAGCCGTGATCTACCGTGATCTTGACCGTATCGCGCTGCGCATTGCCGCAGGCATCCCAAACGGTGACCCAGTAAACGCCGGGGTAAGAAGTGGTCAGGGTCTGATCGGCTGTGCCATCCTGCCAGCGATAGCGGGCGTAGCCCGCCCCGGCATCGAGTTTAAAGACGCCATTTTCGCATACTTTGATGTCGGGACCCAGGTTGAGTGCGGGCGCTTCGTCGTCGCTTACCGTGATGTACAGGGTATCGGTTTTCAGGCCGCATTTGAACCATGCTTTTGCCACAAGCCGGTACGTGCCCGTGTCCAGATATTGAACAAAATATTCCTCCACATTAAAAACGCCCCCTATGCCGCCGCTTTGCTCCCAGCGCACGCTGTCGGCGCCGGCGCAAAGGAGGGAGCCGAGGGTGTAAACGCTCTGGGCCGGCAGGCCGCAAAGGGAGTCGGCTCCCTGGATATGGATGGGCCGTTCGGCATTGAGCAGCCAGGGCGCGATGCAGGGCAATCCGTATCTCACCCGGCCTGTACCCAGGGTTTGGGCATTGGCCTGGTACTGGCAGGCGGCGCCGGCCTCGTTGGGGTAAAAAATTAAGTCGAGCGCATCGGCAGGCGCTCCCGCTCCCGTGGCGATGTACAATTTGCCGTTGGGCCCCATTTGTATGGCGCCAAAACGCGGCGTAGCGCTGCTGGCCAGCGTCACCCTCGATGCCTTGATGGCCTGGGCATCGTCTGAAATCAGGTCGAACTGATACAAACCGGTGGGGGTGGCCACGTAGAGGAAACGGTCGTTGGGAGAAAATTCGAGGGTGTAAGCTTCCGCGAGCTCAGCTTGCCGGATGGAAATGACGTCCGACAGGCCGCCCAGAATCGGGTCGAAATGAAGGAGGTCGAAGCCGCTGGAGTTGGGCAGGGCGTCGGCGAGCAGGGTGCCCGCATGGTTGAATTTCATTTGGGCAATGATATTGCTCCCTGAGGTGTTCTGATCCAGTTCGCCGATATCGATGGAAAAAGGCTGAACCCCGACACTGTTGTCGGGCAGGACCTGGGTGATCAGAAATTGTGCCGTGTTTTGCCTTTTACGCAACACCCATTTGGTATCGAAAACGGAACAGGAGTTCGTGGCGGCCACTTTGTTGCCCACCGGGACCAGGTCGATAACTGTATTTTTTCGAGGCTGGTTATTGATTATTCTGATCCCCCCCAGACCCTGGTTTTTTGCCATGTCCATTTCAGAATAATAGGGGTAAAAGTTGCTGCTGCTGTTGGCGTGTTGAAAATTGAACAGGGCGCTGTTGAGCGGAATCAGCATATTGCCCAGCGAGGTTTTACTGCCGTAAATACCGCTTCCATTGGGTATGGGCTGGTGCTCCCGATTGAAAATGGTCTCGCCGTCGGTGTAAAAGAGCAACTTGCCCGCGGCATCGCAGACGACCCCCGTGGACCCCGGGCTGTCGGTCGCCCCGTCGGTCAGGACGGTAGGCGGGTCGGTGGAAAAATCGAGCCCTGCGTGCGTGCCGAAGTACCAGATGCGCGCCTGTTCGTTGTTGCAGGCCACGCATTCGCAGGCCGGATCGACACAATCGATGAGGCTGTTGTAGTCGTCGCTGCGACCGTTGCCGCAGATCTCGGTGCACGGAGCGCCGCAGAGGTAGCCGATCTCGCTGAGATCAGCCGTTGAAGAAGAAGCGGTGTTGGTTTGAAGCAACAAAGGGCTGGCGTACTGGTTCCAGGACAGGGGTTCGGTGCTGGCGCCGATCACGGTTTCTTCCGTGACTTTGCCGCCGAAATCCTGACCGCAAGCAGAGCCGGCGTCGCCCGTCGCCGCGATGTATCGTCCTATAAACATGCCTGAGGGATTCACGTTTTTCCCAACCAGAAACACGGCATTGCCGTTTTGGGCAATCAGGTTGTGACCGACGTCGTGCCGCCCGAAAGTGTGCCTTGCCCATTGAAACTTGCCGTTTTTATCGGTTTTGAGCAGCATTTCACGGGTGGCGATGTAATAACCGTCGTCGCCGGCCAGCAGACTTTGAATGACAATGTTGAAGGTGGATGCGTTTTGGTTTTCGATGGTGTATTTCTGAAGCCACAAAACCTGCCCGTCGGGCGCCACTTTTACCAGCGCTACCTGTTGGGTCAGCAGTAACGACGAGGTATCGAAGCGCCCTTGCAGGGCGATCACCAGGGAGTCGCCGTCGAAAGCGATATCGGTGGCTTCCAGCGACGGAATTCCGATCGAGGGCACGATGATTTTTCGCAAATCGGAAGGGTTGCCGTTCAGGTCTGCCCGATAAATCACGGGGCTGCGCAGGCTGTTGGGATTCGGAGCGGATTCGGTTCTGCCGACCGCGTAAATGAAATTGCCATGCCGCCTCACCGAGCGCAATTCTTCGTTTTTATCCAGGTCAAAAGCCTGGTTCCAGTTATTGGAAAGCAAATCGCCGGTATTGCGGCCCATTTCCAGCAGCACGGGATCGAAATCGGGGTCGCTGGAAGAAGTCCCCGTTGGGTAGACGCCGCCGATCAGATAGTTGCCGCCCGGCCCGAGTTCCTGAATGTTGGTGAAGCGCGAGCGTTTGCTTTGCGATTCTTCTTTTACCCAAAGCAGGACATCCGCCACGGGGTCGTATTTAAAAGCATAGCCGTTAAAGACAAGGGTGGCAGTTTCGGCATTGCCCACCCCCGCGATATTGCCGTCGCTGTCGACCAGGAAATCCTGCAGCCGGTCGTTGCGCTGGGAGCAATGAAACTGTCTGCTCCACAGCATCGTGCCGTCGGGGCTGAACTTGATCAACAGGGTCTGATTATTGCGCCAGCCGCCGGCGTAATAGCTGCCGTCGGGTGCAGGCGCTATGCCGGTCAGGACCGTGATCGTGCCGAAGTCGGCAAAGTATTCCGTCCAGGCCGTTTTGCAGGAAGGGGTCAGACAGGTGGCTGCACAGGGCTCGGCGGTGTTCAATGCGTAGTCTGCCGCGACCATGCCTTGTGTCGGCATGAAAGGGAAGCCCGACACTTCATTCAGCGGAAGGTTATTGAGGTCGTTGAGGACAATTAAATTGTCAAAATATACTTCTCCCTGCGGGCATACCCCGGCCACTCCGATTGTATTGGCGCGTATGAAAAAAATATCCTCCTGGCCGCCATTGATGCCACGACCGGTGTACAGGGCGCCATCCAGCGTATTTTCTACCTGCTGAACCGATACCTGGCCATACCCGGAGTATTGTTGTATGGAGGTATTGGTCGAGTTGAGATTGTCCTGAAAATACACCGCTTTGGGTTGTGGCTGGCTGTCGGGCGGGCTGACCGTGATGGAAAACCTGCTGTCCTCGGAAATTGCAAGGTCGGAGAAGATAACGCTTTCATTGTCAAGTTGGTAGGCATTTCCAGTCAGGCTGCTTCCGCCGCTACTTTTATTAACAAACAACCCGTAAGAATTGAAACCGGTGTTTGGGGTCTCTTCTCCGGTAAAGTACACGTTGGCGCCCAGGAAGGTCGGCAGCACTTCCACCGACCACAAAACCCGATCGAGCGCCGGGTAATCGAAGATTTGGGAGGCCATGAGGGCGCCGTCGGTATCGAGTTCAAGCATCAGCCCATCGCGGGCGCCGGCCGCGGTGATGTAATAACCGCAGGCGCGATAGGACGAATCGCCGGCTACCGCTACGTCAGTGGCGTAAACATCCGAGTTGGGCAAGCCATACGCTCGCGCCCATTGCTGATTGCCGTCGGCGTCGAGTTTGAGAAAGTACGCGGCAGCCTTTCCGGGGGCTGCCGGCTGCACGTAACCGCAGGCGATCCAGCCGCCTTCGGGCGTTGCCACGATGCGGCGCAATTCGTCGGCGCCGGGCGTGACCAGCCTTTTTTGCCACAACAACTGTCCGTCGGCGTCGAAACTGGCCAGGGATGCATCGTTGACACCCGTCCAGACATTGCTGCTGAGCAAGGCCATAAAACCGCCGCCGGAGGGTTTGGCCGCGACATGCTGGAGCACTTCGTTGCCGTCCGGGGCGCCGAAATGTTTCGACCAGATCACATTGCCTTCTGGGTCGGTTTTGATCAGCAACACCTCCCGTAAAGCGCCGGGAACGTCTCCGTGCCCGCCGATCAGGAAATTGCCGTCGGACAAGACGACCGATGCCACGCCTTGCTCGTCGTTGGCGGTGCCGTAGAATTTTTGAAAAGAACTGCCGATGCACGAATCCAACACCGTCACCACCAGCGTTTTCGAAGTGCTGCATTGCCCGTTGGATGCTTCCAGCCGGATTTCGTAAGCGCCCGGCTGGTCGAAGGCGTACGACGGCAGCGAGGGCCCTTGCGGCGCGCCGTTGATGAGCCACTGAAACTGTCCCGCCCCCTGGCTCGTATTCGTCAATACGACCGTGCCGCCGCTGAATACCTCGATCGGATTGGCCAGAAAATCCGCTTTTACCGGGCAAACCACCTGAATAATGACCGAACTCGTCTGCGCCGGGCACAGATTCGGATCGGCGCTGATCGCCGTAAGCGTCACGTTGAAAGCGCCGATGTTGTTGAACGTTAAGCCGGGGTTGGCAAGGCTGGAAAAGGGCGCTCCGTCGATGGTCCAGGTATAATTCGCCGCGTTTTGGCTCAGGTTGGTGAAGTTCACCGCGCCGCCCAGGTCGACGATCTGGCTGCTCGTTGCAAACGCCGCACTCACCAGAGCGGGGCAAGGCTGGCCGCAGCCGTCGGAGCTGAGCAGGCTTTGGCGGGTGTTTTGAGCAAAAAAGTCCATGCGCGCCGACTGCCCGGCCGTAAAGTCGTGGCGGCAGGCCACATCGCCGTAGTCCATGAAGTTTTTGGTGTCGTCGGGCAGGTCGGCATTCAGGCCCGACTGGGTGTCTGTCGTGCAGGAATTGACGGTTTGTCCGCAGGGAATGCCGGCCGTGCTCTGGTCGGGCGGCGTATCGCACACGTGGTCGCCGTCGCTCAGGCAGTCGTCGTTGAGGCAGCCGCCTTCAAAAGTGTGGTAAAGGCCGAGGTAGTGTCCCATTTCGTGCGGCCCGGGGCTGCTGGTGGCGGGGGCGCCGTTGAAGTAGCTGGCTTCCAGCACGATACCGTCGTTGCCGGCGCCGTGGAAGGCAGGCGAGGAAGCGTAGCCCACGATGCCGCAGCCCAGCGACTGGGTGCAAATGGAGCGCACGACCCAGATATTGATGTACCGTTTGGTGTCCCAGCGGGACAGGTTTTTGATGGCGTAATCGTCGTCTTCGAGGGTCATGACGGTCAGTTGCGACGCCACCCGGTTGATGCCCGTGGTGGCCGAGCCGTCGGGGGCGCGGGTGGCAAGGCAGAAGCGGATCGGCACGTTGGTGCCGGAGCCCTGGTCGTAATAGCCCTGGTTGGCAAATGCCTCGTTGAGGCGCTGAATGGCCAGTTGCACCTGTGCGTCGCTGAGGTTTTCGGGGCCGTTGAAGTGGATGAGGTGCACCACGACGGGCAGGGTGACCACGTTGCCGGCGAATTCAGGAGCGGCGTTATTTTGGAAAAAAACACGCGCAGCCTCGTTTTGCGTGCTGATTTGTTGCAACAACGTCGGATCTGCGAGCGTGGCCTGGTCGAGGAAAATGCTGCTCCCGCAAGGCGCATTTTGAGCAAAAACAAAAAGGCCGCGGAAAAGCAGCAGCAAGGCGAACAGGTGTCGGTTGTGCATCATGTTGAGTAGGCTGGCGATAATTCGGAAACCAATGTTAGCCTAAACCATCAAAAGCAGGGCCTGTTGCGGAAAAAATTCTTTTGGCGTGTCGGGTTTAGGCAAAACCCCCTGTCCAGCACAGTACTTTTGCCCCGTCCTTTCCAAACACAGTCATCATGTCAAAATCCATTCAAAACTATATTCTTGGTCGCTGGATGCCCGGCGAAGGAGACGGAACGACCCAATACAACGCCCTCACCGGGGAAGTCGTCGGCGTAGCCGCTTCCGGCGGCATCGACTACGAAGCCGTGCTCGATTACGCCCGCAAAGCCGGCAACCCGGCCCTGCGTCGCCTAACTTTCCATGAACGCGGCCGCATGCTCAAAGCCCTGGCCCTTTACCTGCTCGATCGGAAGGACCGCTACTACGGCCTCAGTCATCTCACCGGCGCCACCCGGGCCGACAGCTGGGTCGATATCGAGGGAGGAATTGGTAACTTGTTCGCTTACAGTAGTTTGCGCAGGCGTTTTCCCAACGAGACCTATTATGTGGAAGGGGAAACAATCCGGCTTTCCAAGGAAAATACTTTTATCGGTCACCACATCCTGACGCCCAAACGCGGCGTTGCCGTGCATATCAATGCTTTCAATTTCCCCATTTGGGGCATGCTCGAAAAAATCGCCGTCAACCTGCTAGCCGGCATGCCGGCCGTGGTCAAGGCCAGCGAGCAAACCTCGTTCCTGACCGAAGCGATGGTGCACGACATCGTCGCTTCGGGTATCCTGCCCGAAGGCGCCCTGCAATTCATTGCCGGCACTGGCCGCGGCCTCCTCGATCACGTGCAAAACCAGGATGTGGTCACCTTTACGGGCTCGGCGGCAACCGGTAAAAAACTGCGCGTCCACCCCGCGCTCATCGAACACTCGGTGCCTTTCACCATGGAGGCCGACTCGCTCAACGCCGCCGTTTTGGGTGAAGACGCCGTGCCGGGTACGCCCGAGTTCGATATTTTTATCAAGGAAGTGCGCCGCGAAATGACCACCAAGGCCGGCCAGAAATGCACAGCCGTGCGGCGCATTCTCGTGCCGGAAAACCTGCTCGACGAAGTGCAAAAAGCCTTGTCCAAAGAATTGTCCAAAACCCTCGTGGGCGATCCCTCGGTCGAAGGCGTGCGCATGGGCGCCCTCATCAATCGCCACCAACTCGACCGCGTGCGTGAAAAACTCCGCAGCCTGGCTGCCCACACGCCCATCGTGCACGGCCACCCCGACGACTTCGAGGTCACGGGCGCCAGCCGCGACAAAGGTGCTTTCCTGCCGCCCATCCTGCTGCGCAACGAAAACCCCTTGCACAACCTGATGTCGCATGAAACGGAGTGTTTCGGCCCCGTTTCTACCATTATGCCCTACAAATCCATTGAGCAAGCGGTCGAAATCGCAGCCCTTGGGCGCGGTTCGCTGGTGTCCACCATTTGCACCCACGACCGCGGCATTGCCCGCGACTACGTGCTCGAAGCCGCTTCCTGGCACGGCCGCGTGCTCGTGCTCAACCGCGATTCGGCCAAGGAAAGCACGGGGCACGGCTCGCCCATGCCTTTGCTCGTGCACGGCGGCCCCGGCCACGCCGGCGGCGGCGAAGAAATGGGCGGGATGCGCGGCGTGATGCACTACATGCAGCGCACGGCCATTCAGGGCCACCCGACCGATCTCACGGCCGTGACCAGCCAGTACCAGTCGGGCGGCGCACAGCACGAGACGCCGGTGCATCCGTTCAAAAAATACTTCGACGATCTGGAAGTAGGGGAGACGCTCGTGACGGCAAAACACACCGTGAGCATTGCCGATATTCACAATTTTGCCAACGTCAGCGGCGACAATTTTTACGCGCACATGGACGAAACCGCGCTCGAAGGCACGCCCTTTACCGGCCGGGTGGCGCATGGTTATTTCGTGCTGTCGAAAGCGGCAGGTTTGTTTGTCGACCCGAAAAAAGGCCCTGTTTTGCTCAATTATGGCCTGGATGAGTGCCGTTTTACCAAACCCGTTTACCCGGGCATGACCATCGGGGTAAAACTCACGGTGAAGGAAAAAATCGAACAGGAGCACGACCCTGCTCGCGAAGGCATCGCCGCCATCCCGCGCGGCATTGTCAAATGGCTGGTCGATGTGTACGATGAAACGGGGGAAACCGTGGCCATTGCGACGATCCTGACGATGGTGCGCAAGCGCTAGATTTTCCGGGCCAGGACAGGTGGAGGGTGGAAGGTTTTTGTTTTAGGTCGGAGGTTTTCCTTCGGTAGACATGACAGTGGCGCCCTACACAAATGGCTTGTCAGATGTCTCCCTTCGGTCCTAATGAACCACGAGGGCTTCGGGGTTAGGAGACAGTATGTAGCCCAGTTTGTCTGCCAATTTTTGCAAGTGCTTTTCTTGTCTGGCTTTCAATTGGTTATTGTAATTTTCAATCCCTTTGTTCCAAAATCACAACCGTGTTTTAGGAGGGTTGTATGCCCGGATTGCGAGTTTTCGCGCTGTTGCCATATTGGCGATCTTAGGGTCCTTTGCGCGCAATACGACGATAAAAAGCGCCGAGAGCGGCATTTGCTCGACATGGTTTGGCTGCTTCACGGAAGATTTGACCGGCCTTGGTTTTGCTCGATTTGTTTTTTCGTTTGTTTCTTCCCACTACTATGGCTGTTTGGGCCAATCAACCATGCTGTAAAGTGTTTGGCGGTTGGCCAACGATTCATGTTCGAAACAATTTCTGCACCACTTTAGGAAACTCAGATCGGTCAGGCCGGATATTATTACCAAGTCCTTACCACCAGTCATAGCGTCACCAACGTGAATGTAAGAAATGTTTGATGTCGGAGTATTTGTGCCGGGTTGGTTTGGCCTTATGCAGTGTTGGTGTTTTCAGGTGAAGTTGACATTGATCTCTTTTAGAATCTTCCTAATTTCCGCATCACAATTGGTAATTTGATGATCGTAAAACTCGTAGGTTTGCTTGTCGAAGTGCAAAAGATGTTCGCGTTTGTATAGGCCTTCTAAGGAGAGTTCTACCAAGTCACGCTTTTATTGAGGATTTGTTTCTCACAGGTCCGCCAGTTGCTGGGGTTTCTTTCCTCAAGTGATTGTTTTGAGGATCCGCATCCGCTTGCGCCGGTAATTTGACTAATCACCTGATGCAGACGGCACATTCATGCTTCATCAGAGCCTTTTGAATGTGTTGAATGTGAAACGCGTATCTCATGGTGTATCTTCTCTGCAAGACGATACGCAAGTGCGTAGTTGTCTGATATTTTCATCTGGAATGAATGAACGACTAATAACCCGTACTGATGAAGTTGCTGCAACCATTGACAATCCGAAACATCACTTTTCGACCGGGACATTTTTACATGCCCCGTTAACAAGATAGACTTCGACGCCTGCGGTCAAAGCAACTCGTACAGTTTAAAAACTAGTAAACTCCCGTAGCCTCCATGGCTCGTTTTAATCCCACAGATTGCAAAAAGGCTATTAATTGATGAAAGGCTGCCGTAAATGTGTCAAATGGAGCACCTCATGACTAGAACGTAGACAAATACCTTCTCCGAACCAATATCGATACCAAGAATCTGGGATGAATAATTTGAATGTCTGTTGCCATAAAAAACAAGTAAAAAAGTTTGTAATGCCTGGCAAATAATGGGCTGTTATGCTCTAAGCCGGGATCAACTTGTATCATTGTCACTAAGATTTAAAAACTCCTTTACCAGAACAATTCTCGACATCGAGTACGTTACATCATCTAAGAACAGTTACACTGCATTGCTTACAATAACTGCCAAACTTACGGCGCATCGGTTCATTTTCGGTTTGAAAAGGCCCAAAAGGGCCGAAGTGCTTCTCGACATGACATGGAACGACTGACAAGGCAATACTCCTCAGATTTCTCGCTGCGCTCGAAATTTTACCCGCTGAAACAATTTCGAGCGCAGCGAGAAATCTGATAAAGTACAGATATAAAATACGCCCCATGTCGTGTCGACCGAAGGGATACATCTGATAAACTACCAATTAATGACAAATAAAAACCCCGACCTTCCTTTGAAAGCCGGGGGATGCTATGATTTGCTTCTAGTCTTCTAACCTTAAACCGTCGGGTTTTGAGCATGACTGGTTTTTCATAAACCACATAAACCTTATAAACCTCATAAACCATAATAAACCTCATGCTCTAATCTTACCCGCGTCAATTATAACTGGATAGGTTCTTGTTCGGCGCGCCGCATGTTCAGTCGATAAATAATACTTGTCCCGAGCCGGCCGGCTTCCCGTCGGCTGTTTCGACGCGGTAGAAATAGACGCCTTGCGGCAAGTTCCCGCGTTCGATCAGGGCGGAAGGGCCATTGGCCCTGAACTGGCGCAATACGAGGCCCCGGCCATCGGCCAGCACGATCCGCGCATTGCGGAAAGGCTGCTGCAGGGCCTGCAAAACCACCTGATCGCGGGCCGGATTGGGGGCGGCCGATATGTTCTGCGTACCGCTGTTCAAGACCGGCGTTTTCTGACCGACAAGGAAAGGCGACTCGCCTATGGTGTGCAGGGTCTGGTTGGTGACAACCGGCTCGTTGAAGTCAAAATAGATGTCGGCTTTGTTCAAAATCCGGGTGCCCAGGGCCAGTTCGGGCTGCTGCCGGATGCGGAAACTGACAAATCCGTGCGACCCCGGTTCGTTCACATTGCTATCGGGCAACATGATATTGGCAAAGGTGAATTGCAATACGCCTTCGCCGCTCAGCGACCAGGTGTAGGGATGCGAAGCCGCGCCGACCTGCACGCTTGCCGCGTCGAGCCAGGCAGAAAGGGTGTCGCGGATGATGACCGTGAATGCCGTATCGTTGCCCGTGTTCTGGAAACGGACCAGGTATTCCAGTTCCTGTCCTCTGCGGATGTAGTGTTCTTCGGTGCTTCCGGTCGGGAATCCCTGTTTGTCGTTGGGGTCGTAGGAGGCGGTGTTTTCCACACATTCCCGGTCGTAGGAAGGGGAAAATTCATCGACCGGATACTGATTCACGAAGCCCAGACTGTTGAAGCCGCCGCAGCCTTCCACGAAAGCGAGGGCCAGGTTGGCGGGCGTGGCAAAGGGGTGACCCGGCTCCTGTTCCGACTCGATGCGCCAGGTATGGCCGTCGGCGGGCTGGTTGATATCGATTTCCTGTCCGGGTCCGTAGGATTGATTGCCGGTCATCAGCACCACGTCGTCCACAATGATGATGTAATCGAGCGATGCCGAAGGGATGTCGGTGATGTTTTTCAGGCTCAGGTGCACGATGGAATCCTGACAGGTGGCGTTGGCCAGTATGGTAGCACCCGACCAGCCAGGAATGGAGCGGCAAAGGGTATCGGGGAAAGCATGGGCAGAGAAACAATGCGTTTGCCCCAGCACCGTGGAATCGCAATCCAGGTAAGCGACCAGTGAAAATTGCCCGCATTCGGTGGAACCCACATTACCCACGAAAAATCGATACAGATTTTGCCCCTGATCTTCATAAGGCACGCTTGCGGATACCAGCTCGGCAAAAGGATCGAGCGAGATGTCCACCCAGGCACTGTCGGCGGGTTCGGAGCCCTGATTGCAATAGCTGACGTAGATGTTGTTGTTAAAACAGCGGCGCAGGACAGGAATGGTTAGATCGACCGTCATCAGCGGGCAGCCGGAGGTGGACACCAGAGAGAAATCCTGGTTGTATTCTGCCAAAAGAACGCTGGCTTGCACGTCCACGGCGCCTTCGCAGACCGTCCACCACCAGGGATTGGGCACCTGCGTTTCGAGTTGATAAGCGCCCGTATCGACAAACATCTGGTAATGCCCCTGATAGTCGGTCGTGGCCACGAAGGTGGATGCGCCGTGCGCTTCTACCGTCCAGTTGGACAGAGGAGCCTGCGCATCGGGTGTGGAGCAATCGTCGTCGGCGTCCTTGCGCACCTGGCCGCTCAGGTAAGCGCCCTGCGTGGTAGGATTGACCGTACGGTACAAACCGAGATAGGCAAAGTTGGTGTACAAATATTGCCCGGGCGAAATGGGCTGGTCAAGCAGGTACCAGTTTGACCCGTAAGACGGCAGGGGCTGCCACGTCAGGCCCTGATCGATCGAACGGAATTGCTCGTTCAGGATCAGGTGCCCTGCGGCATTGAGGTAAATGGTGCGCATATCGGCCGGCAAGGGGTTTGGATAAGCCACCCAGTGCATCCCCGCGTCGTCGGAGCGGTACAGGCGGTAGGTGCTCCAGTCTTCGTACATGACGATATAAATGACGCCCGCTGGATCGATCATAAACATGCCGGCGTTTTGATCGACGGTGTTTTGGGGGATATTCGGCACGGGCAGCCAGCTTTGCCCTTGGTCGTCGGAGTACCAGGGGCCGCTGCTGTTCAGGGCGCCATTGTAGCCCGTGGCGAAATATCTGCCGGAAGGATGGAAGGCCATCTGATTGAAATTGCTGATCGCCTCTCCCGCCGTGAGGGTCCAGCTTTGCCCTTGGTCGGCGGAGCGGTAAAGGCGCTGCGTCGACCCCGACCCTGGCGGGCCGGTTAAGGAGTTGCAAAACAGGATGCCATCGGGGCTGATTTCCGTCGCCCATACCCATACGCCGTTCGGTGGCGCAATATTGGTCCAGGTGTCGCCCATGTTGTCGGACCAGAGCAGCGATTTGCCCTTGGTCGCCACCACGTGACCGTCCGAAGTCACGTCGAAAGTTCTTTTCAGGGGGAAATAGGAGTGCAGGTAAGGCTCGTTTTCATCCGTCAGTTTGGTCCATTGTTCGCCCTGGTCGTACGTGCGGAACAAGCCGCTGCGCGTCCACGCGAAGATGGTATCTTCCGACAGGAATTCCATTTGCCATACGTGGGCCAGGTCGATGCCTGTAGACGAAAACTGCCAGTTTGCGCCGTTGTCGGTCGAGCGGTAGTACGCATCGTTGATGTGTGAAAAAATGGCGCCGTCGGCCAGTTGGACCGGAAGCAGGTAATTGAGCGGGTGAGAGGTCGTGATTTGTTGCCAGCTGAGGCCGTCGTTGGTGGAGCGGTAAAGGTCGTTGTCGCCAGTGGCCATCAGCAGGTTTCCGTTCGAAAGTTGAATTGGCTGGCGGTAGGACGACGGAACTCCGCTGATCGTCTGCCAGCTCTGGCCATTGTTCGTAGAGCGGTAGAGCTGGCCGCCGGTGTAGAGTATGGCGCCCGAATTGGTGACCAAAAACTCCCCGCCCCCGTTTTCGGGGTTCTCGACGGTTTGCCAGCTCTGGCCGTTGTTTGAAGAATAATAGAGGTCGGTGTAGCCCGCAGGAATCAGGAGGACACCATTGGGCAGCACTTGCATGTCCTTGGTACTCAGTATGGTAACAGGGGCGTTGAATACGTTTGTCCAGGTAATGCCGCCGTCGGTGGAGCGATAAATTTTGCTGGCTTCATAGGCGCGTCCGATCAGGCTGCCGTCGGCTGCTTCGTACACCCGGGAGAAGGCGAGGTTGGTGGCGACCAGCGTCCAGTTGAGCCCTCCGTCGAAAGAACGGAGCAGGCTGCCGGGGGAATAATTTGACGTCCCGTCGTTCGCAACCATCATATTTAAATTTCCGCTGGGACCGATATTGATAAAACTGTAGACCGGCTGACCATTCAACAGGGGCGAAAATTTTTCCCAATGCTGCCCCTCGTCTGTCGACCGGAACAGGGTGGTCGGAATCCCCTGGGTATGTGTGTACCCCCAGTCCATTTGGGTGTACAAGACCCCGTCGGTTGTGGCGACGAACGGCAGTAACCCGAATACCCCATAGGGCCCTGGCGCCTTGGTCCAGAAAGCATTGCCCTGTGCGGCAACCAGGCCGGCCCACCCGGCGATGATCAGTAAAAGAAACGTGGCTTTTCTCATGGCTGGATTGTCTTGTTCATGTGATCTGGGTCAAAGGTGCCGCCTCCGTTGCTTTCCGTAAAATACAAAAAACGGGTTTTGTCGAAATAATTATTTTATTAAAACATTGATTTTCAAATTATAAAATAAAAATTTGCCGAAAAAACAGCGTGTTTTTATCATGGAAAATACCCTGCTGCGCGTGTTTCGGCAACTCAGTCCGCAGGAGCGCCGGCAAATAGTCGCGCTGGCGCACTGCGACTATTTCAACCGCCGGCCGGAAGTGGCTCGTCTTTGCGAACACCTCGCACAATACATCGACGGCAAAAAGCGCGAACCTCTGCGCCCCGAAGCACTGTTTGCAGCCGCTTTGCCCGGCCAGCCCTACGACAACCGCCAACTGCGCCACCTGCAATCGTATCTGCTTGATCTGGTGCGGCAATACCTGACCCTGGAAGCGCAGCGCGAATCGCCGCAGGAGCAACACCCCCTGCTGCTGCGCGCCCTTCGCCGTCGGGGCATCGATGATTTTTTTCAAAAAACACGCTCCGCAAGTCTTGGCACCGCCGAACGAAACGGCCTGCGCGACGCCCGCTACCATTTTCAACAATACCAACTCCACCAGGAAAGCCTCGAACAGGCCACCCGCCACGAACGTTCCGCCCGCCTCAATTTTCAGCCTCTTCCCGATGAACTGACGATTTTTTACGTCTCCGAAATGCTCCGCCACGCCTGCGTCGCGTCCATGCACGAAGCCGTGGCCGGGCAGGCTTACCGGCTTCGGCTGCTCGAAGCCATCCTGGAAGTCGTGGAGCAGGAGGCCTTGCTGGGTATCCCTGCCATCGCCGTGTATTTCCACGCTTACCAAATGCTGCGACACCCCGACGACAGCGCCCCGCTCGATGCGTTCTGCCAAAGCCTCAACGAGCATGTCGAACGCTTCTCCGTCGACGAGCAACGCGGCCTCTACCTCCTCGCCATCAACGGCTGCATCCGCCGGATGAACGCCGGCAAGCGCGAATACGTGAGCGTGGCCCTGGGTTTTTACCGCGAAGCGCTGGAGCGCGGCGTGCTGATGGAAAACGGCGTTTTGACCAGTTTTAACTACAAAAACATCATCCGCCTGGCCGTGGCGTCGAAAGAACATACCTGGGCCGAGCAATTTCTGGAAGCGCACCGCCCGACCCTGCATCCCCGCGAACGCGACAACATCTATCGCTACAACCTGGCTTTTTTGCGCTTCCAGCAGCAGGATTACGCCCGCGCCATGCCCCTCTTGCAACAGGTGGAACTGGAAGACCCGCTCAACAACCTCGACGCCCGTCGTATGTTGCTGCGCAGCTACTACGAGATGGGGGAGTGGCAGGCGCTCGACTCGCTTTTACAAAGTTTCGGCGCTTATCTTCGCCGGCAGAAAAACCTCGGCTATCACCGCCAAACCAATGAACGACTGCTCTATTTTACCAAAAAACTGATGGAAATCCCGCGCAACGACCGCGCCGCGCGCGCGCTGTTGCGCGACGAACTGGAACAAACACCCGACGTGGCCGAGCGCGCCTGGCTGCTTCAACATTTGCAACAATGAATACACAGGAAGAACTTTTTCAAAACTGGTTTCGCCGCCTTCAGGTGATTTATTTCGCGCTGCTCACGGGCATGTTTTTGCTGGCCGCGATTTTGCATTTTACCATTCCGCCGTTGTCCGAGTCTGTCGGTTCGCCCTTCATTTTTATCGGGCTTATGGCCGTGCTGATCATCGCCGGGTACGTCATTTTTCGCAAAAAAACGGCCGAGATGGCTTCGCTGACGCAGTTGAACGACCGAATGAACCATTATTTTACGGCCTTCATCATTCGGTCTGCCTTGTTTGAGGCGCCTGTGCTGATCGGCCTGGTCGTTTATCATTTTGTTTGCAGCGACCGTATGGTTTACGTGGCGGTCATGGCCTGCCTGCTCAATTTCCTCGCCCAGCTTCCCAAACGCCAGCAGGTGGCTGCGCAGCTGGGACTATAACATCCCGAGCAGCCATTCCTTTTCCGCCACGGCGGCGGTTTCTTCCACTTCCTTTCGGAGGGTGGCCACGGCGTTTTTGTCGTAGCGGTTCAGTTCGAGCAGTTTTTGGGTAAAAAAGACCGTGTTGAGGTAGTTGGTTCGGTGGTAGCCCAGCATTTTTTTTCGGCGAATAAAAGCGCCGAAGGCTTTCAGGTGGGATTCGAGCAGGTCGTACTCGCCCAGTTCGTAAAAGATTTTCAATTGCAGGGTTTTGGCTGCCAGGCTGAGCGGCAGGTCCTTGTAATCGGTTTTTTGCAGCAATTGCAAGGCATTGCCACGCGCATGGCGCTGGTATTCGAGCCGCGCGAGGTTGAAACTGAACAAGCTTTCGCGGTGGATTTCGGGCAGGAAGTCGCGGTAGTCATGGATGAACCGCTCCGTCCAGTCGAGTTCCTGCAAGGCCATGCCGCTGGTGGCGGCGTTGAGGTAGGTGTAGCGCGAGAGCACGCCGTCGGACAGGAAGTGTTTTTGTTCGAGGCCGGCCTGGTAAAAATCAAATTGCTCGCGCAGGTAAGCCGAGTTGCCGGCGTTGTACTGCCGGATGCAAAAATTGATCGCGAGGATAAAAAGGTCGCGCCGCTCCTCGGCAGGAAACAGCCGGTCGTGAGTGAGCAACAGCGATTTAAAATGCTGAAAATAAGTGTGTTCGGAAGGCTGGGTCAGGGCGCGGTAGCAATAATAATAAAGTGCGACGGCCGGTATTTGGAGGGCGCCCGTGCGTTCGGCATGCTCCAGGGCGGCGTCGAGCAGGCCGAAGTCGTAGCGGGTATTGGCCACGGTTTGGTGGGAGAGCATAAAACACGAGTGCCAGAGTTTTTGGGTGAGAAAAGCAAGGTCGAGGTGGTCGGATAATTGCTGGAAGTCGATGGCGTTCGTGATTTGTTCGGCCACGGCTATACGATTGATTTCCAGCGCGGTACGATATTGTTCTTCATAAAAATCGACGTTGCGGAGGGGTTGTTGCAGCCGGGCCTGGTCGGCCTCGGAGAGGGCGAGGCGGGCCATTTCGGGTAAATGGCGGTTTTGAAACGCCCTTGCGACCCGTCGTTGCAGGGCGGGTGTGTCGTGGAGAAAATCCTGGATAGCCAGGAAGCGGGCGGCCAGTTTGTACAAGTGGCTCATGGCGAGCCGGACGCGGTGGTCGTCGTGGTCGCCGGCGCCAAAAATCCGGCGGTAGGCCTCCGGTTTTTCGGGGATGCCCCGGCCGGATTTGAGTGATTTTTCGAGCAATTCAAACAACGCGACGGCCTCCCGGCGCTGGTTGAAAAAAGGCGTGGCGAGAAATTTTTTGAAATTGCGCAATTCCGCGGAATCGAAACTGCGCAGTAAACGCAATAACCTGCTGTTTTCCATGCGATTGTTTGCAAGTATTCAGGAGACAAAAATACTTTATTATTAAATTGAAAATCAATTTATTGTAATGATAAATGCTTTTTAAAAATTGTTACAAACTTTTAATTTTGTTTTTGACCCCGAGCAGGCTTCGCTTCACTTTTGTATCGTGATTCGAATGTTTCTTTACGACTAAATCCTATGAACATGAAGGAAGTCTATTCTTTGAGAAAACTACTTGCGGCCGCCCTGCTGCTGGCGCTTTGGCTGCCACTGCGCCTGACGGCTCAAAACGCGACGATTTCCGGGCACATCATCGTCCCCAACGGCGACGGCATCGACGAAGTAACCCTGATGGTAGATGTCGTTGGCAACGACGTTCCGCCCACGGGCTCCTACTTGCTTTCCACCACTTCAGGCGGTCAGTACAGCATCAGCCTGCCGGTGGGAACCAATTACCGCATCACGCCGGTAAAAGACGACAACCCGCTCAACGGCGTCACCACTTACGATCTGGTACTCATTGGCAAACACTACAACGACATCGTGTACCTCAACTCGCCTTACAAAATCATCGCGGCCGACGCGGACCACAACAATGTGATCAACGAGGCCGATTCGCTCGAACTGCGCAAACTCATCCTGGGCATTTATTCCGAACTGCCCTACAATACTTCCTGGCGTTTCGTTCGGGCCGATTATGTGTTCCCCGACCCGACCGATCCGTTTACGCCGCCTTTCCCCGAATCGGCGGTAACGGGCGTCCTCACCGAAGATATTGAAAATCTGGACTTTATAGGCGTAAAAGTCGGCGATGTCAACGGTTCCGCGATTACAGATGGCGGTTCGGGCCCCAACCCTAACCTGTTTTACGTGGCCAACGGCTGGGTCAGGCTGGATGAAAACGACAACTGCGAAGCCGACACCTCCGAAACGCCCCTGCCCAACTGGACCGTAACCGCGCATGGCCCGAACGGTGATTTTGTCGCCACGACCTACTCCAATGGACAGTATTTTCTTATGACCGAACCGGGCACCTACGATCTTTACATTACCGCGCCCAATAGCCTGTGGAGTGTTTGCAACGACACAATCTTCGGGTTTACGACAGGCGTCGGCAGTTCTGTTCCGACCTTCAACTTTGCCGCCCAGGCCGCCTATTCATGCCCCATGATGTCGGTCGATTTATCTGCCCCTTTCCTGCGCAGGTGTTTTGACAATACCTATTACGTGAACTATTGCAACGAAGGCACCCTGCCGGCCGAAAACGCCTCGGTCGAAGTCAGTTTCGATCCGTTCCTGGATGTGCAGTCGGCCAGCATCCCCTGGTCGTCGGTCGATGGCAATACGTACACGTTCCCTGTCGGCGATGTCGCAGTGGGCGAGTGCGCGACCTTCTACGTCGTGGTGAATGTTAGTTGCGATGCGGAACTGGGCCAGACCCATTGCTCCACAGCACACGTGTACCCCGATTCCATCTGCGTTCCGACCGACCCGCTCTGGAGTGGCGCCAACCTTCAGGTGGTCGGCGAATGCCAGGGTGGCGATGTGATTTTCACCGTGACCAACACCGGGGAAGACATGACGGAGCCCGTCGAATACATTGTAATAGAGGATATTATGATTCAAATGGTCGGCGGGCCGATCCAGTTGAATCAAAACGAGAGCGAGACGATCACCATTCCGGCCAATGGCTCTACGTGGCGACTCGAAGTGCAGCAGGCGCCTAACCACCCGCTCAACAGCCTTATCAGCGCAATGGTGGAAGGCTGCGGCGAAAACGATCAGGGCACGGTTTCGCTCGGCATCATCCCGCTGTTCCCGACCAATGAAGAAGGCGAATTCGAAGACCGCGACTGCCAGGCCAATGTCAGTTCCTTCGATCCCAACGACAAGCAAGGTTTTCCGCAAGGGATTGGAAATGAACATTTTATCCCGAAGGATCAGGAAATCGAGTACATGGTTCGGTTCCAGAACACGGGCACCGACACGGCATTCAACATCATCGTGCTCGACACCCTCGACCAGGCATTCGACCTGACGACCCTGCGCCCGGGCAACAGCAGTCACCCGTGCAGCTGGCACATGATCGGAGAAAATGTCCTCCAGGTGGTGTTTAGCAACATCATGCTGCCCGACAGCAACATCAACGAGGCCGCTTCGCACGGGTTCTTCAACTTCGCCATCCATCCGAAAGCCGGTTTGCCGAATGGTACGGTTATTCAAAACGATGCCGCGATTTACTTCGACTTCAACCTGCCGGTCATCACCAACACGACCAAACACACGATCGGCGAGCAGTTCCTCAGCGTGTCCAACGTGAGTTTCCAGCCCGGCTTCGACCTGGATGTTTTCCCCAATCCGACGGCCACCACCGCAACGTTCTCCCTCAAATCGCCCAACCCGGGCGCCGGCTTGCTGCGGCTGTTCGATGCCCGCGGTGCGGAAATCAGGCGGCAGACCTTTGATCGGAACCTTTTCGACCTCGATGTTTCGGGGCTGAGCCCGGGCATGTACTACTTCCGGCTCGATTCGGCCGGCGGCAAAACGCTGGCGGCTGGCAAACTGCTCGTTCATTCGAGGGACTAATCAAAAATCACAACGGAGCCTCATTCCTGAAAGGGGCGCTGTGCGAAAGCGGTTCAAAACGCGGATGCACAGCGCCCTTTTTTGCTTTTTACAGCGTATTTTTTGTAAAAACTCAGGCCGGGGCAGCGCCCCGAAAGATTTGTAGCAAATGGCGGAGACAACAGGTCAGGAGGGGCAGCGCCCCGAAATATGTCCCGGGGCGCGGCCCCTCCTGGATAGGTTTTGGTGCTAAAAGACTACAAATATCACGGGGCGCTGCCCCGGCCTCGGTTTTTACTATTTTTTGAAAATAACTGCACAGCCCTCAAAAATAAACCGGCGCCGGGTAACGAACGGCAAAGCAGGTTTGATTTTCAGGGGTGGAAGACAAATGTCGAACCGCAATTTTTAACACTATCCTGCGTTTTTGTCGCGTTTTATCCTTCCTTTTGCCCGGAAAAAGCACCTTGCAAAACCCTGGCTCTTTACCGACCGTTGTAGTCCTCATTTATACCAATATTGTTTTTATGCGCAAGTTTTTCCTTCTGGTCGCCCTCTTTGTCGGGTGTAATTTCGTAGCACTTCAAGCCCAGGATAAAGGCTGGGATCTCGTCCGCGACAACAATTTCGTCGATGCCCGCAAGGCTTTTGAAGCCGAACTGCGGCAAAACCCGCAAGACGAGCAAGCCCTGACCGGACTGCTGTTTCTTGCCGAAACGGTGCAGGATCAGGAGAATTACGCCCGGTATGCCAACCGTTTGATGAGCGCCAACTGGGCGCCGCAGTACGTCTGGCTGTTTGGGCACATGTACACGGGCAATCCGGAAGATATGCTCAAAAAAGACCTCGCCGAAAACCTTCGCGTGTCCTTCATGGCCCAAAAGGCCGACACCTTGTTTCGATACCGAAAATTTGAAGAAAGTACGGCGCTCAACAACCTGATTACGCCCAACTGGAACTGGTCGATCACCGGCCCTTTCACCAACGTGGCCGGCAGCGGATTTGTGGAAAAAACGCCCGTCGAAACGCGCCCTTTTACGTCGGGCGATCATTTTAAAAATGAAGACGGCGCCGAGTTCAGTTGGTTGAAACGACAAATTCGACGCCCGGGCTCGCAGGTCAGTTTTTACTATCTGCCCGATGCCGGGGGGCTGGCGACCTATTATGCCAATACCTTTATCACCGTTCCCGCTACCCGAAAAGTGGATTTCAGCATCTCGTGCAGCGAGCCGATCAAAATCTGGCTCGACGATCAGTTGCTGTTCGAGCGCGCTCACCGGGCCGCTTCCGACCAGTGGGATCAGGAAGTAGTGCGACTGGAATTGCCCGCCGGCACCCACCGGCTGCTGGTCAAGATCGCTGAATTCCCGGGGGAGGAAGGCGACTCGCGCGTTCGCCTGTATTTCAACGACTTGCATAACGAAGACGATCAGGATTCCGACGACGAATCCGGCTATGCCTACCAGTCGTCGGGCCGTTTGTACGGGACGGGTTTTGTGCTTCGGCTGACCGATCCGGCCACAGGTCGTATGTTGACCGATATCGGTTCGGCCTACGAAGCCCAATACTCGTCGGCAAGCACGCCCTGGAAAATGGAGTTTCGGGCGCAGGAATACCTTGGCTATTTCCGCGACAAGGCGGCGGCCGAACCCGACGCTTTCTGGCGGCAGTACCTGCTGGCCAAAGCCTACATCAAAGGCGCGCGCCTCGAAGAAGGCGAGGAGCATTTTGCGCGTTTTCACAACCAATATCCCGACTCCGATGCGGGGCGGTTTTTGCTGGCTAAATTCTACGATGCCAACGACAAAGGCGAGCGCGCCGAGGCTTTGTTGAGCGAAATGGACACGGTCAGTGCGCCCACTTTTGCGGAACATTACATCCGCCTGCTGAAAATTAACAAAGAACAGGAAGAGGCCGAATACCTGGCTGCTCTGGAGCATATTCTGGCATTTTCCCCGACCAATTACATGATCCTGGACAGCTACCTGGGCTTTTTGAAGGACAAAGGGCGCACCGATCAGCTGAAAGCGTACGTACGGTCGTTTTTGGACAAACACGATTCCTCTGTCTGGAAAGAGCGCCTGGGCGAATACCTGGAAGACGAGTCCTACAAACCCGAATCCTACAAACCCAAGACGGACAAGGAACTGGACAAAGAGCAAAAAAAAGCCGCAAAACGACTGAAAAAAACCTTCAGCCTGGCCGACCAGTACACCCTGATCACCTATGCCAAGCGGAAAGAAAAAACGGCCGATGTGCTGCGGCTTTACGACGAGGCCATCGCCGTCATGCCCTGGCGCACGGCCCTGGCTTACCAGCGGGCTGTTTATTTGTTTGAAAAAGAGCGCACCGATGAGGCGCTGGCCTCCCTGATGAGCCAGCTGGAACAGGAGCCCTACGACGCCGATATCTGCGAAACCATCGGGGATATTTACATTGAAAAAAAGAACGACGCCGAGGCCCTGTCGTGGTATCGTCGTGCCGAAAAACTGAATGGCGGTGGCTACGACTTGCAGGGGAAAATTGAAAAGCTGGAAAATACCAGGCAGTTTACCGGCTATTTCAGCCCGGTGAACCTGTCGGAGGTCGCCAAAGACCGCTCCTGGGAAAGCCGATATCCCGATGAAGAAGCCGTGATCGCGCTGTTTTCGCAGCAGGTCACCTATCGTCCCGAGACCAAAAAACTGGAAGCGGTGCGCAAAGCCGTCATTCACATCCGCAACGACGCCGGCGCCAAACGCTGGACCGAAGCCGACCTCCGTCTCATCGGCAATGTGTCCAGCGTCAAGGTGTTGAAAAAAGACGGCACGGTCAATTCCCCCGACCTCGGCTGGGGCGTGGCTGTGTTTAAAAATCTCCAGCCGGGCGACATCATTCTGGTCGAAGGCACGTCCGAACACGACATGCCCGATGAAATTCCGGGCGAATTCCTCGATTTCTCGCTGCTCTCCTGGCCTTCGCCCGTGGCAAAAGCCACCCTCGAACTGCTCATTCCCAAAGACCTGACCTTGTACGGCGCCTGCAACCGGCTCGATTGTCAGTACACCACGCGCGACACGGGCGATTTCAAAATGCTGCAATGGACCTGGAACGACATCGCCAAACTGGAAGATGAAGAAGCCAGCCCCGACAACGCCGACGGCACCGCCTGGCTCATGCTGGGCAGCGTGCCCGACTGGAGCAGGGTAGTGCAGTGGTACCAGCGGAAAACCTATCTCCGCACCGAACCCAACTACGAGGTGCTCGATCAGGGTCGCGCCCTGATCAAACCCGGCATGTCGGAAGAACAGATCGTCGAAACGCTCCACACTTTCATCACGCGCGACATCAATTATTCCTACGTCCCCTTCCTGAATACCAATTACGTTCCCAAAAAACCCGGCGCCACGCTTTCGGCCAAAGTGGGCGATTGCAAGGACGTAGCTACTCTCATGATCACCTTGCTGCGCGAAAACGGCATCCCCGCCTGGTACACGCTGGTGAGCACACACTCGTTCAGCAGCCAGGAGCCGCGCCCGACCTTGTATGTGTTCAACCATGCCATCGTGGCTTATCAGACCAAGGATGGTCAGTTGCATTTTGCCGACCTGACGACCGATTATTTCCCTACGGGCATCCTTCCCGGCAGCGACGCCGATGCCTGGGCGCTGGTGATCCGCGACGGTGAAACCGCGCTGCGGCACCTGCCCAACCACGCCCTCGACCCCGCGGTGACCCGCGTCGAAGTGTACGCCAAGGCCACCCTCGACGCCGACGGCAACCTCAGCCTCGACGGGTCAAGCCGCCGTTTGGGTACAGCAGCGGGCAACTGGCGCGAAGAATACCTGCGCGCTACGCAGGAAGACCGCCGCAAGTCCCTGTCGGAATATTTCGGCGGCGGCGTACTGACCCACCTCGATATCGAACAGTTCGAATTTGAAAACCTCGACAGCCTCAACGCCGCGCTCGACATGCATTTCAAACTGAAATCATACAATCAGCTGGACAAAGTGTCGAACCTCTGGATCATGCCCTTGCCGCTGCCGCTCAGCACGCCGACGCAGAAGGCGATGTTTGCCGCCAAACGCTACAACGACCTCGATGCCGACGTGCTGTTCGAGCTGTCGCCGGTGCGCGAAACCGTCGATTTTATGCTGCCGGCCGGCCGCCAACTGGCTGAAATGCCGTCCGACAAGCGCATTTCGAGTCGTTTTGGCGAGTACGTCCTGCATTTTGAAAAAATACCGGGCGGCCTGCGTATTTCCCGTGAAGTGACCTTCAAACAGCGGTTTATCAACCACAAGGACTTCCTCGAGTTCAAACTGTTTTACCTGCAAATGCTCGATAGCGACGGCGTGCTGCTCGCTTTCCAGTGATTTAATACTCATTTGCACCTTTTTCACCGCAAAGACGCGGAGGCGCCAAAAAATTCGCGAACTCTTGGCGTCTTGGCGGTGAAATAGTCACCTTAAATAAATATCCGGCAGCCCGGCAAATCACGGTTTCTCCTCCCTGATTTGCCGGGCTTTCCTGTGCCAGTTCCTTACAGATTGCCGGTCATTTCCACGGGCATTTTAAAAAATCGTACTTTCGGGCAACAAAACATACTACCCGCGGTCCCTGCCGTGTGGAAAAATCTTAATCCGCATGAACATAATGACCAACCGATTATTAAGCCTGTCCCTGGGGATAACCCTGTTGTGCAACCTCTCCTTACAAGCCGGCAATGGCGACCCTGTCCGAATCGGCAATGTCTGTGACCGCCCCGAATTGCTCCAGGCCGACCAGATCACCGACGTGTCGGCCCGCCTGATCTGGGCCGATGTGGGCGACGAATACCAGGTGGAACTGGTGGAACAGGGGCAATCTTTTACCGGCGTTCCCACTTATTTTGTATCGAACGACCCACCTTTTGACGTGAGCGGCCTGACTCCCGGCCGCAATTACAAGTTTCAGGTGAGAACCGTATGCGGCGGAACGGAGTATAGCGAATGGTCGACACCTCGCAATTTTTCTACCGAACTCAACAACCGCTTCCCCTGCCCGCTCAACTTCGATCTGCGCGACACCACCTGCGTCAGCGGCGGACAGTTTTTTCGCGTTCACGTCGACAATGCCCCCGGCGCCGCTCTCGGTACCGATGTGCTGGTGCGCGGCGTGCGGCTGATGATCGAGCACCCCTGGCGCTCCGATCTGGGCATCTGGCTTAACTCGCCCGACGGCACCCGGGTACAACTGGTTTCCGGCCTCAATGCCGGCGATAAAAACATCGGCGACCCGTCCGGTACCCCCTGTGCGCAGTTTGTGGAACTGACCAATGATACCACGGTGGCGCTTCCGCTCAGTGCGGCGGCGGAGCAGGACAATTTTACCGGCTTTTACCTGCCGGTGGAAAGCCTGGCGGCTTTTCACAATGGTCAGGACCCCAATGCTGTCTGGCAACTGGAAATCTGCGACTCGAAAGCCAACGACAAGGGCAAATTGCGCCTTTTTCAGATTGTTTTTGAACGAATTGACTGCCCTTCTATCGACAGTGTCGCTGCTTTCAATGTCACGGAAAACGCCGCCCAGATCAGCTGGCCCGACGATTTTGCAGGCGACAGTGTCGCGATCGAGTATGGCCCGGTGGGTTTTCTACCCGGAGAAAATGCTGCGCCGGGTGCAGGCGGCACGGTCGTTTTGTTGCCGCAACCGGTCAGTCTCCCGATTACACTGAGCGGGCTCAATACCCTGCAATTTTACACAGTTTATGTGCGCCGCCAATGCGCGCCGGGCCTCTGGAGCGCCAATTCCTATGGGGTCGAATTTTTTACCAATTGCCCACCCACCTTGCTTGAAAACCCGGACACGCTCGACCTCTGCCCGCTGCCTTGCACCGACCCCTGCCCGCTTCCGGGCGTCTGGCGGAATGTGCCGGGCGATGATTATGAGTGGAAAGTGCGCACCGGCCCGGGCATGACCTACCCCGTTTCGGGGCCGGCGGCCGGACCCGAAGGTTCGGGCAATTATTTCTATTTCCGCAACAGCTGCACCTTCAGCGGCGCCAACGGGAAAAAAGCGTTTTTGCGCACCCGTTGCATCCAGGTTTTGGCCCCTTCGGGACAGCCGTGCCACTTTTCATTTGATCAATACATGAATACCAAGACGGGCCAGATGAGCACGCTCAGTTTGCAGGCCTCCGTCAACGGCGGACAAACCTGGACCACCGTGCAAACCTGGTCGGGCAATCAGGGCAAACAATGGCATCGCCGCTACGTCAATTTGAGCGCGTACGACGGCCAGATTGTCTTGTTTCAGTTTGTCGCGACGGGCGTTTTTGGCGTGTACGGCGATATCGCGCTCGATAACCTGACTTTTTACGGATCAACGCTGGCGGGCACCCCGGACTACGTATTTTACAGGGATGCCGACGGCGACGGTTTTGGTAATGCTTCGATCAGCCTCATTGGCTGTACGCCCGACCTGCCGCCCGGCTATGTGGACGTGGCTGGTGATTGCAACGACAACAACAACGCCATCTATCCCGGGGCGACGGAAATCCTGTGCAATCAGGTGGATGAAAACTGCAACGGCATGGCCGACGATGGTTTTATCGCGACACCCGCTGCCGCCGGCCAGTCGACCTGTAGCGGTGGATCGGTCACGCTGAATGCACAGGGAACGGCTACGGGGCAGTTTTTCTGGTTTGACAGTCAGAGCGGCGGAACCCTGCTGGATACTGGTAATGCTTTGATTTTGAATAATTTGCAAAATACGCGCACGGTCTGGCTGCTCGATTCGCTGACCGGCCCGAGCTCGGGATGCGCCAGCGCCCGTGTGCCGGTCACAGCGACGGCTTATCCGACCCCGCGTCTGGGGCTGAACGCGAGCCCGGTAATTTGTCAGGGGCAATCGTTCAACCTGAACAGTTTGTCGGTCGTCGACTCGGCCAACGCCAGCGGGGGCATCACCTGGCACTCCGCTTTACCGCCCGATTTTAACAATTACCTGCCAATGCCCGTGGTGGCGCCATCGGCTACGAAGACGTACTACGTGTACAGTGAAACGGCTTTTGGCTGCAATGATGTGGACTCGGTCACTATCCTGGTAAATCCGCGACCCCAGGCTCAGATCGCGGAGGGCGACTCTTTGTCATTTTGTAAAAACCGCAGCCTGACGCTTCATGCAGGAGCAACGGGAGGGCTTTCGCCTTTGCAGTTTTCGTGGAGCAACGGGCTGAATTTTGCCAATATCCCCGTTCAAACGGGCAATATTGGCAATGTTACCAAAACCTACACCGTGACGGTGACCGATGCAAACGGGTGCACGGGAACGGACCAGATCAAGATCCATACTTTGCCCAATATCACCCAAACGGCGCTGGAAAACGTGCAGGATGTCAGCTCTTGCGGCGGAAGTGACGGGAGCATCACCCTCACGCCTGTCAACGGGCAGGCGCCCTACCAGTTTGCGTGGTCGGGGCCCGTGACGGGCTCCATGTCTGGAGTGAATGGAACAATCACGATCCCCAGCCTGCCCCAGGGAGGCTACCGGGTGACGGTGACGGACGCTTCCAACGGCGGCTGTTCCATGGTTTTGCCGCAGATCGTTATCAATGCGCCGGGGCTTTCCGTCGAGGTCGATACCATTATTCATCCGAGCTGCCCGGGAGTCAACAACGGCCAGATCGTGCTGAATGTCAATGGTATTGCGCCCACTTTTTTGTGGAGCAATGATCAGCATACTGCTACCGCGACAAACCTCGGGCCCGGAGAGTACACCGTCCTGATTTTCGACGGCGCCTGTTCGCAGGAGCTCGTTGGACTTGAAATCACGGCGCCGCCGCCCATCGATATCCAGCTCAATGCCCAGGAAAACGTCTCTTGTTTTGGCGGCGCTGATGGTGCCCTCGACCTCGCTGTTTTCGGGGCTACGCCGCCTTATGATTTTTTATGGACCAATGATTCGGTCAGTGAAGACATTACCGGTCTGGTCGCCGGCGCTTACCACGCCAATATTTTTGATGCCAATGGTTGTGCCTTTCAGTCGCCACCATACCTCGTCACCCAACCGCCTTTATTGTCGCTCCAGCCGCTGGTTACAGACAATGTCGACTGTTTTGGGGAATCGAGCGGCTTTCTTTCCGTATCGGCATCTGGAGGCGTTCAGCCCTATGTTTTTAACTGGAACAATGATGCCCAGACCACCGCAATTGGTTCGTTGGCCGCCGGGAACTACTCGGTGACCTTGACCGATCACAATGGCTGCACCGATACCTGGAGCCATACGGTTACCCAACCACCCGCCTTGGTGATGGGCAATATTATCAAGTCCAACCCACTCTGTGCGGGCGCCACGGACGGCTACATCGATCTCGTACCCTCAGGCGGCGTTTCGCCTTATCATTACAACTGGAGCACCGGCCTGCCTGCCGATACCACTGCATTGCTCGATGAAAGGGGAGTTGGCGCCTATGCAGTCACCGTCACGGATGCGAATGGTTGCCAGTTGATTCAAAACAACATCCTGCTCGCGGCCCCTCAACTGCTTTCGCTGAGTCTGGACAGCCTCGTTTCCGTGGCTTGCTACGGCGAGCAGACCGGGCTGATCGAGGTGTCGGTCACGGGTGCTGTCGGCGCGCTTGAAACCACCTGGAATTTTCAGCCGGACGACCTGGTTTTGAGCAATGCCCTGGCCGGCAACTACATCGTCCGGGTGGAGGACAGCAGAGGCTGCGTCGTCAGCGACACCTTTGCCATTACACAACCTTCCTCACCGCTGAGTTTGCTGCTTTTGGGCTACACTGATGCCCTGTGTTATGGCGAGCCCAATGGCAGTATTTCAGTCAGAACCGTCGGCGGGACACCCCCGTACACGTATTTGTGGAACAACGGGGCCACCACGGAGAGCCTGCCTGCCATTCCGGCCGGCCAGTATTTGCTGACCGTTACCGATGCCAAAGGGTGTACGAAAGTGCTGGGCCCCGTGACGGTCAACCAGCCGCCGGCGCTGCTGGTGTCGCCCACCATCAACAACATTCCCTGTTTTGGCAATTTGACGGGCAGTATTCTGCTCGATGTCAGCGGCGGGGTTCCTCCGTACACGTATTATTGGAACAACAACCTCGCTACGGAAGACATTTTCGACCTCGCTCCCAATAATTACTCGGTTACCGTGGTCGATTACACGGGCTGCGCCCAAATCCTGAACGACCTGATTGTCCAGGACCTGGGGGATAATTTCTCGGTACTTGCGGTAAAAGTGCAACCAATTTCCTGCTCGGGCGCCCACGACGGCCGTATCATCGTATTGACAAGCAGTGGAACGCCGCCTTACCAGTTTGCGTGGTCGGCTCCCGTAGGGCTGCATCCCAACCGGCCCAGCCCGATCGATTCTGCGATCAACCTGGCTGGCGGATACTATTCCGTCACGGTGACCGATGCGGCGGGCTGCACCGGCGCCTCGGACATTTACCTGATCGAAGAAGCGCCTCCTTTGTCATTGTTTATTGGCAATGCGACCAATGTCTTGTGTAAAGGAGATTCGACGGGCGCCATCCCGGCTTCCATGTCAGGCGGGCTTCCACCTTATGAATTTCTGTGGAATTCGGGGCAAACGACTGCGAACATTCAACAATTACCAGCCGGTATCTATCAGCTCACCGCAACGGATTACCGGGGCTGCACCGCCATCTCGCAGCCTGTTGAAATTGAAGAGCCAGACGGCGTCCTGACGGTCAATCTGGTGCAACTGACCGACGATATCTGCGGAACCGGCGCCGGGGCCATCGATATTCAAATGACCGGCGGAACGCCTCCCAACCAGTATTTGTGGAGCAACGGAAAAATTACCCCTGATATCAACGGACTCTCTGCCGGAGTGTACCAGTTGTCGGTCACCGACCTGCATGGGTGCACCGCCGTTTCGCCGCCCTATTTGATCGAGGCATTGAGTGATCCGATTGGTCTTAGCAGCATTGTCATCAATCCAGTGCAATGTCACGGCGACAGTACGGGAACCATCGACGTGATGGCTTCCGGCGGCTCGCCTGCGTATCAGTATTTCTGGAGCAATGGTCAATCCGGCCCGGTCATTCAGCATATCCCTGCGGGCACTTATTTGCTCACCGTGACCGACCAGTCGGGCTGTTCGCACGATTTCGGAATCGGGGTGTCCGAGCCTCCTGCATTGCAGGCAACGTGGGAAAGCCAGCCCGGCCCGGGCGGGTGGACGGCCGTGCTGCACATTTCAGGCGGGGCGCCTCCTTACGAATTTTTGTGGAACGCGGCAGCGGGCAACCAGACGGACTCCATTGCAACGGGCCTTTCTTCCGGGTATTACGCCGCCACCGTAACCGATGCATTCGATTGTATTTTGATCCTGAACAACATCCCGGTCGGAATGATCGGCACCCATCAGCCGGATGCAGACTGGCAGATTTCCGTGGCGCCCAATCCCACGGGCGGCATGTTGTTCCTGTCGATACAGCAGGCTGTACCACAGGACCTTACGCTCGAAATCTGGTCGGATATGGGGCAAATGATGTTGCGACGTGTGGTGGAAGAAAAAACAGCAAACCTGAACATTGCGCTCGATCTGTCAGGCCGCCCGGCAGGTGTTTATCGGGTGCTTGTGCGTCGCTCGGATGGCAGTCTGGCGAGCCAACGAATCGTGAAGTGGTAAAAAAAGCAGAAAGGGCGCCCAAAACCGGAAGGCTTGAGCGCCCTTTTCCAGGCTTTTTTTTCTGACCTTTGCCGCTCTTGATCTCGTAACCCTGTGCTCGCACTTTTTCGCAACAATCAATCGACAACATCCCTGATCCTGGCGGTTTATCTGGGGGCGCTGCATCTTCCGGCTTTGCTCGGATGGGCGCAACCGCTGGCCAGTTCCGGCATGGTTGGCGAGGGTTCCATGTATCAGGCGTTGTTTGGGTGGGCGGCTGGGCACTCTTTTTTTTCGGCGCTGGCAGCCGTCATCCTGACCTTCATCCAGGCGGTAATGGTTAATCAGTTGGCCGATACTTTTCGCATAACCGAGGAGCGAAACTGGCTGCCGGGGGTGATGTACGCGCTTGCGGCCTCATGCCTGGGCGATTACTGGTTTGTGTCGCCGCCACAGGTTGCGGCAACATTTATTCCGCTGGCTCTGAATCGGGTGTTCGGGGTGTATAAAAAACCGGCCGCTACTGCGCGTATTTTCGATGCCGGCTTGTGGACGGCGGTGGCCAGCTTGTTTTATCCTCCGGCCATCTGGCTGCTGCTGGTCATGTTTGCAGGCATTAGCAGCCTGCGTTCGTTCAACTTGCGCGAACAGATCGTGTGCCTGAGCGGCATTTTTACACCGTTATTTCTCGGGTGGACGGCTTTTTTCTGGTACGACAAGGGTGGCGAATTTTGGAATCTGCAGTTTGGCCGCCTTTTTCATCTGCCCGAATTCGATATCAACTGGCTGCTCGAAACCCAGTTGAAAGCAGCGCTCGGTGTATTGCTGTTACTTGTCGTTTTGCTTTCGTACGGCATTTATTACCGTAAAAAGCTGATCCAGGTCCAGAAATACATCAATATCCATTATTGGGTAATGCTGGTAGTGGCGCTGACCGCGCTGCTCTTGCCCTACGGACAACTGGAACATTTTTTTCTGGCCATGAGCTCGATCGGGATGTTTCTGGCCATGTCTGTCGGGGCAATACGACGCCCTCTGATTGCTGAAATCATTCATTTATGTGCCGTGGCAGGCATCTTCCTGATCTACTTCCTGCCCGGCCTTGACCTTAGTTTGCCTCAACTTTTTTAATTATGAAATTCGGAGTCATTGTATTCCCCGGTTCCAATTGCGACGACGACATGGTCCATGTACTTGGAGATGTCATGGGTCAAGAGGTGGTCAAATTGTGGCATAAAAACCCGGATCTGCCCGGCTTCGGGCCTGGCGATTGTGTGGTCTTGCCGGGAGGTTTCTCCTACGGAGATTACGTTCGCGCCGGTGCGATCGCCCAGTTTTCGCCCATCATGGGCGCGGTAAAGGCGTTTGCCGAGGCTGGCGGTTATGTCTTCGGAGTGTGCAACGGGTTCCAAATACTGTGCGAGGCCGGCTTGCTGCCCGGCGTACTGCTGCGCAATGCGAACCAGCAGTTTATTTGCGACAATGTGTGGCTCAAAACGGTGACCCACGACTCACCGATCACGGCCGGACTCGATTTGTCGAAAGCGCTGAAAATTCCGATTGCGCATGCCGAGGGCCGATATTTCGCCGATGAAAAGACGCTCAACGAACTCGAAGTCAACAACCAGATCCTCTTCCGCTATTGCACGCCCGACGGCAAGGTGACGCCCGAAGCCAACCCTAACGGCGCGGCGCGCAACATAGCAGGTATTTGCAATGCCCAACGCAATGTATTCGGCATGATGCCACACCCCGAACGCGCGGCAGAAGAGGTATTGAGCAATACCGATGGCAGAGGCTTGTTCGAGTCCCTGCTTGCCAGCGTGGCAGTGTAAGAGAAGTAGTCAATCCTTGGTTTTGCCTTCGAACAAGGCCAGGATGATATTGCCCATGTAAACGCCGAGGGCCGACTCCACGAAGGTCAGGAACATGGTCATGTCCTGAAAATTCAGCACGTTAGGCGCCAGGGCTTTCAGGGAAATCAGCGTCAGAACAATGGCAAAGTGTCCGTGCACAAGCCATTTGACCAAACTGCTGATCGGGGCGTCGTTCTGCGTATTGAGGTTGGGTTCCGTGATGCTGCGACCGAGAAAACGGAACACCGCACCGCCGTAAAGCGCCGTAACCGGCGCCAGAATACCGATCAGAGAGGTGAATTCGTCAAAATCGAATCCCTTGAGGATATAATAAATGCATGCGGCGCCGATGAGTGCGAAGTGGTACACAAGAATCAGCCTTGCAATGCGCGTGCGCGGAGAAAGCGGGGCGGCGGTAGCAGGCCGGCTATCGGTCGTCGTGGCGCCCGTATCGGTGACAGGAGTGGCCATAGTTCGGGAGCTTGTCGTTGTCATTGGCGAAGGTAATCCGTTAGTTGTTTAAAAAGACGCTTCTGGTACTCGTCCAGATTATTCTTGTAACGCAAATCCATGTCCTTGTAGTCATTTTTACGGGGAGGAAAAATGATACCACTGCCATATTTTCCCTGAAATTCCCATGAAACCTCCACATCTTCCCCTTTTTGCAAACATCGGACATAAATTCGGTGGTATTCAAAGTACCCGTCGGGGCAGATTTCGTACGACAAATGCGTGACTTCGATGATGAATTCGTCATGTGTGGCGTACGAACTGTCGATTCTCGCTTTCCACAGTACGGGTGTGCCCTTGGGCTTGTAATAATTGATCAAAAAATTCCGTGCCTTGCCGCATACCTGAACGGCATTTTTCCCTCTGATTAAAGCCAGGTTATCGCCCGTGTTGGCGCCTTCGAGCGACATCGGCAAATCAACCTGAAAAGCGACGGCGCTGCGCACACTCCGCCCTTCCACCGGTATACGGCCGTTTTCGCTGTACACCCGGGCGAGAAAATGGGCCGGCTCATGGCAACGAACGACGATTTCTGCCTGGTCTTGCTGAATCTCCGCCAAAAAAGCCCATTTTTTCAGGAGTCGCTCGTGAAAGTATTGCCCGTTGATACGGCGGTTGGCCGATTCAAGTTCGTTCCAGGCACATTGAAGGGAGTCGCATACATTTTTGCCCTGATACACCGGGCGGATGTAGAGCGTAACCTTGTCAGGTGTGATGCTGACGCTGTCTGCACGGAAAACATGATCGAGACCATTCATGGTCAACCATTTGTTGTATTCCGGGATTTTTTGGCGGAAGAATGCGGCATCGTGGCGAAGATCGCCTACCTGAGCCCGGATGGGCGATGAGCCGAAGGCGAAAAGCAGGCAGGAAAACAGGAAAGCCCTCAAAAGGCGGATTTCCATCGGGATAGTTTTTCTGATCAGTATGGTCTGTCAGAGCAAGACGAGGACCCGGCGGGCCTTATTTTCACAGGTTTTTACTTTAACATTTAGCGTAAAACGAATTTCTTACAACACGTTGGCCAGTTGCTCCTTGATTTTTTCCAGTTCGTCTTTCATTTGAACCACCAGTTTTTGAATGGCGGCATCGTAGGCTTTGGCGCCCAGGGTGTTGATTTCCCGGCCCATTTCCTGTGCAATGAAGCCCAGTGTGCGGCCGGCCGACTGTTCCTTGTTGCTGATTTGTTCGAGGAAATATTTGCAATGCTGTTCAAGACGCACCTTTTCCTCCGTGAGGTCCATTTTTTCCAGGTAGTAGAGGATTTCCTGTTCGAAACGGTTCTTGTCCAGATTTTCCTTGCCGAGCCCCTCTTCCATGTTGTTGAGCAGGCGCTCGCGCATACGCACGAAACGCTCATGTTCAAACGGAGTTAATTCAGTGAGATACAGCAGGATATTAGCGACCCTGACGCGCAGATCGGCTTCCAGGGCGTGCCCTTCCTGCCGGCGGAAAGCCTTGAAAGTGTCCAGCGCTTTCACAACAATGACGCACACGGCGCTCCATTCGTCTTCGTCCACGTCGCTCACCGAGGTGGCTACCACGTTGGGAATGCGCAAAATGGCGGAGAGGAGCTCGCCCGACGGAATACTCAGCTCGTTGCAAAGCCGGGTCAGGGCGGCATGGTAGCCGCGAAACAAACCTTCGTTGAGGCTGACGGCAGCGGCGCCGTTTACGTTCTGCACTTCGATCAGGAGATCAATTTTGCCTCTTTCCGCGTGATCCGTTACGATTTTACGCAACTCGATTTCCTTCTCCTTGTAATCACCCGGCAGGCGCAGTTTGAGGTCGGTCATTTTGGAATTCAACGCACGGACTTCGACGGTGATCGTTTTGTCGCCAAAACTGCCTGAAGCGCGGCCGTAGCCGGTCATGGAAAGAAGCATGGAGCAGAAATTCGTTCAGAACAATGATTTGAGGGCGCAAAAGTAGGTAAAATAAAAAGGTACAAGTGCAAGCATGATTTTTTTAGGCAATTTGGTTTGTAAACTGCTGAATTCGAGCGAGTTTTGAGCCGTAACCAAAAGCGTGGTTCAAAAAGAGCGGAGAGGTGGTACATCACCTTCGCCCGTTGCGTTATGCCCTGATTTTTTCAGGGAAAAGTTTGTGCAGGCGAAAAAATCTTCGATCTTTGCGGCTCGTTTTGAGGAGCTCCCTCAATCTGTTCATAATTGACTAAAAATCAACGAAGTAAAACATGAGAAAGGCTGACCTTGTGAACGCAATTTCTGAAAAGACCGGGGTCGCGAAAGTTGACGTCCTGGTGTCGCTTGAAGCGCTTTTCAAGGAAATCAAGAACACGCTTCAAAGCGGCGAGAACGTATATATTCGCGGTTTCGGCAGCTTTGTTATCAAGCGTCGCGCCAAAAAGGTTGGCCGCCATATCAAGAAGGGGGCTGCCATTGAAATCCCGGAACACTTCATCCCTTCGTTCAAACCGGCCAAGGTTTTCACCGATCACGTGAAGAAAAACGTGCACTCTTTGCCTAAAGACGAAAGCGAAGATTAATCCGGCGGCAAAACCTGCCGTTTCAGGCATATAAAACATGGGCAAGGCGCAATATTTGGCAATAGCGGGAGCATTGGTACTTTTTGCAGTGCTGTATTGGGGCTTTGGCACCAAACCGCCGTCGTCCCATAAACAGGGCGCCATGGCCGCCAAAACCGAAACAAAGGATGTTTTCGAACGCCTTTTGCAGGAAGCGAAATCATCGTTGAAATCGGAACAATCGTCTGCGATTGCAGCTGACGAGACAACACTTGCGCAAGCAAGCGACGACAACACCCGGATCAGTGCAATGAAAACACTTTCCTCGCACTGGTTTGAATACGGGCATTTGCCCGTAGCCGCTGGATATGCCGAACAAGTAGCCGAACTGGAAAAATCAGACTCGGCCTGGTCGGTCGCCGGCGCACTCTTTTTTAACAGCCTGATCGCAACACAAGAACCCGATATCCGGGAGTATTGCGCTTCTCAGGCTGCAAAGTCGTTTGAAACGGCTGCTGCCCTAAATCCCGATCAGGCAGAACATCAGGTGAATCTTGCGCTGGTTTATGCCGAAAACCCGCCTGCGGACAATCCGATGAAAGCCGTTTTGCTGCTGCGGGACCTTGAAAAAAAATACCCTGAAGATGCCTCGGTGTACAATGCACTGGGGCGCCTGGCCATAAAAACAGGTCAATGGGAACGCGCGATTGAACGCCTGGAAAAGGCTCGTTCGCTCGACCCGAAAAATACCTACACGCCTTGTCTGTTGTCGCGCGCTTACGATGGCGCCGGCCAGGCCGACAAGGCTGCTGAATTTGCCAAACTTTGTAAATAATGACCGTGCCGGTTTCGGCCGTTTACGGAATGAAACTCATACTTATCACGTCATAACTCGAATACATCATGCCTTGCGGAAAAAAACGCAAACGTCACAAAATCGCAACGCACAAGCGCAAGAAGCGCCTGCGCAAGAATCGCCACAAGAAAAAGAACCGCTAGTGTCTGAACCATAGGCAGTAGCGTTTCCCCATCATGTGAAATGACCATACTGCCGGGGTCAGCGCCGGTCGCGACCGTCGAACGTCGGGCTTTCCGCGAGTGTCATGCTCGTGGAAAGCCCTTTTTCAGAAAGCAACGTTTGTTTTGAAAAAATGAGAAGCATATAGTCTATGACTTTGGGCGAATTTCCCTGCGGCTCATTTTTTGAAAATATATTTTGCTTTTCAGGACAGACTAAGTCCACCTTTTCAGGCAGCCTCGATCCAACCCTGGGCAAGCACTACCCCGAATCCCAAAGGTTTTTTGTTCCGTAACATGGAATCAATCCCTTTTCTCCTTGCCGGCAGGATTTGGATCTCGTACCGGAGGCCCTAAACCGGTATCTGCCATTTTTTCGCCATTCGACGGCCCACTTTGACGCCCTTGCCGGCCCCGGCAACAGGTCGAAGGGGGTTTTTATGCTTTTCAGGTACAGATTTCATTCTTCCGGCAACTGACAAACTCCTTGTTTGCTCCGGAACTTGCCGTCTTTTCTGAGGGTAATGTCCCCTGTTGATGTCGGCCGCTCTGCCCACAAACCACCACTATTTTCGTGGAAAAAGAACTCATAATCAATGCTTCCGCTACCGGCGTCGAAATCGCGCTGCTCGAAGGCGGAAAACTGGCCGAATTACACCACCAGAAAACAAACAACAACTTCACCGTTGGCGATATTCTGATCGGTAAAATCAGAAAACTCATGCCCGGACTGAATGCGGCGTTCATCGACATTGGACACCGTAAAGATGCGTTTCTGCATTACACCGACCTGGGCCCGAAACTTCGCTCTCTGATCAAATGGACCAACGGTGTGATGAACGGCAGCATCAACACCCACCGGCTCGATAATTTCAAGTACGAAGAGGAAATTATCAAAACCGGCAAGGTCGACCAGGTGCTGAACAAACGCTGGCCTGTACTGGTACAGATCCTTAAAGAACCGATCTCGACCAAAGGCCCCCGCCTCTCCTGCGAGCTTACGCTGCCGGGCCGATACATGGTGCTCATGCCGTTTAGCGACAGCCTTTCGGTGTCGAAAAAAATCGGGAGCCCCGAAGAACGCAAACGATTGCACACCCTTGCGGAAAGCATCCGTCCGAAAAACTTCGGCATGGTAATTCGGACCGCTGCCGAGGGTAAAAAAGTGCAGGAACTGCATGAAGAACTGATGCACCTGATGGGGCGCTGGGAGGAGATTTTCCGCCAGTTAAAGACGGTCAATCCGCCAGCCAAATTGCTCAGCGAACTGGACAAGCCGGCAAGCGTACTTCGCGATTTGCTGACCGACTCTTTTAGTCGGATCGTTGTCAACGACAAGGATCTTTTTGCGGACATTAAGGCTTATTTGCAAAGCAACAGCCCCGAACACGTCAAAATCGCACAGTTGTACAACGGCACCAAGCCCGTGTTTGAAACAACAGGAGTGACCCGCCAAATCAAGGCGTCGTTTGGCAAAACCGCCACGATGAACAGCGGCGCCTATCTTGTGATCGAAAAAACGGAGGCGATGCACGTCGTCGACGTCAACAGCGGGCACAAGGTTACCTCCGGCGATGTGGACCAGACGATCTTCGGAGTCAATCTCGAAGCTGCGGAAGAAATTGCGCGTCAGATTCGCCTGCGCGACATCGGCGGGTTGATCGTGATCGATTTTATCGACATGAAAAATCCCGAGCATAAAAAACAACTGAGCAAGGCAATGGAGGATTTTATGCGAAAAGACAGGTCGCAACACACCATCCTGCCATTGTCCAAATTTGGTTTGATGCAAATTACCCGGGAACGTGCCCGCCCGGAAGTGGCCGTAAATACAGCCGAAGTGTGCCCGACCTGCGGCGGGACTGGCAAGATCAATGCGACAATCCTGCTGACCGACGATATCGAACGCGATTTGGAATTCATTATGCAGTCGCGCCCCAAAGCGCCCTTGTTCCTGCGGGTGCACCCGTTTATCGAAGCCTATCTCAAAAAAGGGTGGCCGAACCGGCAAATGCGCTGGTTCTTCAAATACAACAAATGGATTCGTATCACCCCGCACACGGACTATGCGCTCACCGACTACCGTTTTTACGAGGGCAATGACGACGAAATAAGGCTTAGCTGATTCATTGACATCAAAAGGGCAAGCATTGGGCTTGCCCTTTTGACATTTTAACCATGAAAAATCTTTATGCCTGCCTTACCATTTCGGGCAATCGCACTTGCCGGCCTTGCAGCTGACCAGCACGAATACCGCCATGAACAGGAGGCTAAAAGCAAGTATCCAGTAATTCCTTTTTTTCATAGCGCAAATCGTTTTTACTTTTACGAAGGCGAATGTAGCCAAAACGCTGCATTGACGACGATTATTTTTAGTATTGCTCGTTGTGCCGGCTGGCCTGTGAACTTAATTTTCCACTTTGAAACGCATACTTGTCGCACCGCTCAATTGGGGGCTCGGCCATGCAACCCGTTGCATCCCGTTGATCAAAACTTTGCAACAGCAAGGCGCCGAGGTTATTCTTGGTTCCGACGGTGCAGCGTTACAACTTTTGCGGGCAGAATTTCCTGATCTGCCCTCTTTTGCCTTGCCTTCTTACCGTATCCATTACCGAACGGCCAATATGGTCCGGAACATTGCGCCTCAACTCCCTAAAATACTTTACGCCATTCAGGCTGAACGCAAGGCGACGGCCCGAATAGTGCGCGAGCATGGAATTGACGGCATCATTTCGGACAATCGCTACGGGTGTTTTTCTTCCAGGGCTAAAAGCGTCATTTTGTCGCATCAGTTGAAGTTGCGTGTGCCCGGTCCCCGGGCGCTGGAATGGGCGGTCAATACTTTGTTGAGAGAGGCGCTGGCCCGTTTTGACGAAGTGTGGGCGCCCGATTATGAAGGAGAGCAGAACCTAGCAGGCGAGCTTGCGCATACGCCCGATCCGATCCATCGCCAGGTCAAGTTCATCGGCCCTTTAACCCGGATGAGACATTATGAAAGAGAGCAGGAGTACGATGTTGCTGTAGTACTATCGGGCCCTGAACCGCAGAGAACCATTCTCGAACAACGATTGATGGAACAGGCGCTTGCTTTGCCTCAACGGTTCATTTTTATTCAAGGGAAAACGAAATCCCGGAAACACCACTACGCCGCGGATAATGTGGAAGTAGTATCCTACCTCACTTCACATGAACTCAATGATGTGCTGCTGGCCAGCGACGTAATTGTATGCCGTTCGGGCTACAGCAGTATAATGGACCTTGCCGTGCTCGGCAAAAAGGCTATTTTTATTCCAACACCCGGCCAAACGGAGCAGGAGTATCTTGCTGACTTCTTTTCCGTCCGCAATATCTTTTGGGTACAAACACAGGAAAAAATCAATCTGGAGACGGGTTTGGAATGTGTCAGAGTCACCAGTGGACTGCAGGCTGATCGCTTGCCCCCGGCCGGGGCCTATGAGGAGCATTTGAGGTCGTGGCTCGGCGCGCTTTGATAACACCTTATTATATAAGAGTCATTTCGCTGCCACGTTCATGGCGCGTTCCAGTCCGATGGTCGTAAACGCCTTAATGGTATCGGTCACTTTCTCCAACAGGTTGGGCAATTCTGCCGCTTCGTCATTGTTCCACTTGCCCAAAACAAAATCGGACTGTCTGCCGCGGGAAAAGTTGCTACCAATCCCGATTCTTAGTCGCGGATAGGCGTCTGATGCCAATGATTCCTGGATACTTTTCAAGCCGTTGTGCCCGCCGTCGGAGCCCTTTCCTCTAAGTCGTTGTTTGCCGAAGGGCAAATTGAGGTCGTCACAAAGAACCAGGCAATTTTCCATCGGGATCTTCTCCTTTTGCAACCAGTAGCGGACGGCTTTACCGCTCAGGTTCATGTAAGTGTTGGGTTTGAGCAGGATCAATGTCCGTCCTTTGTGACGCACCTCTGCCAGGTCGCCATGATGGTCGCTGCGCCAGGAGCCTTCCAGTTCTTTGCACAGGAAGTCTACGGCGTCAAAGCCAATGTTGTGCCGTGTGCCGGCATATTCGTAGCCGATATTTCCCAGGCCGGTAATCAGGTATTTCATGGCGCAAAATTAGGGCGAAGAGAGATAACTCGATGACACAAAGACTGTTCTTGATCTCGCCTGCCGGCGCCTGAATATTATTTGTTACGGGGCGGCAAATTTTTTATTTTAAACTCATTGTTTCTGGCAAATCGATTTTCTTCAAAACAGGCGCCCCCTCAAACGAATATTTTGCTTTGGGATAAAACGGGGCGTTTGGGGAGATAATTATTTGGATTGCCCCTCAAAAAATGTTGAAAAAATTTGAGCGGGGTATTGGATGATTTGAAAATCGCCTTACCTTTGCGCCGCTTTCAACGGAAGGCGATACTCAAAAGCAGTTCGAAAAGAAATTTTCTAAAAAAATTGCGAATGAGTTTGGCGGTAAAGTTCAGGTGTTCCTATCTTTGCAGCCCGCTTTGAAAAGAAGCGAAAAATCAAATTCAATATGCCAATTCTTTAGTGAGTTGGTTTTGAATAAAAGTTCATTGACAGTGTGGGTGAATAAGATAAGAAGGTAAGGAAGAGGAGATTCACGAATAAGAAGCCAGGACATTTAAGAAAGACTGGTGTGATTAGCCATTTCGGTGGTTGGTCATGCTAAAGAATACACGATGGAGAGTTTGATCCTGGCTCAGGATGAACGCTAGCGGCAGGCCTAATACATGCAAGTCAAGGGG
>JBGAHL010000017.1:0-109130 GCA_044226205.1 Saprospiraceae bacterium
GCCATAACACCCCAAGTTACAAATCGGGTTTTAACGGGTTTTTCGTTCGAATGTTCCAGGCCCATCGCGGGAATTTTCTTCTCTCAGCGACGCCCACCTGGTGGTCGGCGCTACAGGTCGGCGACGCTGAGAGAAGAAATGTCCCGCGATGGCCCTGAAAGATTCGAACGAAAAGCCCGTTAATCCCCGATTTGTACATTGGCTTGTAATCGCGGGGCGTTGCTGCTCTCAACAGCGCCGACCTGTAGGTCGGCGCTACAGTCGCGCTACAGAAAAAAAGCCGCCTGACGTTTCGTCAAGCGGCCAAACCCCAAAAAACCAAATGAAAACAATCTTCCTACCGTATTAAAACAGGTTTTCTCATAGCAAATCAGTCTTTGGGAAAGACACTATTGATACGCCGGTTTTTAAACAGGTCACATCGTCGTAAAAAAATTTTCATGTGAAAGCCCCTTTCGGGGCATTTGGGAGAAAGCCTTTACTTTTACCGCGAGGGGTTTTGTGCGCCCCTGCTGTCCTGAATTCTACAACCAATCATTCGCTACCATGTACGCTGTCCTCGACACTCTGCATTCCTACAACCGCTACCTCCTGTTGCTGGCCCTCGTTTTTGTGCTTTACCGCGCATACAGCGGCTGGCTGGGCAAAAAAACCTATGAAAAACTGGACAATACCGCCTCCGTGTCATTGCTCGGTTTGACCCACCTCCAGTTGGTGCTGGGCCTGTTGCTGTATTTTCAAAGCCCGCTGACCACCCTCGCCCGCAGCGATATGGGCGCCGCCATGAAAGACTCCTGGCAACGCTATTTCGGCGTGGAGCACCTCACCACGATGGTCATCGCCGTGGTGCTCATCCAGTTGGGTCGCACTTTTTCCAAAAAAGCAGCCAACGACACCGACAAGTTTAAAAAACTGGCCATCTACACCACCATTGCCGCGCTGCTGATCATTGGCACGCTGGCTTCGAAAGGGCTGTTGTTCGCCACGACCGACAGTGTCGTCGTGCCCGGCTAATCGCCGTCATTTGTTATTTTTGCCGGCCAATGGAAAGTGCCAATCGGCTCCGTTCGGGAACCAATTGGCACTTTCCGGCTTTATTCAGGTTGTAAATTGTCATAACCGCCATGTCCAAACCCTCACTGCCGGAAGGCACCCGCGATTTCGGCCCCGAACAGGTGCGCCGCCGCAACTATATTTTCGATACCATACGCGCCGTTTTTGTCAAATTCGGGTTTCAGCCGCTGGAAACCCCGGCCATGGAAAACCTTTCCACCCTGACCGGCAAATACGGCGATGAGGGCGACAAGCTTTTGTTTAAAATTCTCAACAACGGCGATTACCTCAAAGACGCCGATGCCGAGGCGCTGGCCACCCGCGATTCCAACAAATTGCTCAAAAGCATCGCCAAACGCGGACTGCGCTACGACCTGACCGTGCCCTTCGCCCGCTACGTGGTCATGAACCGCCACGCGCTCGTCCTGCCTTTCAAACGCTACCAGATTCAGCCCGTCTGGCGGGCCGACCGGCCGCAACGCGGGCGCTACCGCGAGTTTTTCCAGTGCGACGCCGATGTGATTGGCTCCGACAGCCTGCTGTACGAAGCCGAACTGGCGCAGATTTACGACGAAGCCTTCCGTCAGCTGCGACTGCCGGTCGTGATCAAAATCAACAACCGCAAAATTCTGTACGGCATCGCCGAAGCCGCGGGCATCCCCGACCAGTTTATGGACATGACTGTGGCGATCGACAAGCTCGATAAAATCGGTCCCGAAGGGGTGCGCAAGGAACTGGCGGAACGCAACATCGGCGCGGCAGCCATCGACACCATCGAAAAAATCCTGACTACCGCAACGCCCGAAGCCCTGCGCCCGGCCTTTGCCAACAGCCCGACCGGCCTGCTCGGCCTCAACGAACTCGATCGCGTGTACCGCTATTTGTCCCAAACCACCCTGCACAACGAAATTCGTTTCGACATCACCCTGGCCCGCGGCCTCAGCTATTACACCGGCTGCATTTTCGAAGTGGCCGCCAGGGATTTCGCCATGGGCAGCATCGGCGGCGGCGGTCGCTACGCCGACCTGACGGGCGTGTTCGGCATGCCTGGCCTGCCGGGCGTGGGCATTTCGTTTGGCGCCGACCGCATTTACGACGTGCTCGAAGGCTTGCAGCTATTCCCCGAAACGCTCGACCAAAGCGTCAAGGTGCTGTTTGCAGCCTTCGACGAAGCCTCGCACGACTACGCCTTCGCCTGCGCAAGCCGCCTGCGTGCTGCGGGTATTCCCGTGGAGGTCTATCCCGAGCCCGGAAAATTGAAAAAGCAGTTCGAATACGTCGCCAAGCGCAATATTCCGTTCATCGCCATCACCGGCGAAACGGAAATGCAAAACGGAACGGTGCAATTGAAAAATCAGGCTACCGGCGAACAACAAACGCTCGGGCTGGACGAGCTGATTAGCCTGCTGGGCTAAGCCTGGGAAGGTTTGTAATCCAGAATGTTCAGGTGAATGCGGCAAAACTCGGCATCGACCGGGTCGTTGGAAGCGAGAATCACCAGCCGGTCGCCCGCGTATTCGCGCACCAGATGCTGGTACCAGTCGATGGCATTGAGGTCGAGATTGGTCGTCGGCTCGTCGAGCAGCAGCACGGGCGTGTCCGAGCAAACGGCGAGGGCCAGTTTGAGCCGTTGTTTCATGCCCGACGAAAAAAAGCGGACTTCCTTGGTGCGCGCCCTTGGCAGTGCGAGCAGCTCGTACAAACGGGCAGGCGTGAAGCCCGGCAACAGAGGTCGCATGCGGGCGTGAAAGCGGAGCGATTCTTCCAGGGAAAATTCCTCGATCAGTTCGATGTAAGGCGCGGCGTAGCTGACATAGCGGTACACCGCGTCGTCGGGGATGGCTTTTTGATCCTTTTGAAAAGCAATGGCGCCTTTGGAGAGTGAAAGGTGCCCGGAAAGCACCTTTAAAAGGGTGGATTTGCCCGACCCGTTGGGCCCCAGAATGGCATAGCGCTCCCCGCTGCGGAATGTGTAGTCGATGCCCCGAAAAATCCAGTCGAGGCGATAGCGTTTGCCGGCATTGGTAAGCGAGATTTCCATAAGAGCATGCCCGGGATTTTCCCCTGTAAACCGTTTTAAAACGGTTTCATAATACTTTGAGCCTTCGGCAAAAGGTATTTTTCGCCGAAGGCTCAAACATTCGAATCTTCAAAACTTCATCCCAGAACGGGCTCTGCCACGCGGGTTTTGCCGTGGAGCGAGCGGAAGCCTTTCATGAGGCCGCGCTTGGCGCCGTAGATGAAGTTGAGGATGTGTTCGCGATGAACCGAGGGGGCGATTTCCTCCTCGATGATGCGCAGGGCGCGGCGCACGCTGTGGCCGCGAACGAAAAGGACGCGGTAGATATCCTCGATGTGGTGAATTTCTTCGTGGGTGAATTTGCGGCGTTCGAGGCCGATGGTGTTCACGCCGGCGTAGCTGAGCGGGTTGCGGGCGGCCGTGACGTAAGGCGGCACGTCTTTGCCGACGAGCGAGCCGCCGCCGATCATGACCTGGTCGCCGATGCGCACAAACTGGTGCACGGCCACCATGCCGCCAAGCGTGGCATAGTCGCCGATCGTGATATGGCCGGCGAGGGTGACGTTGTTGGCCAGCACGCAGTTGCGGCCGATCACGCTGTCGTGCGCTACGTGCACGTAAGCCATCAGCAGGCAATTGTCGCCGATGACCGTCCGGCCTTCGGCGCTGGTGCCGCGGTTGAGGGTGCAAAATTCGCGGACGGTAACGCCATTCCCGATTTCGAGGGTCGTTTGCTCGCCCTTGAATTTAAGATCCTGGGGAATGGCGCTGACAGAGGCGCCGGGAAAAATGCGGCATTTTTCCCCGATACGGGCTCCGTTAAAAATCGTCACGTTGGGACCGATCCAGGTATTATCGCCGATGACGACGTCTTCCTCGATCACCGTGAAGGGGCTGATCGTAACGTTTTTACCGATTTGTGCATTTGGGTGAATCACCCGTAAGCCGTTGGAAAAGCTCATCTAAAAACTTCATGATTGTGCATGGGCAAATCGCGAAAGACGGGACCTGATTCACGGCATCCGCAATTTTGCTTGTCCGGTGGAAAATAAATCAGCTGGACTGCGTCTCTGTTGCCTCTGTACGGCGGCGGACGACCTGGGCGGTCAGTTCACCCTCCGAGACCAGTTTGCTGCCGACATAGGCTGCACCGTGCATATGAACGATGCCGCGACGAATGGGTTCAATTAGTTCCAGCTTCAGGATTAAAGTGTCGCCCGGCACGACTTTGGCTTTGAATTTGGTGTTGTCGATCCTTAAAAAGTACGTGTCCCAATTTCCGGGATCGGGCACGTTGTGTAGGGCCAGAATACCGCCGGTTTGCGCCATTGCTTCAATCTGGAGCACGCCGGGGAAGATGGGATTATTCGGGAAGTGGCCTTGAAAAAAAGACTCGTTCATCGTAACGTTTTTAATCCCGATTACGTGGTTTTCGGATATCTCCACCACTTTGTCGACCATCAGGAACGGGAAGCGGTGGGGCAGCATTTTGGTCACCCCTGCAATATCGTACACCGGCTCCTTCTCAGGGTCGTATTTTGGAATGCCGTGCAAACGTCTTTGGTCGCTAAGATGTTTTTTCAACAGCTTGGCAAATTCAACATTTGCCGTGTGGCCGGGCTTGGTGGCCACTACTTTTCCGCGAATGGGCTTGCCGACCAGCGCCAGATCACCGATCACATCGAGCAATTTATGGCGGGCCGGTTCATTCTGAAAGCGCAGTTGCACCGTATTCAGCACCCCTTCGGCTTCTACTTTCACCCCGGGTTTGCCCAGTTTGCGGGCGAGGTCTTCGAGTTCTTTGGGGTCCATCATACGATCTGCGATGACGATGGCATTGTCGAGGTCGCCGCCTTTGATCAGGCCCATTTCGAGCAATTTCTCGAGTTCGTGCAGAAACACGAACGTACGGCAGGGTGCAATCTCACTGGTGTACTCCTCCATGCCGGCCAGTGCGGCAAATTGCGGACCCAGCACTTTCGAGTTGAAATCCACCATGACGGTCGCCTCGAAAGCATCGGCCGGCAAGGCGAGCAATTCGGTGCCGGTGACTTCGTCTTTGTAGGAGATCGGCTCCTCAATGACGAAATATTCGCGTTCGGCATCCTGTTCAACCAGGCCGGCGTGTTGTAGTGCCTCGACAAAAGGCATGGCCGTGCCGTCCATGATCGGCATTTCGGGGCCATCGATCTCCAGTAGCACGTTGTCGAGACCCAGGCCCGTCAGCGCCGACAATACGTGTTCGACGGTCGACACCTGGGCATCGCCGATGCGAAGGGTAGTTCCCCGATTGGTGGAAATCACATTTTTTACATCTGCGGGCACGACCGGCTGGTCGGGCAAATCGATGCGCTGAAAGCGGAAACCGTGGTTGATTTCCGCCGGTTTGAACGTCAAAGTGACCGCTTTGCCGGTATGCAGACCGACACCGCGTACAAAAACCGGGTTTTGAATCGTCGTTTGTTTCATAGAGACGGGCTAAATTCAACGCGCAAAGGTAATCCGTCGCCGCCGGAATGCCGCACTTCCGTGGTCGATTAACGGGGCTTGTGTATCGAATTTGGGAGGGATACTGTCGGACGGAAGCCGATCAGGTCGGCTTCAAAAGGATTAAAATACAAAATTAAGCCGGGAAAACCGGGATTATTTCGCCGTGTAAGGCACTCTTGCAACGATAGAACGACCGAGTGTCAACTCGTCGGCATACTCCAGATCGCCGCCAAATGCGACGCCACGCGCAATCGCGCTGACCTGTACACCCGCGGCATGCAGCTTTTTGGACAAATAATAGACGGTGGTTTCCCCTTCGATCGTTGGGCTGATGGCCATGATAATCTCCTGCACCTCTCCACCCGGCAAACGCGCCAGCAAGGCATCGATCGTCAAATCGGCAGGCCCTACCCCTTCGATCGGTGAAATAACCCCGCCCAGCACGTGGTAAAGGCCGCGATACTGTCCAGTTTCTTCGATGGCCATCAGATCGCGGATATTTTCCACCACGCAGATCAGCGAGCGGTCGCGCCGCTGGTCGTTGCAAATCTGGCAGGTTTCGTCGTCCGAAAGGTTGTGACACAGTTTGCATTCGCGGATGCCTTCGCGCAATCCCGTGAGGGCCTCGGCAAAACGTTCGGTGACGCCTTTTTCCTGTTTGATCAGGTAAAGTACGAGGCGCAGCGCTGTTTTTCGGCCAATACCGGGCAGGCTCGCAAAAGCCTCCACGGCTTTTTCCATCAATTTTGAAGAAAACGTCATCCCCGCAAAGATAAAAAAAAGCGGCGGCAGTCCTTTTGCAGGTTGCTGCCGCCGAACAGAAAACTACCCTGTCGTGTCCTGAACTATTTTCTTTAACGGGCCGGGATGCTGAGCACCGGAATGTCGGAGTGGTTGGCTGCATCTTCGGTAAGGCTGCCGAACAGCAGGTGGGACAAGCCCTTGCGCTGGTGGGTCACCATGGCAATCAAATCTGCCTTTTGTTCCTGAGCAAAACTGAGGATGGCCGACTCTTCGTTGAAGGTACTCGTGCTGCCAAACGTTTCGACATCGCGCAAACCGGCAGCATCTGCAAAGCCCTGTACTGTTTTTTCAATTTCTTTATCGTCGTCAAGGTCGGCGGGATTATTCAGGTATAATACCTTGACTTTCAGCGGGAAAACCTTTTGAAGTTGTGCGATCCATTCGAAGGCCGGCGCCTGATCCTTGCGCAGGGTCGTCGGCATGATCACCACTTTCGGATTAAATTCTCCCGACTTTTCGGGAACGGTCAGCACCGCGCAGGGCGCTGTGCGAATTACTTTTTCCGTGTTGGAGCCGATGAAAAACTCATTGACCCCCGAAGCGCCTTTCGTGCCCATCACAACAAGGTCAACCTTGTCTTCTTCAGCGATGCGGCGAACGGACGAGAACAAAAAGCCTTCTTCGATCCGTGTTTCCATTTCAAGCCCTGCAAAATCCGGGCTTTCGGTTATTTCCTTTTTGATGTTGTGCAGCTCGCGCGCAGCGGTTTCGTAGTATTCTGTCGTATCGTACAGATCGCCGCCGTAGTATTCAGGCAACGGAGGAGAGTACGCGACTGCGGTATTGATATGAATCAACTCCAGTTTGGCTTTGACCTTGGTAGCCAACGTCGCAGCGACCCGCAGAGCATGACTGGCATTTTCGGAGAAGTCGGTGGGGAGAAGGATGCGTTGCATGGTAGTTGTACTGTTATCGTGAAGAACTGGTACAAAAGTCATCACGAAAACAGGCCGGGGCAATGACGCTCGTCAAACGCAGGAATGAGCCTGGTCAGGCTGAGGCTTAAAACTGAAACGGATAAGCCACCGAGGTCAAAAAAAGCCCCTGAGGGGGCACACTGAGCGACAAAGAAAGCGGCTGCTGTTGTTGGAGTGCGACCCTGATCTCCTCCGGGTGCAGTTTGCCGCGCCCGGCCTGAATGCAGGCGCCTACGATGAGCCGCACCATGCCGCGCAAAAAACGATTGGCTGTGATGTGAAACACCAGTCGGTGGCGTTCGGGCGCCAGCTCCCAGGCGGCCGATTTCAACTCGCACCTGAAATGTTCCAGCCCGCTGTCGCTTTTACAAAACGGGGCGAACGCTTCGAACATGGGCAACATCCCGGCCACCTCCTGCATGGGAGCAAGGTCCAGTTTGGTGTGTTGCGGATAAAACCAGGCCAGTTCGGTGGCAAAGGGATCCTTTCTGAGGGAGATGTGGTATTCGTAGCTGCGCTCGAAAGCATCGTAGCGCGCATGGGCCTCGTCGGGCACCTGTCCGGCGCCGAACACCGCGATGTCGGGTGGAAGCAGGCTGTTGACAGCCCGCACGAAAGAAGCCGGCAACGCGTCGGCAGTATCGAAATGTGCGACGTAATACCTGGCGTGCACGCCTGCGTCGGTTCGGCCGCAGCCCGTCAGTTCGACCGGGTGACGGAGCAGGGTGCTCAGCGCTTCTTCCAGCCTTGACTGCACCGATACCGCGTTGGGCTGGCGTTGCCAGCCGGCGTAGGCGGTTCCCTTGTAGGCAAGTGTGAGAAAAAAGCGCATGGTCGGTCAAAGATGCTGTTCAATAAAAGCGTTGCAGGCCTCGTCGAGCATTTGAAACACCTGCTCGAACCCGTCGTCGTCGTAATAAGGGTCGGGAACGACCCGGCCACCGGACGGATGGCTGTAATCCAGGATGAGCCTGACTTTTGCGCGCTGTTCGTCCGATTGAGCCTGCCGCAGCACGTCGCGCAGGTTTTGATCGTCCATCACCAGGATATGATCGAAACGCTCAAAATCCTGGGGTTTGAACTGCCGCCCGCGCTGTCCCGTGATATCGATTCCGTAGCGCCGCGCCACGGCGACAGAGCGCGAATCCGGCCGGTCGCCCACGTGCCAGTGCCCCGTGCCGGCGCTGTCGACCTGCCAGTCGAGCCCGCGGCTCGCAATTTTGTCCTGTAAAATACCTTCTGCAAGCGGGCTTCGGCAAATGTTGCCGAGACAAACCATGAGGATGCGCATGGGTGGAGGATTCGATGATGAGTTAGGGTTGATAAGGTTGATGGGGTTTATAAGGTTTATAAAAGGGGTAATTGTGCGCCTGGGAAATTAATACGATCCATTTTATAAAAATGGAGCAACAACAACCCTTTTATAAACCTTATAAACCCCATCAACCTCATCAACCTCGTTAGCTTAAAAAATCACACTGTATTTCAACAAAAAGGCGCCCGTGGTCTGGCCGCCGCGGCCGAGGCGATCGGGGCCGGAGGTGGTGCCGTCGGCGTTGATGGTAACGTCGTAGATGTTGTCGCCGTTGAGGTCTTTTTTCACTTTCACGTCGTGGTCGTAGAAGTATTCGGCCAGCAGGTCGAGCGAGAGACCTTTGAAAATGGAAATGCTGAAATTGTTGCTGAACAGCACGTCCACGTTTTGCGGCTCTTTCAGGTAATTGGAGAAGAGGCGCAGGTTGCTGTTGACGGAGAGGCGGTTACCAAAGTATTTGTTGTTGTAGCCGGCTTTCAGTTCGGAGCCCAGACCGAAGAACGTGTTTTTGTACTCGGTGATGCGGCCCTGATCGTCGCGGGTGACGTCGTTGCCGTGCACGCCCGTGGCAGCGATGGCGTCGTCGGCCACAAAGATGATCTGCGAGCCGCAAGGCGAGTAGAAAAACGAAAGGTGTTCGTTGGGTTTGTAGTCGATACCCGGCGAGACGGTGGCGAGCAGGGGCGAGAATAATTTGGCCACTACGCGGTCTTCGGCGTCTATGGGTTTGAGGTAGTTGCTGGCGTAGGTTTTCAGGGCCAGGGTTTGCGCGAAACCGTCGATAGCGACAAACCATTTATCGTTGCCGAGTTTGTGGCCGTAGCGGGTGCCGAGGCGCAATACGTCGAGGTTTTTCTGAAAACCGACTTTGGGTTGGCTGGTGACCGTACGGCCGAGGCGCTGGGCCGAGAGCTGGATGGAGAACTGGTTGTTCCAGTACCATTTGGCTTCTTTGCGGTTGGCAAACAGGGTGCCGAGGCCGCCGATACCGAGGCGGTTGGCGCCGGCGCCTACTTTCGGGTTCAGCAGGCCCATGCCGCCGAGGTCGAGACCGATACCGCCGCCGGTGGTCCAGCCGAAGGTATCGCGCATGGCCATTTTACTGATTTCGTCGAGCCGGCCATTGCCGGCCTCCTGGCCGAAAGCAGCCTGGGCCCAAAGGAACATGAGCAGAATCGGGAAAAGCTTTTTCATACAATTATGAATGGTTGGTGAATGGATTGGCGCGTCGATACGGGAGCCTCGGTCGCTTTTTCAACCGGGAAAGCATTGTTTTCGTACAGGGAAGGCCCGCAATGGGGGGGGAGACGGCCGGCAGTTTTATTGTCCCGGGTTGAGCAGGTTGTCTTCCTGCCCTTCGGGGTAATGCACTTCGACTTTTTCCGTGGTCAGTTTACTCAGGGGAATGATGATCGCCCGGTCGTTGGTTTGCAGGATCATCGAGGTCGAATCGATCAGGACGACTTTCCCGCGCACCCCGTCGATGCTGACGTCGTAGCCGACCCGCACCTTGTCGCGGTTGTAATGGTTGGCCAGGTAATTGGCTACCAGGTGGCGGGCCGCCAGGCCGTAGCCCAGCGCGAAAGCGCCAGCCGCCGCCGCGATGATCATGGTCAGGTTGTTGGCAATAAAATCGGTATTGACCTTTGCCTGTGCCAGCGCGCTGACCGACACGGTGATAAACAGAAAATAAAACACCGCCGAGGCGATCATATTGGCCGAGGGAATGCCCAGCGATTTGAGGGCCGTCTGGGCGATGCTGCGCACCATGTCGGCCACGAAAATACCCAGCAGAAACACGATAGCGGCCGTGAACAGCGAGGGCAGGTAATTGATCACGTCGGTGACCAGTTGCGTGATGGCCGCCACGCCCAGCAGGTCGGTAGCGGCAATCACGAAGAACAGCATCAGCACGTAGTACACCGCGCTTGAGATCATGCCCGAGGGTCGGATCGTCATACCGCTGCGCTGCACGATGTCGATATCGTTGAGGCGTTCGGCGAGGCGGTCGATCCCGACGCGCTCGAGCACGCCGCGCAGCACCCTGCGGAGCAGTTTGGAGATCAGCCAGCCGACGAGGAGCACGCTCAGCGCTGCCACCATTTTGGGAAAAGCGGCAGAAAACTGGGCAAAAAGTTGTGCAAGAGGACCGTCGGTCGGGATGGGGTTTTGAAAAAGTAGAAGACTGTTCATGCGGTATCGAGCAACGTGGTAAGGAGCAATAGATCAGCGGTTGGGGGGTCGGCGCCAATCGTCGGCCGAGAACCGGCCATCGGAGCCGGCCGGGTCGTGCGGCCCGTCGCCGCCGATCAGTCGGGCGGCAGTGTGCAATGCATTGGGGATAAAAAGTTCCACTACCTTGCCAAACACGGCAAGATTATTCACCTGTTGCACGATATGGTGCTCCAGGTCCTCCGGCAGTTGGACTTCCCTATCCCGGTGCATTTTGTGAAAGCTACTTTCCATAAACTTGATGTTTTGGAAGACAAGGCAAATAGCTTTGTCATCGGTGATCAGGATGATTAAAGGATTAGAAATTCAGGTTTCGAGCGGGTCGGCGTTGAAAAGTTCTTCGTGGATGGCCTGGGCTTTTTGTTTGGCTCGCATGATCTGCATTTTGATCGCGCTTTCGGACTTGTCCAGTACGTCGGCGATGTCTTTGATTTGCAGGTCGTCGATGTATTTCATGAGCAGAATGGCCTTGTCGCCCGGCGGAAGCCGCTCGAGCACTTGTTCCAGCCTGTCCTGTTTCATTTCGAGCAAAACACTGTCGGGCACTTCCACTTCGGGCTTTTCGCCTACTTTCCCGATATCTTCCGTGAAGATCAGCGGCACTTTTTTCTTTTTCCGGATCATATCGATGCAGTAATTGTACGTGATCGAATACACCCAGGTAGAGAAAGAAGACTGTTCGTTGAACTTCGACAAGTTCAGCAGCACCTTGATAAAGATGTCCTGCGTTGCATCACGCGCCATTGCTTCGTCGCCAAGCATGGAAATGCATTTGGCAAACACCTTGCCGGCGTACCGGCGGTACAGCAGGGTGAAATCGTGCGTGTTCTGCGTCCGCAAATACCGGGCGATCAACTCGCTGTCGGTAGGTGAGACCGTTATCTTTTCGGTAGCGACCAACGTTGTCCGTAACAGTTTGAAAGAAATTCGCCTGCAAAGAGACGAAAAAGCGACCAAAGCCGGCAGGTTAGGCTGCCAAATTCTTTCAAACGGTTAATGGGACGTTAATTCTGCTCCCGCGTCACGCCGGATTTGCCGTCGGGCGGCTTTTTTTTGTAAAAATTTTTCTCCATGTATAAATACCTGCTAGCCTGCACGGCCGCCCTGCTATTGATTTCACCCCTCCGCGCGCAGTTCGTCGCGCCCGCCGACACGACCTTTCCGTTCAACATCACCCTGGTCAGTCCCGACAGCAGCCAGAGCATTTCTTCCAAAACCCTGCTGCGCAAAGGTGAGGTGACGGTGCTCGCCTTCTGGCTCACCACCTGCTACCCCTGCCAGATCGAACTCGACGTGTACACCAAAAAATACCCGGAATGGAAACAACAGGCAGACTTCCGCATGCTGGCCGTTTCGACCGATTTTCCCGAGCGTTTCCGTCAGGTCGGCAAACGCGCCCGGGAAAAACAATACCCTTTCGAGGTGTGGTGGGACCGCTACCGGGGGTTCAGCCAGGTGCTGCCCGGCGAACTGAACGGCCTGCCGCAGGTCTTTATCTTCGACAAACAGGGCCGTCTGGCCTGGCGACACAAAGGCTACTATTCGGGCCTCGAAGAGGAGATGTTCGCGCAGGTGCTGCGGCTGTGCAAGGAGTAGGCAGGGCCTTAGGAAAATCCTTTTATTTTTGCCCTCATTCCCCCAACGGCTTCATGGAACATCCGCCGCTTAAGACATTTATCATTTACGCCCGCGACGATGCAGCGTTCAAATCCGCCCTGCGCCGCCATCTCACTCCTCTGGAGCAACTCGCCCTGCTCGAGGTGTGGGACGACTCGCATCTCCTGCCCGGTGAGGAGTGGGAAAAAAGCATCGAGCAAAAGCTCGACGAGAGCGATCTGGTGCTCATGCTCGTGAGCGAGGCCTCGCTTTTTTCCGATTTTATCCAGAAAAAAGAACTCAAAACTGCTCTGGCGCGCAAACAACAAGGCGTCACGCAGTTTGTACCCATCCTCGTGCGCGACTGCCTCTGGGACCTCCTGCCCGACTTTAAAAACGTGCAGATGCTGCCCCTCGACCCCCAACGCAGCCTGCTCGCCGTGGAAGCCTGGCTCAGCCAAAGTTCGGCCTGGGCCGCCGCCCTGCGCGAGTTGCACCGACTCATTCCCGGCATTCAGGAAAAAATCGCCGCCGATAAAACCGCCCGCGAGGCCGCGCTGGCAGCCGAACAGGACGCCCTGCGCCGGAAAACAGAGGCGGAAAAGACAGAAAAACTCCGCCACAACCGCGACGAAGCCGCCTGGAAAAAAACACTGGCCGAAGTCGCCGCCGCCGACAGCCCCGAAGACAAGATCGAGGTTTACGCGACCTACCTCGAAGACCACGACAACCACCGCGACGAAGCGGAAACGGCAGTACACGCCCTCGAAGGCGAGCTGTCCATGGCCCGAAAACTAAAAGAAAAGGCCGAACGCAAACGGCAGGCGGCCGAACAGGAAGCCCAGCGCAAAGTCGAGGAAGAGGCCCACCAGAAAGCTGCCGCTGAAACATTTGAACGTCACGAGCGCCGCCTCAGCGGCTTGCTTGATGCCGTGCGCCGCATGGAGGACAGCATTCGTCGTGATGAAGAAGAACTTAACTTCCAACAGAAAAAAATCGCTGCCACGGAAGGTCAACTCGAAGCGCAAATTCGCTCTGCCAAGATCAAAATGGTAGAAGAACGGATCGTTTCCAAACGCGAAAAACTCGCAGAAATGCTCCAAACCCGCAACGATGTGCAAAAGCAGATCGAAAATGCGAAAAGCAAGGAGGCCAATCGACAAAAGAAGGAAGCCGCCAAAGAATCGGTTAAATCAGAAATAGCTGAGGAAAGCAAAACCCAAAACCTGCCCGACATGATCCTGATCGAAGGCGGGACGTTTCAGATGGGCAGCGAGGACGGAGATGCCGATGAAAAACCTGTTCACAAGGTCACCGTGAAAGATTTTTACCTGGGAAAATACCCCGTGACCTTCGACGAATACGATCGATTCTGTGCCGATACCAAACGCGACAAACCCGCCGACCAGGGCTGGGGCCGGGGCCGACGGCCGGTTATCAATGTCAGCTGGGAAGACGCCAGGGCCTACTGCGACTGGCTCTCAAAAACCTCGGGACAAAAATTCCGCCTGCCCAGCGAGGCCGAGTGGGAATACGCCGCGCGCGGCGGCCGCTTGTCCAAAGGATTCCAGTACGCCGGCAGTAACGACCTGAAAGAGGTCGGGTGGTACAACGAAAATTCGGGATCGAAAACCTACCCCGTCGGCGAAAAAAAGCCCAACGAACTCGGTCTGTACGACATGAGCGGCAACGTGTGGGAATGCTGCGAAGACGACTGGCACGGCAGCTACAAGGACAACCCGCCGACCGATGGTTCGGCCTGGGTCGACAACCCGCGAGGCTCCTACCGCGTCAGCCGCGGCGGCTCGTGGAGCTACACGCCCGCTTTCGCGCGTGTCGCCCGCCGCAACAGCGTCAGCCCGGCCTTCCGCGACTTCAATGTCGGTTTCCGCCTTGCCAGGACCCCGTAAAATTTTGAATTGTTACCTTTTTACTTTTTGAAAAAGTCCCTCTCCGGAGGGATTTTTTTACGTCCGTACGCGGGGCGAAGCCCGTTGTTGTCTAAAACCTGATTCATTACGAGGAGACATGATGCCGCGATGCGGCGCAAAACGCTCGCGGGACAACCCGGGGAGCTACATACATTGTGCCGCGATGCGGCAGTTGGGGCAGGCGCATGTTATTGGGGTATGGTCAATCCTGTCCGAAATGGATCTACCCGTTCCCTGCCGCAGCGCGGCACAACGTATATAACCCCAATCGTGAGGAGCAAAAATGCCGCATAGCGGCACAACGTATGTTGCCTTCGCCCCGCATAAGCCGCATAAAAAATCCCTCCGGAGAGGGACTTCTTCAAAAAGTAAAAAGGTAAAAATTCAAAATGTTACGGGGTCCTGGCACGGCGGCGTTTCGTTCGGTTCTGTGTGGCACAAATGTAAGACACAGAAATCTGCCTTTTTACCTTAAAAAAGGCTTCTCGGCGTGTTGTTCGGGACAGGTTTTTCTTTTTTGTTGACAGGATGAACAGGATTTAAAAAATTGGGCATGGGGCGTTTTTTGGGGAAAAGAAGGGTAATTGGGGTTAAAAAAACCACAAAAAACCTTTCACCTTCTGCCCTCCACCCAATCTTTTACAACAGGGCTTTACAGCCGAGCCGCTTCAATCCCGCCCAACACCCTTACGATCGCCCCTCTCCTTTGGAGATTTAACAAATTGAATTTCAGCATTTTAACCCCTTCCCATCGCCTCCCCCTCTCCTTCGGAGAGGGGGCCGGGGGGTGAGGCCGGGGTGAGGCCGGGGTGAGGCCCTAAAAATCCGACGTAATCAACAAATCCAGATTAGTCGTTTTGATCTGAAACCGCTCGCCCAGGTAGGCATTCGTCAGCGAGCCTTTGTAGGTGTACACGCCGTTGCGCAGGCCGGGATGACTGGTGATGAGCGTGTGAATGCCGCCCGTCTCGGCTTTCAGCAGCAGGGAAGTCAGGATATTGCTGATGGCGTCGGAGGCCGTGCGCGCGACGCGGGAGGGGATGTTGGGCACGCAATAGTGGATTACGCCGTGTTTGACGAAAGTAGGCTCGTCGTGGCTGGTCGTGACGGAGGTTTCGAAACAGCCGCCCTGGTCGATGCTCACGTCGACGATGACCGAGCCGGGTTTCATTTGCCGGATAATGTCTTCCGACACGACGATGGGCGTATTGGCCTGCGCCGAATGCAGGGCGCCGATGGCCACGTCGGCGGTGATGAGTTGTTCGCGCAGGTGGATGGGGTTGATGACCGAGGTATGAAGCTGGCGGCCTACGTGTTTTTGCAGGCGCATCAGTTTGTACACGTTGTTGTCGAAAATGCGCACCTCGGCGCCCAGGCCCAGGGCCGTGCGCGTGGCAAACTCGGCCACCACGCCCGCGCCGAGGATGATGACCTTGGCCGGTGGCACGCCCGCGATGCCGCCCAGCAGCACGCCTTTGCCGCCCCGGGCCGTGGCCAGCAGGTCGGCCGCGATCAGGATGGCGCTGATGCCGGCGATCTCGCTCATGACGCGCACCAGCGGAAACACGCCCGTATCGTCGTCGCGGATGTACTCCATGGCGAGGGCAATGACGCGCTTTTTTTGCAGTTTCTGAATGTACTCGGCGTTGAGCAGGGGCAGGTGGATGGGCGAAATAATCACCTGGTTGGGCCGCATCAGGTCGATCTCGGCCAGGGTGGGCGGCGCGACTTTGACCAAAACATCGGCTTTAAACACCTCCTCCGGGCTGCCGGCAATCTCCGCGCCGGCTTCCGAATATTCGTGATCGCTGTATTTCGATTGCTCGCCGGCGCCGCTTTGCACCAGCACGCGGTGGCCGTGGGCCGTGAGCGTTGCCACGGAATGCGGCGCCAGCGCCACGCGGTGTTCCTGCAGTATGGTCTCTTTTGGTACGCCGATAAACAACCGTTGTTGTTTGGGCAATACGGCCAGGGTTTCCGCCTGGGGCGTTGCGACGTTAATGGTTTCCATCATGACTGATCACAAAATTAAAATGCGGCGCCGGGTTTCGTCCAGCATTTCGATGTCAATTTTCGCCGTGTCGGCCGGCAGCAGGGTTTCCACCAGTTGCGGCCATTCGATGAGGCAATAAGAAGCGTCGTCGAGCATCTCTTCGATCCCGATGTCGAAAGCCTCCTGCGGGGTTTTCAGGCGGTAAAGATCGAGGTGATGCACCGCGACGCCCGTCCCGTCGGCCAAGTGCCCGGCATAGACATTGACCAAAGAAAACGTCGGGCTCGCCACCGCGTCCCTGACGCCCAGATGGCGACAAAACGCGGCGGTGAAGGTCGTTTTTCCCGCCCCCATTTCGCCGTACAGGGCAATTTTGCGGCGCCCGGCCAGGGCTTCAAACACTTGCGGCATAATGCCGGGCAGTTCGCCGGCGTTGTTGATCCTTATTTCCACCCGAGCAATATTTTACGGGCAAAATTAACACGGCAGCGGGGTAATTTTCGCCCGCTTTCCAAGGGCTCGTGCCAGCATCGTATGACCACACTTTCCGACCTGCAACAATTGCTTTCGGCCCAATGGCTGAAAAAACATGCTCCCGGGGCCGCAATCGAACACCTGGTGCTCGACAGCCGTCAGCATCCCGCGCCGCCCAACGCCCTGTTTTTTGCCCTGACGGGCGTGCGGCACGACGGCCATCGCTACCTCGGCGAAGCCTGGCAAGCGGGCGTCCGGCATTTCGTGGTCAGCCGCGCCGAAGGACTGCCCGAACTGCCCGATTCCAATATCCTGCTCGTCGGCAACACCCTCGACGCCCTGCAAACGATCGCGGCCGCGCATCGCGGCAGGTTTCGCTACCCGGTCGTCGGCATCACCGGCTCCAACGGCAAAACCATCGTGAAAGAATGGCTGTACCAGCTGCTGCGGGCCGACTACAACATCGTGCGCAGTCCGAAAAGTTACAATTCGCAGGTCGGCGTTCCGCTCTCCGTCTGGCTCATGCAAGCCGGCCACGATCTGGGGATTTTCGAAGCCGGCATCTCCCGGCCCGGCGAAATGGCGCGGCTTTCGGAGATCATTCGGCCCGACATCGGCATTTTTACCACCCTGGGGCCCGCCCACCGCGAAGGTTTTCAGAGCGACGAGGAAAAGGTGCGGGAAAAAATGCGGCTGTTCGACCACGCCCGCGTGCTGATTTACTGTGCCGATCACGACAAAATCGCGGCTGCCGCGCAGGAATGGGCCAGTGAAACGCGGCGAACCTTCAGTTGGTCGAAAGCCGGCCGGCCCGCCGACCTGCGGATCCTGCGGCAAAGCCCCGCCCCGAATGGCGGCACCCGGCTCGAAGCGCTGTATGGTGAACAAACGCTCAACATCCTGATCCCTTTCACCGACGCCGCTTCCATCGAAAACGCCATTCATTGCTGGGCGCTGCTGCTGTATTTGAACGTGCCCGAAGCCCGCATCCGCGTGCGCATGCGCCGCCTGGAGCCGGTGGAAATGCGCCTCGAACTCAAAGCCGGCATCAACCGCTGCACGCTGATCAACGACGCCTACAACACCGACCTGGCTTCCCTGCAACTGGCCCTGCAATTCGCCCGGCAACAAGTCCGCGAGGGACAGGCGCTCACGCTGGTGTTGTCCGACATTCTGCAAAGCGGCGAGCGGGCAGCCAGTTTGTACAAAAAAGTGGCCCGGCTGCTGCACGAACACGGCGTGGAGCGGCTCATCGGCATCGGGTCGGCGGTGAGCGCCATCCGGGCTTTTTTGAAAGACGACCTGCGGAGCGATTTTTTCCCCAATTCGGAGATTTTTTTACAAAAAATAGCGCAACTCGACTTCCACGACGAACTCATCCTGCTCAAAGGCGCCCGCCCCTTCGCGTTTGAACGCATCGCCCGAAGGCTCGAACAAAAAGCGCACAAAACCGTGCTGGAAGTCAACCTCGCCGCGATGGTGCACAACCTCAACGTGTACACCCGCCTGCTGCGCCCCGGCGTCAAAACGCTCGTGATGGTGAAGGCGGCGGCCTATGGCAGCGGCGGCGCGGAGGTCGCCAAACTGCTCGAATTTCACAAAGTCGATTACCTCGGGGTAGCCTATGCCGACGAGGGCATCGAACTGCGCCACGCGGGCGTACAATTGCCCATTCTGGTGCTCAATCCCGAAGCCTCGGGGTTCGACGCCATGTACCGCTACCGCCTCGAACCCGAGGTGTACAGCCTCCAGCAGTTCGACGACCTGATCCGCTACGCCGGTCGCGACCGGCAGCTCACCATCCACCTCAAACTCGACACGGGCATGCGGCGCCTGGGTTTTGAGGAGGCCGACCTGCCGGCGCTTTGCGCGCGTTTGCAGCAACACCCCAATTTGCGGGTGCAGTCCGTTTTTTCGCACCTGGCTGCCAGTGATGCCCCGGCCCACGACGGATTCACCCGCCGGCAGGCCGAGTTGTTTTTAAAAAATTATGCCGCCATCGTAGCGATCCTGGGCTACGCCCCGCTGCGCCATATTGTCAACACTGGCGGCATCGCGCGTTTTCCGGAATACCACTTTGACATGGTGCGGCTCGGCATCGGTATTTACGGCATCGATTCGAGCGGTTTGCAGGAGCAGTTGCGGGTGGTCAATACCCTCAAAGCGACCATCAGCCAGATCAAATCCGTACCCGCCGGCGAAACGGTGGGTTACAACCGCAATGGGACCGTGCAGCGGCCCAGCCGGATCGCCACCATCAGCGTGGGGTATGCCGACGGTTTCCTGCGACTGGCAGGCGGCGGGCGCTACGCCGTGGGCATCCACAACCGCCCGGCGCCCACCGTTGGCAACGTGTGCATGGATATGAGCATGGTCGACGTGACCGACATCCCCGAGGCCCGCGAAGGCGACGAGGTGGTGGTGTTTGGTGAAATGCCGCCCGTACAGGAACTGGCCGCGGCTTTGCAAACCATTCCTTACGAGGTGTTTACGAATATTTCGGAACGGGTAAAAAGGGTGTATTGGCAGGAGTGAGGGGATTTACCTATCGTGTCCTAAAATTTAACTTGACTGTCCCAAATATGGGGCTTAAATTTGTACTGTATTATTTTATCACCACCATTGAGGGTGAATGATAATATCCTGCCGAATTTCTGGCGCTGCAACGGCGCCAATCCTTTTTTTCTTGAGCGTAATGAGAAACCTGGCTCATCCCAGCCTGTTTGTGTTCACATGCAGATAGGTCAAGGAGAAGGGCTATTAATCATTTTCCAATGGCTCATTGCACCATTGGGGAGGTATGATGTATTATTTTTTTCTGAATTTTTTTCTCATTATTTTTTAAAACCAATCAATTATGCTTCAAGAAATGTACAGTCCCGAACCGGCATTTATGGCCCCAAAAGGAAAGGAAAGGAAGTTACCAATTTGGATAATTCCCCTGATCTTTTTGAGTATGTTTTCCAACTTTATTTCCGCGCAACAAGCCACATGTCCGTGGCTTGCTGACTTTTCAATCAACATCGTGCCCAAGCTGCCAGGATCTACGCCGACCAATCCAGGTTGCCCGACACCGGATTGCGATGAATTGATGTATGAAGTGTACATCACGACAAACGCATCTTACACTTCTTTTGAGTACAGCTGGCTATCCATTCAGGCACGCATCAATACTAACGGAACGAGTAGTTATATTGAAACCGCCCTTAGCCGCGAATCCTGTTCTCCGGCCTGGAACGCCGCACAGTTTTCTGTCGAAAACGACCCTGCCGGTTTTGGTTTGGTAACGCTTAATCTGGGGGATCCGTTTAACACGAGCTACCCATCTTCCTTAGGCCAGGCAATACCCTTAACCAACGGTTCTGCTCTGCTATTTACGATTGTAATACATGCGCCGGCAGGCTCCCCTGTTACTTGGCAAAACCCTAGTACTGGGTCCAATCCATATATTTCGGTATATGCTAAAAATGTTCAGTTCGGTTCGAGTTGTGCCGGTGAACTAGCCGTCAATTACGGCGGTGCAATTTCCCCCAACATAACCATGCCTGTGCCCGGCAGTTGTACGGGAGGCGCAGGTTATTTTGTTGATGTTCCGCAACAAATGCAAACCTACCAGGGCAACTTCCTTGACGCGGTGCCTATCCCAATTATCCTGACAGGTTTGACGCCGGGAACTATTCTGGAAGAACTTGAAGTCGTAGCCCTCGTAAAAACGCAGAACTACATGGAGTTCGGCAACGTGGTAAGCGATCTGCTTCCTTGTACGGGCGGAATCCTTGACCCAGACAACTGTTCTATCAAAATCCGGGATTACGAAAGCGGCGGGTACAAGTACCGGGAAATCAGCGCTTTGGCACAGAACGTGACCGTAAACAGCGCTCACGATCTTTTGCTGAAAATTTACTTGTTAGGCCCATTAAATGAATCTATTGGAGATTGCGCCGAGATGACTATTCAGTCGCTCCGGATCAAACAAAACGGCGTTTGTTGTTCTGTACCACATTCGACTGCAAACGGTTATCCTTCTGCCACCATTTGTTACCAGGGGTCGCCTGTATGCCCGGAGTTTGATCTGGCCGTAACCGACCTCACTTCCGGCAATGATTGCGAAATCAAATACCGGGTGGCTTTAAACTGGAGTTACCAGCAGGCTTCGTTCAATATAGAAGAACTGCGCTTCCGCTTGCGTTTTGCCGTTGATGGGCCACTGAACGTATCAGCCCTGAACAATTCACTGTGCGCCAACTGCCTCACCATTACCTCCCCGACGCAAGGGCTGTATGAAGCCACCGTCAATCTGACCAATACCCTCGTGAACAAAGGCAGCGGATTTGATCTGGTTTTTTCAAGTACAGATGGCTGCGTAACCGGGTTTTTGTTTCTGGAATCCACCATCGACGTGGTCGGTTCTCCCAAATGTGTGCCAGAGCTGCTTCCTCCCTACACAACCGGTAATTATTCCAGGTGTTTTGCGCGGCTGGCCGGGAACCTTTTTTACAAATCAACACAAGACTGCGCTGATTATCTGATCAATGCCAAGCCTGTATCCGGTGCAGGCTCCAACTGCGAGTTCAATGATATTCTTGAAAATGGTAATTCCCCCTGGTCATTCTGCGCATGCAAAACCGGGTTCCCCTACACAGTTACCTGCAGTCGTATCAGCGGCGGCGGCTGGCTCGATAATGTCAGCACCTTTGACCTAGTGCTGATGTCCAAGCATATTTTGGGTACTGATCCATTCAACAATACTTTTAAAGAGGTCGCAGCAGATATTGACTGTAATGGAGTCGTTGCTACATTTGATATAGTAGAACTACGAAAATTACTTTTAGGCATATATACAACATTCCCTAATGGTGTTCCTTCATATAAAATTCTCGGTTCAACGCCACCTACTCAATACCCGGCTCCGAATCCCCCCTACAGTGCATCCAACCCGAATCCCTATTGCCAGTCTTCTCTAACCAAAATAATTAACTCGGCATCTGACAATGTTAATTTTTATTCTGTCAAAACCGGCGATGTCAGCTGGGCAAATGACAGCAGCCCAATTTCCTGCTTTACGAGCGACAATGCTGAAGATCGCATTAATAGCACTTTGCCCGTTCGCCTGACTAATTCCCTGGTTCCGCCAGGTCAGATATTGCGGATACCTATCATTTTAGATCAAAACGACGCCTTAGCGGCTTGGCAATGTGCATTGCACTTCGACCCAACTCGAATGCAGTACATTGGATTTATACCGGGTAATACGAATGGAGAAATTTACGCTGGTGCGACAGATGCTGATGAGGGTATCTTGCGACTGTTGTGGTATGAACAACATGGGCAAGAAATACCGATGGCGACCGGTGAAGCGCTTTGCTACCTTGACTTTTACGTATCTACCGAGATCAGCCACACTGAACTTGAACTTTTCGAAGAACCAGACGGTCTAAAGCCACTAGCCTATGAGGCAGATGGTCGGGCATACCATTTGACTGCGATTGCCAATAGCGAAACAGGGCCGACTATACGCGTATTTCCGAACCCATTTGGTCAAAATATCTGGCTGAACATCAATGTGCCGCATGACGGTAAAGCCACTCTTAGCATTTGCGATGCACTGGGAAATATTGTTAGTGAGCAGGGGCTCGATTTGAAGGCTGGATCACAAAAAATACAACTCGAAAGTGCGGACTTGGGCCACAACTCGGGGTACTACCATTTAACCCTTCGCACAGTGGATGGGATACAAACTGTCAAACTGCTGAAACTCTGATTTAATAATTGACCAAGCCGGCCCTGCCCCCTTCAGGGCCGGCCCATTTTTTTCGATATGAAAATCTATATTGTTTTATTGTTCATCTTTATTGTAGTGGGCTCGCCCCTTCGTTCGCAATCCGTCTACTACGTCAATCCTGCCGCTTCTGGTCAAAATGACGGAAGCTCCTGGTTCGATGCTTTCATTGACCTTCAAACTGCCATGCAAACTGCCGTGGCTGGCGATACCGTCTGGGTGGCGCAGGGGCTATATCGTACAACGTCCGGTACGGACCGTACCATACATTTCCACCTCAAAAGCGGCGTAAAACTATACGGCGGATTCGCTGGCGACGAAACAGAACTCGCACAGCGCGACTGGGCCGCTCATCCCACCATTTTCGATGGCGATATCGGCCTGGCTGACGACAGCACCGACAATACTTACAATCTACTGTACTTAGACAACCCGGACTCGAATACACTCATCGACGGATTTATCTTTCGCTACGCGATTGCAAACAATATCAATTCAACGGGTTTCGACCCCACGGTTTGCGGCGCGGCGATTTTTATAGACGCTGTAGTAGGTGAAGCTTATCCGCTGATTCGCAACTGTACCTTCATAGACAATTTCGCGATCAACAACGGCGGAGCCGTGTATGTGCATACCAACCTGAACAGCTCGGTGGCGCCGCGTTTTTGGAACTGTGTATTTCGCAGTAATTATTCGCTTGGTTGGGGTGGAGCAGTGTACCGTGGCGGAAGTAGTTGGGTAGAATGGCCCGGCGACTTCCGGGATTGTCTGTTTCAGGACAATTACGCAGTTTTTGGAGGGGCGATTTTTTACAATGATGCGCCCCGAACGGACACCTTACAGGTAGAGCGATGTCAGTTTATCAACAATGTGGCGTACAACTTCGGGGGGGCATTCTACACCAACGGCCGGCCGGAGGGCTGCCTTATTGTAATGCGCAATTGTGATTTTGTAGAAAATCAGGCTCGTATCGGCGGGGGAATCAGTCATTACTCGGATTCCAGCCCTATAGGGGTGTTTTCGATGGACTCCTGTCTATTTCTTCAAAACAAAATATATCAACCAATTCAGGGCATACCGGCTTACGCACCGGCAATGAGCATTTATTCAGGCTTTTTTGCTGAAAATGAAGGCCTGATTCTTATACATGCATGTCATATTTTAGAGCAAAAAAATAGTGGAGGGGATGAGGTCATAGGTTTTTTCAACGAAATCAACATTCAAAATTGTTCTTTTAACACAAATAGCATACAGTTTTCAGCAGGCAATAAAATGTGGTTCCGTCAAAATACTTGCAAACTTAAAGATCAGGTTATTTATATATCAAGCAGTCAAAACGAGAGGAACGTTGTCGTATGGGATAATCTATTTTTAGGCGGAGCGCCTTGGATAAGCGGGCCTGCAATTTATTCAGGCAATCTATTTAAAGATATAACCTTTTCCGTTAACCCGCCCCAGCCTAATGGAGGAGGATACCCTGTTCCAAGCCTTGTATTCAACAATATTTTCTATAACACGCAAAATATTCATCCCGGTGCAAATGGATACTTTGTTCCTATAAATTACGATTCCACGTATTTTTACAATAATTTAATCAGCGATCTGCCAGATTGCGAAGGCTTCCCCAGCCTCTTCGTCTGCGGCCCCGGCAACCTCTTCGGCCTCGATCCCTTGTTCGCCGACACGGCCGCCGGCGATTTCCACCTGCTGCCCTGCTCCCCGGCCATCAATGCCGGCCTGAACGATTTTTACCTGCAAAACAACCTGCTCAACGACCTCGACGGCAATCCCCGAATCCTCGACGGCCTCACCGACATGGGCCCCTACGAAAGCCCGCTGCTGGCCGCCGCAGCGCCCCCTGCCGTCCGCCCGGCTTGCCCAGGCACGGCCTCCGGCGCCGTGCTTTTCGATATCGACAACGCCTGCTCGCCCCTCGCTTTTCTATGGTCGGGCGACAATGGTGCAGGCAGCGACACCTCGGCGCTCGCCCCTGGCATGTACCAGTTCACCATCACCGACCAACAGGGCAAAGTGCTGGAAATGGCCCTCGCCGTCGGCGAAGCCACCCCGCCTCTTCTGTCGGCAGAAATGACCCCGGCCTCCTGCCCCGGCTGTCCCGACGGCGCCATCACCGCGAGCGCCGAGGGCGGGTATCCGCCATTTTCATTCCTGTGGAGCACGGGCGATACCGGCGTATCGATTGCCGGGGTTCCGCCCGGCCTTTACGATATCTCCGTCACCGATGCCGCCGGCTGCGTTTATACCGATTCGATCACCCTGCTCGCCGTCGGGACCGATGAAGCCAGCCAGCCCGGCTTCCGCCTCTTCCCCAACCCCGCCCACGACGCCACCCTGCTGCAACTCGCCGCACCCGCTCCCGCCGAACTCCGGCTCTGCCTCACCGATGCCAACGGCCGCACCCTCCGCCATTGGATACTCCCGGCCGGCGCCGACCGGCTCCCGCTTCCCCTCGACGGACTGAGCAGCGGCGTCTACTGGCTCTGGCTGCGCGACGATGAGCGGGTGCAGGGGGTGAGGCTGCTGCGCGGATGAACGGCTACCGATATAATTGCCGCTTGTCTGCCACTTAAAATCTGCCTACCTTTGCGCCTCATCGCAGCAATGCGACGGGCCCATAGCTCAGACGGTTAGAGCGGCTGACTCATTAAAGGGTATCTTTTCGGTATCCATGGTGCCTCCCACCGGAAACGGCGGGATGAGCAGGGGGTTAATTCAGGGAACTCTTAACTTGCCAAGGCAAGAATGACAACCCTGAGCCAAGTCCGGCGAAAAGTCATTACAGTAGCCGGGAAGGTGCAGAGACTAAAGGGTGAGGAGACTGACCAATAAGCCCTTCGCGAACGCCCCCCGCCTAAGTCCTTTCAGGATATGGCGATGATATAGTCCTACCCCATCGTGAAAGCGTTGGAAGGTGAATCAGATGGTCGCGGGTTCAATCCCTGCTGGGCCCACAAAAAGAAAACCTCCGACGGCATGCGCCGCGGAGGTTTTGCTTTTGGAGAGTGGAGGGGGTATTTAGCCTTATTTCACTTTTGCAGTGAAGTCATATTTCAGTCCGCTGTACTCCTTGATCACCATTTTTACCGAACCCACCGACACCGGCGATTCGATCAGGAGCGGGATGCGGTTTTGATCGTCGGACACCCAAACCGTCATCTTCGTGTCTTCGTCGAAGGTATTGCCCGCGATGATGTCAGGCTGGAATTTGAGGGTGTTGTAACGGCCCATGCCGTACACTTTTTTGCGGGCGTCTTTCCCGATATAGCGCATTTTCAAAGGAAACTCCTCCTGATCCATGAAGATTCGGAAAGGAACGGCCGTGCCGGGCGCCTGACTGGCAAAATCGATGGTGCGCAGGTTGTAAAGGCTCGACAGCACGTCGTGTACGCAATCGGTTACGCCGTGTTCGGTTTTTTTCTCGGCATCACCGCGCTTGTGCGAACGCCAGACCGTCATTTTGCGGTTGCCCTGGTTGAAGGAGATTTTTTCAAAAATATGGTAATCGCCTTCGTTCACTTCGCGCTCGGAATAATTGGGCAAAAGCGTGTTTTTGTCCACCCACGAGTCGTAGCGGTCCTTCACGGTAAAAAACCATTCGTAGGAATCGTAGGTCTGGCCGATGGCCTGGTAGTGGTACTGGTTGCCCTCGTCCCACACCTTGAACATCACCTCGCCGGCCGGCACCCACACGAAGTTGAGGTTGTAGTAAATTTTGTACGTGATCACCTCGCCGTTCTGGAACGTATTGTTGGTAGAGCGACAGGGTTCGAAATTCTGAATTGTCGTTTCAACGGGTTGCTGCGCCTGGGGCAGCACGAATGCCATGCTGAACAGACAAAACAAGGGGGCGAAATATTTGGCAGTCTTCATACGGATGAGTCGTTGGTTTTTCTGACGTATAAAAGAAAAAAAGTACCAAAAAACGCGGGCAAAATGAGGTTTATTATCCACAGGCAATACGTGGCCGCCAGGCTGTCGGAAGCCGTGGCGCCAAATAGATGCCACATGGCCACCGCCAGGTTGCCTCTGGCCAATAATCCGCTCAGCGGCGGCAGCGGAATGCCCGTTTGAAATAAAAAAAGAACAGAAATGCCTGCAAACCCTGCAAAAAAACCGGCATTGATGCCAAAAAGTTGCAGCAATAAAAAATACTGCGTGCAGTAAACGACATAACGCAACGCCGCCCAAAAGGCCTGCCGGGCCAGTGTAGGCTGCAATATCCCGGGCCAGTTGGCCGGGTCAACATTAACGAGCCGTTTAAGACGTTTAACAAAGTTTTTTCGGCTCAGCCAACCCAGTGTTCGGGGCAAATGAAAGTACGCCCGCCAAAAAATCCCCACTGCAGACAGGGCAAACAGCGCGATCAGAAGGGCCTGCCGGTCGCCGAGCCCGTGCATGTACCAACCCAGCCACAACAGGCCGCACAAACCGCCGCTGAACAACACCAGCGCCTGCGCCAGATTGCCCAGAGCGCTTGCACCGACGGCATACCAGCGATGTTCGGGGGCTACAAAAAGAATACGCCCGCCGTATTCGCCGATGCGATTGGGCGTAAACAACGACACCGCTACCCCCGCCAGCACGGCCTTCCACGAGGTGCCGGCCGACAAGGGACTCACCGATTCCATCAAACTGCGCCATTTTTGGACCTCGGCCCACCAGTTGACGGGCATGAGCACGAGCGCACCCAACAGGAAGACCCACGAGCCGGCAGTCGGTGATTTCAGGATCGACCCAATCTGTACGTCCGGCGCCTGGGTCAGCAACTCGAACAGCAAGCCCGCCGCCAGCGCGACTGGCAACAGGCGATGCATCAGGAATGCGCGCGACGACAGGGCGATCATGGCGCTAAAATACGGCCCCGACGCAGGCCTTTTTTCGACAGGCTGGACAAGATATTTTTTGGATAAAACGGTGTTGTTGTTTTTGTCAGACAAGGGCAGGGCATTGGGACTAATTATGGCCAAAAAGGAAACTCGACATAACTATAACGCCAGATTATCCTTACCCTCCCCCAAAAACCTGTAAATCCTGTCCAAAGCCCCCTGTAAATCCCGTCCACAAAAAAAATGGGCAACCCCGAAAACGGGATTGCCCATTGGCATGCAAGAGATGCGGGGTGGAATTAATAGCCACCGGCGTTGTTGCCACCGAATTTGCCTTTGCCGGCTTCTTTACCTTCCGGGCGGGCTTGTTCGGTTTCGCTGCCAGCTACTTTGAACTCGGCACGACGGTTCGTGTAGTTCGAGCCTTTGGCGGCAACGATATTGTTCATTTCGCCACCGTAGTTGATGATCAGGCGCTCGCGAGCGATGCCATGCTGACCAACGAGGTATTCAACGGCGGATTTGGCGCGGTTGTACGACAGCACTTTGTTGTAGCCTTCCGAACCGGCGGCGTCGGTGTAGCCCGTAACGACCACTTTCATGTTCGGGTTAGCTTTCATCACCTGGGCGATCTGGTACAGGTTGGCGTACTGGTCGCGTTTGATGGAGTAGCTGTTGTTGTCGAAGTTAACCATCGGGAAGAACCAAGCCATCTTCACTTCCGGCACTTTGAAATTGGCCAGTTTGGCGTCGACGATGCGGTTCACATCAGCTTCGGTGATGGGTTTGGGCACTTGTGCAACGCCCATGGCATCCACCGTGTAGCCCGGAGGCGAGTAGGGTTCCTTGTCTTTGAAGTCGGGAACTTTGTCTTTGTCGCTGTCGAGCGTTACGCCGCGGGTGTCCACGCGGGCGCCTGCCGGAGTAGCGTCTTCGTCGTCGATGGCGTCGATGATGCCGTCGCCGTCGGTGTCGGTCGGATCGTACACAGGGCGTGCTTCGAGGGCAGCGATAGCCTCGGTGGTTTGCGCCATCGGGTTGGCCCAGTACAGCGGTTCGGCTTTTTTAGCGCCGGTCTTCTTGTCTTTGCCGCCCAGGTTGAAGTTGAGGCTCAGGTGCGGGTAGTGCAGGAAGTCGCGGTAGGTCGTACCGGAGCTGCGAGCGTTGTCGTCACCGTCGAGGAAGTCAGCGCGAGCGCCGAAAGCGGAGTGTACGGTGTACTCGAGGCCGAGGTTCATTTTCGAGTTGAAGCGGAAAGCGAGGCCTGCGCCTACTTCGAAATGACCGGTCAGTTCGCCGGGGTAGTTACCGCTGGCGATAGAGCCGTCGGACTGGAGGATATTTTCGTAGTCGGTTTCAAACTGGTTGACGCCGAGGCCGATGATACCGTTGACCAGGATTTTGCGGTAGGGTTTGTTGAAGCGGATGTTGTTGAGCGCTACAACGAGTTGGCCGCTGCCGGAGATCCAGCTGGTTTTGGACGTGCGGTTGTCGTTTTCGCCTTCATTTTTCATGCTCGCGTAAAGAGCGGATACGCGTACAGAGAAGATCTGGTCGAGCGATTTGCGCACGTGCAGACCGCCGCCAAACCCGGGGAATTTAGGGTCGAGGTCGCCAATGATGAAAGGCGTACCGGCGTGGATGCCGAGTTCCCACTGGTCAGCGGGAGTCAGCGAGCGGTAGGTGCTGCCTGCATCTTGGGCATTCATTCCGACGGCTGCGCTGATAAAAAGGATGAAAAGTGCAATTTTTCTCACTGTCATAGGGTCACGACTTTAGTGATAAGATGATGTTTGCGATTGTTTGAAGATATTCGTTGAAAAACGAATGTTAAAATTTAATGCGGCAAAAATAGGGTTCGGGAACTGGAAAGTACAGCCGGCAGGGTCAATTTGTCGTAAAAATCATAATTATTCTTGACAATCAGTACATTACCAAACAGCTCTCCCGGTTGAAAGTTCAGGGATTATCCTAATTTTTGTTCAGAAAACCCCGGCATCAACTTCTTCAACGCCAAATATAAAGCGTTGTGTGAAATATTATTTGGCAAATCACTTATTTTTCTAAGTTCCTCCAAAGCCTTGCGAATGGTGACCGAAGCGTCGGTAAAAATGGCCCTGTCGGTCATTTGCGCATCGGATTGCATCAGATAGGCAAATACGCGCGCCATGCCGCAGTTGGCGATGAAGTCGGGGATCACGGCCGTGTGCTCGTCGGCAAAGCGGGCTGTCGGACCAAAAAACACGCCGTCGTCGACAAACGGTACGTTGGCGCCGCAGGCAATCACTTCCACTCCGCCGGCCAAAAGTGCGTCCACCTGCGCCCGGGTGACGAGTTTCGAAGCTGCGCCCGGGATAAATATATCGGCGTCGAGCGCCCAGATTTTTTCATTCACCTCGCTGAACGGCAGCATGTCGGGGGCGTGGAGCCGGTTGCCGTCCTTGGTGTTGAAAAGGTGCTTGACCTCGTCGAGGCTGAATCCTTCGGGCCGGATAAGCCCGCCTTCCCGGTCGATGATGCCGACCACGCGGGCGCCGTGCTTGGCCAGGTAACAGGCTGCCGCGGAAGCGACGTTGCCCCAGCCCTGGATGATGGCGGTTTTGCCGGCAACCGTTTCGTGCCTGAAAATATCGTAGTAATGCCGCACCGATTCGGCAACGCCGTAGCCCGTGATCAGATCGGCCACGGCATGGCGCGCGATGCCGCCTTCGGGCACGAACTCGGTATCCTCCACGGGTTTGGTACAACCGTAGCGCAATTGCCCGATAATATTGATTTTCTGGCCTTCGGTGGGCTTGAAATGCCCGACCACGATGCCTTCCTGCGGGTGCCATAGGCCGAGGTCCTCGGTGATGGGCACCACGTCTTTCAGTTCGTCCACATTGAGGTCGCCGCCGGTGCCGTAGTAGTTTTTGAGAATGGGCAACACGGCTTTGTACCAGCGGGTGAGCACCTCGACACGGCGCGGGTCGGCGGGGTCGAAATTGATGCCGCTTTTGGCGCCGCCAATGTCGGGACCGCAAACGCTGAACTTGATTTCCATCACTTTGGCCAGCGAAACGACCTCCTCACGGGTCAGGCCCTTGCGCATGCGGGTGCCGCCTCCGGCAGCGCCGTTGCGCAATGAATTAATAACGATCCAGCCCTCGGCGCCGGTCTCGGCGTCGTGCCATTCGAAGACGATTTCGGGCTGTTTTTCCTTGTAACGGGTAAGCAATTCTTCCATGTCGGTGTGGTGTTGGTCAGGGCGAAAAATTCAGGCGACGATACGGCGCGCCATATTCATCGCAAAGGCGCAGAGACGCTAAGGATTCGCGAATTTTTCCGCGTCTTCGCGCCCTCGCGGTGAATATGTGCAGTCGCTTGCAGCCGATAAAGTCGCGTCGCAACAAGTTTCTTTTTAAAAAACGCCGCAAAAGTAGACAAATGCGACCGGGATTACGGTTGGACAAAAGCTTTTACTTTTACCGCCCCTCGCAGCACCGGCCCGCACCGGTTCGGGCGCTGAGAAGAAATTGAAAAAACATGCTGCAAAACTGGCTCAAACCCCTTACCGCCACTTTTTTCAAGACCGTAGAGCACCTTCCGGCACACAGCCTGGGCCAGCATCTGCTGACGTTCCGCGATCAATTACCCGAACTTAAAAAAGTCAGGGTCGCCCTGATCGGACTCGACGACAAGGAGGCCAACATCATCCGCCAGGCCTTGTACCGCACCACCAATACTTTTCCCGAGGGCGCCATAGCCGACCTTGGCAACCTGCGCAAACCGGATGCCGCGCAAATCATCCCCGTGGTGTACGAACTGCTGAGCGGACAGGTCATCCCCGTTTTGATCGGAGGCCCGGGCCGACTGGCGCCGGCCCAGTTTCTGGCTTATCAGGAGGCCAAGGCGCTGGCCAATCTGGTCGTCGTCGACGAGCGCCCGCGACTGTCTCTCGACAAAAAAGCCCCGGACGTGTACGACAGTTTGCTCTCGCCGCGCCATCCTTTGCTGTTTCACTACGAACTCATCGGGTACCAACTGCACCAGACGCCGCCCGCCGTACTCGATTTTTTTCAAAAAAACTATTTTGACGCCGCAAGGCTCGGCAAAACCCGCGCGGCCCTGGAAGAAACCGAGCCTTTGATTCGAGACGCCGATCTGATGTGTTTTCACCTGGGCGCGCTCAAGCAAAGCGAAGCCCCGGGCGTCGCGCAGGCATCGCCGTCGGGCTACTTTCTCGAAGAAGCCTGTCAACTGTGCCGCTACGCAGGCATGAGCGACAAACTGACTTCCTTCGGGGTGTACGATTTTCAACATGCGCTCGATCGCGAGTCCCAGACCGCCCAGGCCGCGGCCTTGCTCGTGTGGTATTTTCTCGACGGCGTGTTCGGCCGAAAAGGGGATTACCCCGCTTCCAAGGACGGCCTGACGGAATACATCGTCGATTCGCGCAAACACCATTTCCAGCTCACTTTCTGGCGCAGCAACCGCACCGGCCGCTGGTGGATGCAGGTGCCGGTCAATGAAAAACGCAAGTATCAGCGCCATCGGCTTATTCCCTGCTCTTACCTCGACTACCAGGCGGCTTGTCGGGAGGAATTGCCGGAACGGCTGTTTTATGCCCTGAAGCGGTTCGGCTAGGGCGCGTTTGAAATTATAGTCGGCTGAAAATCAGGCTTAAGAGCATGTTGAGCTTTTCCTGCCGAGGCGAAAACGTGAAAATTTTATTTTCGGCAAGGCAAATTTCGCAGTCGGATGCGGGCGATCCGGCGAGAAATTTAACGCAGCAGAAAATAAAATTTTCCGTTTGCAGCCCGGCAAGGAAAAGCTCAACATGCTCTAAAAAATCTGCTGCACCACCCAGGCGCCCAGATATGCCACCAGCCCCATTCCCACAAATTGCAGGATGGCCCAGCGCCAGCGGCCGGTTTCGCGGCGAACGGCCGCGAGCGTGCTCATGCACTGCATGGCCAGGGCATAAAAAACCAGCAGGGAAAGCCCCGTAGCGCGGGTGTACACGCGATCGCCCGTGTCGTCGAAACGGTCGCCGAGCATGCGTTGCCGCAGAGAAATGTAGCGTTCGAAAGGCTTCTGACTGGAAGCCTCCGCTTCTTCCTGTTCGCCCACGCTTTCAAGGCTGTAAATGACGTACATCGTACTGTTGAACACTTCGCGGGCCGCGAAAGAGGATATCAGCCCGATGCCGATCTTCCAGTCGTAACCCAGGGGACGGATCGCCGGCTCTATAAAATTGCCAAAACGACCGGCCCACGAATCTTTCATCTGGTAGGCGGCAATCAGGTCGCCCGTGCGCAGGCTGTCGAGACCTTGTCGCGTAGCTTCTTCACGGGCGGTCGCCTCGGCGAGACGCATGGAATCGCCCGGGCCCGTGCTCGACAACACCCAAAGGGTCACCGTGATGACGACGATGATTTTCCAGACACCCGATACGAATGAGGTGGTTTTGTCCCAAACCGTTAGCCATACGTTTTTCCAGTGGGGCATGCGGTACACCGGCATTTCGAGGGCCAGGTACGAAGGTTCGCGGGTCCGCAGCGTTTTTTTCAGTACCCAGGCCGCGCCGAATGCGGCGCCCATACCCAGAAAATACATGGCTGCGAACACCAGCGCCCAGGTCCACCAGCCTGCCCCCGGCAAGGCCACAGGGATGAGCACCATGTACACGGGTATGCGGGCGCTGCAACTGATGAATGGCGTCACCATGACGGTAATAAGCCGCTCTTTCCAGTTGCTAATGGTGCGCGTACCCATGATAGCGGGCACGGCACAGGCGCCGCCGCCGATCAGGGCCACGATGCTTCGTCCGTTCATGCCGTAGCGCCGCATGGTTTTGTCGAACATGAATACCACACGGGCCAGGTAGCCGACTTCTTCCAGAATTGTGACCAGAAAAAACAGCAGGGCGATCTGCGGCACAAACACCAGCACCCCTTTGAATCCTTCGAGGATTCCTTTGGTCAGCAAGTTGGCAATCCATTCGCCGCCGAGGCGGTGAGCCAGATTGCCCATGCCGTCGATGATCCAGTTCATGCCTGCTTCCACCCAGCCGCCGGTAGTTTCGTAGCCGTAAAATATGACCATGAACACCAGCAACATGACGCCGAAAAAGATCATGGGCCCCCACCAGCGATGGGTCAGCACGTTGTCGATTTTGTCGGTAGGCGTGCTGGGAAATACGGGCGGGCGCTGCACGGCTTCCTGCACGAGCGGCGAAAAGCCGTCGTAGCGGTCGAGGGTTTCTTCAACCTGTGCGCGCAGCGACTGGAATTGTTTGGTCAGTGTGATGGCGGCCAGCGTTTCACGGTCCTGACGTTTGAGGAAAGGGAGCCAGGCCGCATGATGGGCCAGCAACAACGCGCGGTACGGATTATCCGTGCCAAGATTGAGCCGAACGGCCTCAGCCACCTGTTTTTCGCGCTCGGTCAGCTGGTAAAAGGGTGGATGTACGAACGGATTTTTCTCTGCTGAAAGCAACAGCTTTTCGAGCTCGACAATGAGCTTCTGGATGTTGTCGCCCGTCCGACCGCTGATGAATACCACCGGCACGCCCAGGCTTTCGGACAATTTTCCGATGCTGACCTTGATGCCGAGTTCCGCAGCCGTGTCGGCCATGTTGAGCGCCAGCAGCACGGGCAGGCCCAGATCGATGAGCTGACTGAGCAGGAGCAGGTGTTTTTCAAGATTGATAACGTCGGCCACGTACACCACGGCTTTTGGGAAAAGCGGGTCGGCCGGGTTGGCCATGACGGTGGCGACGATTTTTTCGTCGGAAGAGGTCGGATAAAGACTGTATGTGCCCGGAAAATCGGTCAGCATGGCCTCGCGGCCGCTGGGCAACCTGATCTTGCCCTCTTTCACATCGACAGTCACGCCGGGGAAGTTGCCCGTTTTCTGGCGCAGGCCGGTCAATTGGTTAAAAACCGTGGATTTACCGCTATTGGGATTACCCACCAACGCGACCCTGGTGGCTGCTTGTTCCGGTCCCTGACTCATAATTCTACCAATATCGTGGCGGCTTCTTCAGCGCGCAAGGCAAGTCGCACGCCATCCACTTTGATGTAAAAAGTTTTGCCGAACGGCGCACTGCGCACCATTTCGATCATCGCGCCGGGCAACACGCCCATGGCCGTCAGCTTGCCCGCCAGAGCGGGGTCGTCGAAGGAAATTGTGCGGGCGCATTCATTTTCCTTCAAATCGGAGACGGTTCGGTAACGGCGTTGCATGGGCAGTGTTTTGTCATAATTTAGACAAATTCAACGGAAGGCAAAAGTAGCAGACTTCACGCCATTGCCCTGCAAGGTTCGGCTGATTTTTTGTCAAAACCATGCGTCGAGGTGCTGGAATACACGAGATTCGAGCATTTCAAATCCCTTTTTTCCCCGGCGGCCCGCAGCATAGACGGGCACAGCAGCGAAAAGGTTACCCAACGCCCTGTTCAGGATTGAAAAATAGCCTTCATAGCGCCGTCCAGTTCGGGGAACTCGAAACGGAACCCGGCAGCCTGCAGTTTTTCTGCGGAGACGAGGTTGCTGAACAGGATAGTATCCGCCATTTCTCCAAATAAAATCCGAAGCGCAAAGGCGGGCACCGGCGCAAACAAGACCGGGCGGCGCATGGCGCGGGCGGCGGCTTTTACGAGGGGCTTTATCCGTTCGGGGTGTGGCGCCACGGCATTGTACACACCTGCAAGCGATTCATTTTCAATAGCATAAATCAGCGCCCGGCACATGTCGTCGCGGTGAATCCAGGAATACCAGGCTTTTCCGTCGGCGAAATAGGAGCCCAGACCGAAGTACAGCGGTCGCGCGATTTCTTTCAATGCGCCGCCGGTTTTGTCGAGCACTACGCCCACGCGAAACTTGACGGTGCGGATACCCAGCGCAGCCACTTCATCGGCGGCGCTTTCCCACACCCGGCAGGTGTCGGAGAGGAATCCGCCGGTGCGGGGCGGGTCGGTCTCGCGCATCAGTTGTTCGCCCGAATTGCCGTAATACCCGATGGCCGAGGCCGATACGTACACCGAGGGCCGGGCGCCGCTGCGCCGCAGGGCATCGCGAAGCAGGCGGGCGCTCTCGACACGGCTGTCGAGCAGGAGTTTTTTCCGGGCGGGCGTCCAGCGGCCGTCGGCAATGCCCGCGCCGGCCAGGTTGACGATCGCCGACACGCCTTCCAGCGCAGCCTCGTCCATCGTGCCGCGAGCGGGGTCCCAGGCGAATTGTCCGGCGCCGCGCGGCGTGCGGGTCAGCACACGAACTGTGTAGCCTTTTTCTTTCAAAAGCACCTGTAAACGGCTGCCGATAAAGCCGGAGCCCCCGGCGAGCAGGACGATCTTATCCATTGAAGTTCAAAGTTGGGGGTTCAAAGTTGGGGGTTCAAAGTTGGGGAGTTCAAAGTTTAAAGTTTAAAGTTGGGGGCGGCTTGCTTTGCGTGAGTGTGGACGGAAAGGTTGTGGCGCGCTCCGACTCAACGCTTTCGAGGGCGCAATGGTTGAAGGGGCTTTCTATTTTCTGACATGACAGTGATTACTTCTGTCTTTCCGGCAACCCGTTTGGCCTACCCAACTTTGAACTTTAAACTTTGAACTTTAAACTTTAAACTTTAAACTTCGAACTTTGAACTTCGAACTTCGAACTTTAAACTTCACATCCCCTCCGTTTCGGGCTGGCGGTAGCGGAGCCAGAATTTTTGTAAAACCTTGATTTCGTAGGGAAATGCAAACCAATCGAGGCGATAGCGCAGGCCGGAAAGGCTGCGCATGACACGGCGCTGAAAGCCGCTCAACTTGAGGTCGGAGACGGTCGGGAAACGCGCGTTGAGCACGGTTTCAAAATTCTGAATGCGGCGCACCATGGCGGCCGTGAGCCAGGGGGTGAGCGGGTTGCGGCGCAGGTCGAAGGACTCCCATTGGGGCGAGAGCCAGTCTTCGAGTTTTTCGGGAAAACGAAAGCCCTCGCGGAGGATGCGCTCGTACAACTCGGAGCCCTCGGTCGGCACCGGCGAGTAGACGTAAATAATAATTTCCGTGTCGGGATTGACGCGTTTGATCTGTTTGATAAAGGCAATATCGGCCTCTATCTGTTCCCAAACCTGTTCGGGCGAGTCGGCAGGCATGCCCAGCACGAAGGAATATTCGGGAATGATATCGAAGCGGCGGAGGCGTTCGGCAAACCGCAGGATCTGCTCGCCCGTCTGGCGGCCGCCTTTGTCCATTTGTTTGAGCAAGGCGTCGTTGCCGGTTTCCGCGCCGAAAAAGATCATGCGGCAGCCCGAGCGGCGGAGCAGGTCGAGCGTGTCGTCGGAAAACTGGTCCATCGTATCGATGCGGGCTTCGCCCCACCACTGTATGTTTTCGTGGAGCATCAGTTGGGCGAATTCTCGCACGCGTTTTTCACTCACAAAGAAATTATTGTCGTGAAATTCGACACTGTCGGCGCCCCATTTTTCCTTGACGTAGCGAACGTCGCGGTAAATATTTTCCGCCGATTTCCCGCGCCAGCGGGCTTCATAAATAGGTACCACGGCGCAAAACGAGCATTTAAAAGGACAACCCATGCTGCTGTGGTAAGCGAGGGTGCGGCGCCCGAGAAAGGTGCGGACGAGGTAGCGCGACATCGGGTAGAACCGATCGAGAAAATCGTACGGCAGGGACGGCAGGGCATCCTGGTCGAGCAGGGCTTCCTTGCTGTTTTTCACCACCGTGCCATCGGGTGTTTTCCAGACGAGGTTGGGGATAAATTCGAAGGGGGCGCTGGTTTCGAGGGCATCGAGCAAAGCGGGAAAAGCGCGGTCGCCGGGGCCGTACACCACAAAATCGACCCAGCCGCTGTCCATCACCACGCCGTACTGGTTGCTGGCAAAATAGCCGCCCCAAATGTTGACCACGGCCGGAAATTGCTCGCGTATCCGCCGGGTGAACGGCACCGCCTGCCGCAGCTGCGGGCCGGGCATGACCGTGCAGCCGAAATAGCGAAACTCGCCGCTGCGCAGGTAGCCCTCGATCACCCTCCAGGGGTCTTTTTCGAGGTTGCCGTCGACGATGACAAACTCGTATTTGCCGTGGATCGAGGCTCCAACCTGCAGGATGCTGTTGGGCACCCGGTGTTTGGCCCGGGCGCTGCGGGGGTTGAAAAGCAAGACTTTATTCATGACAGACAGCGGAAGCGCGGCGGTAAAAAACAGGGCTGAACGGGTAAAAGGGCTTTCTGAAACCTCCTGCAAAGCAGATTTTGTTAACGACCTTTGTATCTGTGGTTAACGGCTGTCAAAAATGACGCATGTTTCGTGACTTTTTCAAACCGGGTCGTCAAATAGTTGTTCAAAAGAGCAAAGACAAGCGAAATATCGCTTCAAGATAAAGATTGTTTTCATTTGGTTTTTTGGGGTTTAGCCGCCGGCGCGCAATGCGTCGGTGGCTTTTTTAATTTTAATTCGTCCGCTCCACGAACTCCGCTTCCGTCCAGATTTCCACCGTACCCAGTTCCGTCGCTTTTTTCAGTTTCGAGCCGGCCTTTTCGCCCACGACCAGAATACCGAGGTGTTTGCTCACCCCGCTGGCGATGGAAGCCCCGGCCGCAGCGGCGCGTTTTTCGGCTTCTTCGCGGGTCATTTGGGACAATGTGCCGGTAAAAAGGATGCTGCGGCCGTAAAGCGGTCCGTCGGTATTGGCCTCGGCTTTTTTGTCTTCCTCGGTCTGGTGCAGGTTGACGCCGAGTTGTTCCATCGTTTGTAAAAGTTCGACGTTGTGTTCGTTCTGGAACCAGTTGAACACGTTGCGGGCCAACACGGGACCGATGTCCTTGATCTGCTGGTATTTTTCAAGGTCCCACTCGCGCAGATCGAGCACGTGTGCGATCTCGGCAGCCAGCAATTTGCCTGCTTTCTGGCCGAGGTGCAGGATGCTCAGCCCGTGCAAGAGGCGGTGGATCGGGTTCTTTTTGGCTTTTTCCACGGCCTGGCGCAGGTTGGCGGCCGATTTCATCCCGAAGCCTTCGAGGTGTTCGATCTTGTCATAATCGAGTCGGTAGAGGTCGGCTATGGAGTGCAGCCAGCCGAGTTTGTAAAAACGCTCGATCGTGCTTTCGCCCAGTCCTTCGATGTCCATCGCACTTTTGGAGGTGTGAAAAATCATGCGCTGGAGCACCTGGGCCTCACAATCGGCATTTTCGCAGCGCCAGATGGCCTCGTCTTCGGGTTTGAAGAGCAGCGAATGGCACACGGGGCAGTGCGTCGGGTATTCCACGGGGCGCTCGGAGCCGTCGCGCAGTTCGGGCAGGGATTTGACGATGTAGGGGATTACATCGCCAGCGCGTTCCACGAGCACCCGGTCGCCGATACGAATGTCCTTGCTTTTGATAAACTCCTCGTTGTGCAGGCTCACGTTGGCGATGGTCACGCCGGCGAGGGGCACGGGGTCGAGTTTGGCCACGGGCGTGACGGCGCCGGTTTTGCCGACCTGAAACTCGACGTCGCGCAGGCGGGTAGTGGCCTGGCGGGCCTTGAATTTGAAGGCGATGGCCCAGCGTGGGTGGTGGCTGGTGTAGCCGCAAAGTGCCTGTAAATCAAGGCGATTTACCTTGATCACCATACCGTCGAGTTCGTAGGGGTATTCGTCGCGGAAGTCCTGCCAGGCCAGGCAATATTCGATCACGGCGTCGATGCCCTCGCAATTTTTCGTAGCCGCCAGCGCTTCGCCTCTGGAGGCGTTTTGATCGACGTTCGATGCGGCTGCAAGCGGGGTTTTGAAACCCAGTTTTTCGAGCAGGTGGATGCTTTCGCTGTGCGATTCGAAGCGTTCGAGCACGTTGTTGCCCTCGGCATCGGTGGCGTAGCCGAGTTGGTAAAGGAAGGCTTCGAGGCCGCGTTCGGCGGCTTCGCGCGGGTCTTTCATGCGCAAGCCCCCGGTGGCGGCATTGCGGGGGTTGGCAAACAGCGGCTCGCCGGCAGCCTGGCGGCGGGCATTTATTTTTTCAAAAATATCCTTGCGAATAAGGGCTTCGCCCCGCAGTTCGGCTTTCGCGATGCCGAGGCGGGAAAAGCCGGCCTGCAAAGGCACCGAGCGCAGGGTGCGGATGTTGGCCGTGATTTCGTCGCCCACTTCGCCGTTGCCGCGGGTGGCGGCGCGTTGCAGCCGGTCGTTTTCGTACACGAGGGCGATGGTGCCGCCGTCGTATTTGGGCTCCACGCAATATTCCACGACGGCATCGGCGGGCAGTTTGCACAGTTTTTTGACGGACGTATCGAAGTCGCGCAGGTCGTCGGCATCGTAGGAATTGTCGAGCGACAGCATGGGCGTGAGGTGGGCCACCTGGTTAAAACTGGCGGTCAGGTCCTTGCCCACCCGCTGGGTAGGCGAATCGGGCGTGATGAGGCTCGGGTGTTCGGCCTCGATGCGTTCGAGCAGTTTGTAGAGTTGATCGTACTCGAAATCGCTGACGACGGGGTCGTTTTGCACGTAATAGCGCCATTCGTGGTAGAGGATCACGCGGCGAAGCTCGTCGGCAATTTCAGCGGGGTTTTCGGCGAGCAGGGAGTCGGCCGGGGTAGCAAGCAGTTGTTTGGACCGCTCGAAGAGCAGGCGTTGTTCGTCGGTGGCGTACATGCAGACAGTGCAGTTTTCGGGATGGATTTACGAAAAAGAACGGCGCAAAGTTTTCCATTTCGCAGGAAAACTTTGCGCCGTTGGTCGTTTTAGCGGGGAAAATTTGAAGCAGGGTCACATTTTTTTCAAAGCCATGGCTGCCAGTTCCTTCGCTTTTTCGAGGTTGTCGTGGGGTTGGTCGGCCCAGTCGAGGGTGAGTTGCAGGCAAAGATGGCCTTTCCAGACCATCAGCGTGGTGGTGGAGGTACTCCAGATGGCGCCATCGCCGAGGCCGGGCACCTGTTCTTCGTACACGTCGCCGCGGTTTTTGATGTTGAATTCGTATTGCTGTTGGGCCATTGCGGCTGTGCCGTAGTTGAAAATCTGGGTAGCCACGGAGTTGCGGGGCGACACGGCCCGCTCGCCTTTCAGCGTCTCGTTGTCGCGGGAGGCCCAGTCGGGTTTGTTCCAATAGCGGAGGCAGTAGCCTTGTCCGGCGGCGGAATGTTCGTTGTAGGCGTCGCGGCGGACGTCGATGGAGAAATAGCGGACGATTTCATCCTGCGTCAGCAGATTGCAGCCGGCATCGGCCCATGGGTTGTCGCCGCGCAGGGGTGCGCCGGTGGAATCGACGAGCGGCGGGTTCGGGTTTGAATTATTGGCGGGCGCGGGTTTGGAATCCTGCTTGCAGGCGGCCAGCCAAAGGAGGGCAAAGAGGGTGGTAAAGATGGATAAACGCATGATAGATGGTCAGTTTACGGTTGTTGGAAGTGCAAAAATAGGGCCGATCCGTTCGTCGCAAACTCCGATGCAAAACGCCGATCACTTGCTGTAAAGACATCTTTGGCCTAAAAAAATTGTCGGTGTGGGTGGAGCGGGACTTTTATTCCGTTCTTTTGCCCCGATAACAGCAAAAATTTTCATTCTTGAATTGAACTAATTTCTACACAAGCACACCGAAACATGGCACAGCAGAACAAAGAAATCTGGGGACACCCGCGCGGGCTTTCCCTGCTCTTTTTCACCGAGATGTGGGAGCGTTTCAGCTACTACGGCATGCGGGCGATTTTTACGCTTTACATGACCAACGCCCTGCTCATGACCAACAAACAGGCTTCTCAAATTTACGGCAGTTACACGGGTCTCGTGTACCTCACCCCCCTGCTTGGCGGCTACATCGCCGATAATTTCTGGGGCAACCGCCGTTCGATCGTGGTGGGCGGCTTGCTGATGGCCCTCGGGCAGTTCCTCATGTTCGGGAGCGCCTCCATGTACACCAATGCCAGCCTGGCTGTGCCCTTGATGTGGGGCGGCTTGTTGTTCCTGATCATTGGCAACGGCTTTTTCAAGCCCAATATTTCCTCTATGGTGGGCCAGTTGTACGCCGAGGGCGACCGTCGGCGCGACGCGGCATTTACCATTTTTTACATGGGTATCAACCTTGGCGCCTTCATCGCACCGCTGGTGTGCGGCTACCTGGGCGAACGCTACGATGCCGAAAACCATCCCCTGCCCGAGTACTTCCGCTGGGGCTTTCTTGCGGCGGGTATCGGCATGATCCTCGGCACCATCCTGTTCCAGACGCAAAAAGATAAATATGTGGTCACCCCAGAGGGCAAACCCATCGGAGCGACGCCCAACAGGGCTGTCAGCACGACCAGCGAAGCCGGCTCCGGCGGCCTGGGCGGCAACCAGATCCTGATGGGTGTCGGCATTTCGGTAGTTATGTTCCTGGTGTTCTCCTTCCTGGTCAAATTCGATACCGTGGCCTCGCTGATTTACAGTGCCACGATCGGTATGGCCATCATGATCATCACCGACAAATCGCTCACCAAAGTCGAGCGCGACCGTATTCTGGTGCTCTACGTGTCGGCCTTTTTCGTTGTATTCTTCTGGTCTGCATTCGAGCAGGCAGGCGCTTCGCTGACCTTCTTTGCCGACAAGCAGACCGACCGCACCTTGATGGGCGCTACGATTCCGGCCAGTTATTTCCAGAGTATCAACGCCGTGGCGGTGGTCCTGCTGGCGCCGTTGGTAGCTGCCGTTTGGGTGAATCTGGCCAAGCGCAACTCCGAACCCAATTCGCTGGTCAAGCAATCGTTCGGCCTCATCATTCTGGCGCTGGGCTACGTGGTGATCGCATTTGGCGTAAAAGGCATGGGCCTGGGCGACAAAGCCAACATGTTCCTGCTCGTAGGGCTGTATGTGATCCACACCATTGGTGAATTGTGCCTCTCCCCCATCGGCTTGTCGCTGGTGTCCAAACTCTCGCCCATGCGTTTCGTTTCGCTGCTCTTCGGCGTGTGGTTCCTGGCCAACGCCATTGCCAACAAGGCCGCCGGCCAGTTGAGCGAATTGTACCCGCCGGCCGGTCGTGAATACGCCATGGCTGCCGACAATGGTATCGACGCAGCTACCTACAAGGGCCTGCTGGAAGGCACAACCCAGATTACGCCCGAGATCCAGTCGAAAGCCGAAGCGGCCAACCTGCCGCTGGAATACCCGAAATTCATGGGCAATCCGATCAAAGACCTTTACCAGTTCTTCATGATTTTCGTGGGCATGGCCGGTATCGCAGGTCTGATCCTGTTCGGCCTTTCCTTCCCCTTGAAGAAAATGATGCACGGGGCTGACTAAGCGTACATTGAAAAGTGTTGTGAAGCGCGCAAGGAACAGTGTTTCTTTGCGCGCTTCCTGTTTTTTAAAGTCTTCCGCCAGGCGTCTTTTTTTGCTGATTAGAGCCAAATTGCGCTCCGTTTGGGTAAATGTGTGCCTTGGCCTATCTTTGGAAGTCTTTTTTATAAAGATTAAAATCAGGGCAAACATTCGTTTTTGCACAAAAAATCATATTCGCTCATGAATGTAAGACTACTCCGCCTGGCTGCTATTGCCATTTTCGCATTATTCCTTCGCCAAGCTTCGGCACAATGTGAATACCGTATTGAAATGTTCGACTCCTACGGCGACGGATGGAACGGCGGTATCCTCACCATCAACAGCGGCACTTCGGTGCAGCCTTTCACGCTGCTTGGTTTTCCGTTGGGCAACGGTGAAGACAGCACGGCCTACTTTCCCGTACAGGTCGGCGAACCCCTGACGTTCAACTGGACGCCGGGATTTTTTGTAAATGAGGTCAGCTTTGCCATTTACGATTACAACGGCGACCTCGTGTATCAATCCGGCACCCTTACGCCCGGCTTGCTCTTCGAGACCGTTGGCCAATGCCCCGATTGTCTCAAACCCGTCAATGTCACGGTTGAAAACGTCTATGCCGACCGCGCCAAGTACCACTGGACGCCCGTGGGCGCTGGGCCGTATGTCGGCTGGTATGTCATTTACGGGCCCGCGGGCTTCGTGCCCGGGCCCGGCGTTGGCGACACGATCTACGTCACGGTACCCAAGGTGACCATTAACGGCCTGCAACAAAAAACAGCGTACGATTTCTACCTGCTCCAGAATTGCGGCGCAGCTGGCACGGCCGATCTGGCGGGCCCCTACTCTTTCGAAACCTACTGGGCCAACGATGTCGGCGTATCGGCCATCCTTTCGCCGCAAAGCGGGTGCTCGCTGGGCGTGGAGTCGATCAACATCGTGCTGGAAAACTACGGCGCCAACCCGCAGTCGCTGATTCCTTTCAATTTCAGCGTCAATGGCGTCAGCGGCGGCGTACCGCAACCGCAGGACGGTTTCTACACCGGCGTGTTGGGCAAAGACAGCTCGGAAACGATTACGTTCGAAACGTTCTACGATTTCTCCCAGCCGGGGGAATACCTCATCGCCGCATGGTCTGAAATGACGGGCGATCAGGAAATGACCAACGACACCTTCTACCTGCACATCGTCAACCGCCTGCTGGCTCCGTACACCCAGGATTTTGAAAGCTGGAACGGCGCCTGGTACGTCGATACGATCAACAGTATCAACCCGAGCTGGGCATTCGGCGCTCCCAACAAAGCGACCATCCCCTCGGCTGCCAGCGGCGTCAATGCCTGGATCACCAGTCTCGCCGGCGCCTACAACAGCAGCGAACGCTCGTACATCAATTCTCCCTGCTTCGACTTTTCCGACCTGACGGAAGACCCCGTGATCGAGTTTTCCCTCAACTATTACACTGAGTTTACCTACGATGGCGGTTTCCTTGAAATGTCGCTGGACGGCGGCCAAAACTGGGACCGCGTCGGCGAAATCGGGGAAGGATTCAACTGGTTCAACTTCTACAATGTCAACGCCGGCCTCGGCGACGTTTGGGCAGGCCAGTCGAACGGTTGGGTCACGGCGCGGCATGGTCTCACCGGCGCCGGCGGCGAAAGCGAAGTTCGCCTGCGTTTCGGATTCGGCGCCGACCCCTCGGTACAGTATGCAGGCGGCATGGCCGTGGACGACATCCATATTTACGTTCCGCTGTCCGACGACCTCTCGGCCGTAAGCCTCGCTACCGAGGCCCAGACCCAGCAGTGCGGACTTGAAAATGACAAAGTCATCTTCAATTTCGCCAATTTCGGAACCCAGCCGCAATCTTTCTTCCAGGTAGCTTACACGGTCAACGACGGCCCGCCTGTCATTGAAAACGTGGGTTCTGTGACGGTCAACCCCGATCAGATTTACACCTACACCTTTACCCAGGCTTTCGACAGCCGCGACCAAATCTCGAACATCAAAGCCTGGACCGTGCTGCTGGACGAGCAAAACCTGGCCAACGATACGACTACGTACTCGATCGATCACCGGCCCTTGCCGGTGCCTTTCCAGGAAAATTTCGAAGCAGCAGTGCTGCCTCCGGGCTGGACGAGCAACGGCTTCGTGACCAATACGCACAACAATATTTCCTACGTGCTGGCCCACAACTTGTGGAGCGGCAACCCCGCTTTCAGCCACGCACTGCCGCGCTACGGTGTGCTGGGCGCCAACGATAGCCTCCGCTTCGACTATCGTATCTCGGATTACAGCGGCTCCGGCACAGTGGCTACCGTGTTGGGGCTTGGCAATAAAATCGATGTACAGGTATCCGACGACTGCGGTCTAAGCTACACGACGGTGTTTACCATCAATGCCCTCAATCACGTACCCAGCCTCAGCCTGAAAACCATCACGATCGGCCTCGGCAACTACGCCGGCGAATCGATCCGTATCCGTTTTGTAGGCTCCTGGGCAGCGGGCGATTATTACTTCGACCTCGACAACATCAACCTGTTGTCGTGCCCGGCCGACTTCCAGCTCAGCGCCGATATCTCCAATGCCAACCCGAACCTGAACAACGGCACCGCCACGGTCAATGTCGGTCTTGGCAACCCGCCCTACACCTATCTGTGGAGCAACGGCCAGACCACGCAAACGGCAACCGACCTGCCCGTCGGCGATGCCAGCGTGACCGTCACCGACGCGTTCGGCTGCTCGGGCGCACTCACGATCACCGTCGGCGTATCCGGCACGCAGGATCTGGACGGCCTCAGCCGTATCGCCCTGCAACCCAACCCGACGACGGGCTGGACGACGCTCTATCTCGACTTCGATACGCCTACCGAAGTCCGCATCGAACTGTTCGACCTGCTCGGAAAAGTCATCTGGACCAGCAAGCCCTCGCGCAGCAGCGCCGTGGCCGAAAGCATCGACCTGAGCAATGCACCCGACGGACTCTACCTGTTGCGCATCAGCGCCAACGGCCGCTCAATGACGCGGAAAGTGGTTAAAAGCAGGGGTTGATAAGGTTTGCAGGGTTTATTAAGTTTATAAGAAAAGGGGTTATTCTTCTGTACGAAGGATAACCCCTTTTATCATAAACCCCTGTAAAAACTTAGCAGGGGCAGCGCCCCGTGATATTTGTAGTCTTTTTGTACCAAAATCCAACCCGGAGGGGCAACGCCCCGAAAGATCTTTCGGGGCGCTGCCCCTCCGTACCTGTTGTCTCCACCATTTGCTACAAATCTTTCGGGGCGCTGCCCCTGCCTAAGTTTTTACGATTTTTTTTATAAAAAACAGCGCTACATCCCCCTTGTCCTTTGTTCAAAAAAATGAAGCAGGGGCTGGATGTAAGGTTCGTGAGTGGGCAAACTGAGAAAATCGGCGCCAGCCTGCTGGAAATTGTAACGTGCTGCTGCCAGGTTTTCCAAAAAACGCGCCGTGTAGCGCCGCCGCCAGTCGGGGTCGGTCGTATCGACCCAGCTGCTTTGGCCGGTTTCGGCGTCCGCCACGTTGAGCAGACCCAGGTCGGGCAAACTGCGTTCGCGGGCGTCCCAGCAATGCAGTCCCACGCAATCGTGTCGGCGCGACAACACGCGCAGGGCTTTGCCGTAGTCGTTGGCCAGAAAATCGGACAGCAGAAAACAGACGCTCCTTTTTTTCAGCACGTTGCGGGTGAATTGCAACGCGCGGGCCAGGTCGGTTTTTTGCCCCGAGGGTTCGAAGTTCAGCAATTCGCGAATGATGCGCAGGGCGTGTTGCCGCCCTTTTTGCGGGGCGAGAAACAATTCGGGCCGGTCGGAAAAGAACAGCAAGCCCACCTTGTCGTTGTTTTCAAGGGCTGAAAAAGCCAAAACGGCGCAGAGTTCGGTCAAAAACTCGCGTTTGGTCGGCCGGGCGCTGCCGAAAAAAGCCGAGCGGCTGACATCGACCAGCAGCATGACCGTCAGTTCGCGTTCTTCTTCAAAAATCTTGATATGCGGCTCGCCCGTGCGCGCCGTCACGTTCCAGTCGATGTTGCGCACGTCGTCGCCAAACTGGTATTGCCGCACCTCGCTGAACGACATACCCCGGCCCTTGAAGGCGCTGTGGTAGCCCCCCGTGAAGAGGTGGCGGCTCAGCCCGCGGGTCTTGATCTCGACTTTGCGGACCTTTTTGATCAGTTCGGCGGTATCCATGTCGTTGTTATCGAACCAGTTCGGTCAGGGGGTTGTCTTTGCGCATGTAGGGTTTGAGTACGGAGTAGGGCACCAGCAGGCGCTGCTGACCGTACACGGGGTGGAAGAGCGTGCTCATTTCGAGTCCTTCGCGGCGGATGGCGAAAAGCGGAAAACCCTCTTTGGCCAGCCATTCGCGAAATTGCGGATCGGCAGCAAATTTGGCCATTTTGGGCGACTCTTTGCGGGAGTACTCCTCCATCCATTTTTTAAAATTAAAGGACTTGATAAAAAGGTCTTCGAGCAGGATTTCCTTGCCGGTTTTGAGGTTGAAATTGAAGGACAGGCCTTCCGTGCGGTCGTCCCAGGAATTGGTAAAAATCAGGTAGCCGCAGAACAGGTCGTCGGTCCAGAACACCACGTCGGCCCAGGCGCTGGCGCGCAGGCTGCCGCGGTTTTTGGGCGAGTTGTCGCGTTTTTGGGCGGCAAAAGCGGTTTTGCAACGCGTGATCCAGTCCTGCACTTTTTTGTCGAGCGCGGCATTGCAGACGTCGCAGCGGGTACGGGGGTAAATGGCGTCGTAGCTCGTGGTATAGTCGGCCGATTCGTAGCAGCCCATGAGCAGGTTGTCGCGAAGGGCGAATTTCAGGCTGCGCCGCTCGCCGCTGCCGACCCAGTTGATTTCAGTGCTTTGCGGCACTTTCAGCGAGCCGCGCAGGATGGCGGCCGGAATTTCGCCGCCGGGCTGCCGTGCATTGAGTTCGTAAGTGCCATCGTCGTCGATATTGCCGCGCAGCGGGTAGGTTTTGCCGTCGGCTTCGATCCAGAGGTAGCCGAACATGGCGCCGTTGTGGAGCCGTGAAATCACGAAATCGGCGCGGGCGTTGTTGTAGCGTCCGATGTAGCGGTTGGTCCATTTGTTGTCGCCGCAATGCCCGGCAGCCAGCACCTGGCCCACGGCCACTTCTTCCGCATCGAGGTGGAGGCCGAGGGTGCTGTCGCGGTTGAGCCAGTCGGCTTCAATTTTTTTGTCCTTGACTTTGCCCGTGATGAGGCCCGTGCGCTGGTTGCGCGTGTCGAATTCGGTGAGCGACACCTTGTCGCTGGTCAGCACGCCTTCGAGTCGGAAACGGCCCCTGTTTTGGGGGTAGGAGAGGTAGCCGCGGCATTTTGAGCCGTCGGAGCCGAGGGAGATGGTGACGCTGCTCACGTCGTCGAGCCGGCCGCTGAAATAACGCACCCATTTGATATCGGCGGGTTTGTCGAACAAACGCGCAATCGCTGTGTCGCTGATGTTGGAGGGCAGGGAGGATGCGCCCGGCGCGGCAACGGGCGTTGTCTGGGGTTTTGTGGTGGCCGGCGGCGTAGCGGCGGGCTTGGGGGCGGCCGGTTTGGTGGCAGGGGCTTGCCCGGCAGCCGGTTTGGGCGCCGGTTTGGTAGTCGAGCCAGCGGGTTTTTGCGCGGCAAGGCTGGCGCTCAGCAGCAGGCCTGCTGCAAGAATAAACGATTTGCAGGGAGTAAGATAACGATTCATGACTGTGGGCGGGTGTTGCCCCGCGCGTTGGTTGACAGGCGACTACGGCACTTCCACTTTGGCCAGCACGCGAGCGATGATTTCTTCGGTGTCTACGTTTTCTGCTTCGGCCTCGTAACTCAGCCCGATGCGATGGCGCAGCACGTCGGGGGCAATGGCGCGCACGTCTTCGGGAATAACGAAGCCCCGCCGCCTCAGGAAGGCCATGGCACGGGCCGACTGGGCCAGGGCGATGCTGGCGCGCGGCGAGGCGCCGTAGCGGATCAGGGGCGCGAGATCGCGCAGGCCATAATCGGCCGGGGTTCGGGTGGCGAACACCAGGTCGAGCAGATATTGTTCAATTTTTTCGTCCATGTAAACGTGCTGCAGCACGTCGCGGGCTCGCAGCAGCGCTGCCGGCGACACGACCGGCCGCGCTGCGCGCTGTTCGTCGCTGAGGTTGCGCCGCACGATCTCGCGTTCTTCCGCCATGTTGGGGTACCCTATTTTCACCTTGAGCAGAAAACGGTCCATCTGCGCTTCGGGCAGCGGGTAGGTGCCTTCCTGCTCGATGGGGTTCTGGGTGGCCAGCACGAGAAAAGGTTCTTCGAGGTAAAAGGTTTCGCTGCCGATGGTCACCTGCCGCTCCTGCATGGCTTCGAGCAGGGCGCTTTGCACCTTGGCGGGCGCGCGGTTGATCTCGTCGGCGAGTACGAAATTGGCGAAGATGGGGCCTTTCCGCACGGTAAATTCCGAACGGGCCGGGTTGTAGATCATGGTGCCGATCACGTCGGCCGGGAGCAGGTCGGGGGTAAACTGGATGCGGCTGAATTTGGCTTCCACCGCCTGTGCCAGGGTTTTGATGGCCAGGGTTTTGGCCAGACCGGGCATGCCTTCGAGCAGGATGTGTCCTTTGGTCAGCAGGCCGATCAGCAGGCGTTCGATCATGGCGCGCTGGCCGACGATCACGGCGGAGGTCTCCTGCTGCAGTTGTTCGATGAAGGCGCTTTCCAGGTGGACGCGGTGGTTGAGCGCTTCGATATCCGGGTGTGATTGCATAGCTTACGGGTAAAAAAGGGCTGCAAAAATAAGAAGCCGGCAGGTGTAACGAATTTTCAGGGCCTTGATGTTGGGAAAGAGCGAAAAAAAAGATTGGGCTCCGGTGAAATCCATGTCCCGGAGCCCATAATATTGAAAAGGGCAGGTAGCAGGGCTACTGTTTGATCATTTGGTCTTTGCCGGAATCAAGTACAGCGATGCGTTTTTCTCCGGCAAGGTCGAAGTGTTCGGCATCCGGCGCTGCTGCTCCGATATTTGGGCAAAATATTATTGCTTGACGAACTTTGTCGCGCATACGCCATCCCCGCCGGCCAGCGTCACTACATATATTCCTGCCGGCAAGCCGGAAACGTCGATCCGGCGGTTCGGGGTCACGAGTTGTTTCAAAACGATAGAGCCGTCCATAGCGGAAATGGTCAGGGCGGCATTTTCCCGGTTGTCGCCAGCTAGAATTTTGATCTCGTCGTACGCCGGGCAGGGAGAGACACTCAGCTGACCGGTAGCGGCGGAAATATCCTGTGCGTCGGTAGTGTTCGAACTCATGTGTAATATCCATAAGTCGCCGTATTGGAACGCGCTGGTGGACCCGACGATCACGTATTCTCCGGCAGCAATTTCTATGGCTTTGTCAAACCTGTCGCTTTCCAGACTGCCGTACGGCTTTTGCCAGAGCAGCTCGCCACCCGAATCTACGCAAAACAGCCAGCCGTTTTGATTGGTATTGCCAATCACGTTTCCATTTGTAGAATTGGAAATGCCGGTGAAAAGGAAGTTGCCGGTGCTTGTTTTGCTGACACCATAACCTGTTTCAATATCGCTGCCACCGAAACATTTTGACCACAGGATGGCGCCTGAGGAATTGATCCTTATCCCCCAGATTTCATAATCGCCGTGAGTTGACGGTATAGGAGAATTTGAAGTATTGATCAAAACAGCCCCTCCGTCTCCTGTTGCAACCATGTCGTTGTTGTAATCGCGGCCAATGTTGCCGAACATTTTTTTCCATTGGATAACGCCGGTTGAGTTCAACTTCAACACAAAGACATCCACAAGGCCGTGGTTGTTGATGGCATCGCCATTACTGGAGCTGCTTCCTCCGGCGACGATACAGCCCCCGTCGGAATCCGGGATGATCGAAGCCCCATAGTCTTCACCCGAGCCACCGTAACATTTGCTCCAAAGCACTTCCCCGTCAGGGTCTATTTTAAATGTCCACAGGTCCTGAAAACCATGATTTCCGGCAGAAGTGAGGTCGCCATCAGTCGATTGTGAACCTCCTGCAATGATGAAATTGCCGTCGGAGCTGGCAGTGATAGATCCGCCGGTTTCATAACTTGTTCCACCGTAGGTTTTTTGCCAGATCATATCGCCATCCTCGTTGACTTTGAGCAGCCATAAATCGGTGGCCCCATGATTGGAACTGACGTCGCCATCGTTAGAAGCGGTGGTGCCGAGGATAAAATATCCGTTGTCTTCGGCGGAAATAACCTTCAAAGCAAAATCGTCGGCAGATCCGCCGTACGTTTTTTTCCAGATTAACTGACCGTTGTTATCCAGTTTGAGGAGCCAGAAATCGGCGCCTCCATGGGAGTCGGACACGTCCCCGTCAATGGAATAGGGCATGGATAATACCAAAAGATTGCCATCATGAGCGATGATAACATCAGAACTCTGGTCCGTGTAAGACCCTCCGTAGGAGACTTCCCAGACAACGGTGGGTTGTGAGAAAATCACAAACGGCACGACAATAAATGCCATCAGAAAAAGGTAAAAGTGCTTGCTCACAGGAATAGATTTGCGTTAATGAAACAAGTTGGTTCGAATAATCCTGAAGCAAATGTGGGCCGTTAGCAGTTCGGAAATTATAACACAATTCATGAAAACTTCCCCTGTACGGCTCCGATATATGGCAAGGCTTTTCTGCAAGAAAGCCACCAGGCCCACCCAGGTTTTTTAACCCGAACCGATGTGATTCCGAATCGAACTTAGCCCCGTTCCTTACACATCTATTCCTCGCTTTTTCAAAGTTTTCAATTTCCGATGAAAACAATTTGCCCCCAAACGGTATTTTATTTGCAACGCTTAATGCAAATCCCCGCTTAACCACCATTATCCACTCTTCCAGTTGAAATCACACTTCATGGACGTTCACGAAGGCAAGCAAAAATTCATCGAATCCTGGGGCAAAATGGCCAGCGACTGGGGTATCAATCGCACCATGGCGCAGGTACACGCCCTGCTCCTGATCGCGCCCGAGCCCCTCACCGCCGATCAGGTGATGGAAGACCTCAACATCTCCCGCGGCAACGCCAATATGAATATCCGCGCCCTGATGGACTGGGGGCTGGTGCACAAACAACTGCGCGCCGGCGAGCGGAAAGAGTATTTTTTCGCTGAAAAAGACATGTGGACGGTGGTCCGCCAGATCATCATCAACCGTAAAAAACGCGAACTGGAGCCCATGCTCAAAGTGCTCGACGAAGTGGTGGGCGTGGAGGAAAACTGCCCCGAGTCGGAGAGCTTTTGCGCGGTCGTGCGCGACATCCGCAAGTTCTCCCACAAGGCCAATCAGACCCTCGATACCTTGCTCAAAGCCGACCCCAACTGGTTTACGGGCATGCTGCTCAATACGATGGTGCGATAACGCGCGCTATCGCCAAACCCGGAAATAAGGCGTCAATTGTCCGCCGAAGGCGCGAAAAAGGCGCTCCATGCCTTCGTGCATACTGCCCTCAAAGTCAAGGACCAGGTTTTTTTCCCTGCAAAAGTCGATCGCCGCAGCGATCAGTGCGGGCGTGGCAGCCAGCCGGCGCCCGGCCTCGCTTGTGCCGCTGAGCAAAAAAGCCGCCTCTTTCGTGTCAAACGCCAGCCAGATGCCCGCGACCGCCTCGTCGGCGCCGCGTTCGCGCGCCAGCAGCACGAGGCTTTGGTCGCGCGCCGACAAGGCCCCGTGCAAGGCATCGAACGCCGCTTGGTGCCGAGCCGGCGGCAGGTTTTGCCGGCGGAGCGACTGCCGGTACAGCCCGAAAAGCCGGCCGGACTGATCCGTTGCGGGAAAAATTTCGAGGGCCGACCCGGCTTTTTTCAGGTCGGTGCGCAAGGTGTTTTCCCAACCGGCCTCGGTATGGATCACGGGATCGAGGCGGTAGGTGTAGCGCGTGGTTTGTTTGAAACCCGCCCAGTAAAACGGCAGCCAGTTGCCGATTTCCGGCCGGAAATGCTGTCGGAAAAACAGGCTGCGCGGCAATTGTTCAATCAGCGCCGAAGCGGTTCTTTTTTCAAAAGCAAGCCGTCCAACATCCTTTAAATCAGTGTTTTGTGGATAAAAATAGCAGGGGCCGGCATAGCTGGTAAAAGGCGGCATCTGGATAATCGGCAGGCCCCAGCGCCGCGCCCTGTACCAGGGCATTACGCCCGTGACGCCGCCGCCGCGATCCTGCGACAGGCAGACGCCCCAAGCGTCCGGGCCGCCGCACACCGCGTCGAGCCACCAGGGCTGGAAGTGCAGGGGGAGCCAGGTCTGTTCGCACAATTCCCGGTACCGTGTTTGGCGGCTGCGCTCGTCTTTTGATACTTTTGCGGACAACACAGGGCGATGATACGCCATGTCTTTCGCCTGTACAACCCTGGTTCAACGCGCTGCACAAGCGCCCATTCACTTTCACCATGACGCTCCGCGCATTTTTCGACTACCTCGGGGAAAACCCGCTCGTGCTGCTGGCCTTTTTCGCACTCATCCCCCTGACGGCCTTTCTGGCCGGCATGCTCGGGCGCGGCGAAGGGCACCTTTCGCCGTGGAAATACCTGTATTCGGTTTTGATCTACGCGGTCTGCGTGCCCGGAATTTTTGCCGTGGCGTTGAGCGTGTATTTTTTCCTGTTCGAACGCGGCAGCATCATGAACACCAACGTGCTGATTCAGGTCCTGCCCGTCGTGTCGATGGTGCTTACGCTGGCCATTATCCGGCAAAACGTGAGTTTCGACAATATCCCGGGTTTTGAAAAAATATCCAGCCTGATGCTCATGATCGGCGCGGTGTTCGTACTGATGTATCTGCTTGATCGTACGCACCTTATCGCGTTTGTCAATGTGCCGGTGCAGTACCTCCTCCTGATCGTGGGCGGCCTTTTGCTGGCCTTCCGCTACGGGTTCAGGCAACTCATTGCGCGCTGAATCGTTATTCCTTTTTTCGACCTTGAATGTGTTTCGTATAAATCGATTGTTCCTCCTGCCGGCGCTGGCCCTTGGCCTCGCGGCCTGTGAAAATGCGCTGCGCCGCGAGCAGGAAATATTCACCCAGAACGACGTGGCCGTGGAGGTCGGTCGCGGGGTGGAAATCCTGTATTCCGACAGCGCCCGTGTCCGGGTGCGCATTTCGGGGCCGGTGTTGCACAATTTTACCGAACGCGACGACCCGCGCCAGGAATTTCCGCAAGGTGTCAAGGTCGATTTTCTGGATGAGCGCCAGCAGACAAAAAGTACGCTTACCGCCAAAAACGCCATTCGGCGCCAGGACAAAGGTCAGGTGACGGCCCGCGATTCGGTCGTGCTGAACACCGTCCGGGGAGAGCGACTCGAAACCGAAGAACTGATCTGGGACGAAAAAACCGAGAAAATCTTTACCGACAAATTTGTCAAAGTCACCAAACCCGGAGAGATCATCTACGGCTTCGGCCTCGAAGCCAATCAGGATTTTTCCTACTGGAAAATAACCGTCCCGAAAGGCCGCATCAAGGCCGATCAGGTGGACAAAGCCCTGCAATAAAATCCCCTCCCATGGACGAAGACGCCGCCCGACCTCGATTTACCAGCTGGCACATCGGCAGCCATGCTTTCCCCGCCGTTTTGTTGCTGAGCTTGCTCAGCGTTTTGTTGGCCACCTGGACCCTGCCCACGCTTTTTTTTGTGTTCGGAACCGGCTGGTTTGCGCCCTTTTTTCTCTCAATAGGGGTGTTTCTGGGCATTTTGTTGTTTAAAAAGCAGATTTTTAAAAGCATATACCACAACGAGCCACGGGAAGGCGATGCCGCCTTGCTCGAATATTTTGTGCAACAAAACACCGCCGCCAACGAAGAAGAGGAGGAAATGGCCGTCGAGTTGCTCGAAAACGCCCTGCAACTCAAAGACGTACGCGCCCTGGATTGTATGGCGCCGCGCTCCGACATCGTTCACGTGGATGTTTCGGCGCCCGTGGAGGAACTCCGCCAACTTTTTATCGAAAGCAGCCTGTCGCGCATTCTGGTGACGGATGGCGCGCTCGATCACGTGCTCGGCTACGTGCACGTGCAGCAAATGTTTGCCCTGCCGCAGACGATTCGGGGCATGGCTATGCCGATTTATTTCGTGCCGGAAACGATTTCGGTGAAAGATCTGTTGAACAAATTTATCAAAAACCGCAGCAGCATCGCCTGCGTGGTGGATGAGTACGGCAGCCTGGCCGGCCTTGTGACGCTCGAAGACGCCCTCGAACAACTTTTCGGCGAAATCGACGACGAACACGACCAGGAGGAGTTCATCGACGTGCGGATTTCCGAACGCGAATTCCTCTTCTCGGGCCGCCTGCGCATCGACGACCTTAACGAAAAATATCCCGAACTGAACCTGCCGGAAGGCGATTACCAAACCCTCTCCGGCTTTATCGTATCCACCGCCCAGAATATCCCCGAACAGGGCGCCCGCCTGCCGTTCGAAGGCAAAACCTTCGTGCTCGAACTGGTGAGCGACCGCAAAATTGAAACGGTGCGGGTGCTGGTGGATTGAACCATTGTCCAATCGTCAAAATGTTAACAGGAACTGTAACCAAATCGACCGGCAGCTGGTATAGTGTGCGTCTCGACGAGGCCGGCGAATTGCTTCAATGCCGCATTGTAGGCAAATTTCGGCTCGACGACGTGCCCCTGACCAACCCCGTCGCCGTGGGCGATCGGGTCGAAATACAGCGCGAAGGCGCGGCCGGCACCGAGGGTTTGATCAAAAAAATACTGCCCCGCGACAACTGGGTCGTGCGACAGTCGCCCCGCCGCAAACACGACCTGCACCTGCTGGCCGCCAACATCGATCAGGCCGTGCTCATCGTCACCGTGGTGCAGCCCAACCTCAAACCGGGTTTTATCGATCGTTTTTTGCTGATGACCGAACCGCACGAGATCCCGGTCACCATCGTGTTCAACAAGGGCGATTTGTACAACGAAGAGGACGTGGCCGTCTTTTTCGCCATGAAAGAAGTGTATGAAAAAATAGGGTACCGCGTCATTGCCACCTCCGTGCGGGACAAAAAGGGGCTCGATACGTTCCGCGATATTTTAAAAGACAAAATCACCCTGCTCAGCGGGCAGTCGGGCGTGGGGAAAAGCAGCCTGGTCAACGCCATTCAGCCGCAACTCAACCTGCGCACGGGCGATATCAGCGATTATTCGGGCAAAGGCCAGCATACCACCACGTTCGCCGAGATGTTCGAACTGGATTTCGGCGGCAGCATCATTGATACGCCAGGGATCAAAACCCTGGCTTTCAACAACAAGGACCTGCAAAACGTGGCGCACAGTTTCCGTGAATTTTTCACACTTTCCGAAAACTGCCGCTTCGGAGCCTCCTGCCTGCACCGCAACGAACCCGGCTGCGCGGTGCGCGAAGCGGTCAAAAACGGCGAGGTAAGCGAACTGCGCTACCTCAACTACCTCGGCATTCTGGAAGAAGTGGAGGATCAGAACTATTGGGAACGGTACAAGGATATTGAGTGACCGGACGGAATTCACTCACATTTCCATCACGTGGCCGCATTGCCCGCAGGTACGGGCCCTGGCATCGGACTTGAATTCGCCGATGGCGTCGCGGATCTGGGTGCCGATGTCTTTCAGTTCAAAACCCGCTTCATGCAGCGGGGCGCCGCAGTGATCGCAGAACCACAGGAGTTTGTCGATCTCGCCCTGGTGGCGTTTGCGTTCGAGCACCAGCCCGACGGTATTGGCGGGGCGCTGGGGAGAGTGGGGGATGCGGGGCGGCAGCAGGAACATTTCACCCTCGCGGATATCGATGGTTTCGGGTTTGCCCTCCTCGTTGATGATTTTGACCTGAATGTCGCCTTCCAGTTGGTAAAAAAGTTCTTCACCTTCCTCCCAGTGGTAGTCTTTGCGGCCGTTGGGGCCGCCGACGATCATGACGATAAAGTCGTCGTTGTCCACGTAAATCTGTTTGTTGCCCACCGGCGGCTGGAGGAGGTGGCGGTTTTCTTCGATCCATTTCTGGAGGTTAAAAGGTCTGGCGATCGGCATGTTGTCTTGAAAATACGGGTGGTTAAGGAATAATTGGTCGATATGGAATCGCGGGCGTTTGTCAAGTCAAAATGACCGGCTCCGGGTCGTGTGAAATTGAGGCCGGCTCATCGTCCGCCCCTGCCGGGCAATTCACAACAAAGATAACGTGCCGGCGGGAATTTCTGCCGCCGGGGCCTCAGGACCGGGTTAGCGACAGCAGCACGATGCCTGCCAGAATGAGCAGGGAGCCCAGCAGGCGCGGGCGGAAATTTTCCTCGGTCAGCAGCCGGGCGCCGAGCACGACCCCGATCACGATGCTCAGCTCGCGCGCCGGCGCGACCACGTGCAACGGCGCCGTTTTCAGGGCGTACAGCACGAGCAGATACCCCAGCGGGCTGATCAGGGCGACCACCACGACCTTCCAGCGGTGCGCGCGCCAGACGTCGCCGATCTCTTTCCAGCGCCGTCGGGCCAGCGGAGCCAGCACGACGGTGCGGATGGGGTGCGAGCAGGCTTCCACCATGATCGGCGCCAGCGCCAGCTGCTTCACGGCAAACCCGTCGAACACCGTGTAGCACGCAATCAGAAACCCCGTCCCGATGCCGTACACCAGTCCGTCGCGGCGTCTTTCGGCATCCACACCGGCCTTGCCGATGCCCGATACGAGCAGCACGCCCGCCGCGACGAGGCACAAGCCCAGCAGGGAAAAAACGCCCAGTTGCTCGTGCAAAAACAAGACGGCGCCCACGGCCGACAAAACCGGCCCGCTGCCACGCGCCAGCGGGTACACGACTGAAAGGTCGGCCACGGCATAGCCTTTTTGCAAAACGAGGAAATACACGAGGTGCAGGACGCCCGTAATGCTCAATGCGCCCACGTTGCGCAGCGACCACTCGAAATCGTAAAGGATCGAATACCCCACGACCAGCGGCAGCATCCAAACGCTGATGACGGCTGCCAGCAGCCACACAAAAGCGGGTCCGCCGGGGATTGTTTTGGCTAAAAAATTCCAGATCGCGTGCAAAACAGCCGCTGTCAGGACCAGCATCAGGCTCAAAGGCTCCATCCCGGGGGTAGTTATTGTGTTGAAAAACGCGGCAAATTAGCATATTTGACCTTGCAGCGCAGGCCGCTGTAACATCTTCGCCGCCTGCGCCGTCTTTCGTTCGATACCACCACTTTATAAACAATCAGCTATGAACAAAATCTGTTTCCTCCTTGCCTTGCTGTGGAGCCTGGGCACGGCTTTGTCCGCTCAAAACCAGGCGTTCGACAGTTTTATTGACCAACACCGCAACGATCAGGGCTTTACCTACGCCCTGCTGAGCAAAGACGTGTTCGAAGTCGCCACCGGCGTCGCGGTGGAAGATACCGACTGGAAAAAATTGCACCGCGTCATCGGTCAGATCGGCTCCCTCAGCATCCTTGCCGCCGACAGCATCACCAACGGCCGCGCATTGTACAAGGAAGCCCGCGCCCTGGTGCCTACCGACGTACTGGAAGACGTGCTGGCCGTTCGCGACGGCCAAACCGACGTCCGCATCTGGGCCCGCGAGGAAAACGCCGTGGTGTCCGACCTGGTCATGCTGGTGGGTACGCCCGACGAGTTCGCCCTCATCTGCTTTTCCGGCGCGATTGACCTCTCCAACCTGAGCGAACTCGCCCAACTGCTCGACGCCGAAACCGCGCAGGACCTCGCCCGCGCCTCGGCGGCCGTGGCGCCCTCGTTCCGCCTCAGCCCCAACCCCAGCGCCGGCCCCCTCACCTTGTCCTGCGACGAACCCGGCGACCAGCCCCGCCGCCTCTCCGTAAGCGACCAGAACGGCCGCCTGCTGCTGACCCGCGACCTGGACGCTGCGCCAACGCAAACCATCGACCTCTCCGCTTTGGCCAACGGCTCGTACTGGGTCCAGCTGGAAACGGCCAAGGGCAAAGTCGGCGTTAAGCAAATACTAATTGCCCGCTAGACAGGGGGCAAAAAGACGGGGCGGGCCTATTTTTACTGCTTATTACAAAACCTGCTCTTATGTTGAAATACACCTTCCTCCCCGTCTTTCTTTTTATCAATTTTATTGCCCTGAATGCCCAAATAGCCGCCCCCGGCGGACTGTTGCGGGAAAACTTCACCCTCGAACACCCGCGTGCCCTCTATACGCCCCGGCCCAAGGCCGAAAGCGGCCTCCGCAGCGGCCTTACCGACGCGCTCGACGCGGCTTTCGACAGCGTAACCACGCTCTCCACGCTCAAAGGTTTTACCGCGGCGGTCGTCCTGCCCGATGGCAGCGTGTGGAAACGCGCGCATGGCGCCAACGCGGGAATCCCCATTATGACCGCCCTGAACACGAACCACCTCATGGGCATGGGCAGCATTACCAAAACCTTTGTCTCGACCACCATGCTGCTGCTGGTGGAAGACGGCCTGCTTAGTCTCGACGACTCGATCGGGCAATACGTGGGCCCTTACCCCAACATCGACGGCAGCGCGACCCTGCGCCAATTGCTGAGCCACCGCACGGGTTTCAACGACTACCTCAACGAAAACCCGGTGATGATCGATACCTGGGTGGCCCACCTCGATAGCATCTGGGAGGCCGACACCGTGTTGAACCATTACATTCTGGCGCCCAATTTCGCGGTCGGCGCCGACTGGAGTTATTCCAATACCAACTACCTGCTCGCCGGCCGCATCATCGAATCGGTCACCGGCCAACCCTGGTACCAGGTGCTGCGCGACCGGGTGCTGACGCCGCAAGGACTCACGCACACCTTCGCCTATCCCTGGGAATCCACGGGTACCCAGCAGATCGCCCACGTCTGGCTGGATATCGATGGCAACGGCACCGTCGAGGATGCCGTCGGGCTGGGTTTGCCCATCGAAGGGTTTTTCAGCCTCGGCAACAGCGCAGGCTGCCTGATGAGCACGCCCGAAGACATCGGCCGCTTCATGGAGCGACTCTTCAGCGGGAATATCCTTCAAGCCGCCTCCCTGGCTGAAATGCAGACCGACTACGTGCAAGACCCCTCGACCGGCCTCCAGTACGGCCTTGGCGCGGCGTCCTTCGCGGGCTTTCCGACGGAGAACTGGGGGCACGACGGCAGCATCATTTACAAATCCTGGGGGCTCTATTTCCCCGAACTGGACATCGCAATCGTGGTGCAGCAAAACGACGACCGCATCGCCGCCCTCAACCCGCAACTGATTGATCTGGTGGATGTTTTCGTCAGCCTCTTGCTCACGTACATCGACAATGCCCCCAGCGTCGGCACGGGCGCGCCCGCACTGGCCGCCACGCCGCTCGCCACGCCCAACCCCGCGACGGATCGTTTGCAGTTGCAATTGCCGGCCGATCTGCCTTTGCCCGCCCTTTGCACGCTCAGCGATGCGCAGGGCAAGCCCGTTTGGTCGCAAGGAGTAGCAACGCGGACGCAGGAAGTGAACCTGGGGCAACTGCCGGCAGGGCTCTATTATTTAAAAGCCGGAAACCTGGTGGAAAAGGTGGTGGTCAATCGCTAAAAAGCGTATAAAGCATTGGTTTTCAATTAAAATTCCAGCCGCGCAAACAAGGTCGTGGCTGGAATTTTTTATTGCAACCGCGTGACCCGCGCCGTGCGGGCAAGGTTTTTCCAGCCAAATACCAACAGGGTGACAATGCCCCACAGGGTGATGAGAAAACCGGTGTATTGCACCATTTCGGTGCGGGTAAAATCGGACGTGAACGCGATATCGACGGTGGCGTGAAACACGGCACAGGCCAGAATGCTGCCCCGCGAGCTGTTGAACAGCCAGGAGAGCAATACGCTGCCGGTCAGCAGGCTGAACAACCAGCCAATGATGCCGGCGGCGTCCATCGAGGTGTAGCCCGGGCGGTAAAAAAACAAGGGCCAGTGCCAGAGCGCCCAAAACGCCGTGAGCAAAACGGCGGCCGTGCCCGCACTGAATTTTACCTGCAAACGCGGCAGTACAAAACCCCGCCAGCCGGTTTCTTCGCCCCAGCCGAAAAACAGCAGGTTGTAGGCAAAAAAGCCTGTAAAATCCAGTTCGGGAAACTCGGAACTTCGTCCCAAACCCGCCAGATTCAGGTCGGCGTTGTCGATCTGATGCGCCATAAAAGCGGCAAAAAGATTGAGCGCGAAGGGGCTGAGCAAAGCGATCAAAAGCCACAGCGCAGGCTGTGGTGCGAACATCGAACGCAACAAACCCGCCAGCGCGCCCGGCCCGCCTTCGCGGCGACTGCACCACAAGGCCGCGAGCATGGGGCCGAAGCCGCCAAGCGCATGGTGCCAGGGCAGTACGGGCAGGCCGTCGATGCCCAAAGCCGGCAGCCACAACGGCGCCCAGATAAGCCAGGAGAGCGCGTAGGCCAGCAGAAAAAATAGGAGCAGGGATCGGGTCATGGCGACAGGTCAGGCTTTGCGCATGGGCTGGCGGATGATGGTTTTCAGTTTTTCGGGGGCGGTTCGGCGCGCATCGTTCAGGTAGATTTCCCGGTGTTTGCCGTGCAATTCGTACCCGTTGGCGTGTATGAAATCGTGCAGTTTTTGGATCGTCGGCGCTTCCGCGCTGTACGGGCCGAGATGCAGAATCTGGGCGGAAACCCCTTCGGTCATGGATTCCAGCCGGATTCGGGAGCAGGCCGGGAGCTCGGCGCCTTTTTTTCTTTCGAGTTGGGCGCTTGCTTCGCGTACCAGTTCGGGCGTAATAAAATCGGGTTGGCGAATCATGGCCGTCCATTTCCAGATGTCCTTGTTGTCAGCGGAAAACTGGTTCATATCGTCGGTCCACCACAGTCCTTCGAGCGGCATGACGCCGTAATCGACCGGGTCGGGGCCTTTTTTGACCATAAATTTGAGGGTGTACGACAAACTGAACAGGGCTTCCAGCGCCTCGGCGTAGGCCGGCGCGGTGTTCGGGTTGCCTTCCCCGTCGATCATCAGGTATTGGGCGGCGGGCACATCCACGATGCTGATGCGGCCGGCCGGCTGATTGTAAAGGGTGGCGAGTTGTTTTTTCAGGTCGAGTTTTTGCATGGTGCGGGTATTGAGGATGACGAAGCAAAAATCGGGTCCCAAGGTGCCACGACCAGCTGATTTGGGGCAATGTGGCGGACAATTTTTGTCAGGACGGGCGAAGTTTGTGTTATTTAGCGGCAAGAAATCGCGCTCCATCCGAATGAATCTCCGCCAGCGATCCGGTATTGTGCTTTCTGTGTTGATCCTCGCCCTCGCGGCGCTGGGGCTGGGCGTGTTTACCAATGTAATCAGCGACATGTGGGGACAGGACATTCAGCAACTGTTCCGCGCCAACAAATGGCTGCTGATTGTGCTCACCGTGGCGCTGGCTTTTCTCGGCTACTGGTACGCCGAAGGGTTGAAAAAGGAGCAAAAAGAGGAAGAGGAGACCATCGACGAAGACCGTTTTCAGAAGGCGCTGCGCGAATTTCGGGACGACCTGATCATCCAGTACCAGATCCGCCTCAACAACAAGATCACCGACCGCCTGCCCGTTAACCTCGCCGCCCGCTCCACCGACTTCGGCACCAGCGATGAGCGCGCGCGCCTGTATTTCGACCGCAAAACCATCGAAAGCGCCGACATCGCGAGCGAAGCGGGGAAAATACTGGAGACGGTGCGCCGCCTGCTGATCATCGGGGAGCCGGGGGCGGGCAAAACGACGATCGTGTTGTACACGGCCCTCGACCTGCTGCGCGACGAAAAACACCCTCGCCTGCCGCTGATCCTGAACCTGGCGAGCTGGCGCTCCGACCGGGACTTTGAAGCCTGGTACGTGCAGAATGTGGCCCAGAGCTACAACCTGAGCCTTCTTTTTGCCAAAGACCTGCTCCGCCGCAACCTGATCGTGCCCGTGTTCGACGGCTTCGACGAGATACACGAAGACCATCGTGACGATTGTTTTCCCAACATGAAAGCCTGGTTTGGCGACTCGCGCGAGCGCCGGCTGATCGTGTGCTCCCGCAAGGCGGAATACGCCGCGGCACAGGCCGACGCGCCCGTGTACTGCGAACTGGAAGTGCAGCCGCTCACGCTGGACCAGATCAAATTCGCTCTTTCCCTAAATGCCGAAACGCAACGCGCCGACCGCGCCCTGCTGGATGCCCTCGACCAGGACAAGTGGTTGTGCAAGGCCGTGGAAACGCCTTTTTACCTGAACACGGCGTCGTATCTGTTCGGGAAGGGAGAAAAGACCTGGGCGGATTTTGACTTTACGGCCACGGATGAGAAGGGGCGAAAGAGGGAGATCACGGAGCGTTTTGTGGCGGAACAGGTACCGGCAAAGCAGGACCGGCGGTATCTGCGTTTTTTGGCGTGGAAAATGAAAGAGGAGAATTTATTAGTGTTGGAAATGTTGAGTTTGCAGCCGGATTGGTGTGGTGGGAGAAGGCGGTATCGAGTGGACTACGGTTTGGCTTATGGTTTGGCTATGGGCTTGATTTACGGTTTGGTGATCGGTTTGGGCATCGTTTTGGTTTACGGTTTGGTCATCGGTTTGGTCATCGGTTTGGGTATCGGTTTGGTCATCGTTTTGGTCTTCCGGTTGGTCATCGGTTTGGGTTTAGGTGTTAACTTCTTCACTTCAGAAATCCAATCCTGGAGTTGGCAAAAATTTCGAGAAAACTGGAAAATAGAACTGGCCAGAGGCTTGGCCTTGGGTTTGGGCTCAGGTTTGTACATAGGTTTGGTCGGAGGTTTGGTCGGAGATTTGGTCGGAGGGTTGGTCTTCGGCTTGGTCGGAGGCTTGGTCGGAGGTTTGGGTGGAGGTTTTAAGAATGCGGGTACTGTTGAGTCCTATCTGCTCAGTTTGCCCAGTCCTTATCAGCGTTTTTGGTCGACTTTTTTATATGGATTTGGGGATAACATAGCCTTGGTATTGGCATTACTATCAGGGGGTATCTCGTATGGCTATTTTGTGGCACAGATGGCCTTGCCTGAATTTCAGGAGTTACTTTATTCAGCAAGATTTTGGCAAAAAATATTGGCCTGTACGCCATTATTGTTCATTTTGCCATTTTTAGCCTCCGGATTCCTCAATCACTTCTCCCTCCGCCTCACCCTCTACCTCGAACGCAACATCCCCCTCCGCCTCGTCACTTTCCTCGATCGCATGAGCGATCGGCGCATCCTGGAAGACAACCGCCGGCTTGACAAAAAGGGCCGGAAGCTGCGCGGTGCGAGCTGGCGGTTTCGGCACAAGATTTTGCAGGATTATTTTGCGGAGTTGGGGGAGAGGGCATTACTTGCCCTTCAATAGTCGCTCAGCACTCAGGCTTTTCTCGTCCAGCACGTTTTTCCCGATATACCAGCAAAACACACTGGCGGGTACAAAGTGGAAGGTAAAGCCCTCCTGTTCGACTACCTGATTTTTATCGATCGTGGTGACGAGGCAGGCGTCAAGGCCATTGGCCACACAGAATTTTCGGGTCTTTTGCAGCAGTTTGGGGTCTTCCACGTGCCGGTTCGACCACTTGATTTCGGTTGCGCTGACCGGTTTTTGCGTTTTGTCGTCAAGGTGTACGATGTCGATTTCCCCGCCGTCCCAGCGCGCATAATACAGGTTGCGGAAGTGTTCCGGGCGATGATAAAGATGGGCAAAAATGGCGGTCTCCACCATGTTGCCCATGGCGGCTTCGTCTTTTTGCAGCGGAGAAAACAAGGCGCTGCGCAAGGCCGGGTTGGTCAGGTAGACTTTGAAAAAATTGGCGCGTTCGAATTTCCGCGCGCTGTGGTCGATGCGGTGAACAATTTTGACCAGAAATGCCGCTTCCAGATATTCCAGGTATTTGAGGATGGTATTTTTGGCAATGCCGGCGTGTTGGGAAAGCGAATCCAGCGAACTTTCCTGTCCGCTGATCCAGGCCAGGTAGTTGAATAAATTGTTCAGCTCCTGAATGTTTTGAATGCCGTACATACTGGGCAGGTCGCGCAGCAGCACTTTGTCGATGATGTCGTTGCGAATGTAGCGTTGGGGCGCCTGCCGGATGGTATCGGACAAGGCGACCTCCGGGTAACCGCCGTAATTGATGTAATCGACAAAATGCTCGTTCAGGGCTTCCAGATTGTGGTAGGTGGTGGTCTCCCTGGCAAGGTCTTCCTCGATTATGTGGTCTTGACCGACAAAGTGCAGGTATTCGTAAAAAGTCAGGGGAGGGAGCGTGAAGTCGGTAAAACGCCCCGCCCCGGATTCGCGGCTTTTCAGTTTCAGGGCTGCCGCCGCCGAGCCGGATACGACGAATTTGATGTGGCGGTAGGAGTCTACCAGCGATTTGAGGTGCACTTCCCAGTCTTTCAGGTATTGCACTTCGTCAAAGAAGACGTACAGCTCATCCGTATGCTTTTTGCCAGTGGTGTCGAGGTAAAAATTGAGCAGGTATTCCAGTCCCAGGCCGGTGTAGATCGGCGTTTCGAGGGACAGGAAACAGATGTTTTGAGGCGCAACTCCGCTTTCGATCAAATCCTGAATGCTGTGATAAAGCAGAACCGTTTTGCCTACCCTGCGGGGACCCATAAGCACCACGGCGCGCCTTACGGAGCGTTCTCGCACCAACTGTTGAAAGGATTGGAAATAGGCCCTTTTCTTCATGTCCCGGTAGTCGGAATCGACCTGATTTTGCGGTCCCCACCAGGGATTTTCAAATTGAAAGCGCTTTTTGAGTTCGCTTGCAGAAAAAGGCTGGATCATTTTAGTTTCACGTTGTTGATCTTATTTTGATGCAAATGTGCAAAATAATTTCAACAGTGTGATCTTATTTTGGGTTTTTGAAAAATCCTTTTGTGGACTTTATTGTAAAACAGACACTCCAACCCTACCTCACCGCCTCCTCCACCGCTCCCCAGTCCTCGGCCGCCCTCACTGCCTTGTAGCGCTCGTCGTGAAACGCCGACAGGTGTTCCAGCATGCTCAGCAACACGGTTTTGTCGCCCGCGCCGAGGTCGGCCACGACCGCTTTGGCAATACGGCCGGCTACGGGCCGACTGTCGAGGGCCAGCGCGCGGCCTTCGGGCGTGATGCGCACGCGTTTGGAGCGCTTGTCGTGCGGATCGGGGAATTCCTCCAGCAGGCCCATACTCACGAGGCGTTTGATGACGTCCACGCCGGATGGAAATTCAGAGAGCATGGCGTAAATGAGTTCGCTTTTTTTCGGCTCGCCCATGTACTCCACCTGCCAGAGGTAACCCAAATCTTCAAAATTGTTGAGCGGCAATCCTGTAAAAGCCTTTTTGGTGTAAATGCCCGCGTAACGGCTCAATTTCCCGATCAAACGGCCAATCCGGCCATCGATCGAAGCGCCCGCCATGACCGCCTCGCGCGGCTGCGCGGCATCTTCCCGGGCCAGCACCCAGCGACAGAATCCGGCGACATCGGGCGCCGGGTGCGCTTCCTCGTATTCGGCCCACAGGTTGACCAACTCCACTACTTTGTTTTTCATCTTTTCCAGTTGCTACGACGCAAATAAACTATGTTTTCATAGTAATTTTGGTTCTTGAAATTATTTTTATAAAATTTTTACTTTTATTTAGAACCAAATTTTTTAAAAATAGTTTGAAACCGTAGTAAAATGCGACAAACTAACCGACATGATCGCTGAACTCAAAAACGCCGGCAAGGAATACCAGACCGGCGACCAGACCATCATAGCGCTGCAACCGACCACCCTGCAATTCAACGACGGCGAACTGACGCTCATCATCGGCCCCTCGGGCAGCGGCAAAACCACACTGCTGTCCCTGCTGGGTTGTGTGATTTATCCGACTTCGGGCGACCTGTGGGTGGACGGCAACCACATCAACCGCATGAAAGAACGCGCCCTGGCCCGCCTGCGCCTCCATACCATCGGCTTCGTCTTTCAAAGTTTCAACCTGCTGGCCCCGCTCAGCGCCGAAGACAACGTGGCCATGCCCCTGCACCTGCAAGGCCTGCGGGGCGCGGAACTCAAAAAACGCGTCGCGGCAGCCCTCGAAATGGTGGGCATGGGCGACCGCCGCAAAAACCTGCCCCGTCAGCTGTCCGGCGGTCAGCAGCAACGCATCGCCATCGCCCGCGCCCTGGTGACCGACCCCAAACTCATCCTCTGCGACGAACCCACCGCCTCGCTCGACAAGGATTCGATGGGCATCGTCATGCAGGAACTGCGCGCCCTGGCCGACGAAGGCAAGTCGGTCGCCGTGGTCACCCACGACCCGCGCCTCAAACCCTACGCCCACCGCGTCATTCAGGTGGAAAACGGCTTCGCCGCGGAAAGCACTGATTTTTAACCACTTCCGACTTCATTTTTCTGCTTCGCAAGATGAAAAAACTGATCTTCTTCCTGCCCGTGCTGCTGCTCGCCTCCTGCGGCAAAAAAGAAACGACGGCCGCCGCCGCATCGCCTGCGCCCGATTCGCTGGCGCAGGCTGTGCAAGTGCGCGAGGTGCTGGGCATCGCCATCATCGAACCCAGCGAACGCATCGTCACGCTGGCCGCCGAACAGAGCGGCTACATCCGGGAAGTAAAGGCCAAAACCGGCGACGTGGTGAAAAAAGGCCAAACGCTGGTCGTGCTGGCCGCCGACGTGGAATCCGCCCAGGTGGCTCAGGCCAGCGCCAAAATTGCCACCCAGAACGATGCCGTGGCCGTGGCCCGCGAAAACCTCAAACTGCTCGGCGTTCAGCGCGACAAGGCCAAAGCCGACCTCGACCGCGACGAAGCTTTGTTCAAGGGCAACGCCATCACCCGCCAGCAACTCGACAACACGCGCGCCGCGCTGACCGAACTCGATCAGCAGATCCGCGCCCAGGAAGCCGCCCTGCGGCAACAGCAAACCCGCCTTGGCGAACTGGGCTCCGACGTGAATTATTACCGCACGCTGGCCGACAACAAAATCGTGCGGGCGCCCGCCAACGGCACCGTGCTCTCGCTCGACGCGAGGGTGGGGCAGTACCTCGACAACAAGGCGGGTTTTGGCGAATTCGCGCCCGAAGGCCCGACCATGGCCCTCACGGAGATCGACGAAATGTTTGCCGCCAAAGTAAAAGTAGGCCAGAAGGCCGTCATCCGGCCACAGGGCAGCAAGGAGGTACTGACCACGGGCACCGTCGTGCTGGCTTCGCCGTATTTGCGGAAAAAATCCCTGTTTGCCGACAAGGTGGGCGACCTCGAAGATCGCCGCGTGCGCGAAGTGCGCGTGCAACTCGACGATCCTTCCAAAGTGCTGCTCGGCGCCCGGGTCGAATGCGTCATCACCGTTGACCAATAAGCTGCCCTTGCCATGTTCAAAACAGCCATTCAATTTATCCGCTACGACAAACCCAAGTCGATCGGCGCCCTGGCCGGGGTGGTGATCTCCATCTTCCTGGTGGGGCAGCAGGCGGGTATTTTTATCTTTTTGACCAATGCCATGAAAAGCCTGGTGGCCAACAACGCCGACTATATCTGGGTGGTCGATTCAAAAACCGACAACGCCAACCAACTCGCCCGCCTCGATATGCGGGTGGGGCGCGAGATCGCCAGTTTGCCCTCGGTCGATCGGGTGTACCCGGTCGTGATCGCGGCCGGCGCCGCGCAATTTGCCGACGGCACTACTTCCGGCATGACGATCATCGGTTCGCAGGCGCCCGATTTCGTGGGCGGCCCCTGGGGCATCGATTCCGCGCGCAAGGTGGATATGATCCCCGAAGGCGCCATTATCACCGAGTTTTTTGACCAAAAAACCTACGGCGGCGTAGCCATCGGCGAGTATTTCGAACTCAACGGCAACAAAGTGTACAATGCCGGCTTTACCCGCGGCGTGCGGGGCTTCGGCGGGGCGCCCTACGTGTTCACAACGATTGAAAGGGCGCGGGCGCTGGGCAATTACCCGACCGACAAGGCCAGTTTGTTTTTGGTCAAATCGAAGCCGGGTATCGACCCCAAACAGGTCATTGCCGAGATCAACGGGACCTTCCCTGTCGTGCGCGCCTGGGACGCACAGGCGCTGGCCAATTCGACCGTCTCCAAGGTGCTCAGTTCCAGCGGTATCGCCTTGTCGGTGGGCTCGCTGATCATCTTCGCGGTTCTGTCGGGGTTTATCATTATCGGCCTCACGCTCTATTCGGCTGCTATCGACCGCCTGAAAGACTACGGCACCCTGAAAGCCATCGGCGCCACCAACGGCTACATCACCCGGCTGATCCTGACCCAGGCGTTCCTGATCTCGCTGGTCGGTTTTTTGCTCGGTCGCGGGCTGGTGGAGGGTTTCCGTTTGGGCGTAGCCAACGCGGGCACCATTTTCGAGTTCCCGGTTGACATGCAGGTCGGTTTCTTTTTACTGACCCTGTTCATCGCGCTGGGCGGCAGTTTGTTTGCCATTCGCCGGATCAATTCCCTGGAGCCGGCGCAGGTGTTCAGGGGGTAGACAGGTTTTTAGACAGGATCAACATGATTTACAGGATAATAACCTGTATTGAGTCTGTCTGATCCTGTAAGTCATGTTGATCCTGTCTGTCTATAAAAAAACCTGTCTGCTATATAAGTTGTCATATCGTAATCCTTGTCCAACAAGATGATGTATAGAATTTTTTCAGTCCTTGCGTTGTCCGTCCTGTCGACCACGACGTACGCACAAACGATCACCCTCGACGAGGCGATCGCCCAGGGCCTGCGCAACCGCCCGGAGTTGAAAGCCAGGGAGTTGCAAATCCGCATTGCGGAGGGCGAAAACGACAAGTTGCGCGCGCAGTGGTTGCCTCAGGTCAATGCTTCGGCCGACCTGCGCTGGAACACCGAGTTGCAGACCAGCGTGCTGCCGGTCGGCCAGTTCGGGTTGCCGGGCGTAGCCGCCGATGCCACGCAGGAAATCCAGATCGGGGTGCCGTTCAACAATGCGCTGAGCATTCAGGCCGAGCAAAAAATATACGACGCTAACCGCCGCATCGACCGGCAGATCAACGCGGCACAGGTGGAGAGCCAGCAAGCGGCCCTCTCACAGGAGTCGCGCGACATCCGTTTTGCCATCACGGAGGCGTATTATGCCGCCGTATTCAATCGCGAAAAAATGGACCTGGCGCGCCAGGCGCTCGATCGCGCGCAACTCAACCTGCGGGTCGCGCAAAACCAGTTGCAAGCCGGGGCGGCTTTGCCGAACGACGTGGACCGCCTCGCGCTCGACCTGAGCAATGCGCAGCTTTCCCTCAAAAAAGCCGAGCAGGATTATTCATTGAGTGTCAAACGATTGCAGTATCAAATAGGGACTTCGCCCGACGGCGGAATTCAATTGTCCGAAAGCATCAGCGCACTGCTGACCGACGACACGCTTGCCCTGATCAACCGCATCGAGCAGCGACCTGAAATTTTGTCTGAAAACATTGCCCTGCGCCTCAATGCGCTGAACCGCGACAAGCAACTCGCCCGTCGCTTGCCGACGGTGTCGGCTTATGGCAATTATACGTTCCTGCAACTCAGTGAAACATTCAATCCTGCCGCCTCGGGCACTTGGTTTCCTTACAGTTTTATCGGGGTAAAAGCCACCGTACCTATTTTCGACGGTCGTCAGGCAAGGCTCGGCGCCCGCGAATTCGCCCTGCGGCAGGAGATCAATCGGTACAATCTGGACCGCCTGCGGGCTGGGCTCAATTTCGATGCCACGGCCCAGGCCAGCGCCATGCAGCAGGCCCGGCAGGATGTGGAAGAGAGCCGCAAGAACGTGCAGCTTGCGCGGCAGTTGTTGGCCACCGATCAGTTGCGTTTTGAGCAGGGCGTGTTGAAGCAGACCGACTTGAAAAACAGTGAATTTGCGTTACAAACGGCGGAAAACAACTATTTAAATGCCGTTTACGCGTTTTTGGTGGCGCGTTTGAATTACGAGAAAAGCCTGTAGCGCCGACCTCCAGGTCGGCGCAGTTGAGGGCAGCAAATACCCGCGATTATCAGCCATTGCCGGAAGCGCTTTTGTCACACTATTGATCGTGGCGATTGCCAGCCATTGCTGGAAGCGTTGTTGTCACACCATCGATCTTGGCGTTGGCTATTAATCGCGGGGCGTTTCTGCTCTCAGCATCGCCGACCTGGAGGTCGGCGCTACAGCTACTTCGTCCGCATCCGAATCACCGGACAGATCATTTCTTCCAGTGAAATCCCGCCGTGCTGGAAGGTGTTTTTATAATAATTGTGATAATGATTATAGTTGTTGGGATAGAGGAAGAAAAAGTCCTCTTTGGCAAAGATGAAGGTTGAGCTCACGTTCGGGCGAGGCAGGCCGGCCTGTTTGGGTTCGCGAACGACCAGCACATCTTTGGGATCGAACTGGAGGTTGCGGCCCACTTTGTAGCGCAGGTTGGTCGTCGTTTCGCGGTCGCCGACCACCTTGGAAGGCGTTTGTACGCGGATCGTGCCGTGGTCGGTGGTTACAAACATTTGCACATCGCGGCCTTCGAGTCGTTGAAGGGCCGTCCAGAGCGGCGAGTGCAGGAACCACGAACGGGTGAGCGAGCGATAAGCGCGTTCGTCGCCCGCCAGTTCCTTGAGCACTTCCATTTCGGTTCGGGCGTGCGACAACATATCGATGAAGTTGTACACGACGACCGTGATGTCGTTGTTGAGGTAATTGAGGATGTTATCGTTGAGTTCCTTGCCGTGGTTGACGTTGGTGACTTTGATGTAATCCCATTTGATCGGTTTGCGGAAAGCGCGTTCGATCTGTTTGCCCAGAAAAAAGTCTTCGTTCAGGTTTTTGCCGCCCTCGTCGGTATCGTTTTTCCACTTGTCGGGGAAGTTGGCGGCAATGTCGTCGGGCATCATGCCGGCGAAAATGGCGTTGCGGCTGTACTGAGTGGCGGTGGGCAGAATGCTGTAGAAGTAATCCTCCTGTTCGGTGCGGAACAGGTCGTGCAGGATGGGTTCGATCACTTTCCACTGGTCGTAGCGCAGGTTGTCGAGCAGCACCACAATGGTCGGTGTGCCGTTGCCGATATGCGGGAAGATGCGTTTGCGCATCATGGAGTGCGACATGATCGGCCCGACTTCCTTGTTGCGGTCCACCCAGTCGAAGTAGTTTCTGACGACGAATTTGCTGAATTCGGTATTGGCCTGTTCCTTTTGTTGTGCCAAAATGCCGCCCACTTCGGCGTGATTGGCGTCGAGGCGAAGTTCCCAGTTGATGATGCGGCGATAGGCGTCGACCCATTCTTCGTGGTTGAGGCCGCCGGTCACCTGCATGTAGATCTGGCGGAACTCCTGCTGGTAGTCCATGGTCGTCTTTTCCCGCACCAGCCTTTTGTTGTCGATGATCTTCTTGAGGGTCAGGAGGATCTGGTTGGGGTTGACGGGCTTGATGAGGTAATCGGAGATCTGGGAGCCGATGGCCTCTTCCATGACGTGTTCCGCCTCGTTTTTGGTGATCATGACCACCGGCACATTGGCATTGCGTTCTTTCAGGCGCGGCAAAACTTCGAGGCCGGTAAGGCCGGGCATGGATTCGTCCAGAAATACAACATCTATGTCGCCGGCAGCTTCGTCGTAGGATTCAAGCGCGTCGTGGCCGTTGCTGGCGGTAATAACTTCGTAACCTTTGGATTGAAGGAACATCAGGTGCGGTTTGAGCAAATCGATCTCGTCGTCGGCCCAGAGAATTTTGATTTTATCCATTGGGAATATTAATGCGGGATGTTAAAAAGGAGTAACGCCAAAGTACGGGCGAAGTTATGGGTTCTGTTAAAAAAACGCCCCGAAGCGAAAAGAACTGCTGCAAGGCGGCGGCGCCTGCCATTTTGTCGGCCTTTCCCGACTGGCATAATTCTCGCCTGAACGTCCCGCGAACACCCGCCACCCATCATCTTCTACTTTGTTATGATTCATTTTCTCGCCAATGAAGGCGCTGCGGGTGAACCCCGTCCTGCTCATTCCTCCCTGCGCCCCCACTCCGACGGCCAGTTGCTCGATGCCTATTCGCAAACGGTGGTCAACGTCGCCGAACGGGTCAGCGGGGCAGTCGTACATTTAAAAGTGCAAAAAAAAGCGGCTGCCAACGACCGCCGCCAGGCGCCGCCCCGACAGGGCGGCCCAAACGAGGGCTCAGGTTCCGGCTTCGTCATCAGCACCGACGGCTTTGTCGTAACCAACAGCCACGTGATTAACGGCGCCGACCGCATAGAAGCCTCCTTGCCCGACGGGCGCAGCTTTGCCGCCCGAATCGTCGGCGACGACCCGGCAACCGACCTCGCCGTGGTGAAAATCGACGGCGACAACCTCGCCACAGTCGGTTTTGGCGCCAGCGACCGCCTGAAAGTCGGCCAAATCGCTATTGCCATCGGCAATCCTTACGGATTCCAGTATTCGGTCACAGCCGGGGTGGTCAGCGCCCTGGGCCGTACGCTGCGCACCCAGACGGGCCGGCTCATCGACGATGTCATCCAGACCGATGCCGCACTGAACCCCGGCAACTCCGGCGGTCCGCTGGTCAACTCTTTTGGCGAAGTGATCGGGGTCAATACAGCCGTTATTTTGCCGGCGCAGGGTATTTGTTTTGCCGTGGCGTCGAACCTCGCCGAGTTCGTTGTGGGCAAACTCATCCTCGACGGGCGCGTGCGGCGGGGCTACCTCGGCATCGGCGCCCAAACCGTGCCTTTGCCGCCTAAATGGCTGAATGCCTTGCAGTTGCAAACGACGGGCGGTATTCAGGTGCAAAGCGTCGAGCCCGATGGTCCGGCGGGCAATTCAGACCTCCGCGCCGGCGACGTGATCGTTCAGTTTGAAGGTCGGCCGATCGATTCCATCGATGCCCTGCACAAAGCCCTGGACGAGCGCACGATCGGAAAAACTGTCCGGATCTGGGTGATTCGCGACGGGGCCTTGAAAAGCCTGGACGTAACGCCCGGCGCCCTGTAGCGCCGACCTCCAGGTCGGCGAGTATGAGGGCAGTAAATACCCGCGATTATGAGCCAAAGTTACGGTCAGCAGATAGAGATAGGTCAGGTTGCCAGCACTGGCTGATAATCCCTGTAGCGCCGACCTCCAGGTCGGCGAGTATGAGGGCAGTAGATACCCGCGATTAAGAGCCAAAGTTCCGGTCAGCAGATAGAGATAGGTCAGGTTACCAGCACTGGCTTTTAATCGCGGGGCGCTTCTTCTCTCAGCATCGCCGACCTGGAGGTCGGCGCTACAGGCCGCTACAACCGTTCATCGACCCAAATCCCCCGTTCACCAGAAAATCGTTGCACCGGGCCGCAGCGCCTGCTACTTTCGTTTTCAAAAAAACGAAACAACATGCACACAATACTCGGTATTAACGGCACCACTGGCCTTGGCCTTGCTGCCGCATTGAAAAGACAAAATATCCCCGTCAGAGGCGTTAGCCGCAGGCCGTTCAAAGGCGATTGGGAGCACCTCAGCGCTGATATTACCAACCTGGCCGATGTGATGCGGGTCGTGGATGGCTCCGAAGTTGTTTACCTGCTGGTAGGACTTGAATACGACCTTACGGTGTGGCGCCGCGACTGGCCGGTGATCATGCAAAACGTGATCGAGGCTTGCCTGATGCACAAGGCCAAACTCGTTTTTCTGGACAATGTGTACGCCTACGGCCTGGTCAAGGGCCCGATGACCGAAGAAACGCCCATGCGCCCCAACAGTGAAAAAGGCAAGGTGCGCAAACAAATTGCCGAGATGTTGATCGATGCTTTCCGGAACAGGGGCCTAACAGGTTGCATCGCCCGCTCGGCTGATTTCTATGGCCCCAATTGCGCCAACAGCGCGTTGAATTCCACCGTTTTTGAGCGCCTGGCGGCGGGTAAATCAGCGTACGTTATGGGACGTGCCGATAAAATCCATACGTACACTTACACCGAGGACATCGGTCCGGCCCTTGCCGTGCTGGGCGCCGATCCCCGCGCCGACGGGAAAATCTGGCATTTGCCGACCTCCGCCGAACGCTGGACCGGAAAGGACTGGGTGGACAAGGCGGCGGAAGGTTTCGGGGTAAAACCCAAATTCCAGACCACGCCGACCTATATGCTTCGACTGATCGGCCTGTTCAACAAACTGTTCCGCGAGTTGGTGGAAATGAATTACCAATTTACCCACGACTATGATTTTTCTTCCGCCAAATTCGAACATACTTTTGGCATAAAGCCGACAACCAACGCGGCAGGTCTGGCCCGTACGGTGGCCTATTATCAAGCAAAAAACAAGTAAAACGACCATGTCCGAGTTCTCTCCCGCCCAAAACTATCTCGATACGACCCGCGCCCTTTTTCGCTACTACCGCGAACTGGGCGATAAAGCCCTGGCTCAGATCGGCGACGAACACATCCACTGGCAGCCCTCGCCGGAAAGCAACAGCGTGGCCATCGTGGTGAAACACATGAGCGGCAACATGCTGAGCCGTTTTACTAATTTCCTGACAGAAGACGGTGAAAAAACCTGGCGCGACCGCGATGCGGAATTTGAAAACGACTACGCCTCGAAAGCGGACTTACTGACAGCCTGGCAGTCGGGCTGGCAATGTTTTTTCAATGCACTCGACCCGCTGACGGAGGCCGATCTGGCCCGTATCGTTTACATCCGCAACCAGGGCCATACGGTGCTGGAAGCCCTGAACCGCCAGCTGGCGCACTACGCCTACCATACCGGCCAGATCGTGTTTTTGTGCAGGATGCTGGCAGGTGAAAACTGGCAGTCCTTGTCGATCCCGAAAGGAGGCTCTCAGGCATTCAATTCGGAGAAGTTTGCGCAGGAAAAAAGCCGGCAGTTTTTTGCCAAATGATTCAAAAATAAAAGAGGCCGTCTCATAAGTCCTTTTGCTCAAAATCCCGCAAAATTTAATTTTAAATCGCGGCCAACTGACGGGGTGACTTCAAAGTCACCCCGTCAGTAACACAGCCTCTTTTGCATCCAGAAAGATCAAAAATCAATCGAATTCTATCGTGTCGCCCGCTTTGAAGGTTTTTTTGTCATCTTCCTTCGGCAGGCTTTTTTCCTCCTGAACCGGCGGCTCTTCCACCGATCCGAACAGATCTGCCTGCTGTGCTTCGGCGGCGTGTTTGTCGGCGCGCGGCGCATGTCCGTCGGACTCCACTTCCTTGATGCCGCTGAGGCCCTGGTCGCTCAGTTTGTTGCCCACGGCTTTCCAGCCTTTCACGTCCATAAAATCGCCTAGACTGATCTCTCCGCTCATGGGTTTGCCCTTGATTTTGAGGGTGTAGCGGATGCGCGGATTTTCCTTAACGGAAGCGAAGAGCAGTTTCGATTTGTTGTGGTCGGTCAGGAAAGAATAGCGTTCGCGCAGTTTGTTGGTTTCGACGCGGAAACGTTTGACCATCGTCCAGCCCTTGTGGCCGTCGAAGTGGATGGCGTTGATGACCAGATCGGCGTGGAATTTGCCCAAATGAAGGATCTCCTTGGGCTCGAAGCGCTGGCTGGTATCGGGGTCGGTGACCTCGTAGGAGCCGTCGTTGTAGAGCAATAAAAGGGTGTCGCCAGTGTCGAATTCACCGAGCAGGCGCCCGCGTTCCTGGGTGTTGAGACGGCCCGTGATGTCGTCGAACCAGATTTTCTGGGCGCCGATGGTGCTTTTCCCTACCTCTTTTTGTTTGATCTGCTTGACCGGGTATTTGGTCAAAACGTTGCCCAGCGAGTCGCGGCCCTTGATGGCCAGTTCGCCGAAATCGTAGTCGAAAACCTTGATCTTGGCCGTGCTGCCCGGGCTGAGGGTCACGCTGACCACTTCGCTTTCGCCATTAGGGTTGGCAGTGAAATAGAGCAGTTTGGAGCCTTTGGCGTCGGAGCCGAGCTGGTATTCCTTGTCGCGCGTGATGGCGGTGACGTTGAAACGTTTGACGAAGTTTTTGCCCGTTTTGGCATCCACATAGGCGAGGTTGTAGGTTGTGCGTTCGTCGTTCTTTTTCCATACGGCGACATGGATAATGTCCTTTCCGACAAAGATTTTATCCTCGATGCGCACGACTTTCATCACGCCGTCGCGACGGAAAACGATAATGTCGTCGATATCCGAGCAATCCTGCACGAATTCGTCTTTTTTCAGGCCCGTACCGATGAATCCGTCGGCGCGGTTGACGTACAGTTTGGCATTGTTGGCCACCACTTCCGTGGCGCGGATTTCGTCGAAGGTGATGATTTCCGTGCGGCGTTCGCGGCCTTTGGCATATTTGGAGAGCAGGTTTTCGAAGTAGGCAATGGCGTATTCGGTCAGGTGGGCGAGGTGGTGCCGGGTCTGTTCGAGTTCGGCATGGAGTTCGGCGATCTGTTCGTCGGCCTTGAAAGAGTTGAATTTGGAGATGCGTTTGATGCGGATCTCGGTGAGGCGGACGAGGTCGTCTTCGGTGATTTCGCGCAGGAGGCGGATTTTGGCCTCACCCCCCGGCCCCCTCTCCAAAGGAGAGGGGGAGGCGCCCCCTCTCCAAAGGAGAGGGGGAGGCGCCCTCTCTTGCGATTGCCTCCCCCTCTCCTTTGGAGAGGGGGCCGGGGGGTGAGGCTGGCGTAATCACGTATTTTCTCAACCCCTCATCGATGGTGGAAAGCACGGCTTCCCAGGTTTCGCATTCTTCGATGTCGCGGTAAATGCGTTTTTCTATAAAAATCTTTTCCAGCGAAGCGAAATGCAGTTTTTCCTCCAGTTCTTTTTGCTGGATTTCGAGTTCCTGGCGGAGCAGGTCCTTGGTGTTTTCGGTGGAAATGCGCAGCAGTTCGTTCACATCGGTGAACACCGGCCGGTTGTCGACGATGATGCAGCAGTTGGGGGAAATCGAGACCTCGCAATCGGTGAATGCGTAGAGCGCGTCGATGGTCACGTCGGGGCTGACGCCGGGCTGGAGTTCGATCTCGATATCGACTTCGGCGGCGGTTTTATCCACCACTTTTTTGATCTTGATCTGGCCTTTATCGTTGGCTTTGATGATGCTTTCGATCAGGTCGCTGACGTACACACCGTACGGTATTTCAGTGATTTGCAGCGTTTTTTTGTCAATTTCGCGAATACGGGCGCGCACCCGCACCTTGCCGCCGCGTGCGCCGCCGTTGTAGTCGCGCACGTCGATCATGCCACCCGTAGGGAAGTCGGGATAAAGATCGGGTTTGCGGCCTTTCAGCGCGGCGATGCTGGCCTTGATGAGTTCAATGAAATTGTGCGGCAGGATTTTGGTGCTGAGGCCCACTGCGATGCCCTCGACGCCCTGGGCAAGCACGAGTGGAAATTTCATGGGCAGGGTAACCGGCTCGCGTTTCCGGCCGTCGTACGAGAGCTGCCACACGGTGGTGTCGTGGTTGAACGCCACGTCGAGGGCAAATTTGGTGAGACGCGCCTCGATATAACGCGGCGCGGCCGCGTCGTCGCCTGTGCGGTAGTCGCCCCAGTTGCCCTGGCAGTCGATCATGAGGTCTTTTTGCCCCATGTTGACCATGGCCTCCCCGATGGCTGCGTCGCCGTGGGGGTGGTATTGCATGGTTTGGCCGATGAGGTTGGCGACTTTGTGGTAGCGCCCGTCGTGTTGCTCGAACATGGCGTGCAGGATGCGGCGCTGTACGGGTTTTAGCCCGTCCTCCACGGCCGGCACGGCGCGTTCGAGGATGACGTAGGAGGCGTAGTCGAGGAAATAATTCTGGTACATCCCCGAGAGGGTGATGACCTGATCTTCCCCGTTCAGGGAGGTGGTAGGCGGTACAGTGGTGTCTTTTTTTGCGCGGGCCATTCTTAAAGTTAGATGGGTGAATGGGCGAGGGAACTGGCAAAAGTAGGGAAAAGGGGAATTAAAAATAAAACTTTTTGTGTTTTATTTCCCTGCGCTGCTGGACTTAACCCTTATAGGGTTTCGAAACCCTATAAGGGTTAAGTCCAGCAGTGCAGGGAAATAAGGGTCAGTCCAGTTTCTGCGCCAGCATGAAACCGGTTGCGTCGGCGCTGTTTTTATCCTCCGGAATGTCGCCGCCTTGCAGCAATTCCAGCACTCTTTGCCGCTCAATGCGTGTGGGATATTTGCTTTGTATGGCATGCAACGACGTATGGGGCCAGTCCAATGCTTCCTGTACAAAACCATGATGAACCGCGTTGTTATGAACATACTGTATCGCCTGGGCCAGATACCAGGTTTCATCCAGCGATTTTCGTTTGATATAGTCGAGAAAAAGCGCTCCCCGGCGCTTGTACCTGCGATTATAAGCCTGAGCATACCCATTCATAAAGTCTTGAAAAGGCTGCATGACTATCTTATGCCAGCTTGATTCGGGTATATCTGCAATCTCTGCCTGAAAATCGGGGTATTTGATTTTCTGCCGGCGGCAAAACTGCTCAAATAATATTTCCTTTGATCTTACCCTGACAATCAGATGAAAATGGTTGGGCAAAAGGCAGTAGGCATAGGTTTCCAAAAAAGGGTACAAACGTTCGGAATATCGGCGCAGAAAATACAGGTAGTTTTCCGGCTCTCGAAACAGGTTCTCATGGCCTACCGCATGGTTGTACACGTGGTAAAATACGGTTGGAACGAATTGGGCAATCGTTTCCATAGGTTAAGGAAAGGGCTAGGTTGGCTACTTGATCATGTTTTGCAAACACCAAACAAAAATATTTAAACTTGACATTTTTTGTTTTATTTTTATAAAAAAAATTGCTTTTGATTCGTCAGCCTTACTTTTGCAGGCTCTCGATACACCGAAAAATTGTACCTGTCGGCTTGTCCCCTGACCCCTGGCCTAACCCTTATAGGGGGTCGAAACCCTATAAGGGTTAGAGGGTTTCGAAACCCTATAAGGGTTAGGCCAGGGGTCAGGGGACAAGCCGACAGGCGAAACAACGAAATATGGCCGCGCGCAAACGACAACTCAGCATGAACTTCGACAGCGAACGCACTCCGAAACTGATCGGGGTGGTGCTCATCTTCCTGTCGTTTTACCTGTTCGTTGCTTTTACCTCCTACTTTTTTACCTGGAAAAACGACCACGACATCGTGTTCCGGTTTTCCTGGGACATGTTCCTGGGCGATATCCCGGTCGATAACTGGCTCGGCCGCCTGGGCGCTTTCGTTGCCGACAGCGTGATTTACTGGGGTTTCGGGCTTTCCTCCTACGGCTTTGTTTACCTGTTGTACAAATACGGGCTGGCCTTCGTGCGCCGCACCCCGCTGGGTTACCTGACTGAAACGCTTCAACGGACGGCCATCTGGATGGCTATCGTGTCGGTGATTTCGGCCTTCTTTTTTCAAACACTCGAATTTCCGGTCGGCGGCGTGTTTGGACAGGCGGTGAGCGAATGGGTGCAAAATTTTATCGGCATTGTCGGCACCCTCATCCTGCTGCTTTTTGCCCTGGTCGCTGTTTTCATTTGGAACAACAACCCCGACCTGGCCGAATTTAACCTCCGCAAACTCGGCTATGAACTGCGCAGGGCCTGGGAAGACCTCCTCTCGGGCAATTATGCCAAACGCCGCCCCTCGCCGCCGCCGGTCGTAAAATCGCCCGTGAGCCCGATCGAGACGGAAAGAGCCGACCTTGCCGGCACCCTGGGCGCGCCCGGCGTCACGGTCGCTGCGCCGCCTTCCGACAAACCTGCCGAGGCTGCCGACGGCCAGTTGTCCTTCGATCTGTCGCAAAAAAGCGCCCTGTTTGCCGACTCGCCGCCCGCCAAATTGCCCAAAACAGGGGAGGCGGAACTGGAGATCAACCTGCCGCCGGTCGAAACGCCCTCCGAGCCTGTGACACCCGAAAAAGCCGAGGCCTACAAGCCACCCGTACAGATCGTGCAGGAGGACAATCCCAATCTGTCGGAGCCCTACGACCCCACGCTCGAACTTTCCCATTACGAATACCCGCACCTGCAACTACTCGTCGATCACGACAATCAGGTGCTCGAAATAGACCGGGAAGAACTGGAAACCAATAAAAACCAGATCATCCAGACGCTCCTGCATTTCAAGATCGAGATCGAAAAGATCCGCGCCACCATCGGCCCGACGGTTACGCTCTACGAAATCATCCCGGCCCGCGGTATCCGCATTTCGAAGATCAAAAACCTGGAAGATGATATTGCCCTCAACCTGTCGGCCCTGGGCATCCGCATCATTGCGCCGATCCCCGGCAAGGGCACCATTGGTATCGAGGTGCCGAACAAAAACCGGCAGATCGTGGGCATGCGCGAGGTGCTGACCAGCGACAAGTTCAAACGCGCTAAAATGGAGCTGCCCATCGCCCTGGGTAAAACCATCGCCAACGAGGTGTTCGTCGCCGACCTCACCAAAATGCCGCACTTGCTCATCGCCGGCGCCACCGGCCAGGGCAAGTCCGTGGGCATCAACGTGGTGCTGATGTCGTTGCTGTACAAAAAGCACCCTTCACAGGTCAAATTCATCCTGATCGACCCCAAAAAGGTCGAACTTTTCCCCTACGCCAAACTCGAAAACCACTTCCTCAGCTTCCTGCCCGATCAACTGGAGCCCATCGTGACCGACACGACCAAGGTGGTTCACACGCTCAACTCGCTGATCATCGAGATGGAATCGCGCTACGACCTGCTCAAAAAGGCCGAAACGCGCAACATCGCGGAGTACAACGACAAGTTCGTTTCGCGCCGCCTCAACCCCAACAAGGGCCACCGCTTCCTGCCCTACATCGTGCTGATCATCGACGAGTTCGCCGACCTGATCATGACCGCCGGCAAGGAAGTGGAATTGCCCATCGGTCGTCTGGCGCAGCTCTCGCGCGCCGTGGGCATCCACCTGATCATTGCCACCCAGCGCCCTTCGGTCAACATCATCACGGGCGTCATCAAGGCCAACTTCCCGGCTCGTATCGCCTTTAAAGTGGCCTCCAAAGTCGACTCCCGCACCATTCTCGATGCGGGCGGCTCCGAACAGCTGACCGGTCGCGGCGACATGCTGTTGTCCGTGGGCGGCGACATCATTCGCCTGCAATCCGCTTTCGTGGATACGCCCGAGGTGGAGCGCGTGATCGAATTTATCGCCAACCAGCAGGGCTTTGCCGAACCGTTCTTCCTGCCCGAATTCCATCCGGAAGGGGAGCAGGGCGGCGAATCGAAAAGCGTCAGCTTGTCTGAACTTGACGACATGCTCGAAGATGCGGCCCGCCTCGTCGTCGAAACCCAGCACGGCTCTACCAGCATGATTCAGCGCCGCCTCAAACTGGGCTACAATCGCGCAGGGCGCATCATGGATCAACTTGAAAGTCTGGGGATCGTCGGGCCGGCAGAGGGCTCCAAACCCCGCGAGGTGTTGTACTACGGTATCGAAGAACTCGAACGTTTCCTGACGGAATTGCGCAACCGGAGATAAGCCGGCTTTTCACTTTTCTATCCACACAGCGACCCGTTCCAGGGGCCGTCCCATGGCGTCGCGCGGCATGGCTGCAATGCTCTGGGCGACGTCCAGACCTTCGGTCACGCGGCCGAAAACCGTCACCTGCCCTTGCAACTGAGGCAGACCGCCGTACTTTTTGTAGGCACTGCGTTCGGCAGGGGAGAATGTGCGACCGGTTTTTTTCTCCAGCGCGTCCAGGCTCGCATCGGTCTGCGGCCGGTCGAGGATCAGGAAATAGTTGCCCGACTCCGACCGTTTGCCGGGTTCGAGGGCTACGGAAGCCAGGCTGCCGCCAAGAGGCAGATCGCCTGCCTCGAATTCGAGGGCGCCTGCGTATCGGAGCGAATCAGCAGCGGCGCCGCTTCCGAAATGAATGGCGAAATCGCGTTCGATATGGTAGAAAGTCAGGGAATACTTCCGGGGAAGTTGAAGTGCTGCAATAAAATCAGCGCAATGTTCAGGGGTTTGGCCCGATAGCAATACGTGGATATCCCCTTTGCCGGTATGCAGAATAACAGCCTGTCCTTTATCGGTGCGGCAGGCCGACAGCAGGGCGAAAAAAGGCCCGACGATGCAGCAAAACAGCACAAGCCTGGCCATAGGATTTTACGCGGTTTCGAAGCCGCCGTTCTCGACTTCAAGTTCTTTAAAATATTGAACGGCGTATAGTTTTAATAGTTTTTCCTGTTCGGCGACATCGCGTTTGGGAAGCTCGTGCGTCTGCTTCCAGTGGGGCCATCCGTCGGCATCGCGGCCGACAAATTCGAAGTAGCCCTCGTAGCTCAGCAGACGGCAGACGGCAATGTGCATCAGGTCCTGTTTTTCTTCTTTGGAAAAGCCTTTTTTCCAGCGGCCGAGTTCCTGAATGCCGATCAGGAACAGGACGGTGTTCAGATCGGGCAGTTGTTCGCGGCGCATCGACTTTTGGACAATGTGTTGCACGCGCAGCCATTCAAAATCGAGTTCCCAGTCTTCCATGGTGGCAATCATTCGTAACGCAGCGATTCAATGGGATCGAGTCGGGCGGCTTTCATGGCCGGGTAGAAACCCGACACGATGCCGACGATCATGCAAAGGGCAAAACCCAGAAACATCCAGCCCCAGGGCACCAGGAAACTGCCGCCGAGCATGGGCGTCACGATATTTCCGACGAGAATACCCAGCAAAATACCGACGATACCGCCGATCTGGCAGATGATGATGGCCTCGGTGAGGAACTGGGTGAGAATGCTGCGGCGGGTAGCGCCCAGGGCTTTGTAAATACCGATTTCGCGGGTGCGTTCGGTCACGCTGACCAGCATGATGTTCATAAGGCCGATGGCAGCGCCCAGCAGGGTCATGAGGCCGATGGCGATGGTGGCCAGTCGCAGGGTGGTGGTATTTTCTTTCAGAATGGCGATGAGGCTGTCGCTGGCGAAGATTTCAAAATCCTCGTCTTCGCCGGGCCGCAAGCCGCGTATTTGGCGGAAAAGGCCGGTGGCCTCGGCTTTGGCGGTTTCGATATCGACGCTGTTGTACACCGACACCATGAGGTCGTAATCGGTATCGTTGGTGCCGTAGCGGCCCTTGATATTGATGATGGGGGCGTACACGGCCCGGTCGTTGCTGCTGCCCATGGCCGCACCTTTCTTTTTCAGCACCCCGATGACGCGGTAGCGTTCGCCGTTGACCGAAATGACCTGATCGAGTGCCTTGTCGGGCTTGTCGTCGAAAAGAATGCGTACCAGTTCGCGGCCGAGCACGCATTTCGCCTGGCCGTCTTCGATTTCGGTGCGGGAAAAACCGCGGCCGTATTCGACTTCCATGCCCTTGGCTTCGAAGTAGTTTTCATTGATCCCGACCAGACCGATGTTCGGATTGGTTTTTTTGTCGGCGTATTTGATGGTGGAGAGGTTATTGGCCCAAAAAGAAACCGACACTTTGGCGGGGTAAACGAAACGTGTCTTGAACTCCTGTGCCTGATCGAAGGAAATGGGCTCCGCGACTTTTTGCCGGCGGCCGCGTTTGTTGCTGTGCACCTCCTCCCATTTCCGGTTGATACTGAACGAGTTGGCGCCCAGTCCCGAAAAATTGTCGTTGAGCGAAAAGGCGATCGCATCGATAGCTGTGAGAATACCCACCAGGGCCATGATGCCAAAGGCAATGATGAGCAGGGTGAGTATGGCGCGCAACATGTTAGCGCGGATGTTGCGCAGGGCCATGCTGAAAATTTCGCTGAAAGGCATAGGATAGTCGGTCTATGTTGCCAGAGAGATTCAAAGGTAAGGCACAGGGAAAAGCAAGTGCAGGGAATTGGAAGCAACCTGTGTTTTTTTCGATCAATGGCGTGCCTGACCTGATGGATTGAATTCGGGAGCGATTGTTTAAACAGGTATAAAGAACGGTATCTGTGCCAGTTAGCGGGTGGCGTCAGGCAAAGAGGGTGCAGGGCGCTTTGTTGCTTGACATAAATGTAAAATGTTTGTTAAGCGACAAAAAGTAAAGGTTAACGGCCCTTCGTGAATTTTTTTGCATTAAAATTTTATTGGGAAATACCATAGAAAGGGGAGGCTTTTACCTTAGCTCACGCAACTATAAATTGTTAAAATAATTTGTATTGTATTGCATTTTTTAATCCCACTCTTTGTTTTAATCCGAAATCCCGTGAGACGAGTTGGCCCATTTAACTTCCAAAGAAACGGTCTTTTCTTCTTTGCGCCAGGGCGCACTTCTCTCCTCAACTTTTCCCATTTCCGATAAGTCCGGTGTAATCAGGCCGGCATATTCTGTCGTTGACCCTGTTGTCTACGTCGGTTGGCCAGTTGGCGAAAACGATTGTCGATACATTCACTTTGTGCGCAAGTAAGACTGCGACAGAGTGTTTCGTGTGTTGTAAATCGCTCTATTCTTTATAGAAAAATCAAAATACGACTTTTAATAATCATTGTTTATTGTCAATCAGATCTCGGTTTACCGAAAGTTAATCTGTTTTATATGAAAGGTTTTGTACTCACCCCGGCATTTCCCGGCGCATGCGCTGCGGCTCGAAAAAACTTCCTTCTCCGTCATCACGGTCTCATGAGCCTTCTCCTCGTTCTGGGCTTGATGCTGGGCATGACAATGGAGGTCAGCGCGCAATGCAATTTGCTCAATGAGACCTTCAACGCCAACCCTGTGCTTTCGCCAACCAATGTTGATGGTGCATGGTACCCCGATCGCTATTCGCCGGCCGGATTCAGTTCTGGCAGTATAGGCGGTAGCAATGCGTTGAAAATCTCCATCAGCGCGGCCGATGGGGCACAAAACCGACCGCCAGCTTACAGCGCGCAGTTTTACAATACGCAGGGCCGCAAACTGAACCAGTGCGGCAAATGCGTGACCTCTGTCAAAGGCGATATCTGGATACCGTCCGACTGGGCAACCAAACACCGCCGCACCGATATGTGGGCTACTGCGTTCGACATCAGCGACGCCGTTTCTGATTATCCTATTATCGGGTTCGCCAACCTCGATGGCTCTTCTCCGACCCTCCGTTATTGGGATGGTTCTGCCTGGGTGAATGTCGCCGGCCTGACCTACGACACCTGGATCACCCTAGAAGCCAGCTTGTCTGGCGGCAATATCGTGTACAAAGTCAACGGCTCAACCGTAGGCACGGTCGCCTCGGCAAGCTCCGTGTACTTCGGCAATATCATCATGCAGGCGTACAACTTCAACGATAATAGCCTGCCTCCTTCGCAATACGACCCCAGCGCCGACAATACTTACGATGCCTGGTGGGACAATCTCATCACCAATGGCGTAACCGGCGCCAACGTGGTCAAAAACCTTACCTCGGGCAAATCTTTCTGCTCTCTTCAGGAAGCCATCGACGATGCCGCTACCCTGGCCGGCCATACCCTGAAACTCGAGGGTAATCTGAGTGAAGACCTCGTGGTCGTCAACAAGGCTGTAACGATCGACGGCGACAACAAAACCCTCACCTCCTCTTCCTCCGCCAACTACGGCCTCGAAGTCACCGTTCCCAACGTCACCATTAAAAACCTGACGGTTTTCGATGCCACTACTTACGGCATCCAGGTCGATTGCAACTCGGACAACCTCACGATGACCAACGTGACGGTCAACAGCAGCGGCGCTTCAGGTATCGGCCTTAACGGCTCCGACAACGTCACGCTGACCAACATTACCGCCACCAACAACGGCGGCAACGGTCTGTCGATCACCGACTGCAACAACGTGACGGTCAATGGTTTCACTTCCAGCGGTAATACCTTCGGTAGTTTCAGCGCGGGTATCGCGCTGTACACCAGCGGCGTATATTGCCCGCCGGCAGGTATCAGCGGCTTTACGCTGAGCGGTACGCTGAGTATCGCCGAGCCGATCAAGGTCTTTTCGCAAAAAACCAATGCCGGCGACGTAATATCCGGCATCAGCGGCGCCAGCATCGACTGGGCAGTCGGGGTAGGGCCCCTGAACAAATCGTACTGGCCTGACCAGGCAACTGCCTATGCTGCCGCTGCCGCTTCGTACGATCCGCCTTACAGCTATTCCAACACCTTAGTATATGTAGAAGACGTGGCTACCGGCAACTTCTACGTCGACGACGACCCCAACGGCGACGCCAGTACGCCCATGCTCATCCAGGCCGCCATCGACTACCTCACGGCCGGCAAAACCGTCTTCCTCGAAGACGGCGCCTTCAACGAGCGCATTACCATCTCCAAATCCCTGACCCTCGACGGCAACGGATCGCTCAACTCCGTACTCTTTGGCTCCGGTCTTACTTCGGGCGCCAGCGGCATCACCATCAATACCGGCGTTACCAACGTGACCATCCAGGACCTGAGCGTGACGCAATACACCGGCAGTACGCCCAATACCTCCGGCGGTATCTATGCTTCGGGCGGTAACAACAACCTCACCATCAAAAACAGCAACATATCCAATAACCCCAACTGTTCGGGTATTTACATCGAGGGCAATGCCAATATTGACAACGTGCTGATCGACAACGTCAAGTCGTTCGGCCACGGCGCACCCGGCAACCCGGCTCGCGGCATCGTCATCTGGAACGGCGTGAAAAGCAATATCACGATCCAGAATTGCGAGGTGTACAGCAACAACTGCTGCGGCATCGAATTGCAGGACGGCTCTGCCACCGGCGTTACGTTGAAAAACAACAACGTACACGACAACTCCGACAGCGGCATCAGTCCCATCGGCCTGTCCGGCCCCGGCGCCAACCTGATCGAAAACAACACCGTGACCAACAACGGTCGCTTCGGTATCGAGATCAAACTGCCCAACGGCTCCGGCGCTACCTCCGGTGCGGGCAGTATCGTGGTGCAGGGCAACACGGTCAGCCGCTCGGTCAGCATCATTCCCGAAAATCGCGACATCGCCGGTATCGCCGTGTACCGCCGGGGCGCCCTGTCGGCGGGCAACGTCAACATCCCGACAGGTGTCGTTATTCAAAACAACACCGTCTCGGGCTACAACCAGCCCAGCACCTCCGACGGCTTCGGTATCGTGGTGGAAGGCACCAACCATATCGTGCAGAACAACACGGTGCAAAACAATAACGTCGGCATCCAGCAACAGGCCGGCCATACACCCTATGTCGAAAACGTGGGCGGCGGCGCAGATGACGGCAATCAAAACAACCTGTCCGACCAGTATTTCGGTCGCGGCAACACGCCCTTTACCTGCGGCAACCTCATCACAGGCAATATCTTCAGCGGCAACACCACAGATACCCGCAACGTCGGGGCAGGGGTGAATACGCTGGCCGGGGTGATCGTGAATACCAACAACGGCGAAACGTTCTGTTCCATCCAGACGGCCAACGACGACTCCAATACCGCCAACGGTCATACCCTGACCCTCGAAGCGGGTACCTACACGGAGAACGTCAGCATCACTAAATCACTGACCATCCTCGGCCCCAACGCCAATATCGACCCGAATACGGGCACCCGCGTAACCGAAGCCATTGTGCGTCCGGCCACGGTACAAACCTCGCTGCAAGGCTCAACCTCGGGCACGATTTTCCGCCTGGGTTCCGCCTCCGGCCATCTCGATGTAACCATCAAGGGCCTTACCATCGATGGCAACAACCCGACGCTCTCGGGTGGCCGCACCCTCAACGGTGTAGAGATTCACACCGGCGCAGGTATCGTCAACAGCATCGGCTCCTTCGACAGCAACCCGGGCGGCCGCGATGTCAAAATGACGATCCAGAACAACATTATTAAAAACCTCGAACGCTACGGCGTGCTGGCCGACGGCGTCACGCCGGCCGTCGCCCTGGCTGGCACCGACGTAAGCCACAACAAGATTGACAACCTGCCCTCGGGCAACCTCTTCGGCGGCGATCGCGGCAGGGGTATTGCCTTTGAAGAAAACCACTACGGCAGCGCGACGTACAACGTCATTTCGCGCGTCAATGTGGGCTGGCAGGACGACAACTACTACCTGGCTTCGCCGGGCGCGGCCACACTGATCGACCACAACACGATCAGCAGCTACCACCGCGGTATTTTCCACAACCTGCAGTACGGCAGCGCAAACAACATCACTATTTCCAACAATACCGTCAGCGCCGAGTCGTCCAACAACTCGGGCACCGACTTCGGTATCGAACTGGCTTCGATCCAGCAAACGGTAGGCGCCACGGTGACCAACAATAACGTATCGGGTAAAAAATACGGTATCCTGCTCTGGAACCTGCCCACCTCGGCCACCATCGATGTCAGTGGCGGTACGCTTTCCGGCAACGCTTACGGCGTTTATGCCACCAACTACGACCCGCAATTTGCCAATGGTTCCACCAGCAACGCCAAAGTGAGCGGACTGACGATTACCGGCTCGACCATTGCAGGCATTTTTGTGGACGACAACCCGTCGAACTCCAACAACAGCGACTTCACCCTTACCGTCGACAACGACTGTGAAATCGTCGGTACCAGCCAGGCGCTGACGGGTATCCTCGTCAGCGGCAGCGATGCGCACGCCGTCGTGCAGAACAATGACGCCTCCATCCACGGTTTTGCCATCGGTATCGATGTCGATGGCGGTTCGGCCACCATCACTGGCAACCACATTTACGACAACACCATCGGTATCCGCTTTACCAACAGCGGTAACGGTACGGTAAACAACCTGAATAACTTCGACGGCGGCGCCAGCCCCGACAACGGTCGCGATATCCAGGCCACGGCTACGGCCGGCGCTGTGACGGCTACCCCCAACAACTCCTTCGCCGGCGATACCTACGGCGTGGAGAACCTGAGCGCAACCACCATCGACGCCTCCTATTGCTACTGGGAAGATCCCAACGGCCCCGGCCCGGTCGGCCCGATCGGCGCAGGCGCCAAGATCACGACCAAGGTGCTGTACTGCCCCTGGCTGAACGCAGCGCCTCCCTCCGGCACCCCCGTCGGCCCGGTTAAAAACACCACGACCCTCGAAACCTTCTGCACCATTCAGGCCGCCATCGACGATGCCAATACCGTCGACGGCCACACGCTCGAAGTTTCGCCGGGCACCTACAACGAGCAACTGCTCGTCAACAAGAGCCTGACCATCATAGGGGTAGGGGCTTCCCAGCCGGTAATCGACTTTACCGGCACCGTGAGCGGCAAACCCGCACTGGCCGATGTGTCCAAACCCGGTGTGACATTTGACAACCTCAAATTCAAGGTCGACCTGACCAAGCTCAGCAGCGCCATCATCGCCAGCGCGACGGACATCGACAACTTTGCCGTTAAAAACAGCGCCGTGGAAGCCTACGGCTCCAGCATGGCCGGGTCTTACGGCTCATACGGCAACCGCAACGCCATCAGCATCAACTACGGCGGTTCGATCGATTATCGCGTTGCCGCCGGCGGCGTCGACAACGTCGTCGTGCAAAACACCACCGTATCGGGTGTGGTCAACGACGGCTTCGGCCAGTCGCGCTACTTCCGTGCGGCCGTTGCACTCGACGAAGGCGGCGGTTCCTTCACGGGCAACACCTTCCAGACGATCAACCACGACATCCTCCTGCGTTTCCCCTCCAACGGCAACGTGACGATCTCGAATAACAACTTCAACGGCGGCGGTGTCGAACTTTCCGACATCAATGCCGGCGCGGGCACGCTGACGGTTTCGAACAACACCTTCGACGCCACGTTTGCCAACGTCGCCGCATCTGGCGCTGCCGTGTTGCGTCTGAAAAACAACCAGCAGATGAAAACCACCCAGCTGAGCGGCAATACGTTCAGCAACCACGAGTGGGCCGTCAGCCTGGAAAATTACAACTCCGTCACGTTCGACAACAACGGCTTTACGCCCAAATCCGGCTCGACGACCTACCATCACATTGCCGTCAACACCAAATCGATCAGCAGCAACTCGGCCACCATTGTACAAACCACGGTGGCTGCTGTGTTGACCAATAATACCTTCAACGGTTCGGGCACGCCGGGCGGTACCGCCCTGTCGTTCCACAACCACGACAACGACGCGGCTGCTTTCGGCGTCTTTACTATAGGTACGCCGGGCAACGAGAACAATTTCAACAGCGGCATCGCCACCTTCATTCGCCTCGACGACCAGACGGGCACGAGCAGCGGCGCCACTTTCCCGGCTTACACTTCGCTGATCGGCTCGGGTGCAGGCGCTTTGACGACCATGGCTTGCTGGGTCCCGGATGTGAATGTTCAAAACAACAAATTCGACGTTGGCGCCGGTTTGCAATTGCCTTCGGCCATGAGCTACGCCCAGCGCACTGCCCTCGAAACCAACCTTTACCACAATCCTGACAACCTTTGCCTCGGGAACCTGATCTACATCTACCCGGTACACAACCTCACGCAGAATACGTACTACGTGACGATTCAGGAAGCAATCGATGCCGCCAACGCCAATGACGTGATCGAGTGCGAAGAATACACGTTCCTTGAAAAAGTCAATGTGACCAAAACCCTGACCCTCAAAGGCGTCAGCGAAGCCAATACCATCATCGACGGTACGGGCCTGGGCAATGGTTCGGGTATCACGATCGCTTCGGGTGTGACCAATGTCAGCATTGAAAAATTCACGATCAAAAACCACAGCGGTACCGACCCGAACACGTACGCAGGCATTTACGCCCCCGCCAACAACAGCGGCCTCAACGTGCAGCATTGCACCCTCAAGGACAACGTCGGCGGCAGCGGCTTCTACGCCAACGGCCCGATCAATGGTCTGGTACTTAATGATCTCGACGTATCCGGCCACCCCAACACCTTCGGCGCCGCCCGCGGTATCGTCGTGTGGAACGGATTTAAAGAAAACATCACCATCACCAACTGCGACGTGTACAACAACAACTGCTGCGGTATCGAACTCCAGGACGGCACGGCCTCCGGCGTCACGATGACCGGCAACAACGTACACGACAACGGCGACAACGGTATCGGCCTCTCGGGCCTCAAAGGCGGCACGGGCGCCAACCTGATCGCCAACAACACCCTGACCAACAACGGCCGCTTCGGTATCGAAGTCAAAAACCCGAACGGCACCGGCCAGACCAGCGGCACGGGCTCGATTGTGGTGGAAAACAACACCGTCAACTTCACGGCATCGCCCACGATGAACAACCGCGACCACGCGGGCATCGCCGTGTTCCGCCGTGCCTTCCTCACGGGCAACTCTGCCGGCTACCCGAACATCCCGACGGGTGTGGTGGTGCGCAACAACACCGTGGCCGGCTACCAGCAGCAAAATCCCGGCAGTTCGGAAAAAGGCTACGGTATCGTGATCGAGGGTACCAACCACTCGGTGCTCAACAACACGGTGAACAACAGCGACTTCGGTATTCAGGAGCAGGGCGGCCTGCACCCGAACGCCAACTACGTCGCCGACGACGCCGGCGATGGCAACCAGGAAAACGGCATGTCGGCCAACTATTTCGGTCGCGGCAACGCCCCCGTGGCTTGCGGCAACACCATCAGCGGCAACACGTTCAGCGGCAATACGACTGATATCAATACGGTAGTCGGCGGTAGTTCTTACGGTCTGGTGGTGAATACCACTACCGGCGAGACCTTCTGCTCGATCCAGGCTGGTATCGACGATGCGCAAACCGTCAACAGCCATACCCTGACGATTGCGGCCAGTACATATCCGGAAGCCGTCAATGTCAATAAATCACTGACCCTGCGCGGCCCCAACTACCTGATTTCCCCCAACGGCGGCATCCGCGTTGCCGAAGCCTCCATCACGGGTGGCCTGACGGTCGATAACGCAGCAAGCCGCACTGTTACGGTGGAAGGCCTGCGCTTCCAGGGCGTTACTTCTCCGCTCAGTTACAACGGCAACCTGGCCGGCACTATCGCTGCCAACCTGACCTTTACCAAAAACCTCGTGGAAAGCAGTTCGGGTCAAATGGCAATCTTTACCGGTACGGCTACCAATACGGCCAATGCGACCATTCAGGACAACCGATTCCTCGCGATGAGCGGCAATGCCATGCAACTCACTGCCTCCGGCGCCGTTCAGGCACAGATCACCGACAATACGATCGATGGCGCCGTTACGGCAGGTATCAACACCGATGGCCTGACCAACAGTTCGATTTCGGCCAATACCATTAGCAACACCGGCCAGCAAGCCATTCAGGTTGCCGGAGCAGCTGCCAATGTGACCGTTTCGGCCAACGTCATCACCAACGCCAATACCTCGCTCGGCGCCGACCGCGGCGGTATTCGGATATACGGTTCCGCATTTGCCGGTCCAGTGAATATCACCAACAACATTATCTCCGGATCGCTCAACGGCGTCGCCGTGCGCAACGGGGAAAATATCACCGGCAAGGCGATCTCCGTCACCGACAACAACCTGTCGGGCAATACCAAAACCCTGTACAACGGCGGCACCGGCACCCTCAACGCTTCCTGCAACTGGCACGGTACGATTAATGCCGTTACTATTGCCGGACTAGTCACCGGACCGGTCAATTTCTCGCCGTACAACATCAACGGTACCGATATCAGCGCCGCGATCGGCTTCCAGCCCGATCCGCTGGCCTGCACCGGCACCCCGGTCGTTATCAATTCCGTGACGCCCGACCACATTATTTGCGGCGAAACCACCGGCTCGCTTACCGTTGCATTCAGCGGCGGTACAGGCCCGTATGACATCGCCTGGACGGGCGGCTCCGCCACCAACATCACCAGCCCGTACGTCATCGCCAGCCTCGCGGCCGGTACCTACGGCATTACGGTGACGGACTCCTACGGCTCCTATACCACGACCAGCACCGCGGTGAATTACCTGCCGGTAAACAACACCACAGACGGACTGTATTTTGCCACCATCCAACAGGCTATCGATGCTGCCACAACGGGTACCAACGATGTCATCGAGGTGTGTGCAGGTACGTATGCGGAATACGTCACCGTAAACAAGAGCGTGACCCTGAACGGCCCGAACGCGGCTATTTCGCCGAACACCGGGACGCGGGTTGCGGAAGCGGTGATTGTACCTCCCACTACGAATACTGCCAGCGGCAGGGTAGTGCTGATTACTGCGTCCAATGTCAATTTTAATGGCTTTACGGTAAATGGTGACAACGCCTCCCTGCCGGAAAGTGGTGTCGGATTCGGCGCGCCTTCCAACTCTTCCATGGACGCACTCCATGGCATCAGCGCCAATGCCAATGGCTTGGTGAATGTGAACGTTTCGAAGAATATTGTCAAAAACGTGGCTGGAACCGGTATCCGGACAGAACAAGTTACGGCTTACTCCGGCTCGGGCGCTCCGGCTACTTACGCCTACAATAACACGATCTCGGACAACCTCGTTGACAACATCATGGGGTCCGGTATCAGCGTGCGGAGTAATATGTACGCTTCGGTCACCGACAACGTTGTGACAAATGCCTTGTACGGTCTGTCCGTGACCACGATGCGGATTGAAAACAAGACGCCCGCTGCTTCCAGGGTGATATCCGGCAACTCGTTCCAGGCAAGGCAAGCGGGCATCTGGTTCAACCTTTGCAGCGCAACGCCCTATGCTGTAAACAACAATACCGTAACGGCTTATGGCGACCCCACCCAACAGCAATGGAACGGTATCATGATGGCCACCGTATCCGGTGCGCAGAACTTCATGAGCCAGACCAACCTTCCGATGGCTGCTACGCCGGAATACTACACTTTCAGCAACAATACCATCGACGGTAGCGGAATGAACCCGGCAACGCTGGGTAACGGCTACTGGCTCTATTATGTCGACAATTTCAGAGACAACCTCGGCACTGACCACTACACGACGATAACGGGCGGTAGCGTCAGCAATGTTGACAGGGGCTTGTTTATGATGAACTTTGCGACTGAATCGCCCTTCAATTTCTCAAACCCGGGCTCGACGTCGCTCGGTTCGCACGCCAATGTAAGCGGCGTCAGCATTGCTGTCAAGACGGGCGGAACAGGCATCTTCCTGAAAGACAATGCAGGCTGGACCACTGGCAACCTCGCACCGCTTACGGCCAAGCGAAATGTTTACCTCAACCTCGGTGCAGGCGTGACCGTTACCGGCGGCGCCAAAGGTTTGCTGCTCGACTTCCCGGATCCGTCTACTGCCGGATTTACGCCATACGACGCTATCACCGGCGCGGCGATCAACACCTTGGTATTCACTGGCCAGACCGGCAATTACGTCGAGATGCTTAAATACAACCGCAACCTCGATGCTACGGGTACGACCTTCGACGGCCAAACCGGCGCCACAGCCAGCCTTGCCCAAAACTTCGCCATCGAAGACAAAATCGTTCACAAAATTGACAACAGCGCCCTCGGCTTCGTACTGGTGAAAGCCAATAACGACTTCGTGACGGCCAACAGTTTCTCCACACCCAACACCACGCCCTCCATCCAGCGCGGTGTTGATGCGGCCAGCGCGGGCTTTACGGTCAACGTGGGCGCCGGCACTTTCGTGGAAGACGTCAACGTCAACAAACAATTGACCCTGCTCGGCTCGGGCTACCTCAACACCACCGTCAGCGGCCCGATGGGCGGCTCAGGTTCGACCTTTGAAATGAATGCCGCCGGTATCGTATTCGACGGCTTCAACGTGACCCGCGAAGGCAACAATACCACCGACTGGAACAATAACCTGAACACGGCCGGTATCAGCATTCAGGGCCAGACCAACACCGCCGAAATCCGTAATTCCAGATTCACCGGCAACCGCACGGGGATCGACGTCAACAACTCGAACGGCAACAACATCCACAACAACATCATCACGTTCAACCGCACGGGTCTTATTTTCCGCAACCAGACGGACAATACCAACCTGACGGAAAACGACATCACCGACAACTGGACGGCGGGTGTGTTGTTCCTCGACGGATCCGGCGGCTCCAACAGTCCGGTGCAACAGGCCATCAACAGCACATTTAACAACAACAACACCAGCGGCAACTGGTACGGCCAGATCGTCGACCGCCAGTCGGGCGGCTCCCTGCCGACGCCGGGCACGCTGCTGAAAAACTTCGATTGCAACTGGTACGGTACCACGGCGCCTGTCGTTTCGACGGCCAACAGCACCGAACCCGGCTACTCCGCTCAAATTCCGGTAGCCTACGGCGGCTCGGCAACAGCGCCCGGCGGTCAGCCCGATATTCTCGGACCGGCCTCGGCCAACTTCGACTACGTCAGCTGGCTCGTAGACGGTACCGACAATCAGCCTGCCACGATCGGCTTCCAGCCAGTGCCTTCGATGTGCCTCGGCACCCCGGTCGTCATCACCCTCACCCAGCAAACCAACGTTTCCTGCTTCGGCGGCAGCGATGGCGCGCTGGACATCACGCCCAGCGGCGGCTCCGGCAACTACGGATACCTCTGGTCTACCACTGCAACCACGCAGGATATCAGCGGCCTGGCCATGGGCGCTTATTCCGTTACCGTCACCGATCTTACCTACCTGGGTACGGCAACCGCAACCTACACCATCACCGAACCGACCGCCCTCACCGCAACTGCCGGCAACAACGGCCCGATCTACGCTGGCGCTACGCTCAACCTGACGGCCACGCCCGCGGGCGGTACGGCGGCTTACACGTACAACTGGACCGGCCCGAACAGCTTCGCCTCCACGGATCAGAATCCCTCGATTCTGAACGCAACAGTGGCTGCCAACGGCGTTTACTCCGTCACGGTGACCGATATGAACGGTTGTATGACCGTGACCAGCACGACGGCCCTTATTTACGGCGTCTCGCTCTACGTCAACGACAACAGTCTGACAGGCGACCACTACACAACCGCCGTGGGCAGCAACAGCAACCCGGGCACGCCCTCGGCGCCGTTCGCTACCCTGAGCTACGCGATCTCCATTGCCCAGCCCGGCAATACGATTTACGTAGACGCCGGTACTTACGTGGAAAACCCGACCGTCAATAAATCCCTGACCATCCTCGGCTCCAACGCCGGTGTGTCGGGCACAGGAGCGCGTACCTACTCGGAATCCACCGTGCAGACCAATGGCAGCCAGAACGCTGTGTTTACCATATCGGCCAGCAACGTCACGCTCGACGGTTTCTTCATCGAGGGCAACGACCCGCTGGTGACCGGATCACCCGTGTACAGTGGCGACGACGCCAACGTGTTGTACAGCATCCGCGCCACTGCTGGCAACAACCAGATCTTCCGCAACAACATCATGGTGCGCGCAGCCATCGGTGTGCGCGGCGATCATGCGTCGAACGGCAACCTGATCGACAACAACTGGTTCGATGCGATCGGGGTGTTCGATTTCGGCTACGCCGTCACCCTGCGCACCAACTACTACGCCGACGTCACCAACAACAAGATGACCCGCGTGTGGACCGGCCTGCATACCAACAACCACAACGGCGCGGGCGGCCCGGCCAGCTGGTCGTTCAGCGGCAACCAGGTCAGCAGCTACGCCGGCGGTTTGTGGTACAATCAGCAGTACAACAGCGCTACCCCGCTGACTGTCAACAACAACCAGTTCAGCGCCGAAACGGGCGCCGTGGCCAATAACTACGGTGTCCAGTTCGTGTCCATCCAGGATGCCGTCAACCCGGTATTTACCAACAACACTATTACGGGTACCGATTACGGCTTTATCGGCTGGAATATCTCGACGAGCAATACCGTGACCCTTGGCGCCACCAATACGATCACCGGCGCGAAAAAAGCAGGTATTTATTTTACCAACAACCTCGCTTTCAACCCCGTCGGCACGACGGTATTCGGCGCCGGCGCCGCTGCCTCCACGCTGAATGTTGCCGGTATCGGCATCAGTCCGGCTGCTACGGGTACGGGCATTGTGCTTGAAGGCACGGGCGCAGGCACAACCACGCTGAATTTCATCGCCCCGACCACCCTCAACGGCGGCGCAACCGGTCTTTCTGCTACCGGCTCCGCCGTGGCGATCACGGGCAACACCCTGGCCAACCTGACCTTCACCGGTCAAACAGGCGACTACATCACCCTGAGCAACAACGCCTTTACCGGCCAGCAACTCGACGCCACGGCAACCCTGTTCGACGGCACGGCAGGCTCGGGCAAAACCAACGCCCAGCTCTTCGCCACCGAAGACAAGATCACCCACCGCATCGAGGATAAAAACCTGGGCTTCGTACTGGTGAAAGCAGCCAATATCCATGTCACCGACATCGCTACGGCCGCTGCGACCAACAACGATTACACCCGCATCCGCAACGCGGTCGAAACGGCTGCCAACAACTGGACGATCAACCTGAAAGGCACGTTCGACTGGACCGAAACCAATGCATCGGCCTCCTGGGCGCTCGGCAACGACGGTATCGTATCCGCTGCCGACGATTACTCCATCCTCATACCGGCCAACCTCAACGGCGTCACCCTTACGGCTCCCGACGGCCTGGGCACGGCTTCTATTCAGGGCCCCGGCGACCTCGCGGCAGCCAACCTCGAAGGCGTACTCGTCTTCGACGGCGGCGACAACCAGAACTGGACCATCTCGAACCTCGACTTCCTCGACTTCGACCTGTCCATCGGTATGTTCAACGGCGCAGGCGGTACCGATGCCTTCAACGGCACGACCATCACCAACAACCACATCCGGATCGCAACCGACCTCAACACGGTGGTTGCTCCGGCCGACATGAACCAGAACATCGGTATCCACTACTCCTTCGGAACCAACCAGACGATCTCGAACAACGTGATCGACATCCCCGGCAACGGGGTGAGCAACGGCGCCAACTACTCGACCAGCGCGGGTATGCAGTCAAATACCAGTGGCGGCAACGTGTACAACGGTTTGCAGATCACGGGCAACACGATCAATATCCTCAACCCGCAATCGGCCAACCCGGAAGTGGTGTTGGGTATTTGGGAAAATGCGCATGCCCACAGCAGCAACATCACGGTGAGCAACAACCAGTTCCTCAACCTGACGGGCGACAACAACGCCACCAACCTGCAACGCGCTTTCCGCGTGACCTCGCACTCCTCGGGCAGCACCACGGTGACCTATTCGGGCAATACCGTGCGCGGCGCCAACATCGGCTTCCAGTGGCTCGCCGCAAGCAACTTTGCCGGCAACCAGCCGATCGTCGTCACGAACAATACGCTGAATAACAACGCCATCGGCTTCCTCGTGCAGTCGAACGGCCTGGCTACGTTCACTGGCAACGACTTCGACGATGCCACCGACAACACGGTCGACTTGCAAATCCAGGCAGGTTCGGTCGTCACCAGCGGCGGCGGCAACCAGTGGGCCGGTAATAATTACTATGTGGAAAACCTCTCGTCCAGCCCGCTCGACATCATCGGCGAGACCTACGACGAGTCGAACAACTTCCGCCGCAGCGACCGCATCTACGACGCGCTCGACAACGCCGCTTCCGGCCTTGTACGTTTCTTCGCGACCGATCACTACGTGTCCACGCCGGGCACGGGTTCGGCCGACGAAACCATCCAGCGCGCCGTGAACGCCGCCTCTGCCGGCAATACGATTTATGTGGAAGCAGGTACCTACGCCGAAAACGTGACGGTCAATAAAGACCTCACCCTGCTCGGCCCGAACACCGGCATCAACCCGAACACCGGCACCCGCGTGGCAGAAGCCATCGTCGTACCGGCAAGCAGCAACCTGAGCAACGGTCGCGTATTCGACCTCACGGCCGACGGTATCACGATCGACGGCTTTACCGTCGACGGCGACAACCCGCTGGTTTCGGGCGGCACCTCGCTCAATGGCGCCGACATCAACGCCACGGCAGGTATCGCTTCGGGTACGTACAGCGGAACCGATGGCAACAATAACCTGCTCATTACCAACAACATTCTCAAAAACTTCGACAACGACCTGTCGAGCACGGCCGCCATTTACGGCAACGGCTCGCAGACAGTTGCGAAGACGGGCAACGTCATCAGCAACAACAAGATCGACAACAGCAACATCTGGGCGATCATTGCGGAAGCCAACTTCTACGCCGATATCACCGGCAACGTGATTACCAAAGCCAACCGCGGTATTCAAACCGACGGCTTCTGGCTCGCCGGCTCGCCCGTGAGCATTTCGAACAACACGGTCAGCTACTACAAGCGCGGTATTACCCTCAACAACTACTGGGGTACAACCTCCGCCTTTACGGTCAGCAACAACACCATCCAGCCGGAGGCTTCCGGCACCAACGAAGACGGCGGCACGGGCGCAGCAACGCCCAACCGCGGTATTGCCGTATGGTCGATGTACAACACCGTGGGTGGCGTCAACCTGGTCGACAACACCATCACCGGCGCTTATTACGGTGAAGAACTCTGGAACAATGCCATCGGCAAAGTGACCCAGACCGGCGGTACCATCACCAACGCCAACGTGGGCATCTACCTGCCGACCAACCAGAGCAGCTGGGGCAATGCAGGCTACGGCAGCAACGCCAGCGTGTCGGCCGTGACCATTACGAACCCGACCACCGACGGCATTTACCTGCTCGACAACAGCACGGGCGCCGGCGCATCCATCGACTTTGCCCTGGCCAACGCCTTTGTCAGCGGCGGCGTCAATGGTATCCATGCCGAAGGCGACGAAATTGCCACGGAAATTCACAACAACTCGATCACCGGCTACAGCGCCAAGGCGATCGACGCTTCCGCCTACACCGGCGCAACGGCACTCGATGCCGAATGTAACTGGTACGGCGTGACCTCCGCCAGCGCGGTAGCCGCCGTAATGTCCGGCAACGTCGATTACACGACCTGGCTGGTTTCCGGTACCGACGACCAACCCATGACCCAGGGCTTCCAGCCGGTCGCCGGCGCTTGCGAAGGCGAACCGATCTCGATCGCTATCTCCGAAGACCCGGTCACCTGCGGTGAAACCGAAGGCTCGATCACCGTCGACTTCATGGGCGGCACGCCGCCGTACACCATGAGCTGGTCGGGCACCGAATCCGGCTCCATGAGCGGCCTCGCCGGCCCGCCGCAGACGATCTCCAACCTTTCGCCTGGCGCTTACACCGTTACGGTAACCGATACCTACGGCTCCTCGGCCATGACCAGTGTTACGGTGGATTACCTGCCGGTGACCAACGTGACCCAGACGCTGTACTTCGCCACCATTCAGGAAGCAATCACTTATGCGGTTTCCGGCGACGTCATCCAGGTCTGCAAAGGCACCTACGCGGAAAATATCACGGTCGACAAGGCCCTGACCATCAACGGTCCGATGGCCAACATGGACGCCGACACCCGCTTTGCCGCCTTTGTTTCGGGCCCGAACGGCCCGAAAGCCGACCCGAACGTCGAGGCCATCATCACCGCGCCGGTCAACAACCCGACCGGCGCCAACCCGAATGCCAACGACCTCATCCGCGTGAAGGCTTCGGGCGTGACGATCAACGGTTTCGTGATCGACGGCAACAACCCGGCCATTGCAGGTACCAGTGCCATACAAACCTCGGGCTTCGACATTGACGCACGCCGCGGTATCACCAACGTGGGCGCCGACGACGGACTTAACCCCGTCAACAACCTGCAGGTGAAGTACAACATTATCCAGAACGTCGCCCAGCGCGGCATCTCGCTGGCCAACGGCGGTCCGGTTTCGACAGGCAACGCAATCACCGAAAACGTGATCCGCAACTTCGGTTCCGATCCGGTGAACGGCGGCATGGCTGTGATTCTCTTCACCAACGCCTACGCCGATATCACGAACAACACCATCGACGTCTCCGACAACAACATCGGTCTGCACCTCCAGAACTTCTACAGCAACGGCTTGATGAACTGGACGGGCAACACCGTCACCGTCGGCCAGGACGCCTTCGGTATGCACGCCAACCTGTTCTACGCATCTTCGGCTACCTTGACCATCGCCAACAACACCATCAATGCCCGCACGGGCGTAACGGGTACCTCCGACTACACCTGGGGTATCAACGTATGGTCGGTACAGGTCGGTTCGACGGTTGCCATGAACAACAACATCATCGGCGCTACGGGCGGTCAGTTCGGCCGCGGTATCAACCTCTGGAACCTGCCGACCAGCAATACCGTCAGCGTCAGCGGCGGTACGGTGGGCAACTCCGTGGTGGGTATCAACCTCGACAACATCGATATTTACTACGGCGGCGGTTCGAACACCGTGGCCAGTGTCAGCGGCGTTTCGATCTCGAACACAACGGTAGGCCTCCGCGCCCGCGCGGAAGTGCTGCCGGTCGCGCCGTTCTACGCAGCCAACACCGTCACGGGTAACGTCACGCTCAACGTCAGCGGCGTCACGGTCGACGGCGGCACGCATGGCATCCAGGCCATCGCTCCGGCTGCTTCGGCGCCCTTTACGGCCGCGGTGGTGGTTAATAATGACAGCGAGGTCAAAAACGCTACCGTTGCCGGTATTCTCGCCAGCGGCGGACAGGCCTCGGCCACCGTACAGAACAACGACGCCTCGATCTTCGGCAACCCGATCGGTATCGACGTCGACGGCGGTACGGCCACCGTACAGAACAACCACATCTACGACAACGGCATCGGCGTCCGCTTCACCAACGGCGGTACCGGTACCGTCAACAACGGCAACAACTTCGACGGCGGCGCAGGCGACGACAACGGCACCGACATCCAGCTCACGGCCTCGGCCGGCACAGTGTTGGCATCGCCCAACAACAGCTTCGCCGGCGATACCTACGGCGTGCAAAACGGGACGGCCGCTACGGTCAATGCCACGCTTTGCTACTGGGAAAGCGCCACGGGCCCCGGCCCGGTCGGCCCCGGCTCCGGCGCCAACGTCACCAGCCTGGTGAACTATTGCCCCTGGCTCGACGCGCCCAACGGCACGCCTTTCACGCCGACGGTCACCATCCTCGTCGACGACGCCAGCGGCAACACGCCCGACGACGGCATCATTTGCATCGGCGACGTCGTGTCGCTCGACGCGACCACGGCAGGCGCTACCGCCTACGCCTGGGATAATGCCCTGCCGGCCACGGCCATGCAAAACGGCCTGATGCCCGCTTTGAGCACGACCTACAACGTCACCGTGACGGTTCCAGGCTGCTCGATCACCGACGCCCAACTGGTGCAGGTCGATCCGCTGCCCTCCACGACCATCACCGCCGACGCGGTAGTCTGCGGCAACTCCACCGGCAACGTCGCCTCGGTGCCGAACGCCGGCATGGGCGCTACGTATAGCTGGAGCATTACCAACGGTACGATCACCGCCGGCGCAGGTACCAACAGCGTCACCTACACGGCCGGTATGTCGGGTTCGGTTACCTTCAACGTAACCGTGACTTCGCCGTCCAATTGCACCGCTACGGGCTCCCTCATCGTCCCGATCGACAACACCGCGCCGACCATCACCTGCGTCGCGCCGGTGACGACCAATACCGACCTGAACCTGTGCACGGCTGTTGTGAACGGTATCGCCCCGGCCAGCGCCAACGACGCCTGCCCGTACACGATCACCTACGCCATCACCGGCACAACCACGGGCTCGGGCGTCAACGACGCCAGCGGTTCGACCTTCAATAAAGGCCTCTCCACCGTGACTTACACCATTGTGGACGCCTCCGGCAATTCGGCCAACTGCTCGTTCAATGTGACCGTCAACGACGCCCAGCAACCCACGATCAGCTGTCCGGCCACCGCCATGGTCGATATCCTCGACCCGCGCGACCCGTACGCCACGGGCTGGGCAACCGGCGCCGACAACTGCGGCACGGTGACGATCACCTACAACGACGATCGCAGCGGCCTGACGAACTGCAATGCCACGGGCAATATCGTGCGCACCTTCACGGCTACCGACGCATCGGGCAATATCAAAACCTGTCAGCAGACGATCACCGTGCAGGACAACACCGATCCGGTGCTCAGCGCCTGCCCGACCAATATCACGGTGAATGTTGATCCCATGTCCTGCACCGCAGTGGTCACTTATACCGACCCGACGGCTGTGGATCAGGGTTACTTCCAGGGTTTTGAAAACGCTGCCTACGCAAGCGGTACTTATCCGAATGCGCCTTCGACCGACTGGAACGAGTTCAACAGCAAAATCACCCGCGCGGCTTCGGGTACCGACGGCATTAACTCGAAAACGGGCGCCGCTCACGGTGTCATCAACTCGACCGTACTGCCTGCTCCGCCCAACGACGACACCGGCGCATTCAACCGCCTGGGCGGTTACAGCGCGGTATTCGGCACGGGCTTCCGTTCGGCACAGGATATTTACATCAACCTGAGCGACCCGGCCGTTGTGGCCAATACCTACGGTTGGGACCTCTCCACCGCCGCCAGCAACCAGAGCAACGGACACCTGCGCGACTTTATCTTCCACGCAGCCTCCAACGCCAGCGGGGAAGTGCTGATCGGTTCGAGTAACAACACCAACGGCACCCGCCGCAACGACCTGGCGTCGATCAATCACTACACGATCACGAGCAGCGGCTGGTACACCTTCGAATGGGTGTTCCGCAACAATGCCGGCGTGCTGGCCGTCGACCTCAACCTGCGCAACAGCAGCGGTACGCTGCTGTGGACCAACACCTTGAGCAACCCGTCCGACCTGATTGCCACCAACGTGGGCGGCAACCGCTACATGTGGTTTACCTTCCTCGAAGTGAACAAACTGGCCATTGACAACAGCACGCTCGAACGCAACGCCACCGTGGCCTGCGCGGCGCCCAGCGGCTCTGCCTTCAACCTGGGTACCACCGCCGTGACTTGCACGGCCACCGACGCCTGCTTGAACACCAGCACCTGCTCCTTCAACGTAACGGTGGTGGACAACATCCCGCCGGCAATTACCTGCCCGTCCAACATCGTTGCCAGCGCGGCCACCGGCACCTGCGGCGCTGTGGTGACTTACACGGCCCCGGTAGGCACCGACAATTGTATGGGGCCTGTGACGACCCAGACCGACATCACCGGTTTGAGCAGCGGTTCTACCTTCCCGGTAGGTACCACGACGCTGCAATACACCGTGGTCGATGGCGCCATGTTGTCGAGCAACTGCCAGTTTACCGTCACGGTCAATGATGGCGAACAACCCACGATCAGCTGTCCGCCCACCGCCACGCTCGATATTCTCGACCCGCGCGACCCGTACGCCACGGGTTGGGCAACCGGCGCCGACAACTGCGGCACGGTGACCATCACCTACAACGACGACCGCAGCGGCCTGACCAACTGCAACGCCACGGGCAACATCGTGCGCACCTTCACGGCTACCGACGCTTCCGGCAATATCAAAACCTGCCAGCAGACCGTCACCATACAGGACAATACCGATCCGGAACTTAGCCCCTGTCCGACGGACATTGTTGTAAACGCCGACCCGAACGCCTGCTCCGTGACGGTCAACTACACCGACCCGACGGCGGTGGATGTGGGCTACTTCCAGGGCTTTGAAAATGCAGACTACGCAAGCGGTACCTATCCGAATGCGCCTTCGACCGACTGGAACGAGTACAACAGCAAAATCACCCGCGCGATTTCGGGTACCGACGGCATTACCTCCGGTTCGGGCGCCGCTCACGGCGTGATCAACTCGACCGTACTGCCCGCCTCGCCCGACGACAATACCGGCGCATTCAATCGCCTGGGCGGTTACAGCGCGGTATTCGGCACGGGCTTCCGCTCGGCACAGGATATCTACATCAACCTGAGCGACCCGGCCGTTGTGGCCAATACCTACGGTTGGGACCTCTCCACGGCGGTGAATAACCAGAGCAACAACCACCTGCGCGACTTTGTCTTCCACGCAGCGTCCAACGCCAGCGGCGAAGTGCTGATCGGTTCGAGCAACGGCTCCAACTTCACCCGCCGCAACGACCTGGCGTCGATCAACCACTACACGATCACCAGCAGCGGCTGGTACACCTTCGAATGGGTGTTCCGCAACAACGCCGGTGTGCTGGCAGTGGACCTCAACCTGCGCAACAGCGGCGGCACGCTGCTCTGGACCAACACCTTGAGCACCCCGGCCGACCTGATCGCCACCAACGTGGGCGGCAACCGCTACATGTGGTTTACCTTCCTCGAAGTGAACAAACTGGCCATCGACAACAGCACGCTCGAGCGCAACGCCAACGTAGCCTGTGTCATGCCCAGCGGTTCTACCTTCAATGTGGGTACGACCTCTGTGACTTGCACGGCCACCGACGCCTGCACCAACACGAGCACCTGCTCGTTCAACGTCACCGTCAACCCGGTTGACATGCCGGCCGTCAGCATCACGGCTTCGGCCAACCCGATCTGCGCAGGCACCAACGTGACATTTACCGCCACGCCGACCTTCGGGGGCGCCACGCCGTCGTACCAGTGGTACCTCAATGCGATGCCCGTCGGTACCAACAGCCCGATGTACAGCAACAACAGCCTCGCCAACGGCGATCAGGTGTACTGCGTCATGACGACCAGCTACGCCTGCCCGACCATGCCGACGGCCACCAGCAATACCGTCACCATGACGGTCAATCCGCTGCCCTCGGCGCCCACGACCACGGGTACTTCCTGTTCCGGCGTCGCTGCCAACTTCGACCTGCAGGCACACATGAACAGTATGGGTAATGGCGTCAATTCCAACTACAGTTGGTATGCACTGACCAATAACCCGCTGGTGACCGGTGAATCGCTCACGCCGCAAACCGGCGACCTGATCTCCGACGTGCTGGTGAACAATACCAGCCTGCCGCAAACGGTCATCTACCGCGTGACGCCCACCAGCGATCCGGAAGGCTGCCTGGGTTCGTTCTTCGACGTAATTCTCACGGTTAACCCGATTCCGACGGCTTCGACGACCGATAACAACGATCCGTTCTGCTCGGGCGGCACCACCAACATCGTGGTGAGCAACCCGAACAATGTGGCCGGTACCACCTACAACTGGAGCGTTCCTGCCACCGCCGGCATCACGGAACTCGCTTCGGCCGCCGGCGCTAACGGCGTTGCACTCAACGTGCCGATCGCTCAAACCCTGACCAATACTACGGGCAGCCCCATCACCGTCACCTTTACCGTGACGCCGGTTGGCCCCGCCCCGACCTATTGCACGGGTACACCGGTAACCCAGACGGTCACCGTCAACCCGACACCTAAAGGCACGGTCACGGCTTCGGCTTCGCCGATTTGCACGGGTATGTCGGTCGACCTGATTTACACGCCCACGGCTGGCGTAGGTCCGTACGACATCGTGGTGAACGGAGTCACGTACACAAACATTACCAGTGGGGTGTTTGCAACGTTCAGTCCGCTGACCACCACCACGTACACCCTGACCAGCATTACGGATAAAGGCGTGACGCCCAACTGCTCCAACAGCAGCCCGGCCAGCGCCGTAACCGTTACAGTGAACCCGACGCCGGACGCAGTGGCCACGCCTTCTGCACAGACCATCTGCTCGGGCGCTTCGATCACGACGATTGCGCTGACAGGCTCGGTTATGGGCACGACCTTCAACTGGACGCGTGACAACACGGCCGATGTGACGGGTATCGCGGCTATGGGTTCTGGCAACATCAGCGGATCTTTGACTAATACAACGAATGCAGCCATCACGGTGACCTTTACCATCACCCCGGTTACGGCATTCTGCACAGGTACGCCGATCACCGCCACGGTAGTCGTCAACCCGACGCCGACGGTGGATGATCCGACCGATCAGGTCGTTTGCAACAACGCTTCGACCACTGCCGTGACCTTCACGGGCGCTGTCGCAGGCACGGTGTACAGCTGGACCAATAACAATACGAGCATCGGCCTGGCTGCTGCGGGTACGGGCGACATCGCCGCCTTCACGGCGACGAACAGCGGCACGACGCCGGTGGTTGCCACGATCACGGTGACGCCTTCGTACACCAACGCGGGCGAAACCTGCACAGGCACGCCGCAGACCTTCACCATCACGGTGAACCCGACGCCGAACGCAGTGGCTACGCCGTCTGCCCAGACCATTTGCTCGGGCGGCACGATCACGACGATCGCCCTGACGGGCAATGTGTCGGGCACGACCTACAACTGGACGCGCGACAACAACGTCACAGTGACGGGTATCGCCGACATGGGCTCGGGCAACATCAGCGGCACATTGACCAATACGACGAACGCCCCGATCACGGTGACCTTCACGATCACGCCGGTAGCCAACAGCTGCTCCGGTACGCCGATCACCGCCACGGTAGTCGTCAACCCGACGCCGACGGTGGATGATCCTACCGATCAGGTAGTTTGCAACAATGCCTCGACCGCTGCCGTGACCTTCACGGGCGCTGTCGCAGGTACGGTTTACAACTGGACCAACAACGACGCCAGCATCGGCCTGGCCGCCGCGGGTACGGGCGACATCGCCGCCTTCACGGCGACGAACAGCGGCAGTGCGCCGGTGGTCGCTACGATCACGGTGACGCCTTCGTACACCTACGCCGGCGAAACCTGCACGGGCGCTCCGCAGACCTTCACCATCACGGTGAATCCGACGCCGAACGCAGTGGCTACGCCTTCTGGCCAGACCATTTGCTCGGGTGGCACGATCACGACGATCGCCCTGACGGGTAACGTGAGTGGCACGACCTACAACTGGACGCGCGACAACACGGTCGATGTAACGGGTATCGCGGACATGGGCTCGGGCAACATCAGCGGATCTTTGACCAATACGACGAATGCCCCGGTCACGGTGACCTTCACGATCACGCCGGTAGCCAACGGCTGCTCCGGCACGCCGATCACCGCCACGGTGCTGGTGAATCCGACGCCGAACGCAGTGGCTACGCCTTCTGCCCAGACCATTTGCTCGGGCGCTTCGATCACCACGATCGCCCTGACGGGCAACGTGGCTGGCACGACCTATAACTGGACGCGCGACAACGACCTCACGGTGACGGGTATCGCGGACATGGGCGCTGGCAACATCAGCGGCACATTGACCAATACGACGAATGCACCGGTCACGGTGACCTTCACGATCACGCCGACGGCCAACGGCTGCCCGGGTGCTCCGATCACCGCCACGGTAGTTGTCAACCCGACGCCGACGGTCACCGACCCGGCTGATCAGGTGGTTTGCAACAATGCCTCGACCACTGCCGTGACCTTCACGGGCGCTGTCGCAGGCACGGTTTACAACTGGACCAACAACGACGCCAGCATCGGTCTGGCGGCCGCGGGTACGGGCGACATCGCCGCCTTCACGGCGATGAACAGCGGCAGTGCGCCGGTGGTTGCCACGATCACGGTGACGCCTTCGTACACCAACGCGGGCGAAACCTGCACGGGCACGCCGCAGACCTTCACCATCACGGTGAATCCGACGCCGAACGCAGTGGCTACGCCTTCTGCCCAGACCATCTGCTCGGGCGCTTCGATCACCACGATCGCCCTGACGGGCAACGTGGCCGGCACGACCTACAACTGGACGCGCGACAACACGGTCGATGTAACGGGTATCGCGGACATGGGTGCTGGCAACATCAGCGGCACATTGACCAATACGACGAATGCACCGATCACGGTGACCTTCACGATCACGCCGACGGCCAACGGCTGCCCGGGTGCTCCGATCACCGCCACGGTAGTCGTCAACCCGACGCCGACGGTCACCGACCCGGCTGACCAGGTGGTTTGCAATAACGCCTCGACCGCTGCCGTGACCTTCACGGGCGCTGTCGCAGGTACGGTGTACAACT
>JBGAHL010000058.1:0-11089 GCA_044226205.1 Saprospiraceae bacterium
CGTCGGTCACAGAATCGATAATGTGCCATTTGCTCATGTATTATCGGTTCAATAATCATCACTCCCTCGTTTTAGTGGCTTCAATATTTCAAAGAACGCTGTTTTTTTCAAAAAACAGGGATTTATGGGTTAACCTCACCCCCGGAGGGGGAGGGGCCGGGGGTGGGGTAAAAGAAGCGGGCAGAGTTTGACTTAGTTCATATCTGACCTAACCAGTTACAGCCTATCTTAATTCTTTACAACGTTCACCGTCTGCACGCCCGATCCCGTGCGAATGGCACAGCGGTACAGGCCCGTGGGCAAATCGCCGATTTCAAACGAGAAATAAAGGTCGCCCGTTTCCTGCCACTGGCGAGGGCTGAGCAGGCGGACCTGCTGGCCGAGCGCGTTGTACAGTTCGACCTGCACATAATCGTCCTGTTCGAGGTAGCCGGTGAGGGTAAAACTGCCGGCCGTCGGGTTGGGTTGCGCGGAAAGGCCATCGACGGCGTACTCGGCCGTTACTTTGGCATCGCGGAAAGCCGACTGGGTCGCCCGAAGTTGTTTCCATTCCGGAATAGCCACTTTGGGCGAATTGCCGCAGTCGCCAGTATTATCCTGAACGATGATGTAAGACGGTGTGCGGGACCAGTTGCCGGATTCGTCGCCGACCCAGATGTTGACCGACTGCGTACCGAGTTCGGAGCAGTCGAACGTTACAGAACTGGTAGAAGGCGGTGTCGTTCCCAACATGTCTTTTTCAATACGAACCGTCATGAGACCCGAGCAATTGTCCTGGCGCTGGCGGGTAAAGGATTTGGCGCGGGCAGTCGCGGTTCCTTCCACGGTATTGATGGCAAAGCCATGGAAAAGCAACACATCCGGCGCGGTTTTATCGGGGCTGCACCCGGGGGTGCCGATGGTGCCACAGGGCTCGACTCCTTCGGCGATATGGACGTAGGTTTCGCCCACGATCCAGTTGCCGTGTACGTCGCGCGACCAGATTTCTACGGGTTGTGTACCCAGTTCGTCACAGTTGAACGTGACGGATGTTGTGGTAGGAACGCCCGCTCCCGTGCCTGATTTGCGGATGCGCGATTTGATCGGGCCCGGGCAGTTGTCCGATTTTTTAAAGATCAGGTTGGCTGCCGAGACACGGGCCAGGCCGCTGCCGTCGGGTTGTGGTTGCAAGGTTACGCTCAGGCCGTTGAGCAGCGTCTGATCGGGCGGAATCACATCGCTTTCGCCACAATCGAGGCTGAAAAATTGCGGATCGTCGCTGCAATAATCGAAAGCATCCTGAACGATCACGTAGGTTTCCGCGTAGGTCCAGTCGGTGGTTGCACCGGCGGGACCGGCCCAGATTTCCACCAGTTGAACGCCCAGTTCATCGCACTTGAAAGAGAGGTCTACGGTTGAAGGAACCCCGCTGCCGAAGCCCGCTCTGCGAATGCGGTATTCGAGAGGCTGGTTGCAGAGACTTGTGGCCTGTCGGACGAAATCTTTGGCTTGTACGGTCGCCTGAAAAACATCGGCCAGCAAGTCGTCGTCGGGCCCGGAAGCCGGCAGGACATTAACCGCAAAACCGTTGTAAACCGTGATGCTGGGCAGACAGGACTGCGCGCCAAGGCGGGCAAAACCCAGGAGAATAAACAGGATAATTACAGGTGCATTTTTTTTCATAAAAACATGAATTAAAAGTGAAAGAACTGGTTACAAAAAAATAAAAATTCGTAGACCAGAGCAACCAGCGCCACAAACCTGAATAAAGTCATGGAATAATCCAAATTATTTTTTTTGGAACATTTCCATTGCGCAGCACAACGTCGAGGCAATACAGGCCGCCGGGGAGATTGCCCGGCAATTCGAGCTCCGTCCCTTCAAGATCGTTCCAGACGCTCAGCCGCTGCCCTGCCGCGTTGAACAAGGCAACCTGCCCGACTTTCCCGGCCTCAAAACGCAGCCGCGTGGGCAGAATGCCATTGGCAGGGTTGGGCGACAATTGAAGCAAAACCTGCTCCTCGGGTGCGCCTGTTCCGCTCACAAATCCAACTTCAAAACTCAAAATGACCGAGCAACCCCAGGAGTCGGTCAGGGTGGCTGTGTACGAACCCGGCAACAATCCGGACAAACCGTTGAGCGGTTCTCCGTCGGTCCACGGATACGGCGGCGTGCCGCCCACTGCCGAGTCCACGACCACCGCGCCATCGGCATGGGTCGGGCCGGAAGCCGGATTTACCGTCGTGTACACAAGCAATTGGGGGGGTGAATAAATCGTCACATCGACGGAATCGATGTATCCGTTCGGGTCGGAAAGATAAAATCGATAGTTGCCCGCCGGCAGTCCGGCGGTGTTGTTGCCGATGTTTCCCTGACTATCCACCCAGCTCAGGGCGTAGGGGGTGCAGGCATTGGCGACGAAGGTCGCGGCGCCGTCGGCAACGCCGAAACAGCTGGCCGGTTGTTGCGTGGCCGTCTGGAAAAACCGGCGGTTTTCGTAGGGGCCCAGGTCAACCGCCGCGTTGGCCAAACGCGGCTGTCCGTCGAAGTCGGTGCTGAGTGCGGCGGCGGAAGCATTGTCGCCGGCATCGAGGGCAGGGGAGCAGGGCAGCAGGTGGAAATCGCCGTTGGCAGCGTCGGCAAATTGCGGGTCGAGGCCAAACAAATTGCCGGCTTCGCACATCACGGAAGCGCCCAGCGTGGCACAGTCAGGTTGTGATACAAGAGAATGATGCAGGATCACAGGCGCCGATCCGCTGATCAGGCCGGGCAGGTTGTCCGACTGGACGAGGATGCAGTTGTCGAGCAAAATCGGATCGTCGGTATTGTTATTAGCAAACTCCTCTCCCGCGTTGTTGTAAAACAGGGAATTGACAAAAATATACTGTGCTTCCTGCTCGGCGTTCAGGTCGTAAAGCAGGTGGCTGGTTTGGTTTTCGCGAAAAATACATTGCTCGAATTGCATGGCCAGGGCGCCATAAACGGAGGAGTTCAGAAAGCCGTCGAGGCCGGTATTTTTGGAAAAAACGCAACGTCGAAACAAGAGTTCGAGGGTCGAACTTTGCACCTCCAGCAGCATGATTCCGCCTACCGACCCGGCGTTGCCTGTGTGGTTCCGATCAAAAAGGCAATTGTCGACCCGTATCTGGCTGTTGATATCCGAGCCTTTTATAGCCAGGGCAGCACCCGAACTGTAGTAGATGCTGTCGTGTACGAATTTGCAATTGCGCAGCAAAACATCGGCATGGTGCGTCAGGTACATCCCGCCACCGTGCACCTGGGCCACGTTGTCGTGAAAGTCGGTGTTGACGAAACTGATCGGGTACTGCGGGCTGTAATAGTTTTCCACGACGAGGCCGGCGCCGGCATAGCCCGCGTGGTTTTGGTAAAATTCGCAGTTGCGCGTCCACACCCCGGAGCGCCCATTGTCGCGGCCATTGGCATACACGGCGCCGTAGTAATCGGAGTGGTTGTAGCGGAAAATGCAGTTGTTGAGGCGCAGGTAGGCGAATTTGCCATTGCCTTGCCCCATCAGGTAAATGGCCGCGCCCGACTGGGTTCGTTCGTGGCTGAACACACTTACGTCGTCGGGATTGTTGGCATTGCCGTGTTCGAAAATGAAGCCGTCGACGGTAGTCGTGGAGTCGGTTTGTGCGGCGTAAAGGATACAGTAAGAGTTGTCGGCGGCTTCGCCCGGCGCACCGATGTCTCCGCTGAGGATGGTCGGGTGTTCGACCCAGTCGCGTTGTTGTTTGCTGGTTTCGGTACCGGCAAATCCGCCGTACATTTTTACGCCTCCGGGGAGGGTAAACGACAACATTCGGTTGCCGCCGCCGGTTGGCAAATAAGTGCCGCCGGCGACCCAGATTTCGTCGCCGTAAAAAGCTTGCAGTAATGCATCGTTGAGGTCGGGATAAGCCGTTGCCCAAGTGTAGCCGTTGGCGAGATCGGGATCGGCGCCGGGGCGGACAAAAATGATGTTTTGGGCAAAAGAAAGGGCAGAAACTGCCAGGAAACCGGTGAGCAGGATGTAATTTTTCATGGGAAGGCAGGATTGAAAGAAAATCGCCTCAAATATAAAAAAGCCTTGCAGCACAGGCTTCCCGGGCCTGGAAATGCTCGCCATTTTTTGAAATATTTTTTGCTCTGCGGGCCGCAGAATGCTGGCCATGCGAGCCGGGTAATTTTATCTTTAAAGCCGGACCTTCTTATTCAACCCGGCAATCTATGCTCGTCAAAACCTACGCAGGCGCCGTACACGGCGTCGATGCCCAAACGATTACCATCGAAGTCAACACCGGCGGCGCGCTGGGCACCAGCGACAAACTGGCCTACCTTATCGTCGGGCTGCCCGACAGCGCCGTGCGCGAAAGTTATCCGCGCATGGAAGCCGCCCTCAAAAACTCCGATCTGCGCCTGCCGCGCCTCAAAACCATCGTCAACCTCGCCCCGGCCGATATCCGCAAGGAAGGCTCGGCCTTCGACCTGCCCATAGCGCTGGGCATGCTGGCGGCTTCCGACGTCATTCGGCCCGACAACCTCGACAGTTTTTTCATCATGGGCGAGCTCTCGCTCGACGGCTCCCTGCGGCCCATCAAAGGCGCCTTGCCCGTAGCGATTCAGGCGCGCAAAGAGGGTTTCAAGGGTTTTATTTTGCCCAAAGCCAATGCCCGCGAGGCCGCCATCGTGAGCGACATCGATATTTTCGGAGTGGAAACCCTCAACGAGGCCATCCGGGTACTCTCGGGCGATGCGGGCATTCAGCCCATGCGCGTCAATACCCGGGAAGAATTTGCCGCCAACCTCGACAATTACGACGTCGATTTTAACGACGTGCGCGGCCAGGAAAACATCAAACGCGCCCTCGAACTCGCCGCGGCCGGCGGGCACAACGTCATCCTCATCGGTCCGCCTGGCGCCGGCAAAACCATGCTGGCGCGGCGCCTGCCCACTATTTTGCCGCCGCTCACCCTGCATGAAGCGCTCGAAACCACCAAAATTCATTCGGTCGCCGGCGTGTTGCCCGGCGAATCGGCGCTGGTCACCACGCGGCCCTTTCGCGCGCCACACCATACCATCAGCGACGTGGCACTGGTGGGCGGCGGCTCCGACCCCCTGCCCGGCGAAATCAGCATTGCGCACAACGGCGTGTTGTTTCTCGACGAGTTGCCCGAGTTCAAACGCACCGTGCTGGAAGTCATGCGCCAGCCGATGGAGGAGCGACGCGTCACCATCAGCCGGGCCAAGGTCTCGGTCGACTATCCCGCCAGCTTCATGCTGGTGGCTTCCATGAACCCCTGGCTATTTGTCCAAAATCTCCGGCCCGCTGCTCGATCGCATTGACCTGCACGTGGAAGTGACGCCCGTGAGCTACGAGGAACTCGGCAGTACCGAACGACCGAAAATGACCAGCGCCGATATCCGGCGGCGCGTACTGGCCGCCCGCGAAGTGCAGGCCGAACGGTTCAAAGACCTCAAAGACGTGTATTGCAATGCCCAAATGCCCAGTCGGATGGTGCGCGAAGTGTGCCAGTTGACAGACGCGGGAAGAACGCTTTTGAAGACGGCCATGGAACGGCTGCAACTATCGGCGCGGGCGTATGACCGAATTTTGAAAGTGGCGCGCACGGCGGCGGATTTGGGCGGCAGCACGGAGATCAGGATCGAGGATCTGGCAGAGGCGATACACTATCGGAGTTTGGATAGAGAAGGGTGGGCGGGGTGAGGGATTGGAAATTGATGATTGGAAATTGATGATTGGAAATTGATGATTGGAAATTGATGATTGGAAATTGATGATTGGAAAAGATTATTTTCTAATTTTTTTATGGATATGAATACCAAGACAACTGCTATTGATCTTGAAAATCGTTTGATACGCTTTTCGGTCAGGGTCATTAAAATGGCTGGATCCTTACCCAGGGAAACTGCCGCAAGGCATTTGAGTTTGCAAATAATTCGCTCCGGAAGTTCCCCTGCGCTAAACTATGGCGAGGCGCAAAATGCCGAATCAATAGAAGACTTTGTTCATAAAATGAAAATTTGCCTTAAGGAACTTCGTGAAACATTTATTTGCCTAAAAATCATTGATCAACTGGGATGGTTTCCGAATGACAAATTGGCTCCATTGCTCAACGAAAACAATGAGCTTATCGCAATTTTTACTGCCAGCGCAAAAACTGCATCCAATAACAAATCAAAAATCCCAAAATCCAAATAATCAATTTCCATTCTTCAATTTCCATTCTTCAATTTCCATTCTTCAATTTCCATTCTTCAATTTCCATTCTTCAATTAAAATCTATCGCAAATCATAACTCCATCCGAAAAACGGAACTCAATCCCGCCTGGTTCTGTCCGCGCATTATAGATTGGACTTTGATCCTCGAAAAGTGTTTGTTTTATGCGTTTTTGGGTCAGGGTATGGCGTTCCCCGCAGGCGTACAATCAGGCGAAAACCTGATTTGCTTTTCCGTTGATCCATCACAGCGGCAAGCTGTTTTTTTTCAAAAATTTTTTCCACTCAAAACCAGCCGTACAGTGAAATCATCGGCAATATTTGTCCGTTGTAAACGTCAAAACAAAACCCGTAACAATGAAGATCTTTATCTTTTTTACAGCCGCCCTTTTTCTTATGGTCGGATGCCATCCGCTAAACCAATCAGGGAAGACAAAATTATCGATCGCGGGATCAAGCTGGGATTATAGCGATAGCGACGGAGATCATTACCAAATTACATTTATACCACATGGCAAACTAAAAACCACCAACCCGGCTGACGAAACCGACAACAATGATCGCTGGACGCAAAAAGGAAAAACTGTGGAATTTGCTTTCAATGACGGTTATTCCAAATATTCAGGAAGTATAAAAAGCGATACCTTGATTGAGGGTGAGGCTAAAAGCGTGGCCGGGGAATGGCAATGGAAATTAATAAAAATAAAATAAACCTGTTGCGATGTAACAGATTGAATATAAGCGTAATTTTAGAGGAATAGCCAATAAATTTAACACCGTATAAAAAATATTTGTTGCTCGCATACGACCAGATCGCGTAGCAGCAGGTTTAATAATCAAGCGTATTATGGATGCCGTATGTCAGATAATAAATTGAGCGACAATTTGCTCATCGATCAAATCCTGGAAGAATTCAGCGTTCACCTTCTGAATGATTTCGCGAAATACAGAAACCATGTGTATCGCGTATTCTATTTATGTACAACAATCGATGCTGACCCAAAAAACAAAAACAAATATGCCATCGCGTCCGCTTTTCATGATCTAGGTATATGGACGAACGCAACATTCGACTATTTGGAGCCGTCAATTTCATTGGCCCGGAAATGGTTATCGGAACAAGGAGATATCGACCGCTCAGATGAAATAACACGAATGATTGATATGCACCACAAAGTCGGCAGATACAGTGGGGAGTATTCGCAGACGGTAGAAACCTTTCGCAAGGCAGACTGGATTGATGTCAGTTTGGGGTTAATCAAGTTTGGTGTAAGAAAAGAAACGGTTCATCTTATCGGGAAAAATTATCCAAAGAGGGGCTTCCACAGGTTTCTTGCCAAAAAAGTTTTGAAAAACCTGATTATTCATCCTGAGAACCCCCTACCTATGTTCAAAAAGTAAAAAAATCAGGCCCGTAGATCAACGCTCTACACAACAACTATAAAAGCCTCACTATGGACAAGGAAACAGCCCGGTATATAAAAAACTATTTCAGCAGATTAATGACCGACGATGAGCGCCTGGCATTAAAATACCACATGTACACCTACAAGACCGAGGATAACCCTGCGATGAGAAAATTGGCATCGGACAGAGGATGGATCAGTGAACGCCCCGAGAGCAGGGAATTTCTCAAAGACGGCTACGAAGAATTCGAACTAAACCTGGCCAGACGAATCATGAAAGAGATGCCTGAAAAGGTATTTCTGAACAATTGTCCAAAGTGCAACAAACTGGCAAGGACGCCATTCGCAAGGCAGTGTCGGTATTGCGGGCACAATTGGCACGACCTGACTGTCGCCCAGTTCAAACTTGAACGTTCGGTTCAACAGGCAGGCGGGCCTTTTTTCCTGCTCGGGCGAATCACAAAAGGCGAGGCTGCGCCCGGGCAATTTGTAGACCTGACGATGCTTGGGCTAAGTCAACGGCCTGTCATTGAAGTAATTGAATCAGAATTCAGTCAACAGGATGGCAAATTGTACAAAGGCGTCGGGCTTGGGCCGAACGAGTTGACGGAAGAAGATAAAACTTATATAATCAATGTCGGCTCTTTTGGGACGTCGTTTGACATCATTAAAGCAAGGTGACAAAGAAGATTATCTGCTCATAAATACCCTTACGAGATATCCGAAAGAAGCGCGTTGTTAGCCTGTTTTACATTTGGCCCGGGGCCGTAATTATGGAATAACTCAAATCATCCGAAAAAACTTCAAGCGTAATTTCTTTTTTATATCCAGCGCTATCTGCAAAAAATCTATAAGTATTCAAAATTCTATATTTGCTACCTTCTTCTAATCCAATATTCATCAAAAAGAATCTATGTGCTTGATTTTTGTTTATAGTAATTCTCCTGATGCTATTGAAAACACAGCAAAGACTATAACTTATCCAATTTTCAGTAGAGTCTTTTAAAAATTGGTATGTAGCATCTGGTGACACAATAGATTGATTACACAATGAATCGTTTTCTACAATTGTAATTTTGTCAAAATGTTTGTTAGTTATTTGCAGGCAACATACTCTTTGTGATAATTGTGAAAAGTTTGGTAACGAATCGCATAACAATTGATTGTTGTAGTAATAAGCCCTCGAAATTTCAATTTCTACTGCCGCTACGAGTTTTTCATCCCGACAGCTGCCCGCCGATAATACTACACACAAAAACAATAAGTTATTCTTCATAGCGGCCATTTTTATAGTAAAATAATTCAAATAAAAGTTGCCATACGTCTGGAAGCCAACGCTGATCCTGTGAAGTAATGACTACCTCCCGCTTTCAGGCCCTCTGGCAAACGGCCTCCGGTATCAAGATTCGAACCGGCGCTACCATACCCATTCTTGCTGGCGCCCGCCCAAACCAGCTTCACTTCTGGCCCTTTTTTCGAGTGCCCCGGCATTTTTCGCCACTACCTCTTTCATCTTTTTTACTCACAAAGTAACGATTTTCAACAACTTATATTTTAACAACGTATTTTTGCGTCAAAAAACGTAAAAAAAAGTTGCACAACCAAAAAATGCGTTGCACCTTTGTTTCGTCAGCCAGAAGACTGACCAACACCATGCAAAAACTGACCAAGGCAGAAGAAGATGTAATGCAGTTGCTCTGGGACGCCGGCCGCGCCACCGTGAGCGAATTGCTTGACCGGCTCGACGCGCCCAAACCGCCGCACTCCACCGTATCGAGCGTGGTGCGCATCCTTGAAAAGAAAGGGTTCGTCGGCCACAAGGCTTACGGCAAAACCCATGAATATTACCCGCTCATCGCCAAAGCCGACTATGCCCGCAACTCGCTTACCGACGTGGTGCGCAATTATTTCGACGGCTCGGTGTCGCGCCTGGTTTCGCACCTTGTGGAAGACAAGCAATTGAACGAGCGCGAGTTGCAGGAAATACTCAAACGACTGGATCAAACCTGAAACACGTATTCACCATGTTCCTCTTTTTGCTCAAAATCACGGCGGCCTGGGGGCTGTTTGCCCTGCTTTACCGGCTGGTGCTTCGGCGCGAAACCTTTTTCCAACTCAACCGCGCCTACCTGCTGCTCACCGCCATACTCGGGCTGGCGCTCCCATTCGCCCCCGCTTTGCTGCCATCGCTTCCCGGCACACAGGGCATGAGCGCTCTTGTGCTGCCGGTATTCACGACCAACAGCGGACTGCCCTCGCCCGAAAACGCCCCCTGGTCGATCAGCCAACTTTTGATCCTGGCATACTGCGCCGGCGCCGCCTGGGCCTTGCTGAGGGTTTTGTCGGGCTTGCTGCGCCTCGCCTGGCTCTCTCAACAGGGTTGTGCCGAACTGCTGGCCGACGGCTGCGTCCTGATCCGCTCCACCCGGGTCGTCATGCCGTTTTCGTTCTTTCACTGGATCTTTGTTCCGATCGATTTTGATGAAAAAACATCCGAACAGAAATCCGTGCTCGACCACGAACGCGCCCACGCCCTGGATGGCCATTCGCTCGACGTCCTTTTTTTCGAACTCCTGGGCGTTGTGCTGTGGTTTCATCCGCTCGTCCACTGGTACCGCAAGGCCGTTCGGGAAGTTCATGAATTTTTGGCGGACGATTCCGCCGCCCGGCAAACCAACCGCCGTCAGTACGGTTTGCTTTTGCTCCAGCAAGCGCAAACGGTCCGGACTGTATCTTTTGTTCACCACTTTTATCAATCACCACTCAAACAACGACTCATTATGCTCACGAAAAAATCCTCCGCCCCCGTCCGGGGCTTGCAATACGGACTCATCCTGCCCCTCGCCCTGTTGCTCGCCGTGCTGTTCCAGGCGCCGGTATCCGCCCAAACGTCAACCACTCCTCCTGCTGACAACACGGTGCTGACGACCTGTGAAAAAATGCCGGAATTCCCCGGGGGCAAAGATGCTTTGATGATTTTTATCGCCAAAAACATCCGCTATCCCCAACAGGCCAGACTGGACAAGGCCGAAGGCATGATCATCATGGAATTTGTGGTCAACGAAGATGGCAGCATCGGAAAAGTTGGTCCCAAAGCCGAACTCCGCGACAAATACCGTCCCGATTTTATCGAAGAATCAGTCCGCGTGATCCGCGCCATGCCCAAATGGATTCCCGGCGAAAACAAGGGCCAAAAAGTAAAATGCATGGTTACCCTGCCGATCAAATACAAACTGGAGTGAGCTTTGAAAAAGTTTATAAAGTTGATAGGGTTTATAAGGTTTATAAAAGGGATGATACGGAAACAGCAACAACCCTTTTATAAAGGTATAATAGTCAAAAATAGCTCCTAGAACGGAGTTTTCAGCCTTGCAATCAATTCATTTTCAATTGATTGCAAGGCATTTTTTTTTGAGGAATTGAAAATCGTTTCAATTTTGCTGGATGAGAAAAAAAATCATGCTGG
>JBGAHL010000059.1:0-10858 GCA_044226205.1 Saprospiraceae bacterium
AGCCGATCACGAATGTGACGTTCACCTGCGACGAAGTGGGCACGCAACCGGTAGAGTTGTGGGCACAGGATGCCGCCGGCAACGCCGCCTACTGCGAAACGTACGTGATCATCCAGGATCCGTTCAACAACTGCGGTGGCCAGCCGATCTCGGTGGCCGGACAATTGAAGACGGAACCGCTGGCGGGTGATCAGGGCATCGAGGATGCGAACGTGGAACTGGCCGGCAACCCGCCGAACGGTCTGCCCGCGATCAACGCCCTGGGTATCTCCAACGATGCAGGTCAATACCTGTTCTCGAACTACCTGCCGCTGTCGACGGATTACACGGTGACGCCGGTGAAAGACGACAACCCGATGAACGGTGTCTCGACGTTCGACCTGGTGCTGATGTCCAAGCACATCCTGGGTATCGAGCCGCTGAACTCGCCGTACAAGATCATCGCTGCTGACGTAAACAAATCGAACTCGGTGACGACGTTCGACATCGTTGAACTCCGCAAGTTGATCCTGGGTATCTACACGGAACTGCCGAACAACACCTCCTGGCGCTTTATCGACAAGGACTTCGCATTCAACGATGCAAGCAATCCGTTTGCCTCGGTGCCGTTTGCTGAAAACATCAGCCTCGGCAATGCACTGGCCAGCCAGATGGGAGACGACTTCACGGGCATCAAGATTGGTGACCTGAACGGTTCGGTGATTGCCAACGCCAACCAGCAAGCCGAAGACCGCACGGCCGGCACGCTGCTGCTGGATGTTGAAGATCGCGAGGTGAAAGCAGGCGAAGTATTCGACGTAACGTTCCGCACGGCTGAGCAAGTACAGGGCTTCCAGTTCACGATGAACCTCAACGGCCTGACGGTTGCTGACATCGTGAAAGGAGATAACGTGAGCGCCGACAACTTCGGTGTATTCGCTGACGCGCTGACGACCTCGATCGACGGTGCTGGTGAGTTCACGGTTAAATTCCGCGCTGAGAAAGCCGGCAAGTTGAGCGAAATGCTGCAACTGTCGAGCCGCATCACGCGCGCCGAAGCATACAACCAAAACGGTCAGAACCTGGATGTCGCCCTGCGCTTCAACGGCCAGACGATCGCCGGTGTTGGCTTCGAACTGTACCAGAACCAGCCGAACCCGTGGGTAGGCCGCACGCAAGTGGGCTTCCACCTGCCGGTTGCTGCCACGGCCACGCTGACGGTGTACGACGAAACGGGCCGCGTACTGTTCACGCAGAAAGGCGACTTCGCGAAAGGCTACAATGCTATCTCGCTGGATCGCGCCATGCTGAACACGACAGGTGTGCTGTACTACAAACTGGAAACGGCTACGGACAGCGCAACGAAGAAGATGATCCAGACGAAGTAATCGCCGGATGATCCAATCGGCCATAAATAACAAGCGCCATCCCGGAAACGGGGTGGCGCTTGTGTTTTTTGTTTATAAACGACTGGCACCTCATGCCTTCTTTTTCAAGGCCGCTCGGGCAAGATTTTCCGCTATTCTTTCCCGAATCATGTATTCGATCCGCTCCCGCGGCAAAGGTTTGTCGAGGTCGAAGTGGAAGGTAGTTCCCGACATTTTTACATCGGGCCATTCCTCTTTCAGCCTGTCGGCCAGTCTTCTGCTCATGGGGTAAAAACTGCAAAATTTGCGCGTTGTCCCTATGCCCACCAGAAAATCGCCGTGCAGTTTGAAGCAGGGTATTTGATAACTGATCTTTTCCTCCACACCCGGAACCAGCGCATGGATCAGGGCCCGCATATCGCGAAGGGCCGCCTGATGTGCCGGCGTTTGCAGGGCAATGTATTCATCTACATTATGTACGGGATCTGTTTGCATGTGCGCAGGATTTAAACGCAAAAATCAATCAATTACAGCCCCAAAACACGGTCGAAATGCGACGTTTGACGGGGTGGCTTGCGACTTTCTACACTACCCAGGAGGCAAGCAGAATGGATACGAAACCAATGGCGTAGCCCCTGTACACATCTGCCGGCTCGTGCGCCCTCAGGGCAAGTCGCGCCGTGCCCACCAGGCCGGCCAGCACAATCGCCAAAACCAGCAGGACGAACATGCTTATTTGCAAAATACCGCCGGGAACGGGCAGCACAATACCCGAGTCATTCCAGTCCATCACCATGAACATCAGCATGGCGACAAAGCCGCCCATGCCAACGGCATGGGCACTGATTTTACTAAAAATATTGATCAAAAAGGCCAAAAACAAGCCTATTGTGGCGCCCAGGGCGAAGATGACGTACAAGTGCGGGGTCTGGCCGTCGGACAACAGGTTTTTGACCAGCCACAGGTAAAACACCCCGCTCACGATGTAGGGCCCGATGCGGTCCTGTTTATCGTCCATTTCGAGGCTTTTGATCAATCCCAGGGGCTTCATGAGGGCTACTGCAAAGCCCGGCAACAGCACGGTACAAACGAATACCGACATCAGCAAGACGACCGATTGGGGGTCCGACATTCGCCGGGCGCCGAACGAAAAAGGATCGAGCGCCAGTTGCAGGATCAAAACATAGGTGAGCACCAGCAAGGGGTGTGCGACAAATGACAGGAATCGGGCGAGTGCTCTGGACATTGCTTTTCGTGATTTTTACTGCCGGCTGCGTACGATTTTGGTCACGCGGTCGAGGTCCCGTTTGCTTTCGCGGTCTTTGATGGTATTGCGCTTGTCGAACGATTTTTTGCCTGTCGCGAGCTCGATCTTCAATTTGGCGAATCCCCGCTCATTCAGAAACAGTTTGAAAGGAATGATGGTAAAGCCCTTTTCTTTTACCCGCCGCTCCAGTTTGCGGAGTTCGGGTTTGCGCAACAGCAATTTGCGGGTACGGCGCGCTTCGTGGTTGTTGTCGGTGCCATATTCGTACTCCGCGATGTAAAGGCTTTTGATCCACAATTCACCGCCTTCAAAAAGGCAATAGGCGTCGTTGAGGTTGGCATTGCCGGCGCGTACGCTTTTGATCTCCGTTCCGGTAAGCACCAGACCGGCCTCGTACTCCTGCTCGAATTGGTATTCGAATGGCGCACGCCGGTTGGTGATTTCTACTTTTTGTTTGTTGCGTTCCTTGGACATGGCAAATAAGGGGACAAAGATACTTTATTTGAACGTGCCGCTTAGCACGCCGGTCGCGGCAGCAAAATCTTTCCCGCCAAACCGGCGCCCGGGCCGCGTATTAATCCGAAATTGCCTCGCATAGTTCCCGGTTGACCGCAACAAAATTGTCCGTTTTATGAAAAAAACTCTTCTCTGGTCGCTTTGCGTCCTGTTCGCGCTGTTTACGGCGGTTCAATACAACGACCCTGACCCGATCCAATGGATGTTGCTTTACGGCGGCGTCAGCGCACTTTTCGGCCTGGCTGCCACGGGACGTTTTTACCGCCCCGCAACGTGGTTGTGGCTGGCCGCGGCACTGATTTGGGCGGCTACCCTGCTCCCGGATTTTATAAACTGGATCGATATGGGCGAGCCATCCATCGTCGCCTCCATGAAAGCCGAAACGCCCTGGGTCGAACTCACGCGGGAGTTTCTCGGGCTCCTCATCGCGGCTTCGGCATGCGGCTGGCTGCTGTGGACGCACCGCGTCAGGGCAGTCCGATGACGGCCATCATGCGCCCCGTCGTACCTTTTTCTGCGCGGTGGGAAAAATAGTCGGCATTGTCCCTCACGGTGCAGTACGGCGAAATGCCGATTTGTGCGTCGGACAAACCTGCCCGCCGCAGCTGGGCAGCGTTGGCTTTTTTTAAGTCCACGTAATATTTGCCCGTCAGGGCAGAAACCTGTTTGAATTCATCCGGGAAATGGAGCGCCACCTCCTCCCCTACTTCGAAGGAGCATTCATCGATGCAAGTGCCCACGTAGGCCCGACAGTCCTCGCCGCGCGTCCCGAAAACGGCAGACATGGCCGCCAGGGTTTTGCCCGCCAAACCTGCCACCGTACCCCGCCAGCCCGCGTGAACCGCGGCAACCGCCTTGTTTCTTACATCGAAAATCAATACGGGCACGCAATCGGCCACCGTCACGGCCAGCACCACGCCGGGGCTGTCGCTGATGAGCGCGTCGTAACCCTCGGCCCCGCCCGGCGTACGGGCGTGCAGAATTTGGTCGCCATGTGCCTGATACGACCAGGCCAGCATACTGGGATCGAAACCCGCGGCGCCGGCAAAACGGCGGCGGTTTTCCGCCACATGGGCCGGGTTGTCGGCCGTGCTTTTTCCAAGGTTGAGCGAATGGAACGGCGCCAAACTCACCCCGCCATGACGGGTGCTTTCCCCGACGATCAGGCCGGGAAAATCTTCAAAAACAGGCGGGCGACGAACAAGCGGGGCCGAAGGTTTTATCATATCAGACATTTTTCGACTAACCAGCTTTTACAGCCCCGTCCCCTGAATGGTAAAGACAAAAGGATTGTCGGGATGGTCGTCGGTCGTGATGATCAAAATGGCGGTACGCAGGCCCGGCGCGGAGGGCGTAAAGCTCACGGTAAACCAGGATTCGCCGCCAGCGCCGACCGGCGAACCCGGCTGGCTGGTCACGCTGAAATCGGCCGCATCGCGATCGGCGACGGTCACTTTGGGCACGCCGGTGAGGTGCAGCGACGAGCTGTAAGCGCCGTTGTGCACCACGAACGACTGGCTCAACGTGTTGCCCACGGTCGTGCTGCCGAAGTTGGTGCCGTTGGCGGTGCTGGCCGTTGCCGAGCGGTTGGCGACCGGCAGGTTATTGCCGGTCACGGTAATTTCCTGCGCCTGCGCCGTGCCTTCTCCTTTGATGGCGAAGGTGTAGGGATTTTCGTCGTTGTCGTCGTTGGCGATGCTGACCGTGGCGGTTCGCGTGCCGATGACCGTGGGCGCAAACTGAATGGTGAAACTCGCAGGAGAGGCCGTCACGGGGCTGGCAGGCTGGGTGCTTACCGAAAAATCGGCCGACTGTGCGCCGGAGAGTTGCACCTTCGGGCTGCCGGTGAGGTTGAGCGATCCGTTGGCTGTGTTGTGAATGGTAAAAGTTTGCGTCAAAGTGCCTGATCCTGCGGCGGTTGCGCCGAAGTCGGTACCGTCTGCGGTTGCGGGCATCAGGTCGCCGCTGGCAATGGGCTGGCCGTTGCCGCGCAGTTCGATTTCGGGGTCGCAGGCATCGCCCACGCCGTCGTTGTCGGCATCGGTCTGGTCCGTATTGGCCGTGGCGGGGCAATTGTCGCAGGCATTCGGGATGCCGTCGCCGTCCGTATCCGTTGCGGAGAGGTTGGCGCTGCCGGGGCTGATGCAGGTCAGCAGGAAGTCGGCGCCGTTCATGTTTTGGTCCGAGCCGTCGGGCAGGCGCGAAAGGCCGAGTTGTTGTGCCGTGCCGGCATCGTCGAGACCCGTGCCGCTGCCTTCCACCGAGCCGCTGACCGAGCCTTCGTAGCTGAGGGCATCCACGGTGAGGTTGCCGGGAAGCCGGAGCCGGAGGGCGTCGGGGGCGCCGTTCTGGATTTGCTCGGTAGCGCCGGCAAACGACAGATCGCAATTGGGCACCGAAGCGCCATTGTTGCAAATGACGTAATAATCGCCCGCCGCGAGGCTGACGTTCGGCAAATCCACCGTAGCGTACACGGTCGGGGCGCCGCCGTCTACGAGTTCGAGGGAGTAGGCGTCGAGGTTTACGGCTGCGCCGGAAACGTTTTTGAGTTCCACAAATTCCAGGTTGTCCGTTCCGGGCTGGTCGTAATCCACCTCATTGATCACCAGTGTCGGCGGGAAGCAGACGCCGGGGCTGTTGAAAAAAGCATCGTTGGTCGAGCCGCTGCCGGCATTGGCATTGAACAGCCTCAAACGACTGACGCTTTGCCCGCCTGCCGGGTTTTTCAAATTGCCCGAATAGGTCGATGAAGCGCCGTCGAGGGGCGTCACGACCAGTTGGTAGGCCGTCGAAGACGTGAGTGTGATTTGCAATTGCAGACCTTCATCCGTGAACCCGACGGAGCTGGCGTGCGCGCCCGTCGCGTCGTTGTAGGTATAATTGCTTGAACCGCCGGCGAAGTAAAATTCGAGCAGGTTTTCGCTGCTGGCATTTTGCAGACCGAATCCGACCGAGCCGCCGCTATTGATAAAACCATTGTCCATTTTAAGGCTGAACACCGTGCCGGCCGGCCAGTTGATGGCAAAGTCGCGCACGGCGTTGGACTGGCCGCCCGAATTGGCCCACATGCCCCATGCCGTGCCGCCGGTATTGATATCGCCATTGCCATTGTTATCGCCGTTGCCGTTGCCCGTCGAACTGCCCGTAAAAACCCCGGCGCTGCCGGTGGCGCTCAGCGTCCAGCCGTTCATGCCCGTGCCACCGTTGTCGCCGGTTTGCCAGCCGTCGGCATAGGCGGACTCGCTGGCCTGGTCGGCGCCGCAGAAGGGCTGATTGACCGGCGCTTGCGTATTAAAGGCGAGAATTCGGGAAATGCCCTCGCAGGTGTAAGCACCCTGTGCGGTGGTGGTGACGGAAAAAGTGGCGTAGTTGCCGTTGCGGTTGGGCGAGTTGGCGCGTTCGGGAGAAAAATTGAAGGCTGTGTTCGCCGCAGCGTATTGCACGGAACCGATTTCCACTTCCGTGCCTGCGCTTTGATCGAAGACAAAAACCCGGAAGTTCTCGTTGGCGGCCATGCCGCCGGTAGAGCCGGCGCCCAGTACTTCGATGATCATGTCGTGGGCACCGTCCCAGCGGAAGCCCTGCCCGATGCGGCCGATACCCGTCACCTGACCGGCTGCGTTTTTGATCGCCACCTCGTCGCCCACAGCAATCGGGGCGCCGTTGACGATCAGATTGGCGGCATCGGCGGCGCGCAAGGCGACAAAATGCGGGCAGCCGCCCGGCGTGGCCGTCATGGAAAAATGCGAAGCCGGCGTACCCGGCGACTTGGGGTAAAGCCCCGTAACCGACCACCAGGAGTAGTCGCGCGGCTGAGTCTTGATGAGTGCCCGCGAATCCGTCGCGGAGGCTTTTGTCGTGACGAACAAGTACCCGTCCGAGTAGTCTTTCAGGTATTTGTCGGTAAAAGGCGTATTGACCCAAACGGCGCCCTCCTTGCTGGGGTGGTCGTTGAGGCCCAGCACCATGCCGTCGCTCACGCCGCCGGTGAGGCCGTTGCGGCGCATGGCAAACATATTGCCGCCGTTGTTGTCGGAATCGTAGGGGGCAGTGCTGGGCCAGTTGCCCGCCATGTTCTGAATGTGGTCGGAAGTGCCCGTTGCCGTGGCCTGGCGGAGCGCCATTTGCCATTGAATATCTTTGGACAGGCCGTACCAGTACCAGTCTTTCCAGAACACCACGGGGCGGCCTTCGGCGGCCATCAGGAAAGGATAGCCCATGTCTTCCTTGTCCGAAACAATGGGATCATGGTCGGGTTCGGTATTGAGTTTCAGGCAGGTTCCGCCGTAGGGAATGGCGCAACCCGACACGTCCTGCACAAACCCGGTGCGGTCGGTATCGTGGCTTTCCAGCCAGGTCACCACGTCGTAGCCCCCCATCGAAGTGCCCCACACCAGCCCGGCATTGCCCAGGGTATTGTAGAGGTCGGCGTTGCCGTTGGTGGTGTTGAGCACGGTTTTCAGTGCAGCGCGCAGGGGAAAATCGAAGAGGGAGATTTTGGCATTTTTCACGCCCCCGCTGTTGGCCGGCGACTCCACCTCGCTCCAGTAGTTGACGAGGTTGGCAGGCGTGTATTCAAACGACTCGCCGATAGCGAAGGGCTGAGCGCCGTTTTTCGACTCGATGAGGAATTTTTTGACAAACCAGGGATCGATGTGTTTGACGGCATCCAGACGGAGTTCGTCGTAGCCCACGTCGTTGACCAGCCAGCGCCCCCACATGATGAGCGAGTCGCCGTAAGAGCCGCAGATCGTCGGCGCGCCGAAAAACCAGTTGCCGGCCGTTCCGTCGGGGTTGGTGGGCGGGAATGCGTCGCTTTCGTTGAAATGACAGATGTCTTCGAAAAAAATCCGGTTGTGGTAGTCGGGATTGAGATCGGGGTGCTGGTTGGTCGGGTGCACGTCTTCCGGCCCGCCGGGAATGCGGGTGCTGGGCGGGTTGAACACGTTGTATCCGGTGCCGTAACCGCTGATCTGGTACGGCGCCTGTGCGTCGGCGCCACCGCGGTGGTTGAGTACTATGTCGGCCATCACCTTGACATCGTTGGCATGCATGGCCGCGATCATGGCGTTCAGTTCGGCGCGGCTGCCGTGGCGGGTTCGTGTGGTACCCTTGCTGTTGTAATCGCCCAGATCGAAATAATCATACATGCCATAACCCATGTCCCACACGCCGGCAAAACTTTTGGTGGGCGGCGGCGTCCAGACCGTGCTGAATCCGGCAGATTTCAACTGCGGGGCCACGAGGGTCAAGGTGTCCCACCAGATACCGCCGGTGGTGGTATTGGTCACGTCGCCGGGGTGGGTGTTCCAGTAGAAGCCCTGGAGAATAACGTCCTGGCCCATTACGCGATGGAGGCCGGGCAAACTCGTCAGAAACAAGGCTAAAAAGAGCAGGCGGCGGGTAAATACAGCATTCATGAGTACGGTCGATTGATTAAGACAAGCGTGGATAAAATAGTCGCCGATGGCTTTTCAGGTGCAAAGTTTATAAAAAACACCTTTGGGATTTGCCCTCCTTTCAGGATTTTAAACGAAACACCCGGCGGCTTCCGTCAGGCAATCGCAATTGCAAAAAAAGGATGCTGCTCGAATGCCGGGGCAAATCGATGCGCGCCGGGCTTCCGTCCTGCACCGCTATCCGGCCACTGCCCACGGTTTCGCCGAGGACAGTGAAAAGCGAATAGTCAACGGGGCCAGCGATCTCCGGGGGCGCCTGCACGTACAAAACCGAGGTAAGCGGGTTGGGGAAAACCCGCCACGCCACATTGTTCGGTTCGGCGCCGGGTCCCGTCGTTCCGGAGGAAAATGACAACCCGCTGTCGCAGGCTTCACCTCCCCCCGCCGCGCTCACGACAATCGTCTGTAAGAGGCGGTTGTACCCCGTTTCCGCCTCCCAGACACCGCCCGAATTGGCCAGTCGGATCGCGTACTCGGGCCGGTTGCCGATGCTGTCGCAGGGGTCTGCCAAATGCAGCAAAAGGTCGTAACTGCCTTCGGGCAATCCTGCCGGCACGCAGACGCTGTGTTGAACTACCCGGGTTTGTTCGCCTGGAAGCCAGGCCCTCGGATCGTCGGGCAACTCGGCGGCGAACACCTCGCCGCTGCTTTGGTTGCGGAGCAAAAGCCGAAGTCGGCGCGGGTTAAACGGCGCCGCAAAACCGATATTTTTTAATTCAATTTTGACAAAAACAGCTTTGCCTGGCTGTACAGAAGGCGTGTATTCCCCTTTTTGCAACACAATACGGTAGCCGAGTTTTTGCCGAATGGCATCCATGCAGCCGCCGCTGGTCCAGTCGTTATTGACCGCATGGTTATAATCCGCGTTCAGGTATGAATAATGGAGGCGGGCCATCTCGAGTTCGGCGCCGCCGCCCGCCTGGGCAGAGCAGTTGGAGTAGGGATTCCAGTCGTTGCAGGTTTCGCCGCCCACCGGGACAAACAAGGCATCGGCCGCCCAGTAAGGCTTCAGGGTAGCGGTATCGATGTTTGAGCTGCCGATGTCGTAATTGTAAAATGTTCCGTAATCGTCGGGGCTGGCCAGAAAGCAATCGTTGTGGAAGCCGATGCGCGCTTTGGCCGTGTTTTGCCAGGCCCCGGCTTCCGTCAAGGGGGCAGCCGACAAGGGTGCATCGATGCCGTACACGAATTTTTGCTTCATCTGAGGATACCGCACCTGGATGCAGCGCGTGGACGGCAGCGCGTTCAGCAAACTGTCGGCCACGGCTTTCCGGTCGCTCCAGTTTTGAGCGCTCAGCCCGTAAGGCGGCTGGGAGGCGTCGCCGAAGTAATCGGTGTAATAATTTTCTCCCCAGATGCCGATGAAGCCCATTTGCACGACGGCTATCACGTCTGCATTGGCCTGCAAAACCGGTTTGATCTGTCCAATGTGCAACAGCACGATGTCTTTGGGGGCATCGCCGTACGGCGGACAAAAAGTACAGCCGCCAGCCGAGGGGTCTTCGGTGTAAGCCAGCCGGACGATCACCTTCACCCCGGCCTGCCGGGCCGCCGTAAAATCCTGCATCATGCCATCCAGATAGATTTGCGAAATGGGGCCCGATTTGAAATTTTCCAGAAAAAAATAACGGAAGACCAACGTGCTGTAAATGCTGTAGTTGGCCCCGGGCGGCTGGTGCAGGGCGCGCCATGCTTTCAACTCGTTCGTATCCAGCGGCTGGTAATTGTCCGAATACGTTGCGGTGTAGTGATAAAAACCGCGTTCGGGATTGGGAAAATCTTCTGTCGATTCGTTGTAAACAACCGTTGCCGTCTGCTGGGCTTGCAAGTCGGCTGCCATGCCTGAAAAAAGGCACAAAAAGAGTAGCGTCGAGTTGTTTTTCATAAAAGCAGGTTATTTTTTCCGAAGGTACGAGCGGTTTTCGGGCGAGTAATAAAAAACGGCCGCATCCTGATGTGGATGCGGCCGTTGTAGTTATCTGATGGTTTCTATCAAGTAATGATTACTTCGTCTGGATCATCTTCTTCGTTGCGCTGTCCGTAGCCGTTTCCAGTTTGTAGTACAGCACACCTGTCGTATTGATCAGGTTGCGATCCAGCGAGATGGCGTTGTAGCCTTTCGCGAAGTCGCCTTTCTGCGTAAACAGTACGCGGCCCGTTTCGTCGTACACCGTCAGCGTTGCCGTGGCAGCAACCGGCAGGTGGAAGCCCACTTGCGTGCGGCCTACCCACGGGTTCGGCTGGTTCTGGTACAGTTCGAAGCCAACACC
>JBGAHL010000060.1:0-10808 GCA_044226205.1 Saprospiraceae bacterium
AAAAAGCGAAAGACCGCCTGGGCCAATTACCATGTGGCTGGGACTGCAAAAACTCCAGACCTATGTGAATGCACAGGCCCTCTTTGCTAAAAATAACGATACCTAATGTCAATGAACTCATTTTGTGTGCATACCGTAGGTGAAAACACCAAGCACGGCCCCATCGCGGCCAACTGACGGGGTGACTCCAAAGTCACCCCGTCAGTGCAGCCTCATTGCTAAACTCCTTATCGACGGATAATCATCCGCATACGCGGACCGCCGGGACCGCCCGGCCCGAAGCTGTTGAGCGCGTAGGTCGCGCGGAGCATGACCGTCCGGCCCAGCGAGGCCACCCGTTCGTCCTCGATGTAGTTGAGGTTGGCGGTGCGGTGCAGGCCCACGTTGCGGTTGAGGAGGTCCTTGACGGAAATACCCACCTGCAGGCGTTTGTTTTTCATGAAATTGTGCGAAAACTCGGCATTCCAGATCGGAATAGCGGTGTTGTAGCCGTCGGCGCGACCGGTATTGACCGCCACGTTGAAGCTCGTGTTGAAAGCAAAATCCTTCGGCAATTCGAGGTTGAGTTCGCTGTTGTAGTTCTGCGTCAGGTATTCCTGATTGTTGGACGCATCGATCGAGTAGGTCGACTGGTTCCAGGTCAGTTCGGCGCCTGCGCTGAGCACAAACCAGTCGGCCGGCTCGAAATCGAGGGAGAGCGCCTGGGTCAGCGCGAGGCCAGTGGTGTAGTTGGTGACGTTGTTGACCAGCCCCTGGCCCCTGTTCCAGCTGCCCTGGCTGCGCACGTTGAGGCGGCTTTTCAGCGCTTTCAGGCGCCAGCCCCAGGCAGCCATGCCAAAAAGACTGTATTGGCCATCGGTGTTTTCGGGGCGGTAGTGCCGGACAAACTGCGAGTCGACCGATTGGGCGTACACGATCTTGTCGCCCGTGTAGTCGACGCCCAGATTGACAAAAAAGCTGCGCATGTTCTCGGGGTTGAACGACACGTAGTTGGTCTGCACGCTGTGGCTGTATTCCGGCCGGAGGGCGGGGTTGCCTTCGCTGATGTTGAGCGGGTCGCTGAAATCGGGCACGGGCTGGAGCTGCTGCACGGTCGGCGCGGTGACGCGGGTTTGGTAAAAGACCCGGAGGTTGCGCGAGGGCGCGAACTGGTAATTGTAGTCGAGTCGGGGCAGCAAATGTTCGAACCGCTGGCGAACCGGCTGGCCCTGGCCGGAAGTGACGGCGCCGTCGAGCACGGCATTTTGATAATCGAGGCCGACGCTGCCGTTCCAGCTTTTGCGATTGATGCGGAAGCCGGCGCCTGCACGCTGGTAGTCGAAATTGTTTTCGTAGGCATTGGACAGCAGCGGGTTGAAGGACCTTTCGCCGCCTGCGAGGTCGTACACGTCTTTATTGGCGTTGTTTTCGGTGTGCGAATATGCATAGCTGAGTTCCAGGTAACGGCGTTTCCCGAGGGGCTCGGTGTAGGTTGCCTTGGCGCTCGCGCTGAGTTCGTCATTGGTAAAAAACTGGTCCTGGGAAATGGTATCGCGGCGGTAAATGCCGTTTTCCTGCCGAAACTCGTTGTCGGCGAAGCTGTTGCTCGTCGATTCGCTGCGGTTGAGACTTCCATCGACGTTGATGGTGAAGTTGCGGCCTTTTTTGGCAAATTTATGTCGCCAGAGCAGGTTGCCCGTCCAGTTGGCGCCCGTGGCATCGGAGATCGAGCGGCGGACGCCGGCATTTTGCACCTGCCCGTCGGCGCCGAAAGTCCGGGTATTGCTCAGGCTTTGCGAAGAATTGTCGCCGTAGCTGAGCGCCGAATTGAGCACCACGGAATTGAATGAATCCACCTTCTGATCGAGGCTGAGGTTGAGGCGATGGTTCTGCAGCGAATTGTCTTCGTTGCTGGCGCCCGTGCTGCGGTAGTCGCCCTGCGGCAGGAAATTTGTGCGCTCCGTGTTGCGGTCGTAATGTTTGTCGGACTGGGAAAACAGGTAGCTGGCATTCAGGTCGCCCTTGCGTTTGCTGCCGTATTCCTGGTTGAAATTGACGCCGCCGGCCCAGGTATCGAGAAAGCCTTCGTTGTTGCCAAAATCCAGCGGAAACGTCATGTTGTCGGAATCGAACTGCAGGGTAAACCGGCTGCCGCCGCCGCCCATCATCTGGCGCATGGCGCCTGAAAAGGCCATGTAATCGTCGATGCTGAAACCTGCCTGGTTGATGTTGTTGCCTAGTCCGAGGAAAGAAAGTTGTTGTTTGGGCGTAAAGCGGTTGAGGCTCAGGCGGCTTTCAAATCGGCCTTTTTCGTTGGCGTCGAGCCCGCCGCCGGCGGTCATATTGCCGAACCAGCCGTTTTTGCGGTCGTCTTTCAGTTCGAGATTGATGGTTTTTTCGCGCTGCCCGTCGTCGACGCCGCTAAACTGGGCTTGTTCACTTTTTTTATCAAACACCTGCACCTTGTTCACCGCGTCGGCGGGCAGGTTTTTGGTCGCGACCTTGGGGTCGTTGCCGAAGAATTTTTTGCCGTCGACCGTCACGTTTTTCACTTCTTCGCCCATAGCCGTCACGGTGCCGTCGGCTTTGACTTCCACGCCCGGCAGTTTTTTGAGCAGGTCCTCCACGACGGCATTTTGCTTCACGTGAAACGAGCCGGCATTGAATTCGACCGTGTCGCCCTTGATCGCCACGGGGTTGGCCTCCGCGGTGATTTCGACGCCGTCGATCACATTGAGGCCCGTTTTCATGGTAATAGCGCCGAGATCGACCGTGCGCGGGGCGCCGTCGAGCTGAACGCGTTGCTGGTGATTACTCAAACCCGGGTAGCTGGCGCGCAGCAGGTAGTTGCCGGCGCCCAGGCCGCGCAGTTCGAACAGCCCCCCCGTACCCGAGCGCGAAAAGGCGAGCAGGGAACTGTCTTTGGGGCTGAGCAGCATCACCGTACTGCCTTCGAGCGGGGCCGAAGCCGTGTCGACAAGGGTGCCGCGCAGGGTGAATTTTTGCGCGGAAAGAAAAATCGGGGCGCAGAACAGGAAAAAGAGGAGCAGGGAAAAACTTGTTTTCATAACCTAGTGTCGTTGTTGCAAATCGTGCGACAAAGGTACCTGCCGACTTTCGCCCCACAGGTTAAGGTGGGTTGAAGGATGGTTAATTAAGGTTAATCGAAGAACTTTGCCCCATGATCCTCGCCAACATTCAGGCCGCTATCGCCGACTACAAACAATGGCTCCGCAAAACGGCCCATCATCCCTTTCTCTACGAATGGGAATCGCTGCAAAATTTTCAAATGCACTGGGACCCCGAGGCTGCCGACCCGGCCGCCATGTTCGACTGCGCTTTTCAAAATACCGAAACCCGCCGCCTTTGGCAAACGGAGCAATGGTACCCCAAACGCATGATGCAGTTGTTCTGGAAAGAGGACCCGCTCACCGTCCGCCGCATGTTCGACGACCTGTTCGACGAGTCCCGCGATCTGGAAGCCCGCCTGGGGCGGTTTTTGTTCGGCTGCGATATTTTGCTCGCTGATTATCGCCGCAAATACCCGACTACCGTCGAAAACAACCATTACCACGGCGATTTCCGCATGATCAGCCTGTACCTCGGCTTCCGCTGGCCCGAAGCCTACGCGCCGTACGCCTTCGATACTTTTCAGGCGGCCATGACGCGTTTTGGTGCGCGCGACATTCCTCAACAAAATGATTTTGCACGCTACGCAAAAGTGTTGCGCACACTCATGAACTTCCTCGACAAAGACCCCGAGGTGAGCGAGGCCATGCAGGCCCGTTTGCGGCCACGCCGCGATTTCAGCGGTCGGACGCTGCTGCTGGCGGCCGATTTTTGCCGCTTTGCCGCGAAAAATTAAAACCGCAAATACACCAGTTTCAAGCGGTTGCGAAATTCCGAAGGGACAATACACTCGTTGACGCTCAGCTGATGGGCATCGCGGTAACGCAGGCGGAGGTTTTGCCCGAATGTGTTGAGCAGGCTGTTTCGGTCGAAATCGCCGAAGGGAGAAAGGACGTATTCGCTGCAGGTGTTTTCATACTTGATCTCGTCGTTGAACAGCATGTGCAGCCGGTCGCTGCTGCGCAGCAGAAAATAGGAGGAGTAGGCCCCCTCGTCGTCCTGCGAGTATTGTTTTTTGTGTAAAACGGTTTTCCAGGGGATGGTTCCGTCCGGGTTGAACGCGATGGCGAACACATCATCGTAGTAGTAATCGATGACCAGGCGGGCGCCGTCGCGCCAGAACCCCCGGGCGGCAGTGGCGCCCCGCTGGATTTCGTGGTGCCGCTCAGCGATGAGGATGGCGCCGCCGTCTTCGCGCAGGACGACCTGGCTCACATCGGCATCGCTGATGTCCCGTCCGCCCGTACTGCTGTCGTCGCCATCGGAAGTATCGCGACGGCGCAGGATGTCGAAAAACTGGTTGTCGAAAGGTTCGCTGCGCAGGGCAGGCATGCCCGAAGCGGGGTCGATCGACAGGTGAAAAGCGCCGTTGGCACGGTCGCGGGTTTTTTCTCCGTACAGCCCGACGCCGACGAGGCGCTGGTGCAGGTTGTCGTAAGTAAACTTGACGTCGCAGGTGAGGAAGTCGGGTATCGGCGCCCGGATAAGCTGGTCGCCGCCGGCGTTGATGCGCAGCAGCCTGAAGTCATGTTCCTCGATTTTGCTTTTGCGGTTGTTGTGCTCCGAAATCAGGTACAGATCGCCCGCATTGCTGAGCACCATGGCGTCGATGTCTGACTCGTAAAAAGGCTCCTTGAGGGTGGCGGTTTTGTCCCAGAGCACCTGCATGCGGTCGAGCCGGAAGCAGGTGATCTCCAGTTTTTCGCGTTCGGCGGAGTTGTAGGCGACCAGGCAATTGCGGTCTTCGCTGCGCACGATGTCGAGAACAGGCGGGTAAAAGGCCCTTTCACCGTAGTTTTTAAGGGTCATGCTGTCGATCAGGTTGGCGCCCGGGTCGTATTTGTGCACCCGAAGCTGGGTCGTGCCATGCCGCCTGATTTTATAAATAATGGAAAAGTCGTTTTTACCGCCCACGATGCTCAGCACCTGAATACCCCGGCGGTCGAGGTCGTCGAGGCGCCGACTCCACGAGAGTTGCATCTGGTTGTCGTAGGCCTGAATTTCGAATTCGTCGTATTTGTCGCGGAAAAGCAAAATCCGGTCCTTCACCCGCCCGATGACCTCGTAGCCGTAGTCGTTGCGGATGACCAACGGATCCGAAACCAGGTAGTTTTGCTGCGCAAATGTTTCGGATACCGGCCAGGTCAGACAGCAAAACAGCGGAAACAGGGCGTACAATAATTTATAGCGGGAAAGACCAGGTTTTTTCATGCTTCGGATTTTTCTTGCGAACAACTTTGAGGCAAAAGCTTTTCAAAAGTCGGAGAATTTTGCGGCAGTTCAACGCGTTTGACTGTCAGCCAACCCGTCAGCCATGCACATTCTTATCATTAACGGTCCCAACCTCAATTTGTTAGGCCGCCGCGAGCCGGAAATTTACGGTAGCGACAGTTTCGAGTCGTTTTTTACCACTTTGCAGGAAAGCTTTCCGCAGGTGAAACTGGAATATTTTCAAAGCAACCACGAAGGCGCCCTGCTCGACAAACTGCACGAGGCAGGTTTTTCCGTCGACGGGATCGTGCTCAACGCCGGGGCGCTCACGCACACTTCCATCGCGCTGGCCGACGCGGTAGCCGCCATCCCTGCGCCTGTGGTGGAAGTACACATCAGCAACGTCCACAAACGAGAGTCCTTTCGGCACCATTCCTTTATTTCAGCGGTAGCAGCCGGGCTGATCGTGGGACTGGGGCTCGACGGGTATCGCCTGGCCGTCGATTACCTGATCCGTCGTCGCTAGCTCAGTCTAATTTGGAAAATTGAAGCGGGGCATCGGGGCGCAGGAACAGGATGCCTGTGGTGGCGATGGTGTCGCCTGCTCGCAAACCGTCGGTGATCTCGACCATTTCCGATTGCCGGACGCCGGTTTTGACGGTCACGAATTGTGCCTTGCCGCCCCGATTGAGGATCACTTTTTTGTCGCGGGCTTGCGGAATAATGGCCTGGCTGGGCACCATCAGGGCCTGGTTGTTTTTACCCAACGACAAACTGACCTCCGCGAAGGCGCCTGGCAGCAGGCCGGCCTTGTTGCGCACCAGTGCGCGCACCTGGAGGTTGCGGGTTTCGGTCGTAATGCTTTGTTCGGTCGCTTCCACCACGGCCGAATATTCGGCAGGATTGCCTTCGACCCTGAAACTGACGGTTTGGCCAGCGCGCAACTGGGCGCTGTATTTTTCCGGCACGGCGAAATCGAGTTTCAGCGCGCCCAGGGCGCGAATGGTGGCCACGGGGCTGGCGGGCGTGACGTAGGCGCCCGGGCTGATGCGGCGCAAACCGATGACGCCGTCGTAGGGTGCGCGCAGTTCGGTTTTGCCGATATTGATGCGCACCAGTTCGATTTCGCTTTTGAGGGTTTGCACCTGCAGGGCCGCCAGATCGTATTCCTGCTGGCTCACGCCCTTGACCTTGAGCAGGTCGCCGAGGCGTTGTTCAGTGATCTCGGCCTGTTTGAGCTGGCTTTCGAGTTTGGTCAGTTGGGTGCGCAGATCCTGATCGAACACTTTGACCAAAAGGTCGCCCTTGCGGACGCTGCGGCCTTCCGGCAGGTTGATCGACACCACCCGCCCCGAGGCTTCGGGGTGCAACTCGGTTTCTTCGGCGGCCAGCAGGGTGCCGGCGGCCGTGACGCTCTCGGATAAAACGGCAGGTTTGACGACAAATCCTTCCACCGCGGTAACATTGTAGGACGTTTTGGGCGCCGCAGCCGGCGCGGCAGCAGGTTGCTTGGAATCAGAACAGGCTGCCCAGAGCAGCAGAGCCGGCAAAAATAGAGGGTGGCGAAATTTCATGGCACAGGATCGCTAAAAACGGGAGCATGCAAAACACCCCGATCAGGCTTCGGGTTCATGATGAAGCCCTGGCCGGCAAAAGTATCTTATAAAAATAAAAAAAGCCTGCAATCAATGCAGGCTGTTGAACGGGCGCATTTCTTCGCCGAGCCAGTTCTTGTTCCAATCGTCGATCGGAAGAATTTTTTTGGCGTGACGGCTTGCGCGGCGGCGCAGAAAGGCGAAAAGGAGTTTGGGAGATTTACTCCACAAGCGACGGAGTTTGAGGGTGCGACGTGCCATAATTAAGGGTTACAGTTTTGCGATTAATGGATTAAGCGTTTGATTATGAACTAAAAACGAGTGCCGGAGGGGTAAAGTTTCCGCAGGGGCAATTTTATTTTGTTAAAAAATAGCAAACTCCATGTTTGGGCTGATGAGCGGTAAAAGCAGGCTTCCGCTTACCTTCGCAATTTGTTCAGCAAGCGCCTCGCGGTCGCGTTACCCACTGCAAAAGATGAGCCAAATCCTGTCTATAGTCATTCCCGCCTACAACGAAGAGCGGACGATTCACTTGATTCTCGACAAAGTGAAAGCCGTTGAATTGATCGGCGGATTGCAAAAGGAGATTATCATAACCAACGATTGCTCCCGCGACGACACGGAGGGCGCCATCAAACGCTACATGGCCGCCAACCCCGACCTGAATATTCAATACCAAAAACACGAGGTCAATCAGGGAAAAGGCGCAGCCCTGCATACGGGCATCCGACATGCTTCCGGCAAGTACATCATCATCCAGGACGCCGACCTCGAATACGACCCTGCGGAGTACAATATCCTGCTGCGCCCCATCCTCGACGGCTATGCCGACGTGGTATTCGGCTCGCGCTTTATGGGCGGCCGGCCACACCGCATCCTGTTCTTCTGGCACAGTATCGGCAACAAGATGCTCACCACGATCTCCAACGCGTTCACCAACCTGAACCTGACCGACATGGAGACCTGCTACAAGATGTTCGATGCCCAAATGCTGAAAAGCCTGAGTCTCCGGGAAAAACGCTTCGGCTTCGAGCCCGAAGTGACGGCCAAGATCAGTCGCATCCCCAATGTGCGGATTTACGAAGTGGGTATTTCGTACTACGGCCGCACGTATGCGGAGGGCAAAAAAATCGGCTGGAAAGACGGTTTCCGGGCCATATATTGCATTTTGAAGTACAATATCTGGTCGCGTTAGGCCGAAAAGTGCTCCGCTGCCGCGAGAAACGCCCCTGCTTTGATCCGCGTTTCGCGCAATTCGTTTTCAGGTTTCGATTCGTACAGCAAGGTTGCCCCTGCGGAAAACGACAACTGCCCCTCGCGGGCGTGGGTGGTTCGGATCGTGATAGCCGTGTTGACGTCGCCATTGAACAAAAACCAGCCCACGCTGCCGCCGTAGTAGCCGCGTGAATGTTGTTCGATTTCCTCGATGTAGCGCATGGCCGCGATCTTGGGCGCTCCCGTGAGCGTGCCGGCGTTGAGGCTGGCGATGAGCGCGTCGAAGCCCGAATAGCGCGCTTCGAGCTCGCCGCTGAGCTGGGCCACGGTGTGGGTCACGTGCGAATATTTCTCCACGATGCGGTAATGGTCGATGGCAATGCCCGGTTTGCAAATGCGCGCCAGGTCGTTGCGACCGAGGTCGATGAGCATGTCGAGTTCCGAGTTTTCCTTCGGGTCGTTGAGCAATTGCATCATCAGGTGGTGGTCTTCGATGGGGTTGTCGGAACGGCGGATACTGCCGCTGATCGGGCGCAGGGTGGCGCGGCCGTTTTCGTAACGCAGCATCATTTCGGGGCTGGCGCCCAGCAGGGTTTCGTCGCCGAAATCGACAAAAAACAGGTATGGGCTCGGGTTGATGGCTTTGTAACGTTCGTACAGGGGCAGCAGCGGGCCCGAGTAACTGGCCTGAAGACGGCGGCTCAGCACGATTTCGAGCAGTTCCCCTTTGTTGCACAACTGGATGCCGCGACTGACCTGTCGGCGGAAAGTGTCGTCGTCGGGCGTGGCGGAAAAGGCGCCGATGCACAGCGATCCCGAGGCTTCGGGCTCCGGCTGTTCTTCCTGAAAAAGGTGCAGATAATGCGCGGTCGCCAGCTCGGCGGCGGGGCTGTCGGCACGGGTGACGTACAGCGTCAGGTCCTGCGTCAGGTGGTTGAACAGGAGAATCGTGTCGTACAAAAACAGGTGAAAATCGGGCTCCGGGCAGTTTTTGGCATTGGGCAGGTCTTCAAACAGGTAGACGAACTGGTAGGCCAGGGCGCCGTACAGGCCCATGAAATTCTTCTCCTCGTGGTGAAATGCCGCCAGCAGGCGCCGCAAAGGCTGCGCGATATTGGGGCGTTCGAGGCGCTCGTCTTCGGGGCCCTCGAAAGGCGTTTTGGGGATGTGCAGCAAAAGCCGCCCCTCTTGATCCGAGCGCACGGATGCCGCGAATTCTGCCTTGATAAAATCATAAAAAACCTGTCCGCGAGGGTGCAGGAGGCGTATCAGCAGGTCGTCGTGTTTGCCGATGAATTCGAGCGGCGGTTCCAGGCCGATGAGCGACATGCGGCTGCTTTTATCAACGGCCGAGGCCGACTCGAACAGGCAGCTCGGGCCCTGGCCCTGCACCCGGCGGTAAAACCGAAGCGGATCGCCATAGGACAGGCGGGAAGTATGTGTTTGCATAATGTATTAATGTATCAGTACAATGATGCAAAGATGTTATAAAAAAAGCCATACCCGCAAGGGGGTAGGGCTTTTTTCTTTCGGCGTTATTGGAATTGCCGCCAGATTTCGAGGTATTTTTTGATGGCCTCCTTGTTATCGCGATACACTTTGGCGCCCCTGGTGGCCGTCACGATGCTACAGGGCACTTCTTTGGCGACTTCGCGTTGGGACAGGCCGCGGTCGAAGGCGTCGAAGATTTTCCAGCGTTCGATCATCAGGTCGCGTTCGTGCTCGGTGAAGGTGAGAAAGAGCAGTTCGTTAAAAGCGGTTTCGGACTGTGCGGACTGAAAAAGTTTGTACAACATGGCGTTTTGGCCGGGCGGTGGCTGTTTGCCGACAAAGTTGAGAAAAACTTGCCAGTCCGGCGACAGCTTTCGGGCGGTTCAATGTTCAATCCGGAGTTTTTTCAAAAAGACCTGCCCCTTGTCTGGGTTGCTCAGTTGCACGATGCAGGTCTGGGCGGGCCAATTGGCAGAGGAAACCGTCGTACGATCCGAAAAACCCGTTTCGTGGTACAGGGTTTGGCCGAGCAGGTTCACGATGTGCAGATCGAAGCGGCCGCCGGTGGTTTCGATTTCGATTGTCTGGTCGGCCGGGTTGGGAAACACGGAAAGGCCCACACTTGCGGGTTCTGCTTCGACCTCGACCGTGCCGCAATGGGCACATTCGCCCGAATCGAGGATGACCACGCCGTTCTGGTGAAAGCAGCTGGGGAGAGGGGCGTAGCTGTTGGCCGCGATGTTGGAATAGTTGCCCAAAAGTCCCACGGTATTGCCCATGCCTTCCATCACGACGTGTGTGTAGCCGATGCCGGTAATGTGCAGCAGGGAGAATTTTTTTCGCCCCGAAGGATAAAGAGACACCTCGGTGACTTTGTAACGGATGCTGGTGCCGTCGCTTTTGGGCGTCACGACAGTGTCGCCCACCGCCCATCCGAAGTCGTACAACAAAACGTCCGTGCCGCCGGGTACGTTTATCAGATCCGCTTCATACACGCCTGCGTCGGGAGGGGGCAGGGTGAATTTGCGGAAAAACACCTTCTGACCCTCCACACGCAGTGCGCCGATGTTGACGGGCGGGCCCTGGTAGGGGTTGTAGGCATAATTGCAGTTCATACCCTGGGTTTGCAGGGTGCATTCCGGCTGCAACATGAGTTTTTGATACGTCAGGCCTTGCACGAGGGTGTCG